>NZ_JBIVTI010000001.1:0-1593130 GCF_044756645.1 Microbacterium sp. NPDC091676 | reverse complement strand
CACCCCCCCGCCACGCCCGGCTTGTCGTGGCCCCCACCCCCCGCTGGCGCGGCCCCCCCCCCCCCCCCCCCCGGGGGGGGGGGGGGGCCCCCCCGCGAAAGCGGGGTCTCGCGGATGGGGTCAGTCGACGCCGAGGCCGACCGCCTCGTGGTCAGGCTCGGGGTCGTCGCGCTTCGGGGCCTTCGGCTCCTCGCCGGGGGACTTCTCGGTGCTGGGCTCTTCCAGCTCCTCGGTGCTCGGCACCTCGGCAGGGTCCGCGTCCTCGGGGGAGTCCGCCTGCGCCGGCGTCGTCGCCTCACCCTCCGTGGTGTCGGAGGCCGGGGTCGGGGTGGGAGTCTGCGCCTCGGGCGAGAGCTCGTCGTTCGCGGTCGGTTCGGGAGTGCTGTCGGTCATGATCGTCCCTTTCTGCGATGTCGTCCCCTCAGCCTGCCTCCGCCTCTCCGGGAGATGAAGGGCCTTGACGCGGACCCGCCAGCCGCGCGGTTAATCGCGGTGAACCGGAATCCCGAACTCGGCGTAGCCTGGAGGGGTGACTGCGTACGTCTCGGCCTTCGACCTCTTCTCCATCGGCGTCGGCCCGTCCAGCTCGCACACCGTCGGACCGATGCGCGCCGCGCTCGACTTCGCGCGGCAGCTCTCCGCCTCCGGCGAGCTCGACCGCGTCGGCCGCGTCGAGTGCACGCTGTACGGCTCGCTCGGCGCCACCGGGATCGGCCACGGCACCCCGGACGCGGTGGTCGCGGGGCTCCGCGGTCTCGCGCCCGAGACGTGCGACCCGGCGGACGTCCGCGCGGCGTGGTCCGCCTACCCCGAGGGGGAGCCGCTGCGGATCGACGGCGCCCATGCGGTGCCGTTCCGGAAGGACGACATCGTGTTCGCGCCTCGGACGCGACTCCCCGGACACCCGAACGCCATGACGCTCATCGCCCGCGACGGCGACGGGACCACCCTGTTCGAGCAGACGTACTACTCGATCGGCGGCGGTTTCATCCGGCGCGAGGGGGAGGAGGCGCACCTCGCGACCGGCGCCTTCCCGCATCCCTACGCCGATGCCGCCTCGCTCCTCGCGGTGTGCGATGACCTCGGACTGTCCATCGCCGAGGTCGCCCGCCGCAACGAGACCGCGCTGCGGAGCGAGGAGGAGGTCGCCGCCGGCCTCGACGCGATCTGGGATGCGATGTCGGGTTGCGTGGACGCCGGTCTGCACGCCGACGGCGTCCTCCCGGGCATGCTCCAGGTCAAGCGCCGCGCCGGCACGATCCGCGCGCAGCTCGAGGCGGTCGAAGCCGACGGGCACCGCGAGCTGCCCGGCGAGTGGCTCGGCGCGTTCGCACTCGCCGTGAACGAGGAGAACGCGGCGGGCGGTCGCGTCGTGACGGCCCCGACCAACGGCGCGGCGGGCATCCTCCCGGCGGTGGCGATGTACTGGTGGCGCTTCCTCGCCGACTCGGGACTCGGCGCCGGGAACGCGGTGACGCCGTACGGGGAGCTCGTCGGCAGTGCGCTGCTCGGGTTCGACGGCGCCCCGCCGTCCCCTCCCGCGCTCGACGGGGCGGATGAGGAGATCGCCGAGGCGAACCGCCGCCGGGGCATCCGCAGGTTCCTGTTGACGGCCACCGCGCTCGGTTCGCTGTTCAAGGCCAACGCCTCGATCTCCGGCGCCGAAGGCGGGTGTCAGGCCGAGGTCGGCTCCGCGTGCGCGATGGCCGCGGGCGGGCTCACCGCGGTGATGGGCGGCACGAACCGGCAGATCGAGAACGCCGCGGAGATCGCGATGGAGCACCACCTCGGCCTCACGTGCGACCCGATCGGGGGACTCGTGCAGATCCCGTGCATCGAGCGCAACGCGATCGCCGCCTCGACCGCCGTCACCGCCGCCCGTCTGGCGCTCCGGGGCGACGGCAGCCACTACGTGTCGCTCGATGCCGTCGTCGAGACGATGCGCCAGACGGGGCTCGACATGTCGACGAAGTACAAGGAGACCAGCGAGGGCGGTCTGGCGGTGAACGTCATCGAGTGCTGACCTCGCCGACCCCCCTTTCGCGCGCCCCGGCCCGCTGCGTGCGTACGGAGAGGGGTGGCAGGCACACAGAGGGGCGGGCCGACGGAGGAGGGAGAGGCGCATGCGGCAGCAGCCGGTCGTCGCGGTGCGGCCGAACGAGGAGGCGCCGATCCCGGACGGGACGTGGCCGACGAACATCCCCGCGGTCGCCCAGGTGCTGCGCGAGGGACTGGATCTGGGACCAGGAGTGACCTTCCTCGTCGGCGAGAACGGCAGCGGGAAGTCCACCCTCGTCGAGGGCGTCGCGATCGCGTACGGTCTCTCCCCGGAAGGCGGATCCCGCCAGGCGCACCACCGGACGCGCCCGAGCGAGTCGCCGCTGTCGGACTGGCTGCGCCTCCAGCGTGGCGTCGGGGCGCACCGCTGGGGGTTCTTCCTGCGGGCGGAGACGATGCACTCGTTCTACACGTATCTCGAGGAGAACCCCTCCCTGCGCGGCGACGTGCCCTTCCACGAGATGAGCCATGGGGAGTCGTTCCTCGCCCTGCTCGACAGCCGCTTCGATGATCCGGGGTTCTACTGCCTGGACGAGCCGGAGGCCGCGCTGTCGTTCCATTCGACTCTCACGCTGATCGCGGTGCTGCAGCGCATCGCCGACGAGGGCGGCCAGGTGCTGTGCGCCACGCACTCCCCGGTGCTCGCGGCGCTTCCTGGCGCCGCCATCCTGGAGGTCGGGGAGTGGGGGATCCGCCCGGCCGCCTGGGAGGACCTCGAGATCGTGAATCACTGGCGCTCGTTCCTCGGGCAGCCGCAGCGGTATCTTCGGCATCTGCTCGGTGAGCGAGGATCCGCGGAGCCGTAGGCTGACGGGCATGACCGAGCAGAAGGCGCCGAGACGACGCGGGCGCCCGCGCGGCGGCACCGACTCCCGCGAGCGCATCGTGTCCGCCGCCGTCGACGAGTTCGGGGCGCAGGGGTACGACGGCGCGACCGTGCGATCGATCGCCGCCCGCGCCGGGGTCGACTCCGCGCTCGTCCACCACTACTTCGGCACCAAGGCCGACCTGTTCGCCGAGGCCGCCGGGATCCCGTTGCGCCCCGACCTCGACGTCCCGGAGATCCTCGAGGGGCCGAAGGCCGAGGCGGGGGCGCGGCTCGTGCGCTATGTGCTCGACGCCTTCGAGAAGCCCGACGTGCGCCGCCGCGGCGTGCTCCTCCTGCGCACGGCGATCGGGAGCAGACTGACGACGCCCCTGCTCGCCGGGTTCCTCTCCCGCGAACTGCTCTCCCGTGTGGCGCGCCGCCTCGATGTGCAGGACGCCGACCTCCGCGCCGCACTCGTCGCGTCGCAGATGGCCGGCATGCTCATCGGCCGCTACGTCCTGCAGCTTCCCGCGCTCGCCGGCGCCTCCGTCGACGAGCTCGTCCGCCGCGTCGGCCCCACCGTCCAGCGCTACCTCTTCGACTGACGCTCCCCGCGGCGAGAGCCGTTGACGCCCGATGAGGGGAGGCGCATTATTCATCGCATGATGAATAATGCGGCCGTCGAGATCACGCAGCTCCGCGTGCGGCGTGGGGCCGTGTCCGTGTTCGACGGCATCGACCTCGCCGTGCCCCGCGGCCAGATCACGGGTCTCCTCGGCCCCTCGGGGTGCGGCAAGACCACGCTCATGCGGTCGATCGTCGGTGTGCAGCGGATCGCCTCCGGCGACGTGACCGTTCTCGGTGAGCCGGGCGGGTCCCGCCGGCTGCGGCATCGTGTCGCGTACGGCACGCAGGGCGCCTCGGTCTACGGCGATCTCAGCGTGCGGCAGAATCTCGCCTACTTCGCGTCGCTCCTGAAAGCGCCGAAGGGTGATGTCGACCGGGTCATCCAGGAGGTCGGTCTCGGCGCGCAGGCGGCGCAGCTCGTCGATGCGCTGAGCGGCGGCCAGGCGACGCGGGTCTCGCTGGCGGTCGCGTTGATCGGCGCGCCCGAGCTCATCGTGCTGGATGAGCCGACCGTCGGCCTCGACCCCGTGCTGCGCGCGGAGCTCTGGACCCTGTTCCGCCGGCTGGCCGACCGGGGCGTCACACTCATCGTCTCGAGCCACGTGATGGACGAGGCGGTGCGCTGCGATCGGCTGCTGCTGATGCGGGAGGGGAGGATCATCGCCGACACCACGCCGTCGTCCCTGCTCGCCGACACCGGCACGACCGACGCCGAGGCCGCGTTCCTGGCGCTCATCGAACGGGACAGGGCCGCCGGCGCCGCGTCCTCCCGGCGCGCACGCCGAGAAGCGCAGGAACGCCGGGAGGAGGATGGGACATGAACGGCCGCCGGCTGTTCGCGACCGCCGGCCGTGTGCTCACGCAACTGCGGCACGACCCGCGGTCCATCGCCCTGATGCTCATCGCCCCGAGCCTGCTCGTCGGTCTCTTCGCCTGGCTGTTCAGCGAGCAGGACGGTGTGTTCGATCAGTTCGGTGGTGCGATCCTGGCGCTGTTCCCGTTCATCGTGATGTTCCTCATCACGTCGATCACCACCTTGCGCGAACGCCGTTCCGGCACGCTCGAACGGCTGATGACCACGCCGCTCGAGAAGGCCGACTTCATCCTCGGGTACGCGCTCGCGTTCGGGCTGATGGCGGTGCTGCAGGCGGTGATCACGGTCTCGTTCGCGGTCGGGGTGTGCGGGCTCGACGTGGACGGACCGCTGTGGCAGCTGGGTCTCGTCGCGGTGGTCGACGCCCTGCTCGGCACGGCGCTGGGGCTCCTGGCGAGTGCGTTCGCCCAGACCGAGTTCCAGGCGGTGCAGTTCATGCCGTTGCTGGTGTTCCCGCAGATCATCCTCGGCGGTCTGTTCATGCCGCGGGACCAGATGCCCGACGTGCTGTACGCCATCTCCGACTGGCTGCCGCTCAGCTACGCGATCGACACGATCAACGCGGTCGCGGCGGGAGACGAGGGCGGGGACGTGTTCGGCCCGCTGCTCATCGTCGTGGCCTTCGCCGTCGGCGCTCTGGTGCTCGCCGCCCTCACGCTGCGGCGGCGCACGCGCTGAGCAGCGATCCGGGAGCGCGGGTCAGCGAGCGGCGCGGTTCTTGGTGTGCTTGGTCGGCGCCGCGGCCCAGGGATCTTCCGGCCAGGGGTGCCGGGGATAGCGGCCGCGCATCTCGGCGCGCACCTGGGCATAGGGGCCGGACCAGAACGAGGCGAGGTCGTCGGTGACGGCGAGCGGCCGCCCCGCCGGGGACAGCAGATGGAAGAGCACGGGGACGCGGCCGTCCACCAGCCGGGGAGTCTCCGCCCACCCGAAGCATTCCTGCAGCTTCACCGCGACGACCGGGCGTGCGGTCGGATCCCCGTCGGGTTCCGGGTAGGTGATGCGCACGCGGGAGCCGCTGGGCACCTCGAGCCGTTCCGGGGCGAGCGCATCCAGGTGCACGGCTTCGGGCCAGGGCAGCAGACGGCGAAGGGCGGACGTGAGGTCCAGCCGGCCGACGGGGGTGCCGGATGCCAGCGCGTCGAGCTCCGGTGCCAGCCAGGCGTCGAGCGATGCGAGCAGACCGGCGTCCGACACATCGGGCCAGGGATCGCCGAGCTCGCGTCGCAGCAGTGCGAGTCGGCGGCGCAGGGCGTCCGCACCATCGGGCCACGTGAACATGCCGAGGCCGTCGCGTCGGAGTGCTCGGCCCACGGCGTCCCGGCCTTCCGAGGCCGCGGCGCGCACCGGCACCGATGACCGCAGGATCGCACCGATCCGGCGTTCGCGGCGGGCCTGCACCCGACCTCCGACGAACTCGGCCTCGACACGGTCGGTCATCAGAGGGCCCGACGCCCGCTCCATCTGCTCCTCGGTGAGTACCGCTGCGGAGCGGATGACCGCACCGGAGCCGGCTGCCGCCCGGGACGAGGCTCGGGCCACGTCGGCCACGGCGAGCCATTCCGACGCGGCCAGAGGGCCGCTGACACCGGCCCGGCTGCCGGACGCCAACAGGAAGGTCGCTCCCGACCCGGTGCGTTCGACGCGGTGCGCGACGCGCTCGGGGAAGGCCAGCGCGATGAGGAGACCGACGCCGTCGAGACCGGCGCGGGTGTCCGGTGCCGGAGCGACCAGGCGTTCCAGACGGCGCGCGTCCTCGCGCCACCGCCGGGCCTCGGCCGTCCCCCCTCCGCGCAACGCGACGAGAGCGTGGGCGACGTCGGCATCCGGGACCCGCTGGTCCCCGCCGAGAAGAGCCACGACCTCGGCCGCGAGCCGGCTCCCCACCACGGGACTGCCGTCCCGCAGCGCTCTGGCCAGCCGCGGATCCGTGGGGATGCGTGCCAGCGCGCGGCCTTCTTCCGTCGCTCGACCGTCGTCGTCGATCGCCCCGAGAGCGCGGAGCACGGCGACGGCCTCGGCGAGGCGGTCGGCTCGCAGCGGTTCGATCATGCGCAGCCCCGCACCGCCGGGCGCACCCCAGCACGCGAGGAGGAGGGCGGCGTCGGTGAGGTCGGCCGTGGCGATCTCCGGGGATGGACGCGCGGGAGCCGCAGCGTACGTGCGCTCGTCGACGCAGCGGACGACGGTGCCGGGGCCCTGGCGGGTCGCGCGCCCGGCACGCTGCACACAGGAGGAACGGGAGGCGGCGGTGGTGACCAGACCGGTCATCCCGCGGGCGGCGTCGCGCTGCGGCTGCCGTGCCAGACAGCTGTCCACGACCAATCGCACCCCTGGCACCGTGAGAGACGACTCGGCGAGGGAGGTGGTGACGATGATGCGGGGAGGCTCTTGCGGCGCCCGACCGCGGATCACGGCGTCCTGCTCGGCGGGGGAGATCTGGCCGTGCAGCTCCCGCACGTCGAAGACGCCGTTCAGCGAGCGGACGCGTCGGGCGATCTCCGACACCTCGCGGGCCCCGGGGGCGAAGACCAGCACGTCGGCTTCGGGGTCCGCACGGACCAGCTCGGCGGCTGCGGATGCGGTGACGCCGGCGACGTGGTCGAGGAATCCCCGGGTGACGCCCCGCTCGTCGAGGCGGGGCAGGGGACTCGGTGCCCAGCGTTCGGTGAGGGGGAACGCCGGGACATCGTGGTCGACGATCGGCGCAGGAGTCTCCTCGGTGCCGATGACCGCGGCGATCCGGTCGGCGTCGAGGGTGGCGGACATCGCGATGACGACGAGGTCGTCCCGCAGCTCGCGCACTTCGGAGAGCAGGCCGATGAGGAGATCGGTCTCGAGGGCCCGTTCGTGCACCTCGTCGATGATGACCGCACTGACGCCGTCGAGTCCCGGGTCGTCGAGCATCCGTCTCAGCAGGACTCCGGCCGTGACGAACTCGACCCTGGTGTCGGGCCCGGCGGTGCGCTCGCCGCGGACGGTGAAGCCCACCCGGGAGCCGAGCGGGGAGCCGTCGAGGTACGCCAAGCGACGCGCGGCGGCGCGCGCGGCGACTCGGCGCGGCTGGGTGACGATCACGCGACCGGTGCTTCGTGAGGCGAGAAGCGGTGGCACGAGAGTCGTCTTGCCCGTGCCGGGCGGCGCGGTCACGACCACGGATCCGCTCACGTCGAGGGCTGCGGAGAGCTCGTCGAGCGCGCCCGCGAAAGACAGACCGGCGCCGATGGTGGCGAGGTCGAAGGCGGCGCGCGTCATCCGTCCAGTCTGCCCGGTCGTGAGACAGCGGATGCCGCGGCCGTGTCGGTCGCGGCATCCGCTGTGGGGTGTCGACTACTCCGCCGCGGGAGCCGCGGGAGCCGCGGGAGCGGGCGGCGGCGGGGTGGTCGGCGTCGAGACGCGGGGGGTGGGCGCGGGAGCCGACGCCTCGGCGACGCCCGCTCCGAAACCGCGGCCGACGGCCTGCCCCTGGATGATGCCGGCGAGGTCGAGGCCGGTCGCGGAGTGCACGCTGTCGAACACCGAGCGCATCGCCTTCGCGCTGTCGGCGCCGACGACATTCGACGCGCCGTCCTCGGCGGACCCCCCGACGATCGAGACGCTGCCGATCGCGGCGTAGCCCTTGGCGAACTCCGACATGATCGACGGCAGCACTTCCAGCACGCGCTGCGAGAGGAACGCGTCCTGGTTGGAGGCGATGGCCTTGGCCTCGGCCTCGACCGCGGCTGCTCGGGCCTCACCCTCGGCGCGGATCGCCTCGGCCTCGGCGTTGGCGCGCAGGCGACGGGCTTCGGACTCCGCCTCGGCCTGGGCGCGCAGCGCGTCGGCGTCACCGGTGGCCTTCGCGATCGCGGCCGCCGCCTCACCGTCGGCGCGCGCCTTGTCGGCCTGCGCCTGCTGCTCGGCGATGCGCGTGCGCGCCTCGGCCTGCTTGACCTGCTCGATCGCCGCCGCCTCGGCCGCGCGCTCGCGCGTGTAGAGCTCGGCCTGGGCGCGGGTCTCCGCCTCGTACCGCTGCGCGTCCGCGACGCGCTTGACGTCGGCGTCGAGCTGCGCCTGCTTGTTCTCGGCCTGCTGCTGCAGCACGGCCTGCTCGGCCTGGGCGCGGGCGAGCTGCTCGGCCTGCTCCGCCTCGGCACGTGCGCGGCCGATGCCGGCGTTGGCGTTGGCGGTGTTCGTGTCGAGCGCGGTCTGCTCGACGAGGTTCGCCTCCTGGTTGGCGATGTTCTTCTGGTTGATCGCGCGGTCGGCGTTGGTCTGCGAGATCTCCGCGGCCTGACGCTTCGCCTGGATCTCCGGGGCGCCGAGGGACTGGATGTAGCCGACCTTGTCGGTGATGCCCTTGATCTGGAAGGAGTCGAGGATGAGGCCCTGCTCGGCGAGCTCCTGGGAGACATCGGCGGCGATCTGGTCGGAGAACTTCTTGCGCTCCCGCATGAGCTCCACGACGGAGAGCGTCGCGACGATGCCGCGCAGGGCTCCCTCGAGCTGCTCGGTGGTGAACTGCTCGATGGCCTTGTCCTGGGAGGCGAAGCGCTCGGCGGCCCGGCGCACCAGCAGCGGGTCGGAGCCGATCTTCACGATCGCGACGCCGTCGACGTTGAGGGTCACGTTGTCGAGCGACTGCGCCTCGGCGTTGAGCGACACCTGCCGCGACCGGAGGGAGATGATCTCGTGGCGCTGGGTGATCGGGTTGACGAGCGACTTCCCGTTCACGATGACCGTGACGGGCGATTCCGACATCTCCGAGCTGCTGGTGCCGTCGGCGCCGATGACGGCACGCTGCACCTTCTGCTTGCGTCCGGAGATGACGAGCGCTTCGTCGGCACGAGCGACCTTGATCCAGCTGCGCGCGAACAGCAGCAGGATCAGCAGGACGACGATCGCGGCGACGACCGCGATCCCGACGATGGTGAGGATGCCGATGATTCCGGCGATCTCCATGGATGACCTCCCTGGTTCCCCCCGAGGGGGCGGTCCGATATGCCCACGGTCGATGTGGGCGTGCGCAACCCACCCTGCCAGAAAAGCGACGCCCGCCACCGTCGCGGCCGTCATGATCCCGTCGTCGGTGGAGACGCCACCGACCGCGGCGACTGTGGAGAACGGGAGCGGTCAGCGGGTGCGGAGCTTCTCCGCGAGGTCGCGCAGCAGGCGCAGCTCCTCGTCGTCGAGGCGTGACATCCGGTCGGCGATCGACCGGCCGTGCACCGTGGCGAGCGCACGGAACGCCCGGGCACCCTCGTCCGTCGCGCGGATCAGGGCGCCGCGGCCGTCGTCCGGGTCGGCGCATTTCGCGACCAGCCCCCGGGTCACCATCCGGTCGACGAGGCGGGAGACGCTCGGCTGGCTGATGAGCATGTTGGCGGTGATGTCGCGCAGCCGCGCTGTCATCTCCGGCGAGCGCGTCACCGTGAGCAGTACGTCGTACTCGGCCTGGGTGATATCGCCGGTGTCGAAGTCCGCCGCCATCTCGGTGAACAGTTCGTGCTGCGCGCGGAAGAGGCTTTCCCAGGCCTCCAGCGCGAGCTTCCGATCGGTCATCCTCACAGAGTACCGGGCGCAGTAAAGGGCCGGTCGGAGAGGCTCCCGACCGGCCCTTGTCCCTTGCACCAAGAGTGTCCTGCAATCACATGCGGTGGATGCCACAGCAAACATTCACCGTGCGATCACTGTATAACGGCGAGGTAACGAATGCAACGGTTTCATCACGATGAATCGGGCGGATACTGGAGGGGACGGTTTCGAGAGCCCCCGCCTCCGCACCGCGCGGCAGACCTCTCGAACGCCAGGAAGAAGATGCTCATGAAAGCTCTCCGCTACGTCGAGATCGGCAAGCCCCCCGTGGTGGTCGACATCCCGATTCCGCAGCCCGGCCCCGGTCAGGTCCTGCTCAAGATCACCGCGGGTGGTGTCTGCCACTCCGACGACTACGTCATGGGGCTCCCCGAGAAGGACTACCACGAGCAGGGCTACCCGCTCCCGCTGACGCTCGGGCACGAAGGCGCCGGCATCGTGCATGAGATCGGCGAGGGTGTCGACTCGACGCTGAAGGTCGGGGACGCCGTGGCCGTCTACGGGCCGTGGGGCTGTGGCCGCTGCCACAACTGTTCGATGGGCAAGGAGAACTACTGCACGAACGCCGCGGCCGAGGGCATCCGTCCTCCGGGCCTGGGCAGCCAGGGCTCGATGGCGGAGTACATGATCGTCGACGATGCGCGCCACCTCGTGCCGCTCGGGGACCTCGACCCCGTGCAGAACGTCTCGCTGACCGACGCGGGCCTCACCCCGTACCACGCGATCAAGAACTCGCTTCCGAAGCTCGGCGCCGGCACGGTCGCGGTCGTGATCGGCACCGGCGGGCTCGGCCACGTCGGCATCCAGATCCTCAAGGCCATCTCGGGTGCCACGGTCATCGCGCTGGACGTGAACGACGAGAAGCTGAAGCTCGCCACCGAAGTCGGCGCGGATCACGTGCTGATCAGCGACGCATCGGCGGCCGAGAAGATCCGCGAGCTCACCGGCGGTCTCGGCGCGAATGCGGTGTTCGACTTCGTCGGCGCGAACCCGACGATCGCCCTGGCGCAGAGCGTGGCCGCACTCGAGGCCGACATCACGATCGTGGGCATCGGCGGAGGCAGCATGACCCTCGGCTTCGGCTCGATCGCCTATGACGCGGCCGTGCGCATCCCCTACTGGGGCTCGCGCGCCGAGCTGATCGAGGTGCTGGACCTCGCCCGCGTCGGCAAGATCCACGTCCAGACCGAGAGCTACACGCTCGACGACGGCCCGAAGGCGTACGAAGACCTCGCGTCGAACAGCATCCGCGGACGCGCCGTCATCGTCCCCTGACGTCGGCCTCGAACGCCCGGGAGGGATCACCTCCCGGGCGTTCGTCGTCTCGGTGCGCCCTCAGCCGCGGCGTCGCCGGTCGGCGAGGAGGGCGAGCGCCGCATCGATCGCGCTCGCCGCCGCGTCGGGGGCCACGCGCACGAGGGCGAAGGCGGAGACCACCAGACCCGTACAGGCGTCCGCCAGGGTGTCGACCTCCGTTCCCGCCAGCTCGGGGAGAGCGGCCCGGATGCCGCGGGCGAACGCTGCGCGGAGCTCCGCGCGATAGGACGCCACGACCCGGGCGACCGCGTCGTCGGTGCCGATGGGGGCGGCGGCGGTGTTGACCAGCAGGCAGCCGCTCGTCGCCGGGAGGCTGCCTGTCGTCAGCAGGGCCGCACGCAGTCCACCGAGATAGGTCTCCAGGGCCTCCGGTGCCACGACCTCGCCCGTCAACGGGGCGAGGCGCGGGCGGATGACCTCGTCCAGGTAGCTCTCGACGGCGGCGTCGAAGAGTCCGCGCTTGGAGCCGAAGGCGTGATAGATGCTGGAGCGGCTGAGGCCGGTCGCGCGCTCGAGCTCCGGCAAGGGCGCGCTCTCGAAGCCGCGCTCCCAGAACACGCCCCGTGCCGCGCGGACCGCCTCTGCGGTATCGAAGGTCTGTGTGCGCCCCATCCGCCCTGCTCCTGCCCTTTTGTGAATCGCTTGATCCAGTATATATTGGAATGACCGATACAGAATGCGCGGCCCCGCCGCGTCGAAGGGGGGACCGCCATGGTCATCGCAGGACTCGTGCTCACCGGCGTCGCGGCGCTCGTGCACGTCTACATCTTCTGGCTGGAGTCGTTCGCCTGGACCAGCGCGCGCGCTCGCCGCACGTTCGGCACCGGCACGGCGGAGGAGGCCGCACGACAGAAGGAGCTCGCCTTCAACCAGGGCTTCTACAACCTGTTCCTCGCGATCGCCGTCCTCCTCGGCATCGTCCTCTTCGCCACGGGAGCGACGGCCGTCGGCGCGACCCTCGTTTTCACCGGCGCCGGATCGATGGTCGCCGCGAGCCTCGTGCTGCTGCTGTCGAGTCCCGACAAGGCGTCCGCCGCGCTGAAGCAGGGCGTCATCCCGGCGCTCGGCGTCATCGCGCTCGCCATCGGCCTCCTCGTCTGAGTCCGGCCGCAGCACCCCCCAGATCCTCACGAAGGAGAGAAATGTCCCACGCCATCAGCACCCAGATCCAGCTCGCCCGCCGCCCCGAGGGGTGGCCGACCCACGACGACTTCCGCACCGTCGAGGTCGAGCTGAGCGATCCGGCGCCGGGGGAGGTGCGCGTGGCGAACGAGTTCGTCTCCGTCGACCCCTACATGCGCGGGCGGATGAACGACGTCCGCAGCTACGTCGCCCCCTACGCCCTCGACGAGGTCATCGCGGGTGGCGCCATCGGCCGGGTCGTCGCCTCTGCGGCGGATGACCTCCCCGTCGGCACGGTCGTGCTGCACCAGCACGGCTGGAGCGATGTCGTGCAGGCGGACGCGTCGACCTTCCGCGCCGTGCCCGAGGTGCCCGGCATGCCGCTGTCGCTGCGCCTGCACATCCTCGGCATGACCGGCCTGACCGCCTACGTCGGTCTCACCGCGATCGCCGGACTCGCCGCGGGCGACACCGTGTTCGTCTCCGGCGCCGCCGGTGCCGTCGGCACGGCTGTCGGTCAGATCGCTAAGCTCCTCGGCGCGGGCCGCGTCATCGGCTCGGCGGGCTCGCCCGAGAAGGTCGCCCTGCTGACCGAGAAGTACGGCTACGACGCGGCGTTCAACTATAAGGACGGCCCGGTGCGCGAGCAGCTCGCCGCCCTCGCGCCCGAGGGCGTCGACGTGTTCTTCGACAACGTCGGCGGCGACCACCTCGAAGCCGCGCTCGACGTGATGAACGACGGTGGCCGGATCGCGCTGTGCGGCGCCATCACGAGCTACAACACCACCGAGCGTGTGCCCGGGCCCGACAACATGGCGAACATCATCACGCGCGGGCTCCGGCTCCAGGGCTTCACGCTGGCCTCGTACCTGCACCTGTCGCCGGAGTTCAGCGAGAAGATGACCCGCTGGTTCGCGGAAGGGCGGATCGCCTACGACGAGACCATCGTCGACGGGATCGAGAACACGGTCGACGCGTTCCTCGACATGATGCGCGGGGCCAACACGGGGAAGATGCTCGTGCGCGTCACGCCCTCCGCCTGACGTCCGCAGCGGGCCGCCAGTGCATTTGAGATATATTGCTTGAGACGTAGAACTTCACTCTCCATGACCCCCACTGGAGGCAGTGTGACACTCTCTGGCGGCCCCCTCGAACGCCGGTCGATGAGCGACGAGGCTTTCGTGCGCCTGCAGGATGCGATCATCAGCGGCGAACTCCAGCCCGGTGAGCGCCTCCGCGACTACGAGCTCGCCGAACGCCTCGGCACCTCGAAGACGCCGATCCGTCATGCCCTCGACCGCCTGGCCGACAACGGCCTCGTCGAGATGCAGCGCAACCGGTACACCCGCGTGGCTCCGATCGATCTGGAGCGGGTGCGCAACGCCGTCGACCTGTTCGGCGACATCTGGATCGGCTCGGTCCGTCACGTCATGCCGGTGATCCAGGACGACGATGTGGCCTACCTCGTCGAGCTGGCCGACGACATGGCGGCGTCCGTGCAGGCGCGGGACATCATCGCGTTCGGCGCGGCGCTCCGCAGCGCGGCGACGGGTTTCGCCCGGATCGAGGGCAACGTCACGCGCGCCAACTCCATCGAGCGCCTCGGCCCGCAGATCCGTCGGTTCACCCAGCACGCGAAGGACGCCGTGGACTGGTCCGCCGTCGAGGAGTTCGTCGTCGCGATCCGCGAGGCGACGTCGGAGCGTGACGCGGTCAAGACCCGCGCCGTGCTGGTGAGCTTCTTCGACGACACGCTCCCGGCGATCATCGATCGGGCCGAGCAGTCGGGACTGGCCGAGATCTCGGAGTGATCGACCGCTGACGAACGAGGGCGACCGCACACCGCGGTCGCCCTCGTCGCGTCTCGGCGCTACGGCGTGAGGCGATGGACGTCGCGCGGGAACAGCGTCACCTCGCGGACGTTGGCCGCCTCGACCAGTCGGCCCACCCAGCGCTCCAGTCCGATGGCGAACCCGCCGTGCGGAGGCATCCCGTGCGCGAACGCCTCCAGGTAGCCGGCGTACGTCGCGGGCGATTCGCCTCGCGCCTCGATCGCGGCGACGACCTCGCTGTGCCGATGCAGCCGCTGTCCGCCGGTCACGAGCTCCAGACCGCGGAACAGGAGGTCGAAGCTGTTGCTCCCCTCCGCGTCGTCAGCCTGCGGATGCGTGTAGAACGGGCGCTTGCGCATCGGGTAGCCCTCGACGGCCAGCACGTCGCTGCCGAACTCCTCCTTCGCCCACGCCCCGAGTGCGCGCTCGTGCGCCGGGGAGAGGTCGGGCTCGTCGGCCGGAGCACCGACCCGGCGCAGCGCGTCGCGGAAGTGCACGACGGGGATGTCCTCGGGGATGACGGGGAGCGTCACGTCGAGCAGCGCGAGCTCGTCCGCCGCGTCGGCGCGGATGCCGTCGAGCATGCCGCGCAGCACGGCGCCGAGGAGGCGCAGGACGTCGCGGTGGTCGCGGATGAACCCCACCTCGACGTCCAGCGACACGTACTCCGACAGGTGCCGCACGGTGTCGTGCGGTTCGGCGCGGAAGACGGGCCCCACCTCGTAGACGCGTTCGAACACGCCGACGAGCTGCTGCTTGTAGAACTGCGGGCTCTGCGCGAGGTACCCGGTCCTGCCGAAGTAGTCGACGGGGAACACGTTCGCGCCCGACTCGGTCACGGTGTCGACGATCTTCGGGGTCTGCACCTCGGTGAAGTCCGCGGCGTCGAGCACCCGGCGGAACGCACGCACGCTCGCCGCGGCGATCTGCCAGGTCGCACGGCGTGCGGGGTGGCGCCAGGTCACCGCCGCGTGGTCGAGCAGTGTCGGCAGGCTCGTCTCGAGCGTCGGACGCCACAGCTCCACGACCGGCGGTGCGGCCGGCTCCGACAGGCTCTCGATCTGCGGGTCGACGATCTCGACGCCGCCGGGGGCCTGCGGGTTCGCGGCGACGGTCCCCGTCACGCGGACCACGGTCTCCTCCGGAGGGAGGCCGTCCGCTGGATGCTCGGCGGGCCGGACCACGACCTGCGCGAGTCCGGAGCGGTCGCGGACGATCAGGAACGCGACGGTGGCGAGCTCCCTCCGCCGATGGACGTGGCCGAGCAGCGTGACGCGGCGGCCGGGGACGATGTGCACGAGCTCCGCGGCGAGAGTGCGGGCGGGGTCGGGTGATCTCATTTCTCCTCCAGGTCATGGGAGCCCTGGAGGTGTGGGCGGGGGCCAGATCGCGGTGCCACCACACCTTCGCCGGTGAGAAGCCGGCCTCTCGTCGGTACGCCGGACGCGCGGGGACCGCCTGCCCGGAGGCCGGGGGTCGTCACGCCCCGGCGGTCGCCGCGTCCAGTCTAGGGGTGTTCTCGGCAGATCCACAGAATCGCTCGGGTGCCGTCTCGTACCCTGGATTATCCAAGGGGAGTACTCCGACACGGTCGGGTCGTCATTACGGATGCGTCTGCATCCCGGCCTACCGGTCCCGCTCGGGATGGGGAAGACTTTGGCGCTGTTCCGTCACGCCCGAGTCTGGAGTACCCGTTGGAAATCACCCCCTTGATCTGGGTCATCACGATCGCGGTCACCATCGCGTTCTTCGTGTACGAGTTCTTCGCGCACGTCCGCAAGCCGCACGAGCCGAGCATCGGCGAGTCCGCACGCTGGTCGATCTTCTACATCAGCCTCGCGCTGCTCTTCGGCGTGGGCATCGGCATGGTGTCCGGCTGGATCTACGGCGGCGAGTACTTCGCCGGCTACCTCACCGAGAAGGCGCTGTCGATCGACAACCTCTTCGTGTTCCTCATCGTGATGACGGGCTTCGCGGTGCCGAAGATCTATCAGCAGAAGGTGCTGATGATCGGCATCGTGATCGCGCTGATCCTCCGCGGCATCTTCATCGCCGTCGGTGCGACCCTCATCGAGAACTTCTCCTGGATCTTCTACGTCTTCGGCGCGCTGCTGCTCTTCCTCGCGTACCGGCAGGCGTTCAGCAGCCACGAGAGCAACCCCGCGAACGGCCGCTTCATGACGTTCGTCCGCCGCCACCTCCCCGTCAGCGAGGAGTACAACGGCGACAGGCTCACGGTCGTCCAGAAGGGCAAGCGCTACGTCACGCCGATGCTGCTGACGATCATCGCGATCGGCTTCATCGACCTCGTCTTTGCCGTCGACTCGATCCCCGCCATCTACGGCCTCACCGACCAGGCGTACATCGTGTTCACCGCGAACGCGTTCGCCCTGATGGGGCTGCGGCAGCTCTACTTCCTCATCGGCGGACTGCTCGAGCGCCTGGTCTACCTGGCTCAGGGCCTCGCCGTCATCCTCGCGTTCATCGGTGTGAAGCTCGTGCTGCACGCCCTGCACGTCAACGAGGTGCCGTTCATCAACGGCGGTGAGCCGATGCTGTGGGCGCCCGAGATCCCGATCTGGTTCTCGCTGCTCTTCATCGCCGCGACCATCGCGGTCGCCACCGTCGCGAGCCTGATGAAGACGCGCCGACACGGCAACTCCGTCTCTTCCTCGACCGATTCCACCCCCACCATCGACAAGGAGCACTCTTGAGCGCGCAGCGCTGTTCTGACTCTTCGGACTCTGACAGTACGAGCACCCGGTTCATCCCGGGTGCTCACCCCGACACCGAGGAGGTCGCCCGCTGATGGGCGATCTGCTCTGGAACATCGCCCTCGTCCTGCTCTTCGTGCTGATCGGCGGTGTCTTCGCTGCGACGGAGATGGCGCTGGTCACGCTGCGCGAGAGCCAGCTCAACGCGATCGCCGCCCGCGGCCGTCGCGGAGCGAAGGTCGCCGCCCTGGCCCGCAACCCCAACACCTTCCTCTCGGCGGTGCAGATCGGCGTGACCGTGGCGGGCTTCGCGTCCGCCGCCTACGGGGCGACCTCGATCGCGCCGTCCGTCGCGCCGCTGCTGGAGGGCTGGGGCGTCGCGCCTCCGCTCGCGATGACGCTCGCCACGATCGTGCTGACGCTCATCATCGCGTACCTGTCGCTCGTGCTCGGCGAGCTCGTGCCGAAGCGGCTGGCGATCCAGCGCAACGCGCAGTTCGCGTACGCGGTGGCACCGGCCCTGAACGGCTTCGCGACCGTCATGCGCCCGGTGATCTGGCTGCTGTCGGTCTCCACGAACGCCCTCGTCCGCGTGCTCGGCGGCGATCCGCACAAGACGAGCGACGAGCTCACCGATGAGGAGGTGCGCGACATCGTGGCGACCCACCAGGGCCTCCCCGACGACGAGCGCCGCATCCTCGACGACGTGCTCTCGCTGCGTGGGCGCCAGGTGAGCGAGGTCATGCGCCCGCGACCGGAGGTCGTGGCGCTCGACGAGGCTGCCACGGTCGGGTCGGCGGTCGAGCAGGTGCGTGAGCTGCCCTACTCCCGGTACCCGGTGTCGCAGACGTCGATCGACGACATCACCGGCTTCGTGCATGTGCGCGACCTCTTCGAGGCCGCGGCGGACGACCCGGAGCGCCCGCTGCAGG
Organism: Microbacterium sp. NPDC091676; assembly: GCF_044756645.1. NCBI lineage: Bacteria > Bacillati > Actinomycetota > Actinomycetes > Micrococcales > Microbacteriaceae > Microbacterium > Microbacterium sp. NPDC091676. Next base: position 1,575,272 of record NZ_JBIVTI010000001.1, on the reverse strand, counting down.
GGCTCGTCCGCGACATCCCGTACATCCCGTCGACGGCGGGGGTGCTGCCCACCCTCACCCGGATGCGGGCCGAGGGACACCACATCGCCGTCGTCGTGGACGAGTACGGCGGCACCGACGGTCTCGTGACCCTGGAGGACCTCGTGGAGGAGGTCGTCGGCGAGATCTTCGACGAGTACGACGCCGAGGTCTTCCTCTCCGCCGACGACGGACTGGACGGGCGCCTCAACCTGCAGGACTTCGAGGAGGCGACGGGGCTCGCGATGCCACGCGGTTCCTCGGACACGATCGCCGGATTCGTCACGGAGCAGCTCGGACGGCTCGCCGTCGTCGGCGACACCGTCGAGGTGCCGGGCGCGACGATCCAGGTGGTCGAGATCGATCGCCGCCGCATCGCACGCGTGCGCGTCTCGATGCACACCGATCCGGGAGCCGAGCGGGGCGTCGAGGACTGACGGACTGCCGGGCGGCGGGGCGCGTCAGTCGCGTGTTCCGCTGCCCAGCTCACGCAGTCCGTCGCCCAGCACCTCGGCCAGGAGCCGGGCGTAGCGGCCGTCCGGATCGAGGTCCGGGTCGAACACGGTGATGCTCGCCCCGATCGCCTGCGGGGCGAGGGCGCGCAGGAGGGCGGTGAGCTCTGCGGCACCGAGGCCGCCCGGATCCGGGCTGTCGACGGCGGGCATCACCGACGGGTCGAGCACGTCGACGTCGAGCTGCAACCAGTAGCGCCCGCCGGCGGACGCGGCGGTCTCAGCCGCGACCGCGTCGGCTCCTCGTGCCAGGACGTCGGCCGCCGGCGTGACGCGGGCGAGGAGGCCGCGGACCTCCGCCTGCTCCTCGTCGTCGTCGCGGTGCCCGATGTGAGCCGTGCGGGTGGCGGAGAAGTACGGCGCGAGTCCGTCGATGTCGGCGATCGCCGGCCAGTGCTCGCCGACCGCGGCCGCCAGCGCTTCGCCGGCCACGCTCGCGCACTCGTCGCTGTTGCCCGGGTGGCGGAAGTCGGTGTGTCCGTCGATGTGCACGAGGCCCGCGCCTCCACGGCGCTTCACGGCGATCCCGGCGCCGACGAGGATGCCGCAGTCGCCGCCGATCACGAGCGGGGCGCGGCCCTCGTCGAGGACCTCCCCGATGCGCGCCGCCAGGCGGAGGGAGTGGTCGACGAAAGCGGCCTCGTTGCGTACTCGGCCCGCGGGCCGCGTGGCGTCGTCGTCCACGTAGCGCCCGGCCAGGACGATGCCGCCGTCGCTCGCGCCCCGGTCGGTGAAGCGCCGGAACAGCCCCGCTTCGCGAAACGCCTCCGGCGCCTTCGCGGAGCCGGGCACGCTGCCGCGCTCCGGAGGGCGCAGGCCGAGATTGCTGGGGGCCGACAGCAGTGTGATCATGCGCTCATCCTGCACCGGGCGTCCGACATCTCGAGGCTCAGCGGATGGCGTAGACGGCGCTGCCGACGATCACCGCGATGACGGTCGTCCAGCCGATGATCGCGACGGCCTGCCACACGAGGATGCGCCCCTTGCCGATGCCGGACGCGGCGAGCATGGTGGCGGTGAAGTGCGTCGGCAGCAGCAGCGGTCCCAGCAGGCTCACCCCGGGGACGCCGTAGCGCTCGAACGCGCGCTGGAACTTCTCGCGGCGGGCGGACCCGCGTCCGGTCTCCACCGGGACGCCGTCGGCCTCCAGGCTCGTCCCGCCGCCCACCGTCACCGGCTGCTTCGCCCGCGAGCGGTCCACGATGGCCCGGCGGGCGCCCGCGCTGGCGAGCACCAGGATCGCGACGCAGAGGAAGTTGCCGATCATCGCGGCGATGGCCGCGACCACGGGCGGGATGCCGCCGAGGATGCCGATGCTCGCAGCGCCCTCGCCCTCGACGAACGGGACCGCCCCGGCGAGGGCGACGATGAGCGGCTGGACGAGGTCGGGGACCTGGGCGACGAGGTTCTGGAAGGTCTCGATGAGGTTCATGGGGGAGGCTCCGGGTGTCGGTGCGGACGGTCTCTCCGTCGCGATGACCCCAGTCCAGTCGATGGCGGCCCGAGGCGGCAGTGCCGCCGCGTCACCGCTCTCCGTGCGGTTCGCACCCGGATCCCGTGACATGTGTCACGCCTCTATCGTGGGGAGCGTGAGCAGTCCTTCCCCCGCCCTCTCCGATCCCGGTCCCGGTGCCCGCCAGCTCGCGCGGGGCATCGCCGCCACCTGGTGGTACACGGTCGGCGGGGTGATCTTCATCGAGCTCATGCTGGTGGCCGCCTGGCTGGGCATCGCCGTGGCGCTGGATCGCTCGGGCGTCGCGCTGCTCGTCGTGGGGGTCGGGGGCGTGCTCTGGGCGGCGTCGACCGTCCTGCTGCTGGTCGACTACCGTCATCGCGTCGACGCCGGCCCCGGGGTGGGCTGGGTGCGGCTGGCCGTGCCGACCGTCGTCGCCGTGATCTACGGCGGCGCGGCGGGGGCTTTGGTCGGCAGCTGGCAGCTCGCCGCGATGCCCGTGGTGCAGGTCTTCGTGCTGGTGAGCTGGCCCCGCGGGATCCGGGTGCGCGTGGCCGTGGCGGCGACGGTCGTGCTCGTCGCTCTCGCGCTGCTCGACTCGACCACGACCTTCGGCTCCGGGATTCCGGCGTGGGTGCCGGTGCTCTACGGAGTCATGCTCCCCGGGATGACCGTGAGCTCGCTGTGGTGGTGGGACGTGCTCGTGGCCCTCGATCGGGCGCGCGCGTCCGAGGCGCGACTGGCGGCGACGCAGGAGCGCCTGCGCGTGGCGACCGACGTGCACGACCTCCAGGGGCATCACCTCCAGGTGATCGCGCTGCAGCTCGAACTGGCGGAGCGCCTGCTGCCGACCGACCCGGCCGCCGGGATGGAGCAGCTCCGCGCCGCCAGGGCGAGTGTGGACGACGCGCGACAGGGCACCAGGGATCTCGCCACGCGGTTCCGGTCCGTGCCCCTCGGCGACGAGCTGGCGAACGCCCGAGACCTGCTCGTGGCGGCAGGACTGACGGTGGAGGCGCGGATCCATCCCGATGCGGACGCGGCGCCCGCGGCCGACCTCGGCCCGGTGATCCGGGAGACGACCACGAACGTGCTGCGACACGGACGCGGTGGTCACGCGCGCCTGATCCTCGACCGGACGGCGGACGCCTGGCGGTACGAGGTCGCCAACGACACGGACCCCGCGTCCGAAGACGGGGCGGGCGGCTCCGGGCTCGACGGCGTCCGCCGGCGGATCGGCGAGGCGGGCGGCACGTACGAGCAGCGGCGTGATGCCGACGAGTTCGTCGTGACGGTCACCGTGCCCGCGCGCGCGGAGATCGTCCGATGATCCGGGTGCTGCTCGCCGACGACGAGGGCATGATCCGCTCCGCGCTCGCCGCCCTGCTGCGTCTGGAAGCCGACATCGACGTCGTCGCGGAGTGCGCGGACGGCGAGGAGGCCGTCGCCGCCGCCGTCCGGCTCGAACCCGACGTGTGCCTGCTCGATCTCGAGATGCCGGGACTCGACGGCGTGCAGGTCGCCGAGAGGCTCAACCGCACGATCGCCACCCGCTGCATCGTCGTCACCCGGCACGCCCGCCCCGGGGTGCTCCGACGGGCGCTCGCCTCCGGCGTCTCCGGGTTCGTGCCCAAGTCGCGAGGTGCGGACGAGCTCGCCGCGATCATCCGCCGCGTCGCGGCCGGCGCCCGGTACGTCGATCCGGAGATCGCCGCGGATGCGCTGAGCGACGAGCGGTCGCCGCTCACCGATCGGGAACTGGATGTGCTCCGCGCCGGGCGTCGAGGGGAGACCACGGGGCAGATCGCGCGGGCGCTCGCGCTGGCGCCGGGGACGGTGCGCAACCACATCTCCGTCATCCTCGGGAAGCTCTCGGTGAGCACCCGTCAGCAGGCCGTGCTCGTCGCCGAGGAGCGCGGCTGGATCTGAGCATCGTCACGCGTCCGTTCCGAGGGCCGCGGCCTGCGAGAATGGAGGCGCCGAGTCCCGAGCCGAGGAGCACACGTGCCGTTCATCTCCACCCGCGGCGGTATGCAGCCGCAGTCGTTCAGCGAGACGCTGCTGGAGGGCCTGGCGCCCGACGGTGGCCTGGCCGTCCCCGACGTCATGCCCGAGGTCGACGGCGAGACGCTCGAGCGCTGGCGGGCCCTGACCTATCCGCAGCTCGCGACCGAGGTGCTCGGCCTCTTCGCGACGGACATCCCGCGGGAGGATCTCGCCCGGATGACGGCGGCGGCGTACGCGGACTTCCCGGACGGCGTCGTCCCGCTGCGTCGCGTGGACGACGACCTCACGCTGGTCGGCCTCTCCGAGGGCCCGACGCTGGCGTTCAAGGACATGGCCATGCAGTTCCTCGGGCAGGTGCTGGAGTACACGCTCGAGCGCCAGGGCTCGGTCCTCAACATCCTCGGTGCCACGTCGGGTGACACCGGCTCGGCCGCGGAGCACGCCCTGCGCGGCAAGGAGCGCGTCGCGGTGTTCATGCTGTCGCCGCAGGGCCGGATGAGCGCGTTCCAGCGGGCGCAGATGTTCTCGCTCGACGACGCGAACGTGCACAACATCGCGGTGGAGGGCGTCTTCGATGACTGCCAGAACCTCGTGAAGAAGCTCGCCGGCGACCTCGACTTCAAGCGCGCTCAGCACCTGGGCGCCGTGAACTCGATCAACCTCGCCCGCATCACCGCGCAGACGGTCTACTACTTCTGGGCGTGGCTGCGGGCGACCGATGCCGGCGGGTGGACCGAGGTGTCGTTCACCGTCCCCTCCGGGAACTTCGGCAACATCCTCTCCGGTTTCTTCGCGAAGCAGATGGGACTGCCGATCCGGCGCCTCGTCCTGGCCGCGAACGAGAACAACGTGCTCGACGAGTTCTTCCGCACGGGGGTGTACCGTCCCCGCAGCGCTGCCCAGACGCTCGCGACCTCGAGCCCCTCGATGGACATCTCGAAGGCCTCGAACCTCGAGCGCTTCATCTTCGAGCTCGTCGACCGCGATCCGGCGCGCGTCGTCGGAGCCTGGGACGATCTGGAGGCCCAGGGCTTCTTCGACTTCTCGGCCGAGCAGCCGCGCTTCACCGAGGAGTTCGGCATCGTGAGCGGCACCTCGACCCACGAGGACCGGCTCGCGACCATCCGCGACGTGTACGAGGCCTCGGGCGAGGTGATCGACCCGCACACCGCCGACGGGGTGAAGGTCGCGCGGGAGTATGTCGAGCCCGGAGTGCCGATGCTGGTGCTGGAGACGGCCAAGCCCGAGAAGTTCGCCGAGACCATCCACGAGGCCATCGGGGTCGAGCTGGCGTACGCCCCCGAGCTGCGCGCCATGCTCGACGCCCCCCAGCACGTGACCGAGATGCCCGACGACGAGAACTCCCTCCGCGCCTTCATCGAGGAGAACGCCCTCCACTGACCCGCGAGACCCCGCTTTCGCGCCGAAACCCCCTGTCCCCGACGTCGGAGACAGGGGGTTTCGACGTGAACCCGGGGTCTCGGCGAAAAGAGAAGGGGGAGAAGGGGGGTGGGCAGTGTGCACAGGGGGAGGGGGGATCGGGGCGGAGTGCACATGTCGGGGAGGGGAGGGGGGTGAGTACCGTGGCGGGCAACCCGTATCCTCCTCCCGAAGGACTCCCCATGGCACGCACGGCGCACGCAGACGACTTCGCGCTCTCCCGAGTGACTCCCGAGGCCCGCAAGCCCTGGTTCGGAATCGCCGTTCAGCGATTCGGACAGGTCTCCGCCCTCTCGCAGTTCCTCCTCGGCGCGACCCTCGGTTACAGCATGACCTTCGGCGAGGCCGTCCTCGCCTTCCTGTTCGGCTCGCTCATCCTCGAAGTGATCATGTGCGTGGTCGGCTTCATCGGCCAGCGCGAAGGCCTGAACACCGCCCTCCTGGCGCGTTGGACGGGCTTCGGCGAGATCGGCGCCTCGCTCGTCGGCCTCGCCATCGGCATCAGCCTCATCGGCTGGTTCGGCATCCAGTCCGCCATCTCGGCGCAGTCGCTCGACGCGCTCATGCCCGGTGCCCTGCCGGTCTGGGCGTGGAGCCTCATCTTCGGCCTCGCCGTCACCGCGATCGTCGCCTTCGGTTTCGTCGGGATGCAGTGGCTCGCGAACATCACCGTGCCGCTGTTCCTGATCCTCGTGGGCTGGTCCGTCATCTCCGAGCTCACCCGCCACGACATCGGCGAGCTGCTCACCGGCCCCGCGCCCGGACCGACCATGAGCGTCTGGGCGGGCACCGGCATCGTGGCCGGCGGTCTCATCGTCGGCGCGATCATCACGGGCGACATGACCCGCTTCAACCGCTCCCGCGCCGACGTCGTCAAGCAGACGGTGCTGGGCGTCTCCCTCGGCGAGTTCGTGATCGGCCTGGCCGGTGTGCTCCTCGCCCACGCGGCGGCGACCGGCGACATCGTCGCGATCGTCACCTCGTCCGTCGGGTTCGTCGGCCTGTTCATCGTGCTCACCGGCACGCTGAAGATCAACGACTGGAACCTGTACTCCTCCACCCTCGGCCTGGTGAACTTCATCTCCACGGCCTTCGGCAAGAACCTGCACCGCGTCACCACCACGATCGTCCTCGGCGTCGTCGGATCGGTGCTGGCGGCCGTCGGCATCCTCGGACAGTTCACCGAGTTCCTGATCGTGCTCAGCGTCGCGTTCCCGCCGATCGCCGGGATCATGGTCGCCGAGTACTACGTGGTGCGCCGCTGGCGCCCGGAGCTCGACGCGACGCGCGAGGCCGGCACCCTGCCCGCCACCGCACCGCGGATCGTCCCGGCCACGATCGTCGTCTGGCTGGTCTCCGCGCTGGTCGGCTACTTCGTGACCTGGGGCATCCCCTCCCTGCTCAGCCTCTTCCTGTCCATGGCGCTGTACATCGTCGCGGGCAAGCTCGGCTGGGTGCGCGGCGTCGGCGTCGCGACGACACGGCAGGCGAGCCCCGTCGACAGCGCCCCCGCCGCGGTCTGAGCAGACCGCCGGATAAGAACCACCTCCACGAAAGCGAGCACCATGCACATCGGCATCGACGTCGGCGGCACCAACACCGACGCCGTCCTCATGGACGGCACCCGCACCCTGGCCGGGGTCAAGCACTCCACGACCCCGGACGTGACGAGCGGGATCGTCCAGGCCATCGAAGACCTCCGTGCGGGGCACTCCTTCGAGGGCGGCGACATCGACGCGGTGATGATCGGCACGACGCACTTCATCAACGCGCTCGTGCAGGCGAGCCGGCTCGCCCCGGTCGCGGCGCTCCGGCTCGGTCTGCCCGCGACGCGGGCCCTGCCGCCGCTGATCGACTGGCCGGAGGTTCTCGTCGCGGCCACCCAGGCGCGCAGCTATCTCGCGCACGGCGGCTACGAGTTCGACGGCCGCCCGATCTCGCCGCTCGACCCGGACGAGATCCGCGCGCACGCCGAGGACATGAAGGCGCACGGCATCCGCTCCGTGGCCATCTCGTCGGTGTTCAGCCCGGTCAACCACGACCTGGAAGTGCGGGCGGCCGAGATCGTCGCGTCGGTGCTGGGGGAGGACGCCGCCATCTCGCTCTCCCACGAGATCGGCCGTATCGGACTGCTGGAGCGGGAGAACGCGACGATCATCAACGCCGCCCTCCGCGAGCTCGCGTCGGAGATCGTCGACGGGCTCACCTCGGCGGTCCGCGCGCAGGGTATCGAGGCGCCGATCTTCCTCAGCCAGAACGACGGCACGCTCATGGACGAGGACTACGTGCGCCGGTACCCGGTCGCGACCTTCGCCTCCGGCCCCACCAACTCGATGCGCGGGGCGGCGGCCACCAGCGGCCTCGTCGACTGCGCCGTCATCGACGTGGGTGGGACCACCGCCGACATCGGCCTGCTCATCAACGGCTTCCCCCGGGAGACGGCGAACGAGGTGAAGGTCGCCGGCATCCGCACGAACTTCCGCATGCCGGACGTGCTCTCCCTCGGCATCGGCGGGGGCAGCATCGTCGACGAGGAGACGGCCGAGGTGGGCCCGGCCTCGGTCGGCTACCGGCTGACGACGGAGGCGCTGGTCTTCGGGGGCTCGACCCTCACGGCCACCGACATCGCGGTCGCCGCCGGTCGTGCGCAGGTGGGGGATCCCGCCAAGGTCGCGCACCTCGACCCCGCGTTCGTGGAGCGCGTGCTCGCCCGCATCGCGGAGCGCGTCGCGGAGGCGGTGGACCGCATGCGCACGTCGCCGGAGCCCATCGCGGTCGTGGCCGTCGGCGGCGGGTCCATCCTGCTGCCCGACGAGCTGCCCCTGTTCGGCACCGTCCATCGCCCGGAGAACTACGCGGTCGCCAACGCCATCGGCGCCTCGATCGCGCAGGTCGGCGGCGAGATCGACAAGGTCTACGCGATCGAGCCGGGCCGGCGCGACGAGACGATCGCCGAGGTGCGCGCGGAGGCCGTCGACAAGGCCATCGCGGCCGGCGCCAAGCCCGCGACGGTGTCGATCATCGACTTCGACGAGGTCCCCATCCCGTATCTTCCCGGCAACGCCACGCGCATCCGCGTGAAGGCCGTCGGCGACCTCGACATGGGAGCCTGACATGAGCACGACGATCACCGCCGCCGACATCGACGGTCTCGCCCGCGGCGCGGCCGTGCTCGGCACCGGCGGGGGCGGCGACCCGTACATCGGCGCCCTCCTCGCCCGCCAGGCCCTCGCCTCCGGAGACGTCACGGTCGTGGCGCTCGACGAGGTGCCGGACGACGCCCTCGTGCTGTTCGTCGCGATGATGGGCGCGCCCACCGTCATGGTGGAGAAGCTGCCGAGCCTCGCGGAGGTCATCGAGCCGGTGAAGGCGCTCGGCATCCATCTCGGCCGCCCGGTCACCCACATCGCCTGCGCCGAGGTCGGCGGCGTGAACTCGACGATCCCGATCGCCGCCGCCGCCGCGCTCGGGCTGCCGCTCGTCGACGCGGACGGCATGGGGCGCGCCTTCCCCGAACTGCAGATGGTGCTCCCGACGCTTTACGGCGTGACGGCCTCGCCGCTCGCCTTCAGTGACGAGAAGGGGAACACGGGCGTGCTGCAGACCGCCGACAACTCCTGGACCGAGCGCATCGCCCGCGTCGCGTGCGTCGAGATGGGCTGCTCCGTCATGATCTCCGGCTTCTCGATGTCGGGTGCCGCCGCACGCCAGTCGCTGGTGGCGGGATCGCTGTCCCGGTGCATCGACATCGGTCAGCGGATCGCGGAGGCGCGCGAGGCGAAGACCGACCCGGTCGCCGCTGTCGTGGAGCTCCTCGGCGGCCGCGAGCTGTTCGGTGGCAAGGTCGCCGACGTGAACCGGGCCACGACGACCGGCTTCGCCCGTGGTCGGGCACGGATCGACGGAGACGGGGGCACCTCGCTGACGTTGCAGTTCCAGAACGAGCACCTCGTCGCGGAAGCGGACGGGCGGGTGCTGGCGACTACCCCCGACCTCATCATGGTGCTCGACGGCGAGTCGGGGGAGCCCGTCACGACCGAGGGGCTGCGCTACGGTCAGCGCGTCCGCGTGATCGCCGCTCCCGCTGACGAGCGTTGGCACTCGGACGCGGCTCTCGCGATGGTCGGCCCGGGGTACTTCGGCTACGACATCCCGGCGCACCGGTTCGACGGCACGGTCTCCGCCGGAGACGCCGCGGCAGGGGCCGCCGCATGAGCTGGGAGCTGACGGCGGCGGACCTGCCCGACCTCGCCCGTGGCGCGACGCTGCTCGGCACCGGTGGCGGGGGCGACCCCTACATCGGCAAGATGCTGGTGGAGCGGGTGCTCGGCGACGGCGCGATCACGATCCTCGACCCGGACGACCTCGCCGACGACCTCTTCGTCATCCCGACCGCGCAGATGGGGGCACCGACCGTGATGGTCGAGAAGATCCCCGCCGGCACCGAGCCCACGCTCGCCCTGCGCACCCTGGAGGATCACCTGGGACGCCGGGCCGATGCCACCATGCCGATCGAGTGCGGCGGGATCAACTCGATGATCCCGCTCATCGTCGCCGCGGAGACCGGGCTTCCGGTCGTGGATGCGGACGGCATGGGCCGGGCGTTCCCCGAGCTGTCGATGGAGACCTTCGCGGTGTACGGCGTGCACGGCTCGCCGCTCGCCCTCGCCGGGGAGCGCGGGGAGCGCGTCGTCATCGACACCGGGGACGACGATCGTCAGATGGAGTGGCTCGCCCGCGGCATCACGATCCGGCTGGGTGGCGTCGGTCACATCGCCGAGTACGCCATGAGCGGGGCCGACGTGCGGCGCACGGCGGTGCCGCGCACCATCTCGATGGCCCTCGCCCTGGGTCGGGCGATCCGGCTCGCCCGGGAGGAGCACCGCTCGCCGTTCGAGGCGATCGCCGCGACGCTCGCGACCACGCTCTACCCGCATGTGCGTGAGCTCTGCGTCGGGAAGGTGGTGGATGTCGAACGACGGACCACCGAGGGCTTCGCGAAGGGGCGGGCGGTCATCGCTCCGCTCGGCGCTGCGGAGGATGACACGTTCGAGATCGCCTTCCAGAACGAGAACCTCACCGCGCGGCGGGGTGGACGGCTCGTCGCGATCGTCCCCGATCTCGTCTGCGTCGTCGACCACGAGACGGCCGAGCCCATCACCACGGAGGGCCTCCGCTACGGTCAGCGCGTCCGGGTGCTCGGCATCTCGACGCCGGCGATGATGCGCACCCCCGAGGCCCTGGCCGCCTTCGGCCCCTCCGCCTTCGGCCTGACCGAGGAGTTCGCGCCCGTCGAGGGGATGGTCGCGTCCTAGGCTGGATCCCATGAGGCTGGAGCGGGACGACCTGGAGGCGCTCGCCCGCGGGTACGCGCTGCTCGGCTCGGGCGGCGGCGGCTCCACGACGATGCTCGAGCTCATCCTCGGCACCACCGCGCGCTGGCCCCTCGAGATCGCGCCGGTGCACGCGCTCGATCCCGCGACGCCCTGCCTCGGCGTGGCCTTCGTGGGGTCGACGATGCTGCTCGGCGAGCGGATGCCCGGTGCCGCACCCTTCGCCCCGCTGCTGCGCGCAGTGGAGAGGTGGCTCGGGCATCCCGTTCCGGCGGTGTGCTCGCTCGAGGGCGGAGGGATGAACGGCCTCGCGCCGCTCACTCTGGCCGGATCGCATACCGTGGTGGATGCCGACTGCACGGGGCGTGCGGTGCCGGGACTCGATCAGATGTCGCTGTTCGTCGACCGTGTCCCTGGACTGGTCTTCGCGTGCGAGACCGGGGCCGACGGGGTGGCGCTCGTGGAGGCGACGAGGGCGATCGATGCCGAGCGCGTCGTGCGTTCGGCCATCGTCCAGGCCGGGGGAGTCGGGTGCGCCGTGCTCGCCGGGTTCACCGTCGGCGACCTGCGAGAGCACGCCATCGCCGACCACCTCGCCCGCGCGCTCGCCCTCGGCCGCAGCTTCCTGGCGCACCGGTCGGCACCGCTGCCGGTCCTCGCCGAGGTCCTCGGGGGCACGCTGCTCGCCGAAGGGCGGATCGTGGCCGGTGCGTCCTCCGGCGCGGATCCCCACGTGAACGCGGTCGAGATCGCCGGACTCGGCGGAGCGGTGCATCGCATCGTCACCCGGTCCGAGACCCTCGCGGTGCTCACCGACGGCCTGCTCGTCGCCGCGGCGCCCGAGATCATCGTCCTCCTGGACGCCGTGTCCCGCGAGATCCTCGAGGTCACCGAACTCGCACCGGGGCGCACCGTGGCGGCCCTCGTCCTTCCCGCTCCCGACTGGTGGAACGCCCGCCCCGAGCGCCGGGCCCGGGTGGTGCCCTCCGCCTACGGGCTCGTCGATCTGGACGCGGCGTGAGCGGGGCGCTGGCGCTGTCGGCACTGCTGGCCCAGGAGGAGAACGGTGCCCTCCGCCATGTCGCCGGCCCCCGCGACGTCGTGTGGGATGCGGTCGTCGTGGAGGCCGGAGAGTTCGACCTCCCCGACGCCGCGACCGCCCGGCTTGCGATCCTGACGGCCGGAGCGCCGATCGCCACCTGGCAGCAGGACGCGATGCTGCGCCGGGTCCGTGACCGCGGGTTCACGGGGCTCGCACTCCCCGGCGCCGCCGGTGTCGACCCCGGGGCGCTCCGCCTCGCGGACCGGATCGGCCTCGCTCTGCTCGACGTCGAGAGGCCGGTCCAGCTCGCCCGCGCCTGCTGGATGCTCATCGAGGCCAGGGACGCCCTCACGCTCACGAGGGTGCGCAAGGTCGCGCAGTCCTTCGAGTACGCCGCCGACGACCTCGGCGACCTGCTCGGACACCTCGCGGCGAACCTCGGTCTCGGCGTCGCCCTCGTCGACGCCGCGGGAGTGCTCCGTGAAGCCGGCGGACACCTGGATGCCGCGCTGCATGCGGCGATCCGCTTCGATGCCTGGAGCGACAGTGCCAGGGCGGGCGAGGGCGCAGCCGCCTCGGTGCGCGTGGACAGCCCCGGCCGGTCCGGTCTGCGTCTGGTCCTGTTCGGCGACGGCTTCGGAGAGGCGCAGCTGCAGTCGCTCCTCGTGGCCGCGGAGGTCGCCATGCCCGCCGTGGCCGCCCGCATCCTCATCGACGAGATCGCGGCCGTCAACGACGTGGCCGCGTCGTCGGGGCTGCTGCGGGACTTCGTCGAGCTCCGTGGAGCCGCCGACGCCGACGTCGAGCGGCGTATGGCGGAGCGGGGGTGGCGCACCGGCGGGCATCACCTCGGGTTCCGTATGGTGGCGCGCAACCGGGTGGAACCGCTCGCGCTTCTCCGTGCGATCAGGCCCGGACTCAGCGCGATCGACGCCGAGGCGCACGCGACCACCGCAGGCCGTGGCCTCAGCGGCTGGCTCTCCTTCGCGGAAGCCCCGGGGCCCGACCGTATCGAGCGGGCCGTGGCGGCACTGCGCGACCTCCACCTCGCGGCGCTGCGCGACTTCGCGGTGGCGACAGGCGTGGGCTCGGCGCAGACCGGGCCGGAAGGGCTGGCGGCGACCCTCGACGAGGCCGGCGACGCCGCACGGATCGCTGCCGCGCGGTCGGCGACCGGATGGTTCGTCCGCGTCGACAGCCTCGGGCTCGAGCAGCTCCTGCTCGCCTGGACGGGCAACGACACCTTCGTCCCGGCCGCGCAGTCGCTGCTCGCCCCTCTGGCCGAGGGGAGTGGCGAGCTGCTCAGGACGCTGTCGGCGTACCTCGACCACGAGTCCGGCATCGCGGCCACCGCGGCCGCGCTCGGGCTGCACCGCAACACGGTCGCCGTGCGGATCCGACGGGTCCAGGAGCTCCTCGGGATCGACATGAGCGACCCCGAGGCGCGGCTGGCGCTGCATCTCGCGTGTCGCGCGGTGCTGCCGCGCTGAGCCCGGCGCTCACGGCCCCGTGATCACTCCGGGTCGCCGTGCAGCATCCAGGCGATCCCGAAGCGGTCGACGAGCATGCCGAACGTCCCGCCCCACGGCGGCACGTCGAGCGGCATCGTGATCGTGGCACCCTCGGAGAGCCGGTCCCACACCTGACGGGTGACCTCCTCGGTGTTGCCGCTCAGAGACACGGAGACGCCCTGCGGCTTCTCGTAGGTCATGCCCTCGGGGGTATCGGACGCCATGAGCACCAGCCCGTCGGGGGTCGTGAGCTGCGCATGCATCACGAGATCCTTCTGGCTCGGATCCTGCACCATGTCGGGGAAGTCGCCGAAGACCGTGATGTCGAGGTCTCCGCCGAGGACTCCCCGGTAGAACTCCATGGCCTCGCGGGCCTCGGTGCGGAAGGACAGGTAGGGATTGAGGTTCGCCATGCGTGCTCCTGGTCGCTCGACTGCTGGAAGACCCCCGCCCCTCCTCAGTCTGCGCGCGCCGGCACCGCCTCGGCAAGCCATTCTGCGAACGTCTGCGTCCCGCGTGCCGCGTCGGGTCCCGGCAGCGCCTTCCCCGCGCGCATCCCGGCCATCTGCGGACCGGGCACGTTCAGCGCCGGGATCCAGCCGCGGTACCCGATGCGTCGCGCGTACGCCCGCACCATGTCGGCGAGCTGCTCCTCGCGGGGGCCGGCGAGGTCGGGCACTCGCCCCCGCGCGTCCCCGGTCGCGAGCGTGACGAGCCGTTCCGCGACCTCGCGGGCCGCCACCGGCTGGGTGCGCGCACGCGGAGCGAGATGCAGCGGCCCCGCCTTCGCCCGCGCGAACATCTGCGCGGCGAACTCGTGGAACTGCGTGGCGCGGAGGATCGTCGAGGGGACGGTCGACGTGGAGACCAGCTTCTCCTGGGCCACCTTGCCCGCGTAGTAGTCGTAGGGGATGCGGTCGATGCCGACGATGGAGAGCAGGACGACATGTCCCACGCCGGTGTCCGCGGCGGCGGCGAGGAGGTTCCCGGTGGCGGCGGTGAAGAACTCGATCGCCGTGCTCGCCTTCAGGGTCTCGATGCTCACGACATCGATCACGGCGTCGGCTCCGGCCAGCGCCGCCTCCAGCCCGCGCCCGCTGACCAGGTCGACGCCGTGCGAGCGACTGAGCACGACGGCCTCATGACCGGCGCTCCGGACGGCCTCCACCGTGGGCGTGCCGACGACGCCGGTCCCTCCTGCGACGACGATCCTCATGCCTCGGTCCTCACTCCCGATCCAGCCCGAAAGTGCGCTTCACGAGCGCCTGCACATCACGGTCGAGCCCGTCGATGCGGGCGTTGACGCCGTCGATGCGCGTGCCGACCGCGTCGAACCGCGCGGTCATCTCATTGCGCAGGCCGCCGAGTTGACCGTTCATCTCGTTGCGCAGGCCCCCGATCTCGCTGCGCAGGACGCGGATGAACAGCGTCGAGACGACCGTGAGCATGCCCATCATCAGCGCCGTGAACGCGCCGATCATGGTCCAGACCTGCGCACCGTCCATGGTTTCCATCCCCTCATCGTGGCACCGGATCCTTCAGCCTGCCAGCATCCTGGCGGACGCCACGCCCGGCTACTCACGCTCTGTGGAGACGCCGGAAATCGCGGGGATTGGGGAGGAAGGGCCGGGCGAGGATCCCTCCTCACCCGACCCCTCGGTCAGTCGCCCTTCACGTTGACGAGCTGTCGCAGCGTGTGCCGGATCCGTACCAGGCTCGCCGCATCCTCCATCACGCGATCGATGGGCTTGTAGGCCTGGGGGATCTCATCGATGAAGGCGTCGGTGTCGCGGAACTCGATGCCGGCCATCGCCTCCCGCAGCTGCGCGTGCGTGAACGTCTTCCGCGCCGCGGACCGCGAGTACTCCCGCCCGGCGCCGTGCGGTGAGGAGTTCAGCGACAGCGGGTCGCCGAGCCCCTCCACCACGTACGACGCCGTGCCCATCGACCCGGGGATGAGCCCGGGCCGACCCGCGTCCGCCTGGATCGCGCCCTTGCGGGACACCCAGACGCGCTTTCCGAAGTGCATCTCCGACTCCGTGAAGTTGTGGTGGCAGTTGATCCGCTCCTGCTCTTCGACCGGAGCGTCGAGGAACGCGGAGAGCTGCCGGATGACGCGGTCCATCATCTCCTCGCGGTTCAGCAGCGCGAAGTGCTGCGCCCACCGGAGCTCGCGGATGTAGCGCGTGAACTCCGACGTGCCCTCGACGAGGTAGGCCAGGTCGGGGTCGGGCAGGTCGATCCACCATTGCTTCGCCAGCCGCTGCGCGACCGCGATGTGGTGCCCGGCGATCCTGTTGCCCACGCCGCGGGACCCGGAATGCAGGAACAGCCAGACCCGGTCGAGCTCATCCACCGACACCTCGATGAAGTGGTTCCCCGAGCCGAGCGTGCCGAGCTGGAGCCGCCAGTTCTTCGCGTGGTCCTCGGGCTCGAACCCGGCCGCACGGGCTCGCTCCTCCAGTTCGGCGATACGCGGTGCGGCTGTCGCCACGACCTTGTTGTTGTAGCGCCCGGCGGACAGCGGGACCGCGCGCTCGATCTGCTCCCGGAGCGCGGCGAGGTCGCGCCCGTCGAGGTCGTCCTTCGTGAACGGCGTGCGGACGGCGATCATGCCGCAGCCGATGTCGACGCCGACGGCCGCGGGGATGATCGCGCCGAGCGTCGGGATGACCGACCCGACGGTCGCCCCCTTGCCGAGGTGCGCATCCGGCATCAGGGCCAGGTGCGGGTGGATGAACGGCAGGCGTGAGGTGATGCGGGCCTGATCGAGGGTCTTCTCATCGATCAGGGACGCCCACGACAGCAGCCGTGCGGAGAGCCTCTCCATGATTCCTTTCCTTGTGGATGTCCAGCCACAGGTCGGGGAGGCCTCGTCATGGAGAACGCCCCGGACCTGACGGTGCGGGGCGTTGCGAGAGCGGATGCTGTCACACGGCGCGCGCCGGAGGGTACGACTCGTCGCGGTCATCGCGCTTCGGCTGAAGCGGCAATGCCACGTTCTGGGGAAGATTCCGCGGGGCGGTCATCCGTCGTCTCCTCGGCTGGTGTGCGGCGCCGGTCGGCACAGCCTTGCCACCATAGGCGGCGACACGCCCGGGCGTCAAGCGTCCTTCGGCGGGTTGTACATGAACTCGAGCCGGATGCCGTCGGCGTCCTCGACGAAGGAGGCGTAGTACCGGTCGCTGTACCGCGGATACTCCTTCGGCTCGCGCACCGCGGTCCAGCCGGCGTCGAGGGCGAGGTCATGGAGTCGGTCGACATCGGCGCGCGACGGCACCGCGAAAGCCATGTGCTGCCAGCCGACGCGCCCGTGCCGATGGGGCGCGGAATCGTCGTCCCACGTGTAGAGGATGATCTCGGTCTCCTCGCCGGTGTGCCAGGAGATCGAGTGATCGTCTTCGCCGCCGAGCTCATAGCCGAGCGCGGTGAGCACGGGATGGAACTGCGCGCGCCCGCGGTCGAGGTCGGCGACGGTGATTCCCAGGTGATCGAGGAGAGCCATGCGCCCAGTCTGTCAGCGCGGCGACTCCGTGTCAGTGGGGAGCGTGGTACTCGGCCTCGCCGCGCTTCCAGTAGCCCTTCACGACGGCGTTCGCGCTGTCTACGTCCCAGCGCCCGAGCAGAGCCCGTCCCGGCTTCACGATGGACTGCTCGGCGGCGATGAAGACGAACGGGTCGTCTCCCACGACGTCGTCCGCGGTCAGCGCGTCGAGGAACGCGATCAGCGCGGAGCCGGCCGGCGCCTCGCCGCGGTGCAGCCACTCGACCGGCACCGGCGCGTCGATCTCGACCTCGCGACCTGCCGACACCGTCTCGATGACGATGCGTGCGGGGGTGCCCTCGGGAATGAGGGCGGCGAAGCGGCGGATCGCGGGGATCGCGGTCTCGTCGCCGACGAGGAGCCAGGATCCCGGCTCTCCGGTGAGGACGGCGGCGCCGCGCGGTCCGCCGATGCCGATGGTCGACCCGAGAGGGGCGTTCGCGGCCCACGGGGCGGCCACGCCCTGATCGCCGTGCACGGCGAACTCGACGTCGAGCCAGTCGTCACCCCAGGCGAGGGGCGTGTACTCGCGGCTCGGGGCTGCGCGCAGCTCCTCCACCGAGTCCACGGGGCCGCTCGGGAAGAAGAGCCGCATGTGGTCGTCGGAGCCGGGGGAGTCGAAGCCGGCGAGGTCGGGCCCGGACAGGCGGACGCGCACGAAATCCGGAGCGAGCCACTCGCGGGCGCTCAGCGTGACGTTGCGGAAGCGCAGCTCGAGGCCGCGACGCTCGATCGAGAAACCGGATTTCGTATCGCTCATAAAGTAAGGCTAACCTAAAAACCGACGCGGTCGGCTCGTCCGCGCGTCGGACCGGCGCTCCACGAGAGCGCACACATCCCCGCAGAACAGGAGTCTCTCCATGTCCGTGCCCAGAACCCTCACCGCCACGAGCGTCGCTCTCGTCGGCCTGCTCGCCCTCTCCGGCTGCGCGTCCGGCGGCGAAGCCGAACCCGAAGAGACGACGGCGGAATCGGGGACCGTGACCATCGAGGACAACACCGGCACGCACGAGATCGCCACGCCGCCGACCTCGGTCGTCGCTCTGGACAATCGGACCTTCCAGACCCTCTCCGACTGGGGCATCGAACTCTCCGCCGGTGCGGTCTCCCTCATGCCGGAGACCGTCTCCTACGCGAAGGACGAGGACGTCGTCGACATCGGCCTGCACACGGAACCCGACCTCGAGGCCATCGTGGCGGCCGACCCCGACCTCATCATCAGCGGGCAGCGGTTCACGCAGCACAACGAGGCCATCGCGGAGCTCGTGCCGGACGCCACGATCATCGATCTGGAGCCCCGCGACGGCGAGCCGTTCGACGAGGAGCTCAAGCGGCAGACCACCGTGCTCGGCGAGATCTTCGGCGCGCAGGACGAGGCCCAGAAGCTCGTCGAGGAATTCGACGCCGCAGTGGACCGTGCGAAGGCCGCCTACGACGACGCCGACACAGTCATGGCGGTGAACACCTCGGGCGGGCAGATCGGCTACCTCGCCCCGACCGTCGGCCGCTCCCTGGGCCCGATCTACGACATGCTGGGCCTCACGCCGGCACTGCAGGTCGACGACGCGAGCGACGACCACCAGGGCGACGAGATCTCGGTCGAGGCCATCGCCGCCTCGAACCCCGACTGGATCCTCGTGCTCGACCGCGACGCCGTGTTCGCGGCGGAGACGCCGGACTACGTGCAGGCGGCGGAGATCATCGAGAACTCCGAGGCCCTCACCGGCGTCACCGCGGTGAAGGACGACCAGATCGTCTACATGCCCACGGACACCTACCTCAACGAGAGCATCCAGACGTACACGACGTTCCTCAACGACCTCGCCGACGCGCTCGAGAAGAGCGCCGACAAGTAAGGGCTGTGCGGCGGCGTCCCGACCGGGGCGCCGCCGCCGGCATCCCCCCATGACCTCTCCTCTCCTCACAGCGACACCGCGATCGTCGGCACGGCTGTTCGATCCGAAGCTGCTCATCGGCGTCCTCGTCGTGGCGGCACTCCTGGTGATCTCGCTCTTCACCGGCGTGTACGACATCGCCGGCGCGGACGATGGCGCGCAGATGTTCCAGATCACCCGCGTCCCCCGGACCATCGCGCTCGTGCTCGCGGGCGCGGCGATGGCGATGGCCGGCCTCGTGATGCAGCTCCTCACCCAGAACCGCTTCGTGGAGCCGACCACCACCGGGACCACGGAGTGGGCGGGACTCGGGCTCCTCACCGTGATGGTGCTGGTGCCGCAGCCCTCCCTTCCGCTGCGCATGGCCGGGGCCGTGCTCGCCGCGTTCGTCGGCACGATGGTGTTCTTCGCGTTCCTCCGCCGGGTGGTGTTGAAGTCGTCGCTCATCGTGCCCATCGTCGGCATCATGCTGGGCGCGGTGGTCGGCGCGATCACGACCTACTTCGCCCTCGTCACGAACTCGCTGCAGATCATCGGCGTCTGGTTCGCGGGCAGCTTCACCTCGGTCATGCGCGGCCAGTACGAGATGCTGTGGATCGTCGCGATCATCGGCGTCATCGTCTTACTCGTGGCCGATCGGCTGACCATCGCCGGGCTGGGGGAGGAGATCGCCACTAACGTCGGGGTGAACTACAACCGGATGATCCTGCTCGGCACCGCGCTGATCGCGGTGACGACCGGCGTGGTGACCGTCGTCGTCGGCAACCTCCCCTTCCTCGGGCTCATCGTCCCGAACATCGTCTCGATGGTCCGCGGTGACGACCTGCGCAGCAACCTGCCCTGGGTGTGCCTGCTCGGCATCGCGATCGTCACCGTCTGCGACATCATCGGCCGAACGATCATCATGCCTTTCGAGGTGCCGGTGTCGCTGATCCTCGGTGTCGTCGGAGCCGTCGTCTTCGTCCTTCTCCTCCTGCGGCAGCGTCGACGTGGCTGAGCGGACGATGACGGTGACGGAGACCCCCCGGACGACGCGGTCGGCGGGGGCGTTCACGACCCCGCGGGCGCGCCGCCGGTACATCGTCGTGCTGGTGGTTCTCGGTGTGATCGCGCTCGGCTCGGCGTGCGGTCTCCTTGCGTGGGACAACCCTCTGCCCTTCGGCACCCCCGGGTTCTGGCGCATCGCGCAGCACCGCGCGACCGCCGTGGTCGTGATGGCCCTCGTCGCCGTCGCCCAGGCCGTCGCCACGGTCAGCTTCCAGACGGTCACGAACAACCGGATCATCACTCCGTCGATCATGGGCTTCGAGTCGTTGTACCGCGTCGTCCAGACCACGACCGTGTACCTCTTCGGGGTCGCGGGGCTGGTGGCGATCCAGGGCGTCGGCCAGTTCGCGCTCCAGGTGCTCATCATGGTCGGGCTCGCCGTCGTCCTCTACGGGTGGCTGCTCTCGGGCCGATACGGCAACCTCCAGATCATGCTGCTCGTGGGCATCGTGATCGGGGGAGGTCTCGGGGCGATCGCCACCTTCATGCAGCGGCTGCTCACCCCCAGCGAGTTCGATGTGCTCGCCGCCCGGCTGTTCGGCAACGTCTCCAACGCCGACCCCTCGTACCTCCCGCTCGCGATCCCGCTCGTGATCGCGGCCTCGACCCTCCTGCGGCTGCGGTCCCGGCGGTTGAACGTGCTCGCGCTCGGTCCCGATGCCGCGCGATCGCTGGGGCTCGACCACCGCCGGGAGCAGTTCCTCGTCCTGACGCTCGTCGCCGTGCTGATGGCCACCTCCACCGCCCTGGTCGGACCGATGACCTTCCTGGGCTTCCTCGTGGCGACGCTCGCCTACCAGTTCGCCGACACGCACGACCATCGGCTGATCTTCCCGGTCGCCGTCCTCACCGCGTTCTCGATCCTGGCGGGGGCGTATTTCGTCATGAAGAACGTCTTCTACGCGCAGGGCATGGTGTCGATCCTCATCGAGATCGTGGGCGGCACCGTGTTCCTCATCGTCATCCTCCGAAAGGGCAGACTGTGATCGCACTCGACGGCGTCCGCCGTGACTACAGCAGCGAGGTGGCGATCGGCCCCGTCGACCTCCGGATCCCGACCGGCGGGATCACGGCCCTCATCGGGCCGAACGGTGCCGGCAAGTCGACGCTCCTGACCATGATCGGCCGGCTGAACGGGATGGACACCGGAGCCATCGAGATCGCGGGCCTCGACGTCGCCTCGACGAAGTCGAAGGACCTGGCCAAGGTGGTCTCGATCCTCCGCCAGGAGAACCACTTCGTGACCAGGCTCACCGTGCGGCAGCTCGTGGGTTTCGGCCGCTTCCCGCACTCCCAGGGCCGGTTGACGAGGGCCGACGAGGAGGTCATCAGCCAGGCGATCGACTTCCTCGATCTGGGGGCGCTCGAGGGGCGCTACCTCGACGAGCTCTCGGGCGGCCAGCGGCAGCGGGCCTACGTGGCCATGGTGCTCGCGCAGGACACGGAGTTCGTGCTGCTGGACGAGCCCCTCAACAACCTCGACATGCGGCACGCCGTGCAGATGATGAAGCACCTGCGGCGCGCGGCCGAGGAGCTCGGGCGGACGATCGTCATCGTGCTGCACGACATCAACTTCGCCGGACACTACGCCGACCACATCTGCGCCATGAAGGACGGTCGGGTGGTGGAGTTCGGCCCGCCGGCGGAGATCATGACGGACGACGTGCTGAGCCGCGTGTTCGACACTCCGGTGCAGGTCGTGGACGGACCCTCCGGCCCCCTCGCCGTCTACTACTGACGCGAGCCGACGATCCGAGGCGCCCGGAGGTCGTCGTTCTCCACGATCACCGCGGCGTGCCGCTCCGGGGCGTCCTCTCGCAGGTATATCCGTTGACCCTCGACGTAGCGTCGGTTGCTCGCCGCCTCCGGGTCCGGATCCGAGCCGTCGCGTCGTGCCATGCGCGCGGCGGAGACGGCGAAGTCCACACGGAGGAAGACCGAGAAGTCCCACACCGCACGGAGCTCCCGCCGATGCAGGAAGATCCCGTCGACGACGATCACCGACGGCGCGGCGAGGTGGTGTGCGGGCGCGTCGAGCAGTTCGTCGCTGTCGAGGTCGTGCGACGCCGTGAGGTATGGTCCACGACCGGCCTGGAGCGGCGCGATCACATGGCGATCGAACGCCGCGTAGTCGTAGGAGTCGAGGAAGAAGCCCTCCGGAGAGTGCCGGCCTCGCCGATAGCGCTCCGTCCGGCGCCGGTGGAACCCGTCGATGGAGATCCGCACCGTGGGGTGCCGCGGCGCGAGGAGGTCGGCGATCTCGTCGGCGAACACCGTCTTCCCCGAGCCGTCCACGCCGTCGACGCCGACGAACACGTTGCGACGGTGATCCTCCGGGCGCGGAATCGCCGACGCCACGGCGATGAGCACGGCTCGCCGGTCGGCGCTGGACTGCCGCTCCACGGCGTCAGAGCTCGACGCCGTGGTCCTCGTCGTTCACGCCCGCGTTGTGACCGCGGCGGGACTCGTAGCCGAGGAACCAGCCGAACCACACGATCGCGGCGAGCAGCACGCCCAGCCAGACGTTCTGGAAGATGAGGCCGAGGACGACACCGGCGATCAGCAGGCCGACCGTGACGAAGATGCGCAGGGCGGTACGGGACATGCGCTCAGCATACGTCGGCCGCTGCGGGAACGGGCCGGTCAGCGTCGGCGGTGGTCTTCCGGGGCGAGACGGGGTCCGCGCCGCGCCTCGGCGACGCCGCTCGCGAAGATGAGCCGGATGACGCGCTGCCGGTGGCCGGCCCAGGGTGCGAGCAGTTCGACCATGCCGGCATCGTCCGTGCGGTGCCCGGTCAGGGCATGCCCGACCTCGTGCGCCAGGTGGTAGTCGCCCACGCTGACGGCATCGGGGTCGCCCAGCGCGCGGATCCGGGTCTCCGCGGCGGTCCAGACCCCGACTCCGGGCAGGCTCGTGAGCACGCGGTCACGGTCAGCGCCGGTCGTGGCCGCTCGGACGGCAGCGGCGATGCGATCGCCGCGCTCCGCGGCCCGCACGATGGTCTTCGACTGCGGCGGCTCCACGCCGGCGCGATGCCATGCCCAGGACGGGATGCGTCGCCACTGCGCCGCCGTGGGAGCGACGGCCATCGGTCGCGGCGTCGGCCCCGGTGCCGGGTCGCCGTAGCGCGAGACGAGGTACCTCCAGGCGCCGAAGGCCTGCATGGAGGTGACCTTCTGCTCGAGGATGCCGCAGGCGAGGGCGTCGAAGACCTCGTCCGTCCGTGCGAGCCGGATGCCGGGGTGTCGCCGGGCCGCCTCGGCGATGAGGGGGTGCAGGGAGGGGACGAAGCCGGTCGGGTCGTCGCCGGCGCCGCACAGCGCCGGCACGAGGGCGAGGGCGTGCTCCGCGCCCGGACCCCAGGCGGTCGCCTTGACCTCGTTCCCCGACATCCGCAGCGCCAACGTCGACGGACCCTGTGGCGTGCGGACCGCGCGCCAGATGACGGGGCCGTCGAAGACCGTCGTCGGATCGGTGCCGCCGCGGCGCAACATGCCGACGGTGCGCCGGAGATCGAGCAGGTGCGGCGGGCGGTACGTCGTCTCCCGCGGGGCATCCGCGCGGACGGCGCCCGCCGTCGCGGGGGCGGCGGCGAGGGTCATGCGCCCACCCTACGCGCGGCTCCTGACACCGGCCTCCGGGCTGAGCGGGAGCGGGTCAGAAGCGGTCCGGCGACGGGGTTCCGTGGCCGTAGCGGATGACGACGTCGGCGTGACGGTCGAAGCGGTAGCCGATGCCGCGCACGGTTCGGACGATGTCCTCGTAGCGGCCGAGCTTCGCCCGCAGCCGGCGCACGTGCACATCGATCGTGCGCTCGCCCGGGGTCTCGTCGTCCTGGGCCTGCCAGAGGGCGGCGACGAGCTCGCTGCGCTCGATCGTGCGGCCCTCGCGGAGGACGAGGTACTGCAGCAGCTCGAACTCCTTGTAGGTGAAGGCGGCGGACTCGCCGTCGATGAGCACGCGCTTGCGGGAGATGTCGACGGTGACGCCGGACTCCTCGGGCGTGGTCTCCTCCTCGGCGGCGGCCTTGGTGCGGGCGATCGCGCCGGGCTCCTGCAGGGCGAGACGCACGACGTCGAGGTCTCGGCCGCCGGAGCCGTGCGGGGCGAGGGCGACGGTGGCGTGGGTCTCGGCGCCGGGCGCGAGCTCGGCCAGCGTGCGGCGGAGGGCGTCGACGAGCAGCGGAAGGCTCACACCGGCTTCGGCGGCCTTGATCTCGTCCAGGCCGACGTAGAGGGCGAAGCCGCGGGGCGAGCGGACGGCGGGGAGGTCGGCGCCGGCCGGGGCCAGCGGAGCCGACGACTCGGCGGGGCGGACGGTGCGGTTCGGGGCGGTGGCGGCGGGACGCTCGAGAAGGGCGGAGTTCGACATGATGATGGGTCCTCAGGACGTGAGCCCGGCGGGAGGGGGCTCGGATGCGTTGCACGAATGACCGGCGGAGCCGGGGAAGCGAGCACGGGTGTGTGCTCGGGACACTGCTCTCGCAGATGGCGAGGAGTCAGGTCAGGCGAGGTGGCTGTTCGTTCAGCGACACATTCGGCAACACATGTCAACGCGACCGGGCATCATCATCCCGGCAGTCCCGTTCGCCTCCTGGGCGGACAAAGGGCGTGCGTTGATGGTCATGGGGGGATTATGTCCGATCGTGACGGGACATGTCAAAACGCCCGGGCGCGTCGCAAGAGGCGTAACGTGATACGGATGACGATCTCGCACACCGTCGGCGGCTTCATCCTGACCGACGAGAAGGACGCATCGCGGTACACCCTCACGCGCGACGGGAAGCTCGTCAGCGTGCTCGACTACCGGGACGACGGCCACACGGTCGCGCTCACCCGGGCCTACACGGTCCCGGCATTCCGCGGAAACGGGTACGCCGGAAAGGTGGTCGAGGGGGCCGTCGCCGACATCGCGGAGCGCGGCGACCGCAAGGTGGACGCCGTCTGCTGGTACGTGGCGGAGTGGTTCGCCGCGCACCCCGAGCAGTCGGGTCTTCTCCGCACGCGCTGACCTTCCGCCTGTATGACGAACTGTTACGGCCGCCGCCTGCGAGGATGAGGGCATGAGACTCGCCGAAGCCCTCGCCGCCCGCGCCGACCTGCAGCGCGGCATCGAGCAGCTGCGGGCGCGGATCGTCGCGAACGCCCGGTACCAGGAGGGCGAGGAGCCCGCCGAGGACGCGGCGGCGCTGATCGAGGAGGCGGAGGGCGCGCTGACCCGACTGCAGAGCCTGATCCGGCGCATCAACGCGACGAACGCCCGCCTCGACCTCGGCGCGGACGGGACGATGACCGATGCGCTCGCCGCGCGGGACGTGCTGCGCCTGCGCCACGCCGTGCTCACGGACGCGGCGGCCGCGGCCTCGGGGGCGAACGAGCAGTACCTGCGCCAGATGCGCTCGGAGCTGCGGCAGGTGTCGGCGCTGCCCGTCGCCGCGCTGCGCGCGCGGGCGGATGCGGTCGCCCAGGAGCTCCGAGAGCTCGACAACCGGATCCAGCAGGCGAACTGGTCGCACGACCTCGAGGAGGAGAGCGGAAGTCGGTAGTCGCGACGGAGCGGGCACAACCCTCAGCCGGCGGGGCAAGCCGGCCCCTGTGGGCGGTGGGCAGCCCTGATCTCGCATCGCGCAGCCCCGCACGCCGCACAGGTGAAGGTGCACAGCGCATCTCGCATCACCACGTGCCGGTCGCCGCGACGAGGGTGGGTCAGGGGACCTTCCGCTTCCTCCGCGTGCCTCGGGAGACGGCGCTCCCGGCACGCCTCGGAGGGAATGTCCGAGGGTCTTCGTACCGTGGGGGTATGCGGATCCTGCACACCTCGGACTGGCACATCGGCCGGACGTTCCATGGCAACTCCACCATGGATGCGCTCGCCGAGGTGCTCGCCGCCCTGACCGCGCAGGTCAGGGAGCACGCGGTCGACGTCGTGATCGTCGCGGGCGACGTGTTCGACTCCGCCACGCCCTCTGCCGCCGCGTACACGCTGCTGGGCGACGCCCTCGTCGGTCTCCACGAGACGGGTGCGCGGGTGGTCGTCACCAGCGGGAACCACGATTCCGCCGCGCGGCTGGGGTTCCAGGCCCGGCTGCTGCGCGACGGCATCCACGTGCTCACCGACCCCCTCGCGGTCGGTACCCCCGTCACGATCGACGACGCCCACGGTCCGGTGCACTTCTTCGGGATCCCGTATCTGGAGCCCGCGATCGTCCGCCAGCACTGGCCGGAGGGCGACGCCGAGGGACGGCAGCTGCGCACGCAGGCGCAGACCATGACGCACGCGATGGCCCTCGTCCGCGCGGGCATGCAGAAGCACGCGGGCCGTGCGGTCGCGATCGCCCACTGCTTCGCCGCGGGAGTGGAGCCGACGGAGGGTCTGGAGCGCGAGGTGCGACAGGGCGGCCTCGACGTCGTGCCGCTCCGCGCGTTCGACGGCCCCGACTACGTCGCACTGGGTCATATCCATGGTCGCCAGCAGGTCAGCGAGCGGGTGCGATACGCCGGCGCTCCGCTGCACTACAGCTTCGGCGAGCAGCACAAGCCGCGCGGCTCCTGGCTCGTCGAGCTCGATGCCGACGGACTCGCGGGCGTCGAGTGGCTGGAGCTGCCGATCCCGCGGCGCCTGGTCACTCTGACCGGCGCCTTCGAGGAGATCCTCTCCGCAGAGAACATCGCCGCGCACGCCGACGCCTGGGTGTGCGCCGTCTACACCGACGCCGTGCCGCAGACCGAGCCCATGCGACGGCTCCGCGAGGCATACCCGCACTGTGCCATGGTGCTGCATCAGCCCGCGGTGGTCGCGGGCATGCAGGAGCGCTCGTACGGTGACCGGCTGCGCGCCGCGGTGACCGATGCCGACCGGATCGAGGCGTTCCTCGAGCACGTGCGGGCCGGCCACGGAGCCACCGAGGTCGAACGCGAGCTGATCCGTGAGGTGCTCGACGACCGGGTCCGCGCGGAAGCCCTCGTCTAGTGCGACTACATCGACTGGAGGTCGAGGGGTTCGGGCCCTTCCGTGCGCGGCAGACCGTCGACTTCGACGCCTTCGCCGACGACGGGATCTTCCTCATCGCCGGCCGCACCGGGGCGGGGAAGTCGAGCATCCTGGATGCGGTCTGCTTCGGGCTGTACGGCGGGGTGCCGCGGTACGACGGCGGGGAGAAGAGGCTCCGCAGCGATCACAGCGAACCGGACGATCCCTCCGAGGTGGTCGTCGAGTTCAGCACGCCGTCCGGTCGCTACCGGGTCACGCGTTCGCCCGAGTACCTCCGGCCGGCTCGTCGCGGCGGAGGCCTGACCAAGCAGGCGGCGGCGGTCTCCCTGGAGGAGCTCACGGACGACGGCTGGGTCGGTCGCGCGGCGCGGGCGGTCGACGTGGCGCACGAGCTCGATGACATCCTCCAGCTCAGCCGCGAGCAGTTCCTGCAGGTGATCCTCCTCGCGCAGAACCGCTTCTCGGAGTTCCTCCTCGCGGGCAGCCGGGACCGGCAGGCGCTGCTGCGCCGGCTCTTCGGCACCGAGCGTTTCGAAGACGTGCAGACGCGGTTCGACGAGCGCCGTCGCCGCGCCGAGCAGAGCCTCGGCGCGCGCCTCGCCACGGTCTCCGCGCGGCTGGAGGAGGCGGAGCGCCTGGTGGCGGATGCCGACCTCGGGCGCGACGCCGGCGACGCCGAGGGCGAGGACGGACCCGGGGTGCAGGGCGAGGGCGTCACGACGGCCGATCGCCTGGCGGAGCTGGAACGGGCGCAGGCGCGCGCCGCGTACCGGGCGGAACGGCGCGCTGCCGAGCGTCAGGAGGCGGAGAAGCGGTTCGAGGCCGCCGACGCCGTCCTGGCCGCGGCACGTGAGGATCAGCGTGCCCAGCGCGAGCGGGACCGCGCCCGCGCGGCGATGGCCCGCCTGGACGCCGAGGAGGGAGCGATCGCCGAGGCGAAGGCGGAGCTCGCCAGGGCGCGGGAGGCCGAGGTGCTCCGGTCGTCGATCACCGCGGCCGACCGTGCGGCGTCGGCTCTCGATGACGCGGTGACCGCGGAGAAGCGTGCACACGCGGACTGGGACTTGCTCGGTGTCGAGACCCACGACCTCGATGCGTGGATCGCCGACCGGACGCGGGCGTCCGGGGTGTGGGAGCGCGCTGTCGCGCTGGAGGCCGAGGCCCCGCGCCGCGCCGCCGAGCGCGTCACCGCAGAAGAGGCCGTCGCCGCGGCCGAGCGCCGGTGCGCCGATGGCGAGGCGGAACGCGCGGCGCTGCCCGGGCGGATCGCCGCCGTCACCGCGGAGCGGGATGACGCGCGTCGGCTCGGCGATCGGGTCCCCGCCGCGGAGAGCGCGCGCGTCGCTGCCGAGCTCCGCCGGGCGGCGGCGGAAGAGGTGGCACGTCTGCAGCAGGAGTGCGCCGCCGCCGAACGCGTCCTCGCCGAGGCGACGTCCGTGCAGGCCTCCGCGCAGTCGGCTCTGGCCGAACTGCGCCAGCGCCGGATCGACGGCATGGCCGGGGAGCTGGCGTCCGCTCTCATCGAGGATCATCCCTGCCCGGTGTGCGGTGCGCGGGAGCATCCCGCGCCGGCAGATCACAGCGCCGCGGTCTCGGTGGAGGACATCGCCGCTGCGGAGACCCGGAGGGATGAGGCGGCGCGCCGCGAGCAGCAGGCGGCGGCCACCTGCACGTCGCTGCAGGTCGAGCTCGCTGCGGCCCTGGCGCGTGCGGACGGACGGGACGCCGAGACGGCGAAAGCGGAGCTCTATGCCGCGGTGGCCGCCGAGAAGGAGGCCCTCGCCGGGGCCGAGGCCGCACGGCGGCGCGACGGGGAACTCGTCGAGCTCGGTGCGCAGCAGGACGCACTCGAGGGGCGGCGCGTCCAGGACGAGGCGGCCCTCGCCGAAGCCCGCGAGCGGCTCGCCCTGGTCGTCCAGCGCGACGAGGCCGCCCGCGCGGCGATCGACGAGGCGCGAGGCAGCTATGCGTCGGTCGCTGAGCGCATGACGGAGGCCACCGCCCACCTCGCCGCCGCCCGCCGCCTCCTCGACGCCGAAGCCGAAACGGCGCGGAGGCAGCAGGCGGCCGAGGAGGCGGCTGCCGAGAGGGACGCCGTGCTCGACGCGTCCGAGTTCTCCGACGTCGGGGCCGCCACCGCGGCGCTGCGCCCGCCGGAAGTGCAGGCGGAGCTGGACGAGCGGGTGACGACGCACGCGGTGCAGCGGGAGAAGGAGCGCGCCCTCCTCTTCGACCTCGAGCTGCGGACGCTGCCCGAGGAGCCCATCGACCTCGGGCCGGTCGAGCAGGCCGCGCGTGAGGCCAGGGCGGCGTGGTCGACGGCCGTCGACGAGGCGACGCGGGCTGCCGGGGACGCGACGAGGCTGACCGGTCTCATCGACGCCGCCGAGGACGAGCACGCCCGTACGGCAGCGGATGCCGCGGAGTTCGAGGTGCTCCAGGCTCTCGCGGACACGATCGCCGGACGGGGAGCGAACACCCGCAAGATGACGTTGGAGACCTTCGTGCTGGCGGCGGAGCTCGAGGAGATCGTCGACGCCGCGAACCGCCGGCTCCACGACATGTCCGAAGGGCGCTACCGGCTGCAGCACTCCGATGCGCTGGCTGCGCGCGGCGCCGCCTCCGGGCTGGGCATCGTGGTCGCCGACGCCTTCACCGGGCAGACCCGTCCGCCGCAGTCCCTCTCGGGCGGCGAGACCTTCCTCACCTCCCTCGCGCTCGCCCTCGGGCTGGCCGAGGTCGTGACGGCCCGCGCCGGAGGCATCCGCCTGGACACGCTCTTCATCGACGAGGGGTTCGGTTCCCTCGACGGCGACACGCTCGACGTCGCGATGCGCACGCTCGACGAGCTGCGACAGGGCGGCCGCACGGTCGGCGTCATCAGCCACGTCGAGGCCATGCAGGAGCAGATCCCCGCGCAGCTCACGGTCCGTGCGCTGCCGAACGGACCGAGCGTCATCGAGACGCGCTGAGTCAGACCCCGTACTCGGCGCGGATCACCTCGCGCAGCTCGATGCTGCACCGGGCGATGGCCTCGCGGAAGTCGGCCAGGGCACCATCCTCCGCCTGATCGGAGACGGCGCGGAACGCGCGGATCGGCACACCGAACTGCCCCGCCACCCAGATGTAGGCGTAGGTCTCCATGTCCACCAGCGCCGCACCCATCGGCCGGATCACGGCGGTGACCTCGGCGTCGTTCACGAAGTGGTCACCCGTGGCGATCACGACGCCCTCGCGGCCCGTGGTCACCTGCGGTGGAAGCGAGACGTGCCGTCCGACGACGCCGTCGAGGTCGATCACGTCGTGCTGGACGGCGGTGGCGATCTCGTGCACCGCGTACGCACGTCCCTTCTCGATGGAACCCGCGGTGCCGACGACGACGACCTCGTCGTAGTCCTTGGCATCCAGGGCACGGGTCAGCGCGTACGTCGCCGGCAGCTTCCCCGGGCCGGTGACGAGCCGGTCGAAGCCCGCGAGCTCCTCGGGGAAGGCGGACAGTTCGGACTCGAGGGCGGCGACGAGGAGCTTCACCGTCTCAGTCTGTCAGGTCGCCGCTGGATGCCTCGTCCGCGCGGTGGCGTGACCCGCACGAAACACGGAGGGGGGATACTGGAGCCGAACCGATGAGCGGAGGACAACGTGTCGTTGCAGAAGCAGATCGCGGAAGACCTGGGCGCCCGGCCCGACATCGATCCCGAAGCGGAGGTGGAGCGTCGCGTCGGCTTCCTCGCGGACTACCTGCGCACGACCGGCGCGAAGGGCTTCGTCCTCGGCATCTCCGGCGGACAGGACTCGACGCTCGCGGGGCGCCTCGCCCAGCTCGCAGTGGAGCGCGTGCGTGCCGAGGGTGGGGAAGCGAGCTTCCTGGCCGTGCGTCTGCCCTATCGCGTGCAGCACGACGCCGAAGACGCGCAGGCCGCGCTGGACTTCATCGCGCCGGACTCCTCGATCGAGGTGAACATCCAGAACGGCGTCGAGGGCGTCGAGAAGGACATCGAGTCCGCCGTCTCCAGCGACATCTCCGACTTCAACCGCGGCAACATCAAGGCGCGCCTCCGCATGGTCACGCAGTACGCGCTCGCCGGGCATGAGGGACTGATCGTCATCGGCACCGACCACGCCGCCGAGGCCGTCACGGGGTTCTACACGAAGTTCGGCGACGGGGCCGCTGACGTCCTCCCGCTGGCCGGTCTCACGAAGCGACAGGGGCGGGCCCTGCTCCAGTTCCTGGACGCTCCGGAGCGCCTGGCCTTCAAGGTCCCCACCGCCGACCTCCTCGACGACCAGCCGGGGCGCACGGACGAGGACGAGCTGGGGCTGACGTACGAGCAGATCGACGACTTCCTCGAGGGCCGGGAGGTCGACCCCGAGGTCGCCGGCCGCATCGAGGCGCGGTACCTCGCGACCCAGCACAAGCGTCATCTCCCGGTGACCCCCGACGACACCTGGTGGCGCTGACCGGTTCCCCCTGTGCGGGACCGCCCGCTTTTCGCCGTGTCGGATGCCGCGGATAGTGTCGAAGCAGCCGACAGAACGGGAGAATCGTGCGGATCGACACAGAGGCGCAGCGGGTCATCTGGAGCGCGAGCGACCTCAAGGCGGCCGCCGAGTGCGAGTTCGCATGGTCGCGGGCGATCGACGCGAAACTGGGTCGGGTCCCCGCCGTCGAGGAGCCGGAGGACGCGACGCTCCTCCGCGCCGCCCAGCTGGGAGACGTGCACGAGCAGAACGTGCTCGACCGCTACATCCGGGAGCTCGGCGACGAACGGGTGCACCGGATCGCCAAGGTCTCCTCGAGCGATCCGGAGGCCCTCGCGGCCGCCGTCGACGAGACGCTGAGCGCTCTGCGGTCCGACGCGCTGGTCGTCTTCCAGGCGGCCTTCGCCACCGACGAGTTCGTCGGGTTCGCCGACTTCCTCCGCCGCGATGCGGACGGGCGCTGGCGCGTGCAGGACTCCAAGCTCGCCCGCAAGGCCCGCGTGACCGCCCTCATGCAGCTCGCGGCATATGCCGATCAGCTCGACCGGCTCGGCATCCCTCGAGCCGACGAGGTCGACCTCATCCACGGGGACAACAGCGTCAGCACGCACGCCGTCGACGACCTCCTTCCGCTGTTCCGTGTGCGTCGGTCGCGGCTGCGCGCTCTCATCGCGGACCGCGCCGTGGCCGAGGGCGCCGCAGGAGCGCCCCTCGCGTGGGGTGACGACCGCGGCGACCTGCGCGTGGTCGCCTGCGGGCGCTGCGCCACCTGCGAGGAGCAGGTGCTGGCCCACCGGGACCTCCTCATGGTCGCCCGCATGCGTCCGGTGCAGCGGGCCCGTCTCCGCGCCGCCGGGATCCTCACGATCGACGACCTGGCTGCGGCGACGCAAGCCCCCGAGGGCATGAACGTCGACACCTTCGAGAACCTCCGCGCCCAGGCCCGGGTGCAGCTGCGGGCGGATGCCGAGGGCGCGGCGACGTACGACGTGCACTACGCCGCGGCGATCCACACCCTCCCGGTGCCCAGCCACGGCGACATCTTCTTCGACTTCGAGGGCGATCCGCTGTACACCGAGCCCGCCCCCGACGGCGAGGCGGAGTGGGGCATCGACTATCTGTTCGGCTGGGTCGACAACGCCGACCAGTACACCGCGCTCTGGGCGCACTCGTTCGCGGAGGAGCGACGGGCGCTGGAGACCTTCCTCGACTTCGTGAAGGTGCGCCGCGCCGCGCACCCCGGCATGCACATCTACCACTACGCCCCCTACGAGACCTCCCACCTGGTCGCGATGGCCGCGCGCCACGGGGTGCGCGAGGGCGAGGTGGACCGCCTGCTCCGCGAAGGCGTGTTCGTCGACCTGTACCCGCTGGTGCTGCGCACCGTGCGGGTCGGCTCGCGGTCCTACTCCATCAAGAAGCTCGAGCCCCTCTACATGGGGGAGGACGTGCGCACGAGCGACGTCCAGAAGGGCGACGACTCCATCGTGCAGTACGTCGCCGCGCGGGAGCTCGCGGCGGCGGGGGCGCAGTCCGAGGCCGAGGCCGTGTTCGCCGACCTCGCCGACTACAACCGCTACGACTGCGTCTCGACCCGCCGGCTGCGCAACTGGCTCATCGACATCGCCCGAGCGGAGGGCGTCACGCCGGCCCCGCCGGACGATGCGGACGAGGTCATCTACGAGCCGTCCCCGCGTTCGCTCGCTCTTCTCGGCGACGCGGAGCGTGCGGTGGAGGCCGGTGACGACGGGCTCGTGCACCGGATCGCGGCGGCCGCCATCGACTACTTCCCGCGCGAGGCGAAGAGCTTCTGGGTCGCGCACTTCCAGGGGCTGCGGGAGCCGGTCACCATGTGGGACGGCACGCGCGATGTGGTGAAGGTCGATGCGACCCGCTCGCGGGTGCGCCGCGACTGGAGCATCGGCGAAGGCCGCAGAGTCCTGTCGCGGGAGCTGGAGATCCGCGGCGAGGTCTCGCCGGGCACGACGCTCGGTCCTGGTGCGCAGCCGTTCGCGCTCTACGACGTCCCCGCCCCGTTCGACACCGACGTCCCGTCCCGCGCCGTGCACGTGCCGCACGGGGTCACGGTCGTCGAGGTGCTGGACGACGGGTACCTCGTGGTCGAGTCCGCCGTGCAGGGACAGACCTGGGACGACCTCCCCGTCGCCCTCACCCCTGCCGCGCCGCCTCGGGTGGTGTCGCTGCAGCAGGCGATCGACGAATGGGCCGACGCGGTGCACGCGGCCGCCCCTGGTTTCCCCGAGGACGCGGCCACCGACATCCTCCGCCGCCTGCCTCCGCGCACGGTGTCGGGGAACGCGCTTCCGGCCGCAGGGGATGACACGATCGACGCGATCGTCCGCGGAGTCCTCGACCTCGACCGCAGCTACCTCGCGGTGCAGGGCCCCCCGGGCACGGGGAAGACCTACACCGGCTCCCAGGTGATCGCCCGGCTCGTCAACGAGCACGGCTTCCGCATCGGCGTCGTCGCGCAGTCCCACGCGATCATCGAGACGTTGCTGGAGCGCGTCGTCGCCGACGGTGTCGCCCCGGGTCAGGTGGCGAAGTGCCCCAAAGTTGCCGACGCCGATCCCGGCTACACGGTGATCCCGAAGACCGGGATGGCCGCCTTCCTCGCCGAGCACGAGAACGAGGGTGCCGTCGTGGGCGGCACTGCGTGGGATTTCAGCAACACCCAGCGGGTGGCCAGGGGAGAGCTCGACCTGCTCGTGATCGACGAGGCCGGACAGTTCTCACTCGCCTCGACCATCGCGGTCGCCGCCGGCGCGCAGCGGCTCCTGCTCCTCGGCGACCCCCAGCAACTGCCCCAGGTCAGCCAGGGCGCCCATCCGGAGCCGGTGGACACCTCTGCGCTCGGCTGGGTGATGGACGGCGATCCCGTCGTGCGTCCGGAGTACGGCTACTTCCTCGCCCGCTCCTGGCGCATGCACCCGTATGTCGCGGCTCCGGTGTCGAAGCTCGCCTACGCCGGCAAGCTCGCTTCCGCTCCCGGAACGGAGCGACGCGCGGTCGACGGCATCGACCCGGGCCTGCATGTGGTGCCGCTGCGGCACCGCGGCAACGCGACCCAGTCGCCGGAGGAAGCCGCCGAAGTGGTGCGTATCGTCCGTGACCTCGTCGGCCGTACCTTCCACGACAACGACGCCGAGGGCACCGTCCGCCCGCTGACGCCGGAGGACATCATCGTGGTCGCGCCCTACAACGCGCAGCGGCAGCTCGTGCACGACGCGCTCGCGGCGGCCGGTTTCGGCGGGGTCCCGGTGGGCACCGTCGACAACTTCCAGGGCAAGGAGGCGGTCGTCTCCCTCACGACGCTCGCCGCGTCGAGCGGTCGGGATGCCCCGCGCGGCCCGGAGTTCCTGCTGCTGCAGAACCGGCTCAACGTGGCGATCTCCCGCGCGCAGGTCGTGGCCTACCTCATCCACTCGCCGGCCCTGCTCGACGACCTGCCGTTCACGCCCGAGGGGGTCGCGAGACTCAGCGCCTTCGCGCGCCTGGTGGGTGCCGCCGAGGAGGAGGAATCATGATGTCGTCCGTTCCCGGGCCTGCTGCCGTCGAGACGCCGACGGTCGATGAGGTCCTGCGCGCCGCCGCCGCATGGGCGTGGTTCCCGCGCGGCAGTGAGGACGTCCGTGACGATCTGCTGCTCGTGCGCTACCCGGAGCGGTTCGGAGGCGGCGTCCGCGGATCGCAGGTGACGTCGACGCGGCCCGCCGCCGAGGTGCTGGAGCGGGCGTTGGAACGCACCAGGGCCTGGGGCGAGAACGTCTTCACGTTCTGGACCAACCCCGCGGACGACCCGGACCTCGAGGACGAGCTCCAGCGCCGCGGTGCGGTGCACTTCGACACCGTCACGGTGTTCGCGCGGTCGACCATCGGAGCTGCGGTCGACGTGCCGCCCGGGGTCACCGCCGAGGTCGTGCGCACGAAGGACCAGCTCCGCGAGGTCGATGCGATCAACGTCCCGGTCTGGGAGCAGCAGCCGCTGGACGAGGACGGTCTGGACGCCGAGTTCGCCGAACTCACCGCATCCCTGTCCGCGGGGCAGGGGTTCCGGGTGCTCGGCCGCATCGACGGCCGTGCGGTGAGCACCGGCGGGTGCACGATCGTCGACGGGTTCACCCGACTGTGGGGAGCCGCGACACTCGACGCCGACCGCGGTCGCGGCGTGTATCGGGCGGTGCTCGCGGAGCGCCTGCGACAGAGTGCCGTGCGCGGTGCGGGAACGGCGCTCGTCAAGGGCCGCGTCTCGACATCGGCGCCGATCCTCGCGAGGGCCGGCTTCACGCGTTACGGCGAGGAGCGCGGCTATCGCCTGACCCTCTGACGAGAGTCGAGAACGCGAGCGAGGTCAGACGGTGCCGTAGAGGCGGTCGCCCGCATCGCCGAGGCCGGGCACGATGTAGCCCTTCTCGTCGAGGCGCTCGTCGAGCGCTCCGAGGACGAGGGTCACATCGCGGTCGCCGGCCATCGCCTCGATGGCGGCCACGCCCTCCGGGGTGCCCAGCAGGCAGATCGCGGTGACGTCCTTCGCGCCGCGGTCGAACAGGAACTGGATGGCCGCGGCGAG
Organism: Microbacterium sp. NPDC091676; assembly: GCF_044756645.1. Taxonomy (NCBI): domain Bacteria; kingdom Bacillati; phylum Actinomycetota; class Actinomycetes; order Micrococcales; family Microbacteriaceae; genus Microbacterium; species Microbacterium sp. NPDC091676. The sequence continues at coordinate 1,539,409 of NZ_JBIVTI010000001.1, read as the reverse complement.
GGAGCCGCCCGTCGCGAGCATCGGGTCGATCGCGAAGCACTGGCGGTCGGAGAGATCGTCCGGAAGCCGCTCGGCGTACGTGGTGGGCTCGAAGGTCTCCTCGTCGCGGACCATGCCGAGGAAACCGACCTCAGCGGTGGGGAGGAGCTTGACGAGGCCTTCGAGCATGCCGAGACCGGCGCGCAGGATGGGGACGACGATGGGCCGCGGCTCGGAGATCTTCACGCCCGTGGTCGTGGTGACCGGCGTCGTGATCTCGATGGGAGTCACCTTCACATTCCGCGTGGCCTCGTACGCGAGGAGCGTCACGAGCTCTTCGGTCAGCTGGCGGAAGACCGGCGACGGGGTGCGCGCGTCGCGCAGCACCGAGAGCTTGTGGGTGATGAGAGGGTGGTCGGCGACGTGAACACGCATGGATACAGGCTAATGCGCGCCGCGTCCACGCACGACATCGAGTGCCGTGGTGGCCGCCTCGCGCTGCCGTAGGCTCGGGGCATGACCGCCGCCGACCGCCTCGCGATGCAGCGGGCGCTCGAGCTCGCCGCCGAGGCCGCCGCCACCGCGGAGATCCCCGTCGGCGCCGTCGTGCTCGACGCGGACGGCCGTGTCGTGGCCGAAGGGCGCAACACGCGCGAGGCCACGCACGACCCGACCGGGCATGCCGAGATCGAGGCGATCCGCGCCGCGGCGTCGGCCCGCGGCTCATGGAACCTCGACGGCTGCACGCTCGTCGTCACCCTCGAGCCCTGCGTGATGTGCGCCGGCGCGATCCTCCAGGCCCGCATCGGCCGCGTGGTCTTCGGCGCGTGGGACGACAAGGCGGGAGCGGCCGGTTCGATGTACGACGTGCTGCGCGACCGCCGCCTGCCCTACCGTGCCGAGGTGATCGGCGGCGTGGACGAGCACGCGTCCATCGCGCTGTTGCGCGCCTTCTTCGAGGACCGGCGCTGAACGCTCAGTCCGAGGACTTGAGGACGAAGACGTCCGTCGAGGGTTCCGGATCGATCGCGGGACGGTAGACGTCCGGCTCGATGTAGACGACCCGGGCGACCGGCACGGCGGCGCGGATGCGAGCCTCGATCTCGTCGATGTCGTCCGCGACCTCGCGCAGCGGCTTGTCGGCGCTGAGCGCGATCTTCGCGGCGACCATCAGCTCGTCCGGCCCCAGGTAGAGGGTCTTCATGTGGATGATCTTCTCGATCTCCGGACCGTCGTTGATCGCGTCCACGATCCGGTCGTAGTCGGCGGGGGTCGCGCCCTCCCCGACGAGCAGGCTCTTCGTCTCGACACCGAGCACGATCGCGATGAGCACGAGCAGGACGCCGATCATCACCGTGCCGAGGGCGTCGAAGACGGGGTTGCCGGTGAGGAGCGTGAGACCGACGCCGAGCAGGGCGAAGGTGAGTCCGGTGAGGGCCCCGACGTCTTCGAGGAGGACCACGGGGAGCTCCGGCGCCTTCGACCGCCGGACGAAGGAGAACCAGGACTGGCCCTTCTCGCGGACGACGTTGCTCTCGCGCACGGCGGTGCGCAGCGAGAACGACTCCAGGCCGATCGCGATGAACAGCACGACGAGCGGGAGCCACCACCAGGTCTGGTCGATCTCATGCGGGTGGGTGAGCTTCTCCACGCCCTCGTAGATCGCGAAGAGCCCGCCGACGGAGAAGAGGATGATCGACACGACGAACGCGTAGACATAGCGTTCGCGGCCGTAGCCGAACGGGTGCGAGCGGTCCGCGTGGCGCTTCGCCTTGCGCCCGCCGAGCATCAGCAACAGCTGGTTCCCCGAGTCGGCGACGGAGTGGATAGCCTCGGCGAGCATCGAGGCCGAGCCGGAGAGGGCCCACGCGAGGAACTTCGCGAGAGCGATGCCCAGGTTCGCCAGGAACGCCGCGACGATGGCCTTGCTGCCTCCGGATGCACTCATGCGACGAGTCTAGGACGGCAACACGGCCGTCACAGGAGCGCCCGCCGTAGGATGACGACATGGCTGATGCGCTCCCCTCCCTCGCGTTCCTCGGTGCCGGATCCATGGGGGGAGCGATCCTCCGCGGCGTGCTCGCCTCGGGGGTCCCTGTGGACGGAGGGATCACCGCCACGAACCGCACGCCGGAGAAGGCCGAGGCGTTCGCGGGCCTCGACGGCGTCACCAGCATCGCGCTGTCCGAGCGGCCGGAGGGCAATGCCGACGCCGTCGCCGGCGCACGGGTGGTCCTGGTCGGGGTGAAGCCGGCGATGGTCCCCGACCTCCTGCGCGAGATCGCGCCGCACCTCAGCCCAGAGACCGTCGTGGTGAGCCTCGCCGCGGGAGTCACGCTGCAGACCTTCGCGGATGTCCTCGGCTCGGAGGCCCGCGTCATCCGCTCCATGCCGAACACCCCGTCGACGATCCGCAAGGGGGTCACCGGTCTCGCGGCCGGCGCCGCGGCGACTCCCGATGACCTCGCGCTCGTGCGTCGTCTGTTCGAGACGGTGGGGGCGGTGGTGGAGGTCCCCGAGTCGCAGATCGATGCGCTCTCGACGATCTCCGGCTCCGGTCCCGCCTACGTCTTCCTCCTCGTCGAGGAGTTCACCGCGGCCGCGCGGGAGATGGGCTTCGCCGACGCGGACGCCCGTCTGCTGGCCGAGCAGACCTTCATCGGCGCGACCGCTCTGCTGGACTCGACGGGGGAGGACCCCGCCGAGCTGCGCCGCCGGGTGACGAGTCCGAAGGGCACGACGGAGCGCGCGGTCGCCGTGCTCCAGGACGCCCACCTGTCCGACACCTTCGCCGCCGCCGCTGCCGCCGCTCTCGCCCGCGCGAAGGAGCTCGCCGCCGGCGCCTGATCCCACCCGCCTGTTCTCGCGCGCTTCCGCCCCGCGGAAACAGGCGGCCGCGCGAGTTCAGGCAGCCAGCACCCCTGGAGCCTGAACCCGCGCGAGTGCCTGTTGCGACGAGAGGTCGCGGAAACAGGCGGCCACGCGAGTTCAGGCAGCCAGCACCACTGGAGCCTGAACCCGCGCGAGTGCCTGTTGCGACGAGAGGTCGCGGAAACAGGCGGCCACGCGAGTTCAGGCAGCCAGCACCCCTGGAGCCTGAACCCGCGCGGGCGCCTGTTGCGGCGAGGGGCCGGGCGGCTAGGCGTCGCTGGCGACTTCGGCGAGCACCTCGGGCCAGCGCCGTTGCAGGACGCGACCGCCGAGCACCGTGCCACCCCAGATCGCGGCGCCCCCGAGGACGACGGCGGCCGCGAGGCTCGCCCAGCCCAGAGGCGGGATCCAGATCGACGCGATCGCGAAGCCGAGGGCGGGGCCGCCGAGCAGCAGCGTGATCGGCGACATGATGAGCATCGCGAGGAAGGACTGCGCGCCGCCGGAGGAGCCGCGTCCGAACGGGTTGGCCTCGGGTGCCGGAGCTCGCCCCGGCAGGAACGCCCCCACCCAGGAGCCCGCGCCCGCCGACACCGCCATGAGCCCGAGCGCGGCGCCGAGACTGCCCGGAAGCAGGTCGGGACGGCCGGCCAGCAGACAGGTCGCGACGCACAGGAGGATCGTGATCGGCACCGCCACCAGCGCGAACCCGAGCAGCCGTCCGACGCGGTCGGCTGTCCCGCTCACCCCGGTGAGGATGTGCAGGGCGACGGCGTCGTTGTCGTACGCGATCGCCATCTGCACGATGCTCCCGGCGAGCAGGGCGTTGATCGCCGGGATGAGGGTGATCGCGGGCGCGAAGCCGGTACTGTCCTGCTGCAGTCCGTTCATGAGTGCCAGGCCGAGGAAGATCGCGGGGAGCAGCAGGAGCATCACGATGTTGACGACCTGACGCGGGTCGCGGCGGAAGTAGCGGAGCGTCCGTCCCGCGATGGCGCCGACGGGTCCCGCGGGCAGCAGGCGGTCGAGCACGCCTCCCGAGCGCACGCGTCCGCCCCCGCTCGACTGCAGGGGGGAGACGAGGCGGGCAGCGAGCATCCGGCGCGCGGCGACCCAGAAGACGGCCAGGGTGGCGGCGGCGACGAGCAGCCGCAGGAGGGCGGTGACGACGTCGCCCTGTGCCACGGCGGCGGGGACTCCGAACACGGCGGCGACCGGCGTCCACGCGGCGATCTCCGCGACCGCCGTGAAGGCGCCACCGACGTCGCGCACGGTCGACAGTGCCTGCAGCCCGATGTTGAGGAGAAGGCCGGACGAGGCGAGCAGGACCACGCCGAGGGTGAGGACGAGGTCGCGCGTCCGCCGACGGGCGAGCCATCCCGCGAGAAGTCCACTGACGACGCGGGCGCCGAGCACGCAGGTCGCGAGGGCCACGGGGACCATGAGCACCGCGACCAGGAGGGCCGGAACGCTGACCGACCATCCCACGAGCATCAGCAGCAGGGCCAGGGCGGTGCCGATGCCGCCGATCGTCGTCATCCCCGCCGCGACGAGACCGGGGAGGAGGGTGCGGCCGGTCACCGGGAGCAGGGCGAAGCGCTCGGGTGCCAGCGAGTCGTCCGCGCTGACGAGGATCGACCCGATCCACCACCCGAGCACGATGACGGCGCCGGTGAGCACCATCGCGGTCAGGGCGGCGTCCGGAGCGCCCACCCGCAGCGCGATCAGCCCGACGGTCAGCAGCCCCAGCATGCTCAGCGCGATGAGACCCACGATCACGAGGGTCACGATCATCCAGGGGTTGCGGGAGAGCTGATGCCCGAGCTGTCGCAGCCGCAGACCTACGAGGAGCGCAACCACGCGAGGGTCTCCGTCCCGAGGTCGTGCGCGCCGACGAGGCTGAGGAAGCGCTCCTGCAGCGTGAGTCCGGCCCGCACCTCGTCGAGGGCGCCGTGGGCGAGCAGGCGCCCCTCGGCCACGATGGCGACGCGGTCGCACAGCGACTCGACGAGCTCCATGACGTGGCTGGAGAGGACGACCGTGCCACCGCCGTCCACGAAGGAGCGCAGGATCTGCCGGATCGTCTGCCCGGAGACCGGGTCGACGGCCTCGAGGGGCTCGTCGAGGATCAGCAGCCGGGGCGCGTGGATGAGGGCGCAGGCCAGGCCGATCTTCTTCTTCATGCCGGCCGAGTAGTCGACGACGAGGGTGTCGCCCGCCTCCGTCAGGCCGAGGGCGTCGAGGAGCTCGCCGGAGCGGGAGACGACCTCCGCCTCCGGCATGCCGCGCAGCAGGCCGGTATAGCGCAGCAGTTCGGCGCCGCTGAGCCGGTCGAGCATCCGGATGCCGTCGGGGAGCACGCCCATCCGCGCCTTCGCGGCGGCAGGGTCCTGCCAGACATCGGCGCCGAGCACCCAGGCCGTCCCGGCGTCCGGGCGCAGGAGCCCGGTGGTCATCGCGAGCGTCGTCGTCTTGCCCGCACCGTTCGGGCCGAGCAGCCCCAGCATCGAGCCCGCGGGGACGTCCAGCGACAGCGCGTCGACGGCGACCTTCTGGCCGAACTGCTTGCGGAGCCCGCGGAGGGCGAGGACGGGCGGTGCGGGGGCGTGATCGCTCATGCCCCCATCCCACCACGCCTGCCGCGGCCGGCGCATCCGCCGCGGGGAGGACTCGGCTCAGCGGTCGAGGGCGGCGAAGCGCTCGATGTCGCTGTTCGTCCCGGAGACGATGATGAGGTCGTGGTTGGTCACGATCGTGTTGGCCTCCGCGTAGCGGAACGGCTTGCCCGGGCTCTTCACGCCGACGACGGTGACCTTGTACTTCGAGCGCACGCCGGACTCGTTCAGGCCGACGCCGCGGATGAACTTCGGCGGGTACATCTTGGCCAGGACGAAGTCGTCGTCGAAGCGGATGAAGTCGAGCATGCGCCCGCTCACGAGGTGGGCCACGCGCTCGCCGGCCTCGCGCTCGGGGTAGATGACGTGGTTGGCGCCCACGCGGGCCAGGATCTTGCCGTGGGACTGGGAGACCGCCTTCGCCCAGATCTGCGGCACCTTGAGGTCGACGAGGTTGGCCGTGATGAGCACGGACGCCTCGATCGAGGAGCCGACGGCGACGACCGCGACCTGGAAGTCCTGGGCGCCGATCTGGCGGAGGGCGTCGATGTTCCGGGCGTCGGCCTGCACCGTGTGCGTGACGCGGTCCGACCACTTCTGCACGAGCTCGAGGTTGTCGTCGATCGCGAGCACCTCGCGGTCGAGACGGTCGAGCTCGCCGGCGCAGGCGGCGCCGAACCGGCCGAGACCGATGACGAGGACGGGAGCGTCCCCCCGAAGGACTTCAACCAACGATCGGCCTTTCCACGGGCAGTGAGTAGTACTGCGTGCGCGATGTCGCGGCGACTGCCGCAGCGAGAGTCACTGTACCAACGCGGCCCATGAAGATCGTCGCGGCCATGACGTACGAGGCGGAATCCGGAAGCTCCCCGGTGAGGCCCGTCGAGAGGCCGACCGTGCCGAACGCGGAGATGACGTCGAAGAGGACATGGCTGATGTCGGCCTTGGTGATCTGCGCGATCACGATGGTCGACAGGGCCACGATGGTCGCGCCCCAGGCGACGACGCTGAGGGCGACCCGCTGCACGTCGCTGGGGATGCGGCGGCCGAACGCCTCGACGGACTGGCGGCCCTTCGCCTCGGACCAGACGGCGATCGCGAGGACCGCGAGGGTCGTCACCTTGATGCCGCCCGCCGTCGACGCCGACCCGCCGCCGACGAACATGAGCATGCTGGCGGCGAGCAGCGACGAACCGTTGAGGTCGTCCATCTCGATGACGTTGAAGCCGCCGGAGCGGGTCATCGCGGAAAGGAAGAACGCCTGGAAGGTCGTGTCCGCCGCGTCCATGGAGCCGAAGGTCTTGGGGTTGTCGTATTCGAGGATGAGGAAGGCGGCGGCGCCGAGGATGAACAGCAGCACGGTGGTGACGATGGTCAGCTTCGAGTGCAGCGACCACCGCTTGACGTGCCAGACGTGCTTCGCGAGCGTGTAGATCACCGGGAAGCCGATGCTCCCGAGGAACACGCCGACCATGAGCAGCGACAGCACGAGGTAGTCGTCGGCGAAGACGGCCACGCCGCCGTCGTTCGGGGCGAAGCCGGTGTTGGTGAACGCCATCGCCGAGAAGTACGGGGCCTCCCAGAGCGCGGCGATCGGGTCCACCCCCGCCATCACCAGCGCCGGGTAGAGGAGGGCGGCGAGGGCCGCTTCGATGAAGAGGGCGGAGAGGGCGACCGTGGTGAGCAGCTGGCCCACCTCGCCCAGACGCACCGTCTGGCTCTCGTTGACCACGCCGCCGTGCGCCCGGAGCGGGTTCGTGTCGCCCGCCGCCATGAGCTTCGCGCGCAGCCCGAGGCGCTTCGAGATGAGCATCCCCATGAGGGAGGCGAGGGTCAGCACGCCGAGGGCGCCGATGTTGACGCCGATGAACACGACGACGTGTCCGAAGGGCGACCAGTGGTTGGCCATGTCGACGGTCGCGAGGCCCGTCACGCAGATCGTGGAGACGGCGGTGAAGAGGGCGTCGCTGAGCGGTGTCACCGTGCCGCTGGCGGACGCGATCGGCAGCGAGAACAGCACCGTGAACACGAGGATCAGCAGCGCGAAGACGGCGATGGCGAACCGGGACGGCGACGAGGTGATGAGGTGCTTCACGCGGCCGGCGGCTCCGGGGAGACCGGTGCGGGGAGACGACGCCGAAACGATGCCCGACATCGCTGCCCCCTTCTTCCGCGCCGTCTGTTTCACGGCCGCAGCACGGCGCCTCTCGCCGAGCCTTCGTCATGGTACTCCGTGCCGGGGCGCACTACCCTGATCACATGACGGACATCTTCGACGTGATCGCAGACGGTACGAGGCGCGACATCCTCCAGCTCCTGCTCCGACGCACGTCCGAAGGCGAGTCCGGCACGAGCGTGAGCCAGATCGTGGCCGACCTCGGCATCAGCCAGCCCACCGTCTCGAAGCATCTCAAGGTGCTCCGCGACGCCGAGCTCGTCACCGTCCGCGAAGACGGCCAGCGCCGCTTCTACAGCCTGTCCGTCGCGCCGCTGGAGGCCGTCGACGACTGGCTGGTCCCGTTCCTCGTCGACGCGTTCGGCGATGCCGCCCCGGACATCGCGTACCCCGGCGCCCCGATCCCCGACAGCGCCGCCCACGCGGCCGAGGTCGTCGGGCGTGCGGCCGCCTCCGCCAAGCACGTCGTCACGAACGCACTGAAGCGCCTCGGCGCCTGATCCCGCGCCCCGCAGAGACGGGGAACCGCCCCCGACGGCAGGGGGGATGCCGTCGGGGGCGGTGAGCGGACCCCAGATCCGCGCGGACTCGGCAGGTGCCGGCACGGGTCCTGCACCGACCCTGGCAGGGCTGCCTGAGCGATCGGGCAATGCGGGCTATGCGCAGGCTGGACGTCGGTGTGCCGTTCGAGCAGGGCGGGGCGCGCCTCATCCCGGAGGAGCGGGTCGGGCAGGATGAGCGCATGACGGACGAGTACCGCGCGCACTTCGACTTCGTGATCGCCTTCGCCAACGGCGGCGGACTGCAGGGACAGGGGTTCCGGCTCGACCTGCCGCGGAAGGACATGACGGCGGAGGAGATCTCCGGCCTGCTCGTGTCGCACCTCGGCCTGGCGCTCGTGGGCGAGGTCGAGCTCCGTGACCTGCGGATCGTCGCCGAGCCGCACCGGGGTAGTCGCGGCGTCGCGGCTCCGGCTCGTGCAGACCGCACCGAACGGGTCGTCGACCTCAGCCACCCGATCGCGTAGGGCATGGTCACCGCCTCCGGGCTGCCGGCGCCGACCATCACCCGCACCTCACCCTGGCGTCGCTCGCCCTCGACACCCTCGTGGACCTGCCCGCCGAGGTCTTCCACCTCCGCGACGCGTGGACGTCGGAACAGCGGGGTATCCGGGCGGCGACGCTCGCCGACCGCGAGCTCCGCGACACGGCGGTGCTCCTGGACACCGGCTGGAGCCGCCTGCTCGGCTCGCCCGCCTACGGCACCGGCTCGCCCTTCCTCGCCGAGGACGCGGCGCGCTTCCTCGCGGACGCCGGGGTGCGTCTCGTCGGCATCGACGCCCTCGGCATCGACGACACGGAGAGCGGCGACGAGCGGCCGGCGCACAGCATCCTCCTCGCGGCGGGCGTGCACGTCGTCGAGCACCTCACCGCCCTCGATCGCCTCCCCGCGCGCGGGGCGCGGTTCACTGCGGCCCCTCCGGCGATCCGCGGGTTCGGGACGTTCCCGGTCCGGGCGTTCGCGACCGTGCCGATTTCCCACTGATCACAACAGCCACGCGGGTTTACACGCGTCCCAGCGACCCCATAGAGTGTGCTCATCGAGAAAGGGGTACGTGGGATGCCCGAGGTTCCAGACGTCCGATTCCTGACGGTGGCCGAAGTCGCCGAGCTCATGCGCGTGTCCAAGATGACCGTGTACCGGCTCGTGCACGCCGGCGACCTCCCCGCCATCCGATTCGGACGGAGCTACCGCGTGCCGGAGTCCGCCGTCGCGGAGGCTCTGCAGCGGCCCATCGCCGACGCCGGCTGACGGAGGGCACGGGGCACCTCCTGAGTTTGCTAGGATGATCCGAGGCATTTTTCGTGCTCGTACCCGGGTGTCCGATTCCGGCGACACCCAGCCCCTGACTTAGTGAGGTTTCCGTGGGTTCTGTCATCAAGAAGCGCCGCAAGCGCATGGCGAAGAAGAAGCACCGCAAGCTGCTTCGCAAGACTCGCCACCAGCGCCGCAACAAGAAGTAAGCGGCCAGACACCGAGCGCCTGTCTTCGGACGGGCGCTTTGTGTCTCTGCGCGCCGTTCCGCACCGCCGAGAGGATGTCATGAAGTCGATCACCGTCGCCGAACTCGCCGAGCGCTCCGGCACGCCCCTCATCGATGTCCGGGAGGTGCACGAGTTCCAGGCCGGCCACGTCCCCGGCGCCGTGAACATCCCGATGTCCGAGATCGGCAACCGCCTGGACGAGCTTCCCGCCGAGTCGTTCGACGTGATCTGCCAGGCCGGCGGCCGCTCGGCCCGCGTGGTCGAGGCGCTCGAGGCCCGCGGCTACGACGCGACCAACGTCGAGGGCGGCACCGGCGAGTGGATCGCCCAGGGACGCGAGGTGGAGGTCCCGTCGTCGTGACGACGCTGACCCTCATCGGCAAGCCCGACTGCCATCTGTGCGCCGTGGCCTCCGAGGTCGTCGACGCGGTCGTCGCCGAACTGCCGGACGCCGCCGCGGAGCGCATCCAGATCGTCGAGGCGTCGATCCAGGACGACCCCGCCCTGTACGAGCAGTGGTGGGAGAAGATCCCCGTCGTCCTCATCGACGGACGACTGCACGCGCACTGGCGCGTGTCCCCCGACCGGCTGCGCGAGGCGCTGGAGGAAGCCGTCGGCGCGGAGGCCCGCGCCGATCAGAAGGAGCTGCGATGACCATCCGCCATGTCGTGACCTGGAAGCTCGCCGCGGAGGACGCGGGGGAGCGGCAGGCCCAGGCGGCCGAGGTCGCCCGCCGCCTCAACGCCCTCGACGGGGTCGTGCCGCAGCTGCGCAGCATCTGGGCCGGCGCGAACGACGTCTACCCCGACGCGAACTGGGACGTGACCCTGGTCGCGGACTTCGACTCCGTCGCGGACCTCGAGCAGTACCAGGTGCACCCCGCGCACGAGGAGGTCGCCGGGTACATCCGCTCGGTCGTCTCCGGCCGTGTGGCGGTCGACGCCGAGCTCTGAGCGTCGAGACTCGTCCCCGCGGCACCGAAACACAAACGTGATGCGGCGCAGGCGGATGTCATTGGTCACGCGACGAGCCGCATGTTTAGATGAACTCCTACCCGTCCGTGGGCTCACCCGCCCCCCGACTCCCAGGAGCCGACATGTCCCGTCGTAACCTCTTCGCCGGCCTCGCGATCGCGGCCACCGCCACCCTCGCGCTCGCCGGATGCGCCACCGGCTCCTCCGACGCGGGCAGCGGCGGCGAGCCCGCCGCCGGCGACGAGTACGGCCTCGTCGAGGCGGGCACGCTCACCGTCTGCTCCGACATCCCCTACCCGCCGTTCGAGTTCGAGGGCGACGACGGCGAGTACACCGGCTTCGACATCGACCTCCTCGGCGCGATCGCCGAGCAGCTCGACCTCAAGCTGTCCGTGCAGGACGTCGGCTTCGATGCGCTGCAGTCGGGAACGACCCTCGCCGCCGGCACCTGCGACGTCGGCGCCTCGGCCATGACGATCACCGACCAGCGCAAGGCCAACATCGACTTCTCCGACCCGTACTACGACTCGCTGCAGTCGCTGCTCGTGCGCACCGACTCGGGCATCGAGTCCATCGACGACCTCGACGGCAAGAACGTCGGCGTGCAGCAGGGCACCACCGGCGAGGCGTACGCGACCGAGAACGCGAAGGGCGCGCAGCTCGTGCAGTACCCCTCGGACGGCGAGCTGTGGCCGGCGATCCAGGCGGGGCAGATCGACGCGATCCTGCAGGACCAGCCCGTCAACCTCGAGCACGAGAAGGCCGACTCCGCCTACGAGATCGTGGAGACCTACGAGACCGACGAGTCCTACGGCTTCGCGTTCGCGAAGGGCGAGAAGGACGAGCTCCTCGACGCCGTGAACGGTGCGCTCCAGGACCTGAGGGACAACGGCGAGTACCAGAAGATCTACGACCAGTACTTCACGGCGAACTGAGCCGGGGAACACGGAGGTCGGGAGGACCTTGACAATGGCGTTGAGGCGCACCACCAAGCAGAAGCTCTACCGGTACACCGTCTATGCGGTGCTGATCGCGATCGCCGTCTGGGTCGCGTTCAGCACCGACTGGTCCCGGCTCGGGCAGCTCTTCTTCAACCCCGAGGTCGCAGCCAAGATGCTGCCGGGGATCATCACGACCGCGCTCGTCAACACGCTGTGGTTCACGGCGGTGGCGTTCGCCGGCGGCCTTCTCCTCGGCGTCATCCTTGCGCTGATGAAGCTGTCGGAGATCGGTCCGTTCCGGTGGATCGCGACGGTCTGGATCGAGCTGTTCCGCGGACTCCCCGCCCTGCTCACGATCTTCGCCATCGGCTTCATCGTGCCGATCGCGCTCGGTGTGCGGGCCCAGGAGCTCGGCGGTCCCGTGGTGCTCGGCCTGATCGGTCTCGTGCTCGTGGCGTCGGCGTACATGGCCGAGACCATCCGCGCGGGCCTCCAGGCCGTGCCGAAGGGACAGACCGAGGCAGCGCGATCGCTCGGCATGTCGCCCATGAAGACGACGTTCTGGATCGTCGTGCCGCAGGGATTCCGGATCATCATCCCGCCGCTGACGAACGAGTTCGTGCTGCTGCTGAAGGACACGTCGCTGCTGTTCGTCGTCGGCACGTTCGTCTGGTCGAAGGAGCTCACGACCTTCGCCCGTGACGCCAGTACGCAGAACGCCAACGGAACGCCGCTCATCATGGCGGCGATCCTCTACCTGATCGTGACGATCCCGCTTACGCGCTTCAGCGCGTGGCTGGAGCGTCGGATGGCGAGGACACGATGAGCACCGACCTGATCGACGTACAGGCCCCGGCGATCGCGATCCAGGACCTGCACAAGAGCTTCGGCGACAACGAGGTGCTCAAGGGCATCGATCTGACGGTTCTGGCGGGCGAGGTCGTCTGCGTGATCGGCCCGTCCGGTTCCGGGAAGTCGACGCTGCTCCGCTCGGTGAACCTGTTGGAGGAGCCCACGGGCGGCAAGGTGCTCATCGAGGGCATCGACATCACCGATCCCGACATCGACATCGACCGCGTGCGCACCCGCATCGGGATGGTGTTCCAGAGCTTCAACCTCTTCCCGCACCTCAGCGTGCTCGGCAACCTCACGATCGCGCAGCAGCGGGTGAAGAAGCGCTCGAAGGCCGAGGCCGACAAGGTCGCCCGCGCCATGCTCGAGCGCGTCGGACTCGCGGAGAAGGCCGACGCGTACCCCGGGCACCTCTCGGGCGGGCAGCAGCAGCGCGTGGCCATCGCCCGGGCACTGTGCATGAACCCCGACATGATGCTGTTCGACGAGCCCACGTCGGCCCTCGACCCGGAGCTCGTCGGCGAGGTGCTGCAGGTCATGCGGTCGCTGGCCGACGAGGGCATGACGATGCTCGTCGTCACGCATGAGATGGGCTTCGCGCGCGAGGTCGGTTCGCGGCTGATCTTCATGGACGGCGGACACATCGTCGAGGAGGGCGATCCCCGCGAGGTGCTGGCGAATCCGCAGCACCAGCGCACGAAGGACTTCCTCTCCCGCGTCCTCTGACTCCCCCCGCCCGGCTCGCCGAGGTGTCGCCGAGACGCCGGGCATTCGCCGAGACCCCCGGCTGCAGACGTCTGCAGCCGGGGGTCTCGACGTGAACGCGGGGTCTCGATCAGTCGCGGGGGCGCGCGACCACCGGGACAGGGGTCACCGCGATGCGGACGCGGTCACCGAACGACGGGTGCACCGCGGGATCGTGCTGCACGCGGACGAGCTCGCCCGACTCGGTGCGCACGAGGGTCCGCCGCATGCTGCCGAGGAATGTGCTCTCCTCCACGAGGGCATCCGTGGCGGCGTCCTCCGCGGAGGTGAAGCGGACGTTCTCCGGACGGAGGTACACGTCGACGGGGCCGTCGGCGGGGGTCTGCAACGGGAGACGCTGCCCCCACACGACGACGTGCGCGCCCTCGGCGACGCCGGACACGACGCTGGAGAGACCCACGAACGCGGCGACCTCGGCGGTCGCGGGAGTCGTGTACAGCTCTTCCGGGGAGCCGATCTGCTCGATGCGACCGGCGTTCATGACCGCGATCCGGTCCGACACCGCGAGCGCCTCCTCCTGGTCGTGCGTGACGAAGACGGTCGTGATGCCGAGCCGCAGCTGAATGCGCCGGATCTCGTCGCGGAGCTGCACGCGCACCTTGGCGTCGAGCGCCGACAGGGGCTCGTCGAGCAGCAGCACCCGGGGTTCAGTGACGAGGGCGCGAGCCAGGGCGACCCGCTGCTGCTGTCCGCCGGAGAGCTGATGCGGGAACCGGTCGGCGAGGTCGGCGAGGCCCACGAGAGCGAGCGCATCGAGGGCACGCCGCGCCGCCTCGGTCGTGCCGACACCCCGACGACGGAGCCCGAAGGCCGTGTTGTCGACGACGCGGAGGTGCGGGAAGAGCGAATACGACTGGAACACCATCCCGATGTCGCGCCGGTTCGTCGGCACGCGCGAGACGTCCCCGCCGCCGAGGAGGACGGTTCCCTCGTCGGCGCCCTCCAGCCCCGCGAGCACGCGGAGCAGCGTCGTCTTGCCGCAGCCGGAGGGACCGAGCAGCGAGACGAACTCCCCGGGGGCGATGTCGAGGTCGACGCCGTGCAGCACCCTCGTGCCGCCGTAGCTCTTTGTGATGCCATGGAGCTCGACCCGCGTGCCGTCGCCGGCCTGGGCGAGCAGCAGGTTGTCCTTGGTGCGCGGGAGTGCGTGATCGAGGGTCATGAGCGGGCCTTTCGCGGACCGCGGGCGACGCGGCCGATGAGCAGGAGCAGGAGGAAGACGAACGACAGGGCGAGCAGCGTGAAGATCGCGGGCGCATACGGGTCCTGCTTCTGCACCACGACCATCGCCGTCTGGAAGACCTGCCGGTTGAGGAGGGACGCGATCGTGAACTCTCCGAGCACCACCGCGATGGAGATCAGCGAGGCGGCGAGCAGGCCCTGGCGGAGGTTCGGCGCGAGCACGCGGAGCACGACCGTCGGCCAGCCCGCCCCGAGTGAGCGCGCCGCTTCGGACAGCGTGCGCAGATCGGCGGCATCGATCGAGGCCTGGATCGAGCGGAAGGCGAAGGGGAGGACGGTGACGCCGTAGGCGAAGGCGAGGGTCCAGGTGCCGGTGCCCACGCTTCGACCGATCTGCAGGTAGATCGGTGCGAGCCCCACGACGAGCACGATCGCGGGGATCGAGATCGGCAGGAGCGCGACGAACTCGAAGGCCGCCCTGAGCCGTGGGAAGCGCAGGTTCACGAGGATCATCGTGGGGGCCAGGAGGAACAGCACGATCGCCACGGTCACGACCGCGAGGACCAGCGAGTTCCCGAGACCCGTCCAGAGGGGCTTCAGGGCTGCCGACGCCGCGGGGTCGAAGAGGGCGGTCCAGTGTGCGAAGGAGAGCCCGTCCGTGCCGCGCAGCGTGAAGAGGAACGTCGACACGAGGGGCACCGCGAAGAACGCCCCGACGACGATGCCGATCACCGCACGGGTGGCGCGGGACGGGGCGAGGCCGTTCATGCCTGCCACCGCGCGGCACGTCGTTGGATGAGCGAGTACAGCGCCATCACGACCCCGACCACGACGATCATGCCGAGGGCGAGAGCGCCGGCGAGGTTCTCCCGGCCGAGCAGGGTCTCGCTCGTGAGCGCGGTGCGGATCTGCAACGGGACGATCTGCGAGCCCTGACTCGCGAGCGCCGCGGCCGTGGCGTACGAGGAGAACGCGTTCGCGAAGAGCAGCAGCAGGCTGGCCAGGAACGACGGCGCCAGCACCGGGAGGCCGATCCGCAGCCAGAAGCTCGCCCTGCTGCCCCCGAGGGCGAGGTTCGCCTCGACCCACTGCGGCTTCAGGGCGGCGAGGGCGGGGAGGAAGGTGATGACCATGAGCGGCACCTGGAAGTAGATGTACGGGAGGATGAGGCCGGGCAGCTCGTACAGCCACGTGCCCTCGGCGAAGATGTCGACGCCGAACGTGTCGCGGAGGAAGACCGTGACCACGCCCTGGATGCCGATCGTGGCGATGAAGGCGAAGGCGAGCATGACGCCGCCGAACTGCGCGAGGACCCCGGCGGCCGCGTCCACGGAGCGCCGCACGACGCCGTCCGGGTTCATGCCGAGCAGAGCGTACGAGACGAGGGCGCCGACGAGGGCGCCGACCCCCGCGGTGAGCAGCGACAGCCCCGCCGAGTTCGCGAAGGTCGTGAGCACCACCGGGTCGCCGAGGGCGGCGACGTTCGTCCAGGTGAAGGCGCCGTCGCCGTCGAAGAACCCGGAGCCGATCGCGAGCACGGTCGGCACGGCGAGGAAGAGCAGCACGTAGGCGGCGAACGGTACGAGCCCCAGCCACGCCACGGACGGCGCCGACCGCCGGGCCCGCGTGTGCGACGCGGGTCCGGCGGCGGTGGCGGGGGCGGACGCCGCGGCATCCACCCCCGGTGCGACGAAGGAGGTCACTGGACCGCCGCTGCCCACTTCTCGCCGAGCAGCGTGCCGGCGTTCTCGGACTGCTCCTCGGTCGGCACGACCGTCTCCTCCGGGGCCTCGGGGAGAGCGGCCGCGAGCTTCTCGTCGATCGTGCCCGCCTCGGTCATCGCCTCCATGCGCACCGGACGGGCGCCGCCCTTCAGCCAGAGGTTCTGCACCTCGTCGCTGTAGAGGAACTCCTGCCACAGACGCGCGGCCGCCGGGTTCGGGGCGTCGACGTTGATGGCCTGGTTGTAGTAGCCCGCGTAGCCGGTGCCGTCGAAGACCTCGACCTTCCAGTCCGGGTTGTCGGCCGTGTGCGCCGCGTTCAGGTAGTCCCAGTCGAAGACGACGGGGGTCTCGCCGCTGGCGACGGTCGCGGTCGTGACGTCGACCTTGAGGAGGTTCCCGG
This sequence comes from Microbacterium sp. NPDC091676, assembly GCF_044756645.1. Taxonomy (NCBI): domain Bacteria; kingdom Bacillati; phylum Actinomycetota; class Actinomycetes; order Micrococcales; family Microbacteriaceae; genus Microbacterium; species Microbacterium sp. NPDC091676. Next base: position 1,522,885 of record NZ_JBIVTI010000001.1, on the reverse strand, counting down.
CCTTCTGCAGGTCGGCGAAGAAGTCGATGCCCGGCTGGAAGTCGTCCAGCGTGCCGTCCGACTGCACGGTCGCGAGGCCGACGGCGGCGAAGGCCGCTCCGGCCTGCGTCGGGTCGCCGTTGATGGCGACGGCGCCCTTGTAGTCGGCGGAGAGGAGATCGGACAGCTCGGCCGGCGCCTCGAAGGCGGAGGAGTCGTAGCCGATCGACATGTAGCCGCCGTAGTCGCCGACGAAGAGGCCGGTGGGCTCCTTCAGCTCGTCGGGGATGTCGTCCCAGGTCTGGACCTTGTACGGCGCGAAGGCGTCGGTGTTCTGCAGGGCGACGGTCAGGCCGAGGTCGAAGACGTCGGGAGCGGTGTCGAGGCCCTTGTTCGTCTCGGCCGCCTGGATCTCCTCGGCGCTGGAGACGTCGGGCGAGGCCTCGTTGACGGTGATCTCGGGGTACTTCTCCGCGAACAGGTCGAGGATCTCGCCGTAGTTCGCCCAGTCGCGGGGGAGGGCGATGACGTTGAGCTGACCCTCCTCCTTCGCGGCCGCCTCCAGGTCGGCGAACGAGCCGAAGTCCTCGACGGAGGTCGCGCTCGCCGCGTCCACGGCGTCGTCGCCGGCGGCCGGGGCGTCGGTCGCGGAGGCGCAGGAGGTCAGAGCGATGACGGCCGTGGTGGCCAGGGCGATGCCGGCGCCGATGCGTGCGCGGCGGATGGAGCGTGCCATGAGTGTCCTCTCGGTGTCCGGCGCTGCGCGCCGGTGTCGGGTTGCGAGAGGACACTACGAGTCCGAGGTAGCCGCGGGGAGCGGCTCCGGTGAACGGTCGGTGTCGGGCGGGTGGCGCGGCGATGCGCCGCGGACTCAGCGCTGCGGAACGGTGTACTTGAAGCCGCGGTGCGAGCCCACGTAGCCGAGGCGCTCGTAGAACCGGTGCGCGTCGGCGCGGGCGGCGTCGGAGGTGAGCTGCACCATGACTGCACCGAGGGCGGGCGCCGCCGTGTCGCCGACCCAGCGCATGACCGCGGAGCCGATGCCCGAGGACCGGAGGTCGCTGCGGACCCGGACCGCCTCGACGAGCAGCCGCCGGGCGCCGCGGCGTGCCATCCCGGGGATCGAGGTGAGCTGGAGGGTGCCGACCACCGCGCCGCCGAGTTCGATCACGAGGAGGTCGTTCGACGGGTCGGCCAGGATCTCGCGGAGGCCGCGTTCGTACGCCGGACGGTCCTCGTCGGACGCCACGTCGCCGCGCGCGGCGCTGATCGGGTCGTCGGCGAGCAGCGCGATGACGGCGTCGGCGTCGGCCGCGGTCGCCCGCCGGAGCACGGCGTCCCCGCTCCTCGACGCGAACGGATGCGGAAGCGGGAGAGCGGCGAGCATGAGGCCAGTCTGCCAGCGGTGGATGCGGGACGGCGCCCGCGGGTCTGGAATCATGGCGGAGTGGATATCGGCAGCCTCCTCGGACTCGAGCAGCTCACCTGGGGGATGCTGATCCTCATCGTCGTGGCGGCGTTCAGCGCCGGGTGGATCGACGCGGTCGTCGGCGGCGGAGGGCTGCTGCAGCTGCCGGCACTGCTCCTCATCCCCGGCATCGCCCCGGTCCAGGCGCTCGCGACGAACAAGCTCGCCTCCGTGTTCGGGACCGCGACCAGCAGCATCACCTACTACCGCCGGGCAAAGCCCGACCTCCGTACGGCCCTGCCGATGGCGGCGATCGCGTTGGTCGGCTCGTTCGGGGGCGCGGCGGTCGCCACGGTGCTGCCCCCGGCCGCCTTCAAGCCGATCATCGTGATCGCCCTGCTGGCGGTGGCCCTGTTCACGGCGCTCCGGCCGCAGCTCGGGGCCGCGACGCAGCTGCGGTTCCACGGGCACAAGCACCACATCATGGCCGGGCTCGCGGGGCTCGGCATCGGGTTCTACGACGGGATGATCGGTCCGGGGACGGGCACCTTCCTCGTGATCACCCTCGTCGCGCTGCTGGGCTACGACTTCCTGCAGGCGAGCGCGAAGGCGAAGATCGTGAATCTCGCGACGAACGCGGGGGCGCTGCTCCTCTTCATCCCGCACGGCTCGGTGCTGTGGCTGCTCGGGGGCATCCTCGCGGTCGCGAACGTCGGCGGCAGCTACCTGGGCTCGCGGATGGCCATCTCCCGCGGCACGACGTTCATCCGCGTGGTGTTCCTCGTCGTCGTGGTGGCTCTCATCGCGAAGCTCGGCGTCGACGTGTGGAACGAGAACCTCGCCCCCCTCTTCGCCTAGTTCCCCCTCTTTCTCTTCTTTCTTCGCCGAGACCCCGGGTACGCGACGAGACCCCGGGCTGCCGGCGGCAGTGTCCCGGGGTCTCGGCGGTAAGACGGGGTCTCGGCGGGTCAGGCCTCGTCCTCGGGGGTGAAGTCCACACCGGCCTCGGCGCGCTGCTCGGGGGTGATCGGCGCGGGAGCGGAGGTGAGGGGATCGAAGCCGTTGCCGGACTTCGGGAAGGCGATGACGTCGCGGATCGACTCGGTCTTCGTCAGGTGCTGGAGCACGCGGTCCATGCCGAGCGCGATGCCGCCGTGCGGGGGAGCGCCGAACTTGAACGCATCGAGGAGGAAGCCGAACTGCTCCTGCGCGACCTCGTCGCTGATGCCCATGACCTCGAAGACCCGCTTCTGCACGTCCTCGCGGTGGATGCGGATGGACCCGCCGCCGAGCTCCGAGCCGTTGCACACGATGTCGTACGCGTAGGCGAGGGCCGATCCGGGGTCGGTGTCGAACGTGTCCTCGAACTCGGGCTTCGGGCCCGTGAACGCGTGGTGCACGGCTGTCCAGGCGCCAGCGCCCACTGCCACGTCTCCGGAGGCCACCGCGTCGGCGGCCGGCTCGAACATGGGAGCGTCGACGACCCAGGTGAAGGCGAACTCGTCCGGGTTCAGGTAGCCGAGGCGACGGCCGATCTCGACCCGCGCGGCGCCGAGCAGCGCCCGGCTCTCCTTGGTGGCACCGGCGGCGAAGAACACGCAGTCGCCCGGCTCGGCGCCGACGAACTCCGACAGGCCGGCCTGCTCGGCCTCGGACAGGTTCTTCGCGGCGGGGCCGCCCAGGGTGCCGTCCTCGTTGAACAGCACGTAGGCGAGACCGCGCGCGCCGCGCTGCTTGGCCCAGTCCTGCCACGCGTCGAGCTGCTTGCGCGGCTGGCTCGCACCACCGGGCATGCGCACCGCGCCGACGTACTCGGCCTGGAACACGCGGAACGGGGTGTCCTTGAAGTAGTCCGTCGCCTCGACGAGCTCGAGCCCGAAGCGGAGGTCGGGCTTGTCGGAGCCGTACTTCGCCATGGCGTCGGCGTACGTCATCCGCGGCAGCGGGGTCTGCACCTCGACGCCGATCGTCTTCCACATCGCCACGATGAGCGACTCCATGAGGGCGATCACGTCCTCCTGGTCGACGAAGCTCATCTCGATGTCGAGCTGCGTGAACTCGGGCTGACGGTCGGCGCGGAAGTCCTCGTCGCGGTAGCAGCGGGCGATCTGGAAGTACTTCTCCACACCGCCGACCATGAGCAGCTGCTTGAAGAGCTGCGGGGACTGCGGCAGGGCGTACCAGCTGCCCGGGTGCAGACGGGCGGGGACGACGAAGTCGCGGGCGCCCTCCGGCGTGGAACGGGTGAGGGTCGGGGTCTCGACCTCGGTGAAGTCCTCGGCGTGCAGCACGTCGCGGATCGCCTTGTAGACGTCGGACCGCAGGCGCAGCGCGGAGGCGGCGGCCGGGCGGCGGAGGTCGAGGTAGCGATACTTCAGGCGCGCCTCCTCGCCGACCGTCTCGGTGTCGGCCAGAGCGGTCGAGACCTGGAACGGCAGCGGCGCCGACTCGTTCAGCACCTCGACGTCGGCTGCGATGACCTCGATCTCGCCGGAGGGGAGGTTCGGGTTCGCGTTGCCCTCGGGACGTCGCGACACCTCGCCGGTGACCTTGAGGACGAACTCGTTGCGCAGCGGGTGGGCGATCTCCTCGTCGCGGATGACGACCTGGGCGATGCCCGACGCGTCTCGCAGATCGATGAAAGCGACGCCTCCGTGGTCACGACGACGATCGACCCACCCGGTGAGGGTGACGGTCTGACCGATGTTCTCGGCGCGCAGGGAGCCTGCGGAGTGGGTGCGCAGCACGGAGGATTCCTCCTGATCCGGGGAAAGATGAACCCGCCCAGTCTACGCGGGCGTCCCGGCCCTTCCCGGCCGGGTCGCCAGCGCGGAGCAGCGGCACCTCAGTAGGATCGCCACGACGAAAGGCGGACCCCCATGAACCTCTCCATCTCGGACGGCAACGGCCTTCCCGACCTGTTCGGCGCGATCTTCTCCGGCACGACGGGACTCATCGCCCTCATCTTCTACATCCTCGTCGTGGTCGGGCTGTGGAAGGTCTTCACGAAGGCGGGGTACCCCGGCATCCTCGCGATCATCCCGATCGTGAACGTCGTGTTCCTCGTGAAGATCGCCGGGATGTCGGGCTGGTTCGCCCTGCTCTACCTCGTGCCGATCGCGAACTTCATCCTCGGGGTCATCGTCGCGTTCAAGCTCGGCGCACGCTTCGGCAAGGGCGGGGTGTTCTCCTTCTTCCTGCTGTTCCTCTTCCCCTACATCGGCTATCTGATCCTCGGGTTCGGCGACTCCCGCTACCGCGAGGTCTGACGTGGCGGCATCACTTCTGCACCTCGTTCGCCACGGTGAGGTGCACAACCCGTCCCGCGTGCTCTACGGACGGTTGCCCGACTATCACCTCAGCACCGCGGGGGAGGAGATGGCGCAGGCGGCGGCGGAGCACGTGGCGGGGCTCGGCGATCCGGTGACCGCCCTGTTCGCGTCACCGCTGGAGCGTGCGCAGGAGTCGGCCGCCCCGTTCGCGGAGGTGTTCGACCTCGAGCCCGAGACGGACATCCGCCTGATCGAGCCGACGAACGTGTTCGAGGGCACCCGGATGCGGCGGTCGCTGATGAACCCGATGAACTGGTGGCACCTGCGTCAGCCGTCGGTGCCGAGCTGGGGCGAGCCGTACGCTTCGATCGCGGAGCGCATGCTCGGGGTGATGGACGAGGCGTGGACGGCCGCGGCCGAGATCCCGACCGCGGGGGACATCGTGATGGTGTCGCATCAGGCGCCGATCTGGATCACGCACCTCCGCGTCGCCGGCCTCCCGCTGCAGCACGACCCGCGGACCCGGCGTTGCGCCCTGTCAAGCGTGACCTCGTTCGCGCGCGTCGGCGACGTCTGGCGCGAGGTCTCGTACGCCGAGCCCGCCGCGACCGGCGGTGCTGTCGACGTCGGGGCCGTCTGACCCCCGTTCGAATCGCCTGAATGACCCCATCCGGCCCGGAAATGGGACCAATCGGGCGATTCGAAGTCAGAGGGACTGGAGCACCCCCACCGCGGCGAGCTGTCCCGCGGCGGCGGCGAGGAGGACCGAGGCCATCGGGCCGGGGAGGGTCGCGCGATGGGCGAGGTCGCCCGCCGCGAAGACCCCCGGAAGCGACGTCCTCCCGAACTCGTCGATCTCGATGGACCCCGACTCCAGGAGCCGCAGCCCGAGGTCCGCGGCGAAGGGCGCCCGGTGCCGCATCGTGCCGGAGGCCACGAACACCCCCGCGACGTCGAGGTCGCCCTCGGCGCTGCGCACCCGCACCCCGTCTCCGTCTCCGTGCGCGGCGACAGCCTCGACCGGAGCGGAGGCCACCTGTACCCCGAGCTCCTCCAGCGCGGTACGGTCCTCCGCGGCGAACGGCTCTCCCACCGGGACCACCGTGATCTCGCCGACGATACGGCCGAGCAACCCGATCAGATGGGCCGCCCGGGGAGCCGCCCCGAGGATCGCGATCGGCTTCCCGGCGTGCTCGTGTCCGTCGCAGAACGGGCAGCTGAAGACCCGGACCCCCCAGAGCTCGGCGAGACCCGGCACGGGCGGGAGGTCGTCCGCGACGCCGGTCGCCAGGATCACCCGTCGGGCGTCGGCCGCCGACCCGTCGGCGAGGTCCACCGAGAAGCCCGTCTCCGCGTCGCCCGAGATCCGCTGTGCCGCGACGTCCCGCGTCTCGACGTCCGCATAGGCCGCGAGCTCCGTGCGGGCCTGGGCGCGGAGGTCCGCCGGGGCCTTCCCGTCGGCGCCGATCATGTTGTGCATGTGTTGCACGGTGCCGTTGCGGTACTCGCCGGAGTCCAGCAGGAGCACGGGCCGGTGCATCCGTCCGAGGGTCAGCGCCGCCTGGAGTCCGGCCGGACCGGCACCGATCACGATCGCGTCGTACATGGGGGTTCCCTTCTCACGTCTTGCGTTCGGCACCAGTCTGTGACTTCATGTCAACATGAAGTCAAGCGACCCGCATCCCTGGTCCGTCGGCGAGGTCGCCGCACGGTTCGACCTGCCGACGAACGTCCTGCGGCACTGGGAGACGGTCGGCCTGCTGCGGCCGCCCCGCGACGCGGCGGGCCGGCGGCGGTACGGGGAGGACGAGGTCGTGCGCATCGCCGTCATCCAGCGCAGCAAGGCCGCCGGCATGAGCCTCGACCAGATCGCCGTGCTCCTCGACGACGGCAGCGCCGGGCGGCACCAGGTGCTGCAGCAGCATCTCGACGACCTCGACCGCCGGATGGAGGAGATGCGGCGATCGCGGGAGATGACAGAGCACGCCATGGGGTGCCGGGCGCACGACATCGCGACCTGTCCGCGGTTCCGCGCCGGGGTGGACGACGTGCTCGCGCGCTTCTGACTCCCCCCGGGGGTACCCGGCCGATGCATAGGAAGCTCTGCGTAAACTCGGAGACGTGTCCCGCGCTTCTAGGATTCACCCGATCCGCAACGGCCGCCCCTCCCGTCTTCGGCCCCTCGGCCGCCTGGGCGGAGCCGCGCTCGCTGCGGTGCTCGCCGTCGGTCTGAGCGCGTGCGCCCCCGACGCCGTGAGCGAGTCGTTCCTGAACGGCGAGAACACCGGCTACGTCGCCGCCGACGGCGCGATCGTCGAGATCCCCGTCGCCGAGCGCGGGGAGCCGGTCGAGTTCGCCGGGGTCACGGAGCACGGCGCGGACTTCGACAGCGCCGACATCGCCGGGAAGGTCGCGGTCGTCAACTTCTGGTACGCCGGCTGCGCCCCGTGCCGCGTGGAGGCCCCCGACCTGGAGGCGGTCTGGCAGGAGCACAGCGACGCGGACGTGCAGTTCATCGGCATCAACACGCGCGACCAGGCCGACACGGCGGTCGCGTTCGCCGACGAGTTCGGGATCACGTACCCGAGCCTCATCGACGTCGACACCGCCCAGGCCAAGCTCGCCTTCGCAAAGGTCGTGCCGATCTCGGCCACCCCCACCACCCTCGTGCTCGACAAGCAGGGTCGCGTCGCCGCGAAGATCATCGGGCCGATCGACGGCACCTCCGTGCTCTCCACGCTCGTCAAGGACGCGCTGGCGGAGGACTCCTGATGTGCGCGAGGTCGTCGTGAACCCCGACGCGATCATCGGATCCGGAGCCCTCTGGATCGCGGTCCCGGTGGCGATGCTCGCCGGACTCGTCTCGTTCCTCTCGCCGTGCGTGCTGCCGCTCGTTCCGGGTTACCTCGGCTTCCTCGGCGGAGCCGTCACGCCGCGGGGCACCTCGACGACCGGCGGCGGCACCACGCAGACGGCGACGCGCAGCCGCCTCGTCCTCGGCGTGCTGCTGTTCATCCTCGGCTTCACCGTGGTCTTCATCCTCTACACGGTGCTCGGCGGCACCGCCGGCGTGTTCCTGCTCCAGTGGGGCGACCTCATCACCCGCATCCTCGGCGTCGTCATCATCGCGATGGGCCTGGTCTTCCTCGGGCTCTTCGGGTTCGCGCAGAAGGAGCTCCGCTTCCACGTCGACTCGAAGGCCGGGATGGTCGGTGCCCCGCTCCTCGGCGTCGCGCTCGGCATCGGCTGGGCGCCCTGCATGGGCCCGACGCTGGCCGCCATCCTCGCGCTCTCCTTCAACGCCGGCGACCCCGTGCGGGCGGGCTTCCTCGGCCTCGCGTACTCCCTCGGCCTCGGCATCCCGTTCCTGCTCGTCGCCCTCGGCTTCGGCTGGGCGACCAAGGCCATCGGGTTCCTGCGCCGCCACATCCGGGTCGTGAACATCCTCGGCGGCGTGCTGCTGATCCTGCTCGGCGTGCTGATGGTCACCGGACTGTGGACCGACATCATGTCGCGGCTGACGGCGGTGATCGGCAGTGTCATCCTCCCGCTCTGACCGCTCCGAGACGACCATGACGAAGAACAAGGGTGCCGTGACCAACGACTCCAGCGATCCGCTCCGCCCGTCCGACCACGTCGACGGCGACGACACCATCACCCAGCCGCGCCTCGGATTCGTCGGCTGGCTGCGGTGGGGGTGGCGTCAGCTCACCTCGATGCGCACGGCGCTCGTCCTGCTGCTCGTCCTGGCGATCGCGGCCATCCCCGGATCGATCTTCCCGCAGCGGATGGCCGACCCGAACGGCGTGACGCAGTGGGAGCGCGACAACCCCGATCTGTTCCCGGTGCTCGACGGGCTCAAGCTCTTCGACGTGTACCTGTCGCCCTGGTTCTCGGCGATCTACCTGCTGCTGTTCACCTCGCTCGTCGGCTGCGTCATCCCGCGCATCAAGCACCACGCCAAGGCGCTGCAGGCCCGCCCGCCGCGCACGCCCGCGCGACTGCGACGCCTGGAGGACTACCGCGCCGTCACCCGCGACACCGTCGCCGACTCCGGCACGCGCACGGGCGACGCCGCCGCGGAGGCCGCCGCCTCCATCGACGTCGCCACGAAGCAGCTCAAGGCGCTCGGCTACCGCGTGGAGCGCTACGACCGCGGGCGCACGCACTCGGTGTCCGCCGAGCGCGGCTACTGGCGGGAGACGGGCAACCTGCTCTTCCACCTCGCCCTCGTCGGCGTGCTCGTGACGATCGGCGTCGGCGGCGGCTTCGCCTACACCGGCCAGCGCGTGCTCGTCGAGGGGGAGACCTTCGCCAACACGCTGCTCGACTACGACTCCATGAACCGCGGGCGTTTCGTGGCCGACGACTCGTTCGCTCCGTACTCGATGCGGCTGGACTCCTTCGACGTCACGTATCAGCCGTTCGGCGAGCCCGGCTCCGGCCAGGCCGGGAACTTCTCCGCGAACATGACCATCCAGGAGAACGGCGAGGAGCGCGAGGGCGCCGTGAAGGTCAACGAGCCCCTGGGCGTGGCCGACGACGACGTGTTCCTGCTCGGCAACGGATACGCCCCCACGGTGACGGTGCGCGACCCCGAGGGCAACGTGGTGTTCCACAACAGCACGCCGTTCCTCCCGCAGGACAACAACATGACCTCGCTCGGCGTGCTCAAGGTGCCGGACGGCCTGGCCGAGCAGGTGGGCCTCGTCGGCTTCTTCTACCCGACCACCGGCGTGCTCGACACGGGCGCCTTCTTCTCCGCCTACCCCGACCTCACCAACCCCACGCTCACGCTCGACGTGTACACGGGCGACCTGGGGATCAACGACGGCGTGCCGCGCTCGGTCTACGTGCTCGACACCTCCGATATGACCAAGCTCACCGGACGCAGCACCGACGTCGAGTCGATCGAGCTGTCCCCGGGTGAGACCGCGCAGCTGCCGAACGGCCTGGGCTCGGTGACCTTCGACGACGAGTCGCCGGAGGGCGCCACCGACACCTCGGAGTCCGTCAAGCGCTTCGCCTCCCTGCAGATCCACCGCGACGAGTCCGGGGTGTTCGTGCTCGGGTTCGCGCTGCTGGCCCTCGGCGGCCTCATGCTCGCTCTGTTCGTGCCGCGTCGGCGCGTGTGGGTGAAGGCCACCGCGGCGGACGGCGCGGTCGACCTCGAGTACGCGGCCCTGGCCCGAGGGGAAGACCCCACGCTCGCCCGCGCCGTGGACGACCTCCGCGCCGGCCACGCCCGGCTGCTCGACGCCGCGGGCGGCACGATCGCCCGTACCCCTGAAGATGCCGACGAGGACGCCGCGGACGCCGCCGCGGACCCGGCGGCCCCGGCACCCGGAAAGTAGACTGACACCATGCTCGAGCTCAACGTGATCTCGCCGGTCCTGCTCTGGACGGCGATCGCGATCTACGCGGCGGCCTTCGTGGCCTACGCCTTCGATCTCGCGCGTCGCTCGCAGGCGACCGCCGACGCCCACACCGTCCGCGAGGGCGAGCTCGTGGCCGCCGGTCGTTCCGGTGGTGCCGTCTCCGCTCCGCTCGATGCGACCGGAGCACCGACGGCGGCACCGCAGCGGTTCGTCATGGCCCGCATCGGCACCTCGCTCACCGTGCTCGGCTTCGTGTTCCACCTCGCGGCGACCCTCACCCGCGGTATCGCCGCGGGACGGGTGCCCTGGGCGAACCTGTACGAGTTCGCGATGGTGGGGACGCTCCTCATCATCGCCGTCTACCTCGTGGTGCTGACCCGCCTCGACCTGCGCTTCCTCGGCACCTTCATCACGGGCCTCGTGGTCGTCCTCCTGGGCCTCGGCGCGACGAACTTCTACGTCGAGGTCTCCCCGCTGATGGACCCGCTGAAGAGCGTGTGGCTCATCATCCACGTGTTCGTGGCCTCCCTCGCGACGGCGTTCTTCGCCCTCGCCTTCGCACTTTCGGTGATCCAGCTCATGCAGGCCCGACGCGAGCGGCTGCTCGGCGAGGGGGCGGCGAAGACCGGCCCGGGGTTCCTGCGCACCTTCCCGCCGGCGGAGCGCCTGGAGAGCCTGGCGTACCTGTTCACGATCATCGGCTTCATCCTCTGGACCTTCACCCTCATCGCCGGGTCCATCTGGGCGTACTACGCCTGGAGCCGCTTCTGGGGCTTCGACGTGAAGGAGACCTGGACCTTCGTGATCTGGGTGCTCTACGCCGGATACATCCACGCCAGGGCGACCCGCGGCTGGCGCGGCAACCCCTCGGCCTGGCTCTCGATCGTCGGCTTCACCGCGGTGATCTTCAACTTCACCATCGTCAACGTCTTCTTCAAGGGCCTGCACGCCTACTCCGGCCTGAGCTGATCCCATCGGGACGGAGCGTCAGCCGCCGAGGGGGATGACCTCGGCGTGCTCGACGCCGCCCTCGTACCAGACGAACTCGGCCTCGGTGACGACCTCCGTCGGGACGGGGGCGAGCGGACGGACCTCGGTGGCGGCGAGCTGCTGCCAGGTGTCGGGATCCAGCGTCTTGCCGTAGAGCACCGAGAGGTGGAAGGTCCAGTCCTCGACGGAGAGCTCATCGAGGCGGCGGAAGGCCGTCGTCCGGAGCACCTCCGTGAGCGAGGCGTACGCGTGCACGAGGGCGGGCGTGCGGGCGAGGCGCAGGATCACGATCTGCCACGGTGCGGGGAAGACGTCCACGGCGTCGGCGGCGAGTTCGAGAGGACCCTGTTCCGCGGCCCAGGCGCGGATCACGGCCCGCAGCTCGTCCCGACGCTCCGGCTCGAAGAAGCCTCGAAGCGTCACGTGCTCCGTGTGCGGATGCCGCAGCGGCGTGTCCAGACGACCGAGCGCGGCCTCCTGGACGGACCGGTATTCCGCGGCGACGGCCCCGGTCGGCCGGAGCACGAGATACTGCTGTCCTTCGAGACTCGCGAGCTGGTCCGGAGTGTCCATGAACGGTCGGCGCATGGCACGAGAGTACGGGTTATCGCCATCGTGTCCGGGCACAGTTTCGGAGATCGGACCCGACACGCCGCCGGCAGGGGAGGGCCGGCGGCGTGTCATCCGTGATGTCCGAAGATGTGCCCGGGGGTCAGGCGGTGACGACGGCGCGGGCCGTGGTCGTGCGGCGGACCGCGACGACCACCGTCGTGGCGACGAGCGAGAGCACGCCCCAGACGACGAGGGCGGCGACGGCGGCCCCGCTCGCCTCCACGAGACCCGCGAAAGCCGGTGCGGTCGGGAGAGCGGCCCCGATGCTGGCGAGCCCGTCGGGCACGGTCGAGATGAGTCCCGTCGCCACGGCGATGACACCGATCAGTGCGGCGATCCAGCGTCCGATGCCTCCGAACACCGCCACGAGGGCCTGGTTCACCGCGGCGAACACCACCCCGGCGAGGACGGCGGTTCCCGCGAACGCCCACCACTCCGCGACGTCGTAGTCGGCCACGATCTGCACGATGAGCGAGACGAGCAGACCCTGGGCCGCGCCGATCGCCGCGGCCGGCCAGAACGCACGGAGGGTGAGGGAGGCGGAGGAGCGTCGCGAGGTGAGGGTGCGCGCCGTGTGGGCACGGAGCACGAGGAACGACGCGAGGCCGCCGAACCACAGCACCACCGCGGTGAGCAGCGGGATCGCGGTGGGGCCGAAGAGCGAGCCCATCGAGGAGTCGGTCGCCACGGGGTCCGCGATCACCGACGCCAACGACGTCGACTCCTCGTCGCTGAAGGACGGAAGGGAGTCCGCCGCAGTGCGCAGTCCGCCCGCGAGGTCGCCGGTGCCGGTCGCGAGGGTGTCGAGGCCGGTGGCGAGCTCCGTGCTGCCGTCGGCGAGCTGGGTCGCGCCGTCGGCGAGCTGCGCCGCGCCGGACGACAGCGCCCGCGCTCCCGCCGCCGACTGATCCACACCCTCGGTCGCGAGGCGGTTGAGCCCGCCGGCGAGCTCGGTCGCCCCGGCGCCCGCCTGGCCGAGCTGGGTGGCCAGCGTGGAGAAGGACCCGGGAAGCGCGGCCACGCCCTCGGCGACCTGCTTGTCGTTGAGGATGCCGGCGGCGGTCCCGGCCGAGGTCGCTGCCGTCACCGCCTGCTCCGCGAGGGCGGAGAGCTGCTCGCACTCCGCCGAGCTCGGATCGGCGGCGCACGTCGTGGCCGCCATCGTCCCGAGACCCTGCGCCACCGCGGCGGACTCGCCCGCAGCGGACCCTGCGGCCGCGGCCGCCGACTGGATGCCGCCCGTGAGCTGCTGCACGCCGGCGACCCGGCCCTGGAGCTCGGTCGCCCCGGAGGTGAGCCCCGCACCGATGGTCCCGGCGCCGGTCGCCGCCTGCCGGGTCTGCCCCGCGATCGTGTCGAGGCCGGACGCGAGGGTCGAGGCCCCGGTGCCCAGCTCTCCGGCACCGGCGGCGAGCTGCGTCGCGCCCTCCGGGAGGGCCGCGGCGCCGGTCGCCGCGTCACGGGCGCCCTTCGCCAGCTCCAGGGCCCCATCCGCCGCGTCGCCGATCTGGTCGCCGATGGTGGTGAAGCCGACGAGGATGTTCTCGGTCGTGGCCTCGGACAGCGTGGTGCCGAGCGTCGAGGCGGCCACGTCGGCGATCTGCCCGGTGATGAGGTCGTCCGCCACGAGGCCGTCGTCGGGTGTCGTCACCTGGATCGTCGCCTGCTCCGCGTCCCCGCCGCCGTCCGCGACCGCCTGACCCGCGGAGGTCGCCGCGGCGGAGAAGTCCTCGGGGATCGTGATGACCGCCTGGTAGGTGCCGTCGGCGAGCCCGTCGGCGGCGTCCTCCTCGTTGGAGATGACCCACGTGAGGTTCGAGTCGAGATCGTCCGAACCCTCGACGAGTCCGGACGCGAGCTGTCGCCCGAGAGGCGCGGTCTGGCCGTCGATCTCGACGGGTTCGTCGAGGTTCACGATCGCCGCCGTCATGGAGTCGAGGCGCTCGGTCGGGTTGTAGAGCGCCGCCATGAGGATGCCGCCGATCGCAGCGGGCAGCAGCAGGACGCCGAGGATCGTGAGCCAGGTGATGGGCTTACGTGAGCGGGCGCGCTCGAGGGGGAGGGTCATGCGGGCACCTCGGTCGTTTCTGCGGCGCTCGGGCGGGGCGCGCGCGTGTCGAGTACGTCGGCGGACGGCCATCCGGCGTCCGCGAGGAGGGAACGGGCCGCGTCGGGGTCGGCGGCCGTGGCGAAGACGGCGAGCTCTCGGCGCGCCTTCGCATCGCGCAGCATCGCGGCGACCTGGTCGCGCTCGCCGCCGCGGAGCCGGTCCGCGCCGTCGATCACCACGAGCTCGGAACGACCGCGGAGGGCTTCGCGGAGGTCGGCGAGCGCCGGGGCGTCATCACCCGCGAGCACGCAGCCCACGTGGGAACGGACCCAGGCCGCCCGACCGGGGAGCAGGTGCCCGGCGACGCGGAGGCGTCCGTCGGCCGGAGCGATGCGGGCGCCGACGGTGAGAGCGAGGGCCCGCAGCGTCCCGGCGTCCGCGCCACTCGCGACCAGGGCCGCGCCGGGTGCGAGCCGCAGCGACAGTCGCTCCGTCGCCGCGGCGCCCGCGCCGAGCTCCAGGTCGTCCGCTGCGACGAGCGACCCGTCGCCCGGCCACGCCTCGAGGTGCCGCTCGCGTTCCACCGCCTCGCCCTCGATGTCCACGCGGGGGAGGATCCGCTCCAGCCACGACGGGATCTCCCAGGCGCGCTCGCCGAGGATCGCCATGAGCGCCGGGATCAGCGTCATGCGCACGAGGAAGGCGTCGAAGGCGATGCCCGCGGCGAGTCCGAGGGCGATGGGCTTGAGGGAGGAGTCGCCCTCCGGCACGAAGGCGACGAACACCGCGAACATGATGAGGCCGGCTGCCGTGACGACCTTCGCCGACCCTGTGAAGCCGCTCCGTACCGCGCGCAGCGCCGCGGCCCGTCGGGTGGCGCGGTTCACAACTCCCGCACCCGGGCGGAGGTCGGGATCGTGCACGAAGTCCTCGCGCATCCGTGACACGAGGAACACCTGGTAGTCCATCGCGAGGCCGAAGAGCACGCCCATGAGGATGATCGGCATGAAGCTGATGATCGGTCCGACCTTCGCAACGTGCAGGAGGTCGGCGAACCAGCCCCACTCGAAGACCGCCCCGACGACGCCGAAGGCGGCGACGATCGACAGCAGGTAGCCGGCCGCGGCGGTGATCGGCACCCAGAGGGACCGGAACACGATGGTGAGGAGGATCAGCGAGAGGCCGATCACGAAGATCCCGAACGGCAGCAGAGCCGCCCCGAGCTGATCCGAGATGTCGATGCCGACGGCGGTGAAGCCGGTGACCTTGAGGTCGATGCCGAACTCGTCCAGCCACTCGTCGTGGTGGCTGCGGAGCTCGCGCACGAGGTCGGCCGTCGCGGGGTCGTCGGGAGCCGTCTCCGGGATGATCTGGACGATGCCGGTGTCGGCGGTCTCGTTCGGCGTCGCGAGGGCGACCTCCTTCACCCCGGGAACCTCGGCCACGGCGTCTCCGAGGTCTTCCATGAGACCGAGCGGATCGGTGGAGGTGACGATGGTCCCGGTGAGGATGAGGGGGCCGTTGAAGCCGGGACCGAACTGCTCGCCGACGAGGTCGTAGTTCTGTCGCGCCTCGGAGTCCTTCGGCAGGACCCCGGCGTTGGGCAGGGCGAGGTCGAGGCTGAGGGCGGGCACGGCGACGATGCCGAGGCCGAGGACGACCGCGAGGGAGACGAGGACGGGGTGCTTCGTCACGCCCTCCACCCACCCACGGCTGCCGCGGGGCTTCGTCGCGGCGTCCTTCGCGGCCGCCTTCTTCGGGGTCTTCGCGCGCTTCGGTCGTCCGGCCACGCGGCCCTTGAGGAATCCGAGCAGGGCGGGGGTCAGGGTCACCGCGATCGCCACGGCGACCGCGACGGCCACGGACGCCGCGACGCCCATGGTGGTGAGGAACGGGATCCCCGCGAAGCCGAGGCCGATCAGCGCGATGAGCACGGTGACGCCGGCGAAGACGACCGCCGATCCGGCCGTGCCGACCGCGCGGGCGGCCGACTCCTCAGGTTCAACGCCGTCCCGGACCTGGTCCTGGTGGCGCGCGACGATGAAGAGCGCGTAGTCGATCCCGACCGCGAGTCCGAGCATCAGGGCGAGCAGCGGCGTGGTGGACGAGACGGTCGCGAAGGCGGTCGCCGTGAAGATCCCGGCCATGGAGATGCCGACGCCGAGGATCGCGGTGAGCAGGGGGAGTCCGGCGACGACGAACGACCGGAACGTGACGATGAGCACGAGGAGCGCGATGAGCAGGCCCACGGCCTCGGTGAGCGTGACGCCGGGGATCGAGATCGCGAAGAGGTCGCCGCCGAGGGAGGCCTGCGCACCGTCGGGGAGCTCTGGCGCGAGCTCGTCGACGGTGGAGCGCAGCACGTCCTTCGTCTCCTCGGAGACGTCGGTGGACTCGCCGTCGAACTGCAGGCGCACGATGGCCGCCGTGTCGTCGTCGTTGATCATGCCGTTGACCATCTCGTCGTACGGCGAGGTGGCGGCGAGGACCTCGTCGAGGTCGCCGAGCTCCGACACGGCATCCTCGATCGGCTCGCGGTACTCGTCATCGGTGATCTCGTCGCCGTCGGCGGCCACGACGATGAACTGCGCGTTCGTGCCGCTCACCTGGGGGAAGGAGCGGGAGAGCTGCTCGAGGCCGGCCTGGGATTCGGTCCCGGGGATGGAGAACGTGTTGTCGGTGCCGGCACCGAGGACCACGGCTCCGGCTCCGGCGATGCCGAGGGCGAGGAGCCAGGAGACGAGGACGCGCCACGGGTGGCGGAAGGACCAGCGTCCGAGGGACGAGAGAAGTGTGGACACGCGATTCTCCGTGGGGTGCCGGGTGGATACACAGGTGTATCCGATACATAGATGTATCGTAAGGTCATCCGCCATCCGGAGTCTGTGCACCGGGTGTGAATCGTCGAGAGGGAAGGCCAGGAGGTTCCGATGTCGTCACCCGCCACCCGCAGCCGGGAGAACACGAAGGCGCGTCTGCTGGAGGCCGCCGCGCAGGTGTTCGCCGAGGTCGGCCTGGACGGGGCCTCGGTCGAGGCGGTCTGCGAGCGCGCCGGCTTCACGCGCGGGGCGTTCTACTCGAACTTCGACTCGAAGGACGAGCTGTTCCTGACCCTCGCGGCCGGGGTCGCCGACGCGAGGGTGGCAGCCGTGCGGACGCGCGTGGAGCAGATGCGGGCGGACGGCGAGCTCGCCGACGACTGCGACCCGAAGGATCTCGTCCAGCAGATCATGGAGCTCGGCAGCGACGACCGCCTGGGCGTGATGCTGATGAGCGAGATCCGCATCCGCGCCCTGCGCGATCCGCAGTTCGGTGAGGCCTACCTCGCCCAGGAGCGCGAGATGGTGGCGAGCATCGCGCGCATCGTGGAGGACATCGTGGAGGCGGCGGGGACGCTGCGCCTCCGGCTGCCGGCCACCGACGCGGCGCGCATGCTCATGATCCTCTGGGAGGGCATGACCGTCCGCGGTGCGATGGCCGGTCGGGACGACGCGGCCCTGCGGCACTCCGGCGGCGAGGAGCTCGGGCGGCTCGTGGAACTCCTCGTCGAGTCCTAGGCGCTGCGGGCTGCGAGCAGCTCGTGGTGGCAGCGGGCCAGCCGGGCCAGCCACCACTCCCGCCGCTCGTCCGCGGCGGCGAGACGGGTGAGCGCTGCCGGGTCGGGGGACAGGCGTCCCACCGGGATCGCGCCGTCCACCGGGCGGAGGTCGGCGACGTCGTCCTGGAACAGGGAGGCCGTGCCCAGACCGCAGTCGTAGTCGAGGGTCGGGAGGGCGGCGGCCAGGGCGGCCCCCTGCGAGAGTCCGATCGCGGTGTCCAGCGCGCTGGAGACGACCGCGGGCAGGCCGGCGGCGGTGACGATCTGCAGGGCGTGGTTCAGGCCGCCCAGGGGCTGCGCCTTGATGACGACGATGTCCGCCGCGCCCGCGCGTGCGACGGCGAGGGGGTCGCCGGACTTCCGGATGCTCTCGTCCGCCGCGACCGGGATGCCCATGTAGGCGATCCGCCGGCGCAGCTCGACGAGTTCCGGCACCGACGCGCAGGGCTGCTCGACGTACTCCAGGTCGAACGGGGCGAGGGCGTGCACCGCGTGCTCGGCCTCGTCGACGTTCCACAGGCCGTTCGCGTCGACCCGGATGCGGCCCTCCGGCCCGAGCGCCTCGCGGACGGCCCGGACCCGGGCGACGTCGTCCGCCAGTTCCTGGCCGGGCTCGGCGACCTTGACCTTCGCGGTCCGGCAGCCGGCGAAACGCGCGAGGACCTCGGGCACGCGGGCGGCCCCGATGGCGGGCACGGTGGCGTTGACGCCGACGCGGTCACGCAGCGGTGCGGGCTGGAGTGCGTACGCGTAGTCGATCGCGGCCGCCAGCCAGGTCGCGGCCTCGGCGTCGTCGTACTCGACGAACGGGGAGAACTCGGCCCAGCCCTCCGGTCCTTCGAACAGCAGGGCCTCGCGGGTGTCGACGCCGCGGAAGCGGGTCTGCATCGGCAGGGCGACGACGCGGGCGGAATCGAGGAGCTCCGTGACGGCGGGGATCATGACCCCATTGTGCGCCACGACCGCCGCGATGATGTCGCGCGAGGGTGTGCCGTTGACAATGGTGTGTGACACACACTAATGTGATCGACATGAACGAGACGCTCGACACGCATCTGCAGGAACTGCGCCGCGGCACCGTGGTGCTCGCCTGCCTGCAGCTGCTGCGTACGCCGGAGTACGGGTATGCGCTGCTCGAGCAGCTCGAGAGTCGGGGCTTCGCCACCGATGCGAACACGCTCTATCCGCTGCTCCGTCGTCTGGAGAAGCAGGAGTACCTCACGAGCGAGTGGAACACCGACGAGGCCCGGCCTCGCAAGTTCTACCGCACCTCGGAAGCCGGGACCCGGCTCGCCGACACCCTCACCGACGAGTGGCGCGCGCTGACCGCCGCGATCGCCTCCCTCACCCCCGAGGAGAACTGACATGACCCCCACGAGCACGCTCACCGAGCGCTACATCAGCGCCACGATCCGCAGCCTCGCGCCGGAGGCGCAGGGCGAGGTCCGTGCCGAACTCGAAGCCGCCATCGCCGACGCCGTCGACGCGCGGCGCGAACAGGGCGAGAGCCCGGAAGAGGCGGAGCGCGCCGTCCTCACCGACCTCGGCGACCCCGGCATCCTCGCCGCCGGATACGCCGACCGCCCGCTGCACCTCATCGGTCCGCGCTACTACCTCACCTGGTGGCGGCTGCTGAAGCTGCTCCTGTTCATCGTGCCGCCGTTCGCCGCAGTGGGGGTCGCGATCGGGCAGCTCATCAGCGTGGGCGGCCCCGGGGAGGTCATCGGCGCGGTCGTCTCGGTCACCCTGTCGGTCATCGTGCACCTGTGCTTCTGGGTCACGCTCGTCTTCGTCGTGCTGGAGCGCACCGGCGCGGACACCGGCGTGCGATGGGACGTCGATCAGCTCCCCGAGCCCACGGAGCACGGGGCCGCGCGCGCCGACGTGATCGCCTCGCTCGTCTTCCTCCTCGTCGGCATCGGCGCGATCGTGTGGGATGCGACGCTCGGATTCTTCCCGACCGGCGGCGACCCGATCCCGATCCTGGCGCCCGCCCTCTGGCCGGTGGGCATCGGCATCCTCCTCGCGCTCATGATCGCGGAGGCGGGATTGGCCGTCGCCGTGTACGCGCGTCGGCGGTGGACCGTCGCCGCGGCCGTCGTGAACACCGTGCTCGCCGTCGCCTTCGCGGTGTGGGCCCTCACCCTGCTCCTGCAGGGGGAGCTGCTCAACCCGGCCTTCCTGGAGTTCGTGTTCACGGACAACGGGGTGGAGGCCGACACGATGCGCGTGCTCACGGTGATCACCGGCGTCTGCCTCGTGGCCTTCCCGGCCTGGGACATCGTCGACGGGTGGATGAAGACGGCGCGTGCCCGGGGAATAGGCTGAAGACCGTGACCGATGCCTTCGTCTCCGACCTGTTCGATCCCGCCGAGTGGGAGCTGGCGCCCGGCGCCGAGCACTACACCGACATCACGGCGCACGTGAGCCGCGACGGCGGGGTCGCCCGCATCGCCTTCCACCGGCCGGAGGTGCGCAACGCCTTCCGCCCGCACACGGTCGACGAGCTCTACCGTGCGCTCGACATCGCGCGGCAGGACGCGCGTATCGGCGCGGTGCTGCTGACCGGCAACGGACCGAGCGCGAAGGACGGCGGGTGGGCGTTCTGCTCCGGCGGTGATCAGCGCATCCGCGGGCGGGACGGGTACAAGTATGCTTCGACAGGCTCAGCAACCCAGGGGGAAGGAGCCGCCCCCGCTGTCGGGCGGCTGCACATCCTCGAGGTGCAGCGGCTCATCCGGTTCATGCCGAAGGTCGTCATCGCCGTGGTCCCCGGGTGGGCGGCCGGCGGCGGGCACTCCCTGCACGTGGTCTGCGACCTGACCATCGCGTCGGCCGAGCACGCGCGCTTCAAGCAGACGGACGCCGACGTCGGCAGCTTCGACGCGGGATACGGCTCCGCCTACATGGCCCGGCAGACGGGACAGAAGTTCGCGCGGGAGGTGTTCTTCCTCGCCGAGGAGTACTCGGCGCAGCGGGCCTACGAGGCCGGCGCCGTGAACCGCGTCGTGCCGCACGCCGAGCTCGAGCGCGAGGCGCTGAAGATGGCGCGCACCGTGCTGACGAAGTCGCCCACGGCGATCCGGATGCTGAAGTTCGCCTTCAACGCGGTCGACGACGGGCTCGTGGGGCAGCAGGTGTTCGCGGGCGAGGCCACCCGTCTCGCCTACGGCACGGACGAGGCCGTGGAGGGGCGGGATTCGTTCCTCGAGAAGCGCGCCCCCGACTGGTCCTCGTTCCCCTGGCACTACTGAGTCCGCACGAGAGACGGAGCCGACCGTGACCGCGCTGATCCCGACCGACGCCGAAGACACCGGGCTCCTGCGGGAGGCGCTGCTCCGGGCGCTCGACGACGGACCGGCCCTCGGCTTCGGCATGCTCGCCGACGCTCCGGCGCAGGTGGACGACGGCATCGCCGCGGTGATCGCGACGTCCGGGTCCAGCGGCGTCCCGAAGCGGGTGGCGCTGAGCGGCGAGGCGCTGCGGGCGAGTGCGGAGGCCACCGCCGCCCGGATCGGCAGCGGTCGCTGGCTCCTCGCCCTGCCGGCCGGCTACGTCGCGGGGCTGCAGGTGATGGTGCGGTCGATCCTCGCGGGCACCGAGCCGACCCGGATCGAGGGGCGGTTCGCGCCACGGGCGTTCGCCGAGGCCTCGCGGAGCATGCTGCGCGCGACGGCCTCCGGCGTCGTCCCCGCGCTCTACACCTCCCTCGTCCCGGCGCAGATCGCCACGCTCCTGGACGCGACAGGCGAGCCGGGGGTGCTCGCGGCGCTCCGGGCCTACGAGGCGATCCTCGTCGGCGGCCAGGCGCTCCCGGAGCCGCTGCGGGAGCGGGCGGCCGACCTCGGGGTGCGTCTCGTGCGGACCTACGGCTCGACGGAGACCAGCGGCGGCTGTGTGTACGACGGCGTCCCGCTCGACACCGTGAACGTCCGCGCGGTGGACGGCGAGCTGCGGATCGCCGGCCCCATGCTCGCGGAGGTGTATCTGGGCGACCCGGCGCTGACCGCGCGCACCTTCGTCAGGGACGAGCACGGCATCCGCTGGTACCGCACCGGCGACCTCGGGCTCATCGAGGACGGCGTCGTGCGCGTGCACGGTCGCGCGGACAATGTGATCGTGTCGGGCGGCATCAACATCTCGCTCGACCGGGTGGAGCGCATCGTGCGCGCAGTGCCCGGACTGCATCAGGCCGTGGTCGTGGGCGTCGACGACGAGCGCTGGGGAGAGGCCTCGGTCATCGTCGCGGCGCGCGGGGAGTCCCTGCGGCGCAGCGAGTCCGAACAGCTCGCCCAGGCCAGGGAGGCGGTGGCCCGGGAGATCGGCGCCCACGCCCGTCCGTCCCGCCTGATCCTCGTGGACGAGCTCGACGTCCTCTCCTCCGGCAAGCCCGACCGCGAGGCGATCCGCCGCATGGTGTCGTCCCTCTAGCCCTTCGGCGGGAGTGCCAGACTGAGCGCATGGCCTCGTATACGCATGGACACCACGAATCCGTCCTCCGCTCGCACAGTGTGCGGGACATCGCGAACTCGGCGGCGTACCTGCGGCCGCACCTCACCGCGCAGACCCGGCTCCTCGACGTGGGGGCGGGACCCGGATCGATCACGGTGGACTTCGCCGGAGAGGTCGCGCACGTCACCGCGACTGAGATCGACGACGCCGCGCTGTCCCTCTCCCGCGACCTCGCCGCCGCGCGGGGAGTCGCGAACATCGCCTTCTCCGTGGAGGACGTGCACGCGCTGAGCTTCGCCGACGACTCCTTCGACGTGGTGCACGCGCACCAGGTGCTGCAGCACGTCGCCGATCCGGTGCAGGCGTTGCGGGAGATGCGCCGGGTAGCGAAGCCCGGCGGACTCATCGCCGCCCGCGACGCCGACTACGCGGGCTTCCTGTGGTTCCCGGTGCTCCCGGAGCTCGACCGCTGGCTCGCGCTCTACCGCGCCGCCGCCCGGGCGAACGGCGGAGAGCCGGATGCCGGCCGCCGCCTCCTGGCCTGGGCGCGGGCGGCGGGCTTCGCGGACGTCACGGCGACGGCGTCGACCTGGTGCTACGCGACGCCGTCCGAGCGCGCCTGGTGGGGTGGGATGTGGGCCGACCGCATCCTGGAATCGGCACTCGCCCGGCAGCTCGTGGACCAGGAGATGGCGTCTGCGGCCGACCTGCAGGAGATCAGCGACGCCTGGAAGCGCTGGGCCGACGACAGCGACGGCTGGTTCCTCGTGCCGCACGGGGAGATCCTCGCCCGCGCCTGACGGATACATCCCGCGACGGATGCCGCCCTCGACCCGCTCGCGTAGCGTGGGGGAGTGATCCGTCCGCTGTCCCGCACCGGCCTCGTCCTCGACATCGTCGGGGCGGTGCTGCTGTTCGCGCTCCTCACGCCGCTCGGGATCGTCTTCTACGCCCCGCAGCCCGGGATGGAGGCCTCATCGGCGGGCAGCGCGATCGGCCTCGTCGCGTCGTCGGTGTTCCTGTTCGGCGGGGTGGCGATCGGACGCCTGGCTCCCGGTCTCGCGCTCGCCGCGGCCTGGGCCGGAGCCCTCGTGCAGATGCTCGCCGGATTCGGGCCGCTGCCGACCGACTTCGCGATCCTCCTCGTGCTGTACGCGACCTCCGCGTGGGGCACCCGCCGCGTGCTCTGGTGGGGGTTCGGGTCGGTGATCGTGGGCGGCATCGTCGCCGCGCTGTACATGGTCGTCGTCGGGGGCGTCATGTTCGGCTCCGGCAGCGGGTGGGAGCTCGTGACCGGCGGCACCCTGCTCGTCGCGGCCTCCATCATGGCGCTGGGGTTCGCGTGGGTGTGCGGCCTCCTCTGGCGGGTCGTGCTGCGCAACCGGCGCACGCGTTCGGCGCAGCTGCAGGCCGAGGCCCTGGCCGCCGAGGAGCAGGAGCGGGTGCGCATCGCCCGGGACATGCATGACGTCGTGGCGCACTCGCTCGCCGTCGTCATCGCCCAGGCCGACGGTGCCCGCTATGCCGCGGCGGTGAAGCCGGAGATCGCGACGGAAGCCCTCGGCACGATCGCGCAGACCGCCCGCGGAGCCCTGAGCGACGTGCGGATGCTCCTCACCCAGCTCCGCCATCGTCAGGGCGACGGTCCGCAGCCGACCCTCGCCGATCTCGAGACGCTGTTCGCCCAGGTGCGCCAGGCCGGCATCGAGCCGCGGGTCACCGTCGATCCCATGCCGCCGGGGGAGCCGCCGGGGGCCATCCAGCTCGCCGTCTACCGGATCCTCCAGGAGGCGCTGACCAACGCGATCCGCCACGGTGACGGCGCGGTGGACGTGCACCTCGCGTGGCTCCCCGATCGCGTCGACATCGAGGTCCGCAACACCGTCGCGCCGGAGTCGACGCCGGGGACCCCCGGAGGACACGGCCTCATCGGCATGCGCGAGCGGGCGCAGCTCGTGGGCGGTAGTCTGCAAGCCGAGCGCCGTGGTGCGCAGTTCGTCGTCCAGAGCAGCCTTCCGATCGGAGCCCCGCAGTGATCAGAGTCGTGCTGGTGGACGACCAGGCGCTGTTCCGGGCCGGGATCCGCATGCTCGTGGCCTCCCAGCCCGACCTCGAGGTCGTGGGAGAGGCGGGCAACGGCCGGGAGGCTCTCGACGTGGTCGCCGCGACCCGGCCGGACGTGGTCCTCATGGACATCCGGATGCCGGTGATGGACGGGCTGACCGCGACCGCGGAGATCCTGTCCCGCCCGGAGCCCCCGCGCATCGTCATGCTCACGACGTTCGACCTCGACGAGGCGGCGGCGCGGGCGATCCGGCAGGGGGCGAGCGGCTTCCTCCTCAAGGACGCCGATCCGGAGTTCCTGCTCGCCGCGATCCGGACCGTGCACGCCGGGTCGAGCGTGATCGCAGCCTCGGCGACCCGCGAGCTGTTCGAGCACTTCGCGGAGGCTCCGAAGCCCGTGCCGCCGCAGTACGCCGAGCTGACCGAGCGGGAGCGGGAGATCTTCGCGCTCGCCGCCCGAGGTCTCTCGAACGCCGAGATCGCCGCGCGGGAGTTCCTCAGCGAGGCCACGGTGAAGACCCACATCAGCCGCATCCTCACGAAGCTCGCCCTCCGCGACCGTGTGCAGCTCGTCGTGTTCGCCTTCGAACACGGCCTCGCCTGACGCCGACCCACCCCCTTCCGTTCGACCCGGCCCCTGGCGGCGGTCCGCAGAGGGGTGGGAGGAACGCACGGGGGTGGGTCGCGAGGGGACGCGGGATCATCCTCCCGATGTAGCGGAATGCTCCCGGCGGGCGACGCGGGGGACGGGAGCGCGGAAATAGCGTCGTCATCATGGAGATCACGACCACCGACCTCGGGCTCGCCGCCCGCGTCCAGCACCTGAAGAAGACCTACGGTTCGGGCGAGGGCACCGTCCGCGCGCTCGACGACGTGAGCGTCGGCATCCGCCGCGGACAGTTCACCGCCATCATGGGTCCGTCCGGATCCGGCAAGTCCACCCTCATGCACATCATGGCCGGCCTCGACAGCCCGACCGAGGGACGGGCGTGGATCGGCGACACCGAGATCACGGGTCTCGGCGACCTCGACCTGACCATCCTGCGCCGCCGCCGCGTGGGGTTCATCTTCCAGGCGTTCAACCTCGTCCCCACGCTCGACGCCCTCGGCAACATCCTGCTGCCGTTCGAGCTCGACGGCCGCCGCCCCAGCGCCATCGAGCGCGCACGGATCGACGGTCTCATCGAGACGCTCGGCCTCGGCAAGCGCCTCGGTCACCGGCCGCATCAGCTCTCGGGAGGGCAGCAGCAGCGCGTCGCCATCGCCAGGGCACTCGCCACCGCCCCCGACCTCGTGTTCGCGGACGAGCCCACGGGCAACCTCGACTCCCAGACCGGACGGGAGGTGCTGCGCCTGCTCGCGTCCGCCAGCCGGGAGCACGGCCAGTCCATCGCGATGGTCACGCATGACGCGATCGCGGCGAGCCACGCCGACCGGGTACTCTACCTCGGCGACGGCCGGATCGTGGCGGATCACCCGCGGCAGACCGCGGAGCAGATCTCGGCCTACATGCTCGCCGCGGAGGTGTCGGCATGACCGCGCTCGCCACGGTCGTCCCGGAGACGCGGACGACCGGACCCCGGCTGGCCTGGCTCCGCGACCGCGGCATGGGCGCGAGCGTCCTCGTCGCCGCGCTCTCGTCCGCGTTCGGGGTCTTCCTCGTCGAGATCACGGCCTACATCGGCGCCGTGCTCCAGGCCGATCCGTTCATCGGCGACAGCGGCACGCTCGCGGTCGTCGTCGCGATCCTGTCGGTGCTGCTCACCGCCGTCGCGATGTACGTGGCCGCGATCGTCACGGCGAACACGTTCTCGACGATCATCGCGGGCCGCACCCGGCAGATCGCGCTGATGCGTCTCATCGGGGCGACGGCTCGTGCGCAGCGGGCGGAGGTCGGTCGGCAGGGGCTCGTCGTCGGGCTCCTCGGCGCGGGGCTCGGCCTTCTCTCCGGACTCCTCCTCTCCGCGGCGGCGGTCCAGCTCGGCGGACAGTTCGTCGCCACCTCGCCGTCGTCCTTCTCACTCGCCCAGCCCGCTCTCGCCCTCCCGGCGGTCGGCGTCGCGCTCACCACCTGGGCGGCCGCCTGGGTGGGCTCGCGTCGCGTGCTCGCGGTGACGCCGCTGCAGGCTCTGGGTGGTGCCGTCGAGCGCACCCGTGACGAGGTCTCCGGGCGGAAGGGCCGCCATGTCGGGGCCTGGGTCCTGCTGATCTCCGGCGCGGCTCTGCTCGCCGGCGGCGTCGTCCTCGGACTCGTCACGCCGCTCGGTGTCGTGGTCGCGTTCTTCGGCGGCATCCTCTCCTTCACCGGGCTCGCCCTGGGGTCGGTGCTGTTCATGCCGCCGGTGCTCCGGCTCGTGGGGCGCCTGTTCGGGTCGAGCGCGACCGCCCGTCTCGCGGCCGAGAACGCCCTGCGGTACCCGGAGCGGTCGTCGCGGATGGCCATCGGCGTCGTCATGGGCGTGACGCTGGTGACGATGTTCGCGGTGGCGCTGGAGTCGTCGAAGCGTCTCATGACGAGCCAGACGACCGAGGAGATCCCGGCCGAGTTCTTCGCGCCGTACGACGCCTTCGCGGCCATCATGATGGTGCTCGTCGCCGTCTCGGCCGTGATCGCGGCCGTCGGCCTCGTCAACCTCCTGACCATCGGCGTCGTGCAGCGGCGCCGCGAGCTCGGACTGCTGCGCTCGATCGGTCTGTCCAACCGCCAGGTGCGCCGCATGGTGCTGCTGGAGGCGACGCACATCACGGTGGCGGCGACCCTCACCGGTCTCGTGCTCGGGGTGCTGTACGGGTGGATCGCGGCGCAGTCGCTGCTCGGCTCCGTGCCCGTCCTTCCGGAGTTCACGCCCGCCGGGCTGATCGCCCCGCAGGTGCCGTGGCTGCCGGTGGTCATCATCGTCGCCGCGACCGCGCTGCTCACGCTCGTGGCCGCCGCGACGCCGACCCGACTGGCGACCAGGGTGGCCCCCGTCGAGGCGCTCGCGGCCGACTGACGGCTCTAGGCTGGACGGATGCCGTCGCCGTTCGATCAGTCCCCGTACCAGGTCCGACTCGACTGGGGGGTGTCCGGGCTCGCCCGCCTCGCCCCGGCCGACGTCGTCGTGGTGATCGACGTCCTCCGGTTCTCCTCGACGGTCGCCGATGCGGTGGCCGCGGGAGCGGAGGTCGAACTGGACGGGGCCCTCGAATGGTCGCGGAACGGGGCGGCGGTGGCAGCCGCCGTCCCGACCGGGGCCACGGTCCTGCTGGGCGCGATCCGCAACGCCGGTGCCGTGGCCAGAGCCGTGCAGGTGGAGCAGGAACGCCGCCAGGGTCGCACCTCGGTGGCGCTGATCCCGGCCGGCGAGGTCGACGCCGCGGGGGAGCTGCGCGTCGCCGTGGAGGATCAGCTCGGGGCCGGAGCGATCGCGGCGGCGCTGACCGATCTCGGCATCGACCACACCGCCCCGGACGCCGCCGTGGCCGCGGAGGGCTTCCGCGCACTGCGGCGCGCACTGAAGCACCTGATCGGGGCGACGGGCTCCGGGCGCGAGTTGCAGGCCGGGGTCCCGGCGACCGAGCGGATGCGGGCCGCCGGACTGGTGCCGACCAGCACCGCGGACGCCGCCGTCCTGGACGCGGTGGACGTCGTCCCCGTTCTGCGCGACGGGCGGTTCACGCGCTTCGAGTGAGCACGCGATCCGCGTAGGGTCGAGGAATGAGGTTCCTCCCCGCTCTCCTCGTCGACGCCGTCCTCGTCCTCGTCTTCGCCGCCATCGGCCGCGCCTCCCACCAGGAGGACCCGGCAGGGTTCCTCCTCACGGCCTGGCCCTTCCTCGTGGCCCTGCTGCTGGGACACGCCGCCGCGCTGCCGCTCCCTGGACGGCCGCGTCGGCCGTGGTCGCTGTCCTGGGGAGCGGTCGTCTGGGCGGTGACGGTCGTCGGCGGCATGCTGCTGCGGCTGCTCAGCGGAGACACCGCGGAGGTGCCCTTCGTCATCGTGGCGATGCTCGTGCTCGGCGTGTTCCTGCTCGGTTGGCGTGGTCTGGCCGCGCTCGTCCGTCGACGCCGCAGTCGCCACGAGACCGAGACCGAGACAGGACGCCCCGGTCCTGTGGACTCCGCGGCAGACCGGGACGCAGCCGCAGAGCCTGCTCCGACGGACGCGGACGCGGAGGACGCCGCGCCCGCCGAGGAGGACGCCTCCGGGTCCGAGGAACGGCCGCACTCCGGCGGCTCCTCCGTCTGAAGCGAGAGCGGCGACCCCGCTCCCGCGGGGCTCAGCGGGGGGCCTGTGCGGCGAGACGGGCGTCGGTCGTGATCTCGCGGCGCGTCCAGGCGAAGAGGTGCTGGGCATCGAACGTGCGGGAGCATCGGGCGCAGGACGTGGCCCGACTCGGTCGGCGGTGTCGATACGTGACGTGACCGGCAGGGCAGCGGCCCACCCACGGAGCGAGCTCGACGGCGGTCTCCCCGCGGTGCGTCGTGCCGCCGACATAGCCCAGGTCGCGGGCCACGCGCTTCCAGGTGGGGCCGTGGGCGGCCTGGTGCCCGGCGAGGGCGTGGGCCACCTCGTGCAGGAGCACCTGATGGATCTCGTCGTCCTCGAAGCGGGCGGCGAGATACCGCGATACGGTGATGCGCTTGCGTGTGTAGTCGCACTGGCCGGCGCGACGCTTGGCATGGTCGAAGTCGAACGACCAGCTGTCGTCGAGATGCAACCGGATCAGTGCCTCGCCCCAGACGCGCACGCGGTCAAGTTCCGCCATGCGCTCAGGCTAAGGCATGCCGCGGACACTCGGGCGCATCGGCTCAGCCGGCGACGAGCTGCGCCGGACGACGACGCTCCACGGCCTCGATGGCGAGGAGCACGGTCTCCAGCTCCCGGTCCTCCGCGCCGGACTCGCGCCGCAGGAAGAGCGACTGCTTGAAGCTCTCCCGTGCGGTCTCGTAGTCCTCGGCGTCGTAGGCGTTCTTGCCGTGGTGCTGATAGGCGAAGGCGGCGATCGACAGCCAGCGCTGCCCCTCCGCCTCCGCGGCGCAGGTCGCCAGCTCCTGCTCGGCCGCGGCATGCGCGCCCCGGTACTGCAGGATCGTCGCGTGCAGCACGCGGGCGCGGAGCACGTCCTTGCGGGTGCCGGCCATCCGGGCCTGCCGCACGGCTTCGTCGGCGAGCGCGAGGGCCTCGTCGAGGCGTCCCAGCACCTTCAGCAGCCAGACCCGCTCGAGCAGAGCGGGAAGGCTGCGCTGCTCCTCGATCTCGGCAAGGCGAGCGGCGCACTCGTCGAGATCGACCCGTTCGCGGAGGCTCTCCTGGTCGTATCCCCGGATCAAACTCATTGCTCTCCTTCCGCGCGTCCCCGCACCTGTCCCCGTCCAGTCTGCCTGCCGCTTCCGCGGTCCTCGGGGCGGCGCGCCACGTCAGCGCAGGAACAGCGAGGCATCGGGTCGCGGGGACGCGACGGCGTCGGCGTCCGTGACGATCCGGGCGCCCTGGAGGAAGGCGCGGGCCTCGTCCCCCTGGGCGATCTTCGCGGGATGCGGACCCGCGGCGAGCATCCGGGGCAGCCACTCCGTCGGGAGCGGGGCGGCGGAGGCCGCCACCACCAGGTTGCCGAAGCGGCGGCCCTTGAGTACCTGGGTGTCGGCGAGGATCCCGATCTCCGGGAGCACCTCGGCGATCGTCGCGGCCTGTCGACGGGCGAACGCGAGACCGCGACCGTCGGCGACGTTGACGAGCAGGACGCCGCCGGGGGCGAGCAGCGCGGCGAGCTCCCGGTAGAACTCCACGCTCGTGAGGTGGGCGGGCGTCTGCGCGCCCGAGTACACATCCGAGACGACGAGGTCGCACGTGCCGACCAGCGCCCCCGGGAGCTTCCGGACCCCCTCCCTCGCATCGCCGATCCGCAGGCGGATCGCCGCCCCCTTCGGCAGCGGGAGGTGCTCGCGGACGAGCTGCACCAGCGGGGCCTCCAGCTCGATGACCTGCTGCCGGGATCCGGGGCGGGTCGCGTCGATGTACCGGGGGATGGTGAGGGCACCGGCCCCGAGGTGCACCGCCGTGAGCGGACCGTCGCGGAGCTGATCGATCACCGCCCCCATCCGCACGATGTACTCGAAGTGCAGGTGCGTGGGGTCGTCGAGGTCGACGTGCGACTGCGGGGTGTCGTCCACGACGAGCTCGTAGCCGCTCGTGAACTCCGACGGGACGATCCGGGCGAGACCGCCGTGGTCGAGGCGGGTCTGCGGGTGCTCGGCGTCCCGTGATCGCGTCCGTCCCATGCCGTCGAGCCTACGCCGCGCGGACCAGGGGTCAGCGCTGGTTGCCCACCGCGCAGGTCTCCTGCTCGAGGGTCTGACCCGACACCTCCGGCGGGAGCGTCGCCCTGACGTCCGGCGTGGCGCTCGCCTCGGGAGTGGATTCGGTCTCCGGGGTCTCCGCCGCCGTGGGGGCGGGCGTGACGAGCTCCACGCCGCGGTGCGTCGTCACGTCGCCGGTGAGCTGGAGCGGCTGCCCCGCCCGCACCGCGTCCCACAGGGCGGCCGCGGCCGCCTCGTCCGGCACGACCTTGTCGTCGTCGAACGGATCGGCGATGTTCGGGTACTGCACGAAGACGAAGTCGCTGAAGTTCACATCCTTGAGGGCCAGCGCGAGCTGAGCCAGCCGGAGGGGGTCGGCGAGCTCGTCACTGGGGTCGATGTTGTCGGCGACCGCGTTGGTCAGTCGCAGCACCTTCGGGATGTCCGTCAGCGTCTCCTCGCTGAGCACCTTCCTGGCCAGCCGCGACATGTACTGCTGCTGGTTGGAGATGCGTGCCAGGTCGCTCTCGTCTCCCACCCCGTGCCGGGTGCGGATGAACTGGAGGGCTTCCACTCCCGAGACCGTCCGCATGCCGGCGGGCCAGTCGATGCCGGTGTGCCGGTCGCGGATGCCGTCTCCGGCGATGCACACCTCGACGCCGCCGATCGCGTCCGTCACCGCCATGACGCCGTCGAAGCTGATCTTGGCGGCGAACTCGATGGGGATGTCGCCCAGTTCGCTCACCGTCTTCGCGATGCAGGAGAGGCCGGCGTGCTCGAAGAGCGCGTTCATCGACGCCTTCTCCATCGCGGACGCGACGGAGCCGTCCTCGCGGGTGCACTCGGGAACGGGGACACCCAGGTCGCGGGGGAGGGAGACGACGGTCACGTTCCGGGGCGCCGCCGAGACGTGCACGAGGAGGTTGACGTCGTTGCGGCTCCGGCCGTCGGCTTCGGCGCAGCGTTCGTCGAAGAGCGCGGTCGCCTGGGGGCCGCACTCGTCGGTCCCCACGATGAGGATGCTGAACGCCTTGTCGTCCGGGTAGGCGCCGACCGTGGGCGGGTCGACCTCCGGGGCGCCCTCCAGGGTGACCGCCCCGTCGCCCACGCGGTTGAAGACGTCCCAGACGAGGAAACCCGCCACCGCGACGGCGGAGACGAGGACGACCGCGAGCCCGATCCCGAGACCCCGCAGGACCCGGGTGGTCCGGCTGCGCGCCGACGGCGGTGCGTGCCGGGGGAGGGGAGGGCGGTCGGCGTCGGATCCACGGCGGGGCATGCGGGGAGCCTACCCCGGAGGCCTGATGTTACGGGGGTATGACGATTGTGGGAGGAACTTGCAGGGAATTAGTTAGTCGTGAATACTTTTTCCTATCCCCGGTACGCACCCGATGCACACCTGGACTTTCAAAGAGGAGATCCCCCCATGCACAAGCGCATTCTTCCGGCGGTGGCGCTCGGCGCCGCTGCCACGATCGCTCTGGCCGGCTGCGCCGGCGGCAGCGGCGACAACGGCTCGACCGACGGCGAGGGCCAGGAGCTGACCG
Organism: Microbacterium sp. NPDC091676; assembly: GCF_044756645.1. NCBI lineage: Bacteria > Bacillati > Actinomycetota > Actinomycetes > Micrococcales > Microbacteriaceae > Microbacterium > Microbacterium sp. NPDC091676. Next base: position 1,491,256 of record NZ_JBIVTI010000001.1, on the reverse strand, counting down.
TCTGGATCATGAAGGGGACCAACCCCGACGCGACCGCGTTCTACGACAAGGTCTCGGACGCCTTCGAAGAGGAGACCGGCGCGAAGGTCACCATCGAGGAGATCCAGTGGGCCGACGCCCACGACCGCTTCGTCACCTCCATCGCCGGTGGCACCACCCCGGACATCGCCGAGACCGGCACCACCTGGACCGCGGAGTTCGCCGACGCCGGTGCGCTCCTCCCGCTCGACGAGTACGTCGACGCCGAGGACGGCCTGCGCGACGACCTCGTCGAGGGCCTCGCGGTCGCCGGCACCTACGAGGACGAGCTCTACGGCATGCCGTGGTACGCCGGTGTCCGCTCCATCGTCTACCGCACCGACGTCTTCGAGGAGCTCGGTCTCGAGGCTCCGAAGACCTGGGACGACATCGTCGCCGCGGGCGAGGCCATCAAGGCCGCCAAGCCCGACATGCTGCCCTTCCCCGTCGCGGGTGACGCCGAGTTCCAGGTCTACCCCTGGGTCTGGGGCGCCGGCGGCGAGATCGCCACGAAGGACGGCGACACCTGGACCAGCGAGCTCGACAGCGCCGAGTCGCAGGCCGGCATCGAGTTCTACACGGGCCTGGCCACCGAGCACGGCTTCTCGTCGGCCGGTGCGACCACGTGGAAGGAGACCGACCTCCGGGACGCCTTCACGCAGGGCAACGTCGCGATGATGCTCTCCGGCTCTTGGACGCCGAACGCCCTCATCGAGGCCAACCCCGAGCTCGAGGGCAAGATCGGCGCCGCCGTGATCCCCGGCCAGGACGGCGGCATCGCGCCCTCCGTGCTCGGCGGCTCGCACCTGTCGGTGTTCAACACCACGAAGAACGCCGACCTCGCGTGGGAGTTCGTCAAGCTCATGACCACCGGTGAGTTCGCCGAGCAGTGGTCCGACGAGACCGGCTACTTCCCGGGCGTCCAGTCCGCGATGGAGGAGGCCCTCGCCTCGACCGACCCGCTCGTCGCTCCGTTCGCCGAGCAGATGGTCGACGGCGGCGCGTCCGTCCCGGTCACGCCGAACTTCGGCGCCGTGCAGGCGAAGAAGACCACCAACGCCATGATCCAGGCCATCCTCAGCGGGCAGAAGGACGTCGCGACCGCGACGAAGGACGCCGCCGCCGAGATGACCGAACTGCTCAACCAGTAAGGAACCATTCCTTCCATGTCGATGGTGCAAGCGCCACTGCCGGCCACGAAGGCGGAGCCCTCCTCCGCCTCCGTGGCCGGCGGCCGGAAGCGTCGGGGTCTCTCGATCGTCACGGCCCGCCCCTGGCTCCTCCTCGCCCCCGGGCTGATCATCCTCGCGGTGCTCATGCTCTGGCCGCTCGTGCAGGTGTTCCTCTACTCGTTGCAGGACTACGGTCTGCGCGAGATCAACACCGGTGAGAGCAACTGGATCGGGCTGGACAACTACGCCGAGGCGCTCACCAATCCGACCCTGTGGACGGTGGTGCTCCCCAACACGGTCGGCTTCGCGGCCGTCGCGGTGTTCACCACCGTCGCACTCGGAACCCTCGTCGCGCTGCTGCTGGCGCGCCTGGGTACCGTGTGGCGCACCATCGTCTCCAGCTGCATCATGGTCGCGTGGGCGATGCCCGCCGTGACCGGCACGTACGTCTGGACCTTCATCTTCGATGCCGACCGCGGCATCTTCAACAGCGTCCTGCAGGACCTCGGCCTCATCGACGGCCAGGTCAACTGGTTCACCAACCAGTGGTCGTTCTACGCGATCGTGCTGCTGAACGTCGTCCACCACGGCTTCCCGTTCGTGGCCATCACCGTGCTCGCCGGGCTCCTGGGCGTCTCGAAGGAGATGCTCGAGGCGGCGGCGCTCGACGGGGCCGGCGCATGGCGCCGCTTCTGGAAGATCATCTTCCCGACGCTCAAGCCCGTCTTCTCCGTCGTCATCATCCTGTCGACGATCTGGGACTTCAAGGTCTTCGCGCAGGTCTACCTCATGCCCGGCGGCAGCGGCGGCAACCGTCAGGTGCTCAACCTCGGCGTGTGGTCGTACGTGGAGTCGTTCGGTCAGAACCGGTACGGATTCGGCGCCGCGCTGGCGGTGCTGCTGACCCTCGTGCTGATCGGCATCACGATCGTCTACATCCGCTCCCTCATGAAGGAGGACGAGCTGTGAACCCCCGCCCCAGGCTCCGGTCGCGCATCGGACTCGGCATCGGCGTCGCCGCCGTCCTCGTCTTCACCCTGTTCCCCGTCTACTGGATGGTCTCCAGTGCGTTCGACGCCAAGGCGTCCAGCGGCGGGCAGTCGCTCCTCCCCCAGGAGTTCACGTGGGACAACTTCGCCTTCGTGCTCACGGAGGGCGGCTTCGGCACGTACCTGCGCAACTCGGCGATCGTGGCCCTCGTCACGGTGCTCGTCAGCGCCATCGTCTGCCTGCTCGCGGCGGTCGCCGTCGCGCGCTTCCGCTTCAAGTTCCGCACCACGGTCCTGATGATGATCCTCGTGGTGCAGATGGTGCCGCTCGAGGCACTCGTCATCCCGCTGTTCCTCCAGGTGAAGAGCCTCGGTCTGCTCAACAGCATCATCGGCCTCATGGTGGTCTACGTGGCGCTGTCGCTCGCGTTCGGCATCTGGATGCTGCGCGGCTTCGTCGCCGCCGTCCCGGTCGAGCTCGAGGAGGCCGCCTACATCGACGGCGCGAGCTGGTGGCGGATGTTCCGCTCCATCCTGCTGCCGCTCGTGATGCCCGGTCTCGTCGCGACGAGCATCTTCAGCTTCATCACGGCATGGAACGAGTTCATCTTCGCCATGACGATCCTCGGCGCGCAGACCGACCAGTACACGGTCTCGATCGGCCTCAAGTCGTTCTTCGGCCTGTACTCCAACGACTGGGGCAGCATCATGGCCGCCTCGACGATCATCACCGTGCCCGTCATGATCTTCTTCGTCATCGTGCAGCGCCGGCTCTCCGCCGGCATGGTCGCGGGGGCGGTGAAGGGATGACCGACGAGCTCGAGCGTCTCGCGAACGGCGTGCTCTGGCCCGGATTCCTCGGCACCACGGCCCCCGCCTGGCTCGTGGAGGAGCTGCGCGAGGGCCTGGCCGGCGTCGTGTACTTCGGCCAGAACGTCGGCGAGGGACTGCCCGCGCTGAGCGCGCAGATCCTCGACGCGAACCCGGACGCCCTGATCGGTGTGGACGAGGAGGGCGGCAGCGTCACGCGCCTGGAGTCCGGGAGCGGCTCCACCCTTCCCGGGGCCGCGCAGCTCGGCGCGCTCGACGACGTCGTCGCCTCGGAGCGGACCGGGGCGGAGCTCGCCCGCCGCGTGCGCGCCGTCGGTGCGAACGTGGTGCTCGGTCCGGTGGCCGACGTCAACACCGATCCCCGCAACCCCGTCATCGGGGTGCGTTCGTTCGGGTCCGAGGAGGCGCTGGTGACCCGCCACGTCGTCGCCACGGTCGACGGCATCCAGGACGGCGGGGTGGCCGCGTGCGTCAAGCACTTCCCCGGCCACGGCGACACCCACCTCGACTCCCACCACGCCCTGCCCGAGATCGCGCTCGACGTGGCCGAGTACGAGCGCGTACACCTCGAGCCGTTCCGCGCCGCCGTCGAGGCGGGGGTGGACGCGATCATGACCGCGCACATCGTCGTCCCCGCGTGGGGCGCGCAGCCGGCCACCCTCAACCCGCGCGTGCTCGGCATGCTGCGCGAGTGGGGCTTCCGGGGCGTCATCATCACCGACGCGCTGGACATGGCCGCGATCCGCGAGACCGTCGGACTCGGCGGGGGCGCCGCCCTCGCGCTGGCCGCCGGCGCCGACCTGCTGTGCATCGGCAACCCGACCAACCCCGGCGAGGCCGCCCTTCCCGACCAGGACCGCCGGGACTTCCTCGCCGCCCGCGACGGGATCGTCGCCGCGCTGCGCGACGGCTCGCTCTCCCGGGAGCGCGTCGAGGAGGCCGCCGCACGGGTGTCGGCCCTCGCCGCCCGGTTGCGCGCGAGCGCGACCTCGGACGAGGAGGACGCCGCGTTCGACGCCGCCGAGATCGTCCGTCGGTCCGTGTCGCTCGCCGGCGACGCCCCCGAGGCCGCGGAGGCCCTGGCGGTGATCGATGCCCGACGTCGCTCGACGCTCGCGGTGGACAGCGCCGCCGCGTACGTCGCGGAGGCGCTCGCGGGAGACGGCATCCGGGTGCGGCTGGACGTGGCCGCACGCCCCGTGGCCGAGCAGGATGCCGTGATCGACGAGGTCGCCGCGGCGACCGGCACGACGGTCATCCTCGTGGATCGACCGGATGCGGAGCCGGCGCAGCGCGCACTGATCGAGCGGACCGCGCTCCGGGACCCGGGTGCGGTCGTCGTGAACGTCGGCCTCCCCGTGCAGGCGCCGCTGCCGCTGCCCACCGTCGAGGTCGGCGCCGCCAGCCGGCTCGGCGCGCAGACCGCGCGGGACGCGCTCCTCGGCCGGTTCCGGCCGCGACAGAGGACGACCGCCGCCGGTTGAGACGGGATCAGCGCATGGACGACGACGTTCTGGCCGTGGTGCGGCGCTCCCTCCCCAAGCTCAGCGCGGCGGAGGGACGCGTCGCCGAGAGGATCCTCGGAGACCCCACCCTCGTGGTGGACCTCGCGATCAACGATCTCGCGCAGCTCTGCCAGACCTCGCTGTCGACCGTCGCGCGCTTCGCGCAGTCGCTGGGGTACAGCGGCTATCGGGAGCTGAGGGTCGCCGTCGCGCGGTCCGTCACCCTCGCGCAGGCGCAGCAGGCCCGGTTCGGACTCGACTCCACGGCGATCGACCGGGACGACGGACCGGCGGCGATCGCCGCGAAGCTCGCGGCGCAGGAGATCGACGCGATCGAGAAGACGGCACGGGCCCTGGATGCGGATGCCCTCGACCGGGTGGCGCGGGCGGTGGTCGTCGCCCGGCACATCGACCTGTTCGGGCAGGCGGCGTCGTCGCTGACCGCCCAGGACCTCCAGCTCAAGCTCTCGCGGATCGGCTGCTCGGTGACCCACTCGGCCGATCCGCACCTCGCGATCACCGCGGCGTCGCTGCGCTCCTCCGCGGACGTGGCGATCGCCTTCTCGCACGGCGGGGAGACGGCCGAGACCGTCCGCGCCCTCGAGGTCGCCCGGGCCACGGGCGCGCTCGCGGTGGCCGTGACGAGCGCCGCCGACTCCCCGCTCGCGGCCCTCGCCGACGTCGTGCTCCTCAGCCAGGCCCAGGAGTCGCCGTTCCGGATGGCCGCCATGTCGAGCCGCATCGCGCAGCTCGCGCTCATCGACGTGCTCTTCGTCCGCATCGTGCAGCACCGGGGCGAGCACGTCGCGGTATCGCTGCAACGCACGCACGACGCGGTCCCGCCGCGTCACGGCCGCCACGCGGACTGACCGCCTCGGATCAGTCGACGTGGTCGCGCGTGCTGGCGATCGCGCGGGTCGCGATGCGGTGGGCGCGGGCCAGGCTTCCGTGCAGCGTCAGGCCGGTGAGGACGCCGGCGAGGAAGCCCGCGGCGAACGCGTCGCCCGCCCCGATCGTCTCCACGACCGGCACATCGAGGGCATCGCTGGCCGCGCGCTCGGCACCGTCGAACGCCACGGCGCCGGAGGGGTCGGTCACGACCAGGTACCGCGGCTCGGGGAACAGCATGCGCAGGTCGTCCGGCGCGCTCGTCCCGAACACGGCCTCGGCGTCGGGACGGGTGCAGAAGACGATGTCGGCGCGGTGGGCGAGGTCGGTGAGCAGTGCCCGCCCCTCGTCCTCCCGGCCGCGCCACAGCGCAGGGCGCCAGTTCAGATCGAAGCTGACGAGGCGGGCGGGGCGGGGAGCCGCCACCAGGGACTCCTGGGCGGCGCGTGCAGAGGGCGAGAGTGCCGGCGTGATGCCGGAGGTGTGCACGAGGGCCGCCGCGGCGAGCAGGTCCACCGCCACGGGCGACTCCAGCGACGCCGGCGACAGCGCCGCCGCGGCCGACCCGGCACGGTAGTAGTGCATCGTCCCCTCCACGGCGCCGTCCGCCCGCGGTGAGAGCTCCTTGACGTAGAGTCCCGTCGGTGCGACCGGGTCGACCTCCACGGCCCGATCGTCCACGCCGTGCGCACGGAGCTCGGCGGTGAGGAAGCGTCCGAAGCCGTCGTCGCCGACGCGGGACACGACCGCGGTGCGGATGCCGGCGGAGGCCAGCGCGATCGCGGTGTTCCACTCGGCCCCGGCGAGGGAGCGGTGGAACGTGCGGCAGGTCTCGAGCGGTCCGGCGGTGGCGGCGACGAGGGCGACCAGGCCCTCGCCCAGGCACACGACGCGGGGAGTGGTGTCCGGCACGTTCTGGACATTACCGGATCACGGGCGGCACCGCGTCGATACCGGATCGCAACCTCGGACTCTTGGCATCGGCCGGACCGCTGGGTACCTTCGAGGAATCACCGTCTCCGCGGCGACGATGCCCGGAGACGCGCAAGGAAGCGCCCGACAGGGAAGGTCATACACACATGCACCAGTCAGCCATGCCTCGGCGAGGACTCGCCGCCGTCACCGGAGCGACCATCGCCGCTCTCGCACTCGCCGGATGCGTCGCCAGCGAGCGCGGGGACAACGGGTCGGAAGGATCGGGCGACGTCGACGGCACCTTCGTCTTCGCCGCCTCGTCGGATCCCGCGAGCCTCGACCCGGCGTTCGCGCAGGACGGCGAGACCTTCCGTGTCTCGCGCCAGATCTTCGAGGGTCTGGTGGGCACGGAGCCCGGCACGGCCGACCCGGCGCCGCTGCTGGCGGAGTCGTGGGAGTCGTCGGAGGACGGCATGTCCCACACCTTCGCGCTGAAGGAGGGCGTGACCTTCCAGGACGGCACCCCGTTCAACGCCGAGGCCGTCTGCGCCAACTTCGACCGCTGGTACAACTGGACCGGTCTCGCCGCCTCCGAGGCCTTCGGCTACTACTACAACAAGCTCTTCAAGGGCTACGCCTCCAACCCCGAGGACGCGGTCTACAAGTCCTGCACGCCCGACGGCGAGAACTCCGTCACGATCGAGCTGAACAAGCCGTTCGCCGGCTTCATCGCCTCGCTGTCGCTCCCGGCCTTCGGCATGCAGAGCCCCTCGGCGATGCAGGAGTTCGGCGCGGACGAGGTCGGCGGCACCGCCGAGGCGCCGCAGCTGTCCGAGTACGCCATGGGCCACCCGGTCGGCACGGGCCCCTACCAGTTCGAGGAGTGGGCTCCGGGCGAGCAGGTCACGCTCAAGGCCTACGACGACTACTGGGGCGAGGCCGGCCAGATCGACCAGATCATCTTCCGCACGATCGACGACCCGACGGCCCGCCGTCAGGCGCTCGAGTCGGGCTCCATCGACGGCTACGACCTCGTGGGCCCCGCCGACACGAAGGCCCTGGAGGAGGACGACTTCACCATGGTGTCGCGTCCCCCGTTCACGATCCTCTACCTCGCCTTCAACCAGGCGATCCCGGAGCTGCAGGACCCGAAGGTGCGTGAGGCGCTGTCCTACGCGATCGACAAGGACGCCCTGATCAGCCAGGTCCTGCCGGAGGGCACCGAGAAGGCGACGCAGTTCGTCCCGCCGGTGGTCAACGGCTACAACGACGAGGTCACGACCTACGACTACGACCCGGAGAAGGCCAAGGAGCTGCTCGCGGAGGCCGGCTACGACGAGGCGAACCCGCTGGCGCTGGACTTCAACTACCCGGTCAACGTCTCGCGTCCGTACATGCCGGACCCCGAGCAGATCTACACCGTCCTGTCGTCGCAGCTCTCCGAGGTCGGCGTGGAGACCACCCCGGTCTCCGAGGAGTGGGTCGAGTACCTCGACCGCACCACCGGCACCTCCGACCACGGCATCCACCTGCTGGGCTGGACCGGCGACTACAACGACACCGACAACTTCGTCGGCGTGTTCTTCGGCCAGAAGAGCTCCGAGTGGGGCTTCGACAACCCGGAGCTGTTCCAGGCGCTGACCGAGGCGCGCGGGGTCTCCAACCTCGACGACCAGACGGCCCTCTACGAGGACATCAACGAGATGGTCGCGGAGTTCATCCCCGGCGTCCCGCTCGCGCACCCCGCGCCGACGCTCGCCTTCGACCCGCGCGTCGAGAGCTACCCCGCCAGCCCGGTGAACGACGAGGTCTTCACGGACATCGTCCTCACGAAGTAGGCCTGACCATTTGATATGCCGAGCCCCGGTTCCGCTCTCGCGGGACCGGGGCACGGCGTACCTTCTGATCGACGGAGAACTCTGTGCTGCGCACCATCGGCAGGCGACTGCTGTTCCTCATCCCCACCCTGTTCGGGCTCAGCATCCTGCTGTTCGCCTGGGTCAGGGCCCTCCCCGGCGGCCCCGCGGTCGCCCTCCTCGGCGAGAAGGCCACCCCGGAGGCCATCGCCAGGGTCAACGAGCTCTACGGCTTCAACAAGCCCCTCATCGAGCAGTACTTCATCTGGGTCACCCGGCTGCTGCAGGGCGACTTCGGCACGTCCATCCAGACCAACCGGCCCGTCACGGAGGAGTTCCTCCGCCGATTCCCCGCGACGATCGAGCTGAGCGTCGCGGCGCTCATCTTCGCGATCGGCGTCGGCATCCCGCTCGGATACTGGGCGGCCCGTCGCCACGGCAAGTTCACCGATCACGCGTCGGTCGTGCTGAGCCTCATCGGCATCACGATCCCCGTCTTCTTCCTGGCCTTCATCCTCAAGTACGTCTTCGCCGTGCAGCTGGGGTGGCTGCCCTCGGACGGTCGGCAGGATCCCCGGATCGATGCCACCCATCCCACCGGGTTCTACGTCTGGGACGGCATCATCACGGGGGAGTTCGACGCCGCGTGGGATGCGATCCTCCATCTGATCCTCCCGGCGCTCGCCCTCGGCACCATCCCGCTCGCGATCATCGTCCGCATCACCAGGGCGAGCGTGCTGGAGGTGCAGAACGCCGACTACGTGCGCACGGGACGGGCGAAGGGCGTGGGCTCGGCGACGCTGCGCAGCCGGTTCATCCTCCGCAACGCCATGCTGCCCGTCATCACGACGATCGGCCTGCAGACCGGACTGCTCATCTCCGGGGCGGTGCTCACCGAGACGGTCTTCGCCTTCCCCGGCATCGGGTCGTTCCTCGCGCGGGCCATCTTCACGCGCGACTTCCCGGTGCTGCAGGGATTCATCATCTTCATCGCGATCGCCTACGCCCTCATCAACCTGGCCGTGGACGTGTCGTACAGCTTCATCGATCCGAGAGTGAGGGTGCAGTGATGTCCTCCTCCCTCATCCGAAAGGAGGCGCTCGCATGAGCATCGCCCTCCCACCCGCACAGGGGCCGTCCGCCGAGAGCGGCGGCAGCATCGACACCGTCGCGATCGCCCAGGCCGACCTCAAGGACGGCGGCGGCGGCTTCTGGCGCGACGTCTTCCGCCGGCTCCGGCACAACCCGACGGCGTGGATCGGCGCGGTCATCGTGCTCCTCTTCCTGCTCGTCGCGGTGCTCGCGCCGGTCCTCGCTCCGTATCCCGAGACCGCGCTCCCGGGCGCGAAGGAGATCACGCCCACGCACATCCCCGGCCCGGGGGAGCTGCCGCAGTTCCCGCTCGGTCTGGACCGGTTCGGCGGCGACGTGCTGTCGAAGCTCATCTGGGGCGCGCAGGCGTCGCTGCTGATCGGCGTCGTCTCCACCGCGATGGGCCTCGTCGGCGGCATGATCCTCGGACTCCTCGCCGGCACGTTCGGCGGCTGGGTCGACACGGTCATCATGCGCGTCGTCGACATCATCCTCTCGGTGCCGAACCTCCTGCTGGCGGTGTCGATCGCCGCGATCCTCGGGCAGACGCCGTACGCCGTGATGATCGCCATCGGGGCCTCCCAGGTGCCGATCTTCGCGCGCCTGCTGCGGGCGTCCATGCTCCAGCAGCGCTCCAGCGACTACGTGCTCTCGGCGCAGACCCTCGGTCTCGGCCGCGGCCGGATCACGATGTCGCACGTCCTCCCGAACGCGATCGGGCCCGTGATCGTGCAGGGCACCCTGACCCTCGCGACCGCCGTGATCGATGCGGCGGCGCTGTCGTTCCTCGGCCTCGGCGGCGGCGGTCCCGCGACGGCCGAGTGGGGCCGCATGCTCACGTACGCGCAGGCGGAGCTGGCGATCGCCCCGTGGCTGGCGTTCCTCCCCGGCATCTGCATCGCCGTCACCGCGCTCGGCTTCACCCTGCTCGGTGAGGCGCTGCGCGAAGCCATGGACCCGAGGACGAGGGCACGATGAACATCCGCGACGAGGGCGCCGTGCGCGCCGCGAAGGAGAACGGCATGGCGGACGAGCCCCTGCTGTCGGTCGAGGGCCTGGCGGTGGACTTCGCCACCATGGACGGCGTCGTGCACGCCGTCGAGGGCGTCGACCTCGAGATCCGTCCGGGGGAGACCGTGGCGATCGTCGGCGAGTCCGGTTCCGGCAAGTCGACCACCGCGATGGCGATCATCGGGCTGCTGGCGGGCGGAGGGAAGGTGGCCGCCGGTAGCATCAAGCTCGACGGGCGGGACATCTCCCGCGCCTCCGAGAGCGAGCTGCGATCGATCCGCGGACGGGACATCGGGCTCGTGCCGCAGGACCCCATGTCCAACCTCAACCCGGTCGCGAAGATCGGCACCCAGGTCGCCGAGACGCTGCTCGCCCACGGCCTCGCCACCCGGCAGAACGTGCAGGCCAAGGTCGTCGAGGCGCTGACCGCCGCCGGTCTCCCGGATCCGGAGCGTCGGGCCAAGCAGTACCCGCACGAGTTCTCCGGCGGCATGCGGCAGCGGGCGCTCATCGCGATCGGTCTGGCGTGCAAGCCGCGGCTGCTCATCGCCGATGAGCCCACCAGCGCCCTGGACGTGACGGTGCAGCAGACCATCCTCGACCAGATCGGCGAGATGACGAGGGAGCTGGGCACGGCCGTGCTCCTCATCACGCACGACCTCGGGCTCGCCGCCGAGCGGGCCGAGCGGGTGATCGTGATGCACCGCGGCAAGGTCGTCGAGCAGGGCCCCGCGCGGCAGATCCTCGAGGATCCGCAGCATCCGTACACCCAGTCGCTCGTGAAGGCGGCGCCGTCGGTGGCGGTGGCGCGGCTGCGCCCCGAGGCCTTCGTCCGCGACGCGTCGACAGGCTCGGCGGGCGCTTCGACAGGCTCAGCGACCCACAGCGGCGCTTCGACAGGCTCAGCGACCCAGTCCAGCGCGTCGACAGGCTCAGCGATCCAGAGTGAGTCGGGGTCCCTGAGCTCGTCGAAGTCTGGGTCCCTGAGCTCGTCGAAGGGCAACATCGTCGAGATCGAGAACCTCACGAAGGTGTATCCCGTGCGTGGCAAGCACGAGGACTTCGTCGCCGTCGACGACGTCTCGCTCGCGATCCCGCGCGGGGAGACCGTCGCGATCGTGGGGGAGTCCGGATCGGGCAAGACCACGACCGCGCGCATGCTGCTCAAGGTGATCGAGCCTACGAGCGGCCTCATCCGCTACGAGGGCAAGGACATCTCGACGCTGAGCCGCGCGGAGACGAAGGACTTCCGTCAGCGGGTGCAGCCGATCTTCCAGGATCCGTACTCCAGCCTGAACCCCATGTTCACGATCGAGCGCCTGATCGCGGAGCCGCTGGAGTTCTACAAGCGGGGGAGCGGGGCGGACCGGCGCAAGCGCGTACGGCAGCTCCTGGACGACGTCGCTCTGCCGCAGTCGATGCTGCGGCGCTACCCGTCCGAGCTCTCCGGCGGGCAGCGTCAGCGTGTGGCGATCGCGCGGGCGCTGGCCCTGTCGCCGGACCTCATCGTGTGCGACGAGCCCGTCTCGGCGCTCGACGTGCTCGTGCAGGACCAGATCCTGCGGCTGCTGGGCGACCTGCAGCGCGAGTACGGGCTGAGCTACCTGTTCATCTCGCACGACCTCGCGGTGGTCCGGCTCATCAGCGACTACGTGTGCGTGATGAAGGACGGGAAGCTCGTGGAGGCCGCGTCGTCGGAGGAGATCTTCACGAACCCTCGCGACCCCTACACGCGCCGCCTCCTCGCCTCGATCCCCGGCAACGAGCTCAACATCGCCTCCTGACCCGAGACCCCGGTTTCGCGTCGAAACCCCGCCCTGCCTCCGCGGCGAGGGCGGGGTTTCGGCGTGGAAGCGGGGTCTCGGCGGTCCCATTACCGCAGCATCGAAGATTGGTCAAGGATTGCGCTTGCCATGTCGCAAGATCGCGTCTATAGTTGGTAGTTGCGCTCGCTTCTCCCTGCCCTCATATGGTGGTCGGCATCTCGTGAGCTTCTGAGCGCACTCCACCTGACGACAAAGGAATCGAGAAGCCCTGCGGGGCTCACGGAGGTTATTCCCTTGGCTGCTGCTCCCAACGCATCCACATCCACCACCACCAAGAACGGACGCGGAGCTTCCCGTCTCTCGTTCGCCAAGATCTCCGACACGCTGACGGTCCCGGACCTTCTCGCCCTGCAGACCGAGTCCTTCGGTTGGCTGGTCGGCAACGACGCCTGGAAGGCGCGCGTGGCCGAGGCCAAGGCCGCCGGTCGCACCGACGTGAACGAGAACAGCGGTCTGGGCGAGATCTTCGAGGAGATCTCCCCGATCGAGGACCTCGGCGAGACGATGCAGCTGTCGTTCACGAACCCGTACCTCGAGCCCGAGAAGTACTCCATCGAGGAGTGCAAGGAGCGTGGCAAGACGTACGCGGCCCCGCTCTACGTCGAGGCCGAGTTCATGAACCACCTCACGGGTGAGATCAAGACTCAGACGGTCTTCATGGGCGACTTCCCGCTGCAGACCGACAAGGGCACGTTCATCATCAACGGCTCCGAGCGCGTCGTCGTCTCGCAGCTCGTGCGCTCGCCGGGTGTCTACTTCGACAAGACCCCCGACAAGACGAGTGACAAGGACATCGTCTCGGCGCGCGTCATCCCGAGCCGTGGTGCCTGGCTCGAGTTCGAGATCGACAAGCGCGACCAGGTCGGCGTCCGCGTCGACCGCAAGCGCAAGCAGTCCGTCACGGTCTTCCTCAAGGCGCTGGGCATGACCAGCGAGGAGATCCTCGCGGAGTTCGCCGGATACACCTCCATCGAGGAGACGCTCGCGAAGGACACGATCGTCACCAAGGAAGACGCGCTGCGCGACATCTACCGCAAGCTGCGTCCGGGCGAGCAGGTGGCCGCCGAGGCCGCCCGCGCGCTGCTCGACAACTTCTACTTCAACCCGAAGCGCTACGACCTCGCCAAGGTCGGCCGGTACAAGATCAACCACAAGCTGGGTCTCGACACCCCGCTGACGGAGTCGGTGCTGACGGTGCAGGACATCGTCGCCACGATCAAGTACCTCGTGCGTCTGCACGCGGGCACCGAGGAGACCTTCGAGGGCATCCGCGGCGGCAAGAAGACCGAGATCCGTCTCGCGACCGACGACATCGACAACTTCGGCAACCGTCGCATCCGCGCGGTCGGCGAGCTGATCCAGAACCAGGTCCGCACGGGTCTGTCCCGCATGGAGCGCGTCGTCCGCGAGCGCATGACCACGCAGGACATCGAGGCCATCACGCCGCAGACCCTGATCAACGTGCGCCCCGTCGTCGCCGCGATCAAGGAGTTCTTCGGAACCTCGCAGCTGTCGCAGTTCATGGACCAGAACAACCCGCTCGCGGGTCTGACCAACAAGCGCCGTCTGTCGGCTCTGGGCCCCGGTGGTCTGAGCCGCGACCGTGCCGGCGTCGAGGTCCGTGACGTCCACCCCTCGCACTACGGCCGCATGTGCCCGATCGAGACGCCGGAAGGCCCGAACATCGGTCTGATCGGAGCGCTCGCGACCTTCGCGCGCATCAACTCGTTCGGCTTCATCGAGACGCCGTACCGCAAGGTCGTCGACGGTGTCGTGACCGACCAGATCGACTACCTGACCGCCTCCGAGGAGGTCGACTACAACATCGCGCAGGCCAACGCGCCGCTCGATGCGAAGGGTCGCTTCCGCGAGAGCCACGTGCTCGCGCGCCCCAAGGGCGGCAGCGGTGAGGTCGACCTGTTCCTCCCGGAGGAGATCGGCTACATCGACGTCTCGCCGCGCCAGATGGTGTCGGTCGCGACCTCTCTCGTGCCCTTCCTCGAGCACGACGACGCGCAGCGCGCGCTCATGGGCGCGAACATGCAGCGTCAGGCCGTGCCGCTGCTGCGCAGCGACTCGCCGCTCGTCGGAACCGGTATGGAGGGCTACACCGCCATCGACGCCGGTGACGTGCTCACCGCCGAGAAGGCCGGTGTCGTCTCCGAGGTCTCCGCGGACCGCGTCGTGGTCATGCTCGACGAGGGCGGCACGCAGGAGTACCACCTGCGCAAGTTCGACCGCTCGAACCAGGGCACCTCCTACAACCAGAAGGTCGTCGTCTCGGCCGGTGAGCGCGTCGAGGTCGGAGAGGTCATCGCCGATGGCCCCGCCACCGAGAACGGCGAGCTGGCCCTCGGGAAGAACCTCCTCGTCGCGTTCATGACGTGGGAGGGCTACAACTTCGAGGACGCCATCATCCTGAGCCAGGACCTGGTGAAGGACGACACCCTCTCGTCGATCCACATCGAGGAGTACGAGGTCGACGCCCGCGACACGAAGCTCGGCAAGGAGGAGATCACCCGTGACCTCCCCAACGTCAGCCCGGAGCTCCTGAAGGACCTCGACGAGCGCGGCATCATCCGCATCGGCGCCGAGGTCCGCCCCGGCGACATCCTCGTCGGCAAGGTCACGCCGAAGGGTGAGACCGAGCTGTCGGCGGAGGAGCGTCTGCTCCGCGCGATCTTCAACGAGAAGAGCCGCGAGGTCCGCGACACGTCCCTGAAGGTGCCGCACGGCGAGCAGGGCACGATCATCGCGGTCAAGGAGTTCAACGCGGAGGACGGCGACGACGAGCTCGGCTCCGGCGTGAACCGCCGCGTCGTGGTCTACATCGCCCAGAAGCGCAAGATCACCGAGGGCGACAAGCTCGCCGGCCGCCACGGCAACAAGGGTGTCATCGCGAAGATCCTGCCCGTCGAGGACATGCCGTTCCTCGCGGACGGCACCCCGGTGGACATCGTCCTCAACCCGCTCGGCATCCCGGGTCGAATGAACTTCGGCCAGGTCCTCGAGACCCACCTCGGGTGGATCGCGAAGCAGGGCTGGAAGGTCGAGGGCACCCCGGAGTGGGCCGCAAAGCTGCCGCAGCAGGCCTTCGAGGCCGCGCCCGGCACCAAGGTCGCCACCCCGGTGTTCGACGGTGCGAGCGAGGAGGAGATCTCCGGTCTGCTCGACTCGACGCTCCCGACCCGTGACGGCCTGCGCCTGATCGACTCGAGCGGCAAGACGCAGCTGTTCGACGGCCGCTCCGGCGAGCCGTTCCCGGCGCCGATCTCCGTGGGCTACATGTACATCCTGAAGCTCCACCACCTGGTGGACGACAAGATCCACGCCCGCTCCACCGGTCCGTACTCGATGATCACCCAGCAGCCGCTCGGTGGTAAGGCGCAGTTCGGTGGACAGCGCTTCGGTGAGATGGAGGTGTGGGCCCTCGAGGCCTACGGTGCGGCGTACGCCCTCCAGGAGCTCCTCACGATCAAGTCCGACGACATCCTCGGCCGCGTCAAGGTGTACGAGGCCATCGTCAAGGGCGAGAACATCCAGGAGCCCGGCATCCCCGAGTCGTTCAAGGTGCTCATGAAGGAGATGCAGTCGCTCTGCCTGAACGTCGAGGTCCTCTCGGCCGACGGCACGCTGGTCAACCTCCGCGACACCGACGACGAGGCGTTCCGCGCCGCAGAGGAACTCGGTATCAACATCTCCAGCCGCTTCGAGGCCGCCTCGATCGACGAGATCTAATCCTTCGACAGGCTCAGGGACCCCGTCTCGGGGTGGCTGAGCCTGTCGAAGCCCAGACTTCTCAACAAGAATTTCCGACACAGGAGAACTAGTGCTCGAGTCCACAACTTTCGATGAGCTTCGCATCGGCCTGGCGACCGCAGACCACATCCGCGCGTGGTCCTACGGCGAGGTCAAGAAGCCCGAAACCATCAACTACCGCACCCTCAAGCCGGAGAAGGACGGTCTCTTCGGAGAGCAAATCTTCGGCCCGTCCCGTGACTGGGAGTGCGCCTGCGGCAAGTACAAGCGCGTCCGCTTCAAGGGCATCGTCTGCGAGCGCTGCGGCGTGGAGGTCACCAAGAGCTCCGTCCGTCGTGAGCGCATGGGTCACATCGAGCTCGCCGCTCCCGTCACCCACATCTGGTACTTCAAGGGCGTGCCCTCGCGCCTCGGCTACCTGCTGGACATGGCGCCGAAGGACCTCGAGAAGGTCATCTACTTCGCCGCGTACATGGTCATCTCGGTCGACGAGGACGCTCGCCACCGCGACCTGGGCACCCAGGAGAACAACATCCGTCTCGAGCTGAAGACGCTCGGCGACCGCCGCGATTCGAAGATCGCGGAGCGCCTGGCGAAGCTGGAGGAGGAGCTCGCGGCCCTCGAGGCCGAGGGTGCCAAGGCCGACGCCAAGAAGAAGGTCAAGGACGCCGCCGAGAAGGAGATGTCGCTCATCCGCAAGGGTGCCGACGAGGCGATCCTGAAGCTGGAGCGCGTGTGGGAGGACTTCCGCACGCTCGAGGTCGGTGCCCTGCGCCCGGAGGACGACGTCTTCCACGAGCTGCAGGACCGCTTCGGTCAGTACTTCGAGGCCTACATGGGTGCCGAGGCGATCCAGCGTCGCCTGGCCGCCTTCGACCTGGCCGCCGAGGCCGAGAACCTGCGTCTGCAGATCTCCGAGGGCAAGGGCCAGCGCAAGATCCGTGCGATCAAGCGCCTCAAGGTCGTCAGCTCGTTCCTCGAGACCGGCATGAGCCCGGCCGCGATGGTCCTGGACGTCGTCCCGGTCATCCCGCCGGAGCTGCGTCCGATGGTCCAGCTCGACGGTGGCCGCTTCGCGACCTCCGACCTGAACGACCTGTACCGCCGCGTGATCAACCGCAACAACCGTCTCCGTCGGCTGATCGACCTCGGTGCCCCCGAGATCATCGTCAACAACGAGAAGCGGATGCTGCAGGAGGCCGTCGATGCCCTGTTCGACAACGGCCGCCGCGGTCGCCCCGTCACCGGTACCGGCAACCGCGCCCTGAAGTCCCTGAGCGACATGCTCAAGGGAAAGCAGGGTCGCTTCCGCCAGAACCTGCTCGGCAAGCGCGTCGACTACTCGGGCCGTTCGGTCATCGTCGTCGGTCCGCAGCTGAAGCTGCACCAGTGCGGTCTGCCCAAGCAGATGGCGCTCGAGCTCTTCAAGCCGTTCGTCATCAAGCGCCTGATCGACCTCGGTCACTCGCAGAACATCAAGGCCGCGAAGCGCGCCGTCGAGCGCACCCGTCCCGAGGTCTGGGACGTGCTCGAGGAGATCATCCGCGAGCGTCCGGTGCTGCTGAACCGCGCACCCACCCTGCACCGTCTCGGCATCCAGGCGTTCGAGCCGCAGCTCGTCGAGGGCAAGGCCATCCAGCTGCACCCGCTCGTCTGCGCAGCGTTCAACGCCGACTTCGACGGTGACCAGATGGCCGTGCACCTGCCGCTGTCGGTCGAGGCTCAGGCCGAGGCCCGCGTGCTGATGCTCGCGTCGAACAACATCCTGAAGCCGTCGGACGGCCGTCCGGTGACCCTGCCCTCGCAGGACATGATCATCGGTCTGCACCACCTGACGACGGTCAAGGCCGGCGCCAAGGGCGAGGGTCGTGCGTTCGGCTCCGTCGGCGAGGCACAGCTCGCGTACGACGAGGGCACGCTCGACCTGCAGGCGAAGGTCCGCATCCGCATCCCGGGTCTGGCCTTCCTCGAGGGCGAGGCTCCCGAGGGCTACGAGAAGCACGGCCTGGTCGACGCTTCGCTGGGTCAGGCGATCTTCAACGACGCGCTCCCGAAGGGCTACCCCTTCGTGCGCGAGCAGGCCGACAAGGGCAAGCTGTCGCAGATCGTCAACAAGCTGGCCGAGGAGTACCCCAAGGTCGAGACGGCCGCCACGCTGGACCGCATCAAGGATGCCGGTTTCTACTGGGCGACCCGTTCGGGTGTGACCGTCGCGCTGAGCGACATCCTCACCCCGCCGAACAAGGCGGAGATCGTCGCGGGCTACGAGAAGCAGGCCGCGAAGGTCCAGTCCCAGTACGAGAAGGGCCTCACGACCGACGCCGAGCGTCGTCAGGAGCTCATCAAGATCTGGACCGAGGCGACCGACGAGGTGCAGGCCGCGATGAAGGCGCACTTCCCGGAGGACAACACCATCAACCGCATGGTGTCCTCCGGCGCCCGTGGTAACTGGCTGCAGATCCGGAACATCGCCGGTATGCGTGGTCTGGTGAACAACCCCAAGGGTGAGATCATCCCGCGTCCGATCATCTCCTCGTACCGCGAGGGTCTGTCGGTGGCGGAGTACTTCATCGCGACGCACGGTACCCGTAAGGGTCTGGCCGACACCGCTCTGCGTACCGCCGACTCGGGTTACCTGACCCGTCGTCTGGTGGACGTCTCGCAGGACGTCATCATCCGCGAAGAGGACTGCGGCACGTCGAAGGGCCTCGAGCTCCCGATCGCCGCTCCGAACTCGCAGGGTGAGCTGGTGCGCGACGCGAACGTCGAGAACTCGGTGTTCGCCCGCACGCTGGCCTCCGACGTGGTGAGCGAGTCGGGCGAGGTTCTCGCTTCGGCCGGCGACGACGTGGGCGACGTGCTCATCGACAAGCTCGTCGGACTCGGTGTCGAGACCATCAAGGTCCGTTCGGTCCTGACCTGCGACTCCGCCGTCGGTGTGTGCGCGCAGTGCTACGGCCGTTCGCTCGCGACCGGCAAGACCGTGGACATCGGCGAGGCCGTCGGCATCATCGCGGCCCAGTCGATCGGTGAGCCCGGTACCCAGCTGACGATGCGTACCTTCCACACCGGTGGTTCGGCGTCGGCGGATGACATCACGCAGGGTCTGCCCCGTGTGCAGGAGCTGTTCGAGGCGCGTACCCCCAAGGGTGCATCGCCGATCGCGGAGGCCGACGGCCGCATCACGATCGACGAGACCGAGAAGGCCAAGAAGGTCATCCTCACGCCCGACAACGGCGACGAGCCCGTCGTCTACCCGGTGCTGAAGCGTGCCACCCTCCTCGTCGAGGACCGCCAGCACGTCTCGGTCGGTCAGCCCCTGCAGGTCGGCACGCTCGACCCCAAGGAGGTCATGCGTGTCATGGGTGCCCGCGAGGTGCAGAAGTACCTCGTCGGTGGCGTCCAGGGCGTCTACCGCTCGCAGGGTGTGCCGATCCACGACAAGCACATCGAGGTCATCGTCCGCCAGATGCTCCGCAAGGTCACCGTCGTCGACCACGCCGACACGACCCTGCTGCCGGGTGAGATGGTCGACCTGAAGCGCTACCAGCAGATCAACCGCGAGGCCGTGGCCGAGGGCAAGCGCCCCGCGTCCGGTCGCCCGGAGCTGATGGGTATCACGAAGGCGTCGCTCGCGACCGAGTCG
Source organism: Microbacterium sp. NPDC091676 (assembly GCF_044756645.1). Lineage (NCBI taxonomy): Bacteria > Bacillati > Actinomycetota > Actinomycetes > Micrococcales > Microbacteriaceae > Microbacterium > Microbacterium sp. NPDC091676. Next base: position 1,471,748 of record NZ_JBIVTI010000001.1, on the reverse strand, counting down.
TGGCTGTCCGCTGCGTCCTTCCAGGAGACGACCCGCGTGCTCACGCAGGCCGCCATGGAGGGCAAGCGCGACCCGCTGGTCGGTCTCAAGGAGAACGTCATCATCGGAAAGCTCATCCCCGCCGGAACCGGTCTCTCGAAGTACCGCGACGTCACGGTCGAGGCCACCGAGGAAGCCAAGAGCGAGCGCTACCCGAACCGGATCTTCGCATCCGACGGCGCGTACGCGGACGGCGACTTCGGCTACGTCGACTTCGACGCGTTCTCGACGGACGACATCACCCCCGGTACCTACAACTGAGGTGTGAGTGAGTGAACGAAGGCCCCGGGGTTCTCCCCGGGGCCTTCGTCGTCCCGTGACGCGGTGGGGATGTGCACAGCTTCGGAGATCCGGCGCGGCGCGCCGCCGGTGGGGATCATCCATCGGGGTGTCGGGTGTCATCTCCGAAGCTGTGACCGGCGCGGGCGCGGTAGGGTCGGCGAGTGACCACTGAGACTTCCCCCGGCGGCGCGGCCGTCGTCATCGGAGACGCCCTGATCGACGAGATCCGGGATGACAGCGGCGTCCGCGAGTTCGTCGGCGGAGCAGCGCTGAACGTGGCGGTCGGGCTGCGCCGGCTCGGCATCCCCACGACCCTCATCGCGATGGTGGGGGAGGACGTCGCGGGCGCGCACATCCGCGAGTACCTGGCCGATCACGGCGTGCGGCTGATCGCGAGCGCGGCGCCGCACGGGTCGTCGCGGGCCGTCGTGACCCGGGCTGCGAACGGCGAGCCGAGCTACGTCTTCAATCGCGCGGCCCAGGAGCGGACCGTCCGGTACGCGGACGAGGCGAGGGCCGCCATCGCCGCCGCGGACATCGTCGCCGTGAGCTGCTTCCCCTTCGATGTCCCGGCCGAGGTCGACGCCCTGGCCGCCGCGGTGGAGGGCGCGCGGCTGGCGATCGACCCGAACCCGCGCACCGGCATGCTGTCCGACCGCGAGGAGTTCGTCCGCGGCTTCGAGCGCCTGGCCGCGCGGGCGGACCTGGTGAAGGTCGGCGCCGACGACGCCGCCGTGCTCTACGACGGCGACCTCGACGCTCTGCGCGCGCGGCTCCGGAGCCTCGGCGTCGCGGCGGTGCTCGCGACGGCCGGAGCGGACGGCGCCGTGCTCGAGTCGGACGCCGGGTCGATCTCGGCCCCCATCTCGGCGCTGCCGGGTCGCGTGGTCGATACCGTGGGCGCGGGGGACGCGACACTCGCCGCCGTCGCCGCCGGACTGGTGGGAGGCTCCCCGAAGGCGGCCGAGGGCTGGTCCGCCCTGCTCGAGCGCGCGATGGATGTCGCCGCCGCGACCTGCCGCGCCGAGGGCGGGCTGCTGCGCACACCGGAGTCGCTCGCCGCCGCCGACCGTGGCGTGTACGGAAGCTGACGCCTCGATTTCTCGCGCCCGCATCCGGCAGGTATGATTGTTCTTCGTGCCCCCGGTTGGCTGTTCAAGTCGGACGGGTGCGCTCTGGCGAGTTACCCAAGTGGCCAAAGGGATCTGACTGTAAATCAGCCGTCTTCGACTTCGGGGGTTCGAATCCCTCACTCGCCACCACGGAAGCCCCCGCTCGCGGGGGCTTCTCCCGTTCCCGGCCTCACCTCCGCGCCGAGTTCCTAGACTGGAGCGATGCGACCTCTCACCGAAGCCGACGTCCGGGCCTCGTTCGTGAACGCGGACGCCGACGAGCTGCGCGTCATGGAGATGCCGCACGACTTCCTCCTCGTGGACTGGGACTACCTCGATTTCTTCGCCTGGCGCGACCCGAGTGCCGGCAAGCGCGGCTACGTCCTCATCCCGCACGAGGGGCGTGTGGTCGGCGTGGTGCTGCGGGCGTCGGAACCAGGGCGCGGGCGCTCCGGCATGTGCAACATCTGCCACACGATGCAGCCGGGCAATCAGGTGGCGCTGTTCGCCGCCCGGCGCACGGGAGCGGCGGGGGAGCGCGGCGACTCAGTCGGCACCTACATCTGCGCCGATCTGTCCTGCCACGAGAACGTGCGCCTGGCGCATCCGCTCGCACCGAACGAGATCCGGGCGGCGGGACAGGTCGATTTCCGACTCGACGGCACCCGGCGGCGGATGGAGCGGTTCGTGGCGCGCGTCTGGGAGGACGCCTGAGCGCGACTAGCCTGGAGGCATCCGCCTGTGCTCGAAGGAGAAGCCATGAGTGATGCCATCCTGTTCGCCGTCGACGAGGGGATGGCGCGGCTGACGCTGAACCGTCCGACCCGCCTCAACGCCTTCAACGCCGATCTGGCGTACGCCTGGCGGGATGCGACCGTCGAGGCGACGTCGCGCGACGACGTGCAGGCCATCCTCATCGACGCGGCGGGACCGGCTTTCTGCGCCGGCGGTGACGTGATCGACATGGCGACGACCATGGGGTCGTCCGGGGCGGAGATCACCGCGCTGGCGGAGGTCATCAACACCGGGATCCGTGCGCTCACGGAGTCGAGCGTGCCCGTGGTCGCCGCGGCGCACGGGACGACGGCCGGTGGCGGACTCGGCATCCTGCTCGCCACGGACTATGCGGTGGTGGGCTCGCGGTCGCAGCTCGGGAGCCTGTACGCGAACATCGGCCTCACGCCGGACCTTTCCGTGTCGGCGCAGCTCGCGCGGGCCGTCGGGCAGCGCCGCGCCCTCCAGCTCGTGCTGCAGGACCGGCTGCTCACCGCCGCGGAGGCCCTCGACTGGGGGCTGGTGGCCGAGGTCGTGGAGGGCGAGGACGGCAGGAGGGAAGCCGACCGGGTCCGTGCGCGGGCCGAGGAGATCGCGCGGTTCTGGCTCGCCGGGGCTGCCGAGGCGTACGGGCAGGCCAAGCGGCTGGTGCGGTCGCAGCCGGAGCGCACCTTCGCCGAGCAGCTGAGCGAGGAGGCCCGGTCCATCGGCGCCGCCCTGGAGACCCCGGACGCACAGGCGCGGGTCGCGGCCTTCGCGGCGGCATCCGCGAAGAAGGCCGGCTGACCCTTCCTCCCCACACCGCGGTCGGTCCCCGATCTCCTTCGCACTCGAGGGAAGCCGGAACAAGCGGGCCCGCGCGTGGCAGGATGAAGGCATCGCCGCTCGACGAGAGGATCCCCATGTCCCATCCGGACACCGCCCGGCTGCAGCCGCAGGGTGACAAGAAGAACATGTCGCTGCTCATCAGGGGCTCGCTGTGGGTCGCCATCGGCGCCCTCATCGCCGCGGCCCTGGTCTGCGTCGTGTGGGTGCTGGTCGGTGATCAGAACGGCCTCATCGGTCGCGCCTTCCTCACGATCCTCCTCCTCGCCGGCTTCGCGGGGATCGCCATCCTCGAAGCGGGCCTCGCGACGAACCGGCCGGATTGGCTCCAGCTCGCGAGCATGGTCACCTGGGTCATCGCGCTCCTTGTCGGCCTCGTGAAGATCTGGCTTCCGGAAGACGGGCTCTACTTCGGCGCGGAGCGCTTCTTCCAGCTGCTGCTCGTGATCGGGATCCTGCAGCTCGCACTGCTCCACGTGCGGCTGTTCACCCGTGCCGCGCAGCGCCATGTCACGACCTTCACGAAGGTGATCCACATCGTGACGATCGTCTTCCTCGGTGCCCTCGTCGCCCTGCTGGTGTTCTTCCTCGCGTTCCCGAACACCTTCGACTACACCGAGCTGTACTGGCGCATCGTCGTCGCCCTCACGATCCTCGTCGCCGTCGGCACCACGCTCATCCCGCTGCTGAACGCCCTGTTCGCGCCGAAGAAGGCCCCTGCCGCCCGTCCGGTCGCGTCCGCGCCGTCCTGGCCGACCTACGCCGACGGGATCACGCCCCTTCCGGTCCTCCCGGACGGGAGCCCGGACTGGAATGCGTTCTACACGGGCTACCCCTCGGCGGCTCCCCAGGCCCTGGGCCAGGCGCCCGCCGCGGCGTTCCCCGTGGCGACGCCGCCCCTGGCGCCCACGGCTCCGGCCCTTCCCGACTTCGCAGCTCCTCCGGCGCCGGGACCCCCCGTGCCGCCCGTGCCCGACCAGCCTGCTCCGCCCTCGTCGGCCCCTGCCCAGCCTGCCCCACCGCAGCCGGCACCGCCGCAGCCGGCGTCGCCCACCCAGGGCGAGTCCCCGGCCTTCCCCCCGCCGCCGCCCGCACCCTCGCACCCGGCACCGTGATCGACGCTCTCGAGCTCAGCGCGCTGGCGACCGAGATCGCCGAGGAGGCGGGCGCACTCGCCCGTGTCCGCAGGCGCGAGGGTGTCCGGCTCGCCGCGACCAAGTCGTCGCTCGCCGACATCGTGACCGAGGCGGACCGCGAGGTGGAGGCCCTCATCCGCGAGCGGCTGCAGGCTGCACGTCCGGCGGACGGCTTCCTCGGCGAGGAGTCGGGGGCGGCGAGCGGCGACAGCGGCATCACCTGGGTGGTCGACCCGATCGATGGCACCGTGAACTACGCCTACGGCATCCCCGCGTACAACGTGAGCATCGCGGCCGTCAGCGGGCCTCCGGTGCCCGACGAGTGGGAGGCACTGGCCGCCGCCGTGCACGCTCCGGCCATCGGCGAGACCTTCTCGGCCGCTCGCGGACACGGCGCCTGGTCGGACGGCGTCCGGCTCGCCGTGACCCAGGTGACCGACGCCGGCGCGCTCCTGGCGACCGGATTCGGCTACGACCCGGCGACCCACGACGGCGACATCGAGACGGTCCGGCGGGTGATGCCGATCGCGCGCGACCTCCGCCGCATGGGATCGGCGGCTCTGGACCTCGCCTACGTGGCGGCAGGCCGTTTGGACGGGTACTTCGAACGCGGGCTCAAGCCGTGGGACCACGCGGCGGGCGCCCTCCTCGTCCAGGAGGCGGGTGGGCAAGTGAGCCGGATCGACCGGGAATCGCCGCGTCCGTTCCTCATCGCGGGTGGCGTGACCGTGCACGACCGACTCCGGGATATCCTCGATGAGGAAGAACCCTGACCGATCCATGGCATTCACAGGTCGATCGGGGTAGTGTTTACCCGATCGTTACTTTCACCACCCGAAGGTGAGAGTTGTCATTGCGCCCCCGAGCATCACGAACGACCGAGAGATTAGCTTTGCCCTTCGAGAACCCCCAGGCTGCCGCTGCGCCCACGCGCCGGTCCAGCCGCCCTCGCACTGCGGCCTCCGAGGCCTCGGCGAGCGGGTCGACGGCACCCCTCGCTGACGCGGAGACCGTGATCGCCCTCGCTGCTGTCATCCCGCTCTCCCGTCGCGCCGCGCGTCAGCGTCAGGCCGACGTCCCTCCGGTGCCCACCGCGCCGGAGGAGCCCTTCATCGCTGCGGCTCCCGCGCCTGCCATCGCCGATGTCCCCGCGGTGCCCGTCGTCGCCGAGATCGTCGAGAAGTCCGAGGACACCGTCGCGGTCGAGGACATCGCCCCGGCGTCCGAGCCCTTCGTCGCTGAGGCCGACGCCGAGGGTGATGCCTTCGAGCGGGCTTCCCGCGCGTTCCGCACCACCGGCTCCATCCCGACCGCGTCGACGTCCCGGCGTTCGGCCTTCACCGCGAACGCCGCATCGCAGGCCGCGCCGAAGATCGACACCGCCGGCCTCGCAGCCGTCGGCCCTCGTCGCACGCGCAGCATCCGCAAGACCCTCGCCGCCGGCGCCACTGTCGGCGCGATGGGGCTCGCCGGGCTCCTGGCCGTGTCCATGACGCTGCCCGCGGAGGCCGTCGCGGCGGCCCAGGGCGGGTCCCTCGCTTCGACCTCCCTCGTCACCGCGGCGGCCGCCGACGCGGCAGGCTCGGGGGACGACGAGATCCAGGCCTTCGTCGCGCCGTCGGGTGTGCAGAACGAGCCGCTCTCGCGCGCGGACAACTTCAGCACGGTCTCGCTCGTCGAGGTCGCCGCCGAGCAGGGCATCAACTACTCCGGTGAGATCTACACCAACGATCCGGATGCCGCCATCCAGTGGCCGTTCCTCGTCGGCGTGGGCATGAGCTACGGCTACGGCATGCGCAGCGGCCGCCTCCACGAGGGCATCGACTTCGTGCCGGGCAACGGTGCGCCCATCCAGGCGATCGCCGACGGCACCGTCCGCATCGCGACCGAGCAGGGTGCCGCTTACGGTGTCACGGTCTACATCGAGCACGTCATCGACGGCTCCGTCATCACGAGCCACTACTCGCACATGCAGTACGGCTCGCTGCAGGTCAAGGCGGGCGACAAGGTCAAGGTCGGCGACATCGTCGGCAAGACCGGCAACACCGGCCGCTCGTACGGCGCGCATCTGCACTTCGAGCTCATCGTGAACGGGACGACCATCGACCCGATGCCGTGGCTCAAGAAGAACGCCGGACGCTCGTCGCTCACCTCGGAGGAGTGACCGTCTCGATTTCATGAGGACGCCACAGTGATGGTATTCTCGTGTGGTTGCCCCGCGAGGGGCAGCACGCCCCGATAGCTCAGTGGCAGAGCACTTCCATGGTAAGGAAGGGGTCGTCAGTTCAATCCTGACTCGGGGCTCGGAGTTCGCATCTGCGATGCGGATGCCGTGCGGCAGGGTAGCTCAGTTGGTGAGAGCGCACGACTCATAATCGTGAGGTCGCGGGTTCAAGCCCCGCTCCTGCTACAGACGAAAACCCCCGGAACCTTCCGGGGGTTTTGTCGTCTCCGACCTCCGTGCCGGGATACCGTCCTCACTCCGCGCGGAGCGGCCTAGAGTGTGTGACGCGTCGGCCTCCCAGCCGGCCACCGAGATGGCGGGCATCGAGGGACGAGGTCTGTCGTGTCTGCGCCCGATCGCCGTGCGAGCATCGTGTTCCGGGACGCCCGGCGCGCCCTGGAGGAAGCCGTCGCGGACGGGCGCGGTCATTGCCTCGGGCTCGAAACGCTCGCGCCGCACGAGTCCTGGGACGTGCTGGTCGCCGAAGGCTACGGGCGCGCGTTGCTGACCGGCGCCCTCGCCGGGGCACTCGCCGGGCTGCGGCGGCGCGGCGCGACCGTCGCCGACGTGCTGAGCTGTCCTGCGGTCCCTCTCGGGGTCGAGCTCGGGCCGAGATCCCTCCGGCTCGTCAGCGGATGGCTCGCGGACGGCGTGGCCGAGATGGACGATGCCGTCGTGTCGCGGACGATGGTGGCCGACGTCGCCGACGATCTCATCGGTGCCTCCGACGCGGCCCTGGTCGTCGGCGACGCGCACCGGGTGGCCGTGCTGGTCTTCGCGATCGCGGCGGTCGGCACCCACGCCGTCTGGCGTGCGGCGTGACGCGCGCTGTCAGCGCTGAGGGGCGAAGGTGCGGGGTACGGAGGTTTCGACCCGCCCGCGGATGAAGATCATCAGCACGAGGCCCACCACGACCACGACGATGTTGCCGAGTCCCGCGATGGCCGTCAGCCCGCCCTCGGCGGGGTACAGCGTCTGCAGGAAGATGCTCGGGTCGGTGCTGGCGTGCAGGAGGATCGGGGCGAGGATGGTGCCGGTCACGCGGAGCGCGAGGTACATGCAGATGCCGAACGCGAAGGTGTAGACGAGCTGGAAGAGGGTCGGGAGCAGATCCTGGCCGGTCAGGAGGTTGGCCGCGTGCAGCCCGGCGAAGATCGCCGCAGAGATCACCGCGACGACGAGCTCCCGCGCCCCCGCGTCCCGCATCATCTTCACGACGAGGCCGCGGGTGAGGACCTCCTCCGCGAAGCCGATGACGAGTCCCGCGAGCAACCACGTCGCCACCACGTCCACCCCGACGCTGCCGTAGTCGATCGTGAGGAAGCGGAGGACGTTGAACAGCAGGACGGCGACGATCGCGATCCACATCCATCCCGCTCCCCGGACGGGCTGGCGCCCGAAGATCGGTCGCCACCACCCGACCGAGGCGATGAACGCGACCAGCAGGAGCCCGCCGACGAGGATCGGCAGGACGTCGTAGACGAGGACGCCGGCTGCACTCGTCAAGTCGTCGACCTGCGCGGCCAACGGGAGGAACGCCAGCGAGAGCAGCTGATAGAGCCCGTAGTACACGGCCGCGAGCAGGAGGGCGCGCCACCAGCCTCCGCGATCCCAGAAGCGCTGCCAGGCGGAACGGTGCGGTGCGGCGTCGATCACGGGTGCTCCTCGGAGGGGGAAGGGGCGGACCGCTCCAGTCTGCCGGTTCCGCACCGGTCGGTCGGGCGCCGGGCCTCGACACGCCGTGTCAACCCCCTCGGCCCCGGGAGCCCGCCCGCCCAGACTGGCCGTCCGGATCCCCAACGGCAGGAGGCGCCATGTCCGACACGTCGAACAGCCAGGACGACCAGGAGGAGATCGAGGCCATCGGCGTCGACCCCGACTTCGTCACCACCGACCACGACCCCGAGCCCGACGAGCTTCCGGCGACGGGCGGCGGGGAGGACGAGGACGACGTGGACGTCGCCGACCTCCCCTAGCGCGGGCTACCTGCCCCTGGGCGCCGAGTCGGCATCTCCCGGCTCGGCGTCCGCGTGTGCGGCATCGACCCGTCCTCCGGCGCGGAGCTCGGCCTCCAGGCGTTCGGCCTCCTCGCCGCTGATCGCCTCACCCCGGGCCACGAGACCGGCCTGATCCGACAGCGGGATCTGCTTGAGGAACAGCGACAGGATCAGGGCGAGGGCGATGAACGGCACGAGGTACCAGAACACCGGGGCGAGCGCGTCCGCGTACGCCGTGACGATGCCGTCGCGCACCTCGTCCGGGAGGCTGTTCAGCGTGGCGGGGTCGATCGTGGACGCGGCCTCGGAGGCGGCCTCCGGAGACGCCCCGGCGCCGGCGAACACGCCGAGGAGGTTCTCCGTCAGTCGCGTCGTGAAGATCGTGCCGAAGACCGCCGTCCCCAGCGAGGCGCCGACCTCGCGGAAGTAGTTGTTCGTGCTCGTGGCGGTGCCGATCTCGCCCGCCGGGACGGCGTTCTGCACGACGAGCACGACGACCTGCATGATGAGGCCGAGCCCGGCGCCGAAGACGAACAGGAACGCGCAGATCAGCCAGATCGGCGTCTCCGCCGACAGCGTGGTCATGGCGACCATCGCGATGCCGGTGATGAGCGTGCCGAGGATCGGATAGATCTTGTACTTCCCGGTCTTCGAGATCGCGAGGCCGGAGAAGATCGAGGTCCCCATGAGACCCACCATCATCGGGATCATCAGCAGACCCGATGCGGCGGCGGACGTGCCGGAGGACATCTGCAGGAACGTCGGGACGAAGCCGATCGCGGCGAACATGCCGATGCCGAGGACGAGGCCGATGGCGGTGGCGTTCACGAAGATCGGGTTGCGGAAGAGGCTGAGCGGGATGATCGGGTCCTGCACCCGGGACTCGGTGATGACGAACGCCGTCGCCGACACCACGAGCCCGGCGCCCCAGGCCCAGGTCGCGAGGGAGTCCCAGCCGAACGCGGCGTCGCCGCCGAAGTCGGTGAAGAAGATGAGGCAGGTCGTCGCCGCCGACAGGAAGAGCACGCCGAGGATGTCGATCGGCTTCTCCGCCTTCTTGCTGGGGAGCTTCAGGGCCACGAGGGCGATGAGGAACGCGGCGATGCCGACCGGGATGTTGATGTAGAACGCCCACTGCCAGGTCATGTGATCGACGAAGAAGCCGCCGAGGAGCGGTCCGGCGACGGCGGAGAGGCCGAACACCGCGCCGAGCGGACCCATGTACTTGCCGCGCTCGTTGGCGGGCACGATGTCGGCGATGATCGCCTGCGACAGGATCATGAGGCCGCCGCCGCCGAGGCCCTGGAGGGCACGGAAGACGACGAACATCCAGAAGTCCGTCGCGAAGGCACAGCCGACCGAGGCGAGCGTGAACAGGGCGATCGCGACGAGGAAGAGCGACCGCCTGCCCAGCACGTCGCCGAACTTGCCGTAGATGGGCATGACGATGGTGGTGGCGAGCAGGTAGGCCGTGGTGATCCAGACCTGATGGTCGACGCCGCCGAGCTGGCCGACGATGGTGGGCATCGCCGTCGACACGATGGTCTGGTCGAGGCTCGCGAGCAGCATGCCCGCGATCAGGGCGCTGAAGATGATCCAGATGCGGCGCTTCGTGAGGAGGAAGGGCGCATCCGCGGTTGCGGTGGCGGACATCAGTGGGCTTTCTGTGAAGGGGAGTAGAGGTCGCGCGCGAGGCGCAGTCGGCGGGTGATGAGGTCGGCGAACGGCTCGGTGGAGTGGTGGTGCAGCAGCTGCTCCATGCACAACCGCACGAGCGCGCCGACGGAGTGGACGAGCACCTCGGCGCGCAGCTCCGCGTCCGGCTCCGCGCCGATGCGGCGGGCGACGAGGGCGATGTCGCGCCGCTCGTGCTTCTCCTGCTGCTCGAACGCCGCGCGCAGCAGTCGCGGCTCCTGCTCGATGACGGCGAACAGCTCCGCGGCGTGCTCGATGGGGTCGAAGAGGGCGAAGCGCTCGACGGTGAGCTGCACGAAGTCGTCCAGGAGATCGCCGTCGCGCTCGAGGAAGACCGCTTCGAGTTCCTCCTGGCGGGAGTCGATGACGGCGAACCCGAAGACGGCGTTCTCCTTGCTCTCGAAGTAGTTGAAGAACGTGCGCCGGGAGACCCCGGCGTCGGCGCACAGCTCCTCGACCGTGAAGCCGGCGAAGCCCCGCTCGGTGGTCAGGCGGCGCGCGGCCTCGGTGAGTGCGCGCGTGGTCCGCCGCTTGCGCTGTTCGCGGGTGGATTCTGCACTGTTCTCCATAAAGTGCAACTTTGCACTTTGAACCTTGGAGTGCACTGAGAGTCCCCGCTGAGGAGCGGTCCGGATCCGTTCCGAGAAGTTTGTGACATTCTGTGCTCCCCGACCGTCTTAGTGGTGTCGTGAGAACACGGCCCGCGCGGGAACCGCGTGGACACACGGATGAAGGAGCTCGAGATGGCGAACGTGACTGGGGGCACCCAGCCCAAGGCTCAGGTCGTTCCGACGTCGCAGGGGGCGGCGGGGAAGACCACGATCGAGGACGCGGTGGTCGCGAAGATCGCCGGCATCGCGGCGCGGGAGGTCGATGGCGTCTACGCGCTCGGCGGTGGCGCCGCGCGCATGATGGGCGCCATCCGCGACGCCCTCAACACGACCGACCTCGCGCAGGGGATCAGCGTCGAGGTCGGCGAGACCCAGGTGGCCGTCGACGTGACGATCGTGGCGGAGTACCCGGTCTCCCTGCAGAAGGTGGCCGACCAGGTGCGGGCCGCGATCCACCGGGCCATGGTGGAGCTGGTGGGCATGGACGTCGCCGAGGTGAACGTGACCGTCAACGACGTGCACATCCCCTCCGAGGACGACGACGAGGCCCCGGAGGCGCGAGTCCAGTGAACGCCTCGGTGATCGGCGGAGCTGCGGCGACGGTGCTCGCGCTGACCTGGATCGTCTGGGGGTTCTGGGCGTTCCTGCTCGTCACCCTCGCGATGCTCGTCGGCGCCGTCGTCGGCCGCATCGTCGACGGTCGCCTGGACGTGCGGGCGCTCGCCGACGTGGTGCGCGGGCGGCGATCGTCCTCATGAGCGTGATGCAGACGGACGGGCCGACGACCGTGGCGGGGGCCACGGTCGTCGAGGCCCGGGCGCTGCACCGCCTCGTGGTCGGCATCGTCCGGGACGTCGTGCGGGTCGGCACCGATGACGTGAGCGTGCAGCTCGCGGACCGACGCGGCGACCTGCAGGTCTCGGTGGTGGTCCCGGTCGTCCGCGGACGTCAGGGCGACGACACCGTGAGCGGGCGGGCGGACGCCGTCCGCGACGCGGTGGTGGGCGGTCTGCGTGATCTCGCGGCGCGCCGCGTGGGAGCGGTGGACGTGCGCTTCCACGGAGTCCGACGGGAGTTGCAGAGGAGAGTGACATGACGGCGAACACGGCGACGACACGGCGGCTGCTGCGTCGAGAGACGAGGGCGACCCGCCGGGGTCCGGCGATCGCGATCGCCCTGGTGCTGACGGCGCTGCTGCTGCTTCTCCTGGCCGGCGCGGTGGGCTGGACTCTCGACGAGGGGTTCCGCACGCAGCTGCGGGCGTGGTTCGCGCCCGTCGCCGCGATCGCACAGCCGATGCCGGCACTGCTCACGGCCGGTGCCGTGCTCATCGCTCTGGCACTGCTCCTCCTCGGAGCGGCGGTGCTGCCCGGTCGTCGTGCCCGCCGCACACGTCTCGACGTGCGGGCGGCGCTCGTGATCGACGACGGCGTGCTCGCCGACGCCATCGCGGACGGCGTCGCCCGCCGGCTCGGAGTGCCGCGCGGACAGACGAGCGTGACCGTGGGGCGACGCACGGTGCTGATCCGGGTCACGCCCACGAGCGGTGTGCCGGTGGACCCGGATGCCGCGGAGGACGCGGCGGCGCGCGTGCTGGACGAGGCCGGATTCCGGCTCTCGCCGCGGGTGCAGGTGGCGCGGGAAGGAGTGATCGCATGACGTCGGCAGGGACGACGGCGAACCGGATCGTCCTCTTCGGAGGAGGCGTGCTGCTCCTCGGCGGAGGCCTCGCCCTGCTCGCCGCGGGCGTGCGGGACGCCGGCGTGCTTCCCGCGCCCGTCGAGGACGCGCTCGCGCAGGCCGACGGCCTCGTGGCGTGGTCGGGGGCGTGGGGCCTCGACATCCCCGGCGCCGGCTTCGTGCCGCTGTGGGCGATCGTGGGGATCGCCGCTGCGGCACTGCTGGTGGTCCTGCTCGTGGCTTTCCTGCTCACCCGCCGGCCGCGGCGGGAGCGCACCGTCCTCCGCCTCGTCGGCGGAGGAGGAACGACCACCGTCGACCGGAGCGTGGCGGAGGAGCTGCTCGCGGCGCCGCTCGCCGACCGGGCGGACGTGCTCGCTGCCCGGGTGACGAGCCGGAAGGTCGGTCGCGAGATCGCCCTCGGTCTCGTGGTGACTCCGCGCCCCGGCGCGGCCCTGGGGCAGGTGCTCGCCGCCGCCGATGCCGCCGTGCAGGAGTGGGATGCCGTCACCGGGACGCGGATGCCGCTCGTCGTGCACATCGCCGACCGCGGATGGCGGGAGCTCTTCCGGTCGCGGCAGCGGATGCGCCGCTCGCTCGCGGCCACACAGACGACGGCACCGCACGAGCGGAACGCCGCACGGACGTCGACCCCGACCGTCGGGGTCGTGTGAGGAAAGGAGGCGCCATGAGCGCGGAGGACAAGATCAAGGCCGCAGCCGAGAAGGTGGCAGGCAAGGCCAAGGAGGTCGTCGGCGAGGTCACCGACAACGACAAGCTCGTCGCCGAGGGCAAGGCCGAGCAGGCCAAGGGCGACATCAGGAACGCGGCCGAGGATGTCAAGGACACGTTCACCAAGTGACGGAAGGGGAGGAGACGCCCGGAGGGGCGTCTCCTCCTCCCGCGCGGATCGCATCGTCTCGATCCGATCCGGCGCGGGCTCCGAATGCCTGGGGGACCGTGAACGAGGGGTGGGGGAATGGCAGCCGATCACTGGGGTGAGGCGCTGGAGCAGGCCGGGGACCGGATCGTCGCCGGGCGGGCGATGGACGGCGACGTCGCCGCGTTCGCGGTGCTCGTGCGCAGGTACACGCCGATGATGAGGGCCTACACGCAGCGGATGCTCAACGCGTCGGCGGAGGTCGACGACATCGTGCAGGACGCGTTCGTGACCGCGTGGCAGCGGTTCGGCGAGCTGGAGGACCCGGCGAAGGTCAAGAGCTGGCTCATGCGGATCGTGAGTCGCAAGGCGGTGGATCGCCTGCGCCGGACGCGGCCCGCCCTCGACGTGGACGAGCTCGACCGGCCCGCGCCGTCGCACACCGCGCCCGACGCGGTCGTCGAGGCGAGAGCGGGCGTGGCGGCCCTCGGTGCCGCGTTGCGCGAGCTTCCGGAGGCCCAGCGCGAGTGCTGGGTGCTGCGTGAGCTCGGCGGCTACAGCTACGACGAGATCGCCGAGGAACTCGGCATCCCCGTCAGCACGGTGCGCGGACTGCTGTCCCGCGCGCGACGATTCCTGATCACACGGATGGAGGCGTGGCGATGACCGACCACCACGAGGACGACCGGCTGCGCCGCCTCGGCCTGGAGCCCGCCGATCTGGACGGGCACACGATCGACGACCTCAGCGACTACCTGGAGGCCGGACGCACCCCGAGGAATCCCGCGATCGAGGAGTCTCCGGGGTGTCAGCTCGCTCTGGACGCCCTGGAGAGACTGCGGGGTCTCGGCACCGCGCTGATGGACGAGGATGCCGCGTCCGCACCGCCCGCGGACGAGAGCTGGGTGGACCGGATCCTCAGCGGTATCGCCATGGACGCCCAGGCGGGACGCCGGATCCCCTTCGCCTCCGACGAGCCCGACGTGGACCTGGCCATCACCGAGGGCGCTGTCCGCGGATTGGTCCGGGCATCGGAGGAGGCCGTTCCCGGCGTGCTGATCGGCCGGTGCCGGCTGGACGGCGACGTCACAGAGCCCGGAGCGCCCGTGCGCGTGGCGATCGACGTGAGCGTGCGCCTCGGCGACCCGCTCCGCCGCGTCGCCGACCGCCTGCGCGCGGAGGTGGAGGACCGGCTGCGTCGTCATACCGACCTGCAGGTCGCGGCGATCGATGTCGCGATCACCGATGTCAGGGAGGGGGCATGATGGCCGGCACCGAACTGTCGAAGGAGGAGCGCGCGGGTCTCGCGCTCCGGATCGAGGCGGCGCTGCGCGCCTGCTCCGGGGTGCGCGGCGTGTACCGATCGGGCTCCCTCGTCTCCAACCTCCTGCGTGCGGGCGCGTCGGCGTGGGGGGCCGAGCGCGAGGTCGAACCGATCGTGTCCGTCTCCGCCGGAGCGGATGGCGTGGCGGTGGAGGCGGCGATCGGCGTCGATGGGCGGGTGCGCAGCGTCGCGACGCTGCGGCATGCCCGTGACGCCGTCGACGCGGTGCTGCGTGCGGAGGGCCTGCGCCGCGGGACCATCACGCTCACCGTCGCCTACGTGCAGAGCGCCGTGGAGCCAGCACCGGGGGAGCGCCGCCGTCCGTGACGGCGGCGCTCCTCGCGTCACACCAGGGCGCGGAGGCCCTCGACGAGCGGGGTCGTCGGGCGGCCGATGAGGCGGCGGAGGGTGCCGTCGGTGTCCGCCAGGGCGCCGTCGCGGATGCCGGCGTCGAGGGCGACGACGAACCCGGCGGTGCCCTCGTCGAGACCGGCCGCGCGGAGTGCGGCGCCCTGCTCGTCGGCGGAGAGCGGGACGAAGACCACCTCGCGGCCGGTGACCTCTGTCATCGCGGCGGCCAGGTCGGCGTAGGTCCACGCGACGTCACCGCCCAGTTCGTAGACCGCGCCGAGGTGTCCGTCCTCGGTGGCGACGACGGCGGCGGCCTCGGCGTAGTCCTTCCGGCTGGCGGAGGCGACGCGGCCCTCCCCGGTGCCGGCGCTGAGGGTGCCGGTCTCCGCTGCGCGCGCGAGGTCGGCGGCGTAGTTCTCGGTGTACCAGTTGTTGCGGAGGATCACCGCAGGCAGGCCCGCGGCCGCGATGAGCTCCTCGGTCGCCTTGTGCTCGGGGGCCAGGACGAGCGCGCTCGTGGTGGCCTTCGGAGCGCTCGTGTAGACGAGCTTCGACACGCCGGCGTCCTTCGCGGCCTCGATCACCGCCTGATGCTGCGCGACGCGCTGGCCCACCTCGGAGCCGGAGACGAGGACGACGGTGTCCACGCCGTCGAGCGCCGCCGCGACCGAAGCCGGGTCGGTGTAGTCGAGACGGACGACGGGCACGCCGAGGTCGGCGCCCTTGGCGATGTCGCGCGCGCCGGCGCGGATCGCCTGCGGGTCGACGCCGCGCTCGAGCAGGGCGGCGACGATGAGGCGGCCGAGGTGACCGGTCGAACCGGTGACGAGGATGGTCATGGGAGTCCTTTCGTAGCTGACTCCCCGGACAACCCCCGGGGCCGTGCCGCGCATTCCTTTCGGCGGGTACCCACTTTTCGGTAAGGTACCCACATGACGGTGAGTTTTGCGCAGATCCGCGACTCGCAGCCCGCTCTCTTCGATCAGGGGTGCGGAACGCGGGTCGTCCTGGACCACATCATGAGCAAGTGGGGCGTGCTGGTGCTCTCCTGCCTCTCCGACGGCACGCGGCGCTGGGGCGAGCTGCGTCGGGAGGTCGACGGCATCAGCGAGAAGATGCTCGCGTCGACCCTGCGCACGCTCACCGACGACGGCCTGGTGCACCGGGAATCGCTGCCGACCGTGCCCCCGCACGTCGAGTACAGCCTCACCCCGCTGGGGCGCGATCTCATGGAGCGGATGCTGCCCCTGATGGAGTGGGTGGCCGCACACGCCGACGGAATGCTCGGGCGGGACTGATCCACGGAATCCTTCGCGTATCCCAACGGGACGCGTGGAATCCGTCGCCGGAACAAAAGGATTGACGGGATACCGCAGCCGGCCGTACTGTTCAGAACATGGCAACGACGCCCATCCACCTCGAACGCCCCGACGGCAAGGGCCTGGCTGCAGGCACCCTCGGCCTGTGGGGTTCCACCGTCATCGGGCTCGCCTCCACGGCCCCCGTCTACTCGCTCGTCGCGACGCTCGGCTTCGTCGTGCTCGCCGTCGGCGCCCAGGCGCCGATCGCCTTCATCATCGCCTTCGTGCCGATGCTGCTGATCGCGTTCGCGTACCGCGAGCTAAACAACGCCGTGCCCGACTGCGGTACCACCTTCACCTGGGGCACGAAGGCCTTCGGCCCCTGGGTCGGATGGATGGGCGGCTGGGGCGTCGCGGTCGCCGGCATGGTCGTGCTCGCGAACCTCGCCCAGATCGCCTCCGTCTACTTCTGGTCGCTGATCGGCCAGGACCTCGAGAACAACGACTGGCGCGTCGTGGTGGTGGCCGTGCTGTTCATCGCGGCGATGACCTGGGTGAGCTGGCGCGGCGTCGAGATCGGCGAGCGCATCCAGAACGTGCTCCTCGCGATCCAGTACCTCGCGCTGGCGATCTTCATCGTCGCCGCCCTCTGGCAGTTCTTCTCGGGCGACGCCCCCGACGCCACGCCGTTCGCGTGGGAGTGGCTCAACCCGTTCGGCTTCACCGACTGGTCGGGCTTCACGGAGGCGATCCTCCTCGCCCTCTTCATCTACTGGGGCTGGGACACCTGCCTCGCCCTCAACGAGGAGACGAAGGACCCGAAGCGCATCCCCGGCCGGGCCGCGGTGCTCACCTGCGTCATCCTCCTGGTGACGTACGTCGCGGTGACGATCGCCGCGATGATGTACGCCGGGCTCGGTGAGGACGGCACGGGCCTCGGCAACGAGGCCAACGCCGACGACTTCTTCCTGGCCATCAAGGACGGCCTGCTCGGACCGTTCGGCTGGGTGCTGGTGGTCGCGGTCATCATCTCGGCGATCTCGTCGACCCAGACCACCATCCTCCCGACGGCCCGCGGCACGCTCGCGATGGGCGTGTACCGGGCACTCCCGGCGAGGTTCAAGGACGTGCACCCCGTATACAAGACCCCGTCGTTCTCGACGATCGTCATGGGCGTCGTCGCCTCCCTCTACTACATCGGCATGACCCTGATCAGCGACAACATCCTGCAGGACTCGATCCTCTCGCTGGGCCTCGCGATCGCGTTCTACTACGCCATCACCGGGTTCGCCTGCGTCTGGTACTTCCGCGCCGACCTGCGCCGCTCGACCCGCGACCTGTTCTTCAAGGGCATCTTCCCGCTGCTCGGGGCGCTGCTGCTGACCGGGGCGTTCGTGCAGTCGGCGATCGACATGTGGGACGTCGACTACGGCTACACCGTGCTCTTCGGGATCGGCGGCACGTTCGTGATCGGCATCGGCTCGCTGGCGATCGGTCTGGTCCTGATGTTCCTCTGGTACCTCTTCCCGCGGTCGAAGCGGTTCTTCCGGGGCGAGAGCCTGAACCGGGAGACCGAGGTGATGGTGCCCGAGGACCCGGGCGCGATGATCCGCTCGGTCGACGGCGGCATCTGACACGCGGGGTGCGCGCGAGGCTGTCCTAGGCTGGCCTCGTGCGCATCCGGCTCGACATCGCCTACGACGGCACCCATTTCCGCGGGTGGGCGACGCAGCCGACGCTCCGCACGGTGCAGGGAACGCTGGAGGCGGCCCTCGCCCGGATCGTGGGCTCCGCGGTGCGATTCGTCGTCGCCGGACGCACGGACGCCGGCGTGCATGCGAGCGGACAGGTCGCGCACGTGGATCTGGACGAGGCGCAGTGGGCGCGGATCCAGGCGCGTCACGGCCGCGCCGCGCAGGACCCGGCGGGCAGCATCGCCGCGCGGATGCGTGGCGTGCTCGGCGCCTACCCCGACGTGACGGTCGTGCGCTCCTCCCTCGCCCCCGAGGGCTTCGACGCGCGCTTCTCCGCGGTCTGGCGACGCTATCGCTACCGGCTCGCCGACGACCTCGCCGGCTACGACCCGCTGCGACGGCTGGACACCACCACCATCCGGGGCCGGCTGGACGCGGAGGCCATGGACGCCGCCGCCCGGACCCTCATCGGTCTGCACGACTTCGCGGCCTACTGCAAGCCGCGCGAGGAGGCCACCACCATCCGGACGCTGCTCGACTACCGGTGGCAGCGGGATGCGGAGGGCGTGCTCGTGGCCGAGGTGAAGGCGGACGCGTTCTGTCACAGCATGGTGCGGGCGCTGGTCGGCGCGTGCGCCGCCGTGGGGGAGGGGCGACTCGATGTGGACGACCTCGTCGTGCTCCGCGAGGCGTTGACGCGGACGAGCGAGTTCAAGGTCCTCGCCGCCCGCGGACTCACGCTCACGGAGGTCGGCTATCCGGCCGACGAGCTGCTGGCGGCCAGGGCCGCGCAGACCAGGGCCCGACGCGACCGCGAGAGCGACTGATCCCCGGGATCGGGAGCCGGGGCACAGATGGGGCGGGTAGCGTGGGGACGATCATGAAGGTCATCTCCTACAACCTGCGCAAGCACCGCGCCGCCGGCGAGCTCGCGGCGCTCGTCGATGAGCATGATCCCGACATCCTCTGCCTCCAGGAGTGCGACGTCCCGGAGCTTCCGGATCGGATCGGCGGTCTCGTGCTGGCGGACGCGACGCAGGGCAACAGGCTCGGCCTCGCTCTCTTCTATCGCGAGAGCACCTACCGTCTGCTCGGCATCCGCACCCTCGGCCTGAAGAAGTCGCTGCACGATCGCATCGCCAAGCCCGCGCACGAGCGCGTCCTCGGCGCCCGCCTGCGCGACATCGACGACGGCGGAGAGTTCATCGTGGCGTCCTTCCACGCCGCACCGCTGACCGCGCTGAACTCCTTGCGTCGGCACCAGATCCGCGCCGCGCTCGCCGAGCTCGCGACGCTGGGCGAGGGGCTGCCGCAGCTCATGGTGGGGGACTACAACTACCCCGTGTTCAAGGAGAACCTCGGGCAGGCTGTCCGTGACCAGGGCTACGCCCTGTCCCTCAGCGACGACCACACCTACACCCGCTACCGGGTCTTCCGCGGGCACTACGACTTCGCGACATCGTCCGGCTTCGAGATCGAGCGCATCACGACGCTGCCGCAGCGTTCCAGCGACCACCGCCCGATCCTCGTGACCGTCCGCCCGAACTGACGCCGCCGGTCCGGGCCGGTTTGGGAATGCCGTTCCGGTGGCGTATGCTGACTCTTTGGTGCTCTTCCCTGCCTGCGGGGAAGACGCACATCCGAACGTGAGCCCTCCACTGGCGTGTTCCTCCCCGTCGGGAAGAACCACCCCGGAGTGGGATTCACGAACACCTCCGTTCGACAAGAAAGCAGCACTATCGTGACGCGCACTTACACCCCCAAGGCTGGCGAAGTCCAGCGCGACTGGGTCGTCATCGACGCCACCGACGTCGTTCTCGGCCGTCTGGCCTCGCACGCGGCGACGCTCCTGCGTGGCAAGCACAAGCCGACCTTCGCCAACCACATCGACTCGGGTGACTTCGTCATCATCGTGAACGCCGAGAAGGTCGCGCTCACGGGTCAGAAGCTCCAGAAGAAGATGGCGTACCGCCACTCCGGCTACCCGGGTGGCCTCAAGGCCGTCAGCTACGCCGAGCTCCTCGAGAAGAACCCGGTCCGCGCCGTGGAGAAGGCCATCCGCGGCATGCTCCCGAAGAACAGCCTGGGCCGCCAGCAGCTGTCGAAGCTGAAGGTGTACGTCGGTGCCGAGCACCCGCACGCCGCGCAGCAGCCCCAGCCGTACACCCTCGACCAGGTCGCCCAGTAAGCGCCGTACAGACTAAGGACATACTCGTGGCTGACATCCAGGACTCCACCGAAAACCTCCAGAACTTCTCGACGTCGACCCCGGAGACCGACGCGGTCGAGGCGGCTCCCCGCCCCGTGCTGAGCGTCCCCGGCGCCGCTGTCGGCCGTCGCAAGCAGGCCATCGCCCGCGTGCGTCTGGTTCCCGGCTCGGGCACCATCACGGTCAACGGCCGTACGCTCGAGGACTACTTCCCGAACAAGCTGCACCAGCAGCTCATCAACGACCCGTTCACCGCGCTGAACCTCGCCGGTGCCTACGACGTGATCGCCCGCATCTCGGGTGGCGGCGACTCCGGCCAGGCCGGCGCCCTGCGTCTCGGCATCGCCCGTGCCCTCAACGGCATCGACGCGGAGAACAACCGTCCGACCCTGAAGAAGGCCGGCTTCCTCTCGCGCGACGCTCGCGTCAAGGAGCGCAAGAAGGCCGGACTCAAGAAGGCCCGTAAGGCGCCTCAGTACTCGAAGCGTTAAGGTCCACTGCTCCGATGCCGATCTTTGGCACGGACGGCGTGCGAGGACTCGCCAATGGCATCCTCACCGCCGACCTGGCGCTCACCCTGGCCCAGGCGACTGCTGTCGTCCTGGGCCAGGGCCGTACTGCGGAGGCTCGCAAGGCCGAAGGCAAGCGACTCACCGCCGTCGTCGCCCGTGACCCCCGGGTCTCGGGGCACTTCCTGACCGCCGCCGTCTCCGCGGGGCTCGCCTCCTCGGGCGTCGACGTCCTCGAGGCCGGGGTCATCCCCACGCCCGCGCTGGCGTTCCTCGTCGCGGACCGCGACGCCGACTTCGGCGTGATGATCTCCGCCTCGCACAACGCGGCACCCGACAACGGGATCAAGATCTTCGCCCGCGGCGGACGCAAGCTCCCGGACATCGTGGAGCAGCGCATCGAGGAGGCCATGCACGGCGAGATGCTGCGCCCGACCGGTGCCGGCGTCGGCCGCATCGACCGCTTCTCGGACGCCGAGGACCGCTACGTGGTGCACCTGCTCGCGTCGCTGCCGCACCGTCTCGAGGGCATCCACGTCGTGCTCGACTGCGCCCACGGCGCCGCTTCCGGTGTCTCGCCGGAGACGTTCCGCGACGCGGGCGCCGAGGTCACCGTCATCGGTGCCGATCCCGACGGCTGGAACATCAACGACGGCGTCGGTTCGACCCATCTCGACAACCTCGCCGAAGCCGTCGTCCGGCTCGGCGCCGACGTCGGCATCGCGCACGACGGCGACGCGGATCGCTGCCTCGCGGTCGACGCACAGGGCAACGTCGTGGACGGCGACCAGATCATGGCGATCCTCGCCGTGTCGATGAAGGAGCGCGGTCGTCTCACCGACGACACCCTCGTGGCCACGGTCATGAGCAACCTCGGCCTGCACGTCGCGATGCGCGAGCACGGGATCACGGTTCGGCAGACGGCTGTCGGCGACCGCTACGTGCTCGAGGACATGAACGCCGGCGGCTACGCTCTCGGCGGCGAACAGTCCGGGCACGTCATCATGAGCGAGTACGCCACCACCGGCGACGGCCTGCTCACCGGTCTCCACCTCGTGGCCGAGATGGCGCGTCAGGGCAAGTCCCTCGCCGAGCTCGCGTCCGTCATGACCGTGTACCCGCAGCTGCTGATCAACGTCCGCGACGTCGACAAGGATCGTGTCGCCGATGACGAGGTCGTGCAGCAGGCGGTGCGCGACGTCGAGGCCGAGCTGGGAGACACCGGGCGCGTGCTGCTGCGCAAGTCCGGCACCGAGCCGCTCGTGCGCGTCATGGTCGAGGCCGCCGACTCCGAGTCGGCCCGGGCCCACGCCGAACGGCTGGCCGCCGCGGTGCAGGAGCGCCTCGCCCTCTGACCGGGGCGGGGGCTCGCTGCCTCATCCTGCCGGCGAGGTCGGCTGCACGGCTCTCGGGCGCGGCCGCAGCCCCACGGCCACCCGGACGAGCAGGCATCCGACGATGGTGCCCAGCGTGTTCGCGATCACGTCCGACAGCGTCGGGTAGCGGCTCGGCAGCAGCGTCTGCACGAGCTCGATCGTGGCGCTCGCGGCGTAGCCCGTCAGGATCACGAGCCAGGGGCTCCAGCGGGGCCACCCCGCGGCCAGGAGAAGCCCGAACGGGACGAACAGGGCGATGTTCGCGAGGAACTCGAACACCGTGTAGCTCGTCGAGAGCGAGATCCCGAGGTGGGCGGAGGCGTACTCCGCGAGACGGAACGCGATGCCCGTCACCCGCGAGGCGACCGTGGCCGGCAGCCAGACGATCAGCGCGACGGCGACGACGTACGGGACGAGCAGCACGCGCGCCGCGATGGCGGCCTTCGGCAGGCGGGAGGGCATGGCGGGAGCCTAGGGGGCGAACCTGGGGATCCGTCCGGCACGGCCTTGCGCGACGGCGGGGTCATCCGGGCGGACCCTGCTGCTCGATGTACCGCAGCAGCACCCCCTCCCGCAGCGCCCACGGCGACACCTCCAGCTCCTCCAGGTCGAGCGCCGTCATCGCCGCGTGCAGCGACACCGCCGCCGCGACGATCTGGAAGGTGCGGTCGGGCGTGATGCCGGGAAGCTCCTGCCGCGCCGATGCGGGCAGGCGCGCCAAGCGGGGGATCCACGACCCGAGGGCCGCGCGCGGCAGCAGCATCCGCTCGCTGCCCGACCAGCCGGGGACGGGATAGCCGACCAGACGTGCGAGGGAGCGGATGGCCTTGGACGATCCGACGACGTGGTCGGGACGGGGGAGCGACGTGAACGCGGGGACGACGCCGGCGAGCGTCGCCGTCGCATGCGCGCGAAGCCGGTCCACATCGTCCTCGCCGGGCGGGTCCTGGGCGAGGAACCGCACCGTCATCCGTCCCGCTCCCAACGGCACGGAGGCGGCGATCTCGGGGAGCTCCTCGGCCCCCGCGGCGATCTCCAGCGAACCGCCGCCGATGTCGAGGAGCAGCAGCCGGCCGGCGGACCAGCCGAACCAGCGCCGGACGGCGAGGAAGGTGAGCGCGGCCTCGGTCTCCCCGTCGAGCACCTGCAGCGGCTGACCGAGCACGGCCTCGATACGGGCGATCACCGCGGCGCCGTTGCGGGCGTCGCGCACGGCGCTCGTGGCGGTGGCGAGGAGCGCGTCGACACGTTCCTCCGCCGCCACCCGGCGCGCCTGCGCGACGGCTGCTTCCAGGGCCTGCACGCCGTCCTCCGCGATCGCCCCGTCCGGTGTGAGGTAGCGCATGAGGCGCAGCACGGTGCGGTCGCTCGTGGTGGCGAGCGGTCGTCCGCCCGGACGCACGTCGGCCGCGAGCATGTGGACGGTGTTGGATCCGATGTCGAGGACTCCGAGGCGCACGGGATGAGGATACTCGCGCGCGGTTACGATGGACGACGTGACCACCGCCGACCCCACGCTGCCGCTGTCGCCGTACCGGGAGATCGGGCGCGCGGAATGGGCGCGTCTCGCCGCCGGACTCGACCAGCCGCTCACCGAGACCGAGGTCGTCGAACTGCGCGGCATCGGCGATCGCCTCGACCTCACCGAGGTGCGCGAGGTCTACCTCCCGCTGAGCCGACTGCTGAGCCTGTACGCGAGCGCGACGAAGCAGCTCGGTGCGGCCACCTCGACCTTCCTGCAGGAGGACGACACCACGACGCCGTTCGTCGTCGGCGTCGCCGGCTCCGTCGCGGTGGGCAAGTCGACGATCGCCCGGCTGCTCCGCGAGCTCATGAGCCGCTGGCCGGGCACGCCGCGCGTGGAGCTCGTCACGACGGACGGGTTCCTCTATCCGAATGCGGAGCTGGAGCGCCGCGGCCTCATGGACCGCAAGGGCTTCCCCGAGTCGTACGACCGCCGGGCGTTGATCGAGTTCCTCACGGAGGTCAAGAGCGGGGCTCCCGAGGTGCGCGCGCCGTTCTACTCCCACATGCGGTACGACATCGTCCCGGACGCCCACGTGGTGGTGCGCCGG
The DNA here is from genome assembly GCF_044756645.1 of Microbacterium sp. NPDC091676. Classification (NCBI taxonomy): domain Bacteria; kingdom Bacillati; phylum Actinomycetota; class Actinomycetes; order Micrococcales; family Microbacteriaceae; genus Microbacterium; species Microbacterium sp. NPDC091676. Next base: position 1,447,654 of record NZ_JBIVTI010000001.1, on the reverse strand, counting down.
CCGGACGTCGTGATCGTCGAGGGGCTGAACGTCCTGCAGCCCCCGCCCGCGCCGAACGACGTGGCGGTCAGCGATCTCTTCGACTTCTCGATCTTCGTGGACGCCGACACCGCGCACATCGAGAAGTGGTACGTCGACCGGTTCCTCGCCCTGCGGCAGGGCGCCTTCAGCAACCCGTCCTCGTACTTCAACGTGTTCGCGCACCTCACCGACGAGGAGGCGATCACCACTGCACTGGGATACTGGAACGAGATCAACATGCCCAACCTCGTCGAGAACGTGATGCCGACCCGGCATCGGGCGCGGCTCGTCCTGCGGAAGGGCGCGGATCACGACGTGGAGAGCGTGCTCCTCCGCAAGCTCTGACGGCCCGCGGCGGCGTCCGATTGTTCGGACGGTTCGCAAAAAATGCCGCTTACCCTTATCCGCATGTGTGGAATCGTCGGATACGTGGGCCCGCGGCCCAGCCAGGACATCCTTCTCGCCGGCCTCGCCCGGCTCGAGTACCGCGGCTATGACTCCGCGGGCATCGCCGTGATCGACGGCGAGGGGACGCTGGGCATGCGCAAGAAGGCGGGCAAGCTCGCCATGCTGCGCGACTCGCTCGGCGACGCCCCCCTCGCGGACGGCACGACCGGCATCGGCCACACCCGCTGGGCGACGCACGGCGGCCCGACCGACGTGAACGCGCACCCGCACCTCGCCGACGACGACAAGCTCGCGGTGATCCACAACGGCATCATCGAGAACTTCGCGGCCCTGCGGGGCGAGCTCCTCGCCGACGGCGTCGCCTTCCGCAGCGAGACCGACACCGAGGTGGCCGCGGCGCTGCTCGGCCGCGAGTACGCCGGCAACGGGGGCGACCTCGCGCTCGCCTTCCGCGCTGTCGTCAACCGCCTCGAGGGCGCCTTCACGCTCCTCGCCATGCACCAGGACCACCCGGGGCTCGTCGTCGGCGCCCGCCGCAACTCGCCGCTCGTGATCGGTCTGGGCGAGGGGGAGAACTTCCTCGGCTCCGACGTCGCCGCCTTTGTCGAGCACACCCGCAAGGCGCTGGCGATCGGTCAGGACCAGATCGTCTCGATCACCCCGGACGCGGTGACCGTGACCGACTTCGCGGGCACCCCCGTCATCGCCGAGCCCTTCGACGTCTCCTGGGACGCCGCCGCCGCCGAGAAGGGCGGATGGTCGAGCTTCATGGCCAAGGAGGTCGCCGAGCAGCCCGAGGCGGTCGCGAACACGATCCGCGGCCGCATCCACGACGGCCAGGTCGTGATCCCGGAGCTCGACGGCCTCGACGACCTCTTCGTCGGCATCAACCGCGTCATCATCACCGCCTGCGGCACGGCCTCCTATGCGGCCCTCGTCGGCAAGTACGCGATCGAGCAGTGGGCCCGCGTGGCGGTCGACGTCGAGCTCGCCCACGAGTTCCGCTACCGTGACCCGGTCATCGGCGCCGACACGCTCGTGGTCTCGATCAGCCAGTCCGGCGAGACCATGGACACGCTGATGGCCGTGAAGTACGCCCGCGAGCGCGGCGCCCGCACACTGTCGGTCTGCAACACGCAGGGGGCGACCATCCCGCGCGAGTCCGACGCCGTCGTGTACACCCACGCCGGCCCGGAGGTCGCCGTGGCCTCGACCAAGGCGTTCTCCGCCCAGATCACCGCCCTGCTGCTGCTCGGCCTGCACATGGGCCGCGTCCGCGGTGTCGTCGCCGACGCCTCCACCGATGTCGAGGAGCTCGCCGCGCTGCCGGAGAAGGTCGCGAAGGTGCTGGAGAGCGAGCACGAGCACGTCTCCCAGCTCGCCGGCTGGATGGCGGACACCCGCTCGGTGCTCTTCCTGGGCCGTCACGTCGGGTATCCGATCGCGCTCGAGGGCGCGCTCAAGCTCAAGGAGATCTCCTACATCCACGCGGAGGGCTTCGCCGCCGGTGAGCTCAAGCACGGTCCCATCGCCCTGATCGAGCCGGGACAGCCGGTGTTCGTGCTCGTGCCGTCGCCGCGGCACTCGGCGCTCGTGCACTCGAAGGTCGTCTCCAACATCCAGGAGATCCGCGCCCGTGGTGCCCGCGTCATCGTCGTGGCGGAGGAGGGCGACGCCGCCGTGCTGCCGTTCGCGGACGAGGTCATCCACATCCCGCTCGCAGGCCCGATGTTCGAGCCGCTGCTCGCCGTGGTGCCGCTGCAGATCTTCGCGATGGCGCTGGCCACCGCGAAGGGCCTCGACGTGGACCAGCCGCGCAACCTCGCGAAGTCCGTCACGGTGGAGTGATCGCCGACCCACCCCGTTGCGTTCCTCCCACCCCTCTGCGTGCGCACGCAGAGGGGTGGGGCGTACGGAGAGGGGTGGGTGGGCAAGCCCGAGTAGGCTGAACGCGTGATCATCGGCACCGGCATCGACCTCGTGGACATCCCGAGGTTCGAGCGCACGATGACCCGGACCCCTCGTCTGCGCGAACGGCTGTTCGCTCCGTCCGAACGGGAGCTCCGGCTGCCGTCTCTGGCTGCGCGATATGCCGCGAAGGAAGCGCTGATCAAGGCGCTCGGCGGCTCCGACGGGGTGCACTGGACCGAGATCGAGATCGCCTCGGAGGCCTCGGGGAGGCCGCACTTCGTGCTCTCGGGATCCACCGCCGCGGTCGTCGAGGAGCGCGGGATCCGCACGCTGCACCTCACCCTCACCCACGATGCCGGCCTCGCCGCCGCGTTCGTCGTCGCCGAAGGAGCCCCGCTGTGACCGTCCCGTTCCGCGAGGCCACGATCGACCTCGACGCGATCGCCGACAACGTGCGGCACTTCCGCCGGCTCACCGGGGTCGAGGTGCTCGTCGTGGTCAAGGCGAACGCGTACGGGCACGGAGCCGCCGCGACCGCTGTGGCCGCGCTCTCCGCCGGTGCGACACGGCTCGGGGTAGCCGAGATCCCGGAGGCGCTGGACCTGCGGCGTCAGGGCGTGCACGCGCCCGTGGTGGCGTGGCTGCACGCGCCGGGGGAGCGGTTCCTGGAGGCGGCGGCGGAAGGGATCGAGATCGGCATCTCGTCCTACGACCAGCTGCAGGCGGCCGCTGCCGCCGCATCCGGCGACCGCCCGGTCGCCGTGCACCTGAAGCTCGAGACCGGACTGTCGCGCAACGGCATCGCTCCCGACGACTGGGGGACGGTGCTCGCCGAGGCCGCCCGGCTGGAGCGCATCGGACGCCTGCGCATCGTGGGCCTCTTCTCGCACCTCTCCAACGCGTCGCCCGCCGACGACCGCGCCGCCCTCGCGCTGTTCGAGGAGGGGGTGGCCAGGGCGGCCGCTCTCGGGGTGCGTCCGGAGATCCGCCACATCGCGGCCACGGCCGCCGCGATCGACCTGCCGGAGACGCGCCTGGACGCCGTCCGCATCGGCATCGGCACGTACGGCCTCTCGCCCTTCGAGGACCGTTCCTCCGCGGAACTGGGTCTGCGTCCTGCCATGACCCTGCGCGGGGCTGTGGCGGCCGTCCGGCGGGTTCCCGCGGGCACCGGGGTCTCCTACGACTACGCGCACCGCACGAACCGCGAGACCACCCTGGCGCTGGTGCCGCTCGGCTACGCCGACGGCGTGCCCCGCAGCGCCTCGGGGAGACTGCCCGTGTCGATCGGCGGGCGTCGGTACACCAACGTGGGCCGGATCGCGATGGATCAGTTCGTCGTGGAGGTCGGGGATGCGCCGGTGGCTGTCGGCGACGAGGTCACCCTGTTCGGGGATCCGACCCTCGGCGTGCCGTCGGCCGCGGACTGGGCGGAGGCGGCCGGCACCATCGGCTACGAGATCGTCACCCGCATCGGTCACCGGGTGCCGCGGAGGACGACGTGAGCCTGGACCCCGCGTTCCTCGGACGCCGCCGGATCTCCACCTCCGAGGAGATGGAGCAGCTCGGCCTGCGCATCGGCGAGCAGCTCGAGCCCGGCGACCTCCTGATCCTCACCGGGCCGCTGGGGGCGGGCAAGACCACGTTCACCCGCGGCTTGGCCGAGGGGCTCGGGGTGCGCGGTCCTGTGCAGAGTCCGACCTTCGTGATCGCCCGCACCCATCCGTCGCTCGTCGGCCGCGCGCCGCTCGTGCATGTGGACGCCTACCGCCTCGGGTCCGCGGCCGAGCTCGACGACCTCGACCTCGACCTGGAGCGGTCGGTCGTCGTCGTGGAATGGGGCCGCGGCATGGCGGAGGAACTCGCCGACGCCTGGTGGGACATCGAGATCGAACGTCCGGTCGGGGCGGGCGCGGACGCGGACGACCTCGACCCCTCGGAGCTGGACGCCGACGCGCCGCGCGTCGTCACGATCACCCGGGAGGAGCGCGCATGACGGCGGGGGAGCAGCTGGTCGCGGTCATCATCGAGGACGACCCCGGCGTCCGGTCCCTGTTGGACGAGGTGTTCCTCGCCGCGGGGTTCCGCACCGTGCAGGCGGGGTCGGGACCGGAGGGGCTCGCAGCCGTGGCGGCGCACCATCCGATCATCACCACGCTGGACATCAACCTCCCCGGTATCGACGGCTTCGAGGTCGCGCGGCGCATCCGTCAGGTCAGCGACACGTTCATCATCATGCTGTCCGCCCTGGCCGACGAGTCGGACGTGGTGCTCGGCCTCACGTCGGGCGCTGACGAGTACCTGGTGAAGCCCTTCCGGCCGCGCGAGCTGCGCGCCCGGATCGAGGCGCTCCTCCGGCGCACCCGGACCCCGGCGACCGACCCTCCCCCTCTCACCGCAGGACACGTCGCGGCGCCCCCGGCCGCGGCCCCTGCAGCCTCCGCAGGACCCAGCGCCGCGGTGCCGGCCGTCGCCGTCGCGGACGCGACCGTCGCCACGTGGCGAGGACTCGTCCACCGCGACCTCAGTCTCGACCTCGACACCCGTCTCGTGCTCGTGGCCCAGCGCCCCGTCGAGCTCACCCCCACCGAGTTCGACCTGCTCGCCGCGCTCCTCGAGGCCGGACGCCGGGTCTGCAGCAAGGCCGATCTCGCGCTCGGACTCCGCGGATCGTCCGGCGACGCCTTCGACCGGGTGAGCGAACCCGACAAACGGGCCATCGAGACGCACATGGCCAACCTGCGTCGGAAGCTCCGCGACAGTCCCACCGCCCCCCGTTACATCGAGACGGTGCGCGGCGTCGGGTACCGCCTCACGTCCGACGATCGGCGCCCCTGACGGGAGGGGTCGAGGCCGCGGCTCCCCCACCGCGGCCCCGGATGCCTGCGAATCCCCACTCGCGCGGCCCCAGCTTCTGCGAAATCCCCAGTCGCAGCGTCGGCTCCCACTCAGAATCGTAGGACGGGAACGCCGCCTGAAGAGCGAGAAGTGACGATCTTTGAGTAATCTTGCGTGAATGCTGAGGATCGACCGGGAGGCGGACCTTGATGATCCGCACGGTCTCGATCTGGCGGTGGCAGCTGGTGTTCACCGCGAGCATCGTCGCCATCGTGGTGATGGTCGCGGGCTTCAAGCCGCAGACCCTCGCGATCCCGCTGTTCATCGGGGGGATCGGCCTCATCGTCGTCACCACCCTCGTCGCCCTCATGGTGCCGTGGCGACGCCTGCCTCGCACGGCGGTGACGGTCCTCCCGCTGCTCGACGTGCTCGGGGTCGGGCTGACGACGAACGTGCCGGATCTCCGACTCGGCTTCCTCTGGGTCTTCCCGGTGGTCTGGCTGGCGACCTACTTCTCGATGCCCTGGGTGTTCGCCGGCATCGCGCTCAGCGGCGGCTGCCTGGTGTTCTTCTCGGACCGTTCCGGTCCGCCGGAGGACGTGCTGCTGCGCGTGCTCACGGTCGTCATCACCCTGAGCTTCCTCGGTGTGACGGTCCGCATCGGCGCCCAGCGCTCCGGCGCGGCACGACGGCTCCTGCAGCGCCGCTCCGAGCAGGTGAACCGGGCGGCGGAGCGCGCGGAGACGAACCAGGAGCGCGTCACGCAGGTCATCGACGCGCTGGGCATCGCGCTCGTGGTGGTGACCTCCGCCGGTCGCATCCTGCAGATGAACGACGCCTACCGCGCCCTGTACGGTCGTGACCGCTTCGGCACGGCCCTCCCGTCGGCGTCGGTCGAGTACGACGCACGGCGCGGAACGGCGCTGACCCCGGAGCGTACGACGCTCGCGCGGGCGGCCGCGGGGGAGCAGATGCGGGAGGAGCGGGTGTGGCTGTACGACGGTGCGGGGCAGTGGCACGCCCTGGCCGTGACCACCCAGCCCATCGCCGGCGCGCGGGAGGGGGAGCGCATCACCCTGGTGGTCATCGACGACGTCACCGCGCTCCTGGAGGCCGCGGAGGAGCGGCGGGCCCTCACCGCCGTGATCTCCCACGAGCTGCGCAACCCGCTCACCGCGATCATCGGCCACGTCGAGCTCCTGCGGGAGCGCGACGATCTCCCCGGCCGCGTGCCGGCCCAGATCGAGGTCATCGCGGACGCGGGGGAGCGGCTGCAGGACCTCGTCACGAGCATGCAGGCCCAGACGGGGCGGGTCTCGCCCGACCCCTTCGAGCCGGTGGACCTGCGCGTGGTCGTCGAGGAGTCCGCCGCCTCGTTCGCGCCGCTGATGGGGGCTGCGCGGCAGGAGCTCGTGCTCGACGGCGCCGACCGCATGGTGATCACGGGAGACGCGTTCCGGCTGCGGCAGGTGCTGGACAACCTCCTGGGCAACGCCGTCAAGTACACGCCGGGGGGCGGGCGCATCAGCGTGCGGCTCGCGGAGTCGGACGGGCACGCGGAGGTCACGGTCGCCGACACGGGGATCGGCATCGCCGAGGAGGAGCTGCCGCGGCTGTTCGAACCCTACTTCCGGGCCGACAGCGCGGTGCGCGGCGGCATCGCGGGCACCGGACTCGGCATGGGCATCGCGCGGGACATCGTGGTCGCCCACGGCGGCGTCATCCTCGTGGCGAGCGAGGTGGACGTCGGCACCACCGTCACCGTCCGCTTCCCCCGACGAACGAAAGAGGTCTCCGCATGACACCGCTCGTGCCCGTCAGCGTCGACGTCACCACGAGCATGGTGGCGGTGGTGACCGTGCTCACCGCGATCGTCGTCGGTCTCGCCACCCTGGCCCGGCCGAGCAGGGCGACCATCGTGTGGGGCGTCGCCTTCGGCATCGGGATGCTCGGCGCCTACCTCTGGCTGGCCGGGCACCACACGGGCAGCCCCGTGCTGCGCGCGGCCGCCTCTGCGATCGTCGTCTGCTTCGTGCCGCTCGTGTGGATCGGCGTGCGGATGCACTTCGGGCGGTCGGCGCCCTGGACGCCGGTCGTCCTCGCGCTCGTCGGGGTGCCCACCGCGCTGATCCTCACCGCGGGCACCCGCTGGTATCTGCCGGTCTTCCACGTCGTCTTCCTGGCGATGGCGGTCTTCGCCGGTCTCCTCGCCTGGGAGCTGCTGCGCGGACAGCCGGCGTCGCGGGACGTCGTGCTGCCGCTCGCGCTCGCCGCGTGCGGCTTCGTCGTGGTCGCCGTCGTCAGCGCCGCGTCCGCGCTCGTCTCCGGAGGCGTGAGCACGGAGGAGCAGCTCAGTGCGCTCCGCGGAGTGAACGCCCTGGGGACGATCGTCGTGAGCACGTGCGCGGCGTTCACCCTCGTGCTCCTCGTGCGGGTGGAGAGCGCGGCGCCAGGGACGGACGGCGCCGCCGACCGCGCCGCGGACCGTCTGCGCAAGGCGGCGGCGCAGAAGGACCCCGCCTGGTCGATCCTCGACATCCGCCTGGACGACCCCACCGACCTCCGCGAGGCGTCGAGCAGCGCCGACTTCCGTCGCATCGCCGACCGGTTCCACGCGGGCATCTGCGACGCGCTGCCGGCGACGGCGGATGCGGAACGGGTCGCCGACGACCGTGCGATCGTCATCATCCACGGCAGCGACGAGGCGGTGCGGTTCCACCTGCGGGCGATCCTCACGTCGGTGTCGATCATCGACCTGGACGCGCCGGCGACCGGCATCCGCTCCTCCGCGAGCATCGGCTGGGCGACGGCGTCCGTCGCCGGGTACGACTACGGCACCCTCGTCGCGGCGGCGGCCTCCGCGGCGGATCGGGCGCGCGACGCCGGCGGCGACCAGTGGAAGCGGGCGCAGGAGTCGGACCTGGCCGCCGTCTGACGCGGCGCCTAGGGGGTCTGCTTCTCGCGCCCCCGCGCGAGTGCCGCGGTGATCGCGTCCGCGGCGCTCGCATCGGAGTCGGCGGCGGCGGAGACGTTCTCGGCGACGACGGCCTCGATGATCTCGGTGCGCTGGATGCGGGTCTCGCGCGGGGCCTTGACGCCGATGCGCACGCTGTCGCCCTTGATGTCGAGCAGCGTGACCTCGATCTCGCCGTCGATGCGCACGCTCTCACCGATCCGCCTCGTCAACACCAGCATTCGTTCAGCCTACTGGTGCGGAGGGGGCGGCCCCCAGCGACGCGGTCGCGGAGTCGCGGACCACGCCGATCGTCTCGATCGTCAGCGATGCGGCCGTCGCCTCGGTGTAGGAGAGGACGGGGAGGCCGTCGGTCTGCGCCGACACGAGCCGCCGCACGGCCGGACGCAGCGAGGGCGCGCACACGAGCACCGGTTCGCCGCCGTCCGTCTGCGCCGCCACGGCCTGCTTCACCGACGCGATCACCGCTTCCATCCGCGGTGGGTCGAAGACGATCTGCGAGCCCTCGTCGCCGGGACGGAGGCTCTCCAGCATGGCCTGCTCCAGCAACGGGGCGATCATGACGACGCGGAGCGTGCCGTCCTCCGCGAAGCGGGAGGCGATGGCCGGCCCCAGCGCGGCACGGGCGGCCTCGATCAGTCCCTCCGGGTCGGTCGAGGTCTTGGCGCGGAGCGCGAGCGCCTCGTAGATGCGGCTGAGGTCGTTGATCGGCACGCGCTCGGCGAGCAGCCCCTGCAGCACGCGCTGCACCTCCGCGAGCGACAGCAGCGCGGGCGTGAGCTCCTCGACCGCGGACGGGGAGACCTGCTTCAGGGCGTCGGTGAGCTGACGCACGTCCTCGCGGCTCAGCAGACGGGCCGCGTGCGTCTGGATCACGCTCGACAGGTGGGTGATGATGACGCTCGCCCTGTCGATGACGGTGGCTCCGGCGAACTCGGCGCTGTGGCGCATCTCCATCGGGATCCACTTGCCCTCGAGACCGAACACGGGGTCCAGGGCGGCGGTCCCCGGCAGGCTGTCCAGACCCTGTCCGAGAGCCAGCACCGATCCGGTCGGCGCGGTGCCCCGCCCGGTCTCGACGCCGGCGATGCGGATGACGTAGGTGGCCTGGGGGAGCTCGATGCTGTCCCTGGTGCGCACGGGCGGCGTGACCAGGCCCAGGTCGAGCGCGATGCGGCGCCGCAGCGCCTTCACCCTGGCGAGGAGGTCGTCGGGGCCGCCGGTCACCAGATCGACGATGTCCGGGGCGAGGAGGATCTCCAGGGGGTGCACCCGCATGCGCTCGATGAGCTCCTCCGGCTGGTCCACCGGCGCGGGGGTCGGGGCCTGCGCGGCCTCCGCCTCCTCCCGCTTGCGGGTCGCGGTGATGCGCTGGGCGATGAGCAGCAGCAGGGCGCCGATCACCAGGAAGGGCAGCATCGGCATGTGCGGGATGAGCGACATGACGATGGCCGCCGACCCCGCGATGATGAGGGCGTTGCGCGACTGGCCGAGCTGCGTCGACGCCGCCGTGCCCATCTCGGCCTCGGCGGTCGAGCGGGTGACGATCATGCCGGTCGAAACCGCCATGAGCAGGGCGGGGATCTGGGTGACGAGGCCGTCGCCGATCGTGAGCAGGCTGTACGTGCTGACGGCCTGGTCGATCGACATGCCGTGCTGGACGAGGCCGATCGCGATGCCGCCCACGAGGTTGATGATGATGATCACGAGTCCGGCGATCGCGTCGCCCTTGACGAACTTCGAGGCGCCGTCCATCGCGCCGTAGAAGTCGGACTCGGCGGCCACCTCCGCCCGGCGCTCCCTGGCCTCGGTGTCGCTGATGAGGCCGGCGTTGAGGTCGGCGTCGATGGCCATCTGCTTGCCCGGCATGGCGTCGAGCGTGAACCGGGCGCCCACCTCGGCCACGCGCTCGGCACCCTTGGTCACCACGACGAACTGGATGACGACGAGGATGAGGAACACGACGGCGCCGATGATGAGCGAGCCGCCCACCGCGATCGCCCCGAACGCCTCGATCACCTGTCCCGCATACGCCTCGCCGAGGACGAGGCGGGTGGAGGCGACGTTGAGCCCCAGCCGGAACAGCGTCGCCACGAGCAGCAGCGAGGGGAACACCGAGAAATCGAGCGGCTTCTTCACGAACATCGACGTGAGCAGGATCACCAGCGCGAACATGATGTTGAGGATGATCAGCACGTCGAGCAGGAACGGCGGCACCGGGACGACGAGCAGCATGATGATGCCGACGACGCCGATCGGCACCCCGAGCGTGGTGAGAAGCTTCTTCATACGGTCCTCCGGTAGGGGAGCGAGTGGATGCCGCGGGCAGCGCCGCGACGCCGCAGCGCATCGACGAACACGAGCACCCGTGCCACGGCGTTGTAGAGGTCTTCGGGGATCTCCTGACCCAGCTCGCACGCGGCGTGCAGAGCGCGGGCGAGGGTGATGTCGCGGACCAGCGGGACGCCCGACTCGAGCGCCTTCTCGCGGATCCGCTCGGCGATGACGCCGCTGCCCTTCGCGACGACCCGCGGGGCGGACGTGCCGGGGTCGTACTCGAGGGCGATGGCGATGTGCGTGGGGTTGACGACCACGACGTCGGAGCCGGCGACCGCGGCGATCATGCGGTTGCGGCTCACCGCGAGCTGGCGCGACCGGCGCTGCTGGCGGATGAGCGGGTCGCCCTCGGAGTTCTTGTTCTCGTCGCGCACCTCGCGCTTGGTCATGCGCGTGTGCTTGCGGTTGCGGCGCATCACCACGAACAGGTCGATCGCGGCGAGCACCAGACCCACGGCGATGGCGGTCTGCAGCAGCGCCGCGGTGCCGTCCGCCGCGGTGCCGAGGAGTCGGGAGACCGAATGGGCGCCGCTCGCCGTGAGCACGGGCATGAGCCCGGAGATGACGACCCAGAGGGCGAGGGCGATCGCGGCCGTCTTCAGCAGCGCCTTCGCCCCCTCCCACAGCGCCTGCAGCCCGAACACCCGCCGCACGCCGGAGACGAGGTTGAACTGCTCGTAGCGCCCGGAGAGCTTCCGCAGGTGCACGCCGCCCTGCACCACCGCGCCGAACAGCGTCACGATCGCGACCGCGGCCAGCAGCGCGCCCAGCGTGGGCAGCACCGAGGCGAGGGCCCGCCCCAGGGCGGCGAGGGCGGCTTCCGGAGAGGGCGCCTGCATGAGCCCGGCGAGGGTCACCAGCTGCTCGGTGCCGGCGGCGGTCCCCGCGGCGATGGCGGCGGGCATCATGACGGCGGCGGCGCCGATGCCGAGCCACGCCGTGAGGTCCTGGCTGCGGGAGATCCGGCCCTTCTGCCTGGCCTCCCTGAGGTGCTTCTCGGTGGCCTTCTCGCTGCGTTCGCCGCTGTCCGAGCCGCTCACGGTGTCACCCCCTGCATCATGCGGAAAGCCTGGGTGGCGAGGGCGTCGACGATGCCGGGGAACGCGACGTACACGGCGCCCGCGAGCAGGAGGGTGAGGAGGATCTTGACGGGGAAACCCATCGCGAAGGCGTTGAGCGCCGGCGCCACGCGCGTGATGAGCCCGAGCCCGACGTCGGCGAGGAAGAGCACGAGGACCAGCGGGCCCGCGATCTGCACGGCGGCCAGCACCATCTGGGACACCCCGTCGACGAGCAGCTCGGTCGGTCCCGCCACGCGGAAGATGCCGTCGACCGGCACCGCGTCGAAGCTGCGGGCGAGCCCGGCGAGGATGAGCTGATAGCCGCCGGAGGCGAAGAGCAGCGTCAGCGCGGTGAGGTGGAAGAGCCGGGTGAACTGCGCGCCGTTGACCATCGCCGCCGGATCGAAGGCCTGGGCGAGCTGGAATCCGCCGAACACGTCGATCAGGCTGCCCGCGGCCTGCACCGCGGAGAAGCACAGCAGCACGAGGAACCCGAGCAGGGCGCCGGTGAGGAGCTGGATCACGAGCGCGCCGAGGAACGCGCCCGTGTCGAGGCTCTCGTACCCCGGCGCCACGGCCGCGCCCACCGCGAGCGACAGTCCGATCGAGAGCATCGCCTTCACGCGCACCGGGATCGCGCCGTACGAGAACGGCGGGGCGATCATGATGAACGCCGTGATCCGCACGGCGGCGAGCAGGGTGGCCTCCAGCCACGCGAAGTCGATCGGGATGAACACGGGCTCATCCGCTCAGCAGCGACGGGATGCGGGCGAACATCTCGTTCGTGAAGGCGATGATCTCGGCGATCATCCAGTTCCCCGCGATGAGCAGGGCGATGCCCACCGCGACGATCTTCGGCACGAACGACAGCGTCACCTCCTGCACCTGCGTGATGGACTGCAGCAGCGAGATCGCGAAACCCACCACGAGGGCCGTGATCAGCATCGGGGCGGCGAGCTTGGCGGCGATCAGCAGACCCTGGGCGCCGATGTCGAGGACGGCTTCGGGACTCATCCCACACCTCCGTAACTCTCCAGGAGCGCTTTGATGATGAGCCCCCACCCGTCCACGAGGATGAACAGCAGGATCTTGAACGGCAGCGAGATCATGACCGGCGGGAGCATCATCATGCCCATCGACATCAGCGCCGCCGCCACGACGAGGTCGATCACGAGGAACGGCACGAAGATCACGAAGCCGATGATGAAGGCCGCACGCAGCTCCGAGATCATGAACGCGGGGATGAGCGTGTACATCGGCACGCTCGCGGCGTCCTCCGGGTTGTCCTGCCCCGCCATCCGGGTCATCAGCGCGAGGTCCTCCTCGCGCGTGTAGTGCAGCATCCACTCCCGCAGGGGGGCCTGCCCGACGTCCACGGCCTGCGTGAACGTGAGCGCGCCGTCGATGTACGGCTGCACGGCGAGCGTGTTGATCTCGGTCAGGACCGGCCACATGATGAACAGCGAGAGGAACAGCGACAGGCCTGCGAGCACCTGGTTCGGCGGGATCGTCGGGAGCGACAGCGCGTTCCTCGTCATGGCGAGCACGACGAAGATCTTCGTGAACGACGTCATCATCAGCAGCAGCGCGGGGGCCACCGACAGCAGCGTGATCCCCAGCAGGGTGAGGATCGAGCCGGACGGGCCGCCGTCGATGCCGTTGATGTCGATCGTCACGCCCTCGCCGTCGTCCGGGGTGACCTCCGCGTGCGCGGCGGTGCCGGTGAGGGCGATGAGGACGACGGCGAGGAGGATCGCGACCGCGACGAGGACGAGCAGCCGCGAGGCGCGACCGCGATCGACGGCACGGGTCGCGGTCATCGTGCGCGCCGGAGGGCCTCGGCGGTCTGCCGCCAGGTGTCGGGGGAGAGGATGGAACCGCGGAGCGGGTCGTTGCGGTGCCGCACGCGGCGACGGAGCTCCGGTGCCGGGGCGACCGCCGGGGGCGGGCTCGTGAGCGCCGCGGCGGCGAGGATGCGGTCGAACTCGACGTCGTCGGCCGTGCGGGCGGCCGGCGGGCGTCCTTCCTCGGACTCCGAGGGCTCCGGCCGCAGAGGAAGACGGTCGACCACGCTCACGCCGTGCTCGGTGACCCCGAGCACGTAACGGGCGTCATCGGTCTGCACGACCACGAGCTGCGCCTTCGGACCGATGCCCTGCCGCCCGAGCACCGTGATCGCCTCGGCGTCGCGGCGCCGCGCCTGGGTCTTCGAGACCCGGCGCTGCAGGAACCAGAGCAGCCCGAGGACGGCGGCGAGCGACAGCCCGACCCGCAGCGCGAGCAGGAGGTCGTCCAGGGTCAGGCCTCGACGTTCTCGAGGATGCGGGTGATCCGCACCGCGTAGTCCTGGTCGACGACGACGACCTCGCCGTGCGCGATCGTGCGGCCGTTGAGCTTGACGTCGGCGGGGGCGCCCGCGGAGCGATCGAGCTCCACGATGCGGCCGGGCTCGAGGTCGAGCACGTCACGGACCGCCATGCGGGTGCGGCCGATCTCCACCGTGAGCTCCATCTCGACGCCCGCGATGCGGTGCAGGCGGCCGTCGGCCCCGGTCGGGCGCGCGGGGCGGTGGGTGATCCGCACGGCGAGGCGGCCGATGATCCGCTCGGTGTGGTCCACGAGGTCGAAGAGCTGGGTCTGCGGGTCGGCGAAGACGGCCGAGGCGTCGCCGACCGCGGCCTCCCCGAGCAGGCCAGGGCCGAGGGCGGTCGCCGCGGCCTCGAGCGCGTCCAGCAGCCGGTCGGTGAGCGGACGGTCCCCGAGGCCGTCGACGAGCACGTCGGCGTCGAGGAGCTGCACGGCGAGCTGAGCGCTCGCCTCGCCGACGAACTGCGCGACCACGGCGTCACCGGTGTCGCCGGACACCTGCGAGGCGCGCGCGGTGACCGGTGCGGCGGTGGGCAGCCGCGCCGCGAACGCGGCGGCGACGGCGGACTCGTAAGCGGTGGTGCTGATCACGCGGACTCCTGAGCGGGGGCTGTTTCGGGGAGGGTGGCGGTCACGACGCAGGCGAGCCGGGCGCCGGCGCTGCCGACGGCGGCGGTCGCGACCGTCTGGTCGCCCACGGTGAGGAGCAGGGGACGGTCGGCGGCGTGCGGCAGGGGCAGCAGGTCGCCGACGGCGAGGTCGAGCACCTCGCGGGGGAGCACCGTGCGGGGGGCCAGCCGCAGCGCCACCTCGACCGGGGCGGCTTCCACCTGACGGCGGACCAGCCCGGGGGTCTCGGTGCGGTCGGCGTCGGAGGCGCGTACCGCGAACCCGGCGAGGACCGACGCGGGCAGCATGATGCTGGCGGGAACCGTGCGGCCGCCGTGGCGCATCGAGAGCCGTGCGACGATCACCGGCTCCCCGGCGGCGGCCACCTGCGCGAACTGGGAGCTGTACTGGATGCCGGCGACGGCCACGCCCACAGGCAGCAGGCCGTCGAGACTGCCGGTGAGGTGATCGATGGCGTCGGCGATCAGCGACCGGATCAGCGCCTGCTCGATCGGCGTGAAGGTGCGGTCCTCCACGGTCGACGTCGACCGTCCGCCGACCATCTGCACGATCCAGGAGGTCGCGGTCGGGATCGGCACCTGGACGATCATGCGCTCGTCCGAATCCGGGAGCGCGCACACGATCATGGTCGTCGTCGTGGGAAGTGACTGCGCGTACTCGCCGTACGTGAGCATGCCGACGTGCTCGACGGCGATGGTGGCGCGCACGTGGATCTTGCCGGAGAGCTGGGCCGACCACTGCCGGGCGAACGTCTCGAACGCGAGCTCCAGGGTGCGGGCGTGCTCGCGCGACAGCGTCGCCGCGCGTCCGAAGTCGTAGACCTCGACGTCGGCGATCGCCGTCTCCGCGCGCGCTCGCGAGCGCACGCCGTCATCCATCACCACGAACCCGACTATCGGGCGGTGAGCGGCGTGCGTTAGGGACGGGTCAGGGGGAGGTCTGCGCCGCACCCGCAGCCGGGATCAGCGCTCGCACCTCCTCGCTGGCATCGGACAGGATGACGATGTCCACCCGGCGGTTCTCCGCGAGCTGCTCCGGCGTGCTGCCGGCGGCGACCGGCCTGGTGTCGCCGAACCCGACGGACTTGAGGTGGGCAGGGGGCAGGCCGGCGGCTTCCACGAGGTAGCGCAGCACCTGCGTGGAACGCCCGGCGGAGAGCTCCCAGTTGGTCGGGAAGGGGGCGACCGAGCCGCGGGCGTCGGCGTGCCCCTCCACCGAGATCTCGTTCGGGGCCGAGACGAGGACCGACCCGAGCGCATCGAGCACCTGGGTCGCGGCGGGGCTGAGGTCCGTGCTGTTGGTGGTGAAGAAGGTCTCCGCGCTCACGAGTCCGATGGTCAGACCGCGCTCGTCGATCGTGAAGGTGACGTCGGCTTCGAGACCCCGGTCGGCGAGCACCTGGCGCAGGCGCTCGCGGAGAGCGGAGAGCTCGTCGAACTCGCGCTGCGCGGCCTCCAGCCCGGTGTCGGCGAAGTCCTCGCCCTCGTCGTCCACGAGCTCGGGCGGTACGACGACGCCGCTGGTCACGTCGATGTCGTCGGACGGCTCCTGGCCGAAGCCGGTCGCGAGGGAGGCGCTCAAGGCCTCGAACTTCTCCTGGTCGACGGTCGACATGGCGAAGAGCACGATGAACATGCACATCAGCACCGTCACCATGTCGAGGTACGACGCCATCCAGCGCTCGTCCGGCCCGCTGTGCTCGGACTCCTGGACGCGGCGTCGGGCGCGCACGCTCATGAGAAGAGGTCCTCGTGCTCGGCCGCCGCCTCCGCCGGCTGCTCGCGGCGGCGGGAGCGACCGGGGGAACGGTCGGAGACCAGCGCGCTCAGGCGCTCGCGGACGTGGGCGGGGGCGGCGCCGGCCTGGACGGCGAGCATGCCCTCCATGAGCACCGTCATGCGCTCCAGCTCCAGCTCACCGAGGCGCTGCAGGCGTCCGCCGATCGGTAGCCAGATGAAGTTCGCCGACAGCAGGCCCCACAGCGTGGCGACGAAGGCGGCGGCGATCATCGGTCCGAGCGTGTCCGGCTTGTCGAGCTTCTCCAGCACGTGGGTGAGGGAGACGACCGTGCCGATGATGCCGACGGTGGGGGCGAACCCGCCGAGGGTCATGTAGAAGCGCGACGCGGTGCGGTTCCGAGCAGCGGTGGACGACAGCTCGTCCTCGAGCAGGACGCGGAGGTCTTCCGCGTCGGTGCCGTCGGCGATGCTCTGCAGGGCCTGCCGCAGGAACGGATCCTTCTCCTCGTCCAGACCCTGCTCCAGCGCCAGGAGCCCTTCGGTGCGGGCCTTCTCCGCGTAGCCGACGACGGTGTCGATGGTGCTCTGGGCGGTGCGGCGCTCGCCGCGGAAGGCGCGGGGGAGCGACTTCACGGCGTGCAGGGCGTCGCGCAGCGTGCCGCTGGCCAGCCCGACCGCGATCGTGGCGCCGAAGACGAGCACCATCGGTGCGGGCAGGAGGAGCGACCCGATCGTCGCGCCCTCCAGGTTGATCATGGCGATCAGGGCGCCGAACGCGAGGACGAGCCCGAGGATGAGAGACGGATCCATCAGGCGTCCCCTCCCCTGACCGACGCCGCGGGAGCGTCGACCTCGTGGCCGGCCGCGACCAGCGCGGCCGCGGTCGCGAGGACCCCGGCGCGGAAGCGGGTGATCCGGGCGATCACGTCGTCCATCGTCTCCGTGACGACGAAGGTCGCGCCGTCGACCATCGTGATCGTCGTGTCCGGCGTGGCCTGGACACGTTCGATCAGGTCGGGATTCACCGCGAACCGGGAACGGTTCAGGCGCGTGAGGACGATCATGGGCTCCATCCTGGAAAAAGCTCGCCCCGCCCGAGAGCGGGGAACCGACGGCCCGTCCTGGGCTGTCGGAGAGGACTGTCGGCCGGGTGCTGCGCCGCGTTAGCGCGGGGTCGGGACCGGGTGGGATCTTTCTCACGGCGGGCGCGTCGTCGCCGATAGGGACCAGGGGCGGGGGACGATGAGCAGCGGGCGAAGGGAGCCTTGTGCGGGATCGGAACGTGGAGAAGGCCGCGGCGACGGCGGCCGAGGAGTGCGGCTGCGCGCCGACCGCTGCCGAGCGCGGCGCGCTGTGGAACCAGCCGGTCAGCCGGCGCCATGCCTTCGGGATCGGTGCGCTGGGCGTGGTCGCGCTCGCCGCCTTCGGCGTCGGTTCGGGGGTCACGGCCGCGCATGCCGCGTCGTACCCGAGCTGGGACGACGTGCAGCGCGCGAAGAACAACGAGGCGGCCAAGGCCGGCGAGGTCACCCGCATCCAGGGGCTGATCCAGTCGCTGGAGCGCAAGGTCGCGGAGACCCAGGCGGCGGCGCAGGTCGCGTCCGACGAGTTCTTCGAGGCGCAGCAGGCCTACTTCGCGGCGATCACCGAGGCGGACGCGCTGCAGGCACAGGCCGACGAGCAGGCGGCGCTCGCCGACGAGACCGCGAAGAAGGCCGGTCAGATCGCGGCCCAGCTCTACCGCAGCGGCGGCGACGACACCGCGCTGGAGCTGTTCTTCGCCGGGTCGGGAGCCAACGCCGACGAGCTGCTGTCGCGGCTCGGCACGATGAACAAGTTCCTCGAGTACAACCAGACCACGTACGACAACGCCGTGTCGGCGCGGAACACCGCTCAGGCCCTGACCGCGCAGGCGCAGGTCGCCAGGGACGAGCGCGACCGCCTGCAGCAGGTTGCCGAGCAGAAGATGGTCGCGGCGCAGCAGGCGGCGGACGCGGCGCAGGCCGCGCTCGACGAGCAGGCGGCGAACCTCGAGACCCTCAAGGCCCAGCTGGCGGCGCTCAAGGACACCACGACCAAGACGGTCGCGGGGTACCAGGCGGGCGTCGAGGCGCGGCGAAAGGAAGAGGAAGCCCGCCGCAAGCGCGAGGCCGCTGCGGCGGCCGCGGCGGCGGCTGCTGCCGGCCGAGGGACGAGCGGCGGTGGCGGTGGCGGTGGCGGCGGTGGCGGCGGTGGCACGCCGGGCAACGGCGGCTGGGTGCGCCCGCACGGTGGGGCGCGGAGCTCGAGCTACGGTCCGCGCACGCCCATCTGCGGTCCGCAGGGCTGCTCGTCGAGCTTCCACTACGGAGCCGACCTCGCCAACGGCTGTGGTGCCGCGATCTACGCCGCGAACTCCGGGACGGTGGACTACGCCGGCCCGAACGGGAACTACGGCAACTACGTGCGCATCCAGCACGGCGGCGGCGTCAGCACGGGGTACGCGCACATCAAGCCGGGCGGCATCATCGTCCGCAGCGGACAGTGGGTGCAGTCCGGTCAGGTCATCGCCTACGCCGGCGACACGGGACGCTCGTTCGGCTGCCACCTGCACTTCGAGGTCTACATCAACGGCGGCTACACCAACCCCGTGCTCTTCATGGAGCAGCGCGGCATCTACGTCTGACCCACAACGCCGCGAGACCCGGCTTCGACGCGAAGACGGGGTCTCGCGGGAATGGGTGAGGGAGAGGGAGAGCGGCGTGTGAGAGGTTCGCAGGCGTTAATTTAGGTTATGCGCCTAAAGCTAACTAACGGATGCGATAATCGGCCCTATGGATGCCGAGCTCTTCGCACCGGGCGAGTGGCCGTCACACGGAACCGAGACGCTGCCCTGGCGACAGCGCGCCCGCGGCGGAACCCGTGCCGACCGGATGCTGGACGCTGTGGACGCCTCCATTCCTCCGATGATCGCAGGAAGCGAGTTCGTCACCTCGACGGCGATGATCGTCGCCTCGGAGGAAGCGCTGCTCGCCGTGGCGCAGGCGGACACCGACGCGGAAGGTCACACCGCCGCGATGAGCAGGTTCATGACACGGACGGAATCGGTCGCCTCGTCGAAGATCGAACGGATCACCGCCAGCGCAGTCGACTATGCCAAGGCGGTGGCAGGGAACAGGTCGAACTCTTCGGCGACGAGCATGGTGGCGGCGAGCACGGCCCTGCACGCCCTCGTCACGGGTGTCGGCGACCGTGGCCGCTTCTCGATCGACGACCTGCTGGCGGCGCACAACGCACTGATGAGAGACGACCCGCAGGAAGCGGTGTATGCCGGGCGACTGCGAGACATGCAGAACTGGATCGGCGGGAGCGACTACTCGCCGCGTGATGCCCTCTACGTCCCCCCGGCACCCACCCGGGTCCCCGATCTCATGGATGATCTGATCCGCTACCTCAACCGGGACGACGTCCCGGTACTGGTGCAGGCGGCGATCGGTCACGCGCAGTTCGAGTCGATCCATGCGTTCACGGACGGCAACGGGCGAATCGGACGTGCTCTCGTCTCCGCGGTACTCCGACGGCGCGGCGTCACCCGAAACGCCATAGTCCCGCTTGCCAGCGGTCTTCTCGCCCGGCGCGAGCAGTACTTCGCGTCGCTCGGCAGCTACCGGACGGGCGAACCCTCCCCCCTCATCGACCTCTTCATCCGGTCCGTGCGCGCGGCGGCGATGAGCTCGCGTGTGTCGATTGCTCGCATCAAGGCGTTGCCGGGGGAGTGGATGGCTGAGCTCCGGCCACGGGCCGGGTCTGCCGTCGCGGCTCTTATCCCGGCGTTCTATGACCACCCCGTCATGACCGCGGGTGAGCTCGAACAGCGCTCGGGAGCGTCTTATCCGCAGACCTACAAGGCGATCGCCCGGCTGGAGGCAGCCGGGTTCATCGAGGAGATCACCGGTCGAAAACGCGACCGCGTGTGGGTGGCGGCCGAGTTGGTCGCGGAACTCGACGACCTCGATCGACGGATCCAGGCTGCCATGAGTCCGTGAGACCGCGCTCGACGTTCCGAAACCCCGGTTACGCGTCGAAGCCCCGCCGAATCCACGAGGATACGGCGGGGCTTCGACGCGACGACGGGGTCTCGCGGGAGCGGGGTCAGCGCTTGAGGTTCGTGAGCTCCTGCAGCACCTCGTCGCTCGTGGTGATGATGCGGGCGTTGGCCTGGAATCCGCGCTGCGCGACGATGAGGTTGGTGAACTCCTGCGAGAGGTCGACGTTCGACATCTCGAGCGCGCCGCTGATGATGCCGCCGAGACCGCCGGTGCCGGGCTGTCCGAGCTCGGCCTGACCGGAGTTGCCGCTCGGGCGGAACTGGGAGGAGCCGACCTTCTCGAGGCCGCCGGGGTTCACGAACCCGGCCAGCGCGATGCGTGCCAGCACCTGGGTGTCGCCGTTGCTGAAGGTGCCGACGAGGCTGCCGTCGTTCGTCAGGGCGTAGGAGCTCAGCGTGCCCGCCGGCTTGCCGTTCTGCTCCTTGATCGCGATGTCGCTGACGTCGGCGAAGCCGGTCACACCGGACAGGTCGACGGTGACGCCGCCCGACACGATGCTTCCGGCGCCGTTCTGCACGCCGTCGGTGAAGGTCAGCGCCGTGCTCGCGCCCGCGCCGTCGGTGACGTCCCACCCGGTCGCGCTGCGCGTGAACGTCAGCCGCAGGGTGGAGGCGGAGCCGTCGGCGCCGTAGGTCTTGATGTCCCGCACGAGCGTCTCGCCGACCGCCGCGCCGGAGGGCAGGTTGCCGGTGGCGCGCGCGGTGGTGGTGGCGGCTGCGGGGCTGAGGGCGCCGACGGGGAGGGTGATGTCTCCGATGCCCTGACCGGGGACGATCGCCCCGTTGCGCGCGGTCCAGCCCTGGACGAGGGCCCCGCCGGCACCGACGAGACGGCCGCTCGCGTCGAACGTGAAGCCGCCGTTGCGGGTGTAGAGGGTCTCGCCGCCGGAGCGGACGACGAAGAAGCCGTCGCCCGAGATCATCAGGTCGGTGGGGACGCCGGTCGGCTGCGGCGCGCCCCCGGCGAAGTTGGTGCTGATGCCGGCGACCTGCAC
The DNA here is from genome assembly GCF_044756645.1 of Microbacterium sp. NPDC091676. NCBI lineage: Bacteria > Bacillati > Actinomycetota > Actinomycetes > Micrococcales > Microbacteriaceae > Microbacterium > Microbacterium sp. NPDC091676. Next base: position 1,426,286 of record NZ_JBIVTI010000001.1, on the reverse strand, counting down.
GCCGAGTCCCACCTGCGCGGGGTTCTGCCCGCCGGCCGCCTGCTGCGGCAGCATCGAGTTGCGCAGGAGCTGGGAGAGGGAGTCCTGGAACTGCACGGAGGACGCCTTGAAGCCGGTCGTGTTGACGTTGGCGATGTTGTTGCCCGTGACGTCGAGCATGGTCTGGTGCGAGCGGAGTCCGGAGATTCCGGAGAAGAGCGAACGGAGCATGGTGGTGCCTTTCTGGGGAGCGGGGTCAGGCAGCGGTGCCGGGGACGAGGGAGACGCCGGAGATCGCGTCGAGGGGGATCGACTTCTCGCCGATGGTCACGGTGGGGACGGCTCCGGCGTAGGAGACCGCGGTGACGACACCCTTCTGGGTGACGCCGTCGGCGTCGACGTACTGCGCCTCCTGCCCGAGGAGGGCGGCGGCGGTCTGCCGCATGCTGAGGGCGAAGCTCTCGGTGCTCGTCGAGGCGAGGGCGGTCAGCTGCTCCATCGAGGCGAGCTGCGTCGTCTGCGAGATCATCTCGTTGGTGTTCATCGGCGAGCTCGGATCCTGGTTGGTGAGCTGGGTCACGAGCAGCTTGAGGAAGACCTCCGAGTCGAGGGTCTGCTTGCGCTCGGTCGCCGGAGTCGTGCTGCCGGTCTGCACACCGGACGTCGGTGTGGCCCCCGGGGGGAGGGTGCCGGTGATGGAGTCGACCGTGGTCATGGAGTCCTCTCTGATCAGGCGTAGACGTCGATGCCGCCGGAAGGTCCGGCGGGCGGTGCGGGCGGGGGTGCGGGGGTCGTCGGCGCCGGCGGGGCGGCCGGGGGACGCGGGGTCGTCGGCGGCCGCGGGGTGTCGGGGCTGCCGTTCCCGGTCTGCCCGTGCGTCGTCGAGCCCTGTTGCGGCGAAGCGGACGAGCCGTCTCCGGTGCTGAGGCTCAGGGTGGCGTGCGGCGCGGCGACCGCGAGGTCCCGGCGGAGGTCGACGAGGAGGGCGCGCAGCGCGTCCCGGCCGATCTCGTTCGGGGCCTGCAGCTCGATGCGGAGGGTGGAGCCGGCGATGTGGGCCCGCACGGTGACGGGTCCGAGGTTCTCCGGCGAGACGGTGAGCGTGATCCGGTGATCGCCGTCCGGGGCCTGGGCCAGGGACAGGACCGGGGCCGCCACCTGGGGGAGCAGAGCCGGCCGGACGGGTGCCGGGACCGCGGCGGGCGGAGCGACGGGAGCGGGGGCCGCGGCGGCGACCGGATTCGGTGCGGCGGCGGACCCGGCGGCGACCGGGTCGATGCCGGTCGCGGGAGTGGCGGCGACGGGCGCCGGGGTCGAGGGCGTTGCGGGCACGGAGGCCGCACCGGCGACGGTCGTCGGCTCCGCGAGGGGCACAGAGGCGGGCGTGACTTCCGGCCCATCCGTCGCCGACGTGGTGAGCCCGGACGGCCGCCCCTCCGATCCCGCGCTCGCCCCGCCCGCGCGTTCGGGATGCGCGCCGAGGGCTGCGGCTTCGATCGCGGAGGAGGTGCGCGGGGCCGCCCCGCCCGCTGCGACCGGCTGCGGCGCAGCGGACGGCAGCGCCGACGACGTGAGGAGGGGCGCCGGGGCCGCCCCCGCGTCATCCGAGGCCGCGTCGTCCGTGGCCGCGGCGGCCGCGGCGTCGGCGAGCGGCGTCTCCGGCACGGACGCCGCGCTGAGGACGGGCGCGGGAGGCGCGTCGGTCACCGTTCCGACCGGGTCACTCGGGACGGAGGCGGCCGGGGGGAGGAACTCCGCCGCCGGTGGCCGGTCCGTCGGCGTGCGGGACTCCTGCGGGGTGGCCTGCGGGATCGCGGGCGGCGGCGTCGCGGCCGCAGGAGGCGACGGCGCGGGGAGGGGGAGCGGCGCGGGACCGGTGGATCCGTCGGCCGGAGCGCCGGCAGCGGGTCCGTCAGTACCCGTCGCCGCGTCGGCAGCGGGGCCCTCGGACGACTCGGGGCCGGCCGGCGCGGTCTCCCGTTCCGCATCGCGCACGGCGTCGGCGAAGGCGGCGGCTCCCGGGGCTCCACCGCGTCCGGCCGGGGCGGACGGGCGTGCGGGGCGGGTGTCCAGCGCGGCGAGGAGGTCGAGAGCGGTCATGCCGGATCCTCCGTCCGGGAGCGGGAGGCGATCTCGTCCAGCTCCGCCTGCTCGGCGTGCAGGTCGGCGGCGCGCACCGCGTCCGCGTGACCGTCCGCGAGCCGTTCCAGACCGCGGAGGGTGCGTCGGGCGTCGGCGTGCGCCGTCCTCGCCTCGGCGACGGTCTCCTGCTGGAGGGCGGACAGCGTGGTGAGGTCGGCCAGCAGTGCCCGGCTGGAGACCCGGGCCGCCGCGAGCGCGGCGAGGGCACGCACGTCCACGGCCTCCGTGTCCGTACCGGCCAGGTGCGCGCGCAGGGCCCTGTCCCTGGCCTCGGTGTGCTGCGCGTCGATGACGGCGCGCGACAGACGCTGCGCGGCGGCGCGTTCCTGGATCTCCCGGACGCGCAGCAGACCGGCGAGCGAGAACCCTCTGCTCATGACACCCCCTCGAAGGCGGAGACCAGCCCGTCCAGCCGCGCCCAGGAGTCCTCGATCCCGCTCGTCTCGTCGAGCGGCTGGGTGAGGAACGCCGAGATCGGCCGTTCGTGGGCTATCGCCGCGTCGATGCGGGCGTCGGCGCCGGCGTGATAGGCGCCGATGTCGATCAGGTCGTTCGCCCGGCGTCGGGCCGCGAGCACGGCGCGGAGGGTGGCCGCCTGTGCGCGGCGCTCCCGGCTCGTGATCTTGCCGGCCACGCGGGACACGGACCCGAGGACGTCGATGGCAGGGTGGTGCCCGGCCAGGGCGAGGGCGCGGTCGAGCACGACGTGGCCGTCGAGGATGGAACGGACGGCGTCGGCGATCGGCTCGTTGTGGTCGTCGCCGTCCACGAGCACGGTGTAGATGCCCGTGATGGAGCCGGCGCGGTCGGTACCCGCGCGTTCCAGCAGCCCGGCGAGGAGCGAGAAGGTGGAGGGCGGGTAGCCGCGCGTGGCCGGCGGTTCTCCGGCGGAGAGTCCGATCTCGCGCTGGGCCATGGCGACGCGGGTCAGGGAGTCCATCATGAGGATCGCGTGCGCCCCGTCGTCACGGAAGGCCTCCGCGATCCGGGTGGCGGTGAACGCGGCGCGGATGCGGGCCATCGCCGGCTGGTCGGAGGTGGAGACGACCACGACGGAGCGGGCGAGTCCCTCAGGGCCCAGGTCGTCCTCGATGAACTCGCGCACCTCGCGGCCCCGCTCGCCGACGAGGGCGATGACGGTGACCTCGGCCTCGGTGCCGCGGGCGATCATCGACAGCAGCGACGACTTGCCCACGCCGGATCCCGCGAACAGGCCGACGCGCTGCCCGCGACCGACGCTGACGAGGGTGTCCAGCGCGCGCACGCCGAGGGGGAGCGGGGTGTCGATGCGGTCGCGCTCCATGATCGACGGCGGGTCGTGATCCAGGCTCACATGCGGCGCCACGAGCGGGCCCTTGCCGTCGATGGGACGCCCGAGGCCGTCCAGCACCCGACCCAGCAGCGCGGCCCCGGTGGGAACGCGCACGGGGCCGCCCCGGCCGCGCACCGGGGCGCCGACGGTGAGCCCGGCGACCGGGGCGAGGGGCATGCAGCGCAGTCCGTCCTCGCCCGTCGCCACGACCTCGGCGTCGATGCCGTCGAGCGTCACGACGTCCCCGACGGCGCCGTCGAGCCCGCGGACCTGCACGCTGAGTCCGCGCACCTGCGAGACCTCGCCGATGCGTTCCGGGCGCGCCGCCTCGAGCACCGCCGCCCAGGAGCTCACGGCGTGCCCTCCGCGAGGGCGCGGCGCGCGCGGTCGAGCGCTGTCCCGACCCTGGCGTCGATGACGCCGTGCGCGAGCACGGCGACGGCGTCGCCGCGGGCGAGGGTGTCGTCGGCGACGAGCGGGAACGCGGCGAGGTCGTCCCCGGTCTCCGCGGCCAGGAGGCGAAGATCCTCCGGATGGACGCGGAGGCTGCGCACCGCGGCCGGCTCGGTCGCGCTCAGGGCACGGCGGGCGGCGGCGGCCGCGGCGGCTCCCGCGTCGCTCAGCTCGGCTGCGAGGAGGAGCTCCGCGAGGTCGATGGCGTGGGAGAGCACCTGCGTCGTCGCGGCGGCCTCCAGCTGCGCCTCCCGTTCCGCCAGGGAGCGGGCGGCGGCGTGCAGGGCCGCCACGGCCGCGGCGACCTCCTCGGCCCGATGGCGCTCGCGCTCCTCCATCTCCGCCGCGAGCGTGCGGTGCGCGGCGGCGGCGTCGGCTGTTCCCGCCCGGAAGCCTGCGGCGTGCCCCTCGGCGTAGCCGCGGCGCCGGGCGCGCTCCTGCTCCGCTCGATGGTCGGAGCCGCCGAGCCGGGGGAACGCGGCGGGGGCGAAGGCGTCAGTAGACATACTCGTCCTCGTCGGCCCGCTGCACCGTGATGTCGCCGGCGGCCTCCAGGGCGCGGATCGTGCGGACGATCTCGGCCCGCGCCTCCTCGACCTGGGAGACGCGCACGGGGCCCAGCGTCCGGGCCTCCTCGTCGAGGTTCTCGCGGTTGCGCTCGGACACGTTGCGGCGGATGAGGTCGACGATCGGCTGCTGGGCGCCCTTGAGGGCGAGGGCGAGGGAGCGGATGTCCATGCCCCGCAGCACGCGCTGGGTGTCCCTGTCGTCGAGCTTGACGATGTCCGCGAACGTGAACATGCGCGAGCGGATGTCCTCCGCGAGGGCGCTGTCGCGGTCCTCGATGCTCGCCAGCAGGGCCTTCTCGATGGTGGCACCGGAGCGGCCGATGATCTCCACGAGCGGCTCGACGCCGCCGAGCACCTCGGGGCTGTCCCGGGACGCGAGGCTGCCGGTCCGCGCCCTGAGGGCGTCGGCGACGATCGCGATGGCGTCCTGCGAGGCGGTGCCCATGGTCGCGATGGCCTGGGCGACGTCGGTCCGGGCGGGGTCGGGCAGCGCGGCGAGCACGGCGGCGGCCTGATCGGCGGGGAGGTGCGCGAGCACGAGCGCGACGGTCTGCGGCAGCTCCCCGTCGAGGAGCGTGGCGAGATGGGCGGCGTCAGCGGAGGCGAGGAACTCGAACGAGGCGCTCATCGACGTCGAGCCGACGCGGCCGAGCACGGCGGCCGCCCGCTCCGAGCCGAAGGAGGCCTCCAGGAGTCCGGCGGCGATGTCGCGCCCACCCCGGGCCGGGGGCAGGTGCCCGGCGGCGATGCGATGGAACTGTCCCAGCGCCTGTGCGGTCGTCTCCGCGTCGAGGTCCTGCAGCCCGATGATCTCGGCGGCGACGGCCTCGGCCTCGGTCTCCGAGAGGTGCTTCATGACCTCGACGGCCTGCGCGCGGTCGAGGTTCATGAGGACGATGGCGGCCGTCTGCCGGTCGGTGAGTCCGCTCATGCCCGCGACCTGTCGTCGATGAGCGTGCGCAGCAGCTCGGCCGTGCGCTGCGGGTCCTGACGGGTGAGGGCGTCGATCTCGGCACGGCGGCGCTCGAGGCTGATCTGCGCGGGCTCCGGCTCGGGGTCCGGGTCGAGATCCGGCACCGGTTCGAGGAAGGCGAGCGGGGTGGTCGGCGCCTCCAGCACGGCCGTCGGCGCATCGGCGGAGAGCGCGGCGAGCTCGGCAGGGCGGTCGCCGAAGAGCTGGTCGAACTCCTCCACTCCCGCCGACTTCCGCCGGGAGCGGACGATGAGGGCGGCGATCGCGGCGATGAGCGGGATCGCGATGGCGGCCGCGATGATGACGGTGTTCAGGAGCGCGGCCTGGCGAGCGCCCTCTTCGGCCTCCTTCGCCGCCTGCAGCGCGGCCTGGGCGGCCTCGGCGTCCGTCTGGCTGAACGCGACGAGCTCGACGGCGAGTTCGTCGCCGCGGGTGCGGTCGATGCCGGCCGCGGTGGCCACGAGGTCGCTGAGCTGCGCGGAGCTGAGGTCGCCTCCGGCACCGGCGTCCACGGCGACCGACACCGACTGCCGCAGCAGGGCACCGGCGGGCGTCGAGGTGGACTGCGTGGCCTTGTTGACGGCGTTCGTGCGGCTCTCCTCGGAGGACCGGTAGGTGCCGTCGCCGTTCCCGTTCGGGACGGCGATGTTGTCCGGCCCCAGGACGCCGGCCTCGGACGTGGAGCCGTTGCTGTTCTGCTCACGCACCTCTTCGGTGAGAGGGGGCGCGCCCTCGGCCGGTGTGTAGGTCTCCTCGACCCGTTCGTTCACCGAGCGGTCGATCTCGGCGACCACCGTCACGGTCGCGTTGCCGGGGCCCACCACGGTGTCCAGCATCTGCTGCACGCTCGCGGCCACGCGGGCCTCGTAGTCGCTCGCCTGCTGGTCGAGGCCGCCGGTGGCCCCGCCGCCCACGGTCGACAACGTCCGCCCGGTCTGGTCGACGACGGCCACGTTCTCCGGCTTCATGCCGCTGACGGCGGCCGAGGTGAGGTGCACGATGGCCTCGACCTGCTTCTGATCGAGCGTCGTGCGCCCGGCGGTCTCCACGAACACGGAGGCCGTCGCGTCGACGGTCTCCGACACGAAGACGCTCTCCTCGGGGATCGCGAGCTGCACGGACGCCGCGGAGACGCCGTCGATCGCGGAGATCGTGGCGGCGAGCTCGCCCTCGATCGCGCGCTTGTAGGTGACCGACTGCTGGAACTCGCTCGTGGTGACGCCCATGTCGTCGAGCAGCGAGTACCCGGCCGATCCGGCGCTCGGGAGCCCGGCGGAGGCGGCCGCGAGCCGCTGGTCGTAGACGTCCTTCTCGGGGACGAGCACCGTGGCCCCGCCGTCGGCGAGCTCGTAGGGGACCGAGGCGGAGCGCAGCTGCTCCACCACGGCGTTCGCGTCCGAGGCGTTCAGCCCCGAGAACAACGGCGTGTACGTGGGGCGCGTGAGCCAGCTCGACAGGGCGATGATGCCGAGCGCGAGGACGGCGATGCCGATGATGGCGATGGTCCGCTGGGCGAGCGAGAATCCGGCGATCACCCGCCGCATCCGCTGGAACGCCCCGGTCACTGCCGGGGGCATCAGGCCTGCATCCGCATGATCTCGTTGAACGCGTCGACGCCCTTGTTGCGGACGGCGGCGACGAGTTCGAGGGTGACGGCAGCGCGCGAGGAGGCGATCATCGCTGCGTGGATGTCGTCGAGGTCGCCGGTCACGGCCGCGACCTTGAGGGTGTCGGACTCGGACTGCAGCGAGCGCAGCTCGTCGATCGCCCCGGTGACGCTGTTCGCGAAGGCCGCGTCGTCGCCGGTCTTGGCGCCCGTCACGGGCGAGGTGGTCATGCCGAGGGACGAGGCGACGGCCTCGATGCCGGCGACGGCGCTCACGCGTTCCGCCCGATCTGCAGCGCCGCCTCGTAGGAGTTGCGGGCGCGGTCCACGATCGCCGCGCTCGCCTGGTATCCGCGCTGCGCGAGGATCAGCTGGCTCATCTGGTCTCCCAGGTCGATGTCGGGGTAGCGCACGTAGCCGTCGGCGTCGGCGAGCGGGTGGTCGGGCTGGTGCACGAGCCGGCCCTCCGCGTCGCCCTGGACGGTCCCGGCGACGTAGACGCCGGGGGACTGGTCGCTGGTCTGGGCCAGGATGTACCGCGCGCGGAAGGCCGCGCCGTCGGTCGGTGTCGCCGTGTTGATGTTGGCGATGTTGTCGCTGATGGCGTCGAGCCACTTCCGGTGCACGGTCAGTCCCGTGCCGGCGATCCCGATGGCGTCGAAGGTCATGACGTCCTCATCGCGGTGCGCATCGAGGAGAATGACCCGTTCACGGCCTGCGTCGCGAACTGGTAGCGCAGCATGGTGTCGATGCTGGACAGGGTCTCGGTGTCGAGGTTGACGTTGTTGCCGTTCAGGCGCGTCGGCTCGAGCGACGTCCCGACCGTGGCGGACACGTCCCCGTCGCCGGCGGCGATCGAGTCGGCGAGCGCGGCCTCGAACTGCACGCGCTTGGCGTGGTAGTCGGGGGTGTTGATGTTGGCGATGTTGTCGGCGATGGCTCGCTGGCGCAGCGAGAGGCCGTTCAGCGCACTGGTCAGTGCGGTGATGGTCACAGAGTCGAACACGAACCGGCTCCCCGTGTGTGGGTGAAGTGGCCGTTCCCTGGCCGAGTCTTGCGAGCCATCCGTGCTCTCGGGAGACTGTCGGCCGTCCGTGCGGTTTCGTTAGGAGGGTCGCTCACCCGTCCACGTCGAGGTAGGCGGGGGCGTCAGGAGGACGGGGTGCCGGGACCCGGCGGACGGCGCCGAGGTGCTGCCGCAGCCCGTCGAGCTCCGACCGGGCGCGCTCCATGGCGGCGTGCTGCCGGTCGATCACCGCGCGGGCGCGGTCGGCCAGGTGCGGGGGGAGCGGGGAGGACGGTGGCGCCCAGGGGATGATGTCGTGCACCTCGACGGCTCCCGCCGGCGCGGCGAGGATCCGGTCGGCGTCCGCTTCGAGCCGGTCGAGCAGGGCGGCCCAGTCCTCGTCCGTCATGCGCGGCCCTCCGCGACGGCCAGGGCGGCCGTGTGCCACGCGTCGCGCAGCGGCACGACGAGCTCGCGGCAGGCGTGCGTGCGCTCCGGATCGCGGCCGATGTTGGCGCCGATCAGCGTCTGCGACAGGAAGACGTACAGCGAGCGCAGCCCGGCGCTGCCGCTCCAGTCGTCGGTGAGGGACGACGACAGCTCGGCCACGATCGCCTGCGCGTGCTGAAGCTGGGTGTTGGCCTCGGTCCAGTCGGCCGCCCGCTGCGCCGTCTCGGCGCGTTCGATGTCGAGCAGGAGCCGGTCGTAGAGCATCGTGACCAGGCGCTCCGGCGGGGCGGACAGGATGGCGTCCTCGCGGTACCGCTGCTGGGCGCGCAGGGCGGCGTTCATGCTCACGAGCTCGACCCGGAGCGGCTGCTCGGCAGCGCGTTGATCTGGGAGGTGAGATACGAGGACTGCGACTGCATCTGCGACAGCATCACCTCGAGGCGGGCGTACGTGCGCTCCAGCGACGCCTTGCGCTGCGCGAGGCGCACGTCCCAGCGCTCCATCTGCTCGCCGAGGCTCTTGACCTCGCTCTCCTGACCCGTGATCCGCGAGGTGAGCAGCCCGTCGTACTTGTCCGAGTAGGACGTCGCCGTCTGCTCCACGCGCGCCGCGACCGCGGAGAAGAGGGCGCCGACGGCGGCGGGGTCCTTCGCCAGCGCCTCGGAGAACTTTTCCTCGTCGAACGTGAGCTTGCCGTACATGTCGGTGGAGATGCCGATCGTGGAGGGCGAGACGCCGTCCACCGGGTGCTGGACGGCGTCGGCGAGCGCCGTCCGCAGACCGCGGATGGTGCTGTCTCCGGTGAAGACCCCGAGCGTCGTCTTCTCGCCCTGTCCCGTGGCGACCGTGGCCTTCGAGCCGTTGTCGATGCGGGTGAAGATGTCGGTGAGGAGGGCGATGAACTCGCCGGAGGCCTTGGTCCTGGCCTCGCCGTCGACGGCGACGGTGACCGTGACGGGGGTCGTCGAGACGGTGGAGACGGTGACGTCGACGCCTTCGAAGAAATCGGTGAACGTGTTGCCGGACGAGGTGATGACCTGTTCGGCCGCGGTGCCGGCCCAGAGGCGCAGCTGGGCATCCGTGCCCGTGGCGATGACGGCGGCGCCGGGCTCGGCGGACACGTCCGTGGCGGTGCCGGCGGCCACGGCGGCGAGGTCGCCCGCGTAGACGCGGAAGCGTCCCGCCTCTCCGGACTCCTCGGCCCGGAGCTGCAGGCGGTAGACGGGGGTGCCGTCGGCATCCTTGCCGGCGGGGACGGCCGTGGCGCGCACACCGGTGTCGGCGTCGTTGATGGCCTGGGCGATGTCCTGCAGGGAGGGGGAGTCGGCCTGCACCTGGACGCGCTTCCCGGTGCCGTCCTCCAGCGTCAGGACGGGTGGGTCGGCGGGCCAGCGAGTCATGGCGGCCGAGACCACCGTGTGCGCCTGGGCGAGACGGTCGACGACGATGTCGGTCGACACGGGCGCGGCGCCGGTGCGCAGGGCGACCTTCACCGACTCGGACGACGCGCTGCCGGTGAAGCGGTCGAGACCGCCGGGCGCTGCGGCCTTCTCGGCGGCGGCGGCGAGGTTCTGCACGGCCGTGTTGAGGGTGCGCAGCTGCGTCATGACGACGTTCTTGTCGTCGATCTTGGCCTTGAGCAGCGTGCGGGGGATGGCGTGCACGTCCATCAGCGCCTTGATGACCTCGGTGGTCTTGAGCCCCGACACGAGGCCGTCGAGCGAGAGCGACATGCGGCTTCCCTTCTGTGTGCGGCGGGGCCCGGGCGACGGCCGAAGCCGTCACCCGGACCCCCGGAGTGATTCCGTGCGGCGGCGCGGATCAGCGCAGCAGCTGGAGCACGCCCTGGTTGGCCTGGTTGGCCTGGGCCAGCATGGCCGTTCCCGCCTGCGACAGGATGTTCGCCGACGTGAACTTGACCATCTCGGACGCCATGTCGGTGTCGCGGATACGGCTCTCGGCGGCGGCGAGGTTCTCGGCCGACACGTTGAGGCTGTTGATGGTCGACTCGAAGCGGTTCTGCAGCGCACCGTAACCGGCGCGTGCGGTCGAGACCGCCTGGATCTCGGTGTCGATGTCGGCGAGTGCGGCGCCATACGTCGCCGCGTTCGTCATCGTCGCCGCGTAGCCCTTGATGTCCGCGCCGAGGTCGGCGAAGTTGGTCAGGGCGACCGAGATCTGGTCCTCGGCGGCGACCGCGCCCGCACCGACCTGGAACGTCAGCGTCGTGCCGCCCGAGAGCAGCTTGATGCCGTTGAAGTTCGTGCTCTCGGCGATCCGGGTGAGCTCGTCACCGAGGGTGTTGATCTCCTTCTGGATCGCGTCGCGCGACTTCGCGTTGTTCGAGTCGTTCGCGCCCTGAGCGGTCAGGTCGCGGACGCGCTGCAGGATGGAGTGCACCTCGGTCAGGGCGCCTTCCGCGGTCTGGATGACCGAGATGCCGTCCTGGGCGTTGCGGGCCGCGACGTTCAGGCCGTTGACCTGCGAGCGCAGGCCCTCGGAGATCGCGAGGCCGGCGGCGTCGTCCGCGGCGCGGTTGATGCGCAGACCGCTCGAGAGCTTCTCGAGCGACTTCGACAGGTCGTTCTGCGTGCTGGACAGGTTGCGGTAGGCGTTGAGCGCCGACACGTTGGTGTTGATCTGCATACCCATGAGGGTTTCCTCCGTGATGTGTTGAACGGGAGACCGTCCGTGGTCTCCTGCCCTCACCTATCGGCGGAGGACGCCGGCGCGTTAGGCGGGGGCGGCGGCGCGGAAGACGTCGCCGATCCGGACGCCGGCGGTTTCGGCGATGCGACCGAAGTACGCATCCCGCGCGGCGGGCGACACCCGGGTGGTGGTCGTCGTCTCCGTGCCGCCCTCCGCGAAGTAGCGGTCCAGGGCGTCGCGGAGCAGGCGCACCGCCTCCGCCCGCTGCTGCGAGACGGCCGAGTGGGTCACGCCCAGCTCCTCGGCGATCTCCTTGACGGGACGCTCCTCGACGTAGACGGCCACGACGATGCGGCGCATGCGCTCCGGCAGGGCGGTGATCGCGTGCTCGAGCACCTCGCGCCGCTCGCCGACCATCGCGGACTCCTCCGGGAGGGGGATGTCGGCGACGAGGTCCCGTGTGGCGGGGTCGTCCAGCGGGGCGACGGTGCGCGCGGCGTCGGCGAGGGCCTCGACGACCACCTCCTTGGGGGAGCCCATGGCGGTGGCGATCTCGGTGGCGGTCGCCGTGCGACCGAGGGCGGCGGTGAGGGTGTCGCGGACGGCGACGGTCTCCTTGATGCGCTTGCGGATGCCGCGGGACGCCCAGTCCATGGCGCGCATCTCGTCGGCGAACGCGCCGAGGATGCGCCGGCGGGCGTAGGCGCCGAACGGGACGCCGAGAGCGGGGTCATACGCGTCGGCGGCGGTCACGAGGGCGAGCGCGCCGACGGCGGCGAGCTCTTCGCGGGGGATATGGGTAGCCCGAGCATGGGTGTCTGCAGCGAGGTAGCCGACCAGGGGGAGGTTGGCCTCGACGAGGCGGTTGCGCTCAGCGCGCGACGACATGGGGGATGATCCACCTCTCTGGATGCACTCCGGAAGCTCCATGGCGAGGGGTAGATGGGCATATCACAAGGTCCGGGATATGTCCATGGGGAGCACTAACCGCCGCCAGTCCACATAGTAACCTTAGGGGCGCGGTGGCCGATAGAGATTTATGAACCGTTAACAGGCGGGCCGATCGCACCTGCGTGGGGCGGGGGATCGCTGGGGACAAGGGGATCATGGGAGCCAACGAACTATCGATGCAACTCTGGCGCGAGCGCGAGCTGCTCGAGATGCTGCTTTTCAAGCTCGACGAGCAGCAACTGCTGCTCGCCGCCGGCCGGTCGCACTGGATTCAGTTCGCGGCCAGGGAGATCGATCAGGTGCTCGACCGCCTGCGCGCGGCGAGCCTGGCCAGGGCCGTCGAAGTCGCCGGCGTCGCCGAGGAGTGGGGGGCTCCTCAGGACGCCACGATCGGTCAGCTCATCGAGCATGCTCCGGACGCGGCCTGGGGCGACGTCTTCACCGACCACATGCGCGCCCTGGTGAAGCTGACGGCGGAGGTCGAGCAGATGCGCGACGCCGCCGCGGAGCAGCTCAGCGGGGTGCTCCGCGCCACGCAGGAGACCATCGCCGCTCTCGGCCAGGAGAGCGGCGAGTACACCACCCGCGGCGATCGCGCCCGCGAGGACGCCGCCCGCATCATCGACACCGAGATGTGACCGAGAGGGATTCATGTCGACCTTCAGTGGACTGACCACCGCCGCCAGCGGCCTCGCCGCGGCGCGGCGGGGCATGGACGTGATCGGGCAGAACATCGCCAACCAGAAGACGGAGGGGTACACGCGGCAGCGCGTGGAGACCTCCTCGATCGCCGCCGTCGCGCAGACGGGGCGCTTCAGCATGGGCGCGCTCCCCGGACACGGCGTCTCCATCGACGGGGTGTCCCGGCTCGGCGACGCGCTGCTGGACGCCCGGGTGCGCGACGCCCTCGGGGCCTCCGGCTACTGGGCCACGCGCGCGCTCGCGGCGACGACCGCCGAGTCGGCGCTCGCCGAGCCGACCGACAAGGGGCTCGCGAACCGGCTGACGAACTTCTGGGCGGGGTGGCAGGATCTCGCCAACACCCCCGACTCCGGGGCCGCGGCCGCGAGCATCCTGGAGTCGGCGAAGGAGCTCGCCGCCCATATCTCCGGCGGCTATCGCACCGTCGCCGCGCAGTGGACGGCCGCACGGGGAACGGCCGAGCGCACCGTCAGCCAGGTCAACGCCGCGGCCGACCAGATCGCGGTGCTGAACACCGAGATCCGCGACGCTCTGGCCTCGGGACGCTCGGCCAACGAGCTCACCGACCGCCGCAACCTGCTCGCGGAGGACGTGGCCCGGCTCGCCGGGGGCACCGCGACGGTGGAGGCGGACGGCACGCTCACGGTCCGCCTCGGTGGCAACGCCCTGGTCTCCGGGGGCGACGCCCGCCACCTCGCCCTGACCGGCTCGGCGACGATCGACGGCGCGCCCCGCGTCGGCGTGGTCTGGGAGTCGGTGCCGGATCTTCCCCTCGTCGTCGACGGCGGAGAGCTCGGCGGCTCGCTCGCGGTGCTCGCCCCGGCCGCCGACGGCGGGATGCTGGCACAGCTCGCCGCCACCTACGACCGGGTGGCCACGGCGCTGGCGGAGTCGCTCAACGCGCAGCACCGCGCCGGTGTCACGGCGTCCGGACAGGCCGGGGGCGACTTCTTCACCCTGCCGACGACGGGCTCCGCCGCGCTCGGGCTGCAGGTGGCCGTCACCTCGGCGACCGACCTGGCCCTCGCCGCGCCCGGAGCAGGCTCCAAGGACGCGACCAACGCCGACCTCATCTCCCAGATCGGGCAGCGCGCGACCTCTCCGGATGCGCTGTGGACCGACCAGGTGACCCGCTTCGGCGTCGCCACCGCGGCCGATGTGCAGCGCGCGAAGGCGTCGGATGCGGCGGCGATCGGCGCCGTCGGCGCGCAGCAGTCCGTCGCGGCCGTCGACGGCGACGAGGAGACGATCAGCCTCCTCACCTACCAGACCGCCTATCAGGCGGCCGCCCGCGTGCTCACCGCCGTCGACGAGGCCCTCGACGTCCTCATCAACCGCACGGGCGTCGTCGGACGCTGATCGGAGGAGCCCCATGATCTCTCGCGTGACCCAGACCACGATGACGCAGACGGCGATGCGCCAGCTGCAGTCCAACCTCTCCGAGCTCGCCCGTCTGCAGGAGCAGGCCACGTCGCAGAAGGCGTTCGCCGCGCCCTCGGACGATCCGGCCGCGGCCGCTGCCGCCCTCGCCCTGCACGCCGAGCAGCGGCGCACCGAGCAGTATGCGCGCAACATCGACGACGGCCTGGCGTGGGTGACCGCGGCCGACACGGCGATCACCTCCAGCACCTCCCTGCTCTCGCGGGTGCGGGACCTCACCGCGCAGGGAGCCAACGACGGGGCGCTGGACGCCGCGGCGAAGGAGGCCCTCGCGGTGGAGCTGGAGGGCATCCGCGACGAGCTGCTCTCGCAGGCGAACACCCGGCTGCTCGGGCGCTCCGTGTTCGCCGGTACCTCGGACACCGCGGCCTTCGCGGCCGACTACTCGTACAGCGGCGTCGCCGGCTCCGAGGTCACCCGCCGCGTGTCCGACGCGGCGGCCGTCCGCGTCGACACCGACGGGGCGGCGGTCTTCGGCACCGGCGACGACTCGGTGTTCGCCCTCGTCGACCGCATCGTCGCCGATCTCCGCTCCGGCACCAACGTGGGACCCCGGCTCGCGGAGATCGACGACCGCCGCACGGCGATGCTCGGCGTGCAGGGCGCGGTCGGCACCAGACAGGCCCAGATCGAACGCGCCAAGGAGGCGGCAGTGCAGAATTCCGTGTCCCTCGAGTCCCGCCGCGCCGCGGTCGAGGACGTCGACTCGGTCGAGGTGCTCATCCGCCTGCAGGCGCAGGAGCTCGTCTATCGCTCGGCGCTCGCCGTGAACGCGCGCGTGCTGCAGCCGTCGCTGATGGACTTCCTGCGATGACCGCGGCGCTCACCTTCACGGCTCCGCCGCCCGGGCTGGCTCCGCACGTGGACTTCGCCCTGGCGCCGGTCGACGGCGCGGACGGGCTCTTCGCGATGCGGGCGGTCGAGGACGACGCCCTCCGGCTCTACCTGGTCGACCCGAACACCGTCCTCACGGAGTACGCGCCGACCCTCACGGACGCGCAGGTCGCCGACCTCGCGCTCGCCTCGGCGGACGACGCCTTCGTGCTCGTGGTCGCCCACCCCGCCGCCGACGGGGTCAGCGTCAACCTGCTGGCGCCGGTCGTCGTGAACCGGGCGACCGGAGCGGCGACCCAGGTCATCCTCGAAGGCCAGGACTACCCCGTGCGGGCGCCGCTGGGCTGACCCGTGCGGGTGCCGGGGCGCCGGGCGTGACGGGCGGGGTGACGACTACCCTGGAGAGGTGATCCTCGCCGTCGACACGTCCCTTGGCACCGCCGTCGCCCTCATCGACCCGGACGGGACGCGTCGTGCCGAGGCCGGTACCGCCGATCCGCTGGGCCACGCCGAAGTGATCGGCGACCTGGTGCGCGACGTGCTCCAGGAGGGCGGGTCCGACGGCATCACGCACGTCGTGGCCGGCATGGGCCCCGGCCCGTTCACCGGACTGCGCATCGGCATCGCGACCGCGCGGGCGTTCGCCCTCGGCCGCGGTGTCCCGGTCGTCCCGGTCCCGAGCCACACGGCGGCAGCGCTCACGATCCAGGCCACCGTGACCGGCCCGTTCGCCGTCGTCACCGATGCCCGCCGCCGCGAGGTCGCCGTCACCGTCTTCGACGGGCTGGACGAGGACGGGATCCCGCGCACGATCGCCGACACCGTGCTCGTGCGCGCCGCCGACGCGGACGAGCACCTCGGGGGCCTCCGCCGGGTGGACGTGGCGACGCTGTCCGCGGTCGACCTCGCCCGGGTGGGGGCGCGGGCGCTCGCCGCCGGCAGGGTCCTCGCCGGCGAGGAGCCGCTCTACCTGCGGCATCCGGACGTCACCCTGCCCGGCGCGCCGAAGAAGGTGGGCGCATGACCCTCCGGGACGCACGGCCGGACGACCTCGACGCGATCATGGCCATCGAGGAGCGCTCGTTCCCGACCGACGCGTGGAGCCGTGACACCATGGCGAGCGAGCTGGCGAGCCCGCACGGCCGCTACCTCGTCGACGAGCACGACGGGGCCATCGTCGGCTACGGCGGGGTCAGGGCCCTGCAGGGCGGCGCGGACGCCGACATCCAGACCATCGCCCTCCTCGCCGAGGTCCGGGGACAGGGACGCGGGCGCGCGCTGCTGCGCGCCCTGCTGCGGACGGCCGCGGCCCGGGGCGCGCGCGAGGTGTTCCTCGAGGTGCGCGCCGACAACCCGGCGGCCGAGGGGCTGTATCGCACGGAGGGCTTCGAGGAGATCGGCAGGCGCCCCCGTTACTATCAGCCGGACGACGTCGACGCGATCGTGATGCGTCTGGACCTGCGCCGCCACCCGGCGGCCGCCGATACGCCGGAGGAGGCGACCGCATGAGTGAGCCCCTGGTGCTCGGCATCGAGACGAGCTGCGACGAGACCGGCATCGGCATCGTGCGGGGGCGCACGCTGCTGTCCAACACGATCGCCTCCAGCATGGACGAGCACGCCCGGTACGGCGGCGTCGTGCCGGAGGTCGCCGCCCGCGCGCATCTCGAAGCGCTGCAGCCGGCCATCGACGCCGCCCTCGCCGAGGCCGACGTCCGTCTCGCCGACCTCGATGCGGTGGCGGTGACGAGCGGCCCTGGCCTCGCCGGAGCGCTCATGGTCGGTGTCGGAGCGGCGAAGGGCCTCGCGGTCGCCCTGGACAAGCCCCTGTACGCGGTCAACCACCTCGTCGGCCATATCGCCGCCGACATCCTCACCCCGGAGGCGGCGCCGCTGGAGTACCCGACGATCGCGCTGCTGGTCTCCGGCGGCCACACCTCCCTGCTCCACGTGCGCGACCTCACGACCGATGTCGAGCTACTCGGCGAGACCGTGGACGACGCCGCGGGCGAGGCCTTCGACAAGGTCGCCCGGCTGCTGTCCCTGCCGTATCCCGGCGGCCCCGAGATCGACAGGGCCGCGGTCGGCGGAGACCCGGACGCGATCCGCTTCCCGCGCGGGCTCTCCCGTGCCTCCGACCTCGCGAAGCATCGCTACGGCTTCTCGTTCTCTGGGCTGAAGACCGCCGTCGCCCGTTGGATCGAGCGCTTCGAGGCCGAGAACGCCGCCGCGGGTCCGGACGCCAGGGACCTCCCGATCGCCGACGTCGCCGCCAGCTTCCGGGAGGCCGTCGTCGACGTGCTCGTCACCAAGGCTCTCAACGCGTGCGCCGACCTCGGCGTGCCGCGGCTGCTCCTGGGCGGTGGGGTGATCGCGAACCGTCGGCTCCGCGAGGTGGCGCTGGCCAGGGCCGCCGAGGCCGGCGTCACCGTGCGCATCCCGCCGCTGTCCCTCTGCACGGACAACGGCGCCATGATCGCCGCGCTCGCCGCCGAGCTCATCGCGTCGGGGCGCCCCGCCTCGACGCTCGGCTTCGGTGCCGACTCGACCCTGCCGGTCACCGAGATCCAGGTCGCGGAGGCGGTGCCGGCGTGACCGGGCTCGCGCAGGAGCCGGAGTCGGACGGGGCCGCGCCCCGGGCGCGGGTCGAGCGCGCCAGCGGGCAGGTCGAGCGCCCGGCGGGGACGGCGCGCCTCCCCGGGGCTCCTCGGGAGGGGTACACGAAGCTCCCCACGGGTCCGGTGGGCATCGAACCGGTGGTCGTCAGCGGGCCCGACCTCGACCACGCGGAGGACGACGCGTGGGAGCCCGCGGTCGAGCCGGTCGCGGTCGACGACACGCGCCTGGCCCCGTGGGCGCTGCTCGCGGCGATCGTCGCGCTCGGCGCATCGTTCTTCGTGGGCTGGGGGATCCCGGTCGCGGTCGTCGCGGTGATCGCCGCGATCATGTCGCTGCGCCGCCCCGTCGAGAACCGCGCGATCGCGCGCTGGGCGCTCGTGCTGGGTCTGTGCGCGACCGTGTACAGCCTCGGCTGGCTGGTCTGGGCGGGGATGCAGTTCGAGAGACTCGGCTAGACGGGACGGCCATGACGGACGACGATGACGTCGAGGAGCGCAGGGCCCTGCAGCGCAAGGCGTACCGCGCCGGCGGGGAGCTGACCGCCGCGGAGGCCACCCGTCTGCGCGCGCTCGAGGAGTCCCGGCGGACACGAGCGGCGGGGCCGCCCGCGGCCGCCTCGGCGACCGGTCCCGTCCCGGAGGCCCGGACGCCCGGTCCTCCGCCGTCCTCCGAGTCCGTGTCCGGTGCACCAGACGACGGCGAGCCTCCGGCCCCCGGCGGCGCTCCCGTGATTCCGGAGGAGGAGGCCGAGGAGGTCGCGACCGCCCGGACCGACGCGCCGACTCTCCAGGAGGGGCGCCGCCGTCGCCTCGGGATGCTCGCGCTCGCCGCGGTGGTGGTGCTGCTGCTCGGCGTCGGCATCGGGTGGCTGGCCTTCGGCCGGACCGGCGGCGCAGCCGTCGCCCTGAGCTCCGCGCAGCAGCAGTGGCAGTCCGAGCTCATCGCGTCCGGCCGGTACGACGCCGGGTCGGTGCGGGCGCTCGCGACGGAGGACGACGCGGTCGTCTGGATGGCGACCCAGAACGGCGGTGCGAGCATCTGCCTGGTCCTCGGGTCGGCGGAGAGCACGACGCCGAGCTGCAACCAGCGGGAAGCCGTGCAGAAGGAAGGGCTGTGGGGCGAGGTGACGACGCAGCGGGGCGACGAGTACACCCGACAGGTCGTCGCGCAGTTGCTCCTCACGCCCGACGGCGAACCGGCGGTGAGCGTCGGCGTCTCGGATTTCGGTTCCGGTGAGGGCAGCGGCATCACCTATGCGAACGAGGAAGAGACCCGCACGGCCGCGCGCCTGGCCGATGACGGCTTCGATCCGCACTCGATCTGGGTCGTCGGATACGACCATGACGTCCCGATCTGGACGGCCTCCGAGGGGGAGACGGGGCGGCAGTGCCTCATCTACGACGGGTCGACACCCGACGCGCCGAGAGCCTGCGAGACGACGGAGACGCTGCAGGAGCACGACGGCCGGCTGCAGTTGCAGGTGACAGACGGAGAGACCGGCGGCCTGACGACGTACGAGCTGCCGACCGCAGGCTCCCCGTCCTTCGTGATCATCCGAGAAGGGAGCGACGTCGGTGCGGGAGGAGACTGATCGACCGCAGCGCGGAGACGACGCGGAGCGCCGGGCGCTGGAGCGCGCGGCGTACGGCCGTGACGGCGGGCTCGACGCCGCAGCGGCCCTCCGGCTGCAGGAGCTCCAGGCGGAGCGCCGTCGCGCCGCTCTGCCCGCGTCCGAGGAGCCGGCGACGTCCGCAGCCCCGGACCCCGGCGGTGCGAAGGATGTCGCGGACGCTCTCCCGGCGCCGGAGGGAGAGCCGGTCGCGGAAGGCGCCTCGCCGGAGACTCCGGAGGACATCTCCGCGTCCGAGGCGCCGGTCGTGAACCGCCGGGGTCTCGTCCCGGTGCTCGCCGCGGCGGCGGCGCTCCTCGCGATCGGCGTGGGGGCCGGGTGGGCACTGTTCGCCCCCCGATCGGACGCGGTCGCCTTGACGCCGGCGCAGGAGGAGCGACGGAGCGAGCTCGCCGGCTCCGGCTACGATCCCGGCTCCGTCCGCCCGGTGGCGGAGGCGGAGGATGCGCTCGCCTGGTTCGCCACGCAGGACGACGGAGACAGCCGGTGCCTGATCCTCGACGTGGGCGCCGACTCCCAGTCGACCTGCCTGGCCGGGGAGGAGGTGGGGACGGGCCTGTACGCCTCGCTCCCCGTGCCGGCCTCCTCCGCGGACGACGAGGAGGGCTCCTTCTCCTTCGACAGCGTGACGGCGGTCATGCTCTTCTCCACCACGGACGAGCCGATGGTGAGCATCCAGCGCTGGGGAGGCAGCTCCACGCTCGTCGCCCAGTTCGGCGAGGCGGAGCGCGCGAGGGCGGAGGAGCTCGTCGGAGACGGCTACGATCTCAACCTCTCCGTCCTCGGATCCTTCCGCGAGCAGCCGGTCTGGCTCGGCGACCGCAGCACGGAGAGCGGGCCCTCCCAACGCTGCCTGATCGTCGACGCCGACGGCTCGCGCCAGTGCGCCACGATCGACGAAGCCGTGCAGTCCGGGCTCCGCGTGCAGCTGCTCGACGTCGACCAGGAAACCGGGGAGCTGCTGTCGGCATCCGTCATCGAGGTGGACTTCACCCGCTGGCAGACGCCCTACCTCACCGTGACCTCGGGCCCCGCCGTCGTCGATGCGGCGACGGGCGAGTCCTACCTCGTGACCACCGGCCCACCCGGGGATCCGATCCGCATCGACATCCCGGGTCGCGACCCGGAGGGCTGACGCGCTCTCAGTCCGCGGCGGGCACCCGGTCGGCGAGGATCGCGCGGCGCTGATCGCCGAACCGGGCGAGGATCAGGGTCGCCTCGGCGTCGCCGCGCAGGGTCAGCTTGCGCCGGAAGGCCGCCGGATCGACGTCCACCCCGCGCTTCTTGATCTCGATGCGGCCGATGCCGTGGGTCTTCAGGGCCGCGTTGATCGTCTTCGGTGTGATCGGCAGCGTCTCCCGGACGCGGAAGGACTGCACGAACGGGCTCGTCAGGGCGGCGTCCGAGGTCAGGTACGCGATGCGCGGATCGAGCATCCCCGCGTCGAGGCTGCGGGCGACGTCGCCGATGAGACGGGCCCGGATGACGGCCCCGTCCGGCTCGTGGAGGAAGGCCCCGAGCGCACGGACCGGAGCGTCCTCGGCATCCGCGGATCCGGTGAGCTCGTGCGAGCGCTCACCGCGGATGACGAGGGCGGAGCGCCGGACCCCTTCCCTCGCCAGCTCCCGCGACCACACCACGAGCTCGACGACGCTCCCGTCGGCGCTGACCCACTGCGTCTCCGCGTCCGTGGGCAGGGCGTCGCGGTCGTGGGCGGGGCCGAGCTTGATCCCGGTGGGGCGCTGCGCGGCGACGGCGAACGCCCAGTCGAGGGACGGCGAGTAGTCGTCGGCGGAGACGCGCCGGGTCTCGCTGTGCCCGGAGGTGCGGCGGGCGGGGTCCATCCAGATCGCCTGGCCGGGGACCGGTGCCCCGAGCGCCTCCTCCGCGGTGGCATGGCGCACCGTGGCGTCGTCCCCGAACGGGGCGAGGTTGTAGGCGGCGAGGGCCGCGGTCACCTCATCGGCATCCACGGCGTGCACCGCCAGTCCGGCACCGGCGAACGCGAGGGCGTCGCCGCCGATCCCGCAGCCGAGGTCCGCGACGCTCGTGAGGCCGGCCCGGCGGATCCGCTGGGCGTGACGGGCGGCCACCCCGAGGCGGGTGGCCTGCTCCAGGCCCGCGCGGGTGAAGAGCATCCGGGCGGCGAAGGGACCGAACTTCGCCGTGGCCTTGGCGCGCAGGTGCGCCTGGCCCACGACGGCGGAGACGAGGTCGGGGGAGTGGCCTGCGGCGCGCAGCCGGGAGACGGCTGCGGCCGCCTCGGCGGTGGAGGTGACCGGCCCGAGGGCGTCGAGCAGCTCGAGGCCGGCGGGGGTCAGCAGGGCGCGCAGCTCGGACATCTCCACCCTCCCAGCCTAGGACCCGCGTGCCACCCGGCCCGGGTTGGCACTCGCATTGCATGAGTGCCAGCCGACCGCCTACACTGGCATTAGCACTCTCGGGTTGAGAGTGCGAACGAGTCTTTCGTGTCAGCGTCAAGAAAGAAGAGGTAGACCGTGTCGGTTTCCATCAAGCCGCTCGAGGACCGCATCGTCATCAAGCAGGTCGAGGCCGAGCAGACCACCGCGAGTGGCCTGGTCATCCCCGACACCGCCAAGGAGAAGCCCCAGGAGGGCGAGGTCGTGGCGGTCGGCCCCGGCCGTATCGACGACAACGGCAACCGCGTTCCGCTCGACGTCGCCGTCGGCGACCGCGTGCTCTACAGCAAGTACGGCGGCACCGAGGTGAAGTTCGGCGCGGACGAGTTCCTCGTCCTGTCGGCTCGCGACGTCCTGGCGGTCGTCGTCCGCTGATCGCACACCCGTTCCCTCCGCTAGCCGGACGGGAACCCGGTTCCCAGAGGGCCCGGATGCTTCGGCATCCGGGCCCTCTTCGGCATCCGGAGCGGCGCGGCCCTGGTCCTCGCGGGCATAGGGTTGTGCGGTGACCCCCGAGACGACCCGCGCCACCCGGACGGCGGGCATCGCGTACGCCGGGAGCGCCTACCTGCTGTGGGGCGTCCTGCCGCTCTACTTCCTCCTGCTGCAGCCGACCGGTCCGTGGGAGGTCGTCGCCTGGCGGGTGCTGCTCTCCTTCGTCTTCTGTCTCCTGCTGCTCACGGTCACGAGGGGATGGCCCGCCTTCCTCGCGATCGTCCGGAGCCCGCGACTGCTGGGCTGGACGGCCCTGGCCGGCCTTCTCATCTATGTCAACTGGCAGGTGTTCGTCCTCGGCACGCTGAGCGGGAACGTGGTGGAGACGGCGCTCGGCTACTTCATCAACCCGATCACGACCGTGCTGCTCGGCGTCTTCGTGCTCAAGGAGCGCATCCGCCGGCTGCAATGGGTGGCCGTCGGGATCGCGGCCGCCGCGGTGGTCGTCATCGTCGTGGCGTACGGCGACGTCCCCTGGATCGCCCTGACGCTGACGGCCTCCTTCGGCCTGTACGGGCTCATCAAGAAGAAGATCGGCCCCGCCGTCGACGCGGTCAGCGGGCTGACGCTCGAGTCGTTCTGGCTGATCCCCATCGCGGTGGTGCAGCTCGTGATCGTGGCGACGACGCCCGTCGGCCTGACCATGGGGACCGCGGGCTGGTCGCATGCCGTGCTGCTCGCCTTCGCGGGGGTGGCCACCGCCGTCCCCCTGCTGCTGTTCGCGGCCGGGACGCGTCGCGTCGACCTCACGGTCATCGGCATGCTGCAGTTCCTCACCCCCGTCCTGCAGTTCCTGATCGGGGTCGTCGTGCTGCACGAGCCGATGCCGCCGGAGCGCTGGATCGGGTTCGTCCTGGTGTGGATCGCGATCGCGGTCTTCGTCGTCGATCTGCTCCTCGCCGCGCGGCGCGGCCGTCGGGACACCCCCGCCGCGGGGCTCTGATCCCGCCCGCCCACAGGCGGAAACAGCGGTCCTGGATCGTTAACGCACCGAGATACTTGCCCCTCCTGCGCGCGGGGCGCACGCCCTAGTGTTAGAGCACCCGACTGTGGTCACCATCCACGTTCGTTTACGCAAGGGAGCATCATGAACGCACTGAAGGGCTCGCGCAGCGCGAGGATCTTCGCCGGGATCGCGCTGGTCAGCGCCTCCGCCCTCATCATCGCGGGCTGCAGCAGCACGCCGAACGCGGAGCCGTCGGACGGGGGTGGCGACAAGCCCGCCGCCGACCTGACGCTCAAGCTCGGTTCGCTGCTGCCCGCCACCGGTACGCTCGCGTTCCTGGGCGCGCCGATGGAGGCCGGCGTCCAGCTCGCCGTGGACCAGATCAACGAGGCCGACGCCGGCATCACGATCGACCTCAGCACGGCAGACGAGGGCGACCTCGACAACAAGGCCTACGAGACCTCCATCACCAACCTGCGCAACGACGGCATCACCGCCATGATCGGCGCGGCGTCCTCGAGCGTCACCAAGCTCATCCTCGACGGCAACGCGGGCGCGGACATCCTGACGGTGTCCCCGTCCAACACCTCGCCGGACTTCACGGGCATCAACCCGCTGTACTTCCGCACCGCCCCGAGCGACAACCTGCAGGGCGAGGTCCTCGGCAACGAGATCGCCGAGGACGGCCACAAGACGCTGGGCATCATCTACCAGAACGACCCGTACGGCACGGGTCTGTTCGAGGCGATCAAGGCCACGTTCGAGAGCACCGGTGGCGAGGTCGTCGCCGACGCGTCGTACAACCAGGGCGACGGACAGTTCAACGCCCAGGTGTCGGAGATCGCCGCGGCGAACCCGGATGCGGTCGCCGTCGTCTCCTACGACCAGTTCGCCACCATCGCGCCGCTGCTCGGCAACGCCGGGGTCGACACGGGGTCGCTGTACCTCGTCGACGGCAACCTGAAGGACTGGGGCGCGGACGTGTCCGTCAGCCTCGAGGGCTCGAAGGGCACCCGCGCCGGCGCCGAGCTGCCGCAGGACTTCCTCGACCAGCTCAACGCGGTCTGGACGGCCGAGGGCAACGACCCGATCGACGCCGTGACGTACTCGGCCGAGGCGTACGACGCCGTGGTGCTGATCGCTCTGGCCGCGCTGAAGGCCGGCTCGGTGGAGGGCCCGGACATCGCGGCGGAGATGATCACCGTCTCCGGTGGCGACGGCGACGGCGAGAAGTGCGACAACTTCGCCGACTGCGCCGCGATCATCAACGACGGCGGCACGGCGGACTACGACGGCCTCTCCGGTGAGATCACGTTCGACGAGAACAACGACCCGAAGGGCGCCGCGATCGGCGTCTACGAGTTCGACTCCGAGAACGTCACCTCGCGCATCAAGTAACGCAGCGACGACGAAGGCCCCGGATGCTTCGGCATCCGGGGCCTTCGTCGTCCGAGCGCCGGCCTCAGGCGGCGTCGGTCCCGAGGGTGCCGAGGTACAGGCCGATGACCTTCGGGTCGTTCAGCAGCTCCCGCCCGGTGCCCTCGTAGGCGTCCTTGCCCTGGTCGAGCACGTAGCCGCGGTCGCAGATCTGCAGGCATCGCCGGGCGTTCTGCTCGACCATGATCGTCGTCACGCCCGCCTTGTTGATGTCGGAGACGCGGATGAAGGCGTCGTCCTGCCGCACGGGGGAGAGGCCGGCGGACGGCTCGTCCAGGAGCAGCACCGACGGGTCCATCATGAGCGCGCGCGACATGGCCACCATCTGCCGCTCGCCGCCGGAGAGCGAGCCGGCACGCTGCTTCAGACGCTTGCCGATCTCCGCGAAGATGCTGCTGACGAACTCGAGCCGCTCCGCGAAGATCTTCGGGTTCTGATAGAGGCCCATCTCCAGGTTCTCCTGGATGGTGAGCGACGGGAACACGTTGTTCGTCTGCGGCACGAACGCCACACCGCGGCGCACGAGCTTGTCGGCCTTGAGGCCGACGATGCTCTCGCCTTTGACCGTGATGTCGCCCTCGCGGACGTTGACCATGCCGAAGATCGCCTTGAGGAGCGTCGACTTCCCGGCGCCGTTCGGGCCGATGATGCCGATGAGCTCTCCCTGGCGGGCGACGAGGTTCGCGCCGTTGAGGATGTTCACTCCCGGCAGATAGCCGGCGTGCACGTCCTTCAGCTCGACGACCACGTCGTCGGCCGGGGCGGCGCCCTCGGCGGGGGTTGCAGTGCTCATGCCTTGTCCTCCTCGGCGGCGTCCTCGGCCTCGACCTCGGCCTCGACCTCGGTCTCGATCTGCTCGCGGATGCGCTCCGCGTCGGCGTCGGAGATCACCGGGAGACGGCCGGTGACGGCGCCGAGGTCCACGTCCTGGTGGGCACCCAGGTAGGCGTCCACCACGGCGGGGTCCTCCATGACGGTCTCCGGCGGCCCCTCGGCCACCACGCGCCCCTCGGCCATCACGACCACCCAGTCGGCGATGTGACGCACCATGTGCATGTCGTGCTCGACGAAGAGCACCGTCATGCCGAGGTCCTTGAGATCGAGGATGTGATCGAGGAGCGACTGGGTGAGGGCGGGGTTCACCCCGGCCATCGGCTCGTCGAGCATCACCAGGCTCGGGTCGCTCATGAGGGCCCTGGCCATCTCCAGCAGCTTGCGCTGGCCACCGGAGAGGGACGCCGCGAAGTCCTGCTCCTTGGCGTCGAGCTTGAAGCGCACGAGGAGCTCGTGGGCGCGCTGCTCGATCTCCTGCTCCTGCGTGCGCCAGAGGAAGGGGAACAGGCCCGCCCAGAAGCCCTCGCCGCGCTGGTCCTTCGCGCCGAGCTTCATGTTCTCCAGCACGGTCAGCAGCGACAGCGACTTGGTGAGCTGGAAGGTGCGCACCTGTCCCATGCGGGCGACCTTGAACGACGGGATGCCGGACAGGTTCTTGCCGTCGTAGGACCACGTGCCGCTGTTGGGCTTGTCGAAGCCGCACAGGAGGTTGAACAGCGTGGTCTTGCCGGCGCCGTTGGGGCCGATGAGCGCCGTGATGGCGCCGCGGGGGATCTCGAGATGATCGACGTCGACCGCGGTCAGGCCGCCGAAGCGCCGTTGCACGGCGTCCACGACGAGGATCGGGTCGACCTTCTTGACTCCGGGGGCGGCGGGACCCGCGGCGAGGCCGGTGGTCTTCGCGCGGGGAGCGCTCTTCGCGGGCGTGACGGCCGCGTCGTTCTCACTTGACAAAGGTCATCTCCCTCTTGTTCCCCAGGATGCCCTGCGGGCGGAACACGACGATGAGCATCAGCACGATGCCGATGAGGATGTAGCGCACCACGTCGGCCTGTGCGCTCGTCATGGGCAGGTAGCCGGCCGTGGCCATCGCGGGCAGGAGCGCGCCGAGGAAGGCGAACACCACCCAGAAGAGCACGGCGCCGAGCGTCGGGCCGAACACCGTGGCCGCGCCGCCGAGGAGCAGGATCGTCCACAGGAAGAACGTCAGCGACGTCGAGTAGCTGCCGGGGATGACCGCCGACGGCAGGACGAAGACGATGCCGCCCAGCGCACCGATCACACCGCCCACCACGAGCGCCTGCATCTTGTAGGCGAAGACGTTCTTGCCGAGCGAGCGCACGGCGTCCTCGTCCTCGCGGATGCCCTTGAGCACGCGGCCCCACGGGCTGCGCATGAGCGCCCAGACCACGAGGATCGTCAGAGCGAGGGTGAGCAGACCGAACACCCGCACCCAGAGGTCGTTGGCGTTGTAGGTCCACGGGCCGAAGCCGTAGGTCCCCGGGGGGAACGGGTTCGCGTCGCGGAAGCTCTGGTGGTAGCCGGAGAGGCCGCCGGCGGAGTTCGTCCAGTCCTTGAAGAGCTCGGTGACGAACATCAGGCGCACGACCTCTGCGGCCGCGATGGTCGCGATCGCGAGGTAGTCGGCGCGGAGCCGCAGGGTCGGGATGCCCAGCAGCAGGGCGAAGAGTGCGCCGCCGGTGATGCCGACGAGCACGCCCAGCCACCACGGGAAGCCGAAGGTGAGGATCGAGATCGCGTAGCCGTAGCCGCCGATCGCCATGAACGCCGCCATGCCGAAGTTGAGCAGACCCGTGTAGCCGAAGTGCACCGCGAGGCCCGTGGCCGCGAGGGCGTAGGCGATCGTCGTCGGGCTGAACAGATAGGAGGCGGTGTTGCCGAGGATGCTTCCGAAGTCCATGCGTCAGCCCAACCTTTCCTTGCGTCCGAGGATGCCCTGCGGTCGCACGAGCAGGATGATGATCAGCGCGACGAGGGCGCTGGCGTACTTGAGGTCGGTCGGCACCCCGAGCAGCGTGGAGACCTCGACGGCGAGGCCGACGATGATCGAGCCGATCAGCGCCCCGATCGCGGAGCCGAGACCGCCGAGCGTGATGGCGCAGAACATCAGCAGCAGCATCTGCATACCCATGTCCCACTTCACGCCGGGGCGGAAGTACGCCCAGAGGATGCCGGAGATCGCGGCCAGCGTGCCGGCCAGGATCCAGACGATGCGGATGACCTTGTCGACGTCGATGCCGGAGGCGGCGGCGAGCTGCGGATTGTCGGAGATCGCCCTCGTCGCCTTCCCGGTGCGGGTGCGGGTGAGGAAGAACGCGACGCCGAGGATCACGATGATGCTCGTCGCCATGCCGATCATGTCGATGTACGACAGGGAAATCGGGCCGAGGCGGATCGGCTCCGGGCTCGCGCCGGGCAGCTGGTACGTGTTGCCGCCGATGATGTACTGCAGGCCGTAGCGCAGGGCCAGCGAGAGGCCGATGCTGACGATCATGAGCTGGACGACTCCCAGACCCCGGCGCCGCAGCGGCTTCCAGATGCCGGCGTCCAGAGCCCAGCCGAGAGCCGCGCCGCCGATGACCGCGGCGATGATGCCGGCCCACAGCGGGAGCTGCCAGAAGGAGGTGACGACGAGGGTGATCACCGCGCCCCAGGTCACCATCTCACCGTGCGCGAAGTTCGACAGCCGGGTGGTGCCGTAGATCAGCGCGGCACCCATCGAGGCGAGCCCCAGCAGCAGACCGAAGTTCAGACCGCCCACCAGGCGCGACAGGAGCTGGTCGAGGAAGGAGACGGTGACCCGCTCGCCGGCGCCGAGGAAGAGGTTGACGATCTTCGTCCCGGTGAGCCCGAACTCCAGCTCGAACGAGGCGGTCGTGCCCGCGACGGGCTGGATCCCCTCGGGGAGCTGCGTCGCGTCGACGATCACGCCGTCGGGGAGCGTGGACTCGTCCACCGTGAGGGTGTACGTCTCCTTCTCCGGCACGTACAGGCGCCACTTGCCCTCGGCGTCCGTCTCGGTCTCGGCGTCGAAGCCGTTGCCCTCGATCGTCATCACGACGCCCTCGACAGGCTCGTCCCCGTTGGTGACGACGCCGGCGAAGTAGAAGTCGGTGACCTCCTGACCGTCGTCCGTGGTCTCGGCGGAGGCCGCTGAGGGAGGGAGCAGGAGTGATGCCGCGAGCGCCATCAGGATTCCGAAGAAGGCGAAGGCCCGAGGGCGCTTTCGCGGTCCGGCGAGTGCTGTGGGTCCCACGCAACCTCCACTGTGAGTGCTGTCTCCGCGGGCTCGGGTCGAACCGCGGGGATGGACGACGCACTTGAGCGTAATGGGCGATCGGCGAATCACCTATCGTCGGGGCCAACGGTCCGGTAACGACAGGGTCCTGGGAATGTTCTCGGGCGTGTCTCGCTTAGAATCTCCATACGGGTCACGCCCGCGCACCGGCCGACGTCGACCACCCACTCGCACCCGGATCCGCGCCACTCGCGCAGGAGGAGATTCCATGGACCAGCACGATCCCTTCGGCTTCGTCGGACTGACCTACGATGACGTGCTGCTGCTCCCCGGGCACACCGACGTCATCCCCAGTGAGGCCGACACGTCGTCCCGGATCACCAGACGGATCTCCGTCGCGACGCCGCTGCTCTCCAGCGCGATGGACACGGTGACCGAATCCCGCATGGCGATCGCCATGGCCCGTGAGGGCGGCATCGGCATCCTGCACCGCAACCTCTCGATCGCCGACCAGGCCGCACACGTCGACCGCGTGAAGCGCAGCGAGTCCGGCATGATCACCGACCCCATCACCACGACGCAGGACGCGACGGTGGAGGAGGTCGACGCGCTGTGCGCCAAGTACCGGATCTCCGGCCTCCCGGTCGTGGACGACGAGGGTCGTCTGGTGGGCATCATCACGAACCGCGACATGCGCTTCGTCTCCGGCTTCGAGCGCCAGAGCACGTTCGTCAAGGACGTCATGACGAGGGAGAACCTCGTCACCGCGCCCGTCGGCGTCGCGGCCGGCGAGGTCATCGCGCTGTTCGCGAAGCACCGCGTCGAGAAGCTGCCCCTCATCGACGAGGACGGCAAGCTCGCCGGCCTCATCACGATCAAGGACTTCGACAAGAGCGAGAAGTACCCGCTCGCCACCAAGGACGACCAGGGCCGCCTGCGGGTGGGCGCGGCGATCGGCTTCTTCGGCGACGCGTGGGAGCGCGCCGAGGCCCTCCGCGACGCCGGGGTGGACGTGCTGGTCGTGGACACCGCCAACGGGCAGTCGCAGGGCGTGATCGACCTCGTCAAGCGCCTCAAGGCCGACGAGTCGTTCGCGCACATCGACGTCATCGGCGGCAACGTCGCCACCCGCGAAGGCGCGCAGGCGCTCGTGGACGCGGGCGTGGATGCGGTCAAGGTGGGCGTGGGCCCCGGCTCGATCTGCACGACTCGCGTGGTCGCCGGCGTCGGCGTGCCGCAGGTCACTGCCGTCTACGAGGCCTCGCTCGCGGCGCGCCCCGCCGGCGTCCCGGTGATCGCCGACGGCGGCCTGCAGTACTCGGGCGACATCGCGAAGGCCCTCGTCGCCGGTGCCGACGCCGTGATGCTCGGCTCGCTCCTCGCCGGCACCGACGAGTCGCCGGGCGAGATCGTCTTCCAGTCCGGCAAGCAGTTCAAGCAGTACCGCGGCATGGGTTCGCTCGGCGCCATGCAGACGCGCGGCAAGCAGACGTCCTACTCGAAGGACCGCTACTTCCAGGCCGACGTGCCCAGCGACGACAAGCTGATCCCGGAGGGCATCGAGGGGCAGGTGCCCTACCGCGGTCCGCTCTCCGCCGTCGCCTATCAGCTCGTCGGCGGCCTGCGGCAGTCGATGTTCTACGTCGGCGCCCGCACCATCGAGGAGCTCAAGCAGCGCGGCAAGTTCGTGCGCATCACCTCGGCCGGGCTCAAGGAGTCGCACCCGCACGACGTGCAGATCGTCGTCGAGGCGCCGAACTACAAGAAGTGACCGCGACCCCGGAGCCGGGGACGCACGAGGGGCCGGATGCATCGCATCCGGCCCCTCGTCGTCCGCAGTGCGGTCAGCCGCAGCGGTAGGTGACGCCGCCGACGTCCCAGACCCCGGGGCCGAGCTCGGCGCACATCCCGATCACGCCGGCCAGCACGGTCGCCAGCAGGATGATCCCGATGATCGCGAAGACGGTCAGGACGGCGCCGACGATGATGCCGGCGATCGCGAGGCCCTTGGGGGCGTTCGCCTTGCCGAGCTGCACGACCGCGATGATGCTGAGGATGAGGCCGACCGGCGGCAGCAGGAACGCCAGCACGAGGCCGATGATCGACAGCACGCGTCCCGGGGGCGACGTCGGTGCGCTCGGCGCGGTGGGAGCACCGGCCGGGGGAGCGGAGGCGGCGGGGTACGGCGAGGGTGTGCCACCGGGAGGCGGCGGGTTGTACGGCGGCGGGGCGTCGGGCGGCGGTGTATCGGTCATGATCTCTCCTCGGTTCCGGTCCGTAGCCCAGAGCGTAGCGACGGCGGAGCGGGCATGCCATCCCCCTTCCGCGCGCTCTGCGCCGCGCGTACGGTGCCGGTATGTGCCGAAACATCGTGCCTCTGAACAACCTCGAGCCCGCGGCCACGGACGAGGAGTGCCGCGAAGCCGCGCTCCAGTTCGTCCGCAAGATCTCCGGGACGACGGCGCCGTCGCGGGCGAACCGCGAGGTCTTCGATCGCGCGGTGGCCGAGATCGCCGTGGCCACGCGGCGGCTGCTCGACGATCTCGTGACCTCGGCACCGCCCAAGAACCGCGAGGAGCAGGCGGCGAAGAGGCGGGCGCGATCGGCCGAGCGCTACGAGGCGATCCGCATCTATCAGGAGGAGAAGCGGGCGGCACGCGCGGGCTGAAGGGCTGCGGGCCGGGGGTGGAGCCCTGTGCCAGAATCGACGTACCCCGCTCGACTTTCCCTGCGGCCCGGTGATGAAGGCATCGGCGCTGCACCGCCGAATCCCCCCGGCAGGGAATCTCCCCAAGGAGAGCTGTACATGGCTGAGGTCCCCCCTCGCATCCTCGTCGTCGACGACGACCACGACGTCGCCCTGCTCGTGAAGACCGTCCTGGAACGGCGCGCCGGCTGCGTCGTCGATCTCGCCGACGACGGCCGATCGGCCCTCGAGAAGGCCGCCGAGGCGAGACCCGACGTCGTGGTCACCGACATCGAGATGCCGGGGCTCAGCGGCCTGGAGCTGCTCGCGGAGTTGCGGCGCCTCATGCCGACCGTGCCGGTCATCGTGATGACGGCGCACGTCTCGGTCGAGTACGCCGTCTCCGCGCTCCGGGCACAGGCCGACGAGTTCCTCACCAAGCCGCTCGACAACGCCCGGCTCGTGGAGTCGGTCACCCGGCTCGTCGAGGAGTCCCGGCGCCGGAAGGCGGAGGCCAGGACCGGCGAGGTCGTCCTCGCGATCGGGGCCCACCCGGACGACGTCGAGATCGGCGTCGGCGGCATCCTCGCCGCGCATGCGGCCGCCGGCGACCGGATCACGATCCTCACGCTCTCCCGGGGCGCTCGCGGCGGCGACGCGGACAGCCGTCAGCACGAGTCGCTCGCCGCAGCCGAGCAGGTGGGCGCCCGGCTGTTCGTGAAAGACCTCGTCGACACCGAGATCTCGGGCGGCGGGTCGACCGTCCGCCTCATCGAGGAGGTCGTGCAGGAGATCCAGCCGACCATCGTCTACACGCACTCGCACCACGACCGCCACCAGGATCACCGCGCGGTGAACGAGGCGACGATCGTCGCGACCCGCCGCGTCGGGACGGTCGCGTGCTACCAGAGCCCGTCCGCGACCATCGACTACCGCCCCACGCGCTTCGTCCGCATCGACCGCTTCCTGGACGACAAGCTGCGGCTGCTGGAGTGCTTCCAGTCCCAGGCCGCCGCGAACCGGGAGTACCTCGCTCCGGAGTTCGTCACCGCCACCGCCCGGTACTGGTCGCGCTTCGGCGGCGGCGAGGCCGTCGAGCCGCTGGAGGTCGTGCGCGAGACCGCCGAGTTCATCGGCGCTCATGAACTGACCCGACGGGAGAGCTGAATGACGAAGCGCGTACTGGTCACCGGAGCCGGGGGTCCCGCCGGGGTCGCGGTGATCCGCTCCCTGCTGCGACGGTCCGATCTGACGGTCTTCGCCGCCGACATGGACGGCTGGGCGAGCGGCATCTACCTCGTCCCGCCGGCGCAGCGTCGTCTGGTCCCTCCGGGGCGGGACGCGGACTTCGTGCCGGCGATCGCCCGGATGGTCGCCGAGGACGGTCTCGACCTCGTGATCTCGACGGTCGACGTGGAGCTGATCGCGCTCGCGGACCGCCGGGACGAGCTGGCCCCCGCGGTCCTCGCCGCGCCGCCCGCCGACACGCTGCACACCGCCCTCGACAAGCTCGCCCTCGCAGAGCGCTGCGCGCTGACCGGTCGTGTGCCGCGCACCGTGCTCGCCGGCCCGGATGCCGCTGAGGTCGCGTGGGAGTTCCCCGTGTTCGCCAAGCCCCGGCAGGGGGCGGGCAGCCGCGGCGTGCGCCTCGTCCCCGACGCGGAGGCGCTCGCCGCCCTCCCCACGGACGAGGGGCTGATCGTGCAGGACTTCCTCCCCGGCGAGGAGTACTCGGTCGATGTGATCGCCGACGCCTCCGGCGGCGTGGTCGCGGCGGTGCCGCGCACCCGTGCCCGTGTGGATTCGGGCGTCGCGATCGCCGGCCGCACCCTCCGCGACCCCGAGCTCGAGGAGACCGCCGCCGCCGTCGCGCGGGCGATCGGCCTCGTCGGCGTCGCCAACGTGCAGCTCCGTCGCGATCGGGACGGGCGCGCCGTGCTGCTCGAGGTCAACCCGCGCTTCCCCGGCGCGCTCCCGCTGACGATCGCCGCCGGAGTCGACATCCCGTCGCTCGTCGCCGACCTCTTCCTCGGCCGGGAGATCCCGGTGCAGGTGCCCTTCCGCGAGGTCGCCTCGGTGCGCTTCCTGGAGGACGTGATCGTCGAGGTCGACGACGTGCTCGTGTCGGCGCACGCCGGCCACCAGGAGGAGCTGTGAGCCATCCCGCCCTGCGCGGAGACCACCACGTCCACTCGACGTTCTCCGACGACGCGGTCTCCACGCTGGAGGAGAACGTCGCCGCGGCTGCGGCCGCCGGTCTCGACACCGTCCGGCTCGTCGACCACGTGCGGCAGAGCACGACCTGGGTTCCGGAGTACCTCGCCGCCGTCCGCCGGCTGGACGTCCCGGACGGGCTGACGGTGCTCACCGGCGTCGAGGCGAAGATCCTCGATGCCTCGGGCGCGCTCGACATCCCGTCGCTTCCTGCGGGCATCGACCGGATCCTCATCGCCGACCACCAATTCCCCGGTGCGGACGGGCCGCTCGGCCCGACGGCGGTCCGCGAGCGCATCGCGTCCGGCTGGGCGCCGGCCGACGTCCTCGACCAGTTCGTGGACGCCGTCATCGCCACCATGCGCCGCCACCCGGGCAACCAGCTCGCGCACTGCTTCTCGATCCTGCCGAAGATCGGTCTCGCGGAGGGAGAGCTCGGAGCCGAGCGCCTCGATGCGTGGGCCCGCGCCGCCGCGGAGACGGACACCGTCGTCGAGGTCAACGAGAAGTGGGTGTGCCCGGGCGCAGAGGCGCTGACCGCGCTGGAGCGTGCCGGCGCGCGGATCGTCGCGTCCACCGACAGCCACGCGGCCGGAGACGTCGGCCGGTACTCCCGCATCGTCCCGCTGCTCGAAGGGCCGGAGGGACGCTGATGCCCGAACTGACCTGGATCGAGACCGTCGTCGTCGTCCTCCTCCTGCTGTGCGTGCTGATCGGCACGCTCCCGGTCATCAACACCGGGCTGCAGTTCCTCATGCTGCCGCTGCACGCCTTCCGCAATCACTACGGCAAGGCCGCCCCGTACCACCCGAACGTGGCCGTGGTCATCCCGGCCTGGAACGAGGGCCTGGTGATCGGCCCCGCGATCGAGCGGCTGCTCCAGCTCGAGTACCCCGCCGAGCGCCTCCGCGTCTTCGTCGTCGACGACGCGTCCACGGACGACACCCCGGCTCTCGTGCAGCAGAAGGCGGCCACCTATCCGGGGCGCGTCGTGCACCTGCGACGCGAGAAGGGCGGCGAGGGCAAGGCGCACACGCTGAACCACGGCCTGGACGTCGTGCTCGCCGACCCGTGGACCGAAGCGGTGCTCATCATGGACGCCGACGTGATCTTCGCGCGGGACTCCCTGCGCAAGCTCACCCGACACCTCGCCGACGCGGAGGTCGGCGCCGTCACGGCCTACATCGCGGAGGGCAGCAGGGACCGCAACTACCTCACCCGGTTCATCGCGATCGAGTACGTCATCGGGCAGCTCTCGGCGCGGCGCACGCAGAACGTCGGCGGGGCCATCGCCTGTCTCGCCGGCGGAGCGCAGCTGCACTCCCGCGCGAACCTCGAGGCGATCGGCGGACGCATCCCGACGGGCACGCTCGCCGAGGACACCATGACGACCTTCGAGAGCCAGCTCCACGGCCGCCGGATGGTGTTCGAGCCGCATGCCGTGGTGCTCGCCGAGGAGCCGCGGACGATCGACAGTCTGTGGAAGCAGCGGCTGCGCTGGGCCCGGGGCAACGTGCAGCTCACCTCGATCTACAAGAGGCTCTGGTTCCGGCCGAGTCGCGACCACAACCTGGGCAGCATCCCCTTCGGGCTGGCCTGGTTCACGATCCTGCTGATGCCGGCGCTCCTGCTCCTCGCGGCCACCGCGATGATCGTCCTCCTGCTTCTGCACAGCGACGTCGCGGAGTTCGTCTTCCGGTTCATGTGGATCGCCGCGGCGGCCATCTACATCTTCTCGATGCTCTACTCCGTCCAGCTCGATCCGCGCATCGGGCGGCAGTCCTGGCGCGAGGCGATCACGTTCCCGGGCCTCGGGGCGCTCATCCTCATGGCTCTGGCGCTGTTCCCGTGGGCGCTGGACGGCCTGATCGGCGCTGCCGGGCAGGAACCGACCGAGCAGACGCACGTGCTGTGGCTGCTGGCTTTCGCCCTGTGGGGGCCGGTGTCGATGCTCGGCATCTGGCTCGCGCGGGCCGTCGAGCCCTTGCCGGGCGGCCGCTTCTTCGCAGGGCTGCTGCTGTACGTGTGCGGGTACGGATCGCTGCTGTGCGCGATCACCGCCGACTCCTACGTCAAGGAGTGGCGACGCGCGGACGCCTCCTGGATCAAGACCGAGAAGATCGGACGGGTCGACTCATGACCGACGCACCCTCGTACGACGCCGAGGTCGAGGAGATCGCGGCAGACGCCCGCAAGGAGCGCCGGCTCGTCCCGCAGGCGCTGCTCTCCCTCGCCGTCGTCGTCGTGATCGTCGTGATCCGAGAGCTGCTCCTGCGATGACCGGACGACCGCTCGCCCTGGTCGTCGAGGACGCGCCGGACCAGGCGACCCTCCTGGGGCGGTACCTCGACCGGGAGGGCTTCGACGTGTTCGTCGCTCCCGACGCGGAGTCCGCCATCGCCGCGTTCCCGGACATCGACCCGGTGGTCGCTGTCATGGATCTGCTGCTCCCCGGCATCTCGGGGCAGGCCTGCTGCCGGCTGATCCACGAACGCTACCCGGAGTGCTTCCTCATCGTCAGCTCGGTGCTCGACGTCGCCGAGTATCCGCCGGCGGACGCCGCTCTGCCGAAGCCGGTCACCGGAGCGGACCTGCACCGCGCCGTCGAACGGGTACCGCGATGAGGGCGACGCCGCTGGAGCGCGCCGAGAACCGCTGGTACCGGGTCGTCGACAACCCGAACCCGATCATCAAGCAGGTCCCGACGCTCGTCGCGGCGGCGATCGCGGGTGTGATGACCTGGGCCATCCCCAGCCTGCCGTTCACCGATCTCACCCTCGCCCTGGCCGGCCTCGCGATCGTTCTGGTGGCGACGCTCCATGCCGGAGTGCTCAGCGCGCTGCACATCCGGGAGGGCTGGATCGTGCTCCTGGTCCCGATGGTCGACATCCTGGGACTGGGTCTCTTCCGCGCCGGGACGGGAGGGGCGGCCTCGCTCTTCAGCTCGCTCGTGCTGCTCCCCGTGATCTGGATCGCGGCGGCACCCGGGATCCGCTGGGTCTTCGTGGTCGGCGCGTTCACATCGCTCGCGCTGCTGATCCCCTACGTCATCGAACCGCCGACGAACGCCGTCGTGTGGCTCCGCGGCGTCGTCGGTCCCCTCGTCTTCGCGGCCGTGGCCGCCGTGGTGAACGAGCTCTCCCGGCAGCAGCGCCTGCGGGTGCAGCAGGCGGAGGAGCTGGTCACGGAGCGGACCAAGGCGCTGTCCGAGAACGTGTCGATGATCGTGCAGCTGCGACAGAAGGAGCACGAGTACCGCGTGCTCCTCGATTCGTTCGAGGGCCTGTGGGCGTCGATCACCGCGCAGGCCGTGATCGGCACCGATCGCGAGGGGCGGGTCACGGCGTGGAACCCCGGCGCCGTCCGCCTGCTGGGGCTCTCTCACGACGAGGCTCTCGACGACGTGCGCGTCGACCGCTTCTTCTCGTCGTCGGCGTTGGCCATGCTGGCCGAGGACACCGCCGCGCGCGAAGGGGTCGCGCGCGCACCGCGCGTGCCCGGTGCGCCCGACGAGCGCGCGGACGTGCCGGAGGGCCTCTGCGAGCTCTTCGCCCAGGCGGACGCGGGGAACACGGTCGACGGCGACATCGAGGTCAGGACCGCGGGCGGCACGACGGTGCCCGCCCGGGTGACCGTGACGCCGCACAAGGATCCGTCCGGCGCGCAGCAGGGGTACCTGTTCGTGCTCACCGACGAGACGAGAGCCGTCGAGGTCGCGCGCATGAAAGACGAGTTCGTGGGGATGATCTCCCATGAGCTGCGGACGCCGTTGAGCGCCATCATCGGCTTCCTCGACCTGCTGCAGAACGATCCCGGTCAGCCGCTGACGGAGGATCAGCAGGAGTTCGTCGGCATCATCGAGCGCAACGCGAAGCGCCTGCTCAACCTCGTCGGCGACCTGCTCTTCACGGCGCAGGTGGAGTCGGGGCGGTTCCCCCTGGAACGGGACCAGGCCGACGTCGCGGAGCTCGTGCGCTCGGCGGTGGTCTCGGCGGGACCGCATGCGCAGCGCGAGGGGATCGAGCTGGACCTGCAGGTCGGGGACGAGCCGATCCCGCTGCTCGTCGATCCCGGACGCCTCGGGCAGGCGGTGGACAACCTCCTCTCGAACGCCATCAAGTTCACCCCGCGCGGGGGGCGAGTGACGGCCGCCGTGCGTCGCCTCGACGGCGGGGTGCAGGTCGCCATCGCCGACACCGGGGTCGGGATCCCGCAGGACGAGCAGCGCATGCTCTTCACCCGGTTCTTCCGCGCCTCGACGGCCACGCGCAACGCCGTGCCGGGGGTGGGGCTGGGTCTCACGATCACGCGCGCGATCGTCCTGGCCCACGGCGGGTCGATGGACGTGACCAGCGAGGAGGGGGTGGGCACCGAGTTCCGGTTCGTCCTCCCGGCGGCTCCCAAGACCGAGGTGCTGCAGACGCTCAGCCGCGCGGACTGATAGCCTGGTCGGCTCGCTGTCCGCGGGCGGAAGGACGGCCACGCCTGTGGGGTACATCGACGCATCCGGGATCTCGTTGACGCTCCCCGATGGCAGACCGCTTCTCGACGAGGTGTCGTTCCGTGTCGGGGCGGGCTCGACGAGTGCTCTCATCGGACCGAACGGGGCCGGGAAGACGACGCTGCTGCGGATCATCCGCGGTGAGCAGCCGGCCGACGACGGGGTGGTGACCATCGACGGCGGCCTCGGCGGCATGGACCAGTTCGTCGGACACGGCGAGCCGGGCCAGACCGTGCACGAGCTGCTCGTGCGCGTGGCTCCGACGCGCCTCCGTAGCGCCGCGGAAGCGCTGGAGGCCGCGGAGAACGCCCTCATCGACCGCGACGAGCACGACACCCAGATGGCCTACGCCTCCGCCATCGCCGAGTACGCGGACGCCGGCGGCTACGAGCACGAGACCGTATGGGACCAGTGCACCATGGCAGCGCTCGGCGTGCCGTTCGAGCGGGCACGCTACCGCGAGCTCACCTCCCTCTCCGGCGGCGAGCAGAAGCGCCTCGCCTTGGAGGCGCTGCTCCGCGGCCCGGACGAGGTGCTCCTGCTCGACGAGCCGGACAACTACCTCGACGTGCCGACCAAGCGGTGGCTCGAGGAGCGCCTGCGCGCCACCGACAAGACGGTGCTGCTGGTCTCGCACGACCGCGAGCTCCTCGCCAGAGCCGCCGATCGGCTGATCACGCTGGAGCCCGGCGCGGCGGGATCGACGGCGTGGGTGCACGGCGGGAGCTTCGCCACCTATCACCAGGCGCGCAGCGATCGGATGGATCGGCTCGACGAGCTGCGCCGGCGATGGGACGAGCAGCATGAGAAGCTCCGCGTCCTCGTCGCGAACCTCAAGGTCAAGGCGTCCGCCAACGACGGCTTCGCGTCCCGCTACCAGGCGGCGCAGACGCGGCTGCGGAAGTTCGAGGAGGCGGGCCCGCCGGAGGAGCGGCCCCCGGCGCAGGAGTTCGACATGCGCCTCCGCGGCGCGAGGACCGGCAAGCGGGCCGTCGTCGCGGAGCGGCTGGAGCTGACCGGCCTCATGCGTCCGTTCGACACCGAGATCTGGTACGGCGACCGGGTCGGGGTCCTGGGCTCGAACGGCTCGGGCAAGTCGCACTTCCTGCGGCTGCTGGCCCGCGGCGGCACCGACCCGGATCCGTCTCTGGGGCACGTGACCGCGGTCGCTGAGGAGCTCAGCCCCGTCGCGCACACCGGTCGTGCGGTGCTCGGCGCCCGCGTGGTGCCGGGGCTCTTCGCGCAGACCCATGCGCACCCGGAGTTCGTCGGCCGCACGCTGCTGGAGATCCTGCACCGGGGAGACGACCTCCGTGACGGCATGCCCCGCGACGCGGCGAGCTCGGCCCTGGACAGGTACGGCCTCGTCCGCCAGGCCCAGCAGCCGTTCGAATCGCTCTCCGGCGGACAGCAGGCGCGGTTTCAGGTGCTCCTGCTCGAGCTGTCCGGCGCGACCCTCCTCCTCCTCGACGAGCCCACCGACAACCTCGACCTGGAATCGGCCGAGGCGCTGGAGGAGGCGCTCGGGCGCTTCGAGGGCACCGTGGTGGCGGTCACGCACGACCGGTGGTTCGCGCGCTCCTTCGACCGGTTCCTCGTGTTCGGCACGGACGGCGAGGTCTACGAGTCCGACGAGCCGGTGTGGGACGAGCGGCGGGTGGCGCGTGCGCGCTGACCGCCGCGGAGGCCGCCGGGCGCCGGGTAGGCTGGACGGGTGACCATGGAGATCGAGCTCGGCCGAGGAAAGCGCGCGCGTCGCGCGTACACGTTCGACGACATCGCGGTGGTGCCCTCGCGGCGCACGCGGAACCCGGAGGACGTGTCCACCGCGTGGACGATCGACGCCTTCGGCTTCGAGATCCCGGTGCTCGGTGCGCCGATGGACTCGGTCGTCAGCCCGCGCACCGCGATCATGCTCGGGCAGCTCGGCGGTCTGGGGGTGCTCGACCTGGAGGGGCTCTGGACCCGCTACGAGGACCCGGAGCCGCTGCTCGCCGAGATCGCGGGCCTCGCGGAGGACCGCGCGACCGTGCGCATGCAGGAGCTCTACTCGGAGCCCATCAAGCCCGAGCTCATCACCCGCCGCCTCGCCGAGATCCGGGAGGCGGGCGTCACAGTCGCCGGCTCCCTCACCCCGCAGCGCACGCAGGAGTTCTACGACACCGTCGCCGCGGCCGGGGTCGACCTGTTCGTCATCCGGGGGACGACCGTCTCCGCCGAGCACGTGTCGAGCGTGGCGGAGCCCCTGAACCTCAAGAAGTTCATCTACGACCTCGACGTGCCCGTGATCGTCGGGGGCGCGGCGACCTACACCGCGGCGCTGCACCTCATGCGCACCGGCGCGGCCGGCGTCCTCGTCGGGTTCGGCGGCGGCGCGGCGTCCACCACCCGTGCCACCCTGGGCATCCACGCCCCCATGGCGACCGCGGTGTCCGACGTGGCGGCCGCGCGTCGCGACTACCTCGACGAGTCCGGCGGGCGCTATGTGCACGTGATCGCCGACGGTGGCGTCGGCACCTCGGGCGACATCGTGAAGGCGCTCGCCATGGGCGCCGACGCGGTCATGCTCGGTGTCGCGCTCGCCCGCGCGACGGACGCTCCCGGACGGGGGTTCCACTGGGGTCCCGAGGCGCACCACCCGAAGCTGCCCCGCGGACGACGCGTCGAGGTGGGCGGCATCGGCACGCTGGAGGAGATCCTCTACGGCCCCGCTCCGGTCGCCGACGGCACCGCGAACCTCATCGGCGCGCTGCGCAAGTCGATGGCCACCACCGGGTACTCCGACCTCAAGGAGTTCCAGCGGGTGGAGGTCGTGCTGGCCCCGTACGAGGCCTGAGGTCTTCGCATCACCGTGACCGCGCCTGCTCCGTTCCCGCCGACCCTCCGTGAGGTGATGCTGCGGGGACGCTGGATCGCGATGCTGCTGCTGTGCCTCGTCGTCGCGGGGGTCTTCGCGTGGCTCGGCCAGTGGCAGCTGGAGCGGGCGATCGAGACCGATCCGCCGGCGCCGGGGGCCACCGAGCAGGTGCGACCCCTGGACGAGGTCGTGGATCCGAGGGAGTACCTCCCCGAGCCCCTCGTCGGGCAGCGCGTGGAGACGGAGGGCGTCTGGGTCCCCGGCGACTTCCTGGTCGTGGGCAGTCGTTTCAACGACGGCGTCGAGGGGTACTGGGTCACCGGTCAGCTCCGGGTCGACGAGCGCGTCTCGCTGGCGGTGGCGATCGGCTGGGCTCCGGACCGCGAGGCCGCGGACGCCGCCGTGGAGCGCCTGGAGGCCGCGGCGGACGGCGACGTGGTCGAGGTCGCCGGCCGCATCATCTCGGATGAGGGGCCGTCGGTGCCTCCGCGGACCGATCCCGAGCAGCTGGACCGGATGTCCCCGGCCGCACTCCTGAGCCGCTGGCACGACATCGAGCAGCTCGACGTCTATCGTCCGTACCTGGCCTCGACCACCGCGACGGCGGGACTCGTCGACATCGCCTCCCCGGCGCCGGACGAGCAGTCACCCGTCAACTGGCTCAACGTCTTCTACGCCGCCGAGTGGGCGATCTTCGCCGGCTTCGCGTTCTATCTCTGGTACCGCCTGGCGAAGGACGCCTGGGAGCGCGAGGTGGAGGAGTTCGAGGAGGCCGAGGGGGCCGCGGCCGTCTGATGGCCGTTGCGCATCCGCGCGGCCGACGCTGCGCTTCTGCGCGCCGCGACGGCTCCGTGTGAACCTTCGTCAGGGGGTGTCGCGGCCATTCGGTGAGCGCTCGGTGACCAATGGGAAAACTCCGTTGAGGATGTCCGAACCGCTCCGTATGCTCGCTCCATGTGCGCACGCTGGGAGTTCCCGATGTGTGCGATGACAGCGGCCTGAGCAGCGCCGGAACACGATCGAGGAGACAGCACCGATGATGTCCGCTCCTGAGCACGGGGAGACCCTGACCCCCGTCTCGCACCGCAGAATCCGAGGGCGCGTGGGCGCTCTCGCCGCGACGTGCGTCGCCGCCCTGAGCCTCGGCTCGCTGGTGGCCGCGCCCGCGTCGGCGAACACCGACGGCACCGGGGTGGTGATCAACGAGGCCTACCTGTCCGGCGGAAGCGCGGGGGCGGCGTTCACGAACAAGTTCGTGGAGCTGTACAACCCGACGACGGCGCCCGTCACCCTCGACGGCCTGTCGCTGCAGTACCGCTCCGCGGCGGGGACCGGCGCCTTCAACGGCGTCGCACCGCTGAAGGGCACGATCCCCGCGGGCGGCTACTTCCTCGTGCAGGGGAACAGCAACGGCACCAACGGCGCCGCCCTCCCGACGCCCGACGCGACCACGACGCTGAGCCCGAGCGGCACCAACGGCACGCTGGCCCTCGTCGAGGGCACCGCGGCGGTCACCCTGACCCCCGGGTCGACGGTCGGCGTCGACGGTGTGATCGACCTCCTGGGCTACGGCACCTCGAACACCTTCGAGACGGCGGCGGCCGCCGCCCCCTCGAGCAACACCGACGTCCGGTCGCTGAACCGCACGGCGGGTGCCGACGCGGACGACAACAAGGCCGACTTCACGCTGTCGGCGACGATCACCCCGCAGAACTCCGGCGGCACCGACCCCGGCACCGACCCGGGGGAGGAGCCGGGCGAGGAGCCCAAGACCGCCACGATCGCCGAGGTCCAGGGCACCGGCGACGTCTCGCCGCTCGCGGGACAGCGGGTCCGCGTCGAGGGCGTCGTCACCGCCGACCATCGCACCGGCGGCTACAAGGGCATCGTGATCCAGACGCAGGGCTCGGGCGGCGACGACGACGCGACCCCCGGCGCCTCGGACGGGGTGTTCGTCTTCCTGAACGCGCTCGCGCCCACGCTCGAGATCGGCGACCTCGTCTCGGTGACCGGCACCGTGAGCGAGTACTTCGGTCAGACCCAGATCGCTCCCGCCGCGGTCGCCGACGTCTCGGTCGTCACGGCCGGTGTGGGCGTGCCCGCCCTCACGCCGCTCCCGGACACCGTGCGCGGTGCCGACCGCGAGCAGTACGAGAACATGTACGTCGCTCCGACCGGCACGTACCGGCTCGCGTCGAGCCACCAGCTCTACAACTACGGGGCGCTGTGGCTGAACGCCGGCGACGACCTCAACGTCAAGAGCACCGAGACCACGCGTCCCGGGGCCGACGCCGCCGCCATCGCGGCCGAGAACCGCGCCAACCGCATCCTGCTCGACGACGCCTGGTCGATCCAGGTGACCAACAACGGCCACCCGGGCCAGCAGCCGTACTTCACGGAGGACACGGTGGTCCGCAACGGCGACACCGTCGACTTCGGATCCAACGGCTACGTGCTCCAGTGGGGCTTCGACGACTGGCGGCTGCAGCCGGTCGTGCCGATCGACGACGCCTCCCCGGCGGAGCGCAAGGTCACCTTCGAGGCGACCAACCCGCGCCCCGAGAAGGCTCCGGAGGTGGGCGGTGACGCGCAGGTGGCGTCGTTCAACGTCTACAACTACTTCACGACGCTGAAGAGCGAGAACGCCGACGCCCGCGGCGCGGCGAACGCCGCCCAGTTCGCGATCCAGAAGTCCAAGATCGTCTCGGCCATCAACGGCCTCGACGCGGAGATCGTGGCGCTGATGGAGATCGAGAACTCGGTCAAGCTGGGCAAGCCCGTCGACACCGCCCTGAAGGACCTCGTCGCCGGTCTCAACGCCGACGCGGGCTCCGACGTGTGGGACTACGTGCGCACGCCGAAGGCCCTGCAGGACCCGGCGACCACGGACTACATCACCAACGCGATCATCTTCAAGAAGGACGCCGTCAGCACGGTGGGCGACAGCGCCACCGTCACCGACGAGTCCGTGTGGGGCAACGCCCGGGAGCCGATCGCGCAGGCGTTCGACATCGACGGCCGCGTCGTCACCGTCGTCGCCAACCACCTGAAGTCGAAGTCCCCGCCGCAGGGCGCCGGGGCGGAGCCGGCCGACGGCCAGGGGTTCTTCAACGCCGACCGGGTGAAGCAGGCGCAGGCCATCCTCGCCTTCACGGATGAGCTGGCCGAGACCAGCGGCAGCAGCGACATGCTGCTGATCGGCGACTTCAACGCCTACGGGCAGGAAGACCCGATCGACGTGTTCACCTCACAGGGGTGGAGCGACGTGGCCGCCGACGAGGCGGAGGGGCAGTACACGTACACGTTCGACGGGGAGCTCGGCTCGCTCGACCACGTGATCGCATCGCCGTCGCTCGTCCCCTCGATCACGGGCGCCGGTGTGTGGGGCATCAACTCGCCGGAGTGGAGCGATCGCGGCTACGCGTTCGGCGCCACCGAGGAGGGCACCCCGTACCGGTCCAGCGACCACGACCCGATCCTCGTCGGCGTCTCCGCGGAGATCCCTCCGGTGAACATCGACGTCGTGACGGTGAACGACTTCCACGGCCGTATCGAGGCCGACGGGGCCGCGGCGGGTGCCGCGGTGCTCGCGGGCGCGGTGCAGCAGTTCCGTGCCGCGAACCCGAACACGATCTTCGCCGGAGCCGGCGACCTGATCGGGGCCTCGACCTTCACCTCGTTCATCAACGACGACAACCCGACCATCGACGCGCTCAACGCCGCCGGCCTGGACGTGAGCGCCGCGG
Organism: Microbacterium sp. NPDC091676; assembly: GCF_044756645.1. Taxonomy (NCBI): domain Bacteria; kingdom Bacillati; phylum Actinomycetota; class Actinomycetes; order Micrococcales; family Microbacteriaceae; genus Microbacterium; species Microbacterium sp. NPDC091676. The sequence continues at coordinate 1,381,577 of NZ_JBIVTI010000001.1, read as the reverse complement.
GCAACCACGAGTTCGACCAGGGCTGGGACGACCTGCGCGATCGGGTGCAGGAGCGCGCGGACTGGGAGTACATCTCCTCGAACGTGTTCCTCACGGAGACCGGTGAGCCGGCGCTCGCCCCGGCCTGGGTCAAGGAGCTCGACGGTGTGCGCGTGGGCTTCGTGGGCGCCGTCACCGAAGACCTCGACTCGCTCGTCTCGCCCGAGGGCATCGCGGATCTCGAGGTGCGCAGCATCGTCGACTCCGTGAACGCCGTGTCCGACGACCTCCGCGACGGAGACCCCGCGAACGGCGAGGCGGACGTCGTCATCCTGCTCGTGCACGAGGGTGCGGAGAGCACCGCGCTGTCCGCGATCACCGAGGACTCGCCGCTGGGCGAGATCGTCTACGGCGTCGACGACGACGTGGACGCGATCGTCTCGGCGCACACGCACCTCGCCTACAACCACGTCATCGACGGCCGGCCGGTCGTCTCGGCGGGGCAGTACGGCGAGAACCTCGGCCTCATGAACATCCAGGTCGACCCGAAGACGAAGGAGCTGCTCTCGATCACCAACGAGATCAAGCCCCTCACGTCCGCCGGCAAGCCGCTGTACCCGGCGGTGCCGGAGGTGCAGGCCATCGTCGACAAGGCGAAGGCGGAGGCCGACGTGCTGGGCGCCGTGAAGGTGGGCGACATCACCGCCGACTTCAACCGCGCGCGGCAGTCCAACGGCTCGGAGAACCGCGGTGGCGAGTCCACCATCGGCAACTTCGTCGCCGACGTGCAGAAGTGGTCCACGGGTGCGGACATCGCGCTCATGAACCCGGGTGGCATCCGTGCCAACCTGACCTACGCGTCGAGCAACGCCGAGGACCCCGACGGCAACGTCACGTATCGGGAGGCGGCGACCGTCCAGCCGTTCGCCAACACCCTGGTCACGCTGACGCTCACCGGGACGCAGCTGAAGGGCGTGCTGGAGGAGCAGTGGCAGCCGGCCGGATCGGCACGACCGTTCCTCAAGCTCGGCGTCTCCGAGGGGCTGGTGTACACCTACGACCCGACGGCGGCCGCGGGTTCGCGGATCACCTCGATCACGCTGAACGGCACCGCGATCGACCCGAACGGGGAGTACACGGTGGCGGCGAACTCCTTCCTCGCGGCGGGCGGCGACAACTTCGCCACCTTCAAGGAGGGGGCGGGCAAGCGGGACACCGGCAAGATCGACCTCCAGTCCATGGTCGACTGGTTCGACGCGAACAAGACGGCCTCGCCGGACCTCGCCCAGCGCGCGGTCGGGGTGACCGTCAGCCCGGCGGACGCCGACGGCTACCGCGCGGGCGACCAGGTGACGGTCTCGCTCTCCTCGCTGGCGTTCAGCGGTGGCGAGGCGGCTCCCGGAGCGGTCACGCTGTCGCTCGGCGACACCCAGCTCGCGTCCGGCACGGTCGACCCGACCATCGTGGACACCACCGACGAGGGCGGCCGCGCCACCCTCACCTTCACGGTGCCGTCCGGAGTGTTCGGTGAGCAGCAGCTCACGGTCGAGGTCCCGGCCACGGGCACGACGGTGCAGGTGCCGTTCACGATCGCCGGCGAGGAGGAGTTCGCGGGGACCATCGCGCTCGGCTCCTCGAAGGTGACCGCGGGCAAGAAGCTCTCGGTCACCGGCGAGGGCTACCAGCCCGGCGAGACCGTCACGGTGGAGCTCCGGCCGAAGAAGGGCCAGGGCGTCCAGGTGGGCACGGTGCAGGTCCGTCAGGACGGCACGTTCAGTACCTCGGTGACGGTGCCGAAGAACGCCCAGCCCGGGAAGTACACCGTCGCGGTGGCGCAGGCCGACGGGGACGAGGCCACGGCCACGGTCACCGTCAACCGCGCCGGCGGCATCGGCGGGATCATCAAGGACATCGTCGACTGGCTGTGGGACCTCCTGACCGGATGGTTCTGACGCCGATCGGCGGATGACGAGGCGGAGGCCGTCGGGGCGACCCGGCGGCCTCCGTCGTTCCCGCGGGGTCGGGGCGTCGCCCGCCGACGACTAGACTGGGGTCATGCCCGAACCGAAAGTCGCCAGCTTTCCGGCGATCCGCGGTGCGCTGAAGTTCTACCAGATCGCGTCGATCATCACGGGAGTCATGCTGCTCCTGCTGCTCGCCGAGATGGTGCTGAAGTACACGCCGATCCACCTCGAGCTCTTCGCCGGGGGATCGGGCGGCCCGCTCTGGTTCGCCGGCGTCATCGCGGGGCCGGACTGCCAGTGGTGGTCGCTGTTCGCGCCGTGGACGAACTCATGCGAGATGACCTCCTTGGGGGACGGCTTCAACATCTCGCTGTTCATCCTCGTCGCCCACGGCTGGTTCTACGTCGTCTACCTCTTCGCATGCTTCCGCATGTGGAGCCTGATGCGCTGGCCGTTCCGCCGGTTCATCCTCCTCGCGCTCGGCGGCGTCATCCCGCTGCTGTCGTTCTTCATGGAGGCGATCGTCGCCCGTGAAGTCAAGACCTATCTCGCCACCCGGGAGGCCGCCGAGGCCTCCGCGATCGCCCCGGAAGGTGTCCGTTGACCGAACAGTCCGAGACCCAGCAGCGCCCCGCGCTCGTCGTCGACTTCGGCGCCCAGTATGCGCAGCTCATCGCCCGCCGCGTCCGCGAGGCCGGTGTCTACAGCGAGATCGTGCCGCACACCGCCACGGCCGAGGAGATCGCCGCCAAGAACCCCGTCGCGATCATCCTCTCGGGGGGACCCTCGTCGGTGTACGAGGAGGGCGCGCCGAAGCTCGACCCGTCGGTCTTCGACCTCGGCGTCCCCACGCTCGGCATCTGCTACGGCTTCCAGTACATGGCCCAGACCCTCGGCGGCGAGGTCGCGCACACCGGTCTCCGCGAGTACGGCGCCACGGATGCGGTCATCTCGGGTGACGGCGGCACGCTGCTCAGCGGGCAGCCGACCGAGCAGAACGTGTGGATGAGCCATGGCGACCAGGTCGCGAAGGCGCCCGAGGGCTTCGAGGTGCTCGCGACGACGGAGGCCACGAAGGTCGCCGCCTTCGCGAACGAGGAGCGCGGCTTCTACGGCGTGCAGTGGCACCCGGAGGTCAAGCACTCGGACCACGGCCAGCGCGTGCTGGAGAACTTCCTCCACAAGGGTGCGGGTCTCGCGTCCGACTGGAACCCCGACAACGTGATCGCCGAGCAGGTCGAGCGCATCCGCGAGCAGGTCGGCGACGCGCGGGTCATCTCGGCGCTCTCCGGCGGCGTGGACTCCGCCGTGTCGACCGCTCTCGTGCACAAGGCCATCGGCGACCAGCTCACGGCCGTCTTCGTCGATCACGGGCTCCTCCGCAAGGGCGAGCGCGAGCAGGTCGAGAAGGACTACGTCGAGTCCACCGGTGTGCGCCTCATCACGGTCGACGCCGCGGAGACCTTCCTCGGTCACCTCCAGGGCGTGACCGACCCCGAGGAGAAGCGCAAGATCATCGGCCGCGAGTTCATCCGCGCGTTCGAGAAGGTGCAGCTCGACCTCGTCGAGGAGGCGAAGGCCGACGGCGGCGCCCCGGTGAAGTTCCTCGTGCAGGGCACGCTCTACCCGGACGTGGTGGAGTCGGGCGGCGGTGCGGGTACCGCCAACATCAAGTCGCACCACAACGTGGGCGGCCTTCCGGACGACCTCGACTTCGAGCTCATCGAGCCGCTGCGGGCCCTCTTCAAGGACGAGGTCCGCGCGATCGGCCGCGAGCTCGGCATCCCCGAGGCGATCGTCGGACGCCAGCCGTTTCCGGGGCCCGGCCTCGGCATCCGGATCATCGGTGAGGTCACCGCTGACCGTCTCGAGATTCTGCGTGAGGCCGACGCCATCGCCCGCGAGGAGCTGACGAAGGCCGGCCTCGACCAGGAGATCTGGCAGTGCCCGGTCGTGCTCCTCGCCGACGTGCGCTCGGTGGGCGTGCAGGGCGACGGCCGCACCTACGGCCACCCGATCGTGCTGCGTCCGGTCTCCAGCGAGGACGCGATGACGGCCGACTGGACCCGCCTGCCGTACGACGTGCTCTCGAAGATCTCGAACCGGATCACCAACGGCGTCCGCGACGTCAACCGGGTCGTGCTCGACGTCACGTCGAAGCCGCCGGGGACGATCGAGTGGGAGTAGGGGGCGAGATGCCCCCGGTCTCGGCGCCGGTCCTCCCGGACGCCGAGTACCTGGTGCTGTCCAGCCGTCTGATCCCCGGGCTGGACGGCGGGTACACCATCGCGACGCTCGCGCGCGCACGGATGCTCGCCGCCGCCGGCGCGGGCGAGGGCCGGGGGCCGCAGCTGCTCACGTTCGACCCCGGAACGCGCGCGGAGCACGCCGAGCACCGTCGCGTGTTCGCGGAGCGGGGAGCGCTCGTCGACCCGGGTCGTCTGCGCAACCTCTTCGACGAGGCCACCGCACCGGAGGGCGGAGCCGCGGCGTGGCTGCGAGAGGCGGCCGACGGCGCGGTGACGGCCGACCCCGACGTGGAGTATCGGGTGCTCACGGACCCGGAGGGTCGTCCCTTCGCGGCGTTGCCGGTGATCCCCGGCAATCCGGACTGGCACCTCACGGACGAGCCCGTCCTCGTCTACGACGAGAGCGGAGCGGTCGTCGGCGCGCTGCACGGCTTCCGCGGACTCTACGGCGCCTGGCTCGACCACATCACGGCGGCGCTGGGCGCCCGGCCGATCGTCGTGATCTGCGAGTCCCGCCAGCTGGGCGAACTGGTGGCGGACTGGGCCGATCCGCGCGTGCGCATCCTGCACCCCATCCACACCATGCACGTCGAGGCTCCCTACACGCCGGACGCTCGCATGAACACGCTCTGGACGCGGTGGTTCCGCCTCGCCGACCGGTTCGATGCGGTGATCTGGCCGACGGCCACCCAGCGCGACGACGTCGTGGCGCGGTTCGGCAGCGCGGCGAATCATGTCGTGGTGCCCAATCCCATCGAGCCCGTCGAACGGCGGGAGAGCCTGCGGGAGGACGGCCTCGTCGTCGTCCTGGGCCGACTCGCGGCGGGCAAGCGCGTCGATCATGCGATTCGCGCCTTCCTGGCGGCGGACGTGCCGGGGACCCGGATGGAGATCTGGGGCACGGGTGCGGAGGAGGAGCGGCTGGCGGCGCTGATCGCGGAGCTCGACGGCGCCGACCGCGTGCGGCTGTGCGGGTACACCGCCGATCCGGCGACGGTGCTCGACCGGGCGTCCGTCCTGGTCACCTCGACCGCGTTCGAAGGGCAGCCGCTCGGCGTGGTCGAGGCTCTGCTGCACGGCACCCCTGTGGTGTCGTACGACGTGCGGTACGGCATCCGCGACGTGCTCGGTGCCGGGGGCGGGGTGCTCGTCCCCGCCGGCGACGTGACGGCGCTGGGGGCGGCGCTGCGGGAGCTGCTGACCGATCCGGACCGGCTCGCGGCGCTCCGCGCTGAAGCACCGGTCGTCGCGGCGGCCTGGAGCCCGGCACGCTCCGCGGAGGCGCTGACCGCGACGATCGCGGCGGCCGTCCGCGCGCCGTCGCGGCGCTGACCGTCCGCGGTCCGGCCGACCGCCGGGGAGTCGCGGACGACGCCCCGGCGGTCGACGGTCCCTATCGGGTGCGCCGCCGCGCGGCCGCCACTCCGGCCGTGACCGCACCGGCGGCGAGCAGCAGCCCGCCCAGGAGCAGTGCCCCCGTCGGGACGTCGCCGCCGGTCGTGGCGAGGTCGCCGCGGTCGCCGCGGGACGCGCCGCCGACGGGAGCGGCGACGGCGTCGTCGTCACCCCCGGAGTCCGGGTCCTCCGGCGTGCCGGGGTCGGTGGGATCCGTCGGAGTCCCCGGATCGGTGGGATCCACCGGCTCGTCGACGGCGGCAGCCACCGGCGCACTCTCGACGGCGGCCGCGTCCAGCGCGGTCACCACCCAGGTCTCCGTCGCCGCGCGCGCGGCGGTGGCGGGGGCGGCATCGGCGGGGAGGGGGAAGCGGAACGAGGCCGCGCCTCCCGCCCAGACCGTGTCGACCAGTGCGCCCGGCGTGGCGACGATCTGCGCCGGATCACCGGTGCCGCGGTAGATCGCATACCGGCGGGCCTCCCGGGCGTCGCCGGCCTGCCAGCGCAGCTCGCCGTCGACGACCACTGGCGTCGAGGGGGCCGCCACGCGCCCGTCCGACAGCCACGGCTTCGCAGGGACGAGTGTGGGGTGGGCGAAGGCTTCGCCCTCGAGCAGCTCGATCGCGGTGTTCTTCGCCTCGTGCTTCGGCCGCTGGTCGGCGGGAAGGGAGCCCAGGTCGCTGGGCTTCATGTCGTTGTAGCTGAACAGGACGCTGCCCTCGATGCCGTCGAGCTTCTGGTTGTACCGGATCTGGTTCGGCACCTCCTCCGGGTTCATCCAGGCCTGCTCCCAGCCCCCGTTGTTGACGTGCTTGTAGAGCGCGTGGCCTACATAGACCTGGGTACGGCTGCCTGCTGCCACGTCGCTCCACCACTGCGCGAGCTCCCCGTAGGGGGCGGCGGCCTGATCGAAGCTCCAGTAGATCTGCGGCACGATGTAGTCGATCAGCTCGTCCTGCACCCACCCGCGGGTGTCGGCGAAGACCGCCTGGCTGTACGTCTGCGACGAGCTCGTCGGCGTGTGGGACCCGGCGGGGTCGAGCGCCTCGTGCTCCCAGATCCCGAACGGGCTGATGCCGAGCTGCACGGCGGTGCCGCGCGCCGCGTTGCCGGCGTCGATCGCGTCGCCGACGAGGGTGATCAGACCCGTGATGTTGTCGCGCCGCCACGCCTCGATGCCGGCGACGGTGTCGGGATAGCCCGCCGTGAGGCCGAACTCCTCGAAGGTCGCACGGTCCTCGCCCTGCGCGCCGAAGAACACGTTCTGGCCGTCGACGGTGATCCGGTACGGGTAGAAGTAGTCGTCGAAGTGGATGGCGTCGACGTCGTAGTTCTCCGTGATCTCGGCGACGGTGGCCGCGACGTACGCGGGGACCTCGGGCTGACCGGGGTCGAGGAACAGCTTCTCCTCGAACGACAGGACCCAGTCGGGGTGCTGCACGGCGAAGTTGTCGTCGGCGAGGATGCCGGCGTCGTTGAGCGCCGCGATGTACTGCGGGATGGACAGCGCCTTCACCTCGTCCGCGGTGAGGCCGAGGGCGGTGAGCATCGCGGGAGACGTCATCTTCGCATTGGTCACGCGATAGGGGTTCAGCCAGGCGTGGAACTCCATGCCGCGGGCGTGCGTGGCCTCGACCATGCGCTGCAGCGGGTCGTACCCGGGATCGGCGCCCTGGGTGCCGGTGAGGAACTCGGACCAGGGGTTCAGCGCCGAGGGGTAGTAGGCGTCCAGCAGCGGACGCACCTGGAAGATGACCGCGTTCATGTTCCAGGAGGCGAAGTCGTCGAGCACCGTCGCGTAGCGGGCGTCGAAGTCCGCGGCGTCGGCGGGCTTGCCGAAGTTCAGGTTGCCGATCGTGCCGACCCAGGCACTGGAGAAGCGGCGGTTCTCCGGGGTCAGCGTCGTGGGGATCGCGACCTGCTCCCCGGATCCCGGATAGGTGTACACGGGCTCCGGACCGTAGCCGTAGGCGCCGGAGGCGTCCTTGACGTATCGGGTCAACGGCTCCTCGTCGGGGGCCGCTCCGGCGGTCGTGGGGAGTGCCAGCAGGAGCAGGGCGGCCGCGGCGGTGGCCGCGATGCGTCTCTTCATCGAGTCTCGTCCGATCTGGAAAACAATTTCCATCGAAAGGGTTTGAACTGAAACTCTATGCCTTCGGCGCCTCCTCGAGAAGTCGACGAAGAACTTCCGCCCCGATGTCGATCTCCGCTGTTCCCGTTCGACGTCTGTGATGAGAGGGTCGAGGAACGGCCCTTCGGAACAAGGAGAACATCATGAAGTTCATGCTCATCATGCGCGCGACCGACGACGCGGTGGCGGCCTATCAGGCGATGCCCTTCGAGCAGGTCATCGAGGCGATGGGTCGCTACAACGAGTCGATGATGAAGGCGGGCGTCCTCGTCGCCGGGGAGGGCCTGACCGACGCGGCGGAGGGCTTCGTCGTCGACTTCAGCGCCGAGAAGCCGCTCATCACGGACGGCCCCTACGGGGAGACGAAGGAGCTCTTCAACGGCTTCTGGATCATCGAGGTCTCCTCGCGCGAGGAGGCCGCGGAGTGGGCGAGCCGGGCACCGCTCGGACCGGGATCGTTCCTCGAGGTGCGCCGGGTGACCGGCCCGGAGGACTTCCCCGCCGACAACGAGTGGATCGAGAAGGAGGCGGGCTGGCGGGAGGAGCAGGCCCGCCGCGCCGAGCAGGCGTGACGCCGCGCCGCTGATGGACGGCTCCCCGGACCCCGCGACGACCACGGCCGCCTCGGCGCAGGAGGCGGCCGAGCGGGCCGTCGCGGCGGTGTGGCGCATCGAGTCCGCGCGCATCGTCGGCACGCTGACGCGGATGGTCGGCGACTTCGGTCTGGCGGAGGACCTCGCGCAGGAGGCCCTGGTCGCCGCGCTGCGGCAATGGCCCGCCGAGGGCGTGCCGCAGAACCCCGCCGCGTGGCTGACGGCGGTGGCCAAGCGGAAGGCGGTGGACGGATGGCGACGCCGCGAGCGGCTGGACGACCGTCTGGCGCTGATCGCGCACGACCTCGAACAGGAGCAGGCGCAGGGGCCCGAGCTGCCCGGGGACCCGGACGCCGTGGACGACGACGTGCTGCGCCTCCTCTTCATCGCGTGCCACCCGGTCCTCTCCCGGGAGGCGCAGGTCGCGCTGACACTGCGGGTCGTGGGCGGTCTGTCGAGCGCGGAGATCGCCCGCGCCTTCCTCGTCCCCACGGCGACCGTGCAGCAGCGGATCGTGCGCGCCAAGAAGACGCTGGCGGCCGCGCACGCGCCGTTCGAGGTGCCCCCGCAGGAGGAGCATGCGGCGCGGCTCGGCGCGGTCCTCGGGGTGCTCTATCTCATCTTCAACGAAGCGCACGCGGCCAGCAGCGGTCCGGAGTGGATGCGGCCGGAGCTGAGCGACGAGGCCATCCGACTCGCCAGGGTGCTCGCCGCGCTGCAGCCCCGGGAACCGGAGGTGCACGGCCTGCTCGCGCTCCTGGAGCTCACGGCCGCACGCTTCCCGGCGCGGACCGACCGGAACGGCGACCCGGTGCTGCTCGCCGATCAGGACCGTCGGCGGTGGGACCGCAGTCGCATCGCGCGGGGGAGAGCAGCCCTGGCGCGGGCGGACGCACTCGGCCGCGGACGCGGGCCGTACAGTCTGCAGGCCGCCATCGCCGAATGCCATGTCGTCGCGCCGTCCGTGGACGAGACCGACTGGGATCGCATCGTCGTCCTCTACGAGGCGCTGGGCCGGCTCACCCCGTCCCCGGTGGTGGAGCTGAACCGCGCGGCCGCCGTGGCCATGGCGACAGGGCCCGCCTCGGCGCTGCGGCTGCTCGATGAGTTGGCCGCGTCCGGGGCGCTGCGCGGGTACCACCTGCTCCCGGCCACGCGGGGCGAGCTGCTGCGCCGACTCGGCCGGGAGAGCGAGGCGCGCAGCGAGTTCGCCGTGGCCGCGGGGCTGGCCGGCAACGACCGTGAGCGCGGACTCCTGGAGCGCAAGGCGCGCGGTGCCGGGAGCTGATCGTCCGCGGCACGAAAAGACCCGCCCCTCACGGATGCTCTCGCAGCCGTGAGGGACGGGCGTGGGTGACGCGGGGCGCGTCGAGTGGGGTCTGCGTCAGTCGTTGACCCGCTGGCCGCGGCCGACGATGAGACCGTAGATCAGCAGCACGATGATCGAACCGCCGATGGCGAGGAGCCAGGTGCCGAGGTCCCAGAACTCGGTGAGCGGACGGTTGAGGATCAGGCTGCCGAGCCAGCCGCCGAGCAGGGCGCCGACGACGCCGAGCAGCAGGGTGATGAACCATCCGCCGCCCTGCTTGCCGGGCAGGATCAGCTTCGCGATGGCTCCGGCGATGAGGCCGAGAAGAAGAAAGCCGAGAAAACTCATGGTCAGCTCCTTGGGTCAGGAGCCCCGGGGTGCCGGGGCCTCGTGACACCTACTGTGCCCGGCTCCGGATTCGCGTGCCAACCCCTTGCGCGCGGCCTCCCGGATATGGCAAGAGGCCCGCCTCCCCAGGGAGACGGGCCTCTCGTCGCGACGGATCGCGTCAGTTGTTGCCGCGGGCGATCGCGATGATCCGGAGGATCTCGACGTACAGCCAGACGACGGTGACCATGATGCCGAAGCCGCCGAGCCAGCCGTACTTGCGGGGAGCGCCGTTGCGCACGCCCTGCTGGATCTGGTCGAAGTCGAGCACCAGCGAGTACGCCGCCATGATCACGACGAGGACGCCGATGATGAGGCCGAGCGGGATGCCCATGATCTTCATGCTGAAGAGGCCGAAGGCGTTGTCATTGATCCCGGTCCACATGAGGACGAGGTTCAGGAGCGAGAAGACCAGGTAGCCGATCATCGCGATCATGAAGATCTTGGTCGCCTTCTTGGAGGCGCGGATCTTGCCGCTCGCGAAGAGGGCGAGGGTCACGCCGACGACCGAGACGGTGGCGAGCGTCGCCTGGAAGACGATGCCGGGCCAGCGGACCTCGAAGAACGCCGAGATGCCGCCGATGAAGAGACCCTCGAAGGCCGCGTAGGCGAAGATCAGCGCGGGGCGGACCTTCTTGCGCGAGGTGAAGGTGATGACCATCGCCAGCACGAAACCGCCGAGCGCCCCGAGGGCCCAGGGCAGCACGTTGACGGCAGCGGGGTTGTACGGGTCGTAGCGCGGCACGTCGAGGCCGCCGAGCGTCAGCACCCAGCCGACGACGGCGGTGACGAGGAGGATGCCGAAGAGGCCGGCGGTCTTCCACACGGTGTCCTCGACGGACATCCGGTCGGTCTCGAGCGCGCCTGCGGCGGGGGCGGCGTACATGCCCTCGAGCTGCGCGTTGGCGGCGGCATCCATCGCGCCGTGCTGGAGCGACGCGGCCTGTGCGCCCTGCGCACCCTGGGGGGCACCCGGGTAGGTCGCGACGTTGCGCGGGTCCTGCTGCTGGAAAGCAGGATTGTTGAAAGCGAAGTTGCTCATCAGGTGGGCCTCACTCCAAAAGGGGGGTCGTAGGTCGCTTTCCTCCACGATACCCGGGCGGCGACACTCCCGGGGTGCCTTACGCTGTGAGCGTGCCCAGCAAACCCCCGCTCGTCATCGGGCATCGCGGTGCTCCGGGCGTCCGTCCCGAGCACACCCGATCGTCCTATGCGCTCGCGCTCGCGATGGGGGTCGACGCGGTCGAGCCGGACGTGGTCGCCACCAAGGACGGCGTCCTGGTCGTGCGGCACGAGAACGAGATCTCCGGCACCACGGACGTCGCCGATCACCCGGAGTTCGCCGACCGCCGCACGACGCGGCGCGTGGACGGCGCCGCACTGACCGGCTGGTTCACGGAGGACTTCACCTGGGCCGAGCTGTCCACGCTGCGCTGCCGGGAACGGCTGCCGAAGCTCCGGGCATCCAGCGCCTCCTTCGACGGCACGGAGCCCATCCTGCGCCTGCGCGACGTCCTGGACCTCGTACGGGCGGCCGCGCACGAGCAGAACCGGACGATCGGCGTCGTGCTCGAGGTGAAGCACGCCACGCATTTCGCACGCATCGGACTCGACCTCGCGCCCCTCATCGCGCGGGAGCTGCGCGATGCCGGGTGGGCGGCGGGGGAGCTGCCGCTGATCGTGGAGAGCTTCGAGTCGACCGTGCTCGGGCAGCTCCGCGCTGCGGACGTCGACGCGAGTTTCGTCTACCTCATCGAGGCGGCCGGACAGCCGTACGACCTCTTCGTCGCCGAGGGGTCGAAGGCCCTGAGCTACCCGGAGACCGTGACCCCCGGGAATCTGGACCGCCTGGTCGGTCGGATCGACGGGATCAGCGTCGACAAGAAGATGCTCCTGGTGCCGGGCACGACGCTGGTCGCCGATGCGCACGCCCGCGGCCTGATCGTCTTCACGTGGACCTGCCGGCCGGAGAACGCCTTCCTCGCGGCGCCCTACCGCGGACCGGGAGGCAAGAGCGCGTTCGGGCACTACGAGGCGGAGTGGGGCGTGATCGCCCGGCAGGGCGTGGACGGCGTCTTCGTCGACCACCCCGATCTCGGCGTCGCGTTCTTCCGCGGCTGACCCGCCGGGGTCAGAGCGTGCGGTCGAACGCGCCCTGACGGGTGGAGACGATCTCCTTGCCGAGCGGCATGAGCGACACCGGGACCATCTTGAAGTCGGCGATGCCCATGGGGATGCCGATGATGGTGATGCACAGCGCCAGTCCCGACACGATGTGGCCGAGCGCCAGCCACCACCCCGCGAGGATGACCCAGAGCACGTTCCCGAGGAAAGACCCGACGCCGGCCGTCGGCTTGCTGACGACCTCGCGGCCGAACGGCCAGATGGCGTAGGCGGCGATGCGGAACGAGGCGATGGCCCACGGGATCGTGATGATCGGGATGCACAGCAGGAGGCCGGCCAGCACGTAGCCGAGGAAGAGCGCCCAGCCCGCGAGGATGACCCAGATGATGTTGAGGATCGTGCGCATACAGCGATTGTGTCACCCGCGGGGCGGCGCGGCTGGGCATCAGCCCGGAGGTCCCCGGCGCTCGCCCCCGGCGATGCCAGACTGACCGCATGACCGGAATAGTGGTGGACGACGTCAGCAGGGCGTTCGGGGACGTGCAGGCCGTGCGAGGGGCCACGCTGCGCGCAGAGGCGGGAAGGGTGACGGGCCTGGTGGGCCCGAACGGCGCGGGCAAGACGACGCTGCTCCTGATGCTCGCCTCGTTGCTCGCCCCCGACAGCGGCTCGATCCGCATCGGCGGCATCGACCCCGAAGCCGATCCGCTCGCCGCCCGTCGCGTGCTGGGGTGGATGCCGGATGCCCTCGGCGCCTGGCCCTCCCTTACCGCCCGCGAGACGATCGTGACCACGGCCCGGCTCTACGGGATCGACCGCGCGGACGCGGAGCGGCGGGCGCAGCACCTCCTCGGTCTCGTCGGCCTGGGGGAGCTCGCGGATTCCGCCGCGAAGGTGCTCTCCCGCGGGCAGAAGCAGAAGCTCGGCCTCGCCCGCGCTCTCGTCCACGACCCGCAGGTGCTGCTCCTCGACGAGCCGGCGTCGGGCCTCGACCCGGAGGCCCGCGTGCAGCTGCGGGTGCTGCTGCGCCGCTTCGCGGCCGAAGGACGCACGGTCCTCATCTCCAGCCACGTGCTCTCCGAGTTGGAAGAGGTCGTCGACGACGCCGTCTTCCTCGTCGGCGGGGCCGTCGTGGACGCCGCCCCGGCGCAGAGCACGGTCCGCGCCTGGCGGGTGCGGCTGGCCGGCGCGACCGCGGAGCGCCTGAACGCGGACACCTGGCAGGTCGCCTCGACTCTCGGGCTGGCTCCCGAGTCCCTCGCCGTGGACCGCGGCGCCGTCCTCGTCGGCTTCCCCGGGGAGGACGCCGCCGCCCGGTCGCTGCGTCTCCTCGTGGAGGCGGGGCTGCCCGTCGCGGAGTTCGCGCCCGCGCAGAGCGATCTGGAGCACACGTTCCTCGCACTCCGGCACCCGCAGCCGCCCGCGGGGTCGACCCCGCCGCCCCCGCCGCCTGCGGCACCCCACGGAACGGAGGCGGGAGCATGAGCCTCGCGAACATCGGCGTCATCGCCCGCCTCGAACTGACCCAGCGGCTGCGGAGCGTCGGCTGGTACGTGCTCCTCGGCGTCTTCGCGCTGGTGCTCCTCGGTGTCACCGGCCTGTCGTTCGCCGTGTACTCCTGGGGGGAGGACGTCGGGGCGGGCGTATCGTCCATCGTCGTCAACGTGGTCCTGCTGCTCGTCGTGCTCGTCTCGCCGACGCTCAGCGGCAACGCCATCAACGGCGACCGGGAGGCGGCCACGCTCGCGCCGATCCAGGTCACCGCGGCGTCGACCGGCGACATCATGCTGGGCAAGCTGCTCGCGGCGATCGCGACGGGCGGCGCGTTCCTCCTGGTGGCTGTCCCGTTCCTCGCGGCGTCGCTGCTGGCGGGCGGGACCGATCCGATCGTGCTGTTCGTGGCGCTGCTCATCCTCGCCGCCGAGATCGTCATCGTCGCCGCGATCGGCGTGGGGCTGAGCGGCCTCATCGCCCGCCCGCTGTTCTCGGTCGCGTCCACCTACCTCGTGGTCTCGGCACTCGTCATCGGCACGATCATCGTCTTCGCGCTCGGCGGCCTGGCCGTGCGCAGCGAGGCGACGAGCTACACCCGCCCCTACGACGACAACGGCAACGTGGACTGCGAGAGCTGGGAGGAGTACACGTACGAGGCGCCGCGGTTCGACCTCGTGTGGTGGGCGCTCGCCGCCAACCCGTTCGTCGTGCTCGCCGACGCGACCCCCACCGAGTTCAGCACGGACGGCTACCCGATCGACCTCTACGGGCAGATCAAGTTCGGCGTCCGCAGCGCGCAGCTCTCGCCGCTGGAGCAGCGCTGGGACGACTGCGACCCGGAGAGCGGTTCCCGGACGGCCGAGGAGGTGATCGACGAGACCGTGCCGAGCTGGTTCGTGGGGCTCGGCGTACAGGTCGTGCTCGCCGGGGCGCTGTTCGCGGGAGCATGGGCCCGCACACGGACGCCCGCGCGGCGGCTGCCGCCGGGCACCCGCATCGCCTGAGCGGAAGAGGGGGGATGCACGTGATGCGTCGAGCCGGTAGACAGGACACGCGGACCGACCGCCGCGACGGAAGGGCCGCATGAGCATCGCATTCCTCCTCACGACCCTGGTAGTCGTCGCGACTCCGGGAACCGGGGCGGTGTACTCGGTGGCGATCGGGATCTCCCAGGGGGCGAGGGCCGGCGTCGTCGCCGCCCTCGGCTGCACGCTGGGGGTCGTCCCGCATATGGTCGCCGCGATCACCGGTCTGGCCGCGATCCTGCACGCCTCCGCCGTCGCGTTCGAGGTCATCAAGTGGTTCGGGGTCGCCTACCTGCTGTACCTCGCGTGGCGGACGCTGCGGGACGCCTCGCTGATGCCGGCGGAGGAGGACACCGTGCCCGCGTCGTCGTGGCGGATCGTCCGCACCGCCGTCCTCCTCAACCTCCTGAACCCGAAGCTGACCATCTTCTTCTTCGCCTTCCTGCCGCAGTTCGTTCCCGCCGGAGGCGCGGGGGCCACCGCGCAGATGATCGTGCTGAGCCTGGTCTTCATGGCGGTCACCTTCGTCGTGTTCGCGGCTTATGGGATCTTCGCGGCGACCATGCGCACGCGCGTCCTCACCCGGCCGAAGGTGATGGCGTGGCTGCGGCGCTCGTTCGCGGCGACCTATGTGCTGCTGGCGGGGCGGCTGGCGCTCGAGACCCGGTAGCCGGGGACCTCGATGTCGGTGCCGCCGCCTAGACTCGAGAGGTCATGACCGAAGCCCCTCTCATCGTCCCCGGATCCGTCGGCCCGCAGTCCTCCGGCGCCCCCGCGCAGGACGACCTCCTCGCCGGCCTCAACCCCCAGCAGCTCGAGGCCGTGACGTATCGCGGCCCCGCGCTGCTCATCGTCGCCGGCGCCGGCTCGGGCAAGACGAGCGTGCTCACGCGCCGCATCGCCTCGCTCCTGCGCAGCCGCGAGGCCTGGCCGAGCCAGATCCTCGCCATCACCTTCACCAACAAGGCCGCCGGCGAGATGCGCGAGCGCGTCGAAGGGCTCATCGGCGACGCCGCGCGCGGCATGTGGATCTCCACGTTCCACTCCGCGTGCGTGCGCATCCTCCGCCGCGAGGCGCAGCAGTTCGGGTTCACGAAGAACTTCACCATCTACGACTCCGGAGATTCCCGCGCCCTCCTCAAGCGGCTGGTCAAGGAGCACGAGGCCGACGCCTACGGCCTCACCCCGGCGGCGGTCCAGGGGCGCATCTCCAAGCTCAAGAACGAGCTCTCCGACGCCGAGGCCTATGCCCGCCAGGCCAACATGAGCGACCCGGCCGAACGTGTCTTCGTCGAGGTCTTCGCCGACTACCAGCGGCAGCTCCAGAAGGCCAACGCCTTCGACTTCGACGACCTCATCGGCCAGACGGTCTACCTGTTCCGGGCGTTCCCTCAGGTCGCCGACACCTACCGCCGCCGGTTCCGCCACATCCTCGTCGACGAGTACCAGGACACCAACCACGCGCAGTACGCGCTCATCCACGAGCTCACCCGTCCGGTGTCCGGCGTCGGCGCGACACCGGAGCCGTATGCCGCCAACGGCATGATGATCTTCGAGCCCGACCCCGAGCCGGCACCGGGCGCCGGTGAGGCCGGGGCGTCGCTGACGGTGGTCGGCGACTCGGATCAGTCGATCTACGCCTTCCGCGGCGCGGACATCCGCAACATCAGCGAGTTCGAGCGCGACTTCCCGGGGGCGAAGGTCGTCCTCCTCGAGCAGAACTACCGCTCGACGCAGAACATCCTCTCCGCGGCGAACGCCGTCATCGGCAACAACTTCGACCGCAAGGACAAGAAGCTCTGGAGCGACCGCGGCGAGGGCGACAGGATCATCGGCTTCACCGGCTACTCGCAGCACGACGAGGCCCAGTTCGTCGCCGACGAGATCGAGGCCCTGCACCGCAAGGGCATGCCGTATTCGGAGATGGCCGTCTTCTACCGCACGAACTCGCAGTCCCGCGCGCTGGAGGAGATCTTCATCCGCTCAGCCGTGCCGTACAAGATCATGGGCGGCACCAAGTTCTACGAGCGCGCCGAGATCAAGGACGCCCTGGCCTATCTCGTGGCGGTCGCGAACCCCGCCGACGAGATGGCGGTCCGCCGTATCCTCAACAAGCCGCGGCGCGGCATCGGCGATGTCACCGAGACCGCGATCGCCCGTTTCGCCGAGGAGCACGGCATCTCCTTCCGCGATGCCCTGTCGCTGCCGGGCCAGCTCGGCGTCGGTCCGAAGATCCAGGCCGCCGTCGCCCAGCTCGACGCCGTGCTCGCCGAGGCGACGGCGATCATGCTCCCGCCGACGGGGGAGGTGCCGCCGCCCACCTCCGTGGCGGACGGGCTCAGCCTCCTGCTCTCCAAGAGCGGCTACCTCGACGCGCTGCGTGCCAGCCGCGATCCGCAGGACGAGGCCCGCGTGGAGAACCTCGACGAGTTCGTGGCCGTGACCCGCGACTTCGCGCGCAACAACCCCGAGGGCACCATCACCGACTTCCTCACCGAGGTCGCGCTGGTCTCCGACGCGGACGACCTCGACGATGAGTCCGGGTCGGTGTCTCTCATGACGATGCACACCGCCAAGGGCCTCGAGTACGACGCGGTCTTCGTCACCGGCGTGGAGGAAGACCTCATCCCGCACCGCATCTCGGCGGGAGAGCCCGGCGGCCCGCAGGAGGAGCGACGCCTGTTCTACGTGGGCATCACCCGCGCCCGCAAGCGCCTGCACCTGTCCCTGGCGATGACCCGCGCGCAGTTCGGCGAGGTGACGGTCGCCATGCCCAGCCGGTTCCTGCAGGAGATCCCGGCCTCCCTCATCGACTGGCGGCAGTCCCCGGGCGACGTGAACTCCCGCGGGGGCATGCAGTCGCGCGCGCTGAACGCCCGTCGCTCCGGGGGGTCCGGCGACCGCTTCGGCGTGAAGGCCCTGCCCCGCGACTCCCTCAAGCCGCTCTCGACGGCGATGG
The DNA here is from genome assembly GCF_044756645.1 of Microbacterium sp. NPDC091676. Taxonomy (NCBI): domain Bacteria; kingdom Bacillati; phylum Actinomycetota; class Actinomycetes; order Micrococcales; family Microbacteriaceae; genus Microbacterium; species Microbacterium sp. NPDC091676. The sequence continues at coordinate 1,363,968 of NZ_JBIVTI010000001.1, read as the reverse complement.
ACAAGATCCCCAACCGCGTCACCGCCAAGATGCGCGACAACGGCGACCTCGAACTCGCCGCCGGAGACCGCATCCGGCACGACGACTTCGGCGAGGGGCGGGTCGACGCCGTCACCGGCGAAGGCGCCAAGCGCATCGCCCATGTCCGGTTCGACACGGCAGGGCAGAAGAAGCTGCTCATCAAGGTCGCCCCGATCCAGAAGCTCTGACGTCGCGACGGAGAGGGCGGGGAGACACGGTTAGGCTGGCTCCCATGGCCCTCTTCTCCCGCCGCAAGAAGTCCGGCGACGACGCCGTCGCTCCCGCCCCCTCCGCCGCTCCGGCCACCGAGAGCGAGGAGGACGCGAGCACGGCGACCGAGGAGTCGGAGGCGTCGACGGCCGAGGCGTCGCCCACCGTCGGCATCTCGGTGCAGGCGTTCCGCGGTGTCGGCGCCGAAGCCGGGCCCGAGGTCGCGCTTCCGGATCCGGAGGCCGCGGCGGCAGCCGCAGCGCCCGCTGCGGCGCCGACGCCGCCGAGCCCCACCGCGGAGTCCGCGGCACCGGCGGCCGAGCGGAAGCTCCCGCTCGCTCCCGCGCTCCCGCCCGAGCAGACCGAGACCGTGCCGGGAATGAAGGACAACGTCCTCCTGCGCGAGTCCCTGGCGCAGATCGAGGCGGGCGCGTCCAACGAGCAGCTTCTCGGGGTGCTCCGCCAGGCTCTTCAGGGGCACCTCTACATCCGCGTGAACGGCGATGCCCGCGCGCAGATCAGCGAGGGCAAGCCGCTGGCGGTCGCCGTGGTCCGCGACGGCGAGCGCCAGTTCATGCTGGCGTTCAGCTCGGCAGCCGCCGTCCGGGACTCCGTGCAGCTCGAAGCCGATCCGTCCGCGACCTCCGCTGTCGCCCAGCCGACGACCTCGGTCATGCAGCAGGTCGTCTCCGGCGACTTCGCGGGTCTCATCATCGACAACGCGTCCGCGCCGCATCGGGTGGTGTTTCCCACCGAACTCCTGCAGAAGACGCTCGAGCAGGCCGACGTCGACATGACCGTGAAGTCCCTGCTCGCGACGCCGCGGGAGCAGGACTCGCCCGCCAAGGTGGGCGAGGCTCTCGCCACGACGCGCATGTGGGTGGCCGTGAACGACGGATCCGGCACCGGCCAGGTCGGCATCGCCGAGGCTCAGACCGCCGACGGCCGCCGCTTCCTCCAGCTCTTCTCGCACCCGCTGGAGGTCATCGCACTCGGCCGGGGCGATCGCCCGCTGCCGTTCGAGCCTGACCAGCTCGCGAAGGTGCTGTCGAGCCACTCCGAGATGGCCGGCGTCATCATCGACTCCGCGGGGCCCTCCATGGTGGTGGAGCGCGACGCCCTCGCGCCGGTGCTCGTGCGCGCGGTGCGGATCGAGGACTGACGGCGCGCGCACCGGGGATCCGCCGGGGGTTCCGCGGGTCGTGACCGCCCCCTAGGGTCGGAGCATGGCCTCTGAACGCGTGACCCTGACCGTCGCCGACACCGACGGGGAGCGTGAGGTCGCGCTCTCCAGCCCGAACCGCGTCGTCTGGCCCGACCTCGGCATCACCAAGGCCGAGCTCGCCGAGTACGTGCAGCTCGTGTCGGTGCCGTTCCTCTCGGCGAACGGCAATCGGCCGGTGTCCCTGGAGCGCTTCCGCGACGGCGTGGGGGCCGCCGGGGGACCGCGGCCGGAGGGCTTCTTCTCGAAGAACCCGCCCAAGGGCACGCCGGACTTCGTCGATGCCGTCACGGTCACGTACAACAGCGGCCGCCGCCATCCCCAGATCGTCCTGAACCGCACCAGCGCGATCGTGTGGGCGGTGCAGATGAACACCATCGTCTTCCACCCCTGGGCGTCGCTGGCGACCGATTCCGACAACCCGGTCGAGCTGCGGATCGACCTCGACCCGCAGCCGGGGACGGGCTTCGCGGAGGCCGTCCCCGCGGCCCACGCCCTGCGGGAGGTGCTGCGAGAGGCCGGCCTGGAGGCGTTCGCGAAGACGAGCGGGAATCGCGGCCTGCACGTCTTCGCGCCGATCGAGCCCACCCACGAGTTCCTCGACGTGCGGCATGCCGTGATCGCCGCCGGCCGCGAGCTCGAGCGCCGGATGCCGGACCGGGTCACGACGAACTGGTGGAAGGAGGAGCGCGGCGAGCGCCTCTTCGTCGACTTCAATCAGGCCAACCGCGACCGCACGATGGCCGGTGCCTACAGTCCGCGTGCCCTCCCCGGTGCGACCGTCGCGACGCCCGTGCACTGGGAGGAGCTCGACGACCTCGACCCCCGCGCCTTCACGGTGCGCAGCGTCCCGCAGCGGCTGGCGGACCTCGGCGACCCGTGGGCCGACATGCAGGCGAAGCCCGGACGCATCGACACGCTGCTGGAGTGGTGGGAGCGCGACATGGCGGACGGGCTCGGAGAGCTGCCCTTCCCGCCGGAGTTCCCCAAGATGCCGGGAGAGCCGCCGCGCGTGCAGCCGAGCAAGAAGAACGCCGCGAACTGGGATGCCGACGGCAACCCCGTCGAGGACTGAGCGGGCTCAGCTCAGGACGTCGGCCAGGTCGTAGCCCTCGACGGTGTCGAGCTGGTCGTACGTGCAGGAGCGGGCGTCGCGGTCCGGCCGCCACCGCTCGAACTGCACGGTGTGACGGAAGCGGGTGCCCTCGAGCTGGTCGTACCGCACCTCCAGCACCCGCTCGGGTCGCAGCCGCACGAACGACACGTCCTTCGACCCGCTGAACCGCGACCGCTCGCCCTCGCCGGTCACCGCCGCGCCGTCCTCGTCGCGCTCGACCAGCGGCGCGAGCTCCTCCACGAGCTGCCTCCGCTTCGCGTCGCTCCATGCCGCGACGCCGCCGACCTGACGCAGGGTCCCGTCGGCGTCGTAGAGCCCGACGAGCAGCGACCCGACCCCGGTGCCGGACTTGTGGATGCGGTAGCCGAGGGCGACGACGTCAGCGGTCCGCGCGTGCTTGATCTTGAAGAGGGTGCGCTTCCCGGGTGCGTACGGCTGCGCCAGCGGCTTCGCCACGACGCCGTCGAGACCCGCGCCCTCGAACTCCTCGAGCCAGCGGACGGCGGCGTCCCGGTCGCGTGTGGTCCTGGTCAGGTGCAGCGGGTGCTCCACGGACTCCATGAGCGTCTCCAACCGGGCCCGCCGCGTCTCGAACGACTGGTCCCGCAGGTCGTCCTCGCCGGAGGCGAGCAAGTCGAAGGCGATGAACAGGGCCGGGGTCTCGACGGCGAGCTTCGCGACCCGGGAGGCGGCAGGGTGGATGCGCTGGCTCAGGGCCTCCCAGTCCAGACGCTGCGCACCGTGCGGACCCGTGGCCACGACGATCTCGCCGTCGAGCAGACAGGGCACCGGCAGCAGCTGCGGGATGGCGTCGACGAGCTCCGGGAAGTACCGCGTGAGGGGCTTCGCCCCGCGGGACCCGATCTCGACCGTCTCGCCGTCCCAGGCGATGAGCCCCCGGAACCCGTCCCACTTCGGCTCGTAGAGGAGCCCGCCCGGGGTCTTGTCGGGGTCGGGGACAGCCGCGACGGCCTTGGCGAGCATCGGGGCCGGGATCTCGTAGCGCATGCACCCATCCTGGACCGGGCGGCGAGCGGGGGAAAGAGCCGGGTCAGCCGAACAGGTCGTCCAGCTCGGCGGGCGTGCCGGCGTCGCGGAGCACGGTGTGCGCCGCGTGCCACCCGGCCATGCCGTTGACCGCGGGGCCGGGCGGAGTGGAGGCCGACGCGAGGTAGACGCCGCGCATCGGCGTCCGCCACGGGGCGGGGGAGAGGACGGGACGGCGCACGGCCTGACGTATGTCGAAGACGCCGCCGGAGATGTCGCCGCCGATCTCGGCCGGGTTGATCGCCTCGCGGGAGGCGGCCGGAACCGCGTGGTGGGCGAGGATCCGATCGCGGAACCCCGGCGCGAACCGCTCGACCTGCGCGGTGATGAGCGCGGTCGGGTCGAGGTCGGAGCCGTTCGGCACGTGGATGTACGCCCAGAGCACGGCCTTTCCGTCCGGGGCCCTGGTCGGGTCGAAGACCGACGGCTGGACGGCCAGGACGTAGGGGCGCTCGGACACATGGCCGACGGCGACCGCGTTCTCGCTGTTCCACACCTCGTCCCTCGTCCCGGCCACGTGCACGGTCGGTGCGCTCCGCACGAGCTCGTTGGTCCACGGGACCGGGCCGTCGAGCGCGAAGTCGACCTTGGCCGCCGCGGCGCCGTAGCGGTAGCCGCGGAGGGCGCGGGCGTACGACGCCGGGATGTCCGGGTGGGTGAGGGCGAGCCGGGGGGAGGTGTTGAGCAGGAGCACGTCGCCGCTGTCCGGGTCGCCCCAGTCCAGCGCTCCGAGATCGGCGATGCGGACCCCGGTCTCGATCGTGCCGCCGTGGGCGTCGAGATCGGCGACGAGGGCGTCGGCGATGGCCTGCGAGCCGCCGCGGGGATAGGGCCAACCGCCGGCATGGGCGAGCCCGGCGAGCAGCAGTCCGGCCGCGGCGCCGGCGAGCGTGGGCTGCGGGGAGTTCGCGTGCGCGACGACTCCGGCCATGAGCGCGGCCGCTTCCTCCGTGCGGAAGGCGGCGCGTGCCAGGGGAGTGCCCTGATCGAGCATGCGGATGGCGTAGCGCACGGCGGTGATCGGGTCGTGCGGGAGGCGAAGGAGCTGGTTCCCGGTGAAGTCCGTGACGCCGTCGATGTGGGTGCTGAGGGGACGGAGCCGGCGCCGCCACGCGTCCCCGTCGACGCCGAGCTCGGTGGCGGTGCGCTCGATGTCGCGCCAGGCGATGGCGGCACGGCCTCCGTCCAGCGGATGGGCGAACGAGATCTCGGGGCGGATCCACTCGATCCGCTCGTCGAGCCCGAACGCCTGGAAGAACGGCGAGGCGACGGCCGCGGGGTGGACGGCCGAGCAGACGTCATGGCGGAAGCCCGGGAGGGTGGCCTCCTGGGTGCGCAGACCGCCTCCGACCGTGTCCGCGGCCTCGAGCACGCGCACCCGATAGCCGGCGCGGGCCAGGGAGACGGCGGCGGCGAGGCCGTTCGGTCCGGATCCGATGATCGTCGCGAGTGCCATGCGGTCAGTCTCGCACGCGAGCCCCCGGTCGGCGGAGGGGGTTGCGCCGTGCGATCCTGGAAGGGATGAATGAAGTCCAGGGCCCGACCCCCGCCGGCACCTCCCGTCCGTACCGCTCGCTTCCCGAGGCGCTCCGCGCGCACCGCATCGATCCGGTGAACCATGCGTTCATCACCGAGATCGTCGATTCCGCGGGGGTGACCTCGCTGATCGATCGCGGTCGCTACATCGAGGCAATCCGCCGCGACGGGGCGGCGCTGCACATCGGCCGCACGTACACCAACGGCTTCACGGAGGACGAGGTCGTGACCGTCGGGTCCACCCGCCTCCGCCTGCAGCCCAGCGAGGGACGCGCGCCCTACTTCTACGTGACGCACCCGAGCGAGTTCGCCCCGCAGACCCCGGTCAAGGCCCAGCGCTCCACGACGCCGCGCACCCCCGCTGCCCCGCGCACCCCGGCGGCTCCGAAGCCCGTCGAGCGCGACTATGGCGTGTGCGACGTGTGCTTCATGGTGAAGACCCCCGCCGGCGGTTGCGGCTGCGACTGATGCGTGCCGGTTCCGCGCGCGGCGGCGTCTCCGTCCGCGAGGCGGAGTGGCCGCGGGATTCCGCGTTCGTCGGTGCCGCCGTGTCGACGTATCTCCGGCAGACCGAGCAGGAGAAGCACGACGTCCTGGGTGACCCCGCGGAGCCTGAGGGCGAGCTCCCCGAGCGGTACCGGCCGGAGGTGCGTGACCCCGCGACCGCATACGCCGGAGGACGGGTGCTCGTGGCGGAACTCGCCGGGGCTCCGGTCGGCGTGGTGATCGCCCTTCCGCATGCCGGGTACACCGAGATCAAGCGGCTCTGGGCGGATCCGGCGGTCCGCGGCCGAGGTGTCGGGTCCGCGCTGCTCGACGCCGTCCTGGCGGAGGCCGAGGGGACGGTGCGGCTGTCGGTCTGGGACTGGCGCGACGCCGCGATCCGGCTCTACACGTCCCGCGGCTTCCGCCCCGTCGACGCCTGGGACGACCGGGACCGCCTCCTCTGCTTCGAGTCGCGCACTTTGCTGCATCCGGCCGCCGAATGCAGCAAAGTGAGCGATTCGAAGGGCTAGGCGAAGGCGCTCATCCCGGTGATGTCGCGGCCGAGCAGCAGGGCCTGCACGGATTCGGTGCCCTCGTAGGTGTGGATGGCCTCGATGTCGGCCATGTGCTGCATGACGCCGTTCTCCAGGAGGATGCCGTTGCCGCCGAGGAGATCCCGCGCCGTCGCGGCGATCCGCCGGGCCGCCCGGGTGTTGTGGAACTTCGCGAGCGAGGCCTGCGTCGGCCGCAGGGCCCCCGCCTGCTCCAGATCCGCCATCCGGCGGCAGTAGAGCTGCATCGCCGTCAGATCCTCCAGCATGTGCGTGAGCCGCTCCTGCACCATCTGGAACTTCGCGAGGGGCTTGCCGAACTGCACGCGCTGCTTCGCGTAGGCCAGCGCCGCCTCGTAGCAGGCCGTCGCGTGACCCAGCGCCGACCAGGCGACCCCGGACCGGGTGGCGTACAGCACGGTCGAGGCGTCCTTGAAGCTCTTCGTCCCCGGCAGCACCGCGTCCCGCGGCACCCGCACGTCGTCCAGGCGGATGTGGGCCTGATGGATCGCGCGGAGGGAGGCCTTCCCGCGGATCACGGTGCCGGTGTATCCGGGGGTGTCCTGCTCGACGAGGAAGCACCGCACCGCCCCGTGCTCGACGGCGGACTCGTCGTCGACCCGCGCCCAGACGAACGTGATCCCGCCCGAGGCGCCGTTGCCGATCCACTTCTTGGCACCGCGGAGCACCCAGGAGTCCCCGTCGCGGCGGGCCACGGTCTCCAGCGAGACGGAGTCGGAGCCGTGGTCGGGCTCGGTCAGGGCGAAGGACCCGAGCACCGAGCCGTCGGCGAGTGCCGTGAGCCAGCGGTCCTGCTGAGCGGAGGAGCCGAACAGGGCGAGCGTCCGCAGCGCGAGGCCGCCCTGCACGGCGAGGATCGTGCCGAGGGAACCGTCGCCGCGGGAGATCTCCATGTTGACCAGGCCCGCGGCGAGCGGGGAGAGCCGGGTCAGCGCGGGGTGGTCGACGCCGTCGACGACGAGGTCCATCTCCCCCATGCGGCGTGCGGCGTCGAGCGGGTACTCGGCGCGGTCCCACGCCTCGGCCATCTGCGGGGCGACCTCGTCGACGTACGCCTTCGCGCGGTCCCAGGCTTCCCGGTCGGCGGCGGGGATGTCGGCGAAGACGGCGTAGTAGTCGCTGTCCTGCCGCCCGGTGACGTCGTAGGACGAGACGTGCTCGCCGGGGACGGGGGAGGCTTCAGTGCTCATGGGTGCTCCTTCGTGACACCAGGTATCGTACTCCTCGATACTCGGTATCACGACAGCCGCGGTCGGCTCAGTCGAGCTCGGAGCGGAGCCTCCTGGTCACCTCGGCGATCGGCATCGAGCGGGGGAAGACCGCCACGACCACGTCGTCCGGAGCACCCGCGTCGGCGGCCTCGCCCACGCCGTACCGCCGACGCGCGTCCGCGAGCGCGGACTGGAGGGTGGACAGCGGCACCTTCTTCCGTCCGCGCAGGAGCTGCCGCAGCACGTGGTTGTGCACCGCCGTCACGAGCGCGGCGAAGCCCACCGCGTCCAGCGGATCCACTCCCGGCAGGGCGCTGCGCAGGTACTCGTCGAACAGCCGCTCATAGCGGAACACGGTGATGATCTCGCGTTCGCGGAGCACCGGCACCTCCCGCACGATCTGGTAACGCCGTCGCGCGAGCTCCGGGTCGTTCGCGAAGTGCGTGAACACGGACTCCGATGCCGCGCAGACCGCGCCCCACGGATCGTCGTGCCCCTCCTCGAGGAACTCCCGAAGCTGCTCCAGCAGGACCTCGTGATCGGCGAAGACCACGTCCTCCTTGCCGCCGAACTGCCGGAAGAAGGTCGACCGGGAGACGCCGGCGGCCTTGGCGATCTGCTCCACGGACGTCTGGTCGAACCCCTGGGCGCTGAAGAGTTCGAGCGCGGCGGCGACGACGCCCCCGGTGCGCAGCTCTGCGGATTCGTGCATGGCGAAATCCTAGACCGCCGCGCGGCCCGCGCCCGAGTGTCCTCGCGGAAGCGCCCCGCTGACGCGGGTCCAGGATCCGCGTCCCTGCGAGAGTATGCGGCCGTCCGTCCTCATCCTTGCGGGGGACGCGAGGTGTCCGGGGTTCGCCGAGTCGCGCGCGAGTCCGATGCCCGATACCGCCGAGCGATCCGTATGAAGAGGTCCAGGGCCTCGGCTTCCGAGCGGAAGCGGAGCGGCGCATGGAAGCGCTCACCGCGCTCGTCGGCCTCCCAGACGATCCACTCCTCGCCTTCGCGCTCGATCCAGGCGGACGACTGAGGCCGGCCTGTAGGGCCGAACCAGTTGGCGGTCGCGGTGAGCTTCTCCTCGCGGATGATGCGCTGCGCCTGGGTGGCGGTGAGGTCGCTCACGTGGTCTCCTTCGTCCTGCTCCGACGCTGAGGATCGTACCGGAGGCGTCGGCGGGTCGGGGAGGGCGTCGGGGCGTCGGAGCGCTCAGCCTGCGGTAGTAGGCTGGGGGACTGGTCGATGTCTCGACATCGAGAGAATCACCAGACCAGACCGCAGCCCAGTGAAGGAAGCACAGTGGATCTGTACGAGTACCAGGCACGAGACGTTTTCGAGAAGTACGGAGTGCCGGTCCTCGCCGGCATCGTCGCGGACACCCCCGAGGAGGTGAAGGCGGCTGCCGAGAAGATCGGCGGTGTCGTGGTCGTCAAGGCCCAGGTCAAGACCGGAGGCCGCGGCAAGGCCGGCGGTGTCAAGGTCGCCAAGACCCCCGACGAGGCGTACGAGGCCGCGAAGGCCATCCTCGGCCTCGACATCAAGGGCCACGTCGTCAAGCGCGTCATGGTCGCGCAGGGTGCCCGCATCGCCGAGGAGTTCTACTTCTCCGTGCTGCTCGACCGCGCCAACCGCTCCTACCTCTCCCTCTGCTCCGTCGAGGGCGGCATGGAGATCGAGCAGCTCGCCGTCGAGAAGCCCGAGGCGCTCGCCCGCGTCGAGGTCAACCCGCTGACCGGCATCGACAAGGAGAAGGCGGTCGAGATCGCCCGCGCCGCGAACTTCCCGGAGGACCTCGTCGAGAAGGTCTCCGACGTGTTCGTGAAGCTGTACGACGTCTACAAGGGTGAGGACGCGACGCTCGTCGAGGTCAACCCGCTCGTCCGCACCGAAGACGGCGACATCATCGCGCTCGACGGCAAGGTCACGCTCGACGACAACGCCTCCGAGATCCGCCACCCCGAGCACGAGGCGCTCGAGGACAAGGACGCCGCCGACCCGCTCGAGGCCAAGGCCAAGGCGTCCGGCCTCAACTACGTCAAGCTCGACGGCGAGGTCGGCATCATCGGCAACGGCGCAGGCCTGGTCATGTCGACGCTCGACGTCGTCGCCTACGCCGGTGAGAACCACAACGGCGTCAAGCCCGCCAACTTCCTCGACATCGGAGGCGGAGCCTCGGCCGAGGTCATGGCCGCCGGCCTCGACGTCATCCTCGGCGACCCGCAGGTCAAGAGCGTGTTCGTCAACGTGTTCGGCGGCATCACGGCGTGCGACGCCGTCGCCAACGGCATCAAGGGCGCCCTGGAGACGCTGGGCGACACGGCCTCGAAGCCGCTCGTCGTCCGCCTCGACGGCAACCGCGTCGACGAGGGTCGCGCGATCCTCGCCGACTACGCGCACCCGCTGGTCACCCTGGCCGCCACCATGGACGAGGGCGCCGACAAGGCCGCCGAGCTCGCCAACGCCTGATCGCCTGAGACACAAGGAACCAGAGCTATGTCTATCTACCTCAACAAGGACTCCAAGGTCATCGTCCAGGGCATCACCGGCGGCGAGGGCACCAAGCACACCGCGCTGATGCTCAAGGCCGGCACCCAGGTCGTCGGCGGCGTCAACGCCCGCAAGGCCGGCACCACGGTCTCGCACACGGACAAGGACGGCAACGCCGTCGAGCTCCCCGTCTTCGGCTCGGTCGCCGAGGCCATGAAGGAGACCGGCGCCGACGTGTCGATCGCCTTCGTCCCCGGCGCCTTCACGAAGGACGCGATGATCGAGGCCATCGACGCCGAGATCCCGCTGCTCGTCGTCATCACCGAGGGCGTCCCCGTGGGCGATTCGGCCGAGGCCTGGGCGTACGCGCAGAGCAAGGGCAACAAGACCCGCATCATCGGGCCGAACTGCCCCGGCATCATCACCCCCGGCGAGGCGCTCGTCGGCATCACGCCCGCGAACATCACCGGCAAGGGCCCGATCGGCCTCGTGTCGAAGTCCGGCACCCTGACGTACCAGATGATGTTCGAGCTGCGCGACCTCGGCTTCTCGACCGCCATCGGCATCGGCGGCGACCCGGTCATCGGCACCACGCACATCGACGCGCTCGCCGCGTTCGAGGCCGACCCCGAGACCAAGGCGATCGTCATGATCGGCGAGATCGGCGGCGACGCCGAGGAGCGTGCAGCCGAGTACATCAAGGCGAACGTCACCAAGCCCGTCGTCGGCTACGTCGCGGGCTTCACGGCTCCCGAGGGCAAGACCATGGGTCACGCGGGTGCGATCGTCTCCGGTTCCGCCGGTACCGCGCAGGCGAAGAAGGAGGCCCTCGAGGCCGCCGGCGTCAAGGTCGGCAAGACGCCGTCCGAGACCGCCGCTCTCATGCGCGAGATCATCGAGTCGCTCTGATCTGAGCTACGCTTGACCTGAAGGCCCCGGGCTCCACCCCGGGGCCTTCGTCATACCCCGGTTCCGGCCGGCCCACCCCCTCAAGTCGCGCAAATGGCCCCATTCCGTGTCGGAATGGGGCCATTTGCGCGATTCGAAGCGGGGCTAGATCCCGACGCCGAAGAGGGCCTCGATGGGACCCCGGGCGAAGAAGATGAGGAAGCCGGCGCCGACCACCCACAGCAGCGGGCTGATGGTCTTGGCCTTGCCGGAGAAGGCGTGGATGAGCACCCAGCTCACGAAGCCCGCCCCGATGCCGTTGGCGATCGAGTACGTCAGCGGCATGACCGAGACCGTGAGGAACACCGGCAGGAGCACCCGGAAGTCGCTGAAGTCGATGTGCCGGATCTGGGCCATCATCATGGCACCCACGATGATGAGCGCCGCGGCGGCGATCTCGGTCGGGACGATCGAGGTCAGCGGGGTGAGGAACATCGCGATGAGGAACACGATGCCCGTCACGACGTTCGCGAGACCCGTCCTGGCACCCTCCCCGATGCCGGCGCCGGACTCGATGAAGACCGTGCTGGAGGACGACGAGGTCGCACCACCGGCGATCGCTCCGACGCCCTCGACCACCAGCGCCGACTTGATGCGCGGGAAGTCGCCGTTGTCGTCCGCGAGGTTCGCCTCCTTCGCCAGGCCCGTCATCGTGCCCATGGCGTCGAAGAAGTTCGTGAAGAGGAGCGTGAACACGATCATCACGAGCGCGACGAGGCTGACCTTGCCGAGGTCGAACGAGAAGTCGACGGCGCCGATGAGGCTCAGGTCGGGGACGCTGACGGGAGAGCCGTTCAGCGCCGGGACGGTGAGGCCCCAGCCGCCGGGGTTGACGACATTGCCCTCGTCATCGACGCCGCGGGCGCCGATGTGCCAGATCGCCTCGACGATGACCGCGAGCACGGTGCCGCCGATGAGGCCGATGAGCATGCCGCCCTTGATGCGGAGCGCGACGAGGATGCCGGTGAGCAGCAGCGTGATCACGAACAGCAGGCTCGGCACGGTCGCCACGGAGCCGTTGACGCCGAGGCCGACGGGAGGGGACGAGGCGCCGGTCGCGGTGACGAAGCCGGAGTTGACGAACCCGATGAAGGCGATGAAGAGGCCGATGCCGACCGTGATCGCGATCTTCAGCTGGAACGGCACGGCGTCGAAGATCGCCTTCCGCAGCCCGGTGGCGGCGAGGAGGACGATCACGACGCCGTTGATCATCACGAGCGCCATCGCCTCGGGCCAGGTGACCTGGCCGACGACGGAGAACGCGACGAAGGCGTTGATGCCGAGACCGGCGGCGAAGCCGAACGGCAGACGGGTGACGACGCCGAAGAGGATCGTCATGACGCCGGCGGTCAGGGCCGTGGCGGCGCCGACGGCGTTGAAGTCGAGCATGTCGCCGGCGACGTCCGGCTTTCCGGACAGGATGATCGGGTTCAGGATCACGATGTAGGCCATCGTGACGAACGTCACGAGGCCTCCACGGATCTCGGTGCCGATCGTCGATCCGCGCTTGCTGATCTCGAAGAAGCGGTCCAGGGTACCGGCGGGTTCGGTGGATGCCGGGGCGGGCGGGGCAGTAGTCATCGGGAAACCTCCGGAGAAACGCTACCGTGTCGCCGCCCTCGCGCGCGCCCACGGGGGACGGGAAGGAACTCGTCGTAGTCTCGGAAGCGCTATGCAACGCCTCCTCGTCGCGCTCCTCGCCGCCCTCGATGCCGCCATCGCGGCGGCCATCGGGCTCGTCGTGCTGCTGGCCCCGTTGACGCTCCTCTGGACGCTGGCCTTCGGGATCACCGCCGACTGGGGCGCGCTCTGGCCGCTCACCGGCACGCTCTGGGAGTTCGGCCACGGCGTCCCCCTGGACATCACGATCCCGGACGCGCTGCTCGTCGCCCTGGCGATCCCCGCAGACGCCGCGCGGTTCGTCGTCTCGGTCACGCCGCTGGCCTTCCTGCTCCTCACCCTGCTCTTCGCGGCGCGCTCCGGAGGCGGCGCGGCGCGCTCCGGTGCGTGGCTGCTGGGGTCGCTGTCGGGCACCGTCGTGTTCGCCGTCATCTCCACGGTGGTCGCCCTCACGTCGGCGCTCGGGGCGGCGCAGGTCCCGCCGGCTCTCGCCATCCTGCTGCCCCCCGCCGTGTACCTCGTGGGCGCGGTGTGCGGCGCGGTGCGGGTGGCGTGGGAGGACGGCGACGGCGGACTGCTCGACCGCGTCCACGACGTCCTGGATTCCCGGGAGGACTGGGCCCCGGTGCCCTCCTCGATCGTGCGCGGCGCCGCGTTCGCGCTCGTGGGCGTGACGGGTGCCGCCGCCCTGGCCGTCGCCCTGTCGGTCCTCACACGGGGCGGAGAGGTCGTCGCGCTGTTCCAGGCGGCCCGGGTCGACGCTCTCGGGGCGACCGTGCTGACCCTCGGGCAGCTCGCGTATCTGCCGACCTTCGTGGTGTGGGCGGCCGCGTGGCTGACCGGCCCCGGGTTCGCGGTCGGTGCGGGAACCGCGGTGTCGCCCGCCGGCACCCAGCTCGGCGTCGTGCCCGGCATCCCGGCGTTCGGCCTGTTGCCGGAGAACTCCTCGATCTGGATGCTCATCGTGGTCCTGATCCCGGTGGCCGCCGGGGCGTTCGCGGGGTGGGCCGTCCGCTCGCGCCTGGTGTGGGAGGGGACGCCGCTGGGCATCCTGCAGCGGGCGGTGATCGCGGTGGGGATCGCTGCGGTCGCGGCCGGCGTCGCCGCGCTCGCCGCGACGTTCGCGAACGGGTCGATGGGGCCGGGACGCCTCGCGACCGTCGGTCCCGCGGTGCTGCCGTTCGCGCTGTCCCTCGGCGCGGAGGTGCTCGTCGGCGCGGCGATCCTGTTGCTGTCGCCCCGCCACCGGGACGAGGTCGCCGAGGAGCGCACGGACCGCTGGATCGCCGAGATGTCGACGCTGGCCTCCGAGGATCCCGCCGACGGCGCGGGGGCGCCGCACCCGGGGTTCCCGTCCTCCGGGGAGACCGCGCCGCTGGACGCCCTGCCGGACCGGGGCATGCCCCCGCGCGATCCCGGCGGCGACGATCGCCCCTAGCCGTCCTCCCGCCCCCGCGGCCGGGACGGCGCGTCTGCGGTGCGCCGGTAGACTGGGCGCGTGCTCACGGTCGCCGTACTCATCTCGGGCGCCGGCTCGAACCTTCGCGCCCTCCTCGAGGCCGCTCGTCACCCCGATTTCCCGGCCCGGGTCGTCGTCGTGGGGGCGGATCGCGAAGCCGACGGTCTGGCCCACGCCGAGGAGTTCGGCATCCCCAGTTTCACCGTGCCATGGCACGAGCACGAGAGCCGCGAGGCGTGGGGAGAGGAGCTGGGTCGTCAGCTCGCCGTCTGGACGCCGGACCTCGTGGTGCTCAGCGGCCTCATGCGCCTGCTGCCGTCCTCCCTCGTCGCCGCCTACGCGCCGCGGATCATCAACACCCATCCCGCGTACCTCCCGGAGTTCCCCGGAGCGCACGGCGTCCGCGACGCCCTCGCCGCGGGTGTCCGGGAGACCGGCGCCAGTGTGATCGTCGTGGACGACGGGGTCGACACCGGCCCCATCCTCGCGCAGGAGCGTGTGCCGATCCGGGCCGACGACACCGAGCACACGCTGCACGAGCGCATCAAGCCGGTCGAGCGCCGGCTCCTCATCGACGTCGTCCGGCGCATCGCGACCGGCGACCTCTCCCTGACCTCCGCCCCCTGACCCCCGACGCCCCCGCACGAAGGAGCCCATCATGGCCGGCCCCCGCCACGACCCCACGCTCTACCGCGATCGCGACACCGTGCCGATCCGGCGCGCTCTCGTCTCGGTCAGCGACAAGACCGACCTGCTCGTGCTCGCCGCCGCGCTGGCGGAGGCGGGCGTCGAGATCGTCTCGACCGGTTCGACGGCGTCCACCATCCGCGACGCCGGCTTCGAGGTGACGGACGTGGCCGCGGTCACGGGTGTCGCCGAGATGCTCGACGGCCGCGTCAAGACCCTGCATCCGAAGGTGCACGGCGGGCTGCTCGCCGACCTGCGCCTGGAGGATCACGAGCGGCAGCTCGCCGACCTCGACATCGCACCGTTCGAGCTCGTCGTCGTCAACCTCTACCCGTTCGTGGAGACCGTGGCCTCCGGTGCCGAGGGTGACGACGTGGTGGAGCAGATCGACATCGGCGGCCCCGCCATGGTGCGTGCGGCGGCGAAGAACCACGCCAACGTCGCGATCGTCGTGTCGCCGCAGTCCTACCCGGCGATCATCGCGGCCGTGGCACAGGGCGGCACCTCGCTCGCCCAGCGGCGGGAGCTCGCGGCGCGGGCCTTCGCACACACCGCGGCCTACGACACGGCCGTCGCGCAGTGGTTCGCCGAAGGCACGCTCAACGACCCGGGCGACCTCCCGGCGCACCTGACGATCCAGGCCGAGCGGCTCGCCACGCTCCGCTACGGCGAGAACTCCCACCAGCGCGGCGCCATCTACACCCGCGCCGGCGGCCACGGCATCGCCCAGGCCACGCAGCTGCAGGGCAAGGAGATGTCGTACAACAACTACGTCGACGCGGACGCCGCCCTGCGCGCCGCCTACGACATGGTCAAGCCCGCGGTCGCGATCATCAAGCACGCCAACCCCTGCGGGATCGCCACGACCGCCCCGAATGCCCTCGACCCGATCGCCAGCGCGCACCTCCGCGCCCACGAGTGCGACCCCGTGTCGGCGTACGGCGGCGTGATCGCCGCGAACGGTACCGTGACGCTGAAGATGGCCGAGAACCTCAAGGACATCTTCACCGAGGTCATCGTCGCGCCGTCGTTCGAGCCCGCGGCCCTCGAGGTCTTCAAGGCGAAGAAGAACCTGCGGCTGCTGCAGCTCCCCGAGGACTGGCAGCAGGAGCGCATGGACGTGCGCCTCGTGTCCGGCGGTCTCCTGCTCCAGGACGCGGACCGCTTCCCGGACGACATCGTCTCCGTCGCCAAGAACTGGGAGCTCGTGTCGGGGGAGCGTCCGAGCGACGAGGAGATGGAGAACCTGATCTTCGCGTGGAAGGCCTGCCGGGCCGTGAAGTCGAACGCGATCGTGCTGGCGAAGGACAACGCGACGGTCGGCGTCGGCATGGGCCAGGTCAACCGCGTCGACTCGTGCCGCCTCGCGGTGGAGCGTGCAGGAGATCGTGCCGCCGGATCCGTCGCCTCGTCCGACGCGTTCTTCCCGTTCGCGGACGGTGCCCAGGTACTCATCGACGCGGGTGTCACGGCGATCGTGCAGCCCGGCGGCTCCGTGCGGGACGAGGAGGTCGTGGATGCCGCGCGCAAGGCCGGCGTCACGATGTTCTTCACGGGGGAGCGCCACTTCTTCCACTGACCGAGACCCCGGTCTTCTGCCGAGACCCCGGCGTGCGCACGTCTGCACGCCGGGGTCTCGGCGCGTGGGCGGGGTCTCGGGGAGGGAACCGCGATGTCCGATTTCCGCCAGCCGTAGCCGCGCGGGGGTGAGAGGGTGGAGGACATGAGCCCCTCCTTCGACGAGCGCTACCGGGCGATCAGCGCTCGGGACACCCGCTTCGACGGGCAGTTCGTCACCGCCGTGCGCTCGACCGGGATCTACTGCCGTCCGAGCTGCCCCGCGCGCACTCCCAAGCCGCAGAACGTCACGTTCTATCCGACGAGTGCCGCGGCGCACGAGGCGGGGTACCGCGCATGCAAGCGCTGCCTGCCGGAGGCCGCCCCCGGGTCGCCCGCGTGGGACGTCCGTGGAGACACCGCCGCCCGGGCCATGCGGCTGATCGCGTCCGGTGTGGTCGAGCGCGAGGGCGTGTCAGGACTCGCGTCGCGACTCGGCTACTCGAGCCGTCATCTCACGCGGCTGCTGACGACCGAACTCGGCGCCGGACCGCTCGCACTGGCGAGAGCGCACCGCGCCCACACCGCCCGCATGCTGCTCGTGGGAACCGACATGCCCATCGCCGATGTCGCCTTCGCCGCCGGCTTCCACAGCATTCGCCAGGGCAACGACACGATCCGCGAGGTGTTCGGGCTCACGCCGGGGGAGCTGCGCGCCCGCCGCCGCACCCCCTCCGCGGCCGTCCCGGGGACGATCGACCTGGTCCTGCCGTACCGGGGTCCCCTGGATGCGGCCGGGATCTTCGCGTGGATGGCGGCGCGGGCGGTGACCGGCGTCGAGGAGACCACGGCGACCTCGTTCTCCCGGCACCTCCGGATGCCGGGCGGCCCCGCGTGGTTCGAGGTACGTCAGGAGGAGACGGAGCGGCTGCACCTCCGGGCCCGGGTCGCGCAGCTCGGCGACCTCGCGCCGCTGGTGGCCACCGCGCGCCGCATCTTCGACCTCGACGCCGACCCCCTCGCGATCGACGAGGCCCTGGCGGCGCATCCGCCCCTCGCCCCCCTCGTGGCGCGGACCCCCGGCATCCGCGTGCCCGGGGCAGCCGATCCGCACGAGATGCTCATCCGCGCGATGATCGGGCAGCAGATCACGGTCGTCGCCGCCCGCACGGCGCTCACCGCCCTCACCGACGCGCTGGGGGAGCGGACCCCCGACGGCCTCCTGTTCCCGACGATGTCGGCCATCGCGGCCCACGGCGCCGAGGTGCTGCGCGGGCCCGCCGCCCGGATCCGCGCCGTCACCGGAGCCGCCGCCGCCCTGGCGGATGGGAGTCTGACCCTCACCGTGGGCGATGACGGCCCCACGCAGCGCGCCGCCCTCCTCGCGATGCCCGGCATCGGACCCTGGACCGCCGACTACGTGCGGATGCGGGTGCTCGGCGATCCGGACGTGCTGCTCCCCGGCGACGTCGCCCTCCGTGCCGGTGCCGCCGCGTCCGGGCTGCCCGCCGACCCGAAGGCGCTCACCGCCTGGGCGGAGCGCACCGCACCGTGGCGGAGCTACCTCAGCGCGCACCTGTGGCGTGCCGCCCCGATCCGTCCCGCCGGACCGCGGCGCAGATCCGCCGCCCGGCCCGCCCAGGGCACCCCATCCGACACCGAGGAGACCTCATGACCGCTCTCATCCAGACCCTCGACACCGCCGACGGTCCCTTCACGATCCTCGCCGACGAGCGCCAGCGGGTCCTCGTGTCCGGCTGGACGGACGACGTCGAAGCCATCCTCGGTCGCCTGCCCGCCCGGGTGCGCCCCGATGCGGTGCGGGAGGCCGAGACGGACGCGGCGGGCGCCGTCCGCGCGTACTACGCGGGCGACGTCGCGGCGATCGACGCGGTCGCGGTGGCGCAGACGGGCACCGCCCTCCAGCTCGCCGGCTGGGCGGCGCTGCGCACCATCGCGCCGGGGGAGCCCCTGACCTACACGGGCTTCGCGGCCCGACTCGGCAATCCTCAGGCGGTGCGGGCCGCGGCGTCGATCTGCGCGCGCAACGCCCCGGCCCTGTTCGTGCCCTGCCACCGCGTGCTCCGCACCGACGGCTCCCTCGGCGGCTTCGCCTGGGGGCTGCCCGTGAAGGAGAGCCTTCTGGCGCGCGAACGCGCCGCCCGCTGACCTCCCGACCCGAGGAGCCCGCTCCGCACGGAGCGGGCTCTTCGCCGTCCCGGGAATTCCCCTTGCGCTCAGCTCGTTCACAGGAATAGGCTGATGGGCTGTCGCGCCAACCGGACGACCTCGCCGAGCCCTTGAGGAGGACACCATGACCACGATCGCCACCGCGCGGATCGCCACCCTCGGCTCGACCCCGGCGCGCCCGCTCTCCTAGAGCCTCCGCCCCCTTTCTGCACCGGATGCCGGGCTCCGTGAGCTCGCTCTCGCGTCCGTTCTCCCCTACTTCTCACCTTCGACTCCTCTGAGAGACATGTCTTCCTCGTCTTCCGCGCAGAATCCGTCCCCCTCGTCCACCCTCTCCACGCCCGCCGCGCTGTGGCGGCTCAAGCCGTTCGTGAAGCCGGTCATCTGGCGTCTCGCCGGCGGTGCCGCCAGCGCGCTCGCGGCGGCCCTCATCGCGCTGATGATCCCCATCGTGCTCGAGCAGATCATCGGCGGCCCTGTGCAGTCCGGCGCGCTGGATGCGATCGTCTGGGGCGCGCTCGCCGTGTTCGCCCTCGGCCTCGGCGAGGCGCTGATGGTCTGGCTCCGTCGGCAGTTCGTGCTGTTCCCCGCCACGCAGGTCGAGTACCGCATGCGCACCGAGCTCTACTCGCGCCTGCAGACCCTGCCGGTCGCGTTCCACGACCGGTGGCAGTCCGGGCAGCTGCTCAGCCGCATGATGCAGGACATCGGCCTGATCCGCCGATGGCTCGCCTTCGGCCTCGTGCTGCTGGTCGTGAACGTGCTGACGATCCTCATCGGCTCGGTGCTGCTGTTCCGCTGGCACTGGCTGCTGGGCACGATCTTCCTCGTGACGGCGATCCCGCTGTGGATCCGCGGCTACCTCTTCGAGAAGCGCTACGGCGCGCTCACCCGCCGCAGCCAGGACCAGGCGGGCGACCTCGCCACGAGCGTCGAGGAGAGCGTGCACGGCATCCGCGTGCTCAAGGCGTTCGGCCGAGGCACGCACGCCCTCCGCCGCTTCAGCCGGCAGGCCGAGACGCTGCGCGAGACCGAGATGAGCAAGGCCGGGGCCATCGCCTCGATCTGGTTCTGGCTCGACCTCATGCCGCAGATCGCCTTCGGCCTGAGCCTGATGTCGGGCATCTGGCTCATCTCGCAGGACGCGATCACGTCCGCGGAGCTGTTCGCCTTCTTCGCGATGGCGGTCGTGCTGCGCTGGCCCATCGAGTCGATCGGCTTCCTCTTCTCCTTCATGCTCGACGCGCGTACGGCGACGGACCGCGTCTTCGACATCTTCTCGGAGACGAACACCATCACCGATCCGGAGAACCCGGTGCACATCGAGAACCCGCGTGGCGAGCTCGCGTTCGAGAACGCGCACTTCCGCTACCAGGATGCGGCGGCTGGCGAGCGGGATCTGCTCGACGGGATCGACCTCGTGCTGCGGCCGGGCGAGACCATGGCGCTCGTGGGCCTCACCGGCAGCGGCAAGACCACGCTGACGACCCTGCCGACGCGGCTGTACGACGTGACGGGAGGGCGGGTCACGCTCGACGGCGTCGATGTGCGCGATCTCACGCTCGCCGAGCTGCGCGAGCACATCGCGATGGCGTTCGAGGACGCGACGCTCTTCTCGGCCTCGGTCCGCGAGAACGTCCTGCTCGGCCGCGCCGACCTCGACGTGCACAGCCCCGAAGCCGAGCGCGTCCTGCGCGAGGCGCTCGACGTCGCCCAGGCCGCCTTCGTCGACACGCTCCCCGAGGGCGTCGAGACGGTGATCGGCGAGGAGGGACTGAGCCTGTCCGGCGGACAGCGCCAGCGGCTCGCCCTCGCCCGCGCCGTGGCCGCCAACCCCCGGGTGCTCGTCCTCGACGATCCGCTGTCGGCGCTGGACGTCGACACCGAGGCGCTCGTGGAGGAGGCGCTGCGGCACGTGCTCGCCGACACCACCGCGATGATCGTCGCGCACCGTCCGTCCACCGTGGCCCTCGCCGACCGCGTGGCGCTGCTGGAGGACGGCCGGATCACCGCCGTCGGCACGCACACCGAGCTGTTGAAGACGAGTCGGCACTACCGTCACGTCATCTCCAGCCTGGAGGCCGAGGAGGCCGCCCGCACCGGGGCCATCCCGATCATCCGCGACGAGCAGGCCGAGATCCACGAGACCGTGCAGGAAGGCCTCCGCGAGGATGCCGATGACGAGGCGCCGGGAGGCGCCCCCCGATTCGCAGGAGAGGAGGTGCAGCGATGAGCTCCCTCACCGGAACCCAGGACGAGGACCGCTCCCGCCTCACCACGGAGGAGAGCAGGGCGATCCGCCGCCGCTCGCTGCGGCTGCTCGGCTCGCTGGTGCGCCCGCTCAAGCCGCAGATCGTGCTCGCCGCCACGGTGCTCGTCATTTCGACGGCGCTGCAGGTGGCCGGACCGATCCTCATCAGCATCGGCCTCGACCGGGCGCTCCCCGCGGTGCTCGACGACGCCGACTGGATGCCGACGTTCGTCGTCGGCGGGATCTACCTGCTCGCGGGTGCTCTCGCCGCCGTGCTCATCGCCTGGTACGTCATCATCGCGGCGAAGCTGACCCAGGCCGTCCTGCTGGACCTGCGCAAGCGCATCTTCCTGCACACCCAGCGTCTGAGCCTGGAGTTCCACGAGTCGTACACCTCGGGGCGGATCATCTCGCGGCAGACGAGCGACCTGGACTCCATCAAGGAGCTCCTCGACGGCGGGTTGAACGAGCTCGTCTCCGGCGTGCTCTTCGGCGTCTTCACCTTCATCGCCCTGTGCGTGTGGGACTGGCAGTCCGGTCTGATCCTCGCGATCGGCGGCGTGCCGCTGTTCTTCCTCATGCGCTGGTTCTACTCGCGCTCGCAGCTCGTGTACCGCGAGTCCCGGGTGATCAGCGCGAAGGTGATCGTCCAGTTCGTGGAGACCATGACGGGCATCCGCGCGGTCAAGGCCTTCCGGAAGGAGCCGCGCAACGACGAGGCCTTCCAGGGCGTGGCCGGCGAGTACCGCGACGTGAACCGTCGCTCGATGCTGCTGTTCGGCACGTTCGAGCCGGGGCTCATGGGCGTCGCGGCGCTCGTGCTCGGCGTCGTCGTGCTGTGGGGCGGCATCCGGGTCTCGGAAGGAGCGCTGACGGTCGGCGTGCTGCTGTCCGCCGTGCTCTACGTGCGCAACTTCTTCGCTCCGATGCAGGAGATCGCGATGTTCCTCAACTCCTACCAGTCCGCCACCGCGGCGCTGGAGAAGGTGTCGGGCGTCCTCGAAGAGGTGCCGACGGTGCCGGACCCCGAGAAGCCGGTGGACCTCTGGGAGTCCCGGGGGCACATCCGCTTCGACGAGGTCACGTTCGCGTACAACGAGGACAAGACGATCCTGCCGAACTTCTCGCTCGACATCCCCGCCGGGCAGACGATCGCGCTGGTCGGGACGACGGGGGCGGGCAAGTCCACGCTGGCCAAGCTCATCTCCCGGTTCTACGACCCGTCCGCGGGGACGGTGACCCTCGACGGCGTCGATCTGCGGTCGCTGCACCCGAAGGACCTCCGCCGTGCGATCGTCATGGTCACGCAGGAGGCGTACCTGTTCAGCGGGACCGTCGCCGACAACATCGCGCTCGGGCGCCCGGATGCGACTCTGGACGAGATCCGCGAGGCGGCGCGGGCGGTGGGCGCCGACGCGTTCATCTCGGCGCTGCCCGACGGGTACGACACCGACGTGAACAAGCGCGGTGGTCGGGTCTCGGCAGGGCAGCGACAGCTCATCTCGTTCGCCCGCGCCTTCCTCGCCGACCCGGCGGTGCTGATCCTCGACGAGGCGACGGCCTCGCTGGACATCCCGTCCGAGCGGCTGATCCAGGACGCGCTGCAGACGCTGCTGGCCGACCGGACGGCGATCATCATCGCCCACCGGCTGTCGACGGTCGCGATCGCGGATCGCGTGCTCGTGATGGAGCACGGCCGGATCATCGAGGACGACACCCCGGCCGCCCTGATCGGCGGCACCGGGAAGTTCGCCCAGCTGCACGCGGCCTGGCAGGAGACGCTCGTCTGACGTCGTGACGCGACGGAGGCCCCGGCATCCGTACGGATGCCGGGGCCTCTTCGTCCGGGCGCGCGTGCGCCGCGATCGGTAGCATCGAGGGATGGACCCCTTCCTCCTCGTCGCGGAGTGGTGGTGGCTCGCGCCGACCGCCGCCGCCGGGGTGACCGCGGGCGCGATCGGGGTGCGTCGTCGCAACACCCGCAGCGGCCGCCGTCTGGAGTACGACGCCGCCCGGCACGACCTCCGCGAGGCTCAGCAGCGCGCGGTGGTGCGACGGACGGCGCTGAAGGTGGCACGAGCCGACCTCGCGCGGGTCTCCGCCGAGCGGGCCGCGCAGCGCGCGAGTGCCGAGCAGGTGTCCGGCGCCCGGCGCATGCTCAAGGAGCGCGAGCGCGACGCCAGGGCGGCGGCGGCCGACGTCCGCGCTCGACGCGTCAGGGTGAACGCCGCCCGCGCCGCGATCCCCGCCGGCTCCGCACCGCGGCCGCTGGAGCGGCTGTACGCGGAGCACGACGCGGTGACGGCGCGATGGATGCGGTACGAGACCGACCCCGCGCTGCAGATCACCTATCCCGAGATGACCGACGTGAAGCGCCCGGAGACGGCCGCCTACCTCCGGGCCGCCGGCGCCGCGGTCGAGGCGCGTCGGCAGACGACGGGCCGCGTGACGGCCGCCGAGTACGCGGCCTACCGCGACGCCGTCGCGGAGCTGGAACGGGCGTTCGAGGCCGCCGAGCACGCGGCGAAGGTCCAGACCGGGGAGGCGCCGCCCACACCGGCCTGGCAGGACGCCGCGCAGGACATGCTGCACCGCTCCGCCGAGGCCATCGACCGGGCGGCGGGTGCCGCCGCGTCCGCGCTGGCCGCGTGGAACAGCCGTCGGGGCAAGGGCACGCCCCCGGACGGCAGCGGTCAGCGCTGAGGAGGGCCGAGAGGACGCCGCCCTGCAGGGTCCGAGGGCGACGGAGTCTCGATGGGGGAGGGGATTCGAGACCCCGCCGCCGGTCTCAGGAGGGGACGCGGATCTCGGCGATGACCTCGCCGTAGGCCGTCTCCCCGACGGGTGTGAACCCGACGCGGCGGAAGAAGGCCTCCGGGCCGTCCTCGCCGGCTTCGTAGATGACGTTGACGTGGTCGACGCCGCGGTTGCGCGCCTCGTCGATGAGGTTCTCGACGGCGAAGCGGCCGATGCCGCGGCCCTGGTCGTCTGCGTCGACGTTGATGCGCCACAGCACGGAG
Organism: Microbacterium sp. NPDC091676; assembly: GCF_044756645.1. Taxonomy (NCBI): domain Bacteria; kingdom Bacillati; phylum Actinomycetota; class Actinomycetes; order Micrococcales; family Microbacteriaceae; genus Microbacterium; species Microbacterium sp. NPDC091676. The sequence continues at coordinate 1,340,330 of NZ_JBIVTI010000001.1, read as the reverse complement.
CGGAAGTGCTCCTCCGGTGCCTCGTCGTCGAAGTTGGCGCTGACGAAGCCCACGACCTCGTTGCGGTCCAGGATCACCCGCTGCCAGGAGGTCTGCGGGTTGATGACGGTGGCCGCGATGCCGTACGAGACGGGGGCGAGGAACTGCTCCTGTCCGGGCTTGAGCGACAGGTTGTTCACGGCGACGATCGTCGCGGCGGAGAGTTCGACCATGCGCAGTTCGGACATGCCCCCAGGCTAGCCCCTCCGCTCACCGCATTCATCACTCGGGCGGACTTTTCACGGACCGGCCGTCGGAGAGCGGCCCCTCGGCGGGACCGCCGCTTCGGGGTCCGGGACGCTCAGGTATCTTGGTATCGAGACAAATAGCCCTCGTGAACGGAGAACGTCCCGGTGACCGACGACGCCATCATCTACACCTACACCGACGAGGCACCGGCACTGGCCACCGCCTCCTTCCTGCCGATCATCCAGGCCTACACGGGCCAGGCGGGTATCGAATTCGAGACGCGGGACATCTCTCTGGCCGGCCGCATCCTCGCCGCCTTCCCGCAGAAGCTCACTCCCGAGCAGCAGGTCGGCGACGCGCTGGCGGAGCTGGGCGGCCTCGCCACCCTCCCCGAGGCGAACATCATCAAGCTGCCGAACATCTCCGCGTCGATCCCGCAGCTCAAGGCGGCCATCGCGGAGCTGCAGCAGCAGGGCTACGACGTGCCGGACTTCCCCGACGAGCCCTCGTCGCTGGAGGAGAAGGACGTCCGCGCCCGGTACGACCGCATCAAGGGCTCCGCCGTGAACCCCGTGCTGCGCGAGGGCAACAGCGACCGCCGCGCGCCGCTGGCGGTGAAGAACTACGCCAAGAAGCACCCGCACCGCAACAAGCCGTTCGCGGAGGGCTCGAAGACCCGCGTCGCGACCCTGGGCCACGACGACTTCAAGCACAACGAGCGCTCCTGGGTCGCCGCGCACGACGACGTCCTCTCCTTCCGCCACACCGCGAAGGACGGCACCGTCACGGTCCTCAAGGAGGGGCTCAAGGTCCTCCCGCGCGAGATCATCGACGCCACGTTCCTCTCCGCGAAGGAGCTCGACGCGTTCCTCGCGGACACGCTCGCGGAGGCCAAGGCCGACGACGTGCTCTACTCGGTGCACCTCAAGGCCACGATGATGAAGGTCAGCGACCCGATCATCTTCGGTCACGTCGTGAAGGCGTTCTTCAAGGACGTCTTCGACCAGTACGGCACGCAGCTCGCCGAGGCCGGACTCAGCGCGAACGACGGCCTCGGCTCGATCCTCGCGGGGCTGGCGAACGTCGCCGGTGGCGAGGAGATCGCCGCGGCGTTCGACAAGGCCATCGCCGAGGGGCCGCGCCTGTCCTACGTGAACTCCGACAAGGGGATCACCAACCTGCACGTGCCGAGCGATGTCATCGTCGACGCGTCCATGCCCGCTCTCGTCCGCAACGGCGGGAAGCTCTGGGGCAAGGACGGCGAGGAGGCCGACACCATCGCGGTCATCCCCGACTCGTCCTACGCGAGCGTCTACCAGGCCGTGATCGACGATGTGATCGCGAACGGTCCGCTCGACCCCGCCACGATCGGCACCGTGCCGAACGTGGGCCTCATGGCGCAGGCCGCCGAGGAGTACGGCAGCCACGACAAGACCTTCGAGATCGCGGCAGACGGCATCGTCCAGGTGCTCGACAGCGAGGGCACCGTCCTCATCGAGCACGAGGTCGGCAAGGGCGACATCTGGCGCGCGACGCAGACCAAGCACATCCCGGTCATGGACTGGGTCAAGCTCGCGGTCGGCCGTGCCCGCGCGACGGGTGCCCCCGCGGTGTTCTGGCTCGACGCGAACCGCTCGCACGATGCGCAGATCATCGCGAAGGTGCACCAGGGTCTCGCCACGCTCGACACCAAGGGCCTGACGATCACGATCCTCGCGCCGGAGGAGGCGACGCGGTACACACTCGCCCGCATGCGTCACGGCCTCGACACCATCTCGGTGACCGGCAACGTGCTGCGCGACTACCTCACCGACCTGTTCCCGATCCTCGAGGTCGGCACGAGTGCCAAGATGCTCTCCATCGTGCCGCTGCTCGCCGGCGGTGGACTGTTCGAGACGGGTGCCGGCGGCTCCGCGCCGAAGCACGTGCAGCAGCTGGTCGAGGAGAACTACCTGCGCTGGGACTCGCTGGGCGAGTTCTTCGCGCTGGCCGCCTCCCTCGAGCACTTCGCCGACCGCACGGGCAACGAGAAGGCCCGCGTGCTCGCGGAGACGCTCGACGCCGCGACCGGCACGTTCCTCGAGGAGGACCGCTCGCCCGGCCGTGCGCTCGGCACGATCGACAACCGCGGCAGCCACTTCTACCTCGGCCTGTACTGGGCGCAGGAGCTGGCTGCGCAGACGAAGGACCCGGAGCTCGCCGCCGCCTTCGCGCCCCTCGCCGAGAAGCTCGCCGCCAACGAGGAGACGATCGTCTCCGAGTTGAACGCGGTGCAGGGCTCCCCGGTGGAGATCGGCGGCTACTACCGTCCGGACGAGAAGCTCGTGGCCGCGGTCATGCGCCCGTCCACGACGCTCAACGAGATCGTCGACGCCCTGCGCTGAGACGACGAGAAGGGGGCGGATGCTGCGGCATCCGCCCCCTTCTGCTGTCTGTCCTCCGCCGCGTCCGCCCGGCTCCGGGTCAGTTGTAGACGGAGACTTCGAGGCCCACGGGGGACCAGTCGTAGACGTACTTGGCGAGGTCGATCGGCAGGTTCACGCAGCCGTGGCTCATCCGGTTGCCGAAGTTGTTGTGCCAGTAGGTGCCGTGGAAGCCGATGTTCGGCGCGAACCACGTGATCCAGGGCACGTCCTCGGTGCAGTACGGCGCCCCCTCGTAGCAGCCCATGTCCTGCATCGCGGTGTGCGCGAAGACCTTGAAGTTGCCGGTCGGCGTGGGCGTTCCGGGAAGACCGGTCGAGACCGCCCAGGACTGCACGACCTTGTCGTTCTCGAACAGGTAGGCCCGCTGCGTGCTGAGGTTGATCTCGGCGCGACGGAACAGGTTCGTGGTCTCGAACGGGGTCTCCGTCACAGAAAGGGCGAAGACGCCGTCTCCCGCAGCGAGCTGCGTCGCGAAGTCGTCGGCGATGCCCGCGGTGTCGCCGAGGGCGCGTCCGGTGGCGCCCTCCTTCTCGGCGCGCAGCACGTTCCCCGCGGAGTCGACGATGTTGGTCGCGTTGACGGGCGCGCGGTCCACCGCGGCGGGCAGCGCGTCGACGGTGGCCTGGATCGCGTCGGGGTCGGCTTCGATGCGGAGCTGACCGTCGTCGTCGACCACCGTCAGCCAGGAGGCCGCGACCTCGGGCGAGACCGGGACGGTCCGCTCCTCGCCGACGTAGAAGCCGATGGTGGAGAGCATGGTGTTGAGCGTGGTCGCGGTCGCCGTGGCGTCGTCGTCGGACACGGCGGGCGCGGCCTCGGCAGGCCCGCCGGGGTACTCGAACGTCGTGCGGCCGTCGCCCACGGCCTCGACGAAGGCCACGTTCAGGTCGGCCACGTCGATGCCCGTTCCCGGAGTGGACGGCGTGACGGTGTAGGACCCCTTGGCGGCGTCGAAGACGACGCCGGCGTCGACCGGGTCGACGAAGCTGCCGGGGACGGCGCCGCGGAGGGCCGCGGCGGCGGTCTCCTGGTCGAGCACGATGTCGGCCGGCACGGGGTCGCCCATCCAGGCGCCGAGGTTCCACATCGGGTGCGCGGCGAACGCGGCGTCGGCGAGCGCGGTGGCATCGGCGGTCGCGCCCAGGTCGGCGCCCGTGAGCACGGCGTCGTCGCCCTCGCCCGTGAGCGTGACCTCGGTCTGCGCGAGGCGGGAGCTGATCGCATCCGCGGCGGCGCCGGGGGTCATCCAGCCGACCGGGATGCCCGCGACGGTGGTCCCGGGGGCGATGAGGATCATCGAGGCGGCGCCGGCGCCGAGCGCGACCACGCCGAGGCCGAGGCCGATCCACAGGCCGAGGCGGCGCTTCTTCGGGGCGGGCTCGACGGGAGCCCAGGCCAGAGGCTGCTCGCCGGTCTGCGGCGGGGTCGTGTCGGTCGCCGCCTCCGGCGTCAGGACGCTCGTCGGTGTCGCATCGTCGGGCTGTGCCCCCGTTGCAGCGCCCGGCGTGGAAATCAGATCGGTCACGAACTACACCCCCCGCAGTCTCGACGTGTCCTGTCGTCCATGGTACGGGATGGCTGGTAACGGAGAGGCAACGGTCCTGATAAGGTGCCTCCCCGTTCGCCCGGGGCCGGTGGGGTCAGTCGACGACGGCGAGCCCGTCGATCTCGACGAGCATCTCCTCGCGGGGGAGGCCGGTGAACACCGTGGTGCGCGAGGGCAGGACGCCGCTGGTCGTGTGGGCCTCGACGAAGGCGCCGTAGGCCTCGTTCATGATCGGGAAGTCCTCGCGCTTGGTGAGGTAGACGCGCAGCATCACGACATCGTCGAACGTGGCGCCGGAGGCCTCCACGATGGCCTTGACGTTCTCGAGCGTGCGGGTGGTCTGCGCCGCGACGTCGCCCGGGTACAGATACTCGTTCGTCTGCGGGTCGACGGGGCCCTGGCCGGAGACCTGGACGATCGGGCCCTTGCGGACGCCCTGCGAGAAGGTGTGCGCGGGAGCGGGGGCGGCGTCGGTGGAAACTCGAGTCTTCGCGGTCATGCCGCCAGCCTAGTAGCCTTGTTAGATGCCTCTACAAATTCCGGATCCCGTCCTCGGCGCCTGGGCGAAGGGGTTCCCGGCGCATGCCGCGGGGCTGCGTCTGTCGGAGGTCGGCGCGGCCGGTCTGCATCTCTCGGATCTCGGCACCCCCGTGCTCACGGTGCACGCCGATGCGATCGCGCACAACGAAAACACGGTGTTCGGCTGGGCCGCGCGCGAGGGCGTCCGCCTCGCCCCGCACGGCAAGACCACCATGGCGCCGGCGCTCTGGCAGCGGCTGCTCGACGCCGGAGCCTGGGGGATCTCGGTCGCGACGCCCTGGCAGGCCCGCGTCGCCGTCGACGCCGGCGTGCCGACGGTGCTCATCGCCAACGGGGTGACGGACGGCGCCGCGGCCCGGGAGCTCGGGGCGATGCTCGCCGCCGACGAGGGGCTGCGGGTGCTGTGCGGAGCGGATTCCCTCGCCGGGGTCGCCATCCTCGCCGACGCCCTCGCCGACGCCCCGCGACCGCTGGACGTGCTCGTGGAGCTCGGCGGCGCGCAGGGCAGGACGGGCGCGCGGACGGTGGCGGAGGGCGAGCGCATCGCCGCGGCGATCGCAGCCGCTCCTGGCCTCCGCCTGGCCGGTGTGACGGGCTACGAAGGGCCCTTCGGTCCCGATCGCTCCGCGGCCTCGGTCGCCGCGGTGGACGGGTTCCTGGCCACGCTCGTCGAGCTGCACCGCCGTCTCGACTACCCCGACGGTCTCCGCCCCGTGCTCAGCGCGGGGGGCAGCTCCTTCCCCGATCGCGCCGCCGCGGTCCTCGGTACCGCGGGAGGGGACGCCGAGGTCGTGCTGCGCTCCGGGGCCTTCCAGATCCACGACGACGGCTTCTACTCCCGCATGTCGCCGTTCGGTCCGCTGACGGACACCGCTCCGCTGCGCTCCGCGATGCACGCGTGGTCACGGGTGGTCTCGCAGCCCGAGCCCGGCCTCGCCCTGCTCGACGCCGGGCGGCGGGACGTGCCGTTCGACATCGACCTCCCGGTGCCGCAGTCGGTCGCCGGCGCCGTGACGGCCCTGAACGACCAGCACGCCTTCCTCCGACCCGCCGAGGGGGCCACCGTCGCGGTCGGCGAGGTCGTGCGGCTGGGCCTCTCGCATCCGTGCACCGCGTTCGACAAGTGGCGCGTCGTCGCCGTGATCGACGACCCCGACGCCGAGGACCCCCGGGTGATCGACGCGGTGGCGACATGCTTCTGAGCGCCGAGAAGGCCGCGGTCGGGCGGGTGCGCGTCTATCGGCGGGCGACCGTCGTGGACGGCACCGGCGCGCCGCGCTTCGTCGCGGACGTCGCGGTGGAGGGGGCCAGGGTCGTCGCCGTCGTCCGCGACGGCGACGGGACGACGCTCGAGCTGCCGGACGGCGCGGTCGAGGTCGACGCGTCCGGCCTCGTCCTGGCACCCGGTTTCATCGACATGCATGCGCACAGCGACCTCGCGGTGCTCCAGGGCGCGGCGCACGACGCCAAGATCCGGCAGGGGGTCACGACCGAGGTGCTCGGGCAGGACGGCCTGGGCTACGCGCCGCTGGACGAGGCGACCGCCGCCGTCATCCCCGCCCAGATCGCGGGCTGGAACGGGCGGCCGGCGGAGGTCCCGTGGCGGTCGATGGGCGATTTCCTGGAGGCGATCGACGTCGCCGCGGTGGCCAACGCCGCGGTGCTGGTGCCGCAGGGCAACCTCCGGATGATGGTGGTCGGGCACGACGACCGCCGGGCGACCCCCGCCGAGATCGCGGCCATGGCCGACCTCCTCGGGCAGGCCCTGGATGCCGGGGCCTTCGGCATGTCGAGCGGCCTGACCTACACCCCGGGGATGTACGCCGACACCGCGGAGCTCGAAGCCCTCTGCCGGGTGGTGGCGGAGCGCGGCGGCTACTGGGCGCCGCACACCCGCAGCTACGGGCGGGCGGCGCTGGACGCGTATCGCGAGGCGATCGAGATCGGCCGCCGCACGGGGTGCCCTGTCCATCTCACCCACGCGACCATGAACTTCGCACCGAACCGCGGGCGCGCCGCCGAGCTGCTGGCCCTCGTCGACGAGGCGACGGCCGACGGCGTCGACGTGACCCTGGACACCTACCCCTACCTTCCGGGGGCGACGACCCTCTCCGCCCTCCTGCCGAGCCGGCTGGCGGCGACCGGCGACCTGCTCGGCGTCCTGGGAGCCCTCGACGCCGAGGGGCGCGAGGCGGTCCGCGTCGAACTGGAGGAGATCGGCTGCGACGGATTCCACGGCGAGGCGGCGGACTGGTCGGCGATCCAGATCTCCGGGACGGCTCACCCGGATCTCGCCGGACTCGTCGGCCGGACGATCGCCGACATCGCGGCGGAGACGGGGCAGCGCGCCGTCGACGTCGTGATCGACACGATCCTCGCCGATGCGGGCGCCACGGGCGTGCTCATGCACATCGGCGACGAGGACAACGTCCGCGCCATCATGCGGCACCCGCGGCACTCCGGCGGCAGCGACGGCATCCTCATCGGCGCCCGGCCGCACCCGCGCGGCCGCGGCACGTTCCCCCGCTACCTCGGGCACTACGTCAGGGAGCTGGGGGTGCTGAGCCTCGAGGAGGCCGTCCGTCATCTCTCCGGCAACCCGGCCGCCCGCCTCGGCCTCGACCGCGGCGACGCGCCGCGGGGCGTGCTCCGCGAGGGCGCCACCGCCGATCTGGTGCTGTTCGACCCGGAGGCGATCGCGGCCGGAGCCACCTTCGACGACCCGCACGGTGCGCCGGAGGGCGTGCGCGAGGTCCTCGTCGGCGGAGTGCCGGTCGTCATCGACGGCGACCCCACCGGTGCGGTCGCCGGTCGCGCCCTGCGCATGCCGCCGCCGGCGCCGCGCGCGACGGTGCCGCACGTCGCTGCGGAGATCGACTCCCTGGCTCCGGGCTTCCGGTGGACGCCCTCGACCCCGATCCTCGGCACGCCGGAGCTGGCGGCCGCGGTCGCACGTCTCGGCGGCGGAGGAGCGGACGACACGGCGCCCGCCATCCGCCTCCTGATCGACGCGGAGCTGGGTGCCGCGGCCTCCGCGGCGGGGCGGCAGGGGGCCGAGGCCTTCCGGGTGTCGGTGACGGCCTCCGGGATCGAGATCGCGGGGGCGACGCCGGAGGGGGTCTTCCGCGGCGCGACCACGCTCCGCCAGCTCCGCGACCCGGACCACGACCCCGCTCTCCCCGCGACGATCCCGGCAGGGCGCTGGGAGGGCTCTCCCGCCTACGCCTGGCGTGGAGCGATGCTCGACGTGGCGCGCCACTTCCGCCCCGTGGAAGACGTGCGCCGCCTCATCGACCTGCTCGCCGATCACCACCTCAGCATCCTGCACCTGCACCTGACGGACGATCAGGGATGGCGCTTCGAGGTGCCCGGCTACCCGCGTCTGACCGAGGTCGGCGCGCGGCGCGAGGCCACGCAACGCGGTCACGGACCGGAGGCCACGGTCGAGCCCGGCGTGCACGAGGGCTTCTACACCTCCGCCGAGCTGCGCGACCTCGTGCGGTATGCGGAGGAGCGCTTCGTGACGCTCGTGCCCGAGGTCGAGCTGCCGGGACACATCCAGGCCGCGCTCGCCGCCTACCCGGAGCTGGGCAACCTCGACGTCGGGACGCCCCCCACCGGGCCGTGGGAGCGTTTCGGCGTGAACGCCCGCACCCTCGCGCCGACCGCGGAGGCGCTGGCCTTCGGTCGTGCCGCCATCGACGCGCTGTGCGACGTGTTCCCGTCCGCATGGATCGGGATCGGCGGCGACGAGGTGCCGGTGACCGAGTGGGCGGAGAGTGCAGCCGCCGCCGCGCGCATGCGGGAGCGGGGGCTGGCCACGGCGCACGACGTGCAGCCCTGGTTCACGGCGCACTTCGTCGACCACGTCCGCCGCCGCGGGCGCACCGCGCTGGCCTGGGACGAGGTGCTGGAGGGCGACGTCCCCGAGGGCGTCCGCATCCTCGCCTGGCGCGGGCCGGTCGCGATGCGCGAGGCGCTGCGGCGGGGCATCCCGGTCGTGGGGTGCCCGGACCTCGAGGTGTACCTCGACTACCCGCAGTCCGAATCGACCGAGGAGCCCATCCGCGTCGGGCCCCCGCTGACCATCGAGCGCGCGTACTCCTTCGAGGTCGTCGACGGGGCGGTCGGCGGACAGGCGAACGTCTGGACGGAGCACCTGCCGAGCAGGGACCGGGTCGACTTCGCGATGTTCCCGCGCCTCGCCGCGATCGCGGAGCGCCTCTGGGACGGGGGACGGCCCGCGCCGTTCGCCGACTTCGCGCGGCGGCTGCCCACGCATCTGCGACGCCTCTCCGCCGCGGGGGTGCGGTATCGTCCGCTGGACGGTCCGTCGCCCGAGCAGCGGCGACCGGGGGTCCCCGGCAAGCCCATGACGGTGGAGACCAGGGAGGGGATCGTCGCCGGCCTCGTCGAGCGCCTGCTCCGCCGGGTCGCTGACGAGGATCCACGGTCGGCATGATGTCACGTTTCGGTAACCCTGCCCGCGGAATCGCGCGGGACAGTTGCACAATTCCTGTTCGTAAGGTCTACTAACAAACATGTCCGTTTCGGATGATCAGCGCCCCGCGGCGACGACAGACTTCGTCGCCGCGAACGCGCACGCCTTCGGCCCTGCGCGGCATCTCCGTTCGCGCACCAAGGTGCTCCCCGAGCACGCCCGCGGCCACAACCGCGCGCTCGTGCTGCAGACGCTGTACCACTCGGGGGCGATGAGCCGCGCTGACCTCTCCCGCGAGACGGGCCTCACGCGGGTCACGATCTCCGACCTCGTCGCGGAGTTCATCGCCGACGGCATCGTCGTCGAGATCGGCGTCCGCGAGGCGGTCGGCCCCGGAAAGCCGCCGATCCTCATCGACATCGACCGGGTCGGGCATCAGATCATCGGGCTCGACCTGTCCGGACCGACCGCGTTCGAGGGGGCCGTGCTCAGCCTCGACGGCGACGTCCTGGAGCGGCGGCAGGTGCCGCGTCCGGAGACGCCGGACGGCGACGCGGCGTACGACGCCCTCCGTGGCCTCGCACAGACCCTCGTCGAGATCGCCACGCAGCCGGTGCTCGGCGTCGGCATCGGCACCCCCGGCGTCGTGCGTCCGGACGGCCTCGTCCTCAGCTCGCCCAACCTGGGGTGGACCGACTTCCCGCTGGAGGCGAAGCTCAGCGCCGACCTCGACCTGCCCGTGCTGGCGCGGAACGACGCCAATGCCGCCGTCCTCGCCGAGTACACGTTCGGCGAGGCGGAAGCCGACTTCATGCTGATCAAGATCGGCCGAGGCGTGGGCGCCGGGCTGATCACCGGCAGCCAGCCGCTCCTCGGGAGCCGTTTCGCCGCGGGGGAGATCGGTCACGTCGTCGTCGGAACGGACGGCGGGCCTCGCTGCGCGTGCGGCAAGATCGGCTGCCTGGAGGCCTGGCTGAGCGTGAGTCGCATGCAGGAGGCGCTCGACGCCGACCCGGCCGCGCGCGAGGAGATCCTCCGCGACTCCGGGACCCGCATGGCGATCGCGATCGCCCCGATCGTCGCCGCCCTGGACCTGTCCGAGGTCGTGCTCTCCGGGCCGGCCGAGCTGCTGGACGGCACGCTCATCGACGCGGCCGTCGAGACGCTCCACGCGCGGACGCTCGAGGGCGTCTTCGAGGACGTCATGGTGCGGCTCACCCGTCAGGACGACATCGTGCTCCGGGGCGCCGCGGTGATGGTGCTCTCCGGGCAGCTGGGGGTGTCGTGACCTCCGCGACCATGACCGGGAACGGCATCCGATGATCGTCCCCGCCTCGGCCGACCGCGCCGGTCGGCCCCTTCGCGTGGGCCTGGACGTCGGCGGCACGAAGATCGACGCCGTCGCCGTGGACCCGGCCGGGACGATCCTCGCCCGTCTGCGTCGCCCGACCGGGTGGGGAGAGGACGCCGTCGTCGACAGCATCGTCTCGACCGTCGCCGCCCTCGCCGAGGAGAGCGAGCTGCCGCTGTCCGCCGTCGGATCCGCCGGCATCGGCATCCCCGGCCTCGTGGACGCGGAGACCGGCCGTGTGCTGCACGCCGTGAACCTCGGCGTGGAGTCCCTGGACCTCGCGGCGCGCGCAGAGCAGGCGCTGGGCGTCCCGTTCCGGGTGGAGAACGACGTGAAGGCGGCCGCGCTCGGCGCCGCCGTCCTGAGCGACGTCGCCGGCTCGATGGCCTACCTGAACCTCGGCACCGGCGTCGCCGCCGGCATCGTCATGGACGGCCGCATCTGGCGTGGCGCGCGCGGTACCGCGGGCGAGGTCGGGCACCTCTCCGTCGATCCCCGCGGACGGCTGTGCGGCTGCGGACAGCGCGGCTGCGTGGAGACCTTCTGCGGCGGCGGGGCGTTGGCCAAGGCCTGGGGGCGTCCCGGCGCGCTCCCTGTGAAGGACATCGTCGAGGCGGCGGACGCAGGTGATCCGCACGCGCAGGCACTGCAGGCGGACCTCTTCTTCGGCGCGGCGGCGGCCGTGCGCGTGCTCGTGCTGTCGGCCGACGTCGAGACCGTGGTCATCGGCGGCGGTCTCACCGCGCTCGGTGGTCGGCTCGCGGACGGCATCCGTGCCGCCCTGCATGCGGGCGCCCAGGCGTCACCGTTCCTGAAGTCCCTGCGGCTGGATGAGAGAATCGAACTGCTCCCCGCGGGTTCCCCCGCCGCCGCTTTCGGCGCCGCTCTGGTGGGCGCATCCATTTCTGAGAAGGAGATCGTTCCGCATGGCTGAGGTCGTCATCGTCGAGAATGCCGAGGCCGCCGGCGCCCTGGTCGCCACCGAGATCGTCGAGCTCATCGACCGTCGCCCTGACGCGGTGCTCGGACTGGCGACCGGATCCACGCCGCTGCCCGTCTACCAGGCGCTCCGCAGCCGCCTCGCGGGGCGTGACGTCTCGCAGGTGCGTGGCTTCGCGCTCGACGAGTACGTCGGGATCGACCCGTCCCACCCGGAGAGCTACCGCTCGGTGATCACCCGCGAGGTCGTCGAGCCGCTCGGCCTCGACCCGGAGCGCATCCACGTGCCGAACGGCGCGGAGGCCACCATCCAGCACGCCGGCGAGGACTACGACGCGGCCATCGCCGCGGCCGGCGGGGTCGACCTCCAGATCCTCGGCATCGGCACCGACGGGCACATCGGGTTCAACGAGCCCGGATCCTCCTTCGCCTCCCGCACCCGCGTGAAGACCCTGACGGAGCAGACCCGCGAGGACAACGCCCGCTTCTTCGACTCGATCGACGATGTGCCGATGCACTGCATCACGCAGGGCCTGGGGACCATCCTGGAAGCACGCCACCTCGTGCTGCTGGCGTTCGGCGCCGGCAAGGCGGAGGCCGTGGCCGGCGCCGTCGAGGGGCCGCTCACGGCCCTGCTGCCTGGTTCGGCCATCCAGCTGCACCCGCACGCGACCATCGTGGTCGACGAGGCCGCCGCGTCGAAGCTGCAGCTCGCCGACTACTACCGCCGCACGTTCGCGAACAAGCCGGCCTGGCAGGGCATCTGATCCGGGGGCGCTAGCGCGCTCCGGCCGGCCACGCGAGCGGCAACAGATGCTCGACGCTCAGCGGGGCCAGCGGGAGCGCTGCCGCGTCGTCCGGGGTGATCCAGCGCAGTTCGGCGAGCTCGGCCTGCACCCGGACGGCGTCCGGCTCGATCGAGGTCGCGAACGCCTCCGCCACGACGCGGTGCCCCGGCTCGTTGGCAGCCGCCGACACGAAGCGGCCCAGAGGGCGCAGATCGGACTCCGCGAGTTCGAGGCCGAGCTCCTCCTGCAGCTCGCGGAGGAGGGTCTCGACGGCGGACTCGCCGGGCTCCGGCTTGCCCCCCGGCTGCATGAAGCGGGTGGTGCCGTGTTTGCGGACGACGAGGACGCGTCCCTCGGCGTCGACGATCACGGCGGCGCTCACATGGATGTCAGGCATTGGGAGAGAAGACCTTTCCGGGGTTGAGGATACCGAGCGGGTCGAACACCGCGGCGATGTCGCGCTGGAGCCGCCACTGGTCCTCGCCGAGCTCGTCGGCCAGCCAGCGCCGTTTGAGGACGCCGATGCCGTGCTCGCCGGTCAGGGTTCCGCCCAGCCGGATCGCCGCGCGGAAGAGCTCATCGGCCGCCGCCCACACCCGAGGTGGCGTCTCGGGTCCTTCGAAGATGAAGTTCGGATGCAGGTTGCCGTCGCCGGCATGGGCCACGGTCGGGATGACCATGTCGTACGCGCGCTCGATCCTGGCGATCTCGTCGAACATGGCCGGCATCGCGCTCCGCGGCACCGAGACGTCCTCGATGAGCGTGGTCCCGACGGACGCCATCGCCGCGTGCATGGAACGGCGGACCGCGAGGAGCCGATCGCCCTCGACGGGGTCGTGCGAGACCACGGGGACGCCGTCGTGCGCGCGCAGGATCGCGGCGATGGCCTCCGCCTCCGCACGCGCGGCCGGACCGTCGGTCTGGATCGTGAGCTGCGCGGCACCCGGCGTCGGCGCGGGGAGGGCGAGCAGGGCGTGGACGGCGGCGAGGCTCGCGGCATCCATGAGCTCCATGATCGCGGGCTGGATCCCCGCTGCGGTCACCGCCGCGGATCCTGCGGCCGCCGCACGTACGCCGGGGAAGGTCGCCGTCACGGTGCAGGTCTCGCCCGGCACCAGGCGGCGCAGCTTGAGCGTGGCTCCGACGACGACGCCGAGCGTTCCTTCCGACCCCACGACGAGGGCGGTGAGGTCGAGTCCGGTGACCCCTTTCACGCTGCGGTGGCCGAGGTGCAGCAGGCGCCCGTCGGCGAGGACGAGATCGACACCGAGGACCGCATCGCGGACGACGCCGTACTTCGCGCAGAGCAGTCCACCGGCTCCGGTCGCGATGTTGCCGCCGACGGTGGAGATGTCGCGACTGGCGGGATCGGGCGGCCACCAGAGCCCCTGGGCCGCCAGGTGCGCGTTGAGGTCGGCGTTCAGGATCCCGGGTTCGACCACGGCGAGGAGGTCGTCCGGCCGCACCTCGAGGACGGCGGCCATGCGACGGAGGGAGAGGACGATCTCCCCGTCGCCGGCGTTGGCGGCCCCGGCGAGTCCGGTCCCGGCGCCGCGCACGACGACGGGGGTGCGCGTGGCCGTCGCGATGCGCATGGTCTGCTGCACGTCGTCCACGCTCTCGGCATGGACGATGGCCAGGGGGATGCCCGGCGCGGCGTGACCGGAGCGATCGGCTCTGGCCTCGCGCCGCGCCTGCTCGCTGACGTCCACGCGCGCCCCGAGGGCGTCGCGGAGCAGCGAGACGACGCTCACGACCGTGCGCTCATGCCAGCGCGCGGCGTCCGCTGAGGACCCCGGCGACGACGGCGACCAGCGCGAAGGCCGTGCCGATCAGAGCCTGGCCCATGGACCACCAGGCGATGGTCACGCCGACGTAGATGAACAGCTCGACGACCGCGCGGAGGAAGGGGTGCACGCGCAGCACCGGGCGCGGCGAGAGGAAGAGAGCCCACAGCAGCAGGGCGACGACGGGGGCGCCGACGCCGATCACGATGTTCCACGGCAGGTCCCAGCTCGCGAACCCCCACAGAGCGAGCGAGGCGATCGCCGCGATGAGGACGACGACGCGAACGATGTCGAGAGCCGTGAGGGCCGGACGGTCGACGCCGGCGACAGGGGCGGAATCCGGGGTCATACGACCAGTCTATTCCGCAGGCGGGGCGTCCTCGGCCGGGGCCTCCGTCGCGGTGTCCGCGGCCGGGGCGTCGGTGGCGGCGACCTCGGCGGGGACGGCGACCTCGGCGGGGGCGGTGTCCGCAGGTGCCGGGTCGGCGGACGCGGCGTCGGTCGGGACGGCGACCTCCTCGACGGGGGCCACGGTCTCGGCGACGGGCGCTTCGGGCGCCTGGTCGGCCTCCTCGACGACGACCGCCGGCTGCTCCACGGGCGCGGCGGCGGCTGCGCGCTCATCCGCGCCGGCCCCCTGGGGCTCGAGTGCATAGAGCGAGGTGGTGGCCGACGGGCCGGCCTCGCCGGACGGCAGCACGTAGCGGAAGGTCACCGGCACGAGGCTGGCGAAAAGGAACTGGTCGAGGGAGGCCCGCAGCTGGACGATACCCGTGCCGTCCTCGCCGAGGACGATGCTGTCGCCCTCCTGGCCGCCGAGCAGTGCCTGCACGACGGTGCCCGGTGCTCCGGCGACCGGCACGAAGTAGTACCAGTGCAGGTCCTCGCCGAGCCAAAAGTCGGCGGTGCTCCACGTGGGCGGATCCGTCGGGATCGCCGGCTCGACGGGGTCCACAGGATCAACAGGGTCGACGGGGTCCACGGGGTCGACGGGGTCCACCGGGTCCACAGGATCGACCGGGTCGACGGGGTCCACCGGGTCGACAGGGTCCACCGGGTCGACCGGGTCGACCGGGTCCACGGGGTCGACCGGAACGGCGGGGTCCACGGGAGCGACAGGCGGCTGCGTGGCCTCGGGGAGCGCGGGGGTGACCACCGGCGCGGCAGGCGCCGCGTCGGGCCCGGTCTCCGGGGTGGTCGGCGGCGCGGTCTCGTCCTCGGCAGGAGGCGTCGGCGGCTGCTCGGCATCCGGCGTCTCGAGCACCACGGGCTCGTCGAGGTCGAGCGAGGAGTCGGGCGCGATGTCGGTCGTGATCGACGACGGGTCGGTGTCCGAGGCGCTGGGCAGCGAGGTCGCCGGGTTCGCACCGGTGAGCCCGGGGACGATGGCGGCAGCGGCGACCACACCGGCCACCACGAGGGCCGCGGACCCCGCGCCGACGACGGCGCCCATGCCCGTGAAGACGCCACCCGTGCTCGCGCCCGTGCCCGCACCGCCGGCTCCCGACCCGGCGGCGCCGGCGCCGGAGGTGGCGGCCGCGGCCTGGCCGATGCCGCCGTCGCCGACGAAGACCGCACCGGGCACGGTGGACGACATCCCCGCCACGGCCAGGACCGGTGCACCGCCCTGGAGGGCTGCGAGGTAACCGGAGGCACCGGTGGCACCGAGGACGAGCGGGAGCAGGACGAGTGCGAGGCGCTTCGAGACGTCCTTGGCCTCGGCCGCGACGATCATGCAGCGGGCGCACTCGTCGAGGTGCAGCTCGAGGCGACGGTGGTCACGCGTGGCGAGGTTGCCGCGCGAGTAGGCACCGAGATGCTCGATCGTCCACTGGCACTCGGAGCCGGGGCTCGCGCTGCGCAGGTGTGCCTGGATCCAGGCCTCTCGCAGTCCTTCGCGGGCGCGGAAGGCGAGCTGCGACACCGCGCCGGCCTTCATGCCGAGGAGCGGAGCCACCTCCTGGGGCTTCATCTGCTCGATCTCGGTGTACCAGAGCACTTCCTGCCACCGGGAGGGGAGGCTGCGGAACGCCTGGGCCGTGAGGCTGCGGTCGAGCGCCTCGTTCGTGGCGTGCTCGGTGCTGTCCGGGTCGGCGACCGTGTCGAGTTCGTCGATCGCGGTCTCGCGGCGTGCTCGTCCCCATGCGGCCGCCGTGTTGCGGATGCTCGTGAAGAGATAGGCGCGGAACGAGCCGTTGGGACCGCCGCCCTTGAGGATCGCCTGGTAGATGCGGGTGTAGGACTCCTGCACCAGGTCGTCCGGATCGATCGAGGAGGTCACCGAGCGTGCGACCGCCATTCCGGACGGGTAGTGCCGCCTCCAGAGTTCCCCGAACGCCCCCTTGTCGCCGGAGCGGACGCGGAGGATCAGGTCGGCATCGCCGATGGTGTCGTCTGGTGTGGTGTTCTCTCGGTGCACGGTCATCCATCTGGTCCCGGGGCACACAACCGTCCCCAGGAGGAGAGACGCACGAAGGCGTCTTTCATTACGCGGTCTTCCCATTGTCTCGCGAAATCGACACGCTGGCCAGCCCCGGAAAGGACTCGGAGCCGATGCTCGGGATCGACTCCCGGGACGCCGAGCCGCGGCCCGCGGACGGGGCGGTGAAGAATTTCTGAAACTTTTTCGGAGAACCGCGTAATGAACCGGGGGCCCCGTCGTCTCTCCCGGTAGAGACAGCCGAAATGGACTCCACCGGGGGGCGGAGTTCCGGCGCTGGTGCGGGGGGTACTGCACCAGTGGGCGGGTCGGGATCCTCGGGGGAGGAGCTCCCGGCCCCGCCCGCTCGAGCGGGAGGGAATGGGCCGCCGATCTGGGGAGAACGGCGGCCCACCACTCCCACACCTGCGAGACGCACGTCACCGATCTGGGGAGTCCGGTGACACCGTCTCGTCCGATCGACCGGAGACCGCAGCGCTGCGCGTCGCGCGAAGCGCTGTCCTCCTAGGCGGGCAGCGCCGGTCCTGTCCAGACCCGCGCGACGCGCAGCTCCGCGTCCAGAAGCACCGCATCGCCGAGCAGGCCGGGACACAGCGCACCGAGGTGGGCGTCGCGTCCGATCGCGCGGGCCGGGGTCTCCGTGAGCGCCCGCACGACCTCCGCAAGGGGCACGCCCGCCGCCACCGCCCGCTGCAGCGCGACGTCCTGAGTCAGGGTGGAGCCGGCGATCGAGCCGGTGTCGTCGGCGCGGGCCACGCCGTTCTCGACGGTGACCTTCACCGCACCGAGGTCGTACTTGCCGTCGGCGCTCCCGGCCGCGGCCATGGCGTCGGTGATGAGCGCCACGCGGTGCGGCGCCGCGTCGAACACGAGCTTGACGACGTGCGGGTCGAGGTGGACGTCGTCGGCGATGGCCTCGAGGATCACCCGGTGATCCGCGGCCGCGGCGAGCACCGGGCCGGGGGCGCGGTGGTGGATCCCCGGCATCGCGTTGAAGGCATGGGTCAGCAGCGAGGCGCCGGCCTCGAAGGCGGCGACGGCCATGGCGGCGTCGGCGTCGGTGTGCCCCACCGCCGCCGCGGCACCCGCCGCGACGATCTGACGGACGGCGTCGATCCCGCCGGGGAGCTCCGGCGCGATGGTGACCTGTCGGACGGTGCCTTCTCCGGCCTCCAGCAGGCGGGCCACGTCGGCCGCGACGGGGTGCCGCAGCAGCGAGGGCTCATGGGCGCCGTGGTGACCGGGGTCGAGGAACGGGCCCTCCAGATGCGAGCCGAGCACGTCCGCATCGGTCCTGGTCAGGGCGGCGATCAGGGCGACGCTGCGGGCGAGGTCGTCGATCGTGCCGGTGACGAGCGAGATGACGGCCCTGGTGGTGCCGTGCTCGCGGTGCAGATCCCGTCCGGTCCGGATGGCGTCCACGCCGTCGTCGTACGCCGCGCCCGCTCCGCCGTGACCGTGGATGTCGACGAAGCCCGGCGTGAGCAGTGCGCCCGCTCCTGCCACGGCCGCGCCGTCCACGACCTCGGTCGCCGGCTCCCAGTCCGTCCCCGTGCCGCGCGCGACGACGACGCCCTCCTCGATGCGCACCCACGCGTCCTCGACGATCTCCCCGCGGTCGACGAGGCGGACGGAGTGGATGACCAGGGAACCGGTCGCGGAGGAGAGGGTCTTCAACGGGCGCTCCAGGGGATCTCGGGGGCGGGGTGGAAATCGACCCCCTCAGCCTTCCACAGCGGCGCGAGGGCGCCGACCCGGGCGCGGAAGGACTCCCACGTGCGGCCCACGCTCTCGCGCGGCGACCAGGCGATCTCGGCCTGGGCGGCGGCACGAGGGAACACGAGCCGCTCCACCTCGTCGAGCGTGCGGGTGGTCTCGGACCACAGCGGAGCCTCGATGCCGAGGATCGCCTCGTCCGGCACGGCGAGCACGGCGGTCGGCTCCCACTCGTACGCGCGACGGACGTCGATGATCGCGGCCCAGGTGAGACCGAGCGGGAAGTCGGCGGTGTACTTCATGTCGAGGTAGGTCGCATCCGCCGCCGACATGATGAGGGCTCCGCCGCGCTCGACGAAGTGCGCGGCCTCCTCGGCGTGCGTGCCCGTCGGCGTCGTCATGCCCCAGTACTGGCCGATCGTGCCGCGGGCGATGCCGGCCGCCGAGCCCATCTCGTGCCACGCGATCGGGGTCTTGCCCTCCTCGACGACGATCGCCGTCGCGCGCTCCGCGAAGAGGTCGAAGTCGGCCTGGGGCGTGCCGAGGGACTCGTCGCCGCCGATGTGGATGTAGGGCCCCGGGGTCATCTCGGCGAGCTCGCGGACCACGTCGCGGACGAACCGATACGTCTCCTCCTCGTGGATGCGCACGCTGGAGTGCCCGACGCCCCAGCCCAGATAGGGCTGGCCGGCCACGGGGAGCGGCTGGCCGAGCTGCTCGGACTGGGCGATCAGCGCGTCGTTCAGGACCGGGGCTTCGACCAGCTCCGGGTAGGCGACGCCGATCGCGTGGGTGTGGCCGGGAAGGTCGATCTCGGGGATGACGATCATGTGGCGCGCGGCCGCGTACGCCACGATCTCGCGGTAGTCGTCCTTGGTGTAGAAGCCGCCGGGGGCGCCGTCGGCGGCGGTGGCGGCGGCCCGCTCGGTGAGCAGCGGCCAGGAGTCGATGTGCACGCGCCAGCCCTGGTCGTCGGTGAGGTGCAGGTGCAGGTGGTTGAACTTCAACGCGCTCGTGCTGTCGATGAACCGCTTCACGTCGTCGACGCCGAAGAAGTGTCGCGCCACGTCGAGCATCACGCCCCGGCGGGCGAAGCGCGGGGCGTCCGCGATGTCGGCGCGGAGCAGCGCCCAGCCGGCGTCGTCCTCCCGGAGCAGCTGCAGCAGCGTCTGGACCCCGTAGAACAGCCCCGCCTCGTCGGCACCGATGAGGATGGCGCGGTCGCCGACCTCGAGCGTGTAGCCCTCCGGCGCGGACGAGGCCGCGTCGAGGAAGAGCTCGATCTCGGCGGGGCCGGAGTCCACCGCGGTGAGGCGGAGGCCGGTGCGGCGTTCGACGGCGTCGATCAGCTGTCCGGCGGCGGGGGAGGAGCCGAGCACGCGCGTCGTCGCGGCGAGCGGCAGACGTCCCTCCCTGGCCTTCGCGGACACCGGAGCGGGGACGAGGGGCAGATCAAGAGGTAGGATCATGAACAAAACCTAGCCGCCGAAACGCCGCAAGGGAACAGGGGGATCGAAACGATTCTGCAGACGGTGGGCACGACGGCCGAAACGACCGCGTGCGCGGCGTCGCGCATCGGCTATGCTCGTAACCGTCGCGACTGGCGTCTGGGTGGACAACCACCGGGGAGCGACTGACCACGGAATTCGACCGCGCGCCTGGGCCGATAGGAACACCCTTTTCGAATCCGTCGTCAAAAGGAGCACGTCATGACCGACCGTTACTTCAACGCCCCGCTTTCCGAGGTCGACCCGGAGATCGCCGAGGTCCTCGATCGCGAGCTGAAGCGTCAGCAGACCTTCCTCGAGATGATCGCCTCGGAGAACTTCGTCCCCGTCTCGGTCCTGCAGTCGCAGGGCTCGGTGCTCACCAACAAGTACGCCGAGGGCTACCCCGGCCGCCGCTACTACGGCGGCTGCGAGGAGGTCGACGTCGCGGAGGAGCTCGCCATCTCCCGCGCCAAGAGCCTGTTCGGCGCCGAGTTCGCGAACGTCCAGCCGCACTCCGGCGCGTCCGCGAACGCCGCGGTCCTGCACGCGATCGCCCGCCCCGGCGACACCCTGCTCGGCCTCTCGCTCGACCAGGGTGGCCACCTCACGCACGGCATGAAGATCAACTTCTCCGGGCGCCTGTACGACATCGTGGCCTACGGGGTCGACGCCGAGACCTCGACGATCGACATGGACGAGGTGCGTCGCCTCGCGATCGAGCACAAGCCCAAGGTCATCATCGCCGGGTGGTCCGCCTACCCGCGCACGATGGACTTCGCCGCGTTCCGCGCCATCGCCGACGAGGTGGGCGCGATCCTCTGGGTCGACATGGCGCACTTCGCCGGTCTCGTCGCCGCCGGTCTGCACCCCAACCCGGTGCCGCACGCGCACGTCGTGTCCTCCACGGTGCACAAGACCATCGGCGGCCCCCGCTCGGGCTTCATCCTCACCAACGACGCCGATCTCGCCAAGAAGATCAACACCGCGGTCTTCCCCGGTCAGCAGGGCGGTCCGCTCATGCACGTGATCGCGGCGAAGGCGACCGCCTTCAAGCTCGCCGGCACACCGGAGTTCAAGGAGCGCCAGGAGCGCGTGCTGCGCGGTGCGAAGCTCATCGCCGAGCGCCTGTCGCAGCAGGACGTGAAGGACGCCGGCATCGCGGTGCGCTCGGGCGGCACGGACGTGCACCTCGTGCTCGTCGACCTCCGCGACGCCGACATCGACGGCAAGCAGGCGGAGGACCTCCTGCACGACATCCACATCACCGTGAACCGCAACGCCGTGCCGAACGACCCGCGTCCGCCGATGGTGACCTCGGGCCTGCGCATCGGCACGCCCGCGCTCGCGACCCGCGGCTTCGGCGACGCCGAGTTCACCGAGGTGGCCGACATCATCGCCCTCGCGCTCCTCCCCGGTGCCGACATCGAGGCGCTCCGCGCCCGCGTGGACGCGCTCGCCGCGGCCTTCCCGCTCTACCCGGACCTGCAGCAGTGACCGCGGTCGTCCTCGACGGCAAGGCGGCGGCGGCCGAGATCCGCGCCGAGCTGACGGAGCGGGTCGCCGCGCTGAAGGAGAAGGGCGTCACCCCCGGCATCGCCACGGTGCTGGTGGGAGCCGACCCGGCCTCGCAGCTCTACGTGGGCATGAAGCACCGGCAGTCCGAGGCGATCGGGATGAACTCGATCCAGCGCGAGCTGCCGGCCGATGCGACGCAGGCCGACGTCGAGGCGCTGATCGACGAGCTCAACGCCGATCCCGCCTGCCACGGGTACATCGTGCAGCTGCCGCTGCCGAAGCACCTCGACACCGACGCGATCCTGGAGCGGATCGATCCGGCGAAGGACGCGGACGGCCTGCACCCGACCAACCTCGGGCGCCTCGTCCTCAACGTCAACGCGCCGATCCACACGCCGCTGCCGTGCACCCCGCGCGGTGTCATCGAGCTGCTGCTGCGCAACGACTACGACCTCAAGGGCAAGCACGTCGTGGTCGTCGGTCGCGGTGTCACGATCGGGCGCTCGATCGGGCTGCTGCTGACCCGTCGCGACCTCAACGCCACGGTCACGCTGACGCACACCGGCACGGTCGACATGCCGCGTTACCTGCGGGAGGCCGACGTGATCGTCGCGGCCGCGGGGGTCAAGCACCTCATCCGCGCCGAGGACGTCAAGCCCGGAGCCGCGGTGCTGGACGTGGGGGTCACCCGCGAGACCGATCCGGAGACCGGCAAGAACCTCGTGTTCGGTGATGTCGCTCCCGAGGTCGCCGAGGTCGCCGGGTACCTGTCCCCGAATCCGGGAGGGGTGGGGCCGATGACCGTCGCCCTGCTCATGACCAACGTCGTCGAGGCGGCCGAGCGGACGGTCTGACCTCCGCGCCGCGTCGCAGATTCACGCGAACGCCGCAGGGATCCGAGTGATCCCTGCGGCGTTCGTGCGTTTCTGCCGACTCAGACCTGGCCGTGCAGCGAGCTCTCCACGCCGCTGATCCGGGCCTGCTCGTCGAAGCGGATCGTCGCGGTGCCCGAGGCGTCGGTCACCGTGGCGCCGGAGAAGGACTCGTCCGTCCAGGTGAGGGTCCACCCGGCGAGACGAGCGAGGTCCCAGACCGCCGTGCGGGCGTCAGGGAGGGGCGTCTGCGCGAGGGTGCGGGGGAGGGCCACCACCGTGTCGGCTACCGTGAGCGGGGCGAGCGGGGCGTCGAGCAGGAACACCGCGCGGGTGCCGCCGTCGACGGGGGCCGAGTAGTACGGGGAGCGCCCGGTGAGCTCCACCGCCACGCCGCCGATCGTGTGCGCCGCGCGGGCGATCCACTCCGCGTCGCCCGAGGCGTCGGCCGGGAACGGGACCTCGGGGGCGGTGAGCTCGGTGATCCCGTGCTGCTCGCCGTACGCGCGGAGCTGCGCGGCGACACCCTGGGGGTCGCCTTGGGGGTGCGCCCACGCCCACAGCAGCGAGCGCGGTCCGGGGGCGATCGTGGCGATGAGGTGCGCGCGGGTCACGAGCTGCCGGGTCGGGTCGTCGTTCGCGGTGAAGGTCAGCGTCCCCGCCGCGAGGTCGGCGTCCCACCGGTGCTCGCCGAGTGCGTCGGCGGCCGCGGAGAGGGCGTCCTGGCGGAGCGCGGTGAAGAGGGCGGCACGGTCGGCGAGGGGCTGCAGCGGGGGGAAGGTCATGCCCACAGTCTCCCCGGGATTGCTATGAATCCGCCACTCCCGCGCGCTCCGTGACGGCCGCCGCGGGCCGCCCCATCCGCCACACCGCGGGGACGAGCAGCGTCACCAGAGCGATCGCCGCATAGAGGACCGCGGAGGTGGTGAGCACGGTGGCCGGCTCCGCATGCGTGACGAGCCAGCCGTACACGAGCGTGCCGATGGGCATCACGACGAAGCTGCCGAGCATGTCGTAGCTCGCGACCCGCGAGAGCTTCTCCCCGGGGATGTTCTCCATCATCGCGAGGTTCCAGCCGGTCGCGAAGACCTCGGCCCCGGCTCCGGCGACGAACGCCGCCATCGCCAGCAGGACCACGGCCGGATGCACGCCGAGGAGGGTGAGCGGCAGCGCGAAGGCCGCCATCCCGATCATCCCGTAGCG
Source organism: Microbacterium sp. NPDC091676 (assembly GCF_044756645.1). Classification (NCBI taxonomy): domain Bacteria; kingdom Bacillati; phylum Actinomycetota; class Actinomycetes; order Micrococcales; family Microbacteriaceae; genus Microbacterium; species Microbacterium sp. NPDC091676. The sequence goes on along the minus strand of NZ_JBIVTI010000001.1, from coordinate 1,317,048 downwards.
CAGGGGCCGGCGGAGCGGGAACCACATCAGCAGCAGGGTCATCACGAGGACCCCCGCCCCCTCCGCGCTCACGACCCACCCCCAGCCGGAGATGCCGAGGCGATCGTCGTTCTTCGCGATGTACGGGCCGACGACGCCCCAGGCGCCCACGTGGATCGCGTTCATGATCATGAAGGCCAGCACGATGGTCCACAGCCAGGAGCGGCTCCAGAACTCGTGCCACCCCACCCGGAGGTCGTGGAACATCGTGGTGCCGCCGGAGGCCGCGGGCGGCGGGAGCTTCACGAGCGCGAGGACCGGGATCGCGAGCAGCCACCCCGCCGCCTGCACGACCATGGCCCACGCAGGTCCCGCGGTGGCCACCAGGACTCCGGCGATGACCGGGCCGCCGATCGTGACGGCCGAGCGGACGAACGACAGCATCGCGTTCGCCTGCTGGAGGTGCGCGGGGGTGGTCAGCTGCGGGATGATGCCCTGCATCGCGGGGAGCACGAACGCGGACGAGGCGCCGTTGATCGCGGAGAGCACGGCGAGGAGCGGGACCGTGGCCGTGCCCGTGAACAGGAGAACGGCCATCGCCCCGACCGACAGGATGTCCACGACATAGCAGGACTGGATGATGAGGGCGCGGGGGAGGCGGTCGGCGACGACCCCTCCGAACAGGACGAACACGATGTTGCTGATCGTGAAGGCCGCGAGCACGATCGAGAGCGACCGGGCGTCGTTGTCGATCTCGAGCACCGCGAACGCCAGGGCGATGGCCGACATCGAGCCCGTGACGAGCGTCAGGGCGCGCGCGAGGAAGAACCACCGGAAGTTGCGGTCCTGCATCGCCGCCAGTCTGTGCACCGGCTCATCCTTCCCGCCCGCTTCGAATCGCGCAAATGGCCCCATTACGGCCGCGGATGGAGCCAGGTGCGCGACTCGAAGTCAGTAGCTGGGGCGTCCGGAGGCGTCGGAGCGGGGGAGGAAGCGGGCGGCGAGGGCCTCGGAGGCACGGGCGAGGAGGGCGACGTCGGCGCCCACGGCCACGAAGTCCGCACCCGCCGCGAGATACGCGTCAGCGGCGGAGGGGTCGAAGGCGTTCACGCCCACGGGCTTCCCGGCGCCACGGACCGCGGCGAACACCGACTCCACGGCGGCGACCACGTCCGGATGTGTCTGCTGTCCGAGCAGGCCCATCGACGCGGACAGGTCGGAGGGGCCGACGAACACCGCGTCCACCCCGTCGACCGCGGCGATGTCGGCGGCAGCCTCGACCCCGGCGGCCGTCTCGATCTGCACCGTCAGCGACACGTGCTGCGCGGACTCCTGCAGGTAGCGGTCGACGCGGTTCCAGCGGGCGCTGCGGGCGAGGGCGCTGCCGACGCCGCGGACGCCCGCGGGGGGATAGCGGGTCGCGGCCACGGCGGCCCTGGCCTCGTCGGCGGACGACACCATCGGCACGATGAGGTTCTGCGCACCGAGGTCGAGCACCTGCTTGATCGCGACCGCATCGTTGAAGGGCACCCGGACGAGAGGGGCGACCGGATAGGCCGCGACCGCCTGGAGCTGGGTCAGCACGGACTCGAGCGTGTTCGCGGAGTGCTCCATGTCGATGAGCAGCCAGTCCAGCCCGGAGCCCGCGGCGACCTCGGCGAGCAGCGGGCTGCCGGAGCAGACCCACATCCCCACGAACGGACGATCGGACGCGGCGAGCTGCGCGCGGAAGGACGGATCTAGACGAAGCGGCATGTGATGGTCCCCATCGGTCCGTAGTCGCACAGCACCTCGTCGCCGCGCGACACCCACATCGGGCGTGTGAACGATCCTGCCAGGATGATCTCGCCCGCCTCCAGACGCGCGCCGTGCTGATGGAACTTGTTCGCGAGCCACGCGACCCCGGTCGCGGGGTGGCCGAGCACCCCGGCGGCGACGCCGGTCTCCTCGATCTCCCCGTTGCGGGACAGCACGCCGGGCACCCACCGCAGGTCGATCTCGTCCGGGCGCTTGCGCACCGTCCCCAGCACCATCGCCCCGTAGGCGGCGTTGTCGCTGATGGTGTCGACGATCGTGCGGCCCTCGAGCTCGATGTGCGAGTTCAGCACCTCGAGGGCCGGCACGGCGTAGTCGATCGCGGCGAGGGCGTCCTCCAGCGTGCAGTCGGGGCCCTCCAGCGGTTCCTTGAGCACGAACGCGAGCTCGACCTCGATGCGGACGTTGGAGAAGTGATCGGTGGGGATCTCGGCGCCGGACTCGTACACGGTGTCGTCGAACATGACGCCGTAGTCGGGCTCGGTGATCCCCGTCGCCTGCTGCATGGCCTTCGAGGTCAGGCCGATCTTGCGGCCGACCAGCCGACGGCCGGCCGCGACCTGCGAATCCCGCCACACGCCCTGGATGGCGTAGGAGTCCTCCACGGTCGCCTCGGGGTACCGGGCGGTGATGCGCGGGATGACCCCGTGCGCGCGGTCGGCCTCCGCGAGCTCCGCGGCGATCTGCGCGATCGTCTCCTCAGACAGCATGCGCGTCTCCTAGAGCTGGTGGCCGAGCTTGTACTCGCCCTGCTTGTACTCGGGCATGGAGGTCTCGCCCTCGTCCGCGCGGGTGTAGGAGAAGCCGTCGGCGCCGATCGTCACGGCCATCTCGCTGGAGTCCGTGCGGGCGACGACGGGCTGCGGGTTGCCGTCGAGGTCGAGCACGAGCGAGGCGTCGGTGTACCAGGAGGGCACCACCGGGGTGCCCCACCAGTCGCGGCGCTGGTTGTCGTGCACGTCCCAGGTGACGACCGGGTTGTCCGGGTCGCCGGTGTAGTAGTCCTGCGTGTAGATCTCGACGCGGTGGCCGTCCGGGTCGCGCAGGTAGAGGTAGAACGCGTTGGAGACGCCGTGTCGGCCGGGGCCGCGCTCGATGGCGTCGGAGCGGCGCAGCGCCCCGAGCTTGTCGCAGATCGCGAGGATGTTGTGCTTCTCGTGCGTCGCGAAGGCGACGTGGTGCATGCGCGGACCGTCGCCGCCCGTCGCCGCGGTGTCGTGCACGGTGGGCTTGCGGCGCATCCACGCGGCGTACACGGTGCCCTCGTCATCCTGGATGTCCTCCGTCACGCGGAAGCCGAGGTCCTGGTAGTGGCGCACCGCGCGCGGCACGTCGGGGGTGACCTGGTTGAAGTGGTCGAGGCGCACGAGCTCGCCGGGGGTGTGCAGGTCGTACCGCCAGGACAGGCGCTCCACGTGCTCGGTGGCGTAGAAGAACTCGTACGGGAAGCCGAGCGGGTCGACGACGCGCACGGAGTCGCCGATGCCCTTCACGAAGCCGTTCTCCTGACGACGGACGTCGCAGCCGAGCTCGGTGTAGAACTCCACGGCGCGGTCGAGGTCCTCCGCGGCGCGCACCCGGTACGAGAACGCGGCGACCGCGGCGATGGGCCCCTGACGCAGGACGAGGTTGTGGTGGATGAACTCCTCGGTCGAGCGCAGGTAGATCGCCTCGTCGTCCTCCTCGGTCACGTACAGGCCCAGGATGTCGACGTAGAACTGCCGCGACGCGGCCAGGTCGGTCACGACGAGCTCCATGTACGCGCACCGCAGGATGTCCGGCGGCGTGCTCTTCGGCGTCGCGACGGGGTTGTCGCTCTGGATCGGGGCCTCCTGGCTCACGTAGTAGCCGGAGGAGGTGAGGGTCTTGGCGGTCTTGTCGGTCATGTCAGCGTCCTTGCTTGTGTCCGGCGGGCGTCAGTTCTTGCCGAACGTGGGGTTGTGCGGGGTCGAGGCGAGCGTGATGTGCACGCTCTGCTGGTCGGTGTAGAAGTCGATGGAGCGGTAGCCGCCCTCGTGGCCCAGGCCCGACGCCTTCACGCCGCCGAACGGCGTGCGCAGGTCGCGGACGTTGTTGCTGTTCAGCCACACCATGCCGGCCTCGACCGACTGGGCGAACGTGTGGGCGCGCTTGAGGTCGTTCGTCCAGATGTAGGCCGCGAGGCCGTACTTCGTGTTGTTCGCGAGCTCCAGCGCCTCCTCGTCGGAGTCGAACGGGGTGATCGCGACGACCGGGCCGAAGATCTCCTCCTGGAAGATGCGGGCGTCGGGGGCCACGTCGGCGAACACCGTCGGGGCGACGAAGTTCCCCTCCTCGAAGCCCTCGGGGCGACCGCCGCCGGCGACCAGGCGGCCCTCGGTCTTCCCGATCTCGACGTAGGACATCACCTTGTCGTAGTGCTCGGGGTGCACGAGGGCGCCGACCTCGGTCTCGGGGTCGTGCGGGTAGCCGACCTTGACGCGCTGCGCCTGCGAGGCATAGCGCTCCACGAACTCCTCGTAGATCGAGCGCTCCACGAGGATGCGGGACCCGGCGGTGCAGCGCTCGCCGTTGAGGGAGAAGACGCCGAAGATGGTGGCGTCGACGGCGGCCTCCAGGTCGGCGTCCGCGAAGACCACGGCGGGCGACTTGCCGCCGAGCTCCATCGACAGGCCCTTGAGGAACGGCGCGGCGTTGCCGAAGATGATCTGCCCCGTGCGGCTCTCGCCGGTGAAGGAGATGAGCGGCACGTCGGGGTGCTTCACCAGCGCGTCGCCGGCGTCTTCGCCGAGGCCGTTGACGAGGTTGAAGACGCCCTGCGGGAGCCCTGCCTCCTCGAAGATGCCCGCCCACAGCGAGGCGGAGAGGGGCGTGAACTCGGCCGGCTTGAGGACGACCGTGTTGCCGGTCGCGAGCGCGGGGCCGAGCTTCCAGGACTCGAGCATGAACGGCGTGTTCCACGGGGTGATGAGCCCGGCGACGCCGATCGGCTTGCGGTTGACGTAGTTCATCTGCTTGCCAGGCACCTTGAAGGCGTCGTCGGCCTGGGCCACGATCAGGTCGGCGAAGAAGCGGAAGTTCTCGGCGGCGCGGCGGGCCTGACCGAGGGCCTGCGTGATAGGCAGCCCGGAGTCGTACGACTCCAGCTCCGCGAGCCGGGCGTCGCGCGACTCCACGATGTCGGCGATCCTGTGCAGCACGCGCGAGCGCTCACGGGGGAGCATCCGCGGCCAGGGACCCTCGTCGAAGGCGCGCTTGGCGGCGGCGACGGCCCGCTCGATGTCGGCCTTCTTGCCGGCGGCGGCCGTCGTGTAGGTCTGGTTCGTCACCGGGTCGAGCACGTCGAACGTGTCGCCGTTGATCGAGTCGACGAAGGCGCCGTCGATGTAGTGCTGGATGTGGTCGGGCAGGTCGGCGGGGATGCGGGAGTCGGTCATGATGCTTCTCCTTCGGCGGGGACGGAACGGGTGTGCAGGGCGTCGAGGAACGCGTCCCTCGTGCGCCACCGGTGGTTGCGGGCGGCGAGCTCGATCTCCAGCGGCTCGGCGCCGTCGCGGATCAGCTCGAGGATCTGGGTGTGCTCGTCGACCGAGTGGTGGGCGCGGCCGGGCACGTAGGCGAAGGTCGAGTCGCGGATGCCGGACAGCCGGGCCCAGCCGCGGTGCACGAGGTCGAGCAGGTGCGGGTTCGGGCACGGCTCGAACAGCACGGAGTGGAACTGCCGGTTGAGCTCGGTGAACGTGTGCGGGTCGAAGTGGTCGAGCAGGCGGCTCATGCGCTCGTTGACCTCCGCGGCCTGCGCGAGCGCGTCCGCGTCGAGCAGGGGAGCGGACAGCGCGGTGGCCGCCCCCTCGACGAGTCCGAGCGTCTGCATGGTGTGGGCGTACTCGCCCTCGTCCACGAGGGTCACGCGGGCGCCGACGTTGCGCTCGAAGGTCACGAGACCCTCGGCCTCCAGGCGGCGGATCGCCTCGCGCACCGGGACCACGCTCATCCCCAGCTCCTCGGCGATCGGACCGAGGACCAGGCGGTAGCCGGGACCGTAGGTGTGCGCCGAGATGCGCGCGCGGATCCAGGCGTACGCCTGCTCCGACTTGCTGGCGCTCTCGACCGAGCTCACTTCCGCTCCGCTCCGGTGCCGGTCGCCTGCTCGTAGCGGGCGCGCCACTCGGCGTTCATCGGGAAGAGGCCGTCGACCGGGTGCCCGGCGGCGACCTGCTCGGCGATCCAGGCGTCCTCGATCTCCTGGGCCACGGCGTCGGCGGCGACCTCGGCGGCGAGAGCCGGCGGGATCACGATCACGCCGTCGCCGTCGCCGACGATGATGTCGCCGGGCTGCACGGTGGCGCCGCCGCACGAGATCGTCACGTCGACGTCCCACGGCACGTGCTTGCGGCCGAGCACCGAGGGGTGCGCGCCCTGCGAGAAGACGGGAAGCCCGATCTCGGCGACGGCCTGGAAGTCGCGGACACCGCCGTCGGTGACCACGCCCGCCGCGCCGCGGGTCTGCGCGCGCAGGGCGAGGATGTCGCCGAGCGTGCCGGTGGTCGCGTCGCCGCGGGCCTCGATGACGATGACCTCGCCTTCGGCGACCGCATCGAACGCGCGCTTCTGGGCGTTGTACCCGCCGCCGTGGGTGCGGAAGAGGTCTTCGCGGAACGGCACGAAGCGGAGGGTCTTGGCGGTGCCGACGATCTTCGTGCCCGGGAGGTTGGCGGAGACGCCGTCGATGAAGCAGGAGTGGTGTCCGCGCTTGCGCAGCTGTGCCGAGAGGCCGGCGGTGGGGGCTTCGAGGAGCTGGGCGCGGAGCTCGGGGGTGAGCGTGGGCGCGGCGTCCTCGGCAGGCAGGCCGGCGAGCTCACGGGAGCCCCAGGCCTCGGTGCGCTGGAGGTCGTCGACGGCGGGGATCGAGCCGAGGTCGCCGTCGAAGGGGACGTCCCCCTGCGTGACCGTCGTGACCAGGCGGCCGGACGTGGGAGCGCCGGGGGCGTCCGGGGCGTCGACCTCGATCTCGACCACGTCGCCGGGGACGATGACCGACGAGCCCGCGGGGGTGCCCGTGAGGATCACGTCGCCGGTCTCCAGCGTGAAGTGCTGGGAGAGGTCGGCGACGAGCTGGGCCAGCGGGAAGATGAGCCCGGCGGTGGTGTCGTCCTGGCGGAGCTCGCCGTTCACCCAGGCGCGCACGCGGAGGGCCGCCGGGTCGACCGTGCGGGCGTCGATCAGCTCCGGACCGAGCGGGGTGTACCCGTCGCCGCCCTTGGAGCGGACGTTGGAGCCCTTGTCGTTGGCGCGCAGGTCGTAGAGGCCGAGGTCGTTCGAGGCGGTCACCCACTGCACGTGATCCCACGCGTCGGCGAGGGCGACCCGGCGGGCCGGGGCGCCGATGATCAGCGCGATCTCCCCCTCGAACGCGAGCAGCTCGGTACCGGCGGGGCGCTCGACGGTGCCGCCGGAGACCCCGACCGAGCTGGCCGGCTTGAAGAAATAGGAGGGGTGGGCGGGGCGTCGACCACGCTGGTCGGCCCGCGAGGCGTAGCTCAGGTGGATCGCGATGATCTTCCCCGGGCGGGCGATGGTGTCCGTCACGGATGCGCCTCCTTGCGCTCGTCAGGACGCGTTGTGCGTCGTATCCGAAATCATATATCATCGTCTCACCCCTCGGCAAGCAGATCGGATTCACGTCCGTGCGCGCCGTGACAACGCGGTCACAAGCACAAAGGAGACACCCCATGAGCGGGCAGTCACAGGATGGGTTCACGCCCACCGGAACCATCGCGACGGCGGCCGACCGGCGTCGTGTCGTCTTCGCCACCGTCGTCGGGACCACCGTCGAGTGGTACGACTTCTTCATCTACGCCACGGCGGTCGGGCTCGTCTTCGGACAGCTCTTCTTCGCTCCGCTCGGCGCCAACAGCGCTCTCGTGGGCTTCGCCACGGTCGGTGTGAGCTTCCTCTTCCGTCCCCTCGGCGCGTTCCTCGCGGGCCACTACGGCGACAAGTTCGGCCGCAAGGCCGTGCTGATGTGGACGCTGATCCTCATGGGTGCCGCGACCGCCCTGATCGGTCTGCTCCCCACCTACGAGACCATCGGCGTGCTGGCGCCGATCCTCCTCGTGCTGCTGCGCATCGTGCAGGGCATCTCGGCCGGCGGCGAGTGGGGTGGCGCGGTGCTGATGGCCGTCGAGCACGCCCCGCGCAAGAAGCGCGGCATCTTCGGCGCCTCCCCGCAGATCGGCGTGCCGCTCGGCCTGCTGCTCGCGTCGGGTGTCATGGCGCTGATGACCGTGATCGCTCCGGGAGACCAGTTCCTCGCCTGGGGCTGGCGCGTGCCGTTCCTGTTGAGCGTCGTGCTGATCCTCGTGGGCTACTACGTCCGCCGTCGCGTGGAGGAGAGCCCGGTGTTCGCCGAACTCGCCGAGCGCAAGGAGAAGGCGAAGATGCCGATCGTGCAGCTCTTCCGCAAGCACCTGCTGCTCGTCATCATCGCGGCCCTCGTCTTCGCCGGGAACAACGCGGTGGGCTACATGACCACCGGCGGCTACATCCAGGGCTACGCCACGAACCCCGACGGACCCATCGGTCTCGAGCGCGGACCTGTGCTGTGGGCGGTCGCCGGATCGGCCGTGACCTGGCTGCTGACCACGCTGCTGGCCGGCTGGGTATCGGACCGCATCGGCCGTCGCACGACCTACCTCATCGGCTGGGTGCTCCAGCTCGTCGGCGTGTTCACGCTGTTCCCGCTCGTCAACACCGGCGAGGTGGGGCTGCTGTTCGCCGGTCTCGCGATCCTCACGATCGGCCTGGGCTTCACCTACGGCCCGCAGGCGGCGCTGTACACCGAGCTGTTCCCCGCGAGCATCCGGTTCTCCGGCGTCTCCATCTCGTACGCGATCGGCGCGATCGCCGGTGGCGCCTTCGCGCCCACCATCGCGACGTTCATCGTCGATCAGACCGGCTCCACAGAGGCGGTCACCTGGTACCTCGCGGGCATGACGCTCCTCGGCCTCGTCGCCACGCTCCTGCTGCGCGACCGCTCGGGCATCCCGCTCGGTCCGGACCACGAGGAGGAGCAGTCCGTCAGCCCGATCCGCGGGCTCGCGAAGGTCTGACCTCCCCGCCACGAGAGCGCACGTCCCTCTGAGGGCGTGCGCTCTCGTGCGTTCCGGCTCAGCCCTCGAGGGCCTCGCGGATGAGGTCGGCGGAGCGTCGGAGGCGCGCGGCGATCTCCCCGTCGTCCAGGTCGGTCGCGACGTGCACGACGGCGATCGCGGCGGGCCGCTGACCGCGCAGGCGGAGCGGGACGGCGACCGACTGGACCGTGGGGATGACCTCGTCGTGGCTCGTGGCGTAGCCGCGCGCGGCGGCGGCGTCGACGTCGGCGCGCAGGGCGGGGGAGATGTCGGCGGGGACCTCCGCGCCGTCGAGCTGCGCGAGGATCGCCTTCCCGGGAGCGCCGACCGTGACGGAGTGCCGCGCGCCGGGGCGCTGGGCGACGCTGGCGACGGCGTGCCGCGGCTCGACGCTGGCGAGGGTGATGCACTCGGCCCCGTCGAGGACGGCGAGGAAGCAGGTCATGCCGAGCTCGTTCGCGATGGCGGTGAGCTCCGGCAGGGCCTCGGCCTGGAGGTCGTGGGCGACGCCGGCGGCGAGGGCGGCCATGCGGGCGCCGAGGCTCACGGCGCCGCTCGCGTCCCGGATCACGAGCCCGTGGTCCTCCAGGGTGCGGAGCAGGCGGTAGGCGATGGACCGATGCACATCGAGGCGCCCCGCGATGTCGTCGATGGTCAGCGCACCGCGGGCGTCGGCGAGCACCTCGAGGATGCGGATGCCGCGGCTCAGCGTCTGCGAGGCGGGGGCGACGGGGCGCTCGGGCATGGCTCTCCTTGCGATGCGCGAGGCACCGGTCTAGGCTGTGTTCAATAGTAGAACACTGTGTTCGAATATAGAACACGGAGTTCCTGGGCGCAAGACCCGACGAAGACGTCCGGAAGGAATCGACGACGATGCAGTTCCACCACCATGGCTATGTGTCCGGAGACCCGCGCGTGCAGGACGCCGCCGGCACCGGGATCGACCGCCCCGCCTCCCTGCCCGACGAGGTCGACGTCCTCATCGTCGGCTCCGGCCCCGCGGGCATGCTGCTCGCGGCGCAGATGTCGCAGTACCCCGACATCACCACTCGCGTCATCGAGAAGCGCGAGGGCCGCCTCGTCCTCGGACAGGCCGACGGCATCCAGCCGCGCAGCGTGGAGACCTTCCAGGCCTTCGGCTTCGCCGAGCGCATCATCGCCGAGGCCTACAACATCGGCTGGATGAACTTCTGGGGCCCCGACCCGGAGCACCCCGATCAGATCGTGCGGACCACCCGCACCGCGGACTACGCCTACGACATCTGCGAGTTCCCCCACCTCATCGTCAACCAGGCCCGCGTGCTGGACTACTTCGCCGAGGCGGCGGCCGACGGCCCCGGACGGATCGTGCCGGACTACGGCGTGGAGTTCCTCGGGCTCACCGTGCACGACGAGGGCGAGTACCCGGTCGAGGTGCGCGTACGGCACGTCGGCGCGGCGGAGGAGCGCGTCATCCGGGCGAAGTACGTGGCAGGCTGCGACGGCGCCCGGAGCGGGGTGCGGCAGGCGATCGGCCGCACCCACGTGGGCGCGAGCGCCGCACACGCCTGGGGTGTCATGGACGTGCTCGTCAACACCGACTTCCCGGACTGGCGCACGAAGTGCGCGATCAACTCGAAGGCCGGCAACATCCTGCACATCCCGCGGGAGGGCGGCTACCTCAGCCGCATGTACATCGACCTCGGCGAGGTCGCCGCGGACGACGACCACCGCGTGCGCCAGACGCCCATCGAGGAGATCATCCGGCGCGCCAACGCGATCCTCCACCCCTACACGCTCGATGTGAAGCAGGTCGCCTGGCACAGCGTCTACGAGGTCGGCCACCGTGTGACGGACGGCTTCGACGACGTCGACCCGGGTGTCGACCGCAGCCCGCGCGTCTTCCTCACCGGCGACGCCTGCCACACCCACAGCGCCAAGGCCGGCCAGGGCATGAACGTGTCGATGCAGGACGGGTTCAACCTCGGCTGGAAGCTCGGTTCCGTGCTGAGCGGCCGTGCTCCCGAGGCGCTGCTCGCCACGTACGGCGCCGAGCGTCGTCCTGTCGCGCAGCAGCTCATCGACTTCGACCGCGAGTGGTCCAGCCTCATGGCGCGCAAGCCGGAGGAGATCTCCGACCCGAACGAGCTGGCCACGTACTACCTCGCGACGGCCGAGTTCCCGTCCGGGTTCATGACCCGGTACACGTCCTCCATGATCACCGGCACGGACGCGCACCAGGCGCTCGCGGTCGGCTACCCGCTGGGCAAGCGGTTCAAGTCCGCCGAGGTCGTGCGGGTCGGGGACGGCAACGTCGTCCACCTCGGACACCACGCGAAGGCCGACGGCCGGTGGCGGGTCTACGCGTTCGGCGACCGGACCGGCGACGCGCTCGCCGCGTGGGCGGAGGCGGCGGCGCCCGTCTTCGCGCGGTTCACCCCGACGGATGCCGACGCCGATGCGGTGTTCGACGTGAAGGCCGTGTACCAGCAGCCCTTCGAGGAGGTCGAGGTCACGACGACGCCCGAGCTGTTCCAGCCGAAGACCGGCCCGCTCGGACTCACCGACTGGGAGAAGGTCTACGCCGCGGGACCGAGCAAGTGGTGCGGCACGGACATCTTCGAGGCGCGGGAGCTGTCCCGCGACGGCGTCGTGATCGTCGTGCGTCCGGACCAGTACGTCGCCGCGATCCTCCCGCTGGACGGCGTGGACGAGCTGGCGGGCTTCCTGGATGGGGCGCTGCTGCCGGTGCGCTGAACCTCGGCATGACACGTGTCATGCCGAGGAGATGACACCGCCCTCCGGACGGCCGCGCGCTCCGGCGCGAGGCTGGAGGCATGAACGAGACATCCGTGCAGGAGGGGGCACCGCGCGTCGCGTCGTCCTCCGCGTCCCCCGCCGGCGATGACAGACCCGTGGCGCTGGAGCTGATCGACGTGCGCAAGCACTTCGGCAGCGGCGAGCGCCGCGTGTCGGCCGTCGACGGTGTCGATCTCTCCGTCCGGCGCGGCGAGGTGGTCGCCCTGCTCGGCCCCAACGGCGCGGGCAAGACCACCACGCTCGACATGCTCCTCGGGCTCACCGCCCCCAGCAGCGGGACCGTGCGCGTGCTCGGGGCGGCCCCGGAGCGGGCCACCGCGAACGGGGCCATCGGGGCCGTGCTGCAGACGGGGGGCCTGCTCGGCGACCTCACCGTCGGCGAGACCGTGCGGCTGATCGCCTCGCTCTACGGGCGGGAAGCCCTCGCGCGCGTGCCGGAGGTGATGCGCCGTGCCGACCTCGCCGGTCTCGCGCGCCGCCGGGTGTCCAAGTGCTCGGGCGGCGAGCAGCAGCGCGTGAAGTTCGCGCTCGCGATGATCTCCGATCCCGACATCCTCGTGCTCGACGAGCCGACCGCCGGTATGGACGTCACCGCGCGGCGTCACTTCTGGGACGTGATGCGCGCCGACGCGGACGCCGGGCGCACGATCGTGTTCGCCACGCACTATCTGGAGGAGGCGGAGCAGTTCGCCCGCCGCACGGTGGTCATGCATCGGGGCACCGTCGTCGCGGACGCGCCCACCGCCCTGCTCCGCGCGAGCCTGGGCGAGCGCACGGTCTCCGCCACCGTTCCCGCCGTGTCGGACCCGCTGGTCGCCGCGCTGACCGCCGCGGAGGGCGTGACGGGCGTGCGCATCGACGGGGACCGCCTCAGCCTCCGCGCCACCGACTCCGACGCCGCCGCCCGCCTGCTGCTCGACGGGGGAGCGCACGACCTGGAGATCGCCGCCCCCACGCTCGAGACCGCCTTCACCGCCCTCACGGAGGACTGACATGACCACGACCGTCTCGCCCACCATGCTGCGCATCGAGGGGCTGCGCCAACTGCGCAACCCCTACACGCTCGCCTTCACCCTCGCCATGCCCGTGGCCATGTACCTGCTCTTCGGTGCGGGCATGGGGTATGGCACGCTCTCTGCCGGCAACGGCAACGTCTCCTTCTACGTGATGGTCTCGATGGCGGCCTACGGCACCGCGGTGGCGATGAGCTCGCTCACCTCGCTCGCGGCCACCGAGGCCAAGCAGGGGTGGGGAAGGCAGCTCGCGATGACGCCGCTGACGACCACCGGCTACGCCCTGACGAAGCTGCTCACCGCCGTGTCGTTCGCGGCGCTCGCCCTCGTCGCGGTGTTCGCCGCCGGGCTGCTCACCGGCGCGGAGGCGGACGGCGCCTGGCGCTGGGTCGTGACCGCCGCCCTCATCCTCGGCATCGGCCTCATGTTCGGCCTCTACGGGCTCGGGGTCGGCCTGTTCTTCGGCTCCGACTCCGCCGCCGCGCTCGCGTCCATCTCGATGACCTTCTTCGCCTTCTTCGGCAACGTGTTCATGCCGCTCGACGGCGTCATGCTCGACATCGCCCGGTTCACCCCGTTGTACGGCTTCGTCGCCCTGAGCCGGTGGCCGCTCACGGAGGGCGTGCTGACGACGGGGCAGACGGATGAGCTGTGGATGCTGCTCCTCAACGTCGCGGTCTGGCTCGTCGTCTTCGCGGTGCTGGTGACGATGGGCGTGCGGCGCTCGCGGTCACGGCGGTGAGCGCCCCGGCGCGACAGTAGGTTGGACGGATGACGATGCAGGAGGGCCGGGAGGCGGACGCCCGATCCGGGACGGGCAAGGACCCCTGGGCGCGGTTCGGCTGGCTGATGGCCGTCGTCTGGCTCGTGTTCCTGATCTACCCCGTCCTCGCGCTGCTCGCCTCCGCCGCTCCGCCGGCGTGGGTCGTCACGGGATGGGTGGCGCTGGTCGCGTTCATCGTCCTCTATGTGACGGGGTTCATGCACGGCATGCGCGGCGGAGGCGGCCTCGGTCGCACCCCCTCGCGGCGACAGTGGATCACGTTCGCCGCGCTCATCGTGTGCGCGCTGGCCACGATCCCGGCCGTGGGCGGGTCGGCGCTGAGCTTCCTGCCGTTCATCATGTCGTTCGCCTCGTACGGACTGACCCGTGCCTGGCACTGGATCACGACCATCGCCGCGCTCGTGGTGGCGGCCGGCTGCGTCTTCCTCATCCCCGACAACCTCTCCTACCTGTCCGTCCTCGCGATCGTCGCCCTCCTCGGCGTCGTGAACACGGTCTCGACCTGGCTCATCGTGCGCTCGGCGGAGGCGGAGCGGCTGGGCAGGGAGCTGGCGACCAGCGAGGGGAGGGAGGCCGTGGCGCGCGACGTGCACGACCTCATCGGCCACTCGCTGACGGTCGTCGGACTCAAGGCACAGCTCGTGCGGCGGCTGATGGACTCCGACCCGGAGCGCGCCAAGGCCGAGCTCGCCGACATCGAACGTCTGACCGCGGAGGCCATCGCCGGAGTGCGGCAGACCGTCGCCGGGGCGCGGGCGACGACCCTCGTCGAGCAGCTCGCGTCGACCGAGGACTCGCTGCGCGCCGCGGACATCGCGCTCGTCGTGGACGGGACCCCGGACGCCCTCTCGCCTGTGCAGGCGATCACGGCGAGCTGGATCCTCCGCGAGGCGACGACCAACACGCTGCGGCACTCCGGTGCCGCGGCCGTCCGTGTGCGCATCGCTCCGGGCGTGCTCACCGTGGAGGACGACGGTGTCGGGCCCGCGTCCGCGACCGGGCATCGCGAGGGCAACGGCATCCGGGGGATGCGGGAGCGCGCGGCGGCGGCCGGCGCCGGGTTCACCGTGCGGCCCGGCGAGGCGGCGGGCACGCGGGTGGAGGTGACGTGGTGACGGCGGCCCCGACAGTTCCGATCCGGCTGCTCATCGCCGACGACCAGGCCCTCGTGCGCGGGGCGCTCGGGGCCCTGCTCGACCTGGAGCCGGATCTCCAGGTGCAGGCCTTGGCGGCGGACGGCGCGGAGGCGCTGCGCCTGGCGGAGGAGCTGCAGCCGGACGTGTGTCTGATGGACATCCAGATGCCGGGGGTGGACGGCGTCGAGGCGACGACGCGGATCCGCGCGGTCAGTCCGCAGACGCGCGTGCTCGTGGTGACCACGTTCGCGCGACCCGGGTACCTGCGCGCGGCGCTCGACGCCGGGGCGAGCGGGTTCGTGGTGAAGGACACCCCGGCCGAGGAGCTCGCCGCGGCCGTGCGCCGCGTGCACGCCGGACTCCGGGTGCTCGATCCGAAACTCGCCGAGGAGAGCCTGTTCGAGGGAGCCAACCCGCTGAGTGACCGGGAGCGGCAGGTGCTGCGGCTCGCCGCCGACGGACGATCCGCGGCGGCCATCGCGGCGGAGGTGTTCCTGTCGGCGGGCACCGTGCGCAACCACCTCTCCGCCGCGATCGGCAAGACCGGTGCCGAGAACCGGGCGCAGGCGGTGCGGATCGCGTCCGACAAGGGCTGGCTCTGACTCCTCTGGCGGGTGTCGGAGGCCGCGCGTACTGTGAGGGCCGACGGGTGACGGAGCCCGACAGGAGGAGTGCGTGATGGACTGGAAGATCGAACTCATCTTCGTGCCGGTCAGCGATGTCGACCGGGCGAAGGACTTCTACGTGAAGATCGGTTTCCACGCCGACCATGACCAGGTGCCGTACGAGGGCCTGCGGTTCGTGCAGATGACGCCGCCCGGGTCGGCCTGCTCGATCGCCTTCGGCACGGGGCTGGACACCGGCCTGGCACCGGGGCAGCAGAACACCATCCAGGTGGTCGTCCCCGACGCCGACGAGGCGCTCGGCCATCTGCGGGGGCTCGGGGTGGAGGCCGAGGGCGTGGACGAGCAGGACTGGGGTCGCTTCGTGCGCTTCGACGACCCGGACGGCAACACCTGGACCCTGCAGGAGCTCCCGGACTACAGCGCACAGGGCTGACGGTTCCGAGTCCGGGTCCGGTTCGGCTCCCGGGTCGGGTCCGGGGATCAGGGGAGGCGCGTGGCCCCGCCCGAGACGACGAGGCCGCCGGAGGCCGGGATCGCGACGCGGAGTTCGCTCGGGCGACCGACGTGGGCGCCCTGACGGATGCGGACGGTGTCGCCCGGATAACCCTGCGCGCGGAGGTAGGCGCCGAGCGAAGCGGCCGCGGACCCCGTCGCGGGGTCTTCGGTGATGCGGCCCACGGGGAAGAGGTTGCGGGCCTCGATCTCGGCCGGATCCTCGGCGTGCAGCACCGTCACCGTGCCCTGCCAGCCCTGTGCGCGCATGAGGGCCGCCACGTCGGCAGGGGAGAAGCGGAACTGATGGAAGAGCTCCCGGTCGGCGACGAAGACGATCGGGTGCCAGTTGCCCGCGAACGCCTCGCGGACCGGGAAGCGCGGGTCCACGTCGGCCGGCTCCATCCCCAGGAGCGCGAGGAGGCGGTCCCGCACGACGGGGTCGAGGTCGCGGACCTCCGGCTCGACGCTCGTGAACGACACCGTCACCCGCCCCTCCGCGTCGGCGAACGACTCCATCGACACGACCCCTGCCGCGGTCTCGAACACGACCGTCCCCGGACCCTGCCGTTCGGCGAGCGCCACCGCGGTCGCGACCGTCGCATGCCCGCAGAACGGCACCTCCGCGGCGGGCGACCAGTAGCGCACCCGGAAGCGGGAGCCGTCCGCCGCGGCGTCCTGCACGAACGCGGTCTCCGAGTAGCCGACCTCGGCCGCGATCCGCTGCATGTCCGCCTCATCGAGCCCGTCCGCGGCGAGCACGACGCCCGCGGGGTTGCCGCCCTCCGGCGTCGCGGCGAAGGCGCTGTAGCGCAGGACCTCGGGAGCATCCGTCATCCCGGGAGCCTATCGGCCCGCACGGGTCAGGAGTTCACGCGGATGATCTCCTGCTGGTACGGCGCGATCACGTCGCCGGAGATCCGGAGGTCGAGGACGAGGAAGCGCCGGGTCGCCGGGTCCTCCTCGGCCCACGCGGCGAGGCGATCCAGGTCGCCGAGAGTCCGCACCACGACGCCCTCGGCGCCGACCGCGGCCCCGAACGCGGCGAAGTCGACCTCGGGGATGCGCATCGGACCCTCGGCCAGGCCCTTCAGCCCGTAGAGGTTGACCTCGGCGCCGTACGCGGCATCGTTCCAGACGACGGCCATGCCGCGTCCGCCCGCCGCCCGCACGGCCGATTCGAGGTCGGCGATCGCCATGAGCCCGCCGCCGTCACCCGAGGTGAGCACGATGGTCGCGTCCCGACGGGCGAGCGCCGCGCCCACCACGCTGGGCCAGCCCTGTCCGATCGACTGGAACGCGGTGCCGATCATCATCATCCGGTCGGGCGCGGCGACCGGCCAGTACATGTTCGCCCAGCCGATGAAGTGCCCGCCGTCCGAGACCACGACGCGGTCTTCGGGGAGGAGCTCGGCGATCCGGCGCGCCGCGGACCGCGGGTCGAGGCGGCCGTCCGGGGCGAGCTCGTCTCCGGCCTCGTACGTGCGGGCCGCGGCGACATCGACCGTCTCCCGCCAGGGTCGGGCGGACACGGCTGCGGAGTCCGCGCCCGACACGCCGCCCGAGTCGGGGGCGGCGGAGGGGGAGGAAAGGCGGGCGACGAGGGCCTCGGCGGCGAGACGGGCATCGGCGCGCACGAAGCCGCCGACATGGGCGTGCGTGGCGGCCGGAGCGGTGTCGATCTGGAACACCCGGGTGCCCGGGGCGAAGAGGTCGCCGAAGCGCATCGTGAACTGGTTCAGGCTGGCGCCGAAGACCACCGCGACGTCGGCCGTCCGCACGAGCTCCATCGCCCCCTCGGCGCCGAAGCCGCCGGTGACCCCGAGGTCGTACCGGGTGTCCGGGAAGATGCCGCGACCGAGGGCGGAGGAGGCGGTGAGGGCCCCGGTCTGCGCGGCGAGGGCGCCGAGAGCCTCGCCGGCGCCGGCCAGCCAGGCGCCGCGCCCGGCGAGGAGGAACGGGCGCTCGGCGTCGCGCAGGGCGGCGGCGATCTCATCCAGCATGCCCTCGGCGAAGTCCCCGCGCGGGGCGAGCGGGGCGGGCAGACGCGGAGCCGGGGCCGCCGGTACCGCCCCGGCCTCGAGGGCGGCGACGTCGTAGGGGATCGCGAGCACCACGGGGACGCGATAGGTGAGGGCGTGCTCGACGGCGATGACGGTGGTCGCGGCGGCATCGGTCCGCCCGACGGTATAGGTGCGCGCGCCCACCGCCGAGGCCAGAGCGATCTGGTCCACGTCCCACGGGCGCGGACCCGAGGTCGGCTCGTCGCCCACCACGAGGACGAGCGGCACGTGCGCCTGCACGGCCTCGGCCAGCGCCGTGATCGTGTTCGTGAAGCCGGCGCCGTAGGTGGAGGTGCCCGCAGCGATGCGGCCCGAGGCGCGGAAGTGCGCGTCGGCCGCGACGACCGCGCCCTGCTCGTGACGGACGGCGGTGAACGTGGCGTCGGTCTGCGTCTCGAGGGCGTCGAGGAAGTAGGCGTTGCCGTTGCCCATCACGCCGAAGACGGCATCGACGTGCTGGGCGAGGGTGAGGGCGACGTGCGCGGAGACGGAGGGCATGGAGAAGCCTTTCGAGACAGGGACGGAGAAGGGGGATCCGTATGTGTCTCGCCCTCGCGACGATGCGAGGTGCTTCGTGCCTCTTTTTCAGGCACCGGCGGGGCCGGACCTGCCCAGTCTAGCGGCGGCTCGGGCGGAGCGGATGCGCGAGAATGGACCGATGACGGATGCATCGATCGAGCGCGAGACGCTCACCTGGGACGGCTTCGGCGCGGCGACGCGCGATCTGGCGCGGAACATCTCGGCGACCGGCTTCGAGCCGGAGGTCGTGGTGGCGATCGCCCGCGGCGGCCTGCTCCCGGCCGGCGCCATCGCGTACGGGCTCGGCGTGAAGAACTGCGGCGCGATCAACGTCGAGTTCTACACCGGCATCGGCACCGTGCTGGACGCCCCGGAGGTGCTGCCGCCGGAGCTCGACATGGCCTACCTCGACGGCCGCCGCGTGCTGCTCGTGGACGATGTGGCCGACTCCGGTCGCACGCTGGCGCTCGCCGTCCAGCTGCTGCAGGAGAAGGGCGCCGACGTGCGTTCCGTCACGATCTACACGAAGCCCTCGACGCTCATCCAGCCGGACTTCGCGTGGAAGGACACCGACCTCTGGATCGACTTCCCCTGGTCGTTCCGCGGCACGGTGCGCCAGGAGGACGAAGGCCTCCCGCCCACGGCCTGATCAGGCGTCGTCCGTCGCACCCCGCCGCAGGGCCAGGAGCGTCTGGATCGTGTCGGCCTCCGCCGCGGTCTTGTCCGGACGGTAGCCCTTGACCCTGGCGAACCGGAGGGCGAGGCCGCCGGGGTAGCGCGGGGACCGCTGCACGCCGTCGATCGCGATCTCGACCACGAGCTCCGGCCGGAGGAACACCGTCGACGCGGAGCGATGGGTCTCGTGCGCCGGGAACTCGTCGGTCTGCCACTGCAGCAGCGCATCCGTGAGGCCCTTGAAGGTCTTGCCCACCATCACGAACCCGCCGGGGTCGCCGAAGTCGCCGTCCGGATCCCGGGCACCGAGGTGCAGGTTCGACAGCCATCCGCGGCGGCGCCCCGACCCCCACTCGGCGCCGAGCACGACGAGGTCGAACGTGAGGACGGGTTTCACCTTGACCCAGGACTTGCCGCGACGGCCGGCGGCGTACGGCGCATCCACGGCCTTCACGAGCACGCCCTCATGGCCGGCCGTCAGGGCTTCGCGGGACAGGCGCTCGGCCTCTTCCGCGCTGTCCGTCACGATGCCGGGCATGCGCCACTCGCCGGCGACCTCGGCCAGGACCTCCTGACGCACCGACAGCGGCTCGTCCAGCAGGTCGCGGCCGTCCACGTGCAGGACGTCGAAGAACCAGGGGCGCAGGGCGAGCTCGCGCGCCGCGTCCGCGCCGAACCGGGACATCGTCTCCTGGAACGGCCGGGGGCCGCCGTCCTCGTCGAGCGCCAGGGTCTCGCCGTCGAGGATGACCTCCTGCGCGGGAAGACCGCGGACGACCTCGACGATCTCGGGCAGGCGGTGGGTGACGTCCGCGAGGCTCCGTGTGTAGATGCCGACCTCGTCGCCGCGGCGGTGCACCTGGATACGCGCGCCGTCGAGCTTGTACTCGACCGAGGCGCGGCCGGTGATCTCCAGGGCGGCCGTGGGCGTCGGCGCGGTGGCCGCGAGCATCGGGAGGACGGGGCGTCCCACCCGGAGCCCGACCTCGTCGAGTGCCCCCTCGGCGCCGGTGAGCGCGAGCAGCGCCGTCTCGCCGAGGTCGCCGGAGAGCATGGCGGCTCGTCGCACCGTGGCGGGCGGGGCCTCGGCGGCGCGGGCGATGGCGTCGAGGAGCACGCCGCTCAGCGCTCCGGTGCGGAGCTCCCCGAGCATCGCCCTGGTCAGGAAGTCCCATTCGGGAGCGGTGGCCCGGGCGGCGAGGTCGTGCAGCAGCTCGCTGCGCACGCCCGCCGAACCGGAGCCCGAGGTGTGCGCGAGGGTGTCGAAGGCGTGGTCGACCTCCGCGATGGTCAGCGTCGGCGTCGCGGTGTGCTCGATGGCGAGGGCCGTCAGCCCCCGCCACCCCACGCCGAGGCGACCCTGGCGGGGTGCCGCGAGGAGCAGCCCCACGAGAGGCGGGATGTCGTCGGCGTCGGCCCGGCGGAGCAGCGCCGCGATCGCCTCGACCTTGGCCAGGCGGGACGAGGTCGCGGCGACCTGGTCGGTGGTGGTGACGAGCTCCGAGAGCAG
The DNA here is from genome assembly GCF_044756645.1 of Microbacterium sp. NPDC091676. Lineage (NCBI taxonomy): Bacteria > Bacillati > Actinomycetota > Actinomycetes > Micrococcales > Microbacteriaceae > Microbacterium > Microbacterium sp. NPDC091676. The sequence continues at coordinate 1,296,525 of NZ_JBIVTI010000001.1, read as the reverse complement.
CATGCGGGCATCCTCCCACCGGGGTCGGACACCGCGCGAGACGGTTGACAGCGACGACCGGGCCGTCGCGTCAGCGCCCGCGGAACTCTGGCTTCCGCTTCTCCTGGAACGCGGCGAAGCCCTCGCGGTAGTCCTCGGTGTCGCACAGGGCGGCCTGCGCCGCGCTCTCGACGTCGATGGACTCCCACAGGGTGAGGCGTTCGTCGCGGATGCGGGCGACGAGCTCCTTGCTCGCCCGGAAGGCGGCCGTGGCGCCGTGCGCGGCCTTCCCCGCAGCGGCCGTCGCGGCGGTGAGCACCTCGTCGTCCGGGAACACCTGGGAGAAGAGCCCCGAGCGCACGGCTTCCGTGCCGCTCATGAGCCGGCCGGTGTAGATGAGGTCGAGCGTCTTGTGCGGGCCGAGCCGGTCGAGGAACAGCGCGTGACCGCCGGAGTCGAGGGTCGCGCCGAGTGCGGCGAACGGGGAGCCGATCTTCGCGGACTCGGCGACGTACACGACGTCCGTCGCGATGAGCAGCCCGAGCCCCACGCCGAGGCAGGCGCCGTGCGCGACGGCGACCGTCGGCGCCGGGAAGCGGGACATCCGCTGCAGCAGGGGCGTCACGCGCCCGCCGAGGTAGCCGAGCACGTCGTCATCGCGCGGATCGACGGCGGAGATGTCCCGCCCGGCGCAGAACGCCCGCCCTTCACCGCGGAGCAGCAGCGCCCGCACCCCGGCGGCCTCCGCCTCCCGGTACGCGGCGTCGAGCTCGGCGAGGGCGGCCTCGTCCAGGGCGTTGAGCTTCGCCGGGGCGTCGAGCACCACGGTGGCGACGTCGTCGGCGATGGCGAGTTCGATCATCAGGACTCCTCAGACGTCGTAGTCCACGACCACGCGGTCGCTGGTCGGATGGGACTGGCAGGTGAGCACGTAGCCGCGCTCCAGCTCGTCGGGCTCCAGGGCGTAGTTCTCGGTCATCGTGACGCTGCCCTCGAGAACGCGCGCGCGGCAGGTGCCGCAGACGCCGCCCGCGCACGCGAACGGGGCGTCCGGGCGCACCCGCAGTGCGGCGTTCAGCACCGACTCGCGCGCCGCGACCGGGCTCTCCACCGTGGACGAGACGCCGTCGAGGTTCACCTCGATCCGCACGGTCTTCTCGCCCGAGCGCACCGTGACCGGTCGGGCCGCCCGCACCGGCTCCTCGCCGGTCGTGAACAGCTCGAAGCGCACGTGCTCGCGGGGCACGCCCACGTCGGCCAGCACGTCTCGGCACAGGTCCACGAGCGCGAGCGGTCCGCACAGGAACCACTCGTCCACGTCGGCCGGATCGATGAGCGCGTCGAGGATCGTCCGCAGCTTGGGCTCGTCGATGCGGCCGGACAGCACCGGCGCGGTCCGCTGCTCGCGGGACAGCACGTGGTGCAGCGTGAGTCGTGTCGGGTAGCGGTCCTTGAGGTCGGCGAGGTCCTCCAGGAACATGACGTCCAGCGTCGACCGGTTCGTGTAGAGGAGCGTGAACCGCGAGGTCCGCGACCGGGAGAGCACGGTGTGCGCGAGGGCCATCAGCGGCGTGATCCCGGAGCCGGCCGCGATGCCGACGACGTGCTTCTCGTCCAGATCGTCGAGGCCGGAGGTGAAGGTGCCCTGGGGGCTCATGACGTCGATGCGGAAGCCCGGGTGCAGGCCGGTCTGGGCCCATGTGGAGAACGTCCCGCCCTCGTCGCGCTTCACGGCGACGCTCAGGCGGGTGGGCGCCCCGTCGGTGCGATGCTCGGGCGCCCGGCAGAGCGAATAGGAACGCCGCACCTCCACGCCGTCCAGTGTCGTGCGCAGCGCCACGTACTGCCCGGGGAGGTGGTCGTAGTCGTCGGCGAGCTCCGCGGGCACCGTGAAGGTCACCTCGACGGAGTCCTCGGTGAGCGGGCGGACGTCCTCGACCTCGAGCGTGTGGAACCGGGCACGGCTGCGCGCCCGGGCGGGGGAGGCGGGAGAGGGCGCCGGCGCCGTCGCCGGGGCCGGGGAGAACAGCGACATCAGTGCACCTTGAAGTGATCGAAGGGTTCCAGGCAGGCTCGGCACTCGTACAGCGCCTTGCACGAGGTCGACCCGAAGCGGGAGACCTCCCGGGTGTCGAGGGAGCCGCACCGGGGGCAGCGCACGCTGAGGGCGAGCCGGATCGGACCGGCGGGTACGGCCGCGCGGCCGCTGGGCGGCGCGATCCCGTACGCGCGGAGCTTCTGCTTCCCGGCGTCGCTCATCCAGTCGGTGGTCCACGCGGGGGAGAGCACGAGCCGCACCTCGACGTCCGCGAAGCCGGCGGCCGTGAGCGCGAGCACCACGTCGTCGCGGATCGTGTCCATGGCCGGGCACCCGCTGTAGGTCGGCGTGATGTCGACGACCACGCGCTCGCCGCGGAGCTCGACCGCCCGCAGCACGCCGAGGTCCTCGATCGTGAGCACCGGCACCTCCGGGTCCGGCACGGCGGCGGCGATCCGCCAGGCCTCGGCCGTCGCGTCGGCGGTGGTCCGGGTCACCATGACGCCCCCGGGTGCCGTCGCGCCAGCACCTGCATCTCGGCGAGGATGTGCCCGAGCGGGGTCGCGTGCGCGCCGTTCCGGCCGCCCGCCGACGACGCCGACACCTCCGGCACCGTGAGCCCGGCCTCGGCGAACACGGTGTCGATGACCGCGTCGAACGGGGCCCGGAGGGTCGACGGCCGCACGGCGGCATCACCGAGTCGATCGATCAGCGGCTCGTCGCGGAACAGCTCGTCGACGTACGGCCACACCTCCGTGAGGGCACGGATCATCCGCCGTCGGGACTCCTCCGTCCCGCCCGCCAGGCGCAGCACCCACTGCACGGCGTGGTCGCGGTGGTAGTCGACCTCCTTGAGCGCCTTCTCCGCGATCGCGGCGAAGGTGGGCTCGGTGCTCGCGCGGAGGGCGGCGTAGAGCTCCACCAGGTAGACCGAGGCGACGAGCTGGCGCGCGATGGTCTGCGCGAAGTCGCCGTTCGGCTGCTCCACGATCCAGGCGCTGCGGAACTCCGGCTCGTCGCGGAAGTACGCGAGGTCGTCCTCGGAACGGCCGTCCCACGTGCCGGCGAAGTGCAGAAAGGAGCGCGCGTGGCCGAGGAGGTCGAGGGCGATGTTGCCGAGCGCCACGTCCTCCTCGAGCTCGGGGGCCCGGGAGATCCAGGCGCCGAGCTGCTGCGACAGGATGAGGGCGTCGTCGCCGAGCCACAGGGCGTACTCGGCGATGTCGGCGCTCGTCGCGGTCGTGCCCGCGCCGGCGAGCTCCTCGCTGAGCCGCAGCTCGTCGACGGAGACGTCGCCGTGCGCCTCCCCGTGGACGTCGCCGGCTCCCTGAGTGGAGCTGGGTCCCTGAGCTTGTCGAAGGGTCACAGGTGCGGCACCCCCTCGGAGGCGGTGTAGTACACCGCGTGCCGGTAGTTCTTGCCGGCGGGGCTCTCGAAGTACGCCCCCTTGGCATCGGGGTCGCTCGTGGTGATCGCCTCGGCGGGGACCGCCCAGATCGACACGCCCTCGCCCCGGCGGGTGTAGAGGTCGCGAGCGTTGCGGATGGCCATGTCGGCGTCGGGGGCGTGCAGCGAGCCGACGTGCACGTGGCTCAGCCCGCGGTTCGCCCGCACGAAGATCTCCCACAGGGGCCACGGTTCGTGTTCGACGTGTCCGGGGGTCGCCATCACGCCACCGCCCCTTCGACAGGCTCAGGGCGCAGACGGGAACGCTGCTTGCGGGCGTACTCTGCGGCGGCCTCCCGCACCCACGCGCCCTCGTCGTGCGCCGTACGGCGGCGCTCCAGACGCTCGGCGTTGCACGGGCCGTTGCCGCGCAGCACCTGGAAGAACTCGTCCCAGTCGATCTCGCCCATCTCGTAGCGACCGGTCTCCTCGTCGAACCGCAGGTCGGGGTCGGGGAGGGTGACGCCGAGGATCTCGGCCTGCGGCACGAGCATGCTCACGAACCGCTGACGCAGCTCGTCGTTGGAGAAGCGCTTGATCTTCCACGCCATCGACTGGGCGGAGTTGGGGGACTGGTCGTCGGGCGGCCCGAACATCGCCAGGCTCGGCCAGTACCAGCGGTCCACCGCGTCCTGCGCCATCTGCCGCTGCTCGTCGGTGCCGCGCATGAGCGAGAGCAGGATCTCGAACCCCTGGCGCTGGTGGAACGACTCCTCCTTGCAGATGCGCACCATCGCGCGCCCGTAGGGGCCGTAGGAGGCGCGGCACAGCGGCACCTGGTTGCAGATCGCGGCGCCGTCGACGAGCCAGCCGATCGCGCCCATGTCGGCCCAGGTCGGGGTGGGGTAGTTGAAGATCGACGAGTACTTCGCCGTGCCGGAGATGAGCTGGTCCATCATCTCGTCGCGGGTGATGCCGAGGGTCTGTGCGGCGGAGTAGAGGTAGAGCCCGTGCCCGGCCTCGTCCTGCACCTTCGCCATGAGGATCGCCTTGCGCTTGAGGCTCGGGGCGCGGGTGATCCAGTTGCCCTCGGGCTGCATGCCGATGATCTCGGAGTGGGCGTGCTGGGAGATCTGCCGGATGAGCGTCTTGCGATAGGCCTCGGGCATCCAGTCGCGCGGCTCGACGCGCTGCTCGTTCGCGATCAGCTCGTCGAACAGGCGTTCCTCGTCGGAGGTCTCGCCGTCCACGAGGGACAGGTCTGCGGGACTGGTCATCGTCGACTCCTCGGGCTCCGGTCCTTCTTTACTGACCGATCGTTAGGTAATTCTGACACACGCGACGGCCCGATTCAACAGGACATGTCAGCGGGAGCGCGAGATCAGCGCCAGCAGCGCGCGGCCGTAGGCTTCCGCCGGGTCCGGGTGCTCGAACCGCAGGGGAGCACCGGCGAGCTCGATCTCGACGCGGAACGTGTCAGGGAGGCGGGTGAGGGCACGGAACGTCCCGCGGAGTAGGTCGCGCAGCTGGTCCTCGCGCGGCAGCCACACCGCATCGGCGAGGGTCACGGCGTCGAGCGCCCACTCCGTCGTGCCGTTGAAGGCGAGGTCGGTGCCGGCCGGCGTCTGCCGCGCCTCGATGGTCATCGCGCTGACCGTGAAGACGTCGGCCTCCGCCTCCAGCTCCACCTCGTCCGGCAGATCGAGCTGGAAGCGGTCACCCTCCGCGGGTCTCCAGTTCAGGCCGGCATCGCGGAGCGCGACGGCGAGTTCGCGGGTGATCATTCCTCCACGCTACGGCCTCGACGGCGGTCGTCCACCGAGACCGGGCGGCGGTCGGAGCCCTGTCGGAGGTCTGTCGGAGGTCTGCGGCAGAGTGGAGGGCATGACCTCCCCGACCGCCGTGCCTCTCCGCGAGGCCGCCCGCGCCGCCCTCGGCGAACTCGTCGGCCGTCCCGACGTCGACTTCCACGACGGCCAGTTCGAGGCGATCGAGGCGCTGGTGGAGGGGCGTCGCCGCGCGCTCGTGGTGCAGCGCACCGGGTGGGGGAAGTCGGCGGTGTACTTCGTCGCGACCCTGCTCCGCCGTCGGCAGGGGGCCGGCCCCACCGTGCTCGTCTCTCCGCTCCTGGCGCTCATGCGCGACCAGATCGCCGCAGCGGAGCGTGCGGGCGTGCGCGCCGTGGCGATCAACTCGACCAACGCCCACGAGTGGGCGGAGGTGCAGGAGCGTCTCGCCGGAGACGACGTCGACGTGCTGCTCGTCTCGCCGGAGCGGCTGAACAACCCGGCCTTCCGCGAGGAGCAGCTGCCTGCGCTGGTGGCGCGGCTCGGCATGCTCGTCGTCGACGAGGCGCACTGCATCAGCGACTGGGGGCACGACTTCCGCCCGGACTACCGCCGACTGCGCGACCTCATCGCGCAGATGCCCGCCGACGTGCCGGTGCTGGCGACGACCGCGACGGCGAACTCCCGCGTGGTGGCGGACGTGGCCGAGCAGCTCGGGGCGCTGCCGGGCGGCGCGGAGGGAGCGGAGGCGGTGCCCGTGCTCACGATCCGCGGGCCGCTCGCCCGCACCTCGCTGCGGCTCGGCGTGCTCCGCCTCAAGGACTCGGCGAGCCGCCTGGCCTGGCTGCTCAGCCACCTCGACGACCTCCCCGGCAGCGGGATCATCTACACGCTGACGGTGTCGGCGGCGGTCGACACCGCGCGGTTCCTGCGCGATCACGGCCATGACGTGCGGGCCTACACGGGGCAGACCGACCCCGAGGAGCGTGCGGAGTCGGAGGGCATGCTCAAGCGCAACGAGGTGAAGGCGCTCGTGGCCACCAGCGCCCTCGGCATGGGGTTCGACAAGCCGGACCTCGGATTCGTCGTGCACCTCGGAGCCCCGTCCTCGCCCGTGGCGTACTACCAGCAGGTGGGACGAGCGGGGCGTGCCAGCGAGAGCGCGGACGTGCTCCTGCTCCCCGGTGTCGAAGACCGCGAGATCTGGCACTACTTCGCGACCGCGTCGATGCCCGATCGGGAGCGCGCGGAGCGGGTGATCGCCGCGCTCGGCGACAGCCCGATCTCGACGCCGGCGCTGGAGGCCCTCGTCGACATCCGCCGCACGCCGCTCGAGCTGCTGCTGAAGGTGCTCGACGTGGACGGTGCCGTGCGTCGCGTGCAGGGCGGCTGGATCGCGACCGGACACTCCTGGACGTACGACGCCGAGCGCTACGAGCGCATCGCCGCGGAGCGGGTCGCGGAGCAGGAGCACATGCTCGAGTACGAGCGCACGGACGGCTGTCGCATGGCCTTCCTGCAGCGGGCTCTCGACGACGACACCGCGGCCCCCTGCGGCCGGTGCGACAACTGCGCGGGCGTGTGGTTCCCGGCGGAGGTCGCGCAGACGGCGAGCGTGCAGGCGGCGGCCTCCCTCGACCGGGTCGGCGTGCCGGTCGAGCCGCGTCGCGCGTGGCCGACAGGGGCCGACCGCCTCGATGTGCCGGTGCGCGGCCGCATCCCCGCGGGGGAGCAGGCCGACGAGGGGCGTGCCCTCGCCCGGCTCACCGACCTCGGCTGGGGCGGCACGCTGCGCGAGGTCTTCGCGGCCGGCGCCCCGGACGCCCCGATCAGCCCGGCGCTGCTGCAGGCGTGCGTGCGCGTGCTCGCCGGGTGGGACTGGGCGGAGCGGCCGGTGGCCGTGATCGCGATGCCGTCGCGGTCTCATCCGCAGCTCGTCGACTCCCTCGCCCGCGGGCTGTCCGAGATCGGGCGGCTGCCGTACCTCGGCGCGCTGGAGTGGCGGGGCGGAGGGCCTTCGGGGCAGGCGGGCGGGAACAGCGTGTTCCGGCTCGCGGGGGTGTGGGACCGGTTCGACGCGGCGCATCTCGAGGTCCCCGCCGGTCCGGTCTTGCTCGTCGACGACCTCATCGACAGTCGGTGGACGCTGACGGTCGCGGCACGCGCGGTGCGGCAGGCCGGGGCCACGGCCGTGCTGCCGTTCGCGCTCGCTCTGCGCGGCTGAGGCCCGGGGTCAGTCCTCGGCGGGGGCCACGGGTGGTGGCCAGGTCGTCGCGCCGAGTTCGCGGGAGATGTTCCGTGCCGTCTCGCGGAGCGCGTGCACGACGGTGTCGGATGCCGGCGCCTCCGCGGTCGGGAGCACGACGGCCACCGCGGCGACGATCGTGTTCGAGGCGTCGGCGATCGGCGCCGCGAGGGACGACTCGCCGAGGACGGCCTCATCGCTCTCCGCCGCCGTCCCGCGCTCCGCGATCCCCGGCAGCTCGAGGGTCAGTCGGGCCACGTCGGTGATGGTGTCGCCGGTGAGGCTGCGCAGGGGCTCGGCGAACACGCTCTGCTGGAAGCCCTGGTCGTACGCGAGGAGCACCTTCCCCATCGCGGAGGCGTGCGCGGGGACGGCCATCCCCGTCTCCAGCATCTGCGGGCTGTCGTCGGGGCGGAGGTTGTGATGGATGACGAGGACGTCCGTGAGGTGCGGGGCTCCGAGGCGCACGGACAGCTCCGTCCGCCGCGCCAGGTCCTGCGTCCAGCGCATCGCCCGCGCCCGCACGTCCAGGGTGTCGAGATACACGTTGCTCAGTCGCAGCAGCGTGGGGCCGAGCATGTACCGCTGTCCGCCGCGCTCCTTCGCGACGAGGCCGTGCGCGCGCAGCGACTTCACCAGGCCGTGCACGGTCGACGGCGGCAGGCTCAGGGCCGCGGAGAGGTCCGTGATGCCGAGGTGGCGGGCGCCCTGGAGCAGGTCGAGGATCTTCGCCGCGCGGTCGATCGCCTGGATCATGCGCGTCCTCCTTCCGGTCGTCGTCGAGCCGGGTTTCCGGTCGCCGGATCGATCTTGACAACCCGGCAGGCTCCGAGCATATTCGACATTGACGAATCCCTTTCGGATTTTCGCTCGAGACTCACGCCGCATCAAAGGAGATCGCAGGATGAAGAAGCTCATCAACGCCCCGGAGGACGTCCTCGTCGAGTCCCTGAAGGGCGTCGCCGCCGCGCACCCCGAACTCTCCGTCGACCTGGAGAACCACGTCATCACCCGGGCGACACCGAAGGAACAGGGCAAGGTGGCCGTCGTCTCCGGAGGGGGATCGGGCCACGAGCCGCTGCACGGCGGCTACGTCGGCACCGGCATGCTCGACGCGGCCGTCGCCGGCGAGGTCTTCACCTCGCCCACCCCCGACCGCGTGCAGGTCGCCACCCAGGCGGTCGACCGCGGGGCCGGTGTGCTGCACATCGTCAAGAACTACACCGGCGATGTGCTGAACTTCGAGATGGCCGCCGAGCTCGCCGCCATGGAGGGGATCGAGGTCGGTACGGTCGTCGTGGACGACGACGTGGCCGTGCAGGACTCGCTCTACACCGCGGGGCGGCGCGGCGTCGGCCTCACCGTCCTGCTGGAGAAGCTCGTGGGGGCGGCGGCGGAGGAGGGCCGCGACCTCGCGGCCGTGGTCGACCTCGCGAAGCGCATCAACGGTCAGGGGCGCTCCATGGGCATGGCCCTCACCAGCTGCACGGTCCCCGCGGCGGGCAAGCCCACCTTCGACCTCCCCGACGATCAGATGGAGATCGGCATCGGCATCCACGGCGAGCCGGGACGCCACCGTGAGCCGCTCGCCCCCGCGTCGGAGATCGCGCGGCAACTCGTCGAGCCGATCCTGGGCGACCTCGACGCCAGCGGGCCCGCGATCGTGATGCTCAACGGCATGGGAGCCACGCCCCTGATCGAGCTCTACCTCATGTACGGCGAGGTCGCGTCGATCCTGGAGAAGTCCGGCGTGCAGATCGCGCGCAACCTGGTCGGCAACTACATCACCTCCCTCGACATGGCCGGGTGCTCCGTCACGGTGCTGAAGGCCGATGACGAGCTGCTCCGCCTGTGGGACGCACCGGTGAACACCCCCGGCCTGCGGTGGGGCGCGTGATGGCGGCCGTCGACACCGACGTCCTCGTCGACTGGATCTCCCGCTACCGGGAAGCCGTCACCGCGCAGCGGGACTGGCTCACGGAACTGGACTCCGCGATCGGGGACGCCGATCACGGCGCGAACATGGCGCGCGGCTTCACGGCGGTCGGAGAGAAGCTCGCGGCGACGACGCCCGCGACGATCGACGAGCTGCTCAAGTCCGTCGGCATGACCCTGGTGAGCTCGGTGGGCGGCGCGAGCGGCCCCCTCTATGGCACGTTCTTCCTGCGCATGGGGATGTCCGCCGGTGCGGTGACGTCGCTCGACGGACCGGCGCTCGCCGCCGCGCTCCGGGCGGGGCTGGAGGGCATCGTCGCGCGGGGCAAGCCCGAGGCGGGCGACAAGACCATGTTCGACGCCATGGCTCCCGCGGTGGACGCCTTCGACGCTGCCCTCGCCGGAGGAGCCGATACCGCGGCCGCCGCCAGGGCGGCGGCGGATGCCGCGGCCGCCGGCCGCGACGCCACGGTGCCGCTCGTCGCCCGGAAGGGCAGGGCGAGCTACCTCGGTGAACGCAGCGCCGGCCACCTCGACCCCGGTGCCGCCTCGACCGCGCTCCTGTTCGAGGCGCTCGCGGCGGCCCTCGCGGACGCCGGATGATCGGGATCGTCGCCGTCTCCCACAGCGCCCGGCTCGGGGAGGCGGCGCTCGAACTCGCCCTGCAGATGGTGCCGGGCGGCGGCGTGCCGGTGCGCGTGGCGGCCGGGGCGGGCGTGGACGCCGACGGCGCGCCCATCCTCGGGACGGACGCCGTCGCGGTGTCCGCGGCGATCGACGAGCTCGCCGCCGAGGTCGACGGCGTGCTCGTGCTGATGGACCTCGGGTCGGCCGTGCTGAGCGCCGAGCTCGCGTTGGAGCTGCGCAGCAGCGACGTGCCGGTGCGGCTCGCCCCGGCCCCGTTCGTCGAGGGGCTTCTCGCCGCGGTCGTGGCCGCGGCGGCCGGGGCCGACCTCGATGCGGTCGCCGGCGAAGCCGCGTCGGCCCTCGCCGCGAAGACCGGTCAGCTCGTCGCGCCGGACGCGTCGACGACCGCCGATTCCTCGTCGGTGTCGGAGGACGACGGTTCCTCCCCGCCGCCCGAGGAGGCCGGAGACACGGTGTCCCGTCGTGTGCGGGTACGCAATCCTCTCGGCATCCATGCCCGGCCCGCCGCGCTGATCGCGGAATCGGCGGCGGGCGCGGACGTCCGTCTGCGGCGACTGCCGGACGGCCCGGAAGCCGCGGCCGGGAGCCTGACCCGGTTGCTGGCACTCGGCGCGCGGCAGGGGACCGAGATCGAGCTCACCGGTCGAGGAGCGGATGCTGAGGCGGCGATCGACCGCCTGGTCTCGCTCTTCCAGGAAGGATTCGGCGAGGGCGTCGAGTCGGACGAGGGCGCCGCCGGAAGCCCCGGAGCCGCGCCCGCGCCCGTGCGCGCCACCGCCGGCGACGACGAGGCAGGAGCCCGGGCCGACCACGAGTCGGCGCCGACGCCGGAGATCGTCTCCGGATCCGTGCTGCAGGGCCGCGGCGTCAGCCCGGGACGTGTGGCCGCGAGGGCGGTGTCCCTCGCACCGGCACTCCCGGAACCGGATGCCGAGGCCGTCGTCCCTCCGGAGGGCCGGGATGCCGAGGTCTCCACGATCGAGTGGGCCGCGGTGGCCGTCGCCGATCAGCTGCGTTCGCGCGCCGAACGGGCCCGCGGGGAGGCGCGGGCGATCCTGGACGCGTCCCGGCTCCTCGCCTCGGACCCGGAGCTCGTCGCCGAAGCCACCGCCCTCGTGCGCGCACAGGGACGGACGGCGGCGCGGGCGGTCTGGGAGACGTCTGCGGCGCACGAGGCGGCGCTCACGGCTCTCGGCGGGAGGATGGCGGAACGAGCTGCCGACATCCGTGACGTCCGCGACCGCATGATCGCCGAGATCCTCCGGGTGGATATGCCGGGAGTCCCCGAGCGCGATGAGCCCTTCGTGCTCGTCGCGACCGACCTGGCCCCCGCCGACACGGCTGCGCTGGACGGCGGGAACTGCGTCGCCCTCGTGACCGCGGACGGCGGGCCCACGTCGCACACGGCGATCATCGCGCGGGCGCTGGGACTGCCTGCCGTGGTCGGGGTGCCAGGGGCGACCGGGATCCCCGAGGGCGCCATGCTCCTCGTCGACGGGGATCGCGGCACGATCCACGTCGACCCGGACGAGGCGGAGATCGCCGAGGCGCGGGCCGCGGCGGTCGTGGTGACCTTCGACGGGCGGGGCCGTCTCGCGGACGGGACCCGCGTGCCTCTCCTGGCCAACGTCGGAGGAGCGTCGGATGCCGGGAGCGCGGCCGCGGCGCACGCCGAGGGGGTCGGGCTCTTCCGCACCGAGTTCTGCTTCCTCGACCGGACAGCGGCGCCGAGCATCGAGGAGCAGGTCGAGGCGTACCGCGGGGTGCTGCGCGCATTCCCCGGGCGGAAGGTCGTCGTGCGCACCCTGGATGCGGGGAGCGACAAGCCGTTGCCGTTCGCGAACGACGACGACGAGGAGAACCCCGCGCTCGGCGTGCGGGGCCTGCGCCTCTCCCGTCGCCGGCCCGCGCTCCTCGACGACCAGCTCCGCGCGCTGGCCAGGGCCGCCGATGCGGAATCCGCCGAGGTGGAGGTCATGGCCCCGATGGTCGCCACGGTCGACGAGGCCGCGGACTTCGCGGCGCGGTGCCGTGCCGCGGGGCTGGACAGAGCGGGGATCATGATCGAGACCCCGGCGGCGGCGCTGCTGGCCGCCGAGCTGTTCGAGGTCGTGGACTTCGTGAGTCTCGGGACCAACGATCTCGCGCAGTACACCCTGGCAGCGGACCGACTGTCCAGTGCGCTCGCCGATCTCAACGATCCCTGGCAGCCGGCGGTCCTGCGGCTCATCGGGACGGTCGGGGCGGCGGGACGTGCGGCGGGCAAGGCCGTCGGCATCTGCGGGGAGGCGGCCGGTGACCCGGCACTCGCCCCCGTGCTCGTCGGGCTCGGAGCGACCTCGCTGTCGATGACGCCTCGCGCCCTCGGCAGGGTGGCGGCCGCGCTCGACGCCGTGGACGCCGATGCCTGCCGGCGGGCGGCCGAGGGCGCGAGCGGCGCGAGGACCGCGGCGGACGCGCGGCGGGCGGCCGCCGGCATCCTGAGTCCCGGATCCTGACCGCTATCCTTCCCTCAGGGGCGCGCATCGGTGCGCACGAGACCACTCGGAGGGGTTCATGACGGCTGCGGTGCCCGGTAGGCGGAAGAGGCGCGGCGCGGCGCTCCTCGCGGCGGCGACGGCAGCGGTGCTGATCGCCGTGCCCGGATGCGCGGCGACCCCGGAGGCGACGCCCACGGCGACCGCCTCGCCGGTGACGGAGACGCCGACGCCGGAGCCGTATGACGGCCCGCTCCTGTTCGTGGGGGACGACCTCGACGCCTTCGCGCTCACGCCGGCCGAGGTCGCCGATCTGCTTCCGTCTGCGCCGCCGGCGGGTGAGGTCGACGACACTCTGCTGCAGTACGCGGACGGGGGCGGCCCGGACTTCACCCCGTCCGTGTGCGGGATGCTGATCATGGAGACCTCGATGTTCAGCATCGGGGCGCGCACGGTGTCCTGGGCGGACGCCGAGGACACGCAGAGCAGCGGCAAGCAGGAGATCCTCCAGTTCGCGTCGGAGGACGTGGCGGCCGAGCGCATGGACCTGCTCGCCTCGACCGTCGACCGCTGCGCGCAGTTCGACGCTCGGGGTGAAGGCGCCTTCGACGCGGTCGCCGTTCCCGATGAGGAGGGCGTGCGGGCTTTCGCCGGCACGATGACCATGAACGCGGGCGGAAACCCCTGGCGCGTGCACCACGCCTTCGCCGCCGTCGGCAACGTCGTCGTGCACCTGTGGCAGCCGGCGCTCGACGGCTCCGCGTTCGACGCCGAGCGCGCGGCTCTGCTCCTGCGGGATCGGGCGGTCGAGGCGGAAGCCGCTCTCGTCGAGGAGCTCACGGACGACCCGCCGGTCGCCGAGACCCCGGTGCCCGTCGACCCCGCCGCTCCGTGGAGCGCGTGGGAGATGACGACGGCGGGTGTGGGCCCGCTCGTGCTGGGTGCCTCGCGCGAGGAGGCGGTGGCGGCGATCCCCGGGGCCACCGTGGAGGAGTTCGACTGGTCCGATCGGCAGGTGCGCGTCGTGAGCGCCGACGGGACGTCCCGCCTCGTGCTGCACTTCGCCGAGCAGGGGGATGCGCTGGCGGCGGTCACCGCCGGTATCGCGAACATGCAGGGCGACGTCGACCCGGACGGTGCCGCCCTTCCCGCCGCCGGGGGAGTCCGGATCGGCGCTCCGCTGACGGAGGCGGTCGCGGCCTTCCCGGAGGGCACGTTCCTCCGCGTCGTGTCGTCCGGCGAATACTTCTACGAGTGGTCCACCCGGGAGGGCGGGACGATCCGCTTCCGCGCGGATCGCGACTTCTCCGACCCGGCGGCGGTGATCACGGGCATCACCGTGGAGGATGCGACGCTGCGGACGCCGTTCCGGATCGAGTGACCCCACCCGCGTCCCCGAGGCCCTTGCGTTACTGACCGATCGTTCAGTTAGTATGGGCGGACGGGACGCGGTCGTCCCGTCCCAGCGCGACGAGGAGGTCGGCGATGACGGAGGCGACGGATACGGCGGAGGCCGTGCGGCCGAACCGGGCCATGATGGAACGCGACCGGGCCTCGGCGATGCTCGGGCTCGTGGTCGAGCGCGACGACCCGGGGCACGCGGTCGTGTCCATGCGCGTCCGTGACGACATGACCAACGGCTTCCAGATCACCCACGGCGGCCTCGTGTTCGCGCTCGCCGACACCGCCTTCGCGATCGCCTGCAACGAGGACGACCGGGTGACCGTCGCCGCCGGCGCCGACATCTCGTTCCTCAAGCCCACCGTCGCGGGGCAGACGCTCACCGCGACGGCCGTCCGCCGCACCCGCAGCGGTCGCTCCGGCCTCTACGACGTGACGGTCGTGGACGAGCAGGGCGACGCGGTCGCCGAGTTCCGCGGCCGCTCCCGCACCACCTCCCGCACCTTCTGACCCCATCCGTTCCGAGGAGTCCCCGTGTCGACGATGACCGCCCCCGCCTCCGCCCTCCGCCCGCCGACGACCGACGAGCTCGACCCCGAGGAGCGGATGAGCCGCGCCGAGATCGAGCGCCTGCAGCTCGAGCGCCTCCGGTGGACCGTGCAGCACGCCTACCGCAACGTCCCGCTCTACACGCGGAAGTTCGACGAGGCGGGCGTGCATCCCGACGACATCCGCAGCCTCGACGACGTGCACCGGCTGCCCTTCACCACCAAGGACGACCTGCGCGAGACGTACCCGTTCGGGATGTTCGCGGTGCCGATGGCCGACGTCGCCCGCATCCACGCGTCCAGCGGCACCACGGGCCGCCCGACCGTCGTCGGCTACACGCGCGGCGACCTCGACCGCTGGGGGACGCTGGTGGCCCGGTCGCTCCGCGCCAGCGGCATCCGGCGCGGCATGAAGGTGCACAACGCCTACGGGTACGGCCTGTTCACGGGCGGGCTCGGGGCGCATGCCGGCATCGAGGCCCTGGGCGCCACGGTGATCCCGATGTCGGGCGGACAGACCGCCCGACAGGTGCAGCTCATCCGCGACTTCGAGCCGGACGCGATCCTGTGCACCCCGAGCTACCTCCTCACGATCGCCGACGCGATGGCCGCGCAGGGCATCGACCCGCGGTCCACCTCGCTCCGGGTCGCGGTGCTCGGAGCGGAGCCCTGGACCAACGAGATGCGGCGCGAGCTGGAGCAGCGGCTCGGCATCGACGCCCTCGACATCTTCGGACTCAGCGAGGTCATGGGGCCGGGCGTCGGCAACGAGTGCCTGGAGACCAAGGACGGCCCGCACCTGTGGGAGGACCACTTCCTGCCGGAGGTGATCGACGGCGACACCCTGCAGGCCCTGCCGGACGGCGAACGGGGCGAGCTCGTCTTCACCTCGCTCACCAAGGAGGCGTTCCCCGTCATCCGGTACCGCACGCGCGACATCACCCGCCTGCTCCCCGGCACGGCACGTCCGGGTATGCGGCGGATGGAGAAGGTCACCGGGCGCAACGACGACATGATCATCCTGCGCGGCGTCAACCTCTTCCCGACGCAGATCGAGGAGCTGGTGCTCGGGATCGAGCAGCTCACGCCGCACTTCATCCTGGAGCTGACGAAGGAGGGCCGGATGGACGCCCTCACCGTGCGCATCGAGCGTCACCCCGACCTGTCCGTGGAGACGTGCGAGGCGGCGGCGCAGGTGCTCGTGCAGCGCATCAAGGTGTTCATCGGCTCGTCGGTCGCCGTGCGGCTGGAGGAGCCCGGGACGCTGCCGCGCAGCGAGGGCAAGTACAAGCGCGTCTACGACCTGCGCTGACACGCGGGGGTCTCGGCGTCGACCTCCGCGATGCGCGCGGCGGGCGGTGCGAGACTGAGGGGGATGTCCGAGATGCAGACCACGCGGCGCGGCCGCCCCGGGTACGACCAGCAGGGGATCCTCGCCGTCGCGGTGGCCGCCTTCAACGAGCACGGCTACGACGCGACCTCGATCGGGATGCTCGCCGAGCGCCTCGGGCTGTCGAAGTCGGCGATCTACCATCACTTCGGGTCGAAGGACGAGATGCTCGACCGTGCCCTCGACAGCGCTCTCGGCGGGCTCGAAGCGGTGGTCGACGCGCCGCTCCCGGTCGACGCGGGAGCGACCGACGCCGTCGCCCGGCTGGAGCACGTGCTCCGCGGGGCCGTCCATGTGCTCGTGGACCAGCTCCCCGCCGTGACGCTGCTGCTGCGCGTGCGCGGGAACACCGACGTCGAGCGGCGCGCCCTCACCCGGCGGCGGGCGTTCGACCGTCGCATCACGGCCCTCGTCGCGGAGGCGCAGGCCGAGGGCGCCCTGCGCTCCGACATCGACGCGTCCGTCGTCGCCCGCCTGACGTTCGGCATGATCAACTCGATCGTCGAGTGGTACCGCCCCGGTGGTCGCGAGGGCGCCGACCGCCTCGCCGACGACGTCGTCGCGATCGCCCTCGACGGCCTCCGCCACCCCTGACTCGCGAGACCCCGTCTTCGCGCCGAGGCCCCGCCGTATCCGCGTGGGAAGGGCGGGGCCTCGACGAGAACCCGGGGTCTCGGGGTCGGGCGGGAGCTACGCGGCGGGGGTGAGCTCCTTCGCGACGAGAGTGAGGACGTCATAGGTCGCGACGAGCTCGTCGTCCTGGTTCTTCAGCACCGCGTCCCAGCGCACCTCGCCGTACTCGTCGGTCTCCCGCGGCGTGATCTGCTTGGCGGTGAGCTCGACGCGGATCTCGTCGCCGGGGGACACCGGGGTCACGAAGCGCAGGTTCTCCAGCCCGGAGTTCGCGAGCACGGGACCGGGAGCCGGATCGACGAAGAGTCCGGCCGCCCACGACACCAGCAGGTAGCCGTGGGCCACGCGTCCGGGGAAGAACGGGTTCGCCGCCGCCGACGCCTCGTCCATGTGCGCATAGAACGTGTCGCCCGTGAACGCCGCGAACGTCTCGATGTCGTCGAGGGTGACGGTGCGCGAGGGACTGACGACCTGGTCCCCGATGCGCAGCTCCGCCAGCGACTTGCGGAAGGGGTGAACGCCGTCGCCGGTGTCGAACGGACGGGCCGAGGCCCCCTGGTGCCACACCCCGGTGAGCGCGGTCATCATCTCCGGGGAGCCCTGCACCGCGGTGCGCTGCATGTGGTGCAGCACCGCCCGGATGCCGCCGAGCTCCTCTCCGCCGCCGGCGCGACCGGGGCCGCCGTGCACGAGGTTCGGGAGCGGGGAGCCGTGGCCGGTCGAGCTGCGAGCGTCGTCGCGGTCGAGGAAGAGCACGCGACCGTTGTACGCCGCGATGCCCGCGGCCAGCGTCGTCGCGACCTCCGGGTCGTGCGTCGCGACGCTCGTCACGAGCGAGCCGCCGCCCCGGGCCACGAGCGCCGCCGCCTCGTCCAGCGTGCGGTAGCCGAGGATGCTGGAGACGGGGCCGAACGCCTCGATCTCGTTCACGGCGGGGCTCGTCGCATCGGTGAAGCGCAGGAGCATCGGCGCCACGAACGCGCCGTCCTCCGCCGGGCCCTCGCTGCCGTCCGCACGGCGGACCGTCGGCGTCTCGACGGAGCCGATCACGAGCTCGCCGCCGCCCTCGCGGAGTCGCGCCACCTGCCGGAGCACCTCGTCGCGCTGGGCCGTCGAGGCGAGCGGTCCCATCGTCACGCCCTCCGCGCGCGGGTCGCCCACGACGATCCGCGCGTCGAGCCGGTCGCGCACCGCGGCGATCACGTCATCCACCGCGTCCTCGGGCACGATCGCCCGCCGGATCGCGGTGCACTTCTGCCCGGCCTTCGACGTCATCTCCGCGACGAGCTGCTTCACGTAGGCGTCGAACTCCGGCGTGCCGGAGGTCGCATCCGTGCCGAGCACCGAGGCGTTGATCGAGTCGGTCTCGCTGGTGAAGCGGACCCCGCCGGTCTGCACCGCGTCGTGCGCCCGGAGCCGCTCCGCCGTCGACGCGGAACCGGTGAACGCGACGAGGTCGCCGAGGCGGAGGTGCGCGAAGAGGTCGGGGACGCTGCCGGAGACGAGCTGCAGCGACCCCTCGGGCAGCAGTCCGGACTCGACCATCACCCGCACCATGGCCTCAGTGAGGTAGCCGGTGGGGGTGGCGGGCTTCACGACCGTGGGGACACCGGCGAGGAAGGCCGGCGCGAATTTCTCCAGCGAGCCCCACACGGGGAAGTTGAAGGCGTTGATCTGCACCGCCACCCCGGGCAGCCGGGTGTAGATGTGCCGGCCGAGGAAGGAGCCGTCCCTAGACAGGTTCTCCACGGCGCCGTCGACGTAGACCTTCGCATTCGGCAGCTCGCGGCGGCCCTTGCTGGAGTACGCGAAGAGAACGCCGATGCCGCCGTCGATGTCGACCCAGGAGTCCTGCGCGGTGGCGCCGGTGCGGCTGGAGAGCGCGTACAGCTCCTCCTTGCGGGCGGTCAGCGCGAGCGCGAGCTGCTTGAGCAGGACGGCGCGCTGGTGGAACGTGAGCGCGCCGAGCGTGGCCTGACCGGTGGTGCGGGCGAAGTCGAGCGCCGCACCGAGGTCGAGACCGGTGGTGGAGACGCGGGCGACCGTCTCTCCGGTCGAGGCGTCGCGCACCGCGGTGGCGTCCGCGTCGGAGGCGGGCGTCCACCAGGAGCCCTGCACGTAGCTGGGGAGGATCTCGGTCATCGGGGTTCCCTTCATCAGTCGTCCCATTCGTAGAAGCCGCGTCCGCTCTTGCGGCCGAGGTGTCCCTCGGCGACGAGGTGGCGCAGCAGGGCCGGGGGTTCGAAGCGCGGGCCGAGCTGCGCCGCGAGATAGTCGGCGATGCCGAGCCGGACGTCCAGGCCGACGATGTCCGTGAGCCGGAGCGGTCCCACCGGATGCTTGTAGCCGAGGGTCATGGCGGCGTCGATGTCGGCGGCCGAGGCGACGCCGTCCTCGAGCATCCGGATCGCCTCGAGGCCGAGGGCGACGCCGAGGCGAGAGGACGCGAATCCCGGGGCGTCGGCGACGACGATGGGTGTCTTGCCCAGCGCGCGGACCCAGGAGGCCGCGTCCGCGACGAGAGTCTCCGCGGTCGCGCCGCCACGGACCACCTCCACGAGGGTCGAGGCGGGCACCGGGTTGAAGAAGTGCATCCCGAGGAAGCGCTCGGGGCGGTCGAGCACCGCCGCGAGCTCGTCGATCGAGATGGACGACGTGTTGGACGCCAGGGCCGCATCGTCGGCGAGGTGGCGCTCGACGCGGGTGAGGGCGTCGATCTTCAGCGACAGCTCCTCCGGGACGGCCTCGATGACGAGGGTGCAGTCCGCGAACAGGGCGGCGTCGGTCCCGGTCGCGAACCGGGACCGGTAAGCCTCGGCCGTCTCGATCGCCGTGCCGCGGGAGAGCGAGGCGTCGATCGACCCGTGCACGCGGGCGGCGGCGGCCGCGGCGGCGTCATCGTCCCGCTCCACCACGGTCACGGGGGCTCCGGCGAGGAGGAAGGCGTGGGCGATGCCGGCGCCCATGCGTCCGCCGCCGAGCACGCCGACACGGGCCGGGGCTGCGGCTTCGGGGGAGGAGGGCGTGCTCATCGGTCTCTCCGTTCCAGGAAGGCGGTCATGCGGCGGTGCTTCTCCGGGCTCTCGAACAGCGTGGCCTGCTCCTCGAGGTCGACCGCGGGGTGCTGGTGGCGCGGCGCCCGGAACACCCGCTTGGTCGCGATGGTCGCCGCGGGGTCGTTGCGGGCGATGCGGTCGGCGACCGCGTGGGCGGCGGCGAGGAGGTCCGCGGGTTCGTGCAGCGAGGAGACGAGACCGATGCGGAGGGCCTCCTCGGCGTGCACCGTGCGACCGGTCAGCAGCAGCTCGATGGCGCGGGCGTCGCCCACGATCTCCTTGAGGCGCCAGCTCGCTCCGGCGGCGGCGAGGATGCCCAGGCCGGTCTCCGGGTTGCCGATCTTCAGGGTCGGCGTCGCGAGGCGGATGTCGGCGGCATACGCGAGTTCCGCGCCACCGCCGAGCGCGTAGCTGTCGATCGCGGCGATCACGGGCATCGGCAGCTCCGCGACGCGGACGAACGCGTGGGCGTTGATGCCGCGGCGGGCGTCGCCGGCACGACGGTCCCGGAGCTCGGCGATGTCGGCGCCCGCCGCGAACACCCCGTCGGCACCGGTGAGGATGAGCGTGCGCGGCGTCTCCTCCAGCTCGGCGCACAGCGCGTGCAGGGCGTCGATCGTGGCCTGGTCGATCGCGTTGCGCTTGTGCGGACGGTTCAGGGTCGCGACGACGCGGTCCGCGGTGCGGGTGACGAGCAGCGGCTCGTCCGCGCCCCTCACACCTTCTCCAGGATCACGGCCGCGCCCTGGCCGACGCCGACGCACATCGTGGCGAGGCCGTAGCGGGAATCCTCGCGCTCCATGCGTCCCATCAGCGTCACGAGCAGGCGCGAGCCGGACGAGCCGAGCGGGTGGCCGAGAGCGATGGCGCCGCCGTCGGCGTTCACGCGGTCCTCGTCGAGGCCGAGCCGCCGGATGCAGGCGAGCGACTGCGAGGCGAACGCCTCGTTGAGCTCCACGGCGCCGATGTCGTCGAGGGAGAGCCCCGAACGGCGCAGCGCCTTCTCCGTCGCGGGGACCGGTCCGAGTCCCATGATCTCCGGAGCCAGGGCGGCGGAGGTGCCGACGACGATCCGCGCGCGGGGCGTCAGCCCGTGGCGCTCGACGGCTTCGGCGCTCGCCACGAGCACGGCCGAGGCGCCGTCGTTGAGGGCGCTGGAGTTGCCGGCCGTGACGACCTCTCCGCCGGCCACGACGGGGCGGAGGCGCGCGAGCACCTCGAGGGTGGTCTCGGGGCGCGGGCCCTCGTCGACGAGCACCTCGCCGTCGCGGACGGGGACGCCGACGATCTCCGGGCGGAAGCGGCCGGCGGCGATCGCGGCGGCGGCGCGCTGCTGCGAGCGGACGGCGAAGGCGTCGGCCTCGGCGCGCGTGATGCCGTCGACGCGGGCGACCTCCTCCGCCGTCTCCGGCATCGTGAAGGTGGCCTTGTCGCGCGCGGCGAGGTGCGGGTTCGGGAAGCGCCAGCCGATCGAGGTGTCGAAGGCGGCTCCGGGCTTCGCCCACGCCTTCTCCGGCTTGGCCTGCACCCAGGGGGCGCGGGTCATGGACTCGACGCCGCCGGCGACGAGGAGATCGGCGTCGCCCGCGCGGATCGCCTGCGCGGCCATGGTGACGGCGGACATCCCGGAGGCGCACAGGCGGTTGACCGTGATGCCCGGCACGGTGTCGGGGAGGCCGGCGAGGAGCACCGCCATCCGGGCGACGTTCCGGTTGTCCTCTCCGGCCTGGTTGGCGGCGCCGAGGATGACCTCGTCCAGCTCCGTACGCGCCGGGTCGAGCCCGGCGCGGCGCACGGCCTCGCCGACGACGAGCGCCGCGAGGTCGTCGGGACGGACGGCGGAGAGGGCGCCGCCGTAGCGGCCGACCGGGGTGCGGACCCCTCCGACGAGGTAGGCCTCTGGCATGCGGATCTCCTGACTTCGTCGTCCTGGTGTGGTCCGGGAGCGGCCGGTCGTGAATTACTGACCGATCGTAAGGTAATTATGGCACAGGCATACGGCCGGCCGCGATCCCGGACCAGGAGTCAGACGCTGAGATCCACGCCCTTCGTCTCCTTCACCAGCGAGACGCCGATGAGCGAGATGATCGACGCGACGGCGATGTACACGCCGATCGTCCACGCGGCGTGGAACTGGTTCAGCAGCGCCTCCGCGATCATCGGTGCGAACGCGCCGCCGAGGATGGCCCCGAGGGCGTAGCCGATCGAGACGCCCGAGTAGCGCACGTTCGCGGGGAACATCTCGGCGTACAGCGCCGCCTGCGGGCCGTACGAGAGTCCGAGCGCGAACGTCATGACGAACAGGGCCACGAAGTACCAGACGATGTTCGCGGTGTCGATGAGGAACCACATCGGGATGGCCCACACCGCGAGGGCGACGTACCCGATCTGGAACGTGCGGATGCGGCCGAGGCGGTCGGACAGCGCGCCGCCCCACAGCGTGAAGATCAGCCAGCCGAACGAGGCGAGCGTGGTCGCCAGCAGCACCGGCGGGCGCTCCATGCCGAGACCCGTCACCGCGTACGTCGCGAAGAAGGCGATCAGCAGGTAGCCCGCGGCGTTGTTGGCGATGAAGATGACGGCTGTGAGCACGACCTGCTTCGTGTGTGCCCGGAAGAGCTGCCCGAGCGGCGCCGAGGCCTCCTTGCGGCGGCGACGGAGGTCTTCGAACACGGGGCTCTCGTCGACCGCGCGACGGATCACGTAGCCGACCGCGATGAGCACGATCGAGAGCAGGAACGGGATGCGCCAGCCCCACTCGAGGAAGGCCTCGGGGGACATCGAGCTCGTGAGTGCCCAGAGCGTGAAGGTGGCGAGGATCATGCCGACCGGCACGCCGATCTGCGGGAACGCGCCGAAGAGGCCGCGTCGCGCCGTCGGGGCGTGCTCGACGGCCATGAGCGCCGCGCCGCCCCATTCGCCGCCGGCCGAGAAGCCCTGCAGGATGCGCAGGAGGATCAGGAGGATCGGGGCGGCGACGCCGATGGCGGCGTACGTCGGCAGCAGGCCGATGAGGGACGTGGACAGTCCCATCATCACGAGGGTGAAGACGAGCATCTTCTTCCGGCCGAGCTTGTCGCCGAGGTGTCCGGCGACGATCGCGCCGAGCGGGCGGAACAGGAACGAGATGCCGATGGTCGCGAACGAGAGCACCTGGGCGAGCCCGGGGCTCGACTCCGCGATGGGAGCGAGGAAGAGCGGGGCGAGCACGAGGCCCGCCGCCTGGGCGTAGATGAAGAAGTCGTACCATTCGATCGACGTCCCCACGAGGGTGCCGGCGAGGACGCGCCGTTCCTCGGCGGGCATCCTTCCGGTCGACGAGGCGGCTGCGGTGGCTGAGGTCATGCGAACTCCGTTGTTCTGCGAGGGGGGAGCGCCGACGCGGGTACGTCGGCGATGACTTACCGAATGATCGGTCAGTAATCGCCGAGCGTAGCGTATCGGCGCTCCGCCCACGAGGGTTCGCCGGCCGGGTCGACCTCAGACCCGCCCGAAGGCGCGGAGCGGATGCTCGATGAGCTCCACCACGCGGCGGAGGAATCCGGCCGCATACCCGCCGTCGCAGACCCGGTGGTCGAACACGAGCGAGAGCTGGACGATGCGACGGGGCACGATCGCCCCGTCCACGACCCACGGGCGCTCGATGATCCGGCCGATGCCGAGGATCGCGACGTCGGGGTGGTTGATGATCGCCGCGGAGCCGTCGACGCCGAGCCCGCCGTAGTTGTTGAGGGTGAAGGTCGATCCGCGGAGGCGCTCGGGCGGCAGCGTGCCGGCGCGCGCGGTGGCCGCGAGCTCGCGCAGGGCGACGTCGAGGTCGGTGACCGTGAGCCGGTGCGCGTGCGGGACGACCGGGACGAGGAGACCGCGTTCGGTGTCGGCCGCGACGCCGAGGTTCACGCCGTCGAACGAGATCAGCTCGGAGCCGTCGTCGCTGAGCCGGGAGGCGAGCACCGGGTAGTCCTCCAGTGCCAGCAGCACGAAGCGCGCGAGCAGCGCCGTGATCGACGGCGCCTTCGCGCCTTCGGGAGCCATCTGTCCGCGGAGGCCCCAGAGCTCGGTGGCGTCGACGTCGACCCACACGGTGGCCTCGGGGATCTCCGAGCGGCTGCGGGCGAGCCGGGCGCTCACCGTACGGCGCAGCGGGGACAGGCGCTCGCGGCTGCGGACCGGGAGGCCGTCGATCTCGCCGGCGGGAGCGGGAGCGCGGGTCGGCGTCGGGGCCGCGGGGACGCCGTCCACGGCGTGGTCCACGGCGGCGCGCAGCACGTCGGCGCGGGTGATCGCCCCGTCCGCTCCGGTGGCGGTGATCGCGTGCACGTCGAGGCCCAGGTCGCGGGCGAGGCGCCGCACGAGCGGCGACCGCACGGCGACCGGCGCGGGTCGCGCGGGCGCGCGGGAGGCCGGTGCGGGCGGCTCCGGAGCGGTCGCGGCGGGGGCTGCCGGTGCGGGCGCTGTCGAGGCGGGTGCCGGTGCGGGGCGTGACACCGCGGGGCGCCGTCGCCGACCCGTCGAGGCGGACGCGGAGGTGCCGTACCCGATGAGGACGTTGCCCGACCCCGCCCGCTCCTCCTGCCGGTACGCCTCGTGCTCGGGCTGCGTGGCGGGGGCCGGCGGCGCGGACGCGGTCTCCTCGCTGCCGGGGTCGGCGACCTCCAGCACCGGGGCGCCGACGTCGATGGTGTCGCCGGGCGTGCCGTGCAGCGCCGTCACGACACCCGCGAACGGCGAGGGCAGTTCGACGACGCTCTTCGCGGTCTCGACCTCGGCGATGGCCTGATCGGTCGCGATCGTGTCGCCGACGGACACCAGCCACTGCACGAGGCCGGCCTCGGTGAGTCCTTCGCCGAGGTCGGGGAGGCGGAACACGCGGGTCGCGGTCTTCACAGGCGTGCTCATGCGTCGTCCTCCCAGTGCAGCGTGTCGATCGCGTCGAGCACCCGATCGACGTCCGGCAGGTACCAGTGCTCGAACTTCGGCGGTGCGTACGGGGTGTCGAACCCGGTCACCCGGCGCACGGGGGCCTCCAGGTACTCGAAGCAACGCTCGAACACCCGGGCCTGGATCTCGGAGGCCACGCTGACGAATCCCGGGGCCTCGGCGATCACGACCGCGCGTCCCGTGGACCGCACCGCCGCGGCGACCGTCTCGTCGTCGAAGGGGGAGAGGGAGCGCACGTCGACCACCTGCACGCTGCGCCCTTCGCCCGCGGCGACCTCCGCCGCCTCCAGCGCGAGCGGCACGGAGGCCCCGTACGCGAGGAGGGTCACATCGGTGCCGTCCCTGGCGATGCGCGCCGAGCCGATCTCCGCCGTCACCGCGGTGTCGACCTCGCCCTTCGACCAGTAGAGCTTCTTGGGCTCGAGGAAGACCACCGGGTCCGGCGAGGCGATGGCCGCCCGGAGCAGCGAGTAGGCGTCCTGCGGGGTGGACGGGCTCACGACGGTGAGGCCGGGCGTGTGCGCGTAGTACGCCTCGGACGAGTCGCAGTGGTGCTCGACGCCCCCGATGCCGCCGCCGAACGGGATGCGGATCACGAGCGGCATGCGCATCCCGCCGCGGGTGCGGTTGCCGAGCTTCGCGACGTGGCTGACGATCTGCTCGAACGCGGGCAGGGCGAAGGCGTCGAACTGCATCTCGACCACGGGGCGCATCCCGTTCATCGCCATGCCGACGGCGGTGCCGATGATGCCGGACTCCGCGAGCGGGGTGTCGAAGCAGCGGTCCTCGCCGAAGCGGGCGGTGAGCCCGTCGGTGATGCGGAACACGCCGCCGAGGGCTCCCACGTCTTCGCCGAAGACGACCACGTCGGGGTCGGCGGCGAGGGCGTCGGCGAGGGCGCGGTTGAGGGCGGCGGCCATGGTCATGGTCGTGGTGGTGCCGGCGTCCGTCGGGGCGACGGACGTCTCGTGCTCGGCGATGGTCATCGGGGGCCTCCGGTCGTCATCGTCTCGGCGGGGAGGGAGCGGGCGATCTCGTCCCGGAGGAGCTGCCACTGCTCCTCACGCTGCGGCGAGCGGGTCGCGGTCACGAAGCGGAAGAGGTCTTCCGGGTCGAGCTCCGCATCGGTGTTCAGGGCGGTGCGCATGGCGGCGGCGATCTCCTCCGCGCCTGCGGCGAAGCGCGACTCGGTCTCGTCGTCCAGAGCGCCGGTCGCAGTGAGGTGCGCGCGCAGGCGGAGCAGCGGATCGCGGGCGAGCCAGGCCTGCACCTCGTCGCGCTCGCGGTAGCGGGTGTCGTCGTCGGCGTTGGTGTGCGCCTGCATGCGGTAGGTGTGGGCCTCGACGAGGGAGGGGCCGCCACCGGCGCGGGCGCGGTCGACGGCCTCCGTGAGCACCGCGAGGACCGCGGCGACGTCGTTGCCGTCGACGCGCTGCCCCGGCATGCCGTAGCCGACCGCCTTGTGGGCCAGGGAGGGTGCGGCCGTCTGCCGGGAGAGGGGGACCGAGATCGCGAACTCGTTGTTCTGCACGAAGAACACGACCGGGACGTGGAAGACGGCGGCGAAGTTCATCGCCTCGTGGAAGTCGCCCTCGCTCGTCGCGCCGTCGCCGCAGAGCGCGAGCACCACGGTGTCCTCGCCGCGGTGCTTCGCCGCCTGCGCGAAGCCGACCGCGTGCAGCAGCTGGGTCGCGAGCGGGGTGGCCTGCGGGGCGACGCGGTGCGCGCGCACGTCGTAGCCGGAGTGCCAGTCGCCCTTGAGGAGCACCATCGCCTCCGCAGGCGCGACGCCGCGGGCGATCACGGCGACCGAGTCGCGGTAGGTGGGGAAGAGCCAGTCGGTGTCGCCGAGCACCATCGCCGCGGCCACCTGGCACGCCTCCTGGCCGTGCGACGAGGGGTAGACCGCGAGGCGGCCCTGGCGCACGAGCGCGCCGGCCTGATCGTTGATGCGACGGCCTTCGACGAGGCCGCGGTAGGCCGCCAGCAGGACGTCGGCGGCGGGGAGCGCGTAGGTCTCGTCGGGGAGGGTGGTCCCGTCCTCGGCGATCAGTCGTACCGCGGTGTCCCGCGGGAGCATGTCGTGGGGGTGCATCCGTCCGCCTTCCTTGCCGAACTCGATGAGGACATCATGCCGCGCGTGCGACACTCATCCAAGATCCGTCGCAGGATCGTGGACGATTGCTCGCGACGTGCCACAATGGCTTCCGAAATGTCAGGATTTCCTGGACGCGAGAGGGGTGCCATGGCGGCGCTGGACGAGACGGATCGCGCGATCCTCGCGGAGCTGCGGCGGGATGCGCGGGCGTCCATGACCGCGATCGCCGAGGTGGTGCACATCTCCCGCGCGGGGGCGCATGCCCGCATCAAGCGCCTCACCGACGCCGGGGTGATCACCGGGTACACCGTGCGCACCGACCCCGTGCTGCTGGGGCATCACGCGAGCGCGTACGTGACCCTCGCGATCGAACAGGCCACGTGGCAGGAGGTGAGCGCGCGGCTCCGGGCGATCCCGGAGATCGAGCACATGGCGCTCGTCGGCGGCGACTTCGACGTGCTGCTGCTCGTGCGCGCCAACGACGCCCGCGACCTGCGCCGCATCGTGCTGGAGGACATCCAGGCGATCCCGTCGATCCGCTCGACGCGGACGATTCTGATCTTCGAGGATTTCGACCGGGCGTGACGGTTCTCTCCTGCGGCAGGGGCGTCGGGGTGCGACCGGGCGTCGGTGCTGCGGGTCGTGGGTGGGGTGCGGGGGTCTTGCCGGCGGTACGGGGGTCTCGGTGGATGCCGGGGTGTAGGTCAGTGCCGGGGCGTAGGCGGGGCGTAGGTGCTGTCGGGGGTGCGGGGGTCTTGCCGGGAAGCGGCGATTTTCGGCGGCGGCATGCTGTGCGGATGTTGTTGTGATGTGGAGGGTTGATCACGGGTCTGTTCGTGTGCAGGAGGAGTCCTTCGCGCGTACTGGAATATCGCTCTGAACAGGGGTAATCGGGTCTCCCAATGTCGGTGGCCCTCTGTTGAATCGTCGTATGGAAAGCACCCCGGCAGCGGTTCTCGACGACACGGTCGTCGCTCTCGACGCCGTGCTGCGATCCGGCACGGTGGGCGCCCTCGACGTGCGGGAGATCATGGACCTTCTGCGGGCCGCGGGCGAGATCCAGCGGCGCGTGGAGGCCGTGATCGTGGAGGCGGTGGCGAGCGTCGATCCCCGTCCGGCAGGGTCGGGAGAGCCGGCGTTCTGCGGGCGGTTCGGCTGCCGCTCGATGAACGAGCTGCTGCAGCGTGTCCTCCGCACCGACGGCGCGTCCGCCGCGCGCCTCGTGAAGGGCGCGCGGCTGGTGCGGCGCGAGGTCGATCTCTCTTCCGGGGAGTGGCTTCCGGCGCGGTGGCCGGCGCTGCGCGAGGCTCTCCTCGACGGGGCGATCGGCGTGACCGGGCTGTTGGCCGCGACCGGGCCGATCGAGCAGGCCGGCCCGCGCGTGCGCCTCGCCGATCGCTGGGAGGCCGATGCGTATCTCGCGGAGGTCGCTCGCGGCGAGGAGAGCGACGACGAGAACAGTGATGACGCCCAGAACGAGACCGGGCCGGCGCCGACGCCCGAGGATCTGCGGGTGCAGGCGCAGCTGATCGTGCAGTACCTCGACCCCGACGGCGCGGAGCCCGCGGAAGACATCACGCTGCGGGCTCGGGGCGTGGTACTGGGCCGCGCCAAGGACGGCGTGATCCCGGTCCGGGGCGCACTGCTGCCCGAGGTCGCGGGGCAGCTGCAGCGCATCTGGGACGCGTACCTGAACCCGAAGGTCGATGGTCCGCCGCTTCCCGGTGTGCACTTCGTGCCGTCCGCGGAACTCGCGGATACCGAGCGGCGGGACACCGCGGTGTCCCCGGACGACGATGTGCTCCCGGCCGGCGACCCCGGCGGGATGGTCGACGGGCGCACGCGGGCACAGAAGCAGCACGACGCGCTCGCGGCGGCCCTGGGGATCGCGGCCCGGCACGACGACATGCCACGGCTGGGCGGTGGGGCCCCGACACTCGTGGTCACGGTCGGCGCCGAGGACTATGCCACGGGGCGCGGCTGGGCGCGGGTCGAGGGCGTCGAGACGCCGGTGTCGACGCGGGTGGCCGCACACACGGCGTGCGGAGGGACGGTCCAGCGCGTCGTGCTCGGCGCCGGAGGAAGGATCGTCGGGCTCGGGTCGAGCGACCGGATCTTCACCCCCGCGCAGCGTCGCGCGATCGGCGTACGGGACGGCGAGTGCCTGATCCCCGGGTGTCATGTCCCCGCCGCCTGGTGCGAGATCCACCACGTCACGGAGCACGCGCACGGGGGTCCGACGCACACCGACAACGGGGTTGCGCTGTGCTGGCACCATCACCGCACCCTGGACACCTCGGGGTGGCAGATCCGCATGCGCGCGGGAGTGCCGCAGGTGCGAGGGCCGGCGTGGTGGGATCCGAGGCGACGATGGCGCACGCCGCGCCCGGCGCTTCCCGGCTCCCCGCACCGGACGGGGGCCCGATTCGCTCACGCGGGACCGGCTCGGGAGCGCATCCTTCGCGCGGGGACATCTCCGGCGCGCTCCGCGACAAGTGCGGCGGCAAGGGTCGACCGAGAATGAGAAGAAGACCGGCGTCCGCGCCGTGACCCGCTCGAAGGAGAGACACCGATGTCCGATTCCGCCGTTCCCGTAGCCGTCGACTCCGGATCCGCCGATTCCGCGGCGTCCGCCGCTGCGGCGCTGCTCGACCGCATCCAGCCCCCGCAGGGCGAGGGGCGCGAGATCCCCGATGCCGCGACACGGGAGGTCATCGGACGCGCGCCCGTGGCCACGGTCGCCGACCTCGACGACGCGATCGCCCGTGCGAAGGCCGCGCAGCCCGCGTGGGAAGCGCTCGGACACGAGAAGCGGAGCGCGCTCCTCCTGGCCGCGGCCGACGCCATCGACGCGAACGCCGAAGGGCTCGCCTACCTCTTGTCGCGGGAGCAGGGCAAGCCGCTGAACGGCCCCAACGCGCGGTTCGAGCTCGGCGCCTGCTCGGCCTGGCTGCGCACCAACGCCACCATTGTCCTGGAGCCGCAGGTGCTCGTCGACGACGAGACGCTGCACGCCGAGCTCGTCTACAAGGCGGCCGGCGTGGTCGGTGCCATCGGGCCGTGGAACTGGCCTCTCATGATCACGATCTGGCAGATCGGCCCGTCGCTGCGCATGGGCAACACGGTCGTCGCGAAGCCCAGCGAGTACACGCCGCTGAGCGTCCTGGCGATGCTCGCCGTGATGAACGACGTGCTGCCCGCCGACCTCCTCATCGGCGTCTCCGGAGACCGTGAGGTGGGTGCGCGCCTCGCCTCGCACCCCGACATCGCCAAGATCATGTTCACCGGCTCCACCGCGACCGGGCGCCGCATCATCGAGAGCTCCGCGGGCAACCTCGCCCGCCTCACGCTCGAACTGGGCGGCAACGACGCGGGCATCGTGCTCCCCGGCACGGACCCCTCGGCCATCGCGGAAGACCTCTTCTGGGGTGCGTTCATCAACACCGGACAGACCTGCGCCGCCATGAAGCGCCTCTACGTGCACGACTCCGTGTACGACGAGGTCGTGGACGCGCTCGCCGCCATCGCCGCGCAGGTGCCGATGGGCAACGGGCTCGACGAGGGCAACGTGCTCGGGCCGCTGCAGAACCGGCCGCAGTTCGACATCGTCAGTCGCCTCGTCGACGATGCGCGGAGCCGCGGCGCCCGGATCGTCACCGGTGGCGAGCCGGCCGCCGAGCTCGGCGAGCTGTTCTACCGGCCCACCATCGTCGCCGACATCGACAACGACGCAGCGCTCGTGCAGGAGGAGCAGTTCGGTCCCGCGCTCCCCGTTATCCGGTACAGCGACGTCGACGAGGCCTTCGCGCTCGCGAACGCCCTCGACGTCGGGCTCGGCGCCTCGGTGTGGGCGAGCGACCCGGAGGAGGCCCGCGCTGTCGCCGCGCGCATGCAGTCCGGCACGGTGTGGATCAACTCGCACGGCGGGCTGCACCCCATGGTGCCGTTCGGCGGCGTGAAGAGCTCGGGCTACGGGCTGGAGTTCGGCGTCGAGGGGCTCAAGTCCGTCGCCGTCACCCAGGTCGTCTCCGGACCCGGCCGGAAGGCGTGAACGTGAGCGCGGCGAACAGCGGCGCGGTGCGCTCCGCGATCGTCGTCGGGGCCGGTACGTCGGGCGCCATCGTCGCGCGGCGTCTCACCGACGCCGGCGTCGCGGTGACGCTCGTCGAGGCGGGCGGCTACGACACGAACCCGGCCATCCACGACCCCTCGCGGGCGGGCGAGCTGTGGCACTCCGCCGAGGACTGGGACTTCTTCACCGTGCCGCAGCCGCACGCGGCCGGTCGTCGGCTGCATCTCCCTCGCGGCAAGGTCACCGGCGGGTCGCACGCGCTGAACGCCATGATCTGGGTGCGCGGCGCGGCCTCCGACTACGACGCGTGGGAGGCGGCAGGCGCGACCGGATGGGGCTGGGACGAGGTCGAGCCCATCTACGACGCCATCGAGAACGACCTGCTGCCCGTGACCGACGACTACGCGCTCGCGCCCATCCAGGCCTCGATCATCGACGCCGCCGTGGAGGAAGGGCTGCCGCGCAACCCGAACTACAACGGGGGCACGCTCGACGGGGTCTCGCAGGAGCAGGTCACGATCACGGACGGCCGCCGCGTCAACACCTGGACCGCCTACGCGCAGCCCGTCGCCGACCGGATGACGATCCTCACCGGTCGCGCCGTCCACTCGGTGATCGTGCGCGACGGTCGTGCGGTCGGCATCCGGCTGGGGGAGGGCGACGACGCCGAGGAGGTGTTCGCGGACGAGGTCATCCTGTCGGCGGGCGCACTCGGCACTCCTGTCATCCTGCTGCGCTCGGGCATCGGTCCCGCCGACGAGCTGAGCGCGCTCGGCATCCCCGTCGTGCTCGACGCCCCCGCGGTGGGGAAGAACCTGCACGACCACCTCCTCTCCCCGGTGGTCTTCGCGACCGAGAAGAAGCCCGTCGGCCCGCCGCAGCCCGGAGTGTCCGTCACGCAGAGTCACCTGTTCTGGCGAAGCCGCGACGGCCTCGCGCAGCCGGACACGCAGCCCATCCACTTCTCCGTGCCCATGTGGGGCGACCTGGAGCCGCGGGGCACCGACGGGTTCACGCTCATGGCGGGCCTGGTGACGCCGTACAGCCGCGGCGAGCTGCGCCTCACGGGTCCCGGCCTCGACGACCTGCCGCACATCGACCTGGCGGCGCTGGAGGATCAGCGCGACGCCGACGCCCTCGCGGCCTCCGTGCGCCAGTGCCGCCGTATCGGCACGCAGCCCGCGCTCGCCGAGGAGTGGGGAGCGGTCGAGGTCTACCCCGGGCCGGACGTGGCGGACGACGACGTGGAGGAGTGGGTGCGGCGCACGGCCATCACCTATCACCACCAGGTCGGCACCTGCCGCATGGGCAGCGACCCGGAGTCCGTGGTCGACCCGCAGCTCCGGGTGCGCGGGATCGAGGGGCTCCGGGTGATCGACGCCTCGGTCATGCCGACCGTGCCCACCGGCAACACCAACGCGCCCGCGGCCATGATCGGCGAACGCGGCGCGCGATTCATCCTCGCGGACTGAGGGAGGGCGGCGAGGGGACGCGGGGCGATCACGGCATCTGTCGCGTTCGCCCCGCGCTCCTGTCCCGTCAGCGGGTGAGCAGCGTCGCGGCCACGAGCGCGAGGGCGACGAGACCGAAGCCGGTCGCGAACACCGTCAGCACGAGCGGGAGTCCGCCGCCCGGCAGCGGTCCGCGCGCCCGGGCGGTGAGCACCGCGGTCGTCCGGCGCTGCCGACGGCGCGCGGCGATCCAGAGCAGCGCCGCCGTGCCGACGCCCAGCACGCCCGGCACGAGGCCCCACGCCTCGGCGCCGCTCGGCAGCACGAGGGGGAAGACCCGCAGCGACAGCAGCGAGCCGACCGCGATCGCGAGGGCCGTGCGCCGCCAGGCCAGCTCCGTGCGCTCCGGCTGCAGCCCGGGGTCGTACAGATCGGGCGCCGGGGCGTCGGGCACCGGAGTATCGGGGGCGGTCATCGGCAGGCCTCGCTCAGCGCCACAGCACCCCGGCGAGGACGAGCAGCCCCGTCGTCACCACGACCACGGCGAGCACCACCGCCGACAGTGCGCCGGGCAGCGGCCGTCCCTGCCGCAGGGCGCGTTCGGCCCGCATCCACTCGAACCAGGCGAGCGGGGCCACGGCCGTGCCGGCGACCATCAGCAGCAGCGAGGCGGCCAGCCGGAAGCCGGGATGCAGGTCGAGGCCCAGGACCTCGAGCGCGACGCCACCCGCGATCAGCGCCAGGCCGGTCCGGGTCCAGGCCAGGAACGTGCGCTCGTTGGCGAGGGAGAACCGGGGATCGGGCTCGTCCCCGACCCGGTAGACGGAGGCGGGGAAGCGGCGCATGCGCCCATCGTACGGCGCGGCGCGCTCAGCGCTCGTGCACCGTGCGCCCGGCGAACCACGTCGAGACGACCTCGGTGTGCACGATCTCCTCCGCCGGTCCGCCGATCGCATCCCGTTCCAGGATCACGAAGTCGGCGGACTTGCCGGGGGTCAGTGAGCCAGTCTCCGCGCCGAGCCC
Source organism: Microbacterium sp. NPDC091676 (assembly GCF_044756645.1). NCBI lineage: Bacteria > Bacillati > Actinomycetota > Actinomycetes > Micrococcales > Microbacteriaceae > Microbacterium > Microbacterium sp. NPDC091676. The sequence goes on along the minus strand of NZ_JBIVTI010000001.1, from coordinate 1,263,417 downwards.
CATCGCCGTCGCGGCGTTGATCGTGAAGACCTCCAGCGCCTCCTCGGCCGAGATCGCCTGCTCCGGCCACAGCGTGCCCGCGGCCCGACCGAGCGGATCGGCCCGTGTCACGAGCCCCTGCAGGCCCTCGAGCGTGTTCGGCGACTCGCTCACCGGCCAGTCCGAGCCGCCGGCCACGAGGGCTCCGGCGTCGAGGAGTGCGCGGTTGGGCTGCGAGTGCTCGGCACGCTCGCCCAGCACATCCGCCAGCGCCTGGGGGATGACGCCCGGGTACCAGATGAACGGGGAGATGTCGGCGGAGACGTCGAGCGCCGCAAGCCGGGGGATGTCGCTCTCCGCGAGGAACTGCCCGTGCGCGATCTGCACCGGCGTCGTGAAGCCCTCCCCGCGCAGGCGCTCGGCGGCATCGAGCACGAGGCGTGCCGACCCGTCGCCGGTGCAGTGCACCTTGGCCCCGAGACCGCGGGCCGCAACGGCGCGCAGCCAGTCGGTGAGCTCGTCGAGGGTCATGGTCGTCTCGCCGTGGAAGTGCGCGCCGTGCACCGGATCCGCGGGATACGGGTCGAGGAAGGAGGCGGTGCGGGCGGGCGGCACGCCGTCGAGGAAGATCTTCACGAAGTCCGGGCGATGGTGCGGGGTGCGGAACTCCTCGCCCCGGTCGAGCAGGGGCGCGCCGATGGGGTCGAACCCGAAGATCTCGTCGTTGATGAGGAGCGAGGAGACCACCCAGGCGTGCAGCTCGTCGGCGCGGTCGAGCCCGGCGAGCGCGGCGAGGATGTCGACGGAGACCCCCGCGTCCTGGAACGCCGTGATCCCGAAAGAGTTCAGCAGCTCGATGCCGCGGCGCGACGCGGCGGCGTGCTGCTCCGCGGTGAGTCCGCCGCTGCGGTCGTACGCCTCCTGCACCGGGATGCCCGCGGCTTCCAGGAGCACGCCGGTGGGGGTGCCGTCGTCGGGGTCGAGCACCGTCACCCCGGAGGTCGGGATGCTGGCCGCCGTGATGCCGGCGAGCTCCAGGGCCCGGGTGCTGGCCCAGCGGTTGTGGCGGGAGTCCTCCATGAGCGCCACGGGCCGTCCACCCGCCGCCTCGTCCAGCCGGCGCCGTGTGGCGGTGTCCGCGAGGGTCGGCAGCAGCGTCGTGGCCACGGCGCCGCCGACGATCCAGGCGTCCTCGGGCAGGGTCTGCGCCTTCTCCCGCACCCGATCGAGGATCTCGTCGAGCGTGAGGGAAGGGGCCAGCGACAGTTCGAAGAGCTCGGTCCGTCCGGCGAGTGCGTGGTGGTTGTGCACGTCCACGAACCCGGGATAGACGGCCGCGTCGCCGGCCTCGACGACCCGCGTGCCGCGGCCCCGGAACGCCTCCACGTCGGCGCGGTCGCCGACGGCGAGGATCCGTCCGTCGCGCACGGCGAAGGCCTCGGCGCGCGGGCGAGCCCGGTCGGACGTGCGGATCACGGAGCCGGTGACGAGGAGGTCGGCGACGTCGGTCATGTCAGGCGTCTCCGAAGGTCGCGGGCTCGAGCGCGGGCGTGTGGTGAGTGGTCGACAGCAGGCGGCCGTGCGCGCCGAACGTGAAGTGCGTCGGCACCTCACCCGTCTCGTCCAGACCGAACAGCACGCCGTGGGAGCGGATCGCGTTGACGTCGCGGTGGTCGGCGATCGTCACGGAGGCGCACGGGATCACCTTCTCGCGCCACGCGAAGACGTAGATGCCGGGGCGCACCTCCCACACGCTGTTCTCGTCGGTGTCGGCGAGCCCGCGCTCCGGACCGGCCAGGCACTGCCACGAGTACCAGCGCGGGGAGAGGTACACGTGCTCGTAGGCGTGCTCCTCGCTGTAGACCCACTCCACACGGCGGCCGATGAGGGTGGTCGTGGGGGCGGCCTCGGTGCCGGTGACGTCGGCGCCCTCGATGGTGCCGGGAGCGAAGTGGTGCTGCACCCGGGTGCGGCCCTGCTCGGGCGTGGGGAGGATCTCGGAGATCACCGCGAGGGAGCGTCCGTGCCGCAGGTCGAGCACGAGCGAGACGGCCTCGTTCGGGAGGTAGCGGTGGTGGAACTGCACGAAGTAGAGCTCGTCGTCGACCTCGAACGCCTCGTAGTCGTCGGTGTCGGCCGCGGCCTCCGTGGGGTCCTCGGTGCCGGGCTGGTACTCCCAGGCGACGGTCGAGTCGTCGAAGCGGTGGACGATGCGGGTGCCGCGGGCGTCGACGACGGCGATCTCGCGACCGCTCAGGGCGGTGCTGTGCGGGGCCTTGTTGGCGTCGAAGCCGGGGGCGAGGCCTTCCAGCGGCAGCCAGGTGGAGGTGTCGGCGGGGTTGAGGGTCGTCATGGGGATTCCTTCCTTCAGAGAACGGGGTCGGGCGGACGTCAGCGGTCGCTGAACCGCTCCAGGTCGGTGGCGAGGCCGTCGTAGACGGCGGGCTTGGCACGGCGGAGGTAGGCGGCGTAGACGATGCCGCCGATCAGCGCGAGCACGAGCAGGAGCGGCATCAGACGGATCGCGAGCTCCTCGGAGCCGGCCACGATGTTGAAGTTCACGATCGCCAGGATCGAGATGGCCGCGATGCCGAGGAAGCCGATGCCCGGCGCGATGAACGTGCTCCACCACCGCGGGTCGTTCCGGCGTCGGAAGTACACGACGATCGAGATCGCCGCGAGCCCCTGCAGGATCAGCACGCTGAGGGTGCCGAAGCCGAGCATCGCGGGCACGAGCGTGACGATGGGATCGGCGCCGGCGAGGGCGAACAGGATCGCCACGATCGCCGCGAAGCCGGCCTGCACGATGCCCGCGAGCTGCGGAGCGCCGTTCGGGCGGGTGCGGGCGAGCGCCGGGGGGAGGATCTTCGCGCGGCCCAGCGAGTACAGGTAGCGGGTGGCCGAGTTGTGGAAGGCGAGCATCGCCGCGAACAGGCTCACCAGGAGCAGCACCATCATCACGGTCGTGAGCGGGCCGCCCAGGTACTGCTGCGAGAGCGAGAAGATGAGGTCGCCCGTGGGCAGGTGCTCCAGCGCCGTGGCCTGCGCCTGTGCGACGCCGGTCGCGCTCACCACGGCCCACGTCGTGACGCCGAGGATCACGCCGATCGCGATGATCGAGGTGTAGGTCGCCCGCGGGATCGTGCGCAGCGGCTGCTTGGCCTCCTCGCTGAAGAGCGCGGTGGCCTCGAAGCCGAGGAAGCCGGTCGCCGCGAGCAGCAGGCCGATGGGCAGCGAGCCGGAGAACACGGCCTCCGGGCTGAACGCCGCCACGTCGTAGCCGGTCTGCACGAGCACCGAGATGTCGAACACGACGAGCATGAGCACCTCGAGCACGAGGCACACGCCGAGGATCTTCGAGCTGAAGTCGACGCCGATCCGGGCCAGCACGAAGCAGACGACGATCGACAGCAGGCCCCAGACGAGCCAGTGCACGTCGAGACCGGTGAGGTCGCGGATGATGGTCTGCATGAAGAAGCCGCTGGTGCCGATCGTGCCGACGACGAAGAAGTTGTAGCCGAGCGTCGCGATGAGGCCGGCGATGAGCCCGCCGGTGCGGCCGAGGCCCTTCACGACGAAGGCGTAGAAGCCTCCCGCGTTCACGAGCTGCTTCGACATCTGGGCGTAGCCGATCGCGAACAGCAGCAGGATCGCGGCTACCAGGAAGAACGACATCGGGGTGCCGCCGCCGTTGCCCAGCGCGATCGCGAGGGAGGCGACGACGACGATCCCGGTCAGCGGCGCGACGGCGGCGAGGACGAGGAAGACGATGCCCGCGACGCCGAGGGCGCCGGGGCGGAGGGAGGTGTGGTGCGGCGTCGTGGGTGCGGAGGTCTGCTCTGCCACGTCGGCTCCTTTGCTCGGGTGACGGCCGTGCGGACACGGCATCGACGACGAGGGGAATCGTCGATAGAGCGAGTCTGCTCGCCGCCCCGTCCCGACGCTTGACCGTGAGCGAAGGACGATGGTGCCACCGCGCACACCCCGGCGGCGGGCGTGCGCCCCCTCCGCCCCGCGGAGCAGGATGACCGGGACGACACCGCTGTCTCGTCGGCGCCGCGCGGCGCCGGACCGCGGTCGGAGGATGCGATGGACCTGCAGCTCGACGGCACGACCGCCCTCGTCACGGGGGCCGCCGGGGGGATCGGCCGGGCCGTCGCCCGGGCGCTCGCCGCCGAGGGGGTGCGGGTCGCGCTGCTGGACCGGGACGCCGCCGCGCTCCGGGACGCGGCGGGGGAGGCCGGCATCGATCCGGTGCTGCTCGCCGCCGACGTCACGGACGAGCCGCAGGTGGCTGCCGCGGTCGACGCGGGTGCCCGGGCGCTGGGCGGTCTCGATGCCGTGGTGTGCGCCGCCGGGATCTCCGGCCCGGTGGGGACGCCGATCGAGGAGACCGCCCTGGAGGCGTGGAACCGCGTCCTCGCCGTCAACGTCACCGGCGCCTTCCTCGTGCTCAAGCACGCGATCCCGGCGCTCCGGGAGTCCGCCGCGGGCTCCGTCGTGCTGCTCGCGAGCGACTCGGCCGTCGTGGCCTCCCCGGGCATGGCCCCCTACGCCGCGTCGAAGGCCGCGCTCGTCCAGTTCGGGAGGGCGCTCTCGGTCGACCTCGCCGGCACCGGGGTGCGGGTGAACGCGGTGTCACCGTCCATCGTCGACACACCGATGAGCCGGGGCGACCTCGGCGCTGCGGCGTTCCACGAGCCCGCCTTCCCCGTGCAGAGCGCCGACGAGGTCGCCGCGCACGTCGCCTACCTCCTCTCCCCGCGGAGCCGGGCGGTCAACGGCACCACCCTCCTCAGCGACTTCGGGTACACCGCCCGGTCGGGATTCCCCGCCTGACGCGCCCGCGTCCGGCCCCACCGCGCACGCGCGCAGAACACACAGGAGCACACATGGCAACCGTGGTCGGATCGAGCGTCTCCGGACGCGTCGTCGTCATCACCGGAGGCGGCACGGGCATCGGCGCGGCGGTCGCCGAGCGGTTCGCGGCCGAAGGGGCGCACGTCGTCGTGGTGGGCCGCCGCCCCGAGCCGCTGCACGAGGTCGAGCGGGCCGTCGGGGCCTTCCCCGTCGTCGCGGACGCGGCGGACACCGCGTCGGCGCAGGCCGCGATCGCCGAGATCCTCGCGCGGTTCGGCCGGATCGACGTCCTCGTCGCGAACGCCGGGGGACACGGGTTCTCCCCGGTCGCCGAGACCGACGACGCGAGCTGGGACGCCGCGATCCGCGCCAACCTCACCACCGCGTTCGTGATGGCGCGCGAGGCGCTGCCGGCGCTGATCGAGGCCAAGGGGCAGGTGGTGGTCGTCTCCTCGCTGGCCGGGCTCTTCGCGGGGCCGTCGGTGGCCGGATACACGGTCGGCAAGCACGCGCTCATCGGCCTCACCCGGACGCTCGCGCGCGACTACGGGCGTCACGGCGTGCGCGTCAACGCGATCTGCCCCGGGTGGGTGCAGACGCCGATGGCCGACGAGGAGATGGACGAGTTCGCAGCGCACGCCGGTCTCGGCTCCCGCGAGGAGGGGTACGCGACGGTCACCGCCGACGTGCCGCTGCGCCGCCCGGCGCGGCCCGCCGAGATCGCCTCCGTCGTGCGGTTCCTCGGGTCGGGGGAGTCGTCGTACATCACCGGCGCCGTGATCGTGGCGGACGGCGGGTCGCACGTGGTCGACGTGCCGACCATCGCCTTCGACCACGCCGGGATGTAGCACCGGGTCAGGGGCGGGCGGCGGCTGTCGCGCGGTAGCGGAGGCCGTCCACGAGCAGTCCGACCAGGGTCAGGCTCTGCTCCTCCGACCCCGCCGACTGGCAGAGGTTCGCCGCGGCGTACAGCAGCTGCGTGGCGTCGACGTCGGCGCGGATGGTCCCGGTCGCCGCCGCGGCGTGCAGCAGGCCGTCGAGGGCGCCCCCGAGATGGGCGGTGAAGTACGCCGGCAGCGCCTCGAAGGCGGGGTCGCCGGAGTGCAGGGCGGCGGCGAGCCCTCGCTTGGTCGCGATGAACTGCGTGAACCGCTGCAACCAGAGGGCGAGCGCCTCGTCGGGCTCGTGCGCGGCGGCGAGCTCGGCGGCCGCCTGCTCCGTGGCGTCCACGGCGTTGCGGAAGACGGCCACCACGAGATCCGAGCGCTGCGGGAACCGTCGGTACAACGTGCCCACTCCGACGCCGGCCCGATCCGCGATCGCTCGGGCGGGTGCGTCGACCCCGTCGGTCGCGAAGACCTCGCGCGCGGCGTCGATGAGGGCGTCGGTGTTGCGGCGGGCGTCGGCGCGCATGGATCCTCCGGGGGGTTGCATAAACGGAACAGCGTTCCGTATGCTTCCGGAAGAGCGTTCCGCTTCGGTCAACGATAGGACACCGGAGGACGGGATGCCAGCCACGAAAGGAACCGCTCATGCACTACCGCACCCTCGGCCGCACCGGCATCCGGGTCAGCCCCTTCGCGCTCGGCGCGATGATGCTCGGCACCGACGGCCGCATCGGCAACGGCGACGAACAGGACTCGATCCGGATCGTCCACCGGGCCCTCGACGCGGGCATCAACATCATCGACACCGCGGATCGATACTCGCAGGGCGGGTCCGAAGAGCTCCTCGGCAAAGCGCTCGCCGGGCGCCGCGACGACGTCGTGCTCGCCACGAAGTTCAACGGACCGATGGGCGACGACCCCAACAGCCGCGGCAACTCCCGCCGCTGGATCATGCGCGCCGTCGAGGACTCGCTCCGTCGGCTGCGCACCGACCACATCGACCTCTACCAGGCGCACCGTCCCGACGACAGCGTCGACCTCGAGGAGACGCTCTCCGCCCTCACCGACCTCGTCCGCAGCGGCAAGGTCCGTGCGATCGGCAGCTCCGACTTCCCCGCGTCGATGCAGGTCGAGGCGCAGTGGACGTCCGAGCGCCGCGGGCTCGAGCGCTTCCGGACGGAGCAGCCGACGTACTCGATCCTCAACCGCGGCATCGAACGAGAGGTCCTGCCGGTCGCGCAGCGCTACGGCCTGGGGACGCTGGTCTGGAGTCCGCTCGCCGGCGGGATGCTGACCGGGCGGTTCCGGAAGGGACAGCAGACCGATCTCGCCCGGGCGAGCATGTTCCGGCACAACCAGGATGAGCGCCGGATCGACGCGGTGGAGCAGGTCGTCGCCCTGTCCGAGGAGAGCGGCATCCGGATGACGCACCTCGCGATGGCCTTCGCGATCGCGCACCCCGGCGTGACCAGCGCGCTGATCGGACCGCGGTCGATGGAGCAGCTCGACGACCTGCTGGCGGGCGTCGACGTGGCGCTGAGCGACGAGGTGCTCGACCGCATCGACGAGATCGTCCCGCCGGGCTCCGACGTCGGTCGTCTCGATCAGCAGTACAACCCGCCCGCGGTGCTCGAGCCGGTCCTCCGTCGGCGTCCGGCCGCCGACCGCTCCGCCGCCTAGTCGGCGGACGGTTCCAGCCGCCTAGTCGGCGGGGTCGCTCCGGCCCGCGCGTCCGTCGATGCGGAGCTCGAAGCCGTCGTCGGTCGGGACCACGGCGACGTGCGTGAGGTCGTCGACGTGCACGGTCGGGGCGTGGGCCCCGGCGTGTGGACCGATGCCGATCACGCGCATGCCCGCGGCGTGGGCGGCCTGGATGCCGGCGCCGGAGTCCTCGAACACGACGCAGTCCGCGGGGTCGATGCCGAGGGTGCGGGCGGCGAGGAGGAAGCCCTCCGGATCGGGCTTCGAGGCCGAGACGTTCTCCGCCGTGACGGCGAGCTCGGGGACCGTGAGCCCGGCCTGGCCCATCCGCGCGGTCATGAGGGCGACGTTGGCCGAGGTGACCACCGCGTGCGGGAACGGCAACAGCGCGGCGAGCAGGTCCTCGGCACCCGGGATGCCGATCACACCGTCCACGTCGGAGGCCTCGGTCGCGAGCATGACCTCGTTCTCGCGGAGGTTGATCGCGTGGTCCCGCTCGGGGAGCAGGATCGCCATGCTCTGGTGTCCCTGGCGCCCGTGGACGGTGCGGAGCACGGTCTCCGGATCGATCCCGTGCGGCTCCGCCCAGGCGAGCCAGAGGCGCTCCACGACGGCGGTCGAGTCGACGAGGGTCCCGTCCATGTCGAGGAGGGCGGCGCGGGCGTGGAGGATCTCGGTCACTCCCTCAGGCTAACCCCCACGCCGCCGACCCACCCCCTTTCGCGCGCCCCGGCCCCGTGCGCACGTACGCACGGGGTCGGGAGGAACGCAACGGGGTGGGTCGACGGGGAGTCAGCCCCCGAGGTAGGCGCGGTGGAGGAGAGCGGGGTCGTCTTGGAGGGCCTGCGGCGCGCCCTGGAACGACACGCGGCCGCCGGCGACGACCACCGCCTCCTGCGCGAGACCGAGTGCGAGCTGCGTGAACTGCTCCACCAGCAGCACCGCCACCCCGGACTCCGCGATCGACGACACGATCGGCATCAGGCGCAGGAACACCACCGGCGCGAGGCCCAGGGACATCTCGTCGATGAGCAGCACCCGGGGCTTCGCCGCGAACGCCCGTGCCAGCACCACCATCTGCTGCTCCCCACCCGACAGCAGCGCCGTGGGGGAGTCGATGCGCTTCTCCAGCTCCGGGAACTGCGCCAGCACGGCCTCGATCTCCCCGGCGGTGCGTGCCGTGAGGGAGAGGTTCTCGCGCACGGTCAGCGACGGGAACACGGCCCGCCCCTGCTCGATGTGCACGATGCCGCGCCGGGCCCGCGCCACGCGGGAGAGCCGGTCGATCGGATCCCCGTCCAGCAGGATCGACCCGGACGAGTGCGGCGTCACGCCGGACACCGCCTCGATCAGGCTCGTCTTGCCCGCCCCGTTGGGGCCGACCAGGGCCAGGACCTCGCCGCCGGCGACCCGCAGCGAGACGTCCGAGATGACCGGCCCGGCGCCGCGGCTCACCGTGACGCCGTCGAGCACCAGTGCGCTCATTTCAGCAGCTCCGTCTCTCCCATGTACGCCTTGACGACGTCGGGGTTCGCGAGGACCTCCGCCTGCGGGCCGCTCGCCAGGACGCGGCCGAAGTCGAGGACCGTGAGGGTCGGGCACACCGAACGGACGAGGTCCAGGTCGTGCTCGATGATGATGAGGGCCACGCCGTAGCGCCCGGGGAGTTCGCGGAGGCGAGCCGCGAGCGCCAGATGCTCCTCGTGCGAGAGGCCGGCGGCGGGTTCGTCGAGGATGAGCAGGCGCGGGCGGGCGGCGACGTTCGCCGCGACCTCCACGAGCCGCCGGGTGCCGACGTCGACGCTCGAGAGGCGCGCCCGGGCAGGCGGGCATCCGAAGAACGCGAGGACCTCGTCGATGTCCGCCGCGGCGAGCCGCCGTCGGGCCACGAAGCGCACGTAGCCGCCCACCGTCAGCGCCGGAGGGACGCGGTCCTGCTGGAAGGTCCGTCGCAGTCCGAGCCGCGCACGCCGGGTGGGGGAGAGCCCGGCGAGGTCGCGGTCGCCGAGGAGCACGCGGCCCTCGTGCTGGGGGAGGAAGCCGCTGATGGCGTCGACGAAGGTCGACTTCCCGGCGCCGTTCGGGCCGATGAGCCCCATGATCGAGGCGGCGGGCACCGCGAACGAGACGTCGTCGAGGGCCGTGAGCGCCCCGAACCGCACGGTCAGGCCGTCGACCGTGAGCACCGGGGCGCCGTCGAGGGCCGCCTCGTCGACGGTGGCGGTCGTCGTCGTGGTGATCGCCGTCGCATCGGTCCCGGCGTCCGGCGGGAGCGCGGTGAGCTCCGCGGTGGCCGTGCGCCGATCGGCCCGCCGGTACAGGAGGTTGCGGATGCCCTGGCCGAGGTTCGTGCCGCTCGTGAGCGCCTGCACACCCAGCACGCCGAACACGACGAAGCCCCAGTCCTGCGGCACGCCCCAGCGCTTGAGCAGCTCCGGCACGAGCACCCAGAGGAGTCCGCCGAAGATGGCCATGTCGATGAGGTGCGCGCCGGACATGATCGCCAGCACGTACAGGGCGAGGGACTGCAGCGGCGTGAAGCTCGAGGCGAAGGGGAGCTGCACCTGTCCGGCGAGCAGCCCGCCGGAGATGCCGCCGAGGGCCGCCGACACCGCGAACGCCGTGAGCTTCGCGGTGCGCACGCTCTGCCCGGCCGCGGCCGTGCCGCGCTCGGAGAACGCGACGGCCTTCCAGCTCGCGCCCCACCGGCCGCGCTGCAGGAAGAACACTGCCAGGCCGCAGACGGCGAGCACGACGATGGAGAGGAAGAAGAACTCCCGGTCGCTCCCGAACAGCGCCGGGCGCTCGATCGCGATGCCGTCCGCGGAGCCGGGGAACTGGATCTGCACGAGCGTGACGTCGGCCGCCGCGGCGAAGCCGAGCGTCACCACCGCGAGGTTCACCCCGCGCAGCCGCAGGGCGGGGAGCCCGACGAGGATGCCGACGAGACCGGCCGCGACACCGCCGAGCACGAGCCAGACGAGGAACCCGCCCGGCGCCTGCATCACGTTCAGCAGCGAGACGATCCAGGCTCCGACCGCGGCGAACGTGAGCTGGCACAGGGCGATCATCCCGGCCGAGCCGGTCACGATGCCGAGGCCGAGGATCGCGATCGCGGCCGTGACGGCGCTGATAGCGAGGAAGACGAAGTACCCGGGAAGGGCGGCGCTGAGGAGCGCGCCCACGCCGATGCCGACGAGGGCGACGGCGAACGGCCAGGTGATCCGGAACCAGGGGCGGTCAGCGAGCGGCATCCCACACCTCCTTGCGTTGCGTCCACAGCAGCAGGACGACGATGAACAGGAACGGCAGGAAGTTGCGCACGAGCGCCACTTCGTCGATCTGCGCGACGAGTCCGCCGAGGACGCCGAGGAGCAGCCCGCCGACCACGGCGAGGTCGAGCCGGCGGAAGCCGCCCAGGAGCGCGGCCGCCGCGGCGGGGACGATGAGCATGGACAGGCTCGTGGCGTCGTTCGACTGCGAGGGCGCGACGATGATGATCGCGATGGCGCTGATGATCCCGGTGACGAACCAGACGGCGATCGACAGCGGCCGGGAGCGGATGCCGAGCAGCTCCGCCGTGGTCTGCCGCTCCGACAGCGCGCGCAGCTGGGTGCCGACCCGGGTGCGGCGCAGCACGATGCGGACGGCGACGGCGGTGACGACGGCCATCGCCACCGTCGCGACGGTGACTTGGCTGATCACCACGCCGCCGAAGGAGAACGCGGGGCCGGCGATGATCGGGGTGAACGGCTGCGGCTTGTTGCCGAACAGGATGAACGACAGCGAGATGAGCAGGAGGAGCGGGCCGACCGTCATGGCCGAGCGGGTCGTCGTCGAGGCCTCCGACAGCCAGGTCGCGGCGATGAACCCGATGGCCGCGGCGAGCACGCCCGCGACGAGGACCCCGAGGATCGAGCCCAGCCAGATGGGCAGCCCGATCTCGCGGACGAACCACACGGCGGTGAACGCACCGAACATGCCGGTGGCGGCCTGGGCGAAGTTCACCACGCGCACGAGGCGCGACATGAGGGTGAGGCAGACGCCGAGGACGGCGTAGAGGCCGCCGGCGGCGAGACCGGCGATGGCGCCTTGGAGCATCAGGCGTCCTTTCTGGTGAGGGGCCCTTCGACAGGCTCAGGGACCCGGCGAGGGTCGCTGAGCCTGTCGAAGCGCGGGGACTATTCGCCGATCCGGAGCCAGTCGTCGGCGACCTTCTCCCAGGCGTTCGTGCCCGACTTCAGGATGATCGGCCAGCCCGCGGTGTTCTGCGTGCCGAAGGCGTAGGGCGTCCCCACCATCGGGTTCTCGATCGGGTCCATGCCCTTCAGCGCCTCGGAGACGCTCTCCCGGGTGATGTCGCCGTCGATGCTCTTCAGCACCTCGATGAAGTACGTCGCCGCGAGGTAGCCGCCCTGGCTGAACGAGGTGAGGGGGATGTCGTTCTCCTCCATCAGCGTCCGCCAGTCCGCGTTGATCTCGTCGTCGTCCGTGAAGGGATAGAACTCCGCGGGGACGTAGATGCCGGCGCCCGCGTCGTCGATCGCGTCGGCGAAGTTCTCGCTGTAGACGCTCGTGAGGTAGAGCCAGGTCACGTCGTCCCAGCCCTGCGCGTTCGCGGCCTTGACCTGTCCGATCGCGTCGGGCTCGACCGGGTTGATCGCGAGGGCCTTGCAGCCCTGGTCCCGCGCCTTGACGATGTAGGGCGTGTAGTCGGAGGCGCCGTACGGCACGGTGTCGTCGACGTACTTCGGCTCCTTGCCCGTGATCTCGGTCCACTTGTCGATCGCGGCCTGGTAGGTCGGGCGGGTGGAGCCGGCGATCTCCAGCAGGATGCAGATGTCGTCGAGTCCGAGCACCTCGGAGCCGTACTGCAGCGTGAGGGTCATGTCGTTGAACGGGCCGACGTTCGCCGGCGAGATGTTCTCGCTGTCGAAGCAGCCCGTGTCGACGCCGATGCCGGGCACCGAGAGGATGCCCTCCTGCTCGTAGTACTTCGCGTTGATCTCGCACTCGATGAGGCTCGCGGAGCCCACGAGCGCGACGGCTTCGTCGCTGCCCACGATCTCCCGCGCCGAGGCGGTCGCCGTGGCGGGGTCGCCCTTGTCGTCGAGCATCTTGTACTCGATCTTGCGGCCGTCCAGGCCGCCTTCCTCGTTGAACGCGTCGAAGACGGCGGCGGCCGCCTGCGACGCTTCCGGGAACGTCGCCGGGCCGCTGATCGTGTTCACGGAGCCGACGACGATGGGGGCGCCGTCGCCCCCGGCTCCGTCGCCACCGGCGCAGCCGGCGAGAGCGAGGGCGGCCACGGCGATGACCGCCGCGGTGCCGGATGCTCGTCTGTTCATGTGCTTCTGCCTCTCCTGTTCGGGTCGTGCTGTCAGCTCGAAGGCTGGGTGTCGGTGCTCGTCGACGGTGCGCGCAGGGCGCGGTTCACGAGCTCCGTGTCGGTGAACTGCTCGAAGGCGACGATCTCGCCGCCCGCCACGCGCCAGACGTGGGCCACTCGGGCGGCGAAGAACCGCCCGGTGCGCTTGTAGGTGCCGGAGTAGGTGCCGATGCCGACCACGACGTCGCCGCCGTCGACGACCTCGTCGATCGCGACGGTGTAGTCGTCCCACTCCTCCTGGATGCGGCCGAAGACGTTCTCGGCGACCGCGTCCGGGCCGATGTAGGTCCCGGCATAGGGGAATCCGGCGGCCTCCGTCCACTCGATGTCGGCGGCGAAGGGCGCGAGCATGCCGTCCAGGTCGCCCCGGTCGTTCGCGGCGTAGTGGTCGCGGATCAGGTCTGCGTTGCTCATGTGCTCTCTTTCGTTCCGGGTTCCCGAGCCTGTCGAAGGTGGGTCCCTGAGCCTGTCGAAGGGTCCCTGAGCCTGTCGAAGGTGGGTCCCTGAGCCTGTCGAAGGGTCGAAGGGGTCGAAGGGTCAGACGGGCTGCGCGTCGGGGTAGGCGACGGCGCCCAGGGGGTAGATGTGTCCGCCGGCGCGGGAGTGCTCGAACTCGCCGTCGCCGTTGAGTCCGAGGAAGATCCCCGTCGTCATGAGCTGGTAGCCGAGGTCGTGGAGCCAGACGCTCGCCACCGCGATCCGGAACTCGCGGAAGCAGAAGAGGTAGAGGCCGTCCGCGAACTTCCACACCGTGGAGAGGTCCATGTCGCCGTGACCGCGCTGGACGCCCTCGAGGCACTGCCACGCGTAGCGCTGGCTGGAGACGTAGACGTGCTCGTACAGGTGGTGGGGGCTGTAGCGGTAGATGTTCCGCTTGCCGATGAGGTCGCGGCTCGGACCGGGCACCTCTCCGGTCGCGGGGCCGGCGTCGGTGGTCGCGGCCCAGAAGTCCTGCCCGACCTGCGGCGTGCCCTCGACGGCCTCCGCCGCGATGCGGGAGCGGATGACGGTGGCGCGGTGGGTCGTGGTGGAGAACACGACGGTGAGGGCTTCGCGCTCGCGGGTCTCGAAGGGGATGTTCACGAAGACGACATCGTCGCGCACGCAGACCGCGTCATACGGGTCGCGGCCGGAGGAGCCCAGTCCCTCCCACGTCACGGAGTCCTCGTCGAAGCGGAGCGCGAGGGTGGTGTCGTCGTCGAGGGTGAGCGTGAGCGCGGTTCCGGCGAGGGTCGTGTTCGGCAGGCGGAACGTGTCGATGCCCGCGGCGAACTCGTCGTACGTGCGCCATTCGTCCAGAGCGGGGTCGGTGGAGATGTCGGTCATGAGGGTCCTGACGTCGCACACGGCGGGGCCTCGTCGCCCCGGGCACCGCGTCGTCGCGATGCGCTTGCCTCATGCTGCGGCCGTGCCGGGGGAGCCCTCAAGCGCCCGGAGTCCATCCCGCGCCGAGAGTCAACCGGCGTGCCCTCCCGGGCAAGCCCGCCCCCGCGCGGCTGCGCCCTCCCGGTTCCGTCCCCCGGATCCGCCCCTGCCCCCCGTGCGGGATCAAAAGCGCCCCTGCCACGCCCAACGGCGGCCCGTTCCTGATCCCGCACGGGCGTTCCGCCTGCGGCCACCCCGGCGCGGGACGGAAAACGCCCCTGCCGCACGGGTGTCGGGCCCGTTCCTGATCCCGCACGCGGGCGCGGTGCCCTCTCGCGCACGGCGTGCCTCTCGTCGGTGCGGGATCGAAAGTGCCCTCGCCGGACGGGGACGGGGTGCGTTCTTGATCCCGTATCGAGTCACGCGTCCCGCCCCGTACGATGCGGGATCGAAAGGGTTCCTGTCGGTCGCGGGTGCGGCGCGTTCTTGACCCCGCACGCGGACGGCGCGTGCCGTCGCGCGCGGCGCATCGGTACGGGATCAGGATCGTCCGTGTCAGACGTGGGTGAGGCACGTTCGTGATCCCGCCCGGGGATCTTATGCCTGACGCGTTGCGTGTGGTGTCGCCCGTCGGTGCGGGATCGAAAGTGCCCGTGCTGGACGGGGATGGGGTGCGTTCTTGATCCCGCGCGCGGGGTGCGGGGCGGCGCGGGATCAGGAACGTGCGCGGGGCGGGCGCTGGCGGGGCGATTTTGATCCCGCGCGCGACGGGAATGGGGAGAACGGGGTCAGTGGGTGGCGCGGTACTCGCTGGGGGAGACCCCGAAGGCGGTCTTGAACGCACGGCTGAAATGCGCGGCGTCGACGAAGCCCCAGCGGGCGGCGATCGCGGCGACGGGGCGGTCGGCGAGCATCGGGTCGAGGAGGTCGCGGCGGCACTGCTCCAGGCGGCGCGTGCGGATCCAGGTCGACACGGTCACCCCCTGCTCCTGGAACAGTCCGTGCAGGTGGCGGGTGGAGATGAAGTGCGCCGCGGCGATGGAGGCCGGACCGAGGTCTGTGGAGGCGAGGTTGCGGTCGATGTGCGCACGGATCCGCTGCATGAGGGCGCGGTGCGGGTCGGCGGAGGCCTGGTCGAGACCGAGCTCCCGCGTGAACACGGTGGTCACGAGGTCGAGGGCGCTGTGCGCGAGCCGGGCCCCCGTCGTGCCGGCCAGCTCGTCGAGGTTTCCGGCCAGCTGCGTCAGGTACGGCACGACCATGCCGCCCAGTCCCTCCTGCCCGGAGATGCGGACGGCCGTGAGCTGCCCGATCATGTCCGCGGGAAGGCTGATGAGGTGCTTCGGGAACATGACCACCATGGTGCGGAAGTCCTGATCGAAGACGAGGGAGTACGGCCGATCGGTGTCGTAGACGGCGAGGTCGCCCGGCTGCAGCACGGCCTCGCGGTCGTCCTGGATGAGCAGCCCGGTCCCGGTGAGCATCAGGCTCACCTTGAAGTACGAGCGGTCGCCGCGGGCGATGAGCTCGGTCGTGCGCTCGACGACGTGCGAGGTGGCGCGGATGTCGTTGACGTGGACCTCGTCGACGGCGGCACCGCGGATCACGCCGCGGAACTGGTCGGCGCCCGCAGTGGACACCTGCAGCGGGACGAACGACTCGGAGACGGCGGCGCGGAACTCGCTGATGTTGCGCGCGACGAGGGTCGACACCGATTCGGCGGGGGTGGTGAGGGCACCGTTCATGACTGATCACCTCGGGCTGGTGGGAACGACGACGTTGTATACGATCCGTTCCGCGATGCTACCACCGGCGACGACCGCGCGGGGGTGCGGTCTAGGATGTGGTCCGTGAAGGACGGGATGATGTCGACGGTGACGCAGCGGGTCCGCCAGGTGCTCCGTCAGGTGCGCGGTCCCTCCACCTCCGACGCGGTGTTCGAGGCGACGGCGCTGATCGTCGGCGCGGCGTTCCTCCTGGTGGGATTCCTCGTGGCCCTGCCGGTGTTCTGGGGGCACCAGCTCTCGATCAGCGGCACCGGCTCGATCGGCATGTTCGCGGCGTACGGCGGTGCGATCGCGGCCGCCATCGCGTTCGCCCTGGGACGCCTCGCCGTGCGCGCTCCGGAGGTCGACCCCGCGGTCGCGAGGGACGGATTCGCCGTCCCCGGCGACCGGCTCCGCTGGTACGACCTCGCCGCCATCGCCTTCGCGCACGCCGCCATCGCCTACCTCGGCTGGCTGGGCATCGCGCAGCTGCTGGAGCAGAGCTTCGTCGACGCCCCGGTCTTCCCGTTCCCCGGGGCGATCCTCGTCGCGGTGGCCTTCGCGCTCACCGGCTACGTCGCCTTCCTCAGCGCCGTCGCGCTGACGCCGACCGTGCTGTCGCTGGTGCTGGCGGTGTTCCTCGTCGTGGGTGCGTTCGCGGCGATGCTGGCGTCGAGCGACGTGCACTGGTGGCGCGACAACCTGTCCGCGCTCGGCATGAGCAGCAACAGCGCCTCGGTGGCCTTCAACGTGACCCTCATCATCGCGGGGATCATGGTGACGACCATCTCCCGGTATGCGACCGCGGGGCTGCCCGTCGACGACCCGCTCGACCGCCGCGGCCGGACGATCGTGCGCGGAGGCCTCATCCTCATGGGGATCTTCCTCGCGTGCGTGGGCATCTTCCCGGTCGACGAGTTCTTCGGCCTGCACAACACGGTCGCGACGGGCATGGCGGTGGTGTTCGCGGTGGTCGTGGTGGGTCTGCCCTGGTTCGTGCGCAGCATCCCGCGGGTGTTCGTGGGGCTCGGCTGGACGTACGTGCTGGTCATCGTGCTGCTGGGGGCGTTCTTCGCGGTCGGCTACTACAACCTCACGGCGGTCGAGCTCATCGCGGCCGTGCTGATCTTCAGCTGGATCATCGTGTTCCTGCGCACGGCGGGGACGATGGGCGGTCGCGCGCCGCGGGCCGACGCCCTGACCGCTCCCGACACCGCGGTCCGCTGACGCGACGAGGGCTCGGCGACGACGTCAGTCGCGGAGGAGGCGCGTCGCCTGACGCGTGCGCTGCAGGGCGTCGACGGTCTCGGCGTACCGGCGCTTGGCGACGCCGATGAAGAGGCAGTCCACGAGGGCGAGCTGGGCGATCCGGCTCACCATCGCCCCGGCGCGGAAGGTCGACTCGCGCACCTCGGTGAACAGCGCATGGTCGGCGACCTGGGCGAGGGGGGAGTCCTTCACGGAGGTGACGGCCACCGTCGTCGCGCCGTTGGAGACGGCCGCTTCGAGGAACCGCACCGTCTCGATCGTCGACCCGGCGTGCGAGAACCCGATCGCGACGGTCGTGCCCACGGGGAGCACGGCGGCGGCGATCGCCTCGTGGGGGTCGGAGAGGACGTGGGCGTTGCGGCCGACGCGGAGCAGCTTGTGCGCGAGGTCCTCGGCGACGAACTGGCTGGCGCCGATGCCGTAGAGGAGGATCCGGTCGGCGCCGTCGATGGCCGCGACCGCCGCCGCCAGCACGGCGAAGTCGAGCTGGCCGACGGTCTCCTCGATCGCGAGGAGTTCCAGGGCGGCGAGCTTGGAGACGGCCTCTTCCAGGGAGTCCTCGTCGGAGATCTCGGAGCCGTAGGCGCCGCGGGCGGAGAACTGGGCGGCCTCCTTGCCGAGCTCGGTGGCCAGGGCCATGCGCAGCGGGGCGTAGCCGGTGAAGCCGATCGCCCGGCAGAACCGGACGACGGACGCGACCGAGGTGCGGCACTCCGTCGCGAGCTCGCTGATCGTCTTGTCGATCACGAGGCTCGGATTCTCCCGCACGGCGGCCGCGACGCGGGCCAGCGACGGGGGCAGGGTCGCAGCGGCGGCTTCGATCGTCGACTGGATGCTCACGGTATCCTCCGGAACGGCGGAACGGGATGGTAAATTCTTTTCAGCGAGTCTACGTGTTGTGTAGTCGCTTTTCTTTCTTTCCGCCGGATCCGAGGAGTGCCGATGAGCGAGACGACCGCCACCGTCGACCTCGGCAAGTCCCGCTGCCGCCTCGTCGTGCACGGCGCGACGGCCGGGGAGCGCTCCGGGATCGGAGCGCCGGGCCTCGCCGCGGCGGGCGGAGTGGAGGCGGCGCTCACCGCGATTCTCCCGCTGCTCGACGATGTCGAGCGCATCGACACGCTCGGCGTGGGGGCGGCCGGTGCCTGGTTCGCCCCGGAGGCGGCCGCGGAACTCGCCGCCGCGCTCGCCGCACGGACCGGAGCGCGCGTGGCCGTGGCGTCGGACGTGGTCACCGCCCATGCGGGCGCTCTCGACGGCGCGGCCGGCGTGCTGCTCATCGCCGGCACCGGAGCCGTGGCGCTGGGCGTCGACCCCTCCGGTGCGCGTCTGATCGACGGCTGGGGCCCCGAGCTGGGCGACTTCGGCAGCGGATCCTGGCTCGGCCGCGAGGCGTTGCGGGCCGTGCTCCGTGCCCACGACGGGCTGGCCGCGCCCACTGCCCTCACCGCGGCGCTCGCCGCCCCCGTCGGCCCGCCCTCGGCCGTGCAGGCCTGGCTCGCCGCCGACGGTGCCCTCGCCCGCCGCCTCGCGACCCTCGCGCCCCTCGTCCTCGCCGCCGCCGAGGACGACCCCGTCGCCCGCGGGATCGTCGAGGAGGCCGTCCGGCTCCTCGCGGCGACGACCGCTGCGGCCGCCGGGGCGACCGAGGACGTCGCGCTGCACGGCGGCCTCACCGACCACGACGGCTTCCGCGCCGCCCTGACCCGTGCCCTGGAGGCGAGCGGCCACCGCGTCGTCCCCGCGCGAGGCGGCGCCATGGACGGGGCCCTGCTGCTGACCCGTCGCCTCGATCTCCCCCATGAAAGGTTCGTGCACCGTGCCGAATGACTCCCGTCTGACCACCCTCCTCGCCGAGCTCGCGGGCCTCGACACCGAGGCCTCCACCACCGAGCGTGGCGACCTCGACCTGCTGAGCACGACCGAGCTCGTCGAGCGCATGAACGCCGAGGACCGGCGCGTGCCCGAGGCCGTGGCCGGTCGCACGGCGGAGATCGCGGCGGCGGTGGACGGCATCACGGAGCGGTTCCGGCGCGGCGGTCGCCTCATCTACATCGGTGCGGGCACGGCCGGACGCATCGGCGTGCTCGACGCGAGCGAGTGCCCGCCCACCTTCGGCACCGACCCGTCGATGGTCGTGGGGCTCATCGCGGGCGGGGAGACGGCCATCCGCTCGGCGGTGGAGAACGCGGAGGACGACGACGAGGCCGCGGCCGTGGCTCTGCGCGACCTGGACCTCACCGAGCTGGACACGGTGGTAGGGATCTCGGCATCCGGCCGCACGCCCTACGTCATCGGCGGGCTGCGGTACGCCCGGGGTCTCGGCGCGCTCACGGTGGCGATCGCCTCGAACGCCGGGTCGGCGATCGGCGCGGAGGCCGAGATCGCGATCGAGGTCGTCACGGGGCCGGAGTTCATCTCGGGCTCCACGCGGCTGAAGTCCGGCACGGCGCAGAAGCTCGTCGTGAACATGCTGACGACGCTCTCGATGATCAAGCTCGGCAAGACGTACCGCGGGGTCATGGTCGACCTGCTGGCGACGAACGAGAAGCTGCACGCCCGCTCGATCCGCACGGTGTCGCAGCTCGCCGGCGTCGACGTCGACGCCGCGTCCGCCGCGCTGGAGGCCGCGGACGGTTCCGTCAAGCTCGCCCTGCTCCTGCTCGCGACCGGAGTGTCCGCCGAGACCGCCGCGGCGGCACTGGCGGACGCCGACGGCATCCTCCGCGACGCGATCGCCGCCCTCGCCTGAGCCGGTCGTCGCTCTCCCCGCGGTGGGGGATGCGAAAGGCTCCGGACGGGAGCCATCGGGGCACCTTTTTCGCACCCGCGACGGCCCGCCCGCTAGCGTGAGGGCATGCCCCTCGTTCTCGTCACCGGTGCTGCGCGCGCCAACAGCATCGCCGCCGGCATCGTCCCGCGGCTCCGTGCCGACGGCTGGACCGTCGTCACCAGCGACCTCGACGACGCCGATCACCCGGCCGACCTCTCCACCGCGGACGGACCGGAGCGCCTGATCGCCGAGGTCACGGAGGCGCACGGCCCGATCTTCGCGCTCGTCCTCAGCCACGCGCACGACGTCGAGTCCGGAATCCTCGACACCACGGCGGAGAGCTTCGACCGGCACGTCGCCGTGAACGCGCGGGCGAGCCTGCTCCTCATCGCGGCCTTCGCCCGGCAGGCCGACGCCGGCGGTGCCATCGTGGCGCTCACGAGCGATCACGTCACCGGGAACCTGCCCTACGGGGCGTCCAAGGGCGCGCTCGACCGGCTGGTCATCTCCGCCGCACGCGAGCTCGGTCCGCGCGGCATCTCCGCCAACGTCCTGAATCCCGGCCCCATCGACACCGGATGGATGGACGACGAGACGCGCGCCGGCCTCGCCGGGATGACGCCGCTCGGGCGCCTCGGCACCCCGGGCGACATCGCCGCCGTCGTCTCGTTCCTCGTCTCGGACGAGGGGCGCTGGATCTCCGGGCAGCTCCTCCAGGCCGACGGGGCCTTCTCCGCCCGCTACTGATCACGGGGCGGAGCGGCCCCCTGGTGCGCTCAGTGGCCGCAGGCGCAGGAGTCGCCGCCGCAGCAGGAGGCCGTCGCCGTCGCGCCGCCGTGAGCCTGGGAGGACTCCGGCACGTCCATGGCCGGGTTCTGGTCGAGGAAGCCGTAGGGCTTGAACCAGAATCCCGCGTAGTCCACGGGCATGATCGGCCAGTCCTCCGGGCGGGGGAAGTGCGTGAGCCCGAAGGTGTGCCACAGCACCATGTCCTCGCCGTCGATCCGGCGATCGTCGGCCGTGTACTCCGGGAGGCCGGCGCCGCCCTGGTGCGCGTTGGGGTAGCGCCCGGCCGGCCAGATCTGGCCGTGCTCGTATCGGGTCGCCCAGAGGTGCTTCGTGGCGAAGGCGGCGCGCGCCGCGACGGACGAGGCGGGGTCGGCCATCAGCAGGGCGGTCGGCTCCGGCACGAGGTGGTAGGCGGTCGGGCGGCCGACGTGGTTCGTCCGCGAGGCGCTCTGCACCTCCCACACCCGGGCGGCGGAGGAGTCGGCCTCGCGCCGGGCGGCGTGCTCGGTCTCCAGTACCGTCTCCGACCAGGTGAAGGCATTGCCGAACGGGTTGTCCGGCCCCATCGGCACCCGCTGCGCGTCCACCTCGACGAGGCGGTTGTCCTGGCCGTCGATCGCCACGTCGAGGCGCGCGCAGAACAGGTGCTGGTGGACCGGGGCGAAGACGCCCGGGGCGAGCTCGGTGGCGTGCTTCTGGCGGACCCCCGGCTCTCCGGCACCGGCGAACACGATGCCCGTGGCCTTGGCGACGACCTCGATCGAGCCGTCCAGGCCGAAGTTCCAGTAGAAGCCGTAGTCGTAGTTGCCGATGGTGGAGAAGTACGAGACGACGAAGCGCCGTGAGCGCCGTACGTCGGAGCGTCCGGAGAGGTCGGTGTGCTTCCAGAGGATGCCGTAGTCCTCCTCGTGCATGCAGATCACGTTGGGGATGCGCACCGGGTGGCCGTGGTCGTCGGCGACGTAGCCGTCGAGGTACCGGATCACACCGAGGCAGTCGCAGCCGAGCTCCAGGTGGTTGGCGTTCTTGCCGAGGAGGTACTCGCCCGCGTCGAAGTAGCTGATCGAGAAGCGCCCGGGGGCGGTGTCGCCGTAGGGGACGACCATCTCCGGCACGCTCGCCCGGTGCAGCACGGAGCGCCCCTGGAACGACACGTCATGCAGGACGAGACCCTCGCGGGCGTTGAAGCCCACGCGCATCGACCAGCCCTCCCACTCGACGAGCGAGCCGGACACGCCGAAGCTCGGCCCCTCCGGCTGCGTGATCTCGATGGGCTTCAGCGTCGTCCGTGCCGCGCCCTGCACCTCCGGGTAGTAGTTGCCGTGTCCGGCCGGGACCGGCACGTCGCCCTCGTCCTCGACGCGGATCACGCTGTCCGTGGTGAGGTCGATGTGCACGATCAGCCCCTCGACGGGGTGCGCCCACGGGGAATCCTGCTCGTCGTATCGGAGGAAGGTGAGGGACCGGATCACGCGGCGGCCCACCTCGTCGGCCCGGCCCGTGTAGCCCGGGGCCAGGGGGGAGCAGAAGGCGAGGGCCATGTGGTCCGCCAGGCCGCGGCGGCGCATCGCCGCCTGCCATTCCGGGGACGCCTTGGCGATGGCCTCGGCCCGCTCGTACTCCTCGAAGAGGTACTGCGGCTGGCCGTAGGGCGGGGCGTCGTTGGGCACCCGCTCCTGGCGCACGACCTCGCCGCGGGTGATCGAGACGATCACCTCGGTCGCGACGCCGGTGGCCGTGTCGAGCAGCGTCACGTCCACCCGGCGGTCGATGGGGGAGCCGGGGCGCCAGGCCGCGAGCTCCTCCTTCGTGGCTTCGTCGGGGAGCAGCATGGGCACGCGGGTGGTCGCCGTCAGCAGGCCGGCCGCGTCGAGCACCGCGCGGGCGGCGGCGATCTCGGCGCCGGTGAGCGGATCGAGCGGATGCGGAGCGGCGATGGGCTCGAGGGAGACGGGCTGCGGGGAGTGCGGGGACATCGTTGACCTCACTATTTTCGAGCGAACGCTCAAGAAACGGGTTGGCACGATGATACGACGGCGTGCACGGGTGCACAACCGTGGCGTGTGGGCGATGTCGAGGTCAGCGTCGCCAGGGGGCGAGGATGCTGTCGAGGACCGCGAAGTGCGCCGCCGGCGTCTGCGGCTCGGTGACCTCGACGACCTGCTGGCCGTAGGTGATCGAGCGCAGGAGGGCGAGGAGGTCGCCGGTGGGGGTGTCGGGGCGCAGCTCCCCGTCGGTCGCCGCCTCGTCCAGGGCCTCCCGGATGCTGTCCTGCCACGTCGCGAGGGTCGGCGCTCCGGCGTCGGGAGTCGGCGCGAGAGTGGCCAGGCGCCCCCAGAAGCCGACGACCACGTGCGCCTCGGTGCGGGTGCGCTCGTCGACGGGGAGCACCTCGCCCATCAGGGCCCGCAGGCGCGCGAGGCCGCGGAGCCCGTCCGTCGCGGCGGCGATGCGCTCGTCGGTGCGGCGGGTGACCTCGGCCGCCGCGGCGCGGACGACGTCGTCGAAGCCGTCGAAGTAGTGCCACAGGGAGCCGGTCGCGACGCCGAGCTCCTTCGCGACCGCGCGCGAGGACACGCTCTCATGGCCGTCCCTGGCGGCGACGACGAGCAGTGCGTCGGCGATCTGACGGCGACGCTCATCATGGTCGACGATGCGGGGCACGTGCTCATTGTGTCGCATCGCGACGGGGTCTCGCGTTTTTGAGCGGCCGATCAATATACTTCGGCTGTGGACCTCCTGCTCCCGGCAGCATCGTGGCTGATGGCGGCGGCGGCGCTGGTATCGGCCGGCGCCTGCCTCGCTGCCCGGCGCGCCGTGCCGTGGCAGGGGCGCCAGGCCGCGGTGGTGATGGCGGTGGGGATGCTGCTGATGGCGACGGGCGGCACGGGAGCGCTGGGCGCGCTGCTGCTCGGTGCCCTGATGCTCGTGTCCGGCATGATCGGCACGATGGGCGTCCGCGGTGCGGCATCGGCGGCCGGCTGCTGCCACCGCGCACTCGGGGCGCTCGTGATGGCGATCTGCGCCTTCCACGGTGCCGCCGGATCGGGCGGTCAGGGCGTGGCGTCGGCGGGACACGCGGGACACAGCCTCGGCGGTGCGCTCGGTGCGCTCATCGTGCTCGGCACCGTCGCCGTCGTCGGGTGGACGCTCGCCGCGGCCTGGCGTCCGACGGGGCATCGGGGGCGCACCGCCCGGCTGCTCGCGGTGGAGTCCTGGGCGATGGCGATCGGGGTCGTCGCGATGAGCCTCGTGGGCTGACCGTGCGGTGCGACGGCCGACCTCACTCCCGCGCGGCGGGGCGGACGAAGGCCCAGGCGGCGATCGCTGCGACGGCGGCGGCCAGGGTCATGGTGACCGCCATCGTGACGGCGTTCGTGCCCCCGATCCCGGCGGCGACCGGGGCGAGCACCGGGCCGAACAGGAACGACGACATGCCGAGCAGGGCGGACGCCGTCCCCGCCCTGGCGCCGTGATGCGCGAGGGCGAGTGTCTGGCCGTTAGGGCCGCCGAGCCCCGCGCACAGCATGAACCCGACGAGTGCCGCCACCACGCCCGCCACCCCCGTCCCGCTGAGCGCCAGGACGAGGAAGGTCGTGGTCGCGACGAGTGTCGCCGTGACCCCGCCGAGGTACACGCGGAGGGGGCCGAAGCGGCGCACGACCAGGCGGCTCGACTGACTGCCGACGATGCTCGTGAGGGCGCCGGCGGCGAAGGCGACGCTGAACTCCTGCGGGCTGAGACCGAACTCGTCCTGCAGCACGAACGACGACATCGACAGATAGGTGAAGAACGCCACGCCCGCACCGGCGGAGGCGCACAGGACCGCGGCGAAGAGCCGGTCGCCCAGCACGGCGCCGGCGTGCGCCCGCAGCACGCGGAGGCCTCCGCCGTGGCGCGCCTCCGGTCGCAGCGTCTCCGGCAGGAGGAAGACGACCACGAGCAGCAGGACGACGCCGATCCCGGACAGCACCCCGAAGATCCCGCGCCAGTCCATGATGCGGGCGAGCTGACCGCCCACCACCGGGGCGATGATCGGGGCGGTGCCCGAGACGAGGAACAGCAGCGAGAGCATGCGGGAGAGCTCGATGCCCTCGAACTGGTCGCGGGCGATCGCCAGGCAGATCACGATGCCCGCCGATCCCGCCAGCCCCTGCAGGAAGCGGGCGACGAGCAGCAACTCGATGGTCGGGGCGACCGCGCACACCGCCGAGAGCACCGCGAACGCCGCGACGCCGACCAGCAGCGGCAGCCGCCTGCCCAGCCGGTCGCTGAGGGGACCGGCGACGAGCTGCCCCAGGCCCAGGCCGATCATGCACGCCGACATCGTCGCCTGCGCCAGGGCCTCGGTCGTGCCGAGCGACGCCGCGAGCTGGGGAAGCTGCGGGAGGTAGAGGTCCATCGACAGCGGACCGAAGGCTTCCAGCATGCCGAGCACCAGCATCGCCCGCAGCGTGCCCATCCGCGCGGGCTCACCGCGCGCCGGGAGACTCATCCGCCCGGGCGCAGCACGCGGCGCAGCCAGCTCTCCCGCGCGGCCACCGCGGCCCGGGCGACCTCGGCATCGGGGGAGAACCCGGAGAAGCCGTGGTAGCCGCCCGCCCAGACATGCAGTTCGGCCTGCCCGCCCGTGGCCCAGATCCGTGACGCGTAGGCGACGGCCTCGTCGCGGAAGGTCTCCGCGGCGCCCACCTCGATGAACGCCGGAGCGAGTCCCGACAGATCCGTGGCCCTGGCCGGTGCCGTGTACGGCGACACGCGGTCGGTGAACCGGTCGGCTCCGGCGATCGCGTCCCACGCGGTGTCGTTGTTGTTCCGGTCCCAGGCGCCGAAGCCGTCGTACTGGCGACTCGACGGGGTCTCGTTGCGGTCGTCGAGCATCGGGCAGCCGAGGAGCTGCCCGGCCAGCCGGGGCCCGCCGCGGTCGCGGGAGAGCAGCGCGACCGCCGCCGAGAGGCCGCCGCCGGCGCTCTGCCCGGAGGCGATGATGCGGAAGGTGTCGATGCCGAGCTCGTCGGCGTGGGCGACCGTCCACTCCAGCGCCGCGTAGCAGTCCTCCGCCTGCGCCGGTCCGGGGTGCTCGGGGGCGAGGCGGTACTCGACCGCGACGCCGACGACGCCGTGCCGCTCGGCGAGGTCGATGAGCTCGGCGGTGCCGAAGAAGCGTGTGCCGAGCACCATGCCGCCGCCGTGGATCGACAGCACCGCCGGTGCCGGGTCCGTGGGCGCCTGCGCCGGGCGCACG
Organism: Microbacterium sp. NPDC091676; assembly: GCF_044756645.1. Taxonomy (NCBI): domain Bacteria; kingdom Bacillati; phylum Actinomycetota; class Actinomycetes; order Micrococcales; family Microbacteriaceae; genus Microbacterium; species Microbacterium sp. NPDC091676. The sequence continues at coordinate 1,237,394 of NZ_JBIVTI010000001.1, read as the reverse complement.
ACGGTGATCTCGAGGTCCGGAGCCCCGATGGGGCCGGGGATGACCCGGTCCTCCCAGGTCACGGCGCGACCCTCCGCCTGCACGGCCATCGGCGGGATGATCGTGGCGAAGTGGTCGCGGTTGGCGTGGATCGTGTCCGCGCGCAGCGGGATGACCTCGACGAGGTCGACGAAGGCGTCGAGCCCGGCGACGAGCTCCGGGTCGTAGGGCACCGGCTCCGGCGTGCTCATGCGGCGGTCCGCCAGATCCGTCGCAGCCAGGAGGCGCGCGCGGCGAGGGCGGCGCGGGTGATCTCGGCCTCCGGCATGTACATGTCGAAGCCGTGGGCGCCGCCGCCCCACACGTGCAGCTCGGCCTGTCCGCCGGTCTCCCAGATGCGGAGGGCGTACGCGGTGTCCTCGTCGCGGAACATCTCCGCCTCGCCGACCTCAATGTACGCGGGCGGGAGGCCGGAGACGTCCGTCGCGCGGCTCGGCGCGGCGTAGGCCGGGGCCTCGGTGCTGAACGCGAGCTCCTCGCCGAGGACGCATGACCAGGCGAGGAGGTTCATGTCGCGCTGCCAGGTGCCGATGCCGTCGTACTGCCGACTGGCGACCGTGGTGTTGGTGTTGTCGATCATGGGGCACAGCAGCAGCTGCCCGGCCATGACGGGGCCCCGCCGATCGCGCGCCAGCAGGGCGACGGCCGCGGTGAGACCGCCGCCCGCGCTGCCTCCGCCCACGACGATGCGCGCGGGGTCGATGCCGAGTTCCGCGGCGTGGGCGTGCGTCCACACGAAGGCCGCGTAGCAGTCCTCCACGCCCGCGGGGTACGGGTCCTCCGGCGCGAGGCGGTACTCGACGTTCACGGCCACGACGCCGTGCTCCGCGACGATGTCGACGACCCGCGCCGTCTCCCACGAGCGGTGGCCGACGATCATGCCGCCGCCGTGGATGTTCACGAAGCCGGCGAGCGTCGAGGTCTCGGAACCGGCGGGGCGGAAGATCGTGACCTCGATGTCCGGGGCTCCGGGCGGGCCGGGGATGACGCGGTCCTCCCAGGTGATGTCCCGGCCGGCGATCACGGTGTCGTTGTCCGGGAACATCCGGTCGACGCCGTCGCGCGGCAGGGTCTCGCGCGTGAGGGCGGGCTGCGGGTTCTTCGCGATCTCGTCGAGCACGGCCTGCACGTCGGGATCGAAGGGGACGGGGATGGTCATGGTTCTCCTCGGGTGGGACGGCGTCAGGGGCCTTCGGGGTCGACGACCCCGCGGTCGGCCCAGAAGGGCTCGACGAGACGGCGCAGCTCGGCGGCGCCGATGCGGTCGACGAGGGCGGCCGCGTCGAGGTTCGCCCGCAGCTGCGCGACGCGGGAGGCGCCGAACAGGGTCGTCGTCAGGGCGGGGTGGGTGAGGGTGAAGGCGATGCCGAGCTGAGCCGGGGTCACGCCGAGGTCCTCCGCGACCGCGGTGAACGCGGGGACGTCGGCGATGATCCGTTCGCGGATGCCGCCGGGGTCGCGCCCGATCTGCCGGTCGCCGTTCACCGTCCCGGCGAGGATCCCGCCCTCCAGGCAGTCCGAGGCCTGGAGCGTGAGGCCCTGCTCCCAGAGGCGCGCGAAGGGCTCGCCATCCGGGATCGCCCGCCGCGAGACGCTGTACTTGAGCTGTGCGATCTGCGGACCGGGCACGCCTTCCGCGGCGGCGAGGTCGATCAGGGCCTGGATGCTCCCCGCCGACCAGTTGTTCACGCCCCACGCGCGGATGAGGCCGGCGTCGGTGAGGGCGGCGAGGTCGAGCACGAGGTCGCGCAGGTCGAGGTCGTCGCGGCGCAGGTCGCCGAGGATCACGAGATCGGCGTGCTCGGTGCCCACCCGCATCAAGGCGTTCTCGAGCTGCGGGCGGAAGCCGTCGGCGCCGAAGGCCTCCAGCCAGAGCTTCGACGACAGCAGCCACTCCTCCCGGCGCAGCCCCGCCGCGCGCACCATCGCCGAGAAGATCACGTCGGTGAAGACGGGCGGGGCGCCGGGTGCGGAGTACACGCCCACGTCGAAGAGGTTCACGCCGCGGTCGGTGGCCTCGCGAAGGAGTGCGACCGCGTCGGCGAAGTCCATGCGGTCGTAGGTGTGCCACGAGCCGAGGGAGAACAGGGAGGCGTGCAGGCCGCTGCGGCCGATCTCGCGCACGGGGAGGGGAGTGGTCATGGTGCTCCTCAGAGGCTCGGGTCGATGACGGCCTTGACCTCATCGAGGTGGTGCATGTGGGCGATCTTCGCGGAGGCGTCGGCGAGCCCGACCGGGGCGCTGAACAGGTCGTCCCAGGGGAGGCGATCGGCGAAGGCCGTGAAGAAGTCGATCGCGCGGGCGTAGTCGGAGATGTCGCCGTTGAGCGAGCCGACCACCGTGAGCTCCTTGCCCATGATCGTGCTCAGGGCGAAGCCGTCTCCGGCGGGGCCGGTCGAGCCGACGATCGCCACGGTGCCGCGCTGGGCGGCCATGCCGACGGCGTCCGGTCCGACGCTCGGTGCGCCCGCGAAGTCGAACACGTGGTCCGCCCCCTGGCCTCCGGTGAGCGCCAAGACCTGGTCGACGACGGGGCCGTCGCGGAAGTCGACGACGGCGTCGGCGCCGAAGCGGGCGGCGAGCTTTAGACGGGCCGCGGGAGCGCCGACGGTGATGACCTGCCCGGCACCCGCGATCCTCGCGACGGCCGTGGCGAAGATGCCGAGGGCGCCGGAGCCCTGCACCACCACGCGGGAGCCGGGGCGGATGTGACCGGCCCGCTCGAACGCGCGGAGGACGGTCTTCGCGGCGCAGCCCGCCATGGAGGCCCAGGTGTCCTTCACCGCCGCCGGGAGCAGGAGCTTGGCGGCACCCGGGGTGACGTACGCGTACTCGGAGAGCCCGGCCGTGGCGAACGGCGGCACGTCGGCGCGCTGGAGGAAGCCGTAGCCGCGGCGGGAGCAGGCGACCGGTTCCCGCAACACGACGCAGCCGTGACACTCGCCGCAGGTCGACTCCGACCAGCCGATCCGATCGCCGGGGGAGAGCGGGCGGCCGAGCGCGTCACGGGTGTCCGGTCCCGTGGCCACGATCTCGCCGACCATCTCGTGGCCGAGGACCATGGGCAGCATGCCGGGGAACGACATCTTCCCCTCCCAGATCTCGATGTCCGTGCCGCACAGCGTGGTGCAGGCGATGCGGACGAGGGCGGCGCCGGGTTCGATCTCGGCGGGCAGCGGGAGGTCCTGCAGGGTGAGCGGCTCGCCGTGGGCGGTGAGCACCGCGGCGCGGGTGGTGGTGGGGAGGGTCATGGTTCTCCAGTCGCGGGGCGGGTGGCGGGATCGAAGACGGTCCTCCGCGGTGCCCGGAAGGGGCGGAATCGATCCCGCACGGAGGGGACGGGGGTCAGACGAGGAGCTGGCCGCCGTCGACGGGGACCGAGACCCCGGTGATGTGGCTGGCGGCCTCGCTCGCGAGGAACAGTACGAGCGGGGTGACCTGGTCGACCTCGGCGATGGTGCCCAGCGGGATGCGCGACTCCCACGCGGCGCGGGCATCGGGGTCCGAGGCGAATCCGGCGGTCAGGGGCGTGAGCACGGGACCGGGGGCGACGGCGTTGACCCGCACCCCGGAGCCGGCGAGCTCGATGGCCGCCGTCCGGGTGAGCGCGTCGACCGCGGCCTTCGTGGCCTCGTAGTGCCCGAGGCCGGGGGTGGGCTGCCGGGCGCCGATCGAGGAGATGTTGACGATGGCCCCGTGACCGGCTGTGGCGAGCAGCCCGCCGAAGACCCGCAGCATGAGGAACGTGCCGCGGACGTTGACGCGCAGGGCCGCATCGACCGCGTCGACCGCGACCTCCTGGAGCGTTCCGCCGCCGGCGACGACGCCGGCGTTGTTGACGAGGACGTCGAGTCCGCCGGCCTCGCGGATCCGTTCGGCCGCCGCCTGCACCGACGCTTCGTCGCCGATGTCGAGGGGGAGGGCGGTGGCGCCGATCTCGGCGGCGACGGCCCGGGCGGCATCGAGATTCACGTCGCCGAGGAAGACATCGTCCCCGGCGGCGCGGAAGGCGGTGGCGATGCCGCGGCCGAGCCCGGAGGCTCCTCCGGTGACGAGGATACGGCGCGGGGAAGCGGTCATGGTCGTCCTCACTGACGGTGTTCCGATGGGATTCCTCCGTTATATTCTACAACCATAGAAAAATCCAACCCCGTGCCAGAGAAGGCGAAGGAGCCCTCATGTCCGATGTGATCTATCCCCGCACCCCGCTGTCTCCGGGAGGCGCGACGGTGCCGCCGCTCGCCCTCGGATCGTGGAACACCTGGGATCGCATGGAGTTCGACGACGCCGTGCAGCTCATCCACCGGTCGGTCGAGCTGGACGCCGGATTCTTCGACATCGCGTACTACAACATGGGGCCGCACGCCGAGAACTCCCGGACCGACATCCTCTTCGGCGAGGCCTTCCGGGCGAGCGGGGTGGACCGTACCGAGGTCGTGCTGTGCGGCAAGCTCTGGCTCTGGGACTGGCCGAACCAGGGCTTCCGTGGGCAGATCGAGGAGTCACTGGAGCGGGCCGGCCTCGACCGCTTCGACACCCTCGTGGTGGGGGACTACCTCGACGCCCCGGACATGCCGCGACTCGTCGCCGACGTGAACGCCCTCCTCGCGGACGGCCTGGTCGACTCGTGGGGGATCAACAACTGGCGGATCGCGGACACCAGGGCGGCGCTGGCCGAGGCGGACGCTCAGGGGGTCATCGGCCCCTCGTTCGCACAGCTCAAGTACGGCATCGCCCGACGGGCCATGGCGGAGGGCGACGCGTACGGCCCGCTGTTCGCCGACGGAACCCTCGCGCTGCAGGCCTCGGACGTGTTCGAGGGCGGGATCCTCGCCACCGGACGGATGCCTCAGCGCAAGATCGGTGCCGATGTCGGAGGTATCCGCGAGCGGATCCTCGCCGTGTACCCCGAGGTCGCGCGGGTCGCGGGGGAGTTCGGGGTGACCCCGGCCGCCCTCGGCATCGCCTTCTGTCTGACGAACCCCGCGACGGCCAACGTGCTCTTCGGCGCCTCCCGCGTCGCGCAGCTCGAGGAGAACCACGCCGCCCTCGCCCTCGCCCGCGACCACGGAGCCGAGGTCCGCGCCGCCCTCGCCGACTGCCGCGTCGACCACGCCGTCCGCCCCGACGGCACCTGGTGACCCCGTACCTCCCCCGGCACCTCCCCCCGCCCCCGCCCCTCCGCCCCCGCCACCGCCCCCGGCGGCCGGTGTCCGGGATCACTTCCGCACCTCCCGCGCGCCCCGCAGGCCCGTTCCTGATCCCGCACTCGCTCGCCCCCCCCGCGTCCCACTCCGCGTGCGGGATCAGTTCCGCCCCTCGTAGGCGCCCCGCAGGCACGTTCCTGATCCCGCACTCGCTCGCCCTGCGCCCCCGCGTCCCACTGCGCCCCCGCGTCCCACTTCGCGTGCGGGATCAGTTCCGTACCTCGCGCGCGCTCCACGGGTCCGATTTTGATCCCGCACTCGCTCGCCCCCGTCCCACTCCGCCCCGCGTCCCACTCCGCGTGCGGGATCAGTTCCGCACCTCGCGCGCGCTCCACGGGCACGTTTCTGATCCCGCACGGCGTGACGTTCCGCGCGCCAGTTCGAAAACGCGCCGTGTGAGGAGGGCACGCGGCCGATTCTGATCCCGCTTCCGGTGGCGGCTGTGTGTCGGCCGCCGGGCGCGCCGCTCGTGCGCGACCGGACCGCTCTCCGGAGCCCCGGATCAGAAGTGCTCCTCGTGTCCGCAGGAGATCGGAGCTGCTCCTCGCCTCCGCGCCAGATCGTAAGCGCTCCTCGCCTCCGTCCTGGATCGGAAGTGCTCCGCGTGTCCGCAGCAGATCGGAACTGCTCCTCGCCTCCCCGCTAGATCAGAAGTGATCCTGCGGCCCGGGTGGGCGGTGCGTTCTTGATCCCGGGAACGGGTGCGGTGGCCCCCGGGAGCGGCAGCGTAGCCCGTTCGAGCCGTCGCTCACCCCGGTGCGGGATGAAAAGGGTGCCGAAAAGGCGTCGCCGAGGGGCGTTTCTGATCTGGCTGGAGGGGTGGGCGCAGTGGCGGGATCAGAAATGTGCCGCGCGGGGAGGGTAGGGGTGCGTTATTCATCCCGGTTTCCGAACCCGTACCCGCGGGGACGCGGGGCGGGGTCCGACGCGGGCGGGAGTGCCGGCACAGGCGGGACGCGGCGGGGGTGACGCGGGGTGGGAGTACCGGCGCCGGCGGGCGGCCCGACACCGGCACCGGCGCACGGGGTGGGGCGGGATGTGCGCGGGGGAGCAAGGCGGGTGCGCGCTGAGGCATCGGTCCGTGCGGCCGGGGGTGGAAACACGCTTGCGCTCTTTTTCCACACATGTAGACTAACCAGCACGACACATCGAAGTGGCGTCGGTCCCGGTCTCCGGTCAGCGGCTCTTCGAACCTTCTTCACCACCCCCTGCACCCGAGAGAAGGAACCATGAAACGAATGCCCCTCGCGGTCGCCGCCGCCGTCGCCGCGACCCTCGCGCTCGCCGGCTGCAGCGGCGGCGGAACGCCCTCGCCGTCCGAGGGCGGCGGCGCCGAAGGCCCCGACGCCCTCAACATCGGCAACTTCCTCGATGTCACATCCTGGGATCCGTCCCTCGCCGACATCGGCTTCGACGGCCCCTACCTGTCCGCGGTGTACGACGCCCTGATCGCCCTCGACGCCGACGGCACCCCGATCCCGTCGCTCGCGACGAAGTGGACCGTGGCCGACGACGACCTCAGCATCGACCTCGACATCCGCACCGACGCCGTGTTCAGCGACGGCACTCCGGTCGACGCCGACGCCGTCGTCGCGAGCCTCGAGTACCTCAAGGCCGGCGCCCGGTCCGGCGAGGCCTACGTCAACGCGAAGGGCTTCGAGAAGGTCGACGACGACACCGTCCGCATCGCCCTCACGCAGCGCGACGACACGATCCTCTACCTGATGGGCCTCGGCCGCAGCTACGTCATGCCCCCGGCCTCCATCGAGGCGGGCACGCTCGGCAGCGACCCGGTCGGCTCCGGCCCCTATGTGCTCGACAGCGACACCAGCGTCGCGGGCGCCGAGTACCACTTCACCAAGACCGAGGACCACTGGGACGCGAAGACGTACCCGTTCGCCGAACTCGCGATCTACCCGATCACCGACGCGACCGCCCGGCACAACGCGATGCTCAGCGGACAGATCAACGTGCAGTACGGCGACGTGGCCAACCTCGACCAGGCCGAGCAGCAGGGCTGGAACACCGCCCATCGCGTCTCCGGGTGGGCCGGCCTCGTCATCACCGACCACACCGGCGCGAAGAGCGAGCCCCTCGGCAAGCTCGAGGTGCGCCAGGCGCTGAACTACGCGTTCGACGGTGCGGCCGTCCTCGCGGCGGTCGGCAGCGGTGCGGGCGTGGCCACCAACCAGGTGTTCCCGGACGGCGGCGACATCAACGACCCCGAGCTCAACGATGCCTACGCGTTCAACATGGACAAGGCGAAGGAGCTCCTGGCCGACGCCGGCTACCCGGACGGCTTCGACATCTCGATGCCGATGTCCCCGATCTTCGAGATGTGGAAGCCGTCGGCCGAGCAGGCCCTCAACGAGCTCGGCATCACCGTCACCTGGGACAACATGCAGATGCCGGACTACCAGCTCAACGCACCGAACTACCCGATGTTCATCTCCTTCCTCGCGATGGACGGCAACGACGTGGCCACCGTCTCTCGCCAGCTGACGAGCGTGCAGTGGTTCAACCCTGAGCCCGACTACGCGAAGAACGAGGTCATCGCCCCGCTCGTCGAGAAGGTGCAGACGGAGCGCGGCGACGCGCAGACCGCCGCCATCAAGGAGCTCAACGAGGCCCTCGTCGACCAGGCCTGGTGGTCGGTCTGGTACCAGGCGAACAACATCTACTACACGGCGCCCGGCATCCAGCTGCAGCCCGTCGTGGGGATGATGTTCCCGACGCTGCGGTACATCACGCAGGGCTGAGCGCCCGCCGGGGCGGTCGCCACGCGGCCGCCCCGGCACCCCTTCCCCTCCTCCTCACCCTCGAGAGGCCCCCATGCTCCTCTTCACGGCGAAGCGGGTGCTGTCCGGCATCCTCCTGCTCGTCGCGGTCTCGATCGGCACGTTCTTCCTCGCCCACCTCGCGATCAGCGACCCGACCGCCTCGCTCCTCGGGACCACGGCGAGTCCTGCGCAGCAGGAGGCGCTGGCGGCGAAGATCGGTCTCGACCGCCCTCTGATCGTGCAGTTCTGGGACTGGTTCTCCCACGCCGTGCTGCTCGACTTCGGCGTCTCGTGGCGCAACTTCCAACCGGTCGGCGCGCAGCTCGCGGTGAAAGTCCCCGTCACGCTCTCCGTCGTGACGCTCGCCACCCTCATCACCGCGGTCATCGGCGTCGCGTTCGGCATGATCACCGGACTCCGCCCCGGCACCTGGTTCGACCGGATCATCAAGGGGATCTCCGTCGTCCTCTTCGCGCTCCCCGGGTTCTGGGTGAGCCTGGTCCTGGTGATGTGGCTGGCCGTGCAGCTCAAATGGTTCCCCGCCGTCGGCTACGTCCCGCCGACCCAGTCCGTCGAAGGCTGGCTGCGCTCGATCACGCTCCCGGCGATCTCCCTCGCCCTGGGCGGCATCGTCGCCGTGTCGGAGCAGCTGCGCAACGCCGTGATCGCCCAGAGCCGCCAGGACTGGGTGCGCACCCTCCGCAGCCGTGGCCTGTCCGCCGCCCGGGTGAACCTGCACATCCTCCGCAACGCCTCGCCCGCCGCGCTCACGGTGATCGCCCTGATGTTCGTGGGCCTGCTCTCCGGCGCCATCGTGGTGGAGCAGATCTTCAGCCTCCCCGGTCTGGGGCAGCTCACGAATCAGTCGTCGCAGAACGGCGACATCCCCATGCTGCTCGGGATCACGGTGGTCTCCATCGTCTTCGTCGTCCTCATCAACCTCCTGCTCGACCTCGTGCTCGGCTGGATCAACCCGAAGGTGCGCGTCGCATGACCACGACAGACATCCGCGTCGCCTTCGACCGGGCCGCCCAGAAGCGCCGATCGAGCCTGTTCCGACGCTTCCTCCGTCACCCCGGCGGCTACATCCCGCTCGCGATCTTCGTGCTCATCGTGCTCGTCGGGGTGTTCGCGCCGCTGCTGGCGCCGATGGACCCGAACCTCGTCGACCTCGCTGCCGCCAAGGCCCCGCCCTCGCCGGAACACCTCCTCGGCGGCGACTCCACCGGCCGCGACATCCTCAGCCGCCTCATCTACGGGACGAGGACGACGCTGTGGGGCGCACTCATCACGATCGTCACGGCGCTCGTCATCGGTGTCCCGTCGGGTGTCGCGGCCGGGTACTTCGGCGGCGTCTTCGACCGGGTCGCGACCTGGATCAGCGACGCCCTCCAGTCGATCCCCGGGATGATCATCCTGCTCGTGGTCGCCGCCGGCAGCCGCAACAACTTCGAGCTGCTGATGGTCACCGTCGGCGTCTTCATGGTGCCGGGCTACTTCCGCATCGCGCGGTCGCAGACGCTCGCCGTCCGCGGCGAGGCGTACATCGACGCCGCCCGCGTGTCGGGGCTGTCGGACGCGCGCATCATCTTCCGCCACGTCATCACGGCCGTCTACCCGCCGGTCATCATCCAGACCGCGCTCACGGCGGGCATCGCGATGGGCATGCAGGCGGGGCTCCAGTTCCTCGGCATCGGCGACTCGAACGTGCCGAGCTGGGGTGCGATGATGCTCGAGGGCTTCCGGCTCATGCTCACCTACCCCCTCATGCTGCTGTGGCCCTCCGCCGCGCTCGGTCTCACGATCGCCGTCCTCGCGATCATGGGCTCCACGCTCGCCGAGCTCGTGCAGGTGCGCACGCCGCGGGCGGCCCGACGGCGGCGGCGCGGTGTGCTCGAGACCGCGGACGAGGTCGCTGCGGCTCCCGCCACGGGCAGCGTCCGCCACGAGGCCCCGGCGTCGGCCCTCCGCGTCGAGAACCTGCACGTCGTCCACGCGACGCCGACGGGGGAGACCGAGGTCGTGCACGGCGTGACGCTCGACGTCGCGCCAGGGGAGGTCGTCGGGATCGTCGGCGAGTCCGGGTCGGGCAAGTCGCAGACCGTGTTCTCGGTGCTCGACCTGCTCCCCGCGACCGGCCGGGCGACCGCCGACGCGATCTGGGTCGGCGGCGCGGAGGTCACCCACGCGTCGCCGAAGGAGCGCCAGGCACTGCTCGGACGCACCATCGGCTATGTGCCGCAGGAGCCGATGAGCAACCTCGACCCCTCGTACACGATCGGGCATCAGCTCATCGAGCCGCTGCGCCGGACGCACGGGCTCGCGAAGGCCGCCGCCCGGCAGCGCGCGCGGGAGGTGCTCCTCCGGGTCGGGCTGTCCGATCCCGATCGCGTGATGCGCAGCTATCCGCATCAGGTGTCCGGCGGCATGGCCCAGCGCGTGCTCATCGCCGGCGCGATCGCCGGTCGGCCGTCGCTCCTCGTCGCGGACGAGCCCACCACCGCCCTCGACGTCACCGTGCAGGCCGAGGTCCTCGAACTGCTGCGGGAGCTGCAGGCCGAGTACGGCATGGCGCTGCTCATCGTGACGCACAACTTCGGCGTCGTCGCCGACATCTGCGACCGCGTGATCGTCATGCGCGGCGGCGACATCGTGGAGTCGGGGCCCGTGGACGATCTCTTCGCCGCGCCCACCCAGGAGTACACGCGCGAGCTCATCGCCGCGTCGCTCGACGAAGCCGAGGGCCGCGCCGCGCTCGACGGCCGGCGGACGGAGGTCCCCGCATGAACACCGCTCCGGTGAACCCCCTGCTGCAGGTGGACGACCTCGTGGTCGAGTACGGCCGGGGTCGGCACGCCTTCCGCGCGCTGCACGGCGTCTCCCTCGACATCGCCCCCGGTGAGTGCCTCGGCCTGGTCGGCGAGTCCGGATCCGGCAAGTCGACCCTCGGCAAGGCCATCCTCGGCCTCGCCCCGGTGACGGCGGGCCGCATCCGCTTCGACGGTCGCGATATCGGGAACCTCGGCCGCCGGGCCCGGCGGGCGCTCGCCGACGACGTGCAGGTCGTGTTCCAGGATCCGTACGGCTCCCTCAACCCGGCACTGACGATTGGCGACATCCTCGCCGAGCCGCTGCTGACGACGGGCATCGGGGCGAAGGCGGCCGACGCGCGCGTACGCGACATGCTCGACCGCGTGCGGCTGCCCTCCACGAGCATGGACCGGTATCCGAGCGAGTTCTCCGGCGGGCAGCGGCAGCGCATCGCGATCGCCCGCGCCCTGGTCCGCGGTCCGCGGCTGATCGTGTGCGACGAGCCGGTCAGCGCGCTCGATCTCACCACACAGGCCACCATCCTCGACCTCTTCATCGAGCTGCAGCGTGACACCGGCGTGGCCTACCTGTTCGTGTCGCACGACCTCGGCGTCGTCCGGCGGGTCTGCCACCGGGTCGCCGTGATGTACCGGGGGGAGATCGTGGAGATCGGGGACGGGGAGCAGGTCACCCGCGCGCCACGCCACCCGTACGCCGAACGCCTGCGGCTGGCCTCGCCCGTCGCCGACCCGGCGTCCCAGCGGGAACGCCGGGCGCAGTGGCTCGCTCTGCGGGAGGTGCCCGATGCGGCGGTACGGTAGCTCCAGGCCGGAACTCGCCACACCCCGGACTCGGCCGGAAGGACGCCATGCCGAAGATCATCGACCACGACCAGCGGCGACGGGACATCGTCGAGGTGGCCAAGAGCATCATCCTGAAGGGTGGGTTCGAGGCGGCGACCATGCGCAGCATCGCCGCGGAGGCGGGCTTCGCGAACGGTGCGCTGAAGCACTACTTCCCCGGGAAGGAGAGCATCGTCGCGGCGACGTTCGAGACGATCCTGCAGCAGATGTCCGAGGGCGTGGAGGCCGCGGGCCAGGAACCGGTGGCGGCGGACGACGCGCTGCGCGGCTTCCTGCAGGCCACCGTGCCGCGCGACCCGGAGCAGATCGCCGCGGGCCGGGTGCTCCTGGCGCTCTGGGAGTACGCGATGGCGAACGAGTCGCTGGCCGAGCTCTACCGCGGACACCTGGGCTCCTGGCGAGCCTCGCTCATCGCGCGCATGGAGGCGGCCCGCGACGAGGGGTCGATCCGCGACCAGGACTACGGCCCGCTGGCGGACGAGTACATCTCCGCGGCGGTCGGGGCGACGGTCATCAACCTCATGTACCCGGACGGCGACCGCATCGCCGACTACGAGAACTACATCGACCGGTTCCTCGCGCGGCTGCGCTGAGGGCGAGGGGCCGGTCCCGAGAGGACGGCCCGTCATGACCCTTCCCCCCGAACGACCCGTGGTGTTCCTGCACGGCCTCGCCTCGCGCGGCACCCAGGACTGGCCGGACAGCGAGTGGACGGCGGTGCTCGGCGACCGGCCGCGCCGGGTCCTCGATCTGCCGGCGCACGGCGACGCCCCCGGACTCGGAGTCGTGCCGACCTCCGCGGTGCTCGACGCGCTCGCCGAAGCGATCGGCCCGGACGAGGTCGACCTCGTCGGCTACTCGCTCGGTGCTCGGCTCGCATGGGACCTCGCCCGGCACCCGGGTGTCGCGGTGCGGCGTCTCGTGCTCGGCGGCCTCAGCGCGGGGGAGCCCTTCGCGCTCGTCGACCTCTCCGCCGCGCGGGCCGCGATCGCCGGCGGACCGGCTCCCGTCGATCCGCTGACCGGGATGATCGTGCACATGGTGAGCCTGCCCGGCAACCGACCGGACGATCTGCTCGACCTCATCGAGGGGCTCGCGACCGAGCCGTTCGCCCCCGAGACCGGAGCGCCGGCGGTGCCGGTGCTGCTCCTGGGCGGCGAGGACGACCCGATGGCCGCGGGCATCGACGAGCTCGCCGCGCGGCTGCCGGACGTCCGCGTGCGGCGCGTCCCCGGCGATCACCTCGCGGCACTGCACACCGCCGCGTTCCGCGACGCCGTGCGCGGGTTCCTCGCGGACTGACCCGCCGGTCCGACGCCCGGCGTCCTCCTGTCCTTTATTTCCCACGTTTGTAGACATACCGAAAGGCATCCGCCATGACCGACACCCCCACCCCCGACGCCGCCCGCATCCTCGACATCGCCACCGGCTACATGGCCGCGAAGAAGCTCTTCCAGGCCAGCCGCATCGGGCTGTTCGCCGCCGTCGCCGCGGGCGCGGACACCGCCACGGCGATCGCCGAGCGCTGCGGGGTGAGCGAGCGGATCGCCCGGCTGCTCGCCGACGCCCTCGCCGCGAAGGGTCTCCTCGTCCGGACGGAGGGGCGCTACGCCCTGGCGCCCGACGCCTCCGCCTACCTCACGGGGGAGGACGCGGTGATCGACCTCGCTCCGTTCCTCACGTTCCTCGACGAGATCAGCTACCCGCACTGGCTGCAGTTCGCGCACACGGTCGACACGACCGAGCCCGGCGACCTGCAGATGGACGACGCGCGGTGGGGCACGTTCATGGCCGGCGTCATGACGTACAACCGCCTGCACGCGCAGGAGTTCGGCCGGCTCGTCGACCTCGCCGGCGCGACGACGGCCCTCGACTTCGGTGGTCTGTCCGCCGAGTTCGCCCTCGCCGTCATGGCGCGCAACCCCGAGCTGCACACGACGTTCGTCTACGCCCCGGGATTCGAGGACGGCGTGGCCGAGGCGGTCGCGGCGGCGGGCGTCACCGACCGGGCTGCCGTCGAGGTGGGGGACACGGCGACCGCGGCCCCCGAGGGCGCCTACGACGCGGTGTTCGCCAACCACGTCATCCACCGCTTCTCCGCGGAGGAGAACGCGCAGATCTTCCGACGGCTCCGTGCCGCGGCCGTCGAGGGGGCGACGCTGACGGTGCTCGACTTCTTCCTCGACGACGACGACGAGCAGCGCGCGCTGGACGCCCTGCACGCGGGGGAGTACCTCGTGATCGACGGCACGGTCGTGTACCCCGAGTCGCAGGTGCGCGGCTGGCTGACGGACGCCGGCTGGGCGGTGCGCGACACCGTCGCCCTGCCGGGGAGCCCGCGCGTGCTCCTGGCCACCGCGGTCTGACGACCGCGGTTCGAGACTGGTCCGAGGGGGATCAGAGGCGGGCGGCATGCGTGAACATGCCGCCCGCCGTTTTCGTGGGGCGGGTGGTCAGCCGCGCGCGAACACCGTGCGGCCGTCGACGATCGTGCGTTCGACGCGGAGGGCGGCGAACGGGCGTCCCGGGGTGCACGGATCCTCGTCGAGCACCGTGATGTCGGCGACCTTGCCGGGCTCGAGGGTGCCCTTCCAGCTCGCGGCGCCGTCCTGGATCGCGGCATCGGCCGTCATGGTGCGGAGCAGCCGGCGCCGGGTCGCGGGTCCGTCCGTCCGGCCGTCGGCGGCGAGGAGGGCGAGGGAGGCATCGAGGCTGGGGCGCCAGTCCGGCGTGGCGATCGGGGCGTCGCTGGTCACGGTGGTCAGCACCCCGGCGGAGAGCATCTCGGCCAGGGGCCAGGCGGCCGCGACCCGGGCCTCGCCCAGCTGCACGGCCGCCCAGGAGTGCGTGTGCGCGGCGATGAGGGGCTGCACGGCGAAGCCGACGCCGAGGCGTTCCGCGCGCCGGATCTGCGCGGGGGTCGCGAGGTCGCCGTGCACGATGTGGTGGGGTGCCGGCGGCGGGGATGTCGTGCCGGCGCGTTCCAGCGCGGTCAGGAACTCCTCGATCGAGCGGTCGCCGGTGGCGTGCACCGCGATCTGGAGACCGCGACCGGCGGCCAGCGCGATCATCTGCTGGAAGGCGCTGAGCGGATCGGCGTCGCCGCGCGTGAGCAGGTGCCCGGTCGTCCCGTCGGGGTAGGGGTCCGACGTCCACGCGGTGGCCATCGGCGGGATGCCGTCGGCGAAGATCTTCACGCCGGGGATCGCGAGCCAGCGGGGATCGGTCGACGGAGGCGGCACCGGGAGTCCGGCGGCGAAGTCGTCCAGGCAGCTCTCGCCGTCGATGGTCCCGAACAGGCGCAGCAGCGTGACGCGCGAGGTCTGCGCGCCCTCCCGGTGCAGCCCCACGTACGCGTCGAGCATGTCGGTGCCGAAGCAGCCGGTCTCGCCGTCGTCCTCGCCGGGGCCGATGCCCGGCTCCGTGTAGCTCGTGACGCCGAGCTCTGCGAGCAGTGCCCACGCCCGGCGCAGGGCCGCGCGTCGCTCGTCGGCCGTGGTCACGAGGCGGCCGGTCGGCTGCTCCTCGGGCGGGGTGTCGGAGAAGAACAGGTGCGGCCAGCGCGCGCCCAGCCAGGCGGCGTGGAGGTGGGCGTCGTTGACGCCGGGGATCGCGGTGCGACCGTCGAGCTGCACCACTTCGCGGGCCGGGAGGGCTTCCGCAGCGGCATCGGTGGCGACGATCACCCCGTCCCGGACGGCGACCGCGGTGGCGACGGAATCGGAGGCGTCGACGGTGTGGATGCGGCCGCCGCGGACGAGGAGGTCGGCGTCGTCGCCGAGGAGTGCGCTGCTCATTATTCCACCAGTGTAGACGTAAAACCCTCACGCACGGGAGGTCCCGCACCGGCCGATTCGGCGCGCGGTTCCGCGGCTTGTACCCTGGAGTCATCCCCCGAACACCCCGGCAACCTCGTGCGCGCCGGCGACCTCGGCGCGCGCTCACACATGCAAGGACGCAGATGAACGATTCCGCGGCACACCGCGACGAATGGACGGCGAGCGAAGAGCTGGCGGAGCGGATGATCCCGCTCATCGGGGCTCTCAAGCGTGAGCGCGACGTGGTCACCTCGTTGCACGGTCATCGCCTGCTCGGCCTCTCGGCCACCGGCGTCGTCGAGGTGCACGAGCGCGTGGCCCAGCTCGGACACGAGCGCCTGGCGGTCGAGGACAGCCTGGCGGTGCTCGAGGGCATCCACGCCCTGGCCCCCGGAGCCTCCTCGATCGACGTGGCCCGCCTCGTGGAAGGGCACGCCTCGAGTGGACGCCCACTCGGGGAGTACCTGGCCGAGACCCTGGCCCCCGCCGTCGGCGCGGTCCCGGCACCGCCGACCGACGTCGTGCTCTACGGCTTCGGCCGCATCGGCCGCCTGCTGGCCCGCATCCTCATCGCGCACACCGGCGGCGGGAGCGGACTCCGGCTCCGCGCCATCGTCGTGCGCCGCGGCTCCGAGAACGACCTCGTCAAGCGTGCGTCGCTGCTGCTGCGCGACTCGGTGCATGGCCGCTTCGCGGGCTCGGTCACGGTGGACGAGGATGCCGAGCAGATCATCGCCAACGGCACGCGCATCCAGGTCATCTACTCCGACGACCCGGCCGCCGTCGACTACACGGCCTACGGCATCGACGACGCGATCGTCGTCGACAACACCGGCCGCTGGCGTGACGAGGCCGGACTCTCCCAGCACCTCCGCGCGAAGGGCGTCGCCCGGGTGCTGCTGACCGCCCCCGGCAAGGGCCCGCTGAAGAACATCGTGCAGGGCATCAACGACGACACGATCACCGAGGAAGACCGCATCGTCTCCGCGGCGTCGTGCACGACCAACGCCATCACCCCGGTGCTCGCCGCGATCGACGAGGCCTTCGGGGTGGTGAAGGGCCACGTCGAGACCGTGCACTCGTTCACGAACGACCAGAACCTCATCGACAACTTCCACAAGGGCGACCGCCGCGGCCGCTCCGCCGTGCTGAACATGGTCATCACCGAGACCGGGGCCGCGAAGGCCGTGGCCAAGGCCCTCCCGCAGCTGGAGGGCAAGCTCACGGGCAGCGCGATCCGCGTCCCTACGCCGGACGTCTCGCTCGCGGTGCTGCACCTCACGCTGGAGCGCCCCGCCACCAAGGACCAGGTCAACGACTACCTGCGCCGGGTGTCGCTGCACTCGAAGCTCCGGCAGCAGATCGACTACGTGGAGAGCCCCGAGGTGGTCTCCACGGACTTCGTCGGCTCGCACCGCGCGGGCATCGTCGACGGCCTGGCCACCATCGCCGACGAGGACACCCTCATCCTCTACGTCTGGTACGACAACGAGTTCGGCTACTCCTGCCAGGTGATCCGGGTGCTGGAGTCCATGGCGGGGTCGCACCCCGTCGTCCTCCCCACCCGCCGCGAAGTCACCCTCTGACCCCCGACCCACCCCCTTCCGCTCGACCCGGCCCCTGCGTGCGCACGCAAAGGGCCGGGGCACGCGAAAGGGGGTGCGTCGCGGCATGATGAGGGGCATGAAGACCTCACAGCGGCGGGAGGAGCGGCTGCGGTGGCAGGGGCTGACCGCGCCGGAGGCGGACGTGGCGGGGGCGGCGGCGCGGCTGCTCGCGGTGCAGAGCCAGGACTTCACGGCCGGACGGTGGGCGCTGGCCGTGCGGACGAAGGGGGACGTACGCCTCCGCGACGTCGATGCCGCGTTCGACCGCGGCGACCTCGTCCGGGCCTGGACGATGCGGGGGACGCTGCACACGATCCCCGCGCGCGACCTCGGCTGGGTGCTGGAGGTCACGGCCGCACGACAGCAGCAGCAGGCGGCCTCCCGGCAGCGGCAGCTCGGCATCGACGACGCCATGATCGACGCGGTCGTCCGGGAGCTCACGCCGCGGCTCCGTGACGGCGGCCTCACCAGAGGCGAGATCTTCGCGGTGCTCGAGGGCATCGGCATCGACCCTTCAGGGCAGCGCGGCATCCACCTGCTGTTCGCGCTGACGGTCTCCGGCGTGCTCGTGCAGGGGCCGGTCGTGCCGCGGGAGGGCATCACGCGGGAGCAGCGGTTCGTGCTCGCGGCGGATCACATCCGCGATCACGCCCACCCGGAGGACCCGCTGGCCGAGCTGTTCGTCCGCTACGTCGAGGGTCACGGGCCTGCGGGGGTCGCGGACTTCGCGTGGTGGTCGGGGCTGACGCTCGGGCAGTCCCGGGAGGCGGCGGAGCGCGCGGCGACCCGGGTGACCGAGGTCGAGGACGGGGTCTTCGTCGGCCGCACCCCACCCCGGCGCGCGGCGGGCCGGCCGTCCGTGTTCGCCCTCGGAGCCTTCGACGAGTACTACATCTCCTACGCCGACCGCACCGTCGTCTGCGCTCCGGAACACCTCCCCGCCGTCGGACCGGGGAAGAACGGGATGGTCAGGGCGACCGTGGTGGAGAACGGCCGCGTGATCGGCTGCTGGACCCACGCCGCCGCCGCCCACACCACCCCTCCGACTCTCTTCGAGCCCCCCGAGGATCCCGCTGCCGTCACCGCCGCCCTCGCCCGCTTCGCCGCCTTCCTCCCCTGACCCTGCCTGCCTGCCCCCCCTCTCGTCGACCCACCCCTTTCCGCGCCTCCCGGCCCCTGACGGCCGCGCGTAACGGGCCGGGGCACACGCAAGGGGTGGGTCGGCCGGCACTCACTCACTCGCGTGGCGGCCCAGGAAGTTGTAGACCTCGTTGTCGTCCACGCCGGGGAACATGCCGCGGGGGAGCGGCGAGAACATGTGGGTGTGCACGCGGGCGCTCGGCCACGCCCGGCCCTTCCAGCGCTCCGTGAGCTCGGCCGACGGACGACGGCAGCACGCCTCGTCGGGGCAGGTCGACACGGCCCTGTCGTTCGTCTCGCGTCCCCGCCACCACCGGGCGTCGTCGAACGGCACGCCGACCGTGACGGAGAACTCGCCCTCGCTCGACGACCCGGTCTGCGTGGAGCACCAGAACGTGCCGGACGGGGTGTCCGTGTACTGGTGGTGCTCGACGGTGCGGTTCTGCTCCGTGAAGGCGGAGCGGGCCTGGAACTTCCGGCACACCCGCTGTCCCTCCACCGCTCCCGTCACGTCCATCGGCAGGGGCAGGTCGTCGTTCTCGTAGACGCGCGTGATGGCTCCGGTCGAGTCGACGCGCAGGAAGTGCAGCGACATGCCGAGGTGCTGCGTGAGGAGGTTGGTCATGCGCATGCCGGCGGCCTCGTGCGTCACGCCGAACCCGTCGCGGAAGTCCTCCACCGCGAGGTTGCGGTCCTTCTTCGCCTGCTGCAGGAAGGCGACCGCGGCGGTCTCCGGCATCAGGCAGCACGCGGCGAAGTAGTTGATCTCCAGGCGCTGCTGCAGGAAGTCGGCGTAGTCGGTCGGCGGCGTGTGCCCGAGCAGGCGGTGCGCCATCGCCTGCAGCGCCATGGACCGGAGGCCGTGTCCGCCGGGGATGGACGCCGGGGGCAGGTAGATGCGGCCGTTCTCGAGGTCGGTGACGGAGCGCGTCGAGTGCGGCAGATCGTTGACGTAGATGAGCTCGAAGCCGAGCTTCTCGGCCATGATGCTCACGGTGCGGTGGGTCAGGGCGCCCTGCGAATGGCCGGCCGCCTTGAGCTGCTTCTCCGCGAGCTTCTCGATGTCCGGGAGGTAGTTGTTCTGCGCGCGCATCCGCAGGCGCAGCTCCGTGTTGGCGCGACGGGCCTCCTCCGGGGTCGCGATGGCCTCGCGCTCGCGGCGCTGCAGCTCGCGGTGCAACCCGAGGATGGACTCGATGGTCTCGTCGCTCATGCCCTTCGTGACCCGGACGGGCGAGACCCCGAGCTGACGGAACACCGGACTCTCCTGCGCCCGCTCCAGCTCGATCTCCAGGGCTGCGCGCCGGTTCGGCGGCTCGCCGGAGATGAGATCGGTCACCTCCGTTCCGGTGGCCTGCGCGATCGCCTGGAGGAGGGAGAGCTTGGGCTCGCGCTTGCCGTTCTCGATGAGGCTGAGCTGGGAGCCGGCGACCCCGACGAGGGCTCCCAGCTCATCGAGCGTGTAGCCCTTCTCCAGGCGGCGGTGCCGGATGCGGTGGCCGAGGGTCGTGAGGTGGATGCCGGAGGACGCCATAGTTTGAGTCTAGCGAAAGAACGCCGATTCTTATCGCTCGTTTTGGCCGAAAGTCCGCGTCAAGGGCGAAGAAGATGGAAGCAACGCCCCACACTTCGAAGGAGCAGTCATGGCCATGGCCGAAGTCCTCACCCCTCGCACGTCCCCTGTCGCCCCGACGCGCACGTTCGGCACCGCCCCCTCCTACGACACGCCCGCGATGGCGGAGCTCGCCGCCTGGGTCGAGGAGATCCGCGCGCTCACGCAGCCGGACGCCGTGCACTGGGTCGACGGCTCGCGCGCCGAGAACGACTGGCTGCTGCGCGGACTCGTCGACGAGGGCAAGCTCATCAAGCTGAACCCCGAGTGGCGTCCCGGCTCGTACCTGGCGCGCTCGCACCCCAGCGACGTCGCCCGCACCGAGGCCCGCACCTTCATCGCCTCGGAGCGCGAGGAGGACGCCGGCCCCACCAACAACTGGGCCGACCCCGCCGAGATGCACACGAAGATGGACGAGATCTTCGAGGGCTCGATGCGCGGCCGCACGATGTACGTCGTGCCGTTCTCGATGGGTCGCGTCGGCGGGCCCCTGTCGCACATCGGCGTGCAGATCACCGACAGCGCCTACGCGGTCGCGTCGATCGGCATCATGACCCGCGTGGGCGACGAGGTCACCCGCCAGATCGCCGAGGGCGCGCCCTGGGTCAAGACCGTGCACTCCGTCGGCGCTCCGCTGGAGGCGGGCGAGCCGGACGTCGAGTGGCCCTGCAACGACGACAAGTACATCGTGCACTTCCCGGAGACGCTCGAGGTCTACTCGTACGGATCGGGCTACGGCGGCAATGCGATCCTCGCCAAGAAGTGCTTCGCGCTGCGCATCGCATCGGTGATCGCCCGGGACGAGGGTTGGCTCGCCGAGCACATGCTCCTCATCCGCGTGATCGACCCGCAGGGCAAGGCGTACCACGTCGCCGCCGCGTTCCCGTCGGCCTGCGGCAAGACGAATCTCGCGATGCTCCGCCCGACGATCCCCGGTTGGAAGGTCGAGACCCTCGGCGACGACATCGCCTGGATCCGCCCCGGCGAGGACGGACGGCTCTGGGCGATCAACCCGGAGGCCGGCTTCTTCGGCGTCGCGCCCGGCACGGGTGAGTCGACCAACGTCACCGCGGTCGAGACGCTGTGGGGCAACACGATCTTCACCAACGTCGCGCTCCGTCCGGACGGCGATGTGTGGTGGGAGGGCCTGACCGACGAGGCGCCCGCGAATCTCGTCGACTGGGAGGGCAACGACTGGACGCCCGACTCCGGTCGTCCCGCGGCGCACCCCAACTCGCGCTTCACCGTGTCGGCCGCCCAGTGCCCGCAGATCTCCGAGGACTGGGAGGAGGCCGTGCCGCTCGACGTGATCCTGTTCGGCGGACGCCGCGCGAGCAACGTGCCGCTCGTCGTCGAGGCCACCGACTGGACGCACGGCGTGTTCCTGGGCTCGAACATCTCCTCCGAGCGCACAGCAGCGGCCGAGGGCACGGTCGGCGAGCTGCGCCGCGACCCCTTCGCGATGCTGCCGTTCTGCGGCTACAACATGGCCGACTACTTCGGTCACTGGCTCAAGGTCGGTCGCGGCCTGCGGTTCGACCGTGCGCCGCGCATCTTCCAGGTGAACTGGTTCCGCCGTGGTGCGGACGGCCGGTTCCTCTGGCCCGGATTCGGCGACAACTCCCGTGTCGTCGACTGGATCATCCGCCGGGTGGCCGGCGACGTGCCGGCCGTGGACAGCCCCATCGGACGCCTGCCGCGCGTGGAGGACCTCAACCTCGACGGCCTCGACATCCCCGCGGAAGACCTCGACGAGCTCTTCTCGGTCGACCCCGAGGCGTGGAAGGCCGAGGCCGACCTCACGGAGGAGTTCTACGACACGTTCGGCGACCGCGTCCCCGCAGCTCTGCGCACCGAGCTCGCGTCGCTGCGCTACCGCCTCGCGAAGGCCTAGCCCCCAGACCGGTGCCGGTTCGGGGGAGCCGGCACCCTCGGCCTCCGGGTCGAGACAGACCCGCGAAGGCGGGGCATCAGAGACGAACCCATGGCTGAGTGGTCTCCGACGCCCCGCCTTCGTGGCACCCACTCCCGTCGAGACCCCGGTTTCGCGTCGAGACCCCGCCCCGCATACGCGCGGAAGGCGGGGTCTCGGCGGAAACGCGGGGTCTCGGCGGTGCAGAGGGGGCGTTAGGCGAGGAGCTGGTGGCGGGCGAGGTCGCGGTAGAGCGGGGTCGACTCCACGAGCTCGGCGTGGGTGCCCTGTCCGACGACCACGCCGTCCTGCAGCACCACGATGAGGTCGCTGTCGACGACGGTGGACAGACGGTGCGCGATCACCACGAGCGTGCGGTCGGTGGCGACCGCGTCGATGGCCTCGCGCATGCGCTGTTCGTTCACGCCGTCGAGTGACGAGGTCGACTCGTCCAGCAGGAGGATCGGGGCGTCCGTGAGGAGCGCCCTGGCGATCGCGAGCCGCTGCCGCTCGCCGCCGGAGAGCATCACGCCGTCCTCGCCGACCGGCGCGTCGACCCCGAGGGGGTTCCGCTCCAGCACGTCGCCGAGGTTCACGGCGCGGAGCACGCGCTCGCAGTCCGCATCGGTGGCGTCGGGGGAGGCGAGCCGCAGGTTCTCGGCGAGGGTTCCGGCGAGGGTCGGGGCGTCCTGCTCGACGTAGCCGAAGTGGGCGCGCAGCTCGTCGCGCGGATAGGTGCGGGTGTCGTGCCCCTTCAGGCGGATGGAGCCGCCCGTGGGGTCGTAGAAGCGCTCGATGAGGGAGAGGATGGTGCTCTTCCCCGCCCCGCTCGGACCGACCAGCGCCACCCGTGCCCCGCGCGGGACCGCGAACGACACCCCGCGGAGCACCTCGTGGTCCTGCGGGTCGGGGGCGGCCTCGGCCTGCTCCAGGTGTGCGTCGGCGAGCAGGGTCTGCGCCTCTCGCGCGGCGGCGCGGCGGGCCGCGACGACGTTCTCCGGGTAGCGGAAGCGCACGTCGCGGAACTCCAGGGCGGGGGCGTCCGCACCGGGCTCCTCGTCACGGGGCAGAGCGGCGGCGGTGGCCGCGTCGTCCTGGGTCTCGGTGGGCAGGTCGAGGACCTCCTGGATACGCCCGAGCGCGCCGAGGGCCTGGTTGACGGAGGTGATCGCGCCGAACGTCGAGGCGAGGGGCATCACCAGCAGGAAGAGGAACATCACGAACGAGATGAGGGCCGCGATCGAGATGGCTCCGGCGGCGACGCGGAAGCCACCCACGCCGAGCACGACGAGGAGGGAGAGCTGGAGGGCGATGCCGGCGACCGGCACCACGAGCGAGGAGATCTTCGCGATGCGCACGCCGATGCCGTAGGCCTCGGAGGCCCGCTCCGTCACCGCCGCGGTCTCCCGCTCGGTCGCGCCGGAGGCCCGGATGGTGCGGATGGAGCCGACGGCCCGCTCGACACCCGAGGCCAGCTCGCCGACCTTCTCCTGCTGGGCGGTGGACGCCGTGCGGATCCGGCCGCTGAGGGCGACGACGACCACGACCGAGACGCCGATCACCACGACGATGAGCAGCAGCAGCACGGGGTCGATGAGCAGCATCGCGATGAGCGCGCCCGCGAAGAGGACGACGTTGCCGACCGCGTCGGCGAGCCCCTGCGTGAGGACGGCGTAGAGCAGCGTCGTGTCGGTGCCCACGCGGGAGACGAGGTCGCCGGTGCGCCGTGCGTCGAACTCCGACGTCGGCAGGTGCAGGATGCGGGCGATGAGCTTGCGGCGGCTGGAGTACACGACCGCGGTGCCGGTGCGCTGCAGCAGATAGTGCTGGAAGCCGGAGATGATCGACGACACGATCACGAAGCCGACGAGCAGCCACACGAGCACGCCGATCGTGCCGTCCGATTGCACGGCTTCGATGACCTGTCCGACGAGGAGGGGCTGCACGAGCGAGGTCGCGGCACCGAACACGCTGAGGACGGCGACGACGACGAGGGTGCGCTTGTGCTCGAAGAGGAAGGGGAGGAGCTGGCGGAAGGTGGCGCGGGGCCCGTCGGCCGGTGCGCCCCGTCCGCGTCGGCGTGCTGTCGCCGTGCGGGACATGGGGGACCTCGATCTGGAGATGGTACTTCGACCGTACTCGGGGGACGGTCGTTTCCTATGGGGCGGCTGTATGGGTCATGTGCGGCCGAAGCGCCGATGTGCCGCCTGCTTGGTGACGCCGAGGGCGCTCGCGATCGCCTGCCACGAGTAGCCGCTCGTGCGGGCGCGACGGACCTGGGCCTCTTCGGCGCGCGCGAGCTCCTTGCGCAGCGCCGCCAGGCGGTGGAGCTCGGCGAGGGGTTCGCCGCCCTCGGCCGCGGCGATGGTGGTCGGTTGAGACATGGGGACCTCCTTCGCGTCAATATTCATTGACGCGCCGTCCGGTGTCAAGAAGTGTTGACGTGCGTGTTGTCCACAGGCGCCCCCTTGTCCACATGTGGAGCGCATGCGATGCTGGCAGGATGGCTCGCATGCTGCAAGTGAGGAATCTGCCCGATGAGGTCCACGCCCGGCTCAAAGAGCGTGCCGCGGCGGAACGCATGAGCCTGTCGGACTACGTCGCGCGCGAGCTGGAAGCCCTCGTCCGGTACGGCAGCAATGCGGAAGTCCTGGAGGCATCGCGGGCACGGGCGCGCGCCGCCGGCGTCTCCCTGACGCGCGAGAGCATCCTCGCCGCCCGCGATCGCGAACGGGACGGGCGCAGGTGAGCGTGTCGTCCGAGGCGGTCGTGCTCGATGCCTCGGCGGCGATCGAGGCCCTGCTCGGCGAGGAGGTCTGGACGCACGGCGAGGAGTTCCATGCACACGCGGGTCTCGACATCGAGGTCCTGTCCGTGCTGCGCCGACTCACGATGCGGTCGTCGATGCCGGCACACGCTGCTCGCGAGGCCCTCGATGCGTTCGGGGCGTTGCAGATCACCCGCCATCCGCTGCGTCGTCTCATCCCACGGATCTGGTCGCTGCGCGAGGACGTCTCCGCGTACGACGCCGGTTATGTCGCGCTCGCCGAGGCCCTCGACGTCCCTCTGCTCACGGCCGATCACCGGCTGGCGAAGACGGCGGCCCGGTACTGCGACGTCGTGGTGCTGTGAGCACCCGGCCAGGAAGACGAGAACGGCTGCACCCCCCGAGGGAGTGCAGCCGTTCCTGTCGTCCGGTCGGCCGCTAGAGCTCGACCGCGGAGGCCAGACCGAGGTCGTCCTCGTAGTCGTGGTCCTTCGTCTCCGGGGTGAAGATGAGCGCGATGAACGTCAGCACCGCCATCGACGAGAGGTACACCCCCACGAGCCACGGCTCGCCGCCGACGGCCGCCCACAGGGCCACCGCGATGAACGGCGCCACGGCCGCACCGAGGATCGACGACACGTTGTACGCGATCGCGGAGCCGGAGTAGCGCACGTTCGTCGGGAAGAGCTCCGGCAGGAGTGCCCCCATCGGCCCGAACGTCGTGCCCATGAGCATGAAGCCGAACACGAGGAAGGCCTGGGTGAGGGCTCCGGTGAACTTCGGGTCCGCCTGCGGGAGCAGGAAGATGTTGAACGACAGACCGAAGACGACGATGAGTCCGGTGACCCACAGCAGCAGCTTGCGGCGTCCGATCGCGTCGGCGATCGGCCCGGACAGCAGCGTGAAGATCCCGAAGAACACCACACCGATGATCTGCATGAGCACGAAGTCCGTGTAGCCGAAGCCGAGGCCCGGGTAGAACTGCGCCGCGAACGCGCTCGGGTCGAAGTCCTTTCCGGTGGCCTCCGCCGCAGCACGGGCGGCGGCCGAGGCGGTCTCGAGGTCGGCGGCCTTCGTGCCGTAGGTGAGCGTGAAGTTCGTCATCAGGTAGAACAGCACGTAGGTCGCCAGCATGATGAACGTGCCGAGGATGAGCTGCTTCCAGTGGTGCCGGAACACGGTCGCGAGCGGGAGCTTGCGGATGGCCCCGGTCTTCTCCGCCTTCTTGAACGTGTCCGACTCGACGAGACGGAGCCGCACCCACAGGCCGATGATGACCATGACGGCCGAGAAGAGGAACGGCACGCGCCAGCCCCAGGAGAGGAACGCCTCGGACTTCAGCGCCGGGTCCTCGGGGTGGGGGAGTGCGAAGTTGATGGCGAGGAAGATGCCGTTCGCGATGATGAAGCCGAGCGGCGCGCCGAGCTGCGGGAACGAGCCGTACCAGGCGCGCTTGCCCTTCGGGGCGTTCTCGGTGGCCACCAGCGCCGCGCCCGACCACTCGCCGCCCAGCGCGAAGCCCTGGGCGAGACGGAGGATCAGCAGGAGCAGCGGGGCGACCCAGCCGATCTGCTGGAAGGTGGGCAGGAGACCGATCACGAAGGTCGCGATGCCCATGGTGAGGAGCGATGCGACGAGGGTCGCCTTGCGCCCGAACTTGTCGCCGAAGTGCCCGAAGATCACGGCGCCGATCGGGCGGGCGACCATCGCCGCGCCGAAGACGGCGAACGACGACAGCAGCGACGCGGTGTCGTTCGTGCTCGGGAAGAAGAGTGTGGGGAAGACGAGCACGGCTGCCGTCGCATAGACGTAGAAGTCGTAGAACTCGATGGTGGTGCCGACGAGGCTCGCGGTGATGACGCGCGAGCGGGGGTTCGCGGGTGTGGTGGCGGTGCTCAAGGGGTCTCCGATCCTCCGCCGGTATACCAGCGGACTCGGGCGAGTCTACGCCTTCCTGAGAGTTGGCTGGACGTTCATGACGGCACGGTGCCGAGCGCGTCGGTGCCGCCGCGTAGAGTCGGGGGAGACCGGCCGGAGGGGGACCATGACCACGCGGATGCTGCTCCTCGCCGACACGCACGTCCCGAAGCGGGCGAAGCGGCTGCCGGACGCGGTGCTCCAGGCGATCGACGAGGCCGACGTCGTCGTGCACGCGGGGGACTGGGTCGATCTCGCCACCGTCGAGCTGCTCCAGGCCCGCGCGCGCGTGCTCCACGGCGTGCACGGCAACAACGACGGCCCCGAGATCCGCCGGGTGCTGCCGGAGATCGCGCGGTTCACCGTGGAGGACACCGCCGTCGCCGTCATCCACGAGACGGGCGCCGCGACCGGACGCGAGAAGCGGATGGATCTGGCCTTCCCCGACGCCGACCTGCTGGTCTTCGGACACTCGCACATCCCCTGGGACACCGTGACGCCGAACGGGCTGCGGCTGCTCAACCCGGGCTCTCCCACCGACCGACGCCGGCAGCCGGTGCACACGATGATGCACGTCGCGGTCGACGGGCGCGATGTCGAGGCGACCCTGGTGCCGCTCCGATGACGGACGACGGAGCCGGCGGGCCGATCGCCTACCGGGCGCCGATGCGCTCCCGCGACGATGCCGTCGCCCCGGGGGTCGCGGTCGAGCGCGCGCTCGCCGGAGGGGTGTGCGGCATGGGCGGGCGGCTCGACCGCGCGCCCCGTTCCCTGACCGCGGCGCTCGCGGCCGTCGACGCCCGTCATGGCGAGCGGGCCGCGCGGCGGCTGGAGCGGTTCGCGGCGCTTCCGACGGGAGCCCTCGTCTGGACGCGGGACGTCGACGGGTACTTCTGGCTCGGGAAGCTGACGGGGCCGTGGCGCTACGACGACGACCCGGCGGCGGTGGCGGCAGACCTCGTGCACGTGCGCGACTGCACCTGGTCGTCGGCCCCGGTGGCGCCTTCCGACGTCCCGACGGGCGTCACGGCCACGTTCGCCCGCGGGGGACGCAACGGCCAGCGCATCCGGACGGCCGGGGCCGGGGAGCAGTCAGCCGCACTCTGGGAGCGCGGCGTCCGCTGATCCGCGCCTCAGCGCCAGATCGCGGCGATGGCCGCGTTGACCGCGGTGAGGATGCCCACGAGCCAGAAGATCGCCGGCGGCACCACCTGGTCGCGCTTCTGGCGCGCCGTCCCGATCCCGAGCAGGGCGCCGATGGCGAGGAGGATGACGAGCTTCGTGCCGATCTTGGCGTAGTTCATCTCGACGCCCTCGGGAAGGCCCCACGGGGCGGCGAGGGCGAGGCCGGCGACCGCGGCGATCGTCATGCCGATGGTCATCAGACGCGTGAACACCCGCTTGCCGCCGAACGCCTGCGCCGCCCAGGCCCCGAAGAGCACGGCGAAGCCGATGAGGTGGACGAAGAGCACGATGTGGCGCAGGGTCTCCATGCCCTCACCGTACGAGAGCGCGGCCTTCCGCGCCACCAAGGCACGCCTGACCTCGCGCCCGCGATCGGGCGCGAGGCGGAGGGAGTCAGCCGCGCAGCTCGCGGATCACGAGGGCGGTGCGCAGCGCCGCGTCCGCGGCCTCCGCGCCCTTGTCCTCCTTCGAGCCCTCCAGGCCTGCGCGGTCCAGTCCCTGCTTCTCGTCGTCGAGCGTGAGCAGCCCGAACCCGACGGGCTTGCCGGCATCGAGGGAGACACGGGTGAGGCCGTCGGTCGCTGCGGCCGAGACGTACTCGAAGTGCGGCGTGCCGCCGCGGATGATGACCCCGAGGGCGACCACCGCGTCCGCACCGCCCGCGAAGGCGGCCTGTGCGGCCACGGCGAGCTCGAACGAACCGGGCACCCGCACGAGGCGATGCGTCGCGCCCGCCTCGTCGAGCACCCGCTGCGCACCGGCGATCAGGCCGTTCGAGATCACCTCGTGCCAGGTGCCGGCGATCACGACGACCTCCAGCCCCCGCCCGTCGATGTTCCCCGTCTTCGGTGCTCCGGCGCCGCTCATTCCTCGTCCTTTCCTGCCGCGAGGGCCTCGGCGAGCTCTGCCTCGCCGATGATGTGGCCCATGCGGTCGCGCTTGGTCTCCAGATACTGATGGTTGTTCGGGCCCACGCCCACGATCAGCGGCACCTGCTCGACGACATCGAGACCGAGCTCGCGCAGCTTGTCCACCTTGTCGGTGTTGTTGGTGAGCAGGCGGACCTTCGAGACCCCGAGGTCGGTGAGGATCCCGGCCGCTGCCGCGTAGTCGCGGGCGTCCGCCGGGAGGCCCAGCGCCAGGTTCGCGTCGACGGTGTCCAGGCCGTCCTCCTGCAGGCTGTAGGCGCGCAGTTTGTTGATGAGCCCGATGCCCCGGCCCTCGTGCCCCCGCATGTAGATGACGATCCCGCCCTCGCGGTCGATCGCGTCCAGCGCGGCATCGAGCTGCGGCCCGCACTCGCACTTCTGGGAGCCGAACGCCTCGCCGGTCAGGCACTCGGAGTGCACGCGGACGAGCGCCGTCTCGGTCGGCTCGCCGGACACGACCGCGATGTGGTCGGTGCCGGTGACGCGGTCCTTGTAGGCGAGGAAGCGGAATGTGCCGTGGTCCGTGGGCACGGTGGCGTCGGCACGCAGGCTCACGCGACGTCCACGCTGGGCGGCCGGTGTCGCTCCGTCCGGGTCGATCTCGTTGAGGTGCGCGATGAGCTGCTCGATCGTGATGACCGGCACGCCGTCGCGGGCGCCCAGCTCGAGGAGCCCGGGAAGCCGCATCATGCTGCCGTCCTCGGCGACGACCTCGGCGATGGCGCCGACGGGCCGGAGCCCGGCGAGCTTCATGAGCTCGACCGCGGCCTCGGTGTGACCGCTGCGCTCGCGCACGCCGCCGTCGACGGCCCGCAGCGGCAGCACGTGGCCGGGGCGGATGAGGCTCGCAGGGGTCGAGTCGGGGTTCGCGAGCACGGTGAGGGTGCGGGCACGGTCGCTCGCGCTGATCCCGGTCGTCACTCCCTCCGCGGCGTCGACGCTCACGGTGTAGGCGGTGGAGCGGGCGTCCTCGCTGGCCGCGACCATGGGCGGGAGGTTGAGGCTGTCCGCGAGGTCGGTGGGCATCGGCGCGCAGAGGAAGCCGGAGGACCAGCGCACGGTCCACGCGACCCACTCGGGGGTGGCGAGCTCGGCGGAGAGGACGACGTCGCCCTCGTTCTCGCGGTTCTCGTCGTCGGCCACGAGCACGGGCCGGCCGGCGCGCAGCGCCTCGAGGGCTTCGGGGATGGTTGACAGGCTCATCGCGAGCCCCCTTCCGGTGCGGCGCGGAACGCGAGCAGCCGCTCGACGTGCCGCGCGAGAATGTCGGTCTCGAGGTTCACGCGGTCGCCGACCGCGCGGGTGCCGAGGGTGGTCGCCGCCAGGGTCTCCGGGATGAGCGACACCTCGAACCAGTGCCCGCCCCGGGTCCCTGAGCCTGTCGAAGGGCTCACCGCGCTCACCGTCAGCGAGGTGCCGTCGACCGAGATGGAGCCCTTGTCGACGACGAGCGGCGCGAGGTCGTCCGGAAGGCTGATGCGGAGCACGCTCCACTGCGCGCCCGGCCGCACCTCGAGCACGACACCGGTGCCGTCGACGTGGCCCTGCACGATATGCCCGCCGAGCCGCGCACCGACGGGCATCGCCTTCTCGATGTTGACTCTCGTGCCGACGGTCGCCGTGCCGAGGGCCGCGACGTCGAGCGTCTGCTTCATGACGTCGGCGTCGAAGGTCTCCGCGGTGGAGCCGACGACGGTCAGGCAGACGCCGGAGACCGCGATCGACTCCCCGTGTACGGCGTCGGCGGCCGCCTTCGGGGCGCGGACCGTGAGCCGCCAGCCGTCGCCCGCCTCGGCGATGGCGGTGATCTCGCCGATCTCCTCGATGATTCCGGTGAACATCAGAGGCTTCCCTCCTTCTCCGGGCCCGTGTGGTCCGGGTCGTCCGCGTCCGCAGGATGCGCGATCGCGAGCAGGTCTGCGCCCAACGGCAGCCACTCGTCCACGACGAGGCGACGTGCCTGGTCGATCGAACGGACGCCGATGTCGGTCACGGCCAGGCGGCTCCCGCCCAGGAGGACCGGGGCGACGTAGGCGAGCACACGGTCCGCGAGCCCGGCGGCGAGGAACGCGCTGGCGAGCGTCGGGCCGCCCTCCACGAACAGCGTCTGGATGCCGCGCGCGTGCAGCGCGGTGAGGACCGCCGACAGGTCGTGCGTGTCGAAGAACAACGGCGTGTGCGGATGGCGGTGCACCGCCGCATCCGCAGGGGTGGGCCGGGCGCCGATCACGACCGGGACGGGCTGATGCGGGAGGAGCTCGTCGCCGGCGCGGGCGGTGAGCGCGGGGTCGTCGGCGAGCACGGTGCCGGTGCCGACCGCGATGGCGTCGGCCTCGGCGCGTCGCCGGTGCACGTCGGCACGCGCTTCGGGCCCGGTGATCCACTGGCTGGTGCCGTCGTCCGCCGCGGCCCTGCCGTCGAGGCTCTGCGCCCACTTCACGGTGACGTGCGGACGGCCGCGCCGTGCCGCGAAGAGCCAGTCGCCGATCAGCGCGCGCGCCTCCTCGGCCCGTTCCCCGGCCTCCACGCTGACGCCCGCGGCGCGCAGCCGCTCCGCGCCGCCGCCGGAGACCTCACCCGGATCGTCGAGCGCGTAGACGACCCGCGCCACGCCGGCGTCGATGAGCGCGAGCGCGCAGGGACCGGTGCGACCGGTGTGGTTGCAGGGTTCGAGGGTGACGATCGCCGTCGCCCCGCGTGCGGCGCCGGGCGCGAGCTTCGACAGGGCGTCGACCTCGGCGTGCGGAGTGCCGGAGCCGTGGTGCCAGCCCTCGGCCAGCACCTCGCCGTCGGGGGAGAGGAGCACGGCGCCCACCTGCGGGTTGACCCCGCGGGGGCCGCGGGTCGCGAGGGCGAGCGCGCGATCCATCGCGCGGCGCTCTGTCGCGGTCACTGCCATCCGTCGTCCTCTCTGCGGCCTCGGGGTCGCTGCAGGGTGGCGGAACGGACGCACGCGCGTGCGCCTCGTGCTGCCTCCCTTCCGGACTACCGAGGTGTCCCTCGCATCACCGTCGGTTCCGGAATTCCACCGGATCGGCATCCCGATCACTCGGAACGCTCGCGGACTGTCACCGCCGGTTCGGATTCCCACCGACCCCGGAGCACGTTGCTGCTCTGAGTTTACTCAACGCGTCCGTGCCCGTTTCATTCCGTGGCAGGGGCCGTTTCCCGCACCTCACTTGAGCAGGCGGGAGAGCCGCCGATCGGCGAGCACCTTGCCGCCGGTCTGACAGGTGGGGCAGTACTCCAGGGAGCGGTCGGCGAAGAAGACGCTGCGCACCTCGTCGCCGCAGACCGGACACGCCTCGCCCCGGCGGGCGTGCACCCGCATGCCGCGGCGCTTGGCGTCCTTGAGGTCAGCCGGAGGTTTGCCTGCGGCGGCCGCGACGGCCTCGGCGAGGGTCTCCTGCATCGCCGCGAACAGGCGGTCGATCTCGGCGTCGTCCAGCGTGCCGGCGATCGCATACGGCGACATGCGGGCCGCGTGCAGGATCTCGTCCGAGTAGGCGTTGCCGATGCCCGCGATCACGCCCTGGTCGCGCAGCAGACCCTTGATCTGCATCCGCCGGTCGTCCAGCAGCGCGGCGAAGGCGTCGCGCGTGAAGGACGGATCGAGCGGGTCGGGGCCGAGCCGGGCGATGCCGGGCACCTCGGCGGGGTCGCGCACCACGTACACGGCGAGCGATTTCTTCGTCCCGGCCTCGGTCAGGTCGAAGCCGCTGCCGTCGTCGAGGGCGATCCGCAGCGCGATGGGCGACTTGCCCGGCTTGAGGAGCGTGGTCGGCAGGGCGTCGTACCAGCGCAGCCACCCGGCCTTCGCCAGGTGGAAGACGAGGTGCAGCTCGGACCCGCAGGAGAGCACCACGAACTTGCCGCGGCGCTCCGCCCCGGTGATCGTCGCGCCTTCCAGCGCCGAGATCGGCGGGTCGTAGGTCTTCAGTGCGGCGATCGCGGCCACGGAGGCACGGGTGATCGTGCGCCCGGTGGTGCGCTCGCCGAGGAAAGCGACGAGTCCTTCGACCTCCGGCATCTCAGGCATGCAGCCATCCTGTCACCGGGGTCCGACGCTGTCACGCGTCCGGCGTGCGCTCAGAGCACCGGCCACTCGACCGGCGTCCGGTCGTCGTCGCGCAGCAGCCCGGCGAGCCAGCCGTCGTCCCGTCCGCGCTGGCTGGTGAGTCCCTGACGCATGGTGCCCTCGAAGCGGAAGCCGAGGGCGCGGGCGGCGCGGGCGGAGGGGACGTTGCCGACCACGGCCTGCCAACGGATCCGGGCGAGGCCGAGCTCCGCGAAGCCCCAGTCGAGCACGGCCCGCGCGGCCTCGACGAGATAGCCGTGGCCGCGGGCGTCGGCGACGACCCAGTAGCCGAGCTCGGCATGGCCCCCGGCCGGATGCTCCCCGATGTGGTGCAGTCCGACCATGCCCACGAGGACGTCGTCGGCGTAGACGCCCCAGACGGTCTGCGAGCCGTCCTCCCACCACTGCTCGACGAGAGCGACGAAGTCCTCCGCGTCCTGGCGGAAGTAGGGGGAGGGCACCGTCGTCCACCGCGCGATCTCGGGGTCCTGGCACGCCTCGGTGATCGCGTCGACATCCGCCTCCGTCGGGGCATGGAGGACGAGTCGTGCGGTGGTGAGGGTGACCGGAGGCATCCCTCCAGCCTAAGACGCTCGACCCGGCCCCTTCGGTCCGCCCCGGCCCCCTCCGGACGTTCGCACAGGGGTGGGAGGCACGGAAGGGGGTGGGAGGGGAGGAAGCCGACCGCAGTGTCCGTGGGCACGATTAGGCTTGTCCGGTGACTGTTCCGGGGATTCTGCGCGCCTTGGAAGAGGCGTCTCTGTATCGTGACGCTCTTGCCTGGGCGCACACCGACGCCGACCTCGGCCTGGTCGACGGGCTCGACGCGCCCGTGCTCGCGGGCCTGCTCGCCCAGCGCGCGGCGGCAGGCCACCCGGCGGCGCTGCTGGCCGTGGTGCCGACGGGGCGTCGCGCGGAGTCGGTGGCGCAGGCCCTGGAGACCTACGTCCCGGACGCCGAGGTGCTCACCTTCCCCGCCTGGGAGACGCTGCCGCACGAGCGCCTCAGCCCCAGCCCGGACACGGTCGGCCTGCGACTGCAGACCCTGCGCCGCGTCGCCGAATGGTCCGGGGAGCGCCCTCTCGTGGTCGTGGCCTCCGTGCGCGCCGCGCTCCAGCCCATCGCCGGGAACCTGGGCGACATCGTGCCGCTGGAGCTGACGGTGGGCAGCCGCGGCAACGAGCTCGACCACGTCGCCGAGCAGCTCGTGGAACGGGCCTACTCCCGCGTCGACATGGTGTCGCGACGGGGCGAGTTCGCCGTCCGCGGCGGCATCCTCGACGTCTTCCCTCCCACGTCGGAGCACCCGTACCGCGTGGAGTTCTTCGGCGACGAGATCGACCAGATCCGCGCGTTCTCCGTGGCGGACCAGCGCTCGCTGCCCGGCGACGTGCCCGGTGTGGACCTCCCGCCCAGCCGTGAGCTCCTGCTGACCGCCGAGGTGCGCGAGCGCGCGAGGGCGCTGATCGGCGGCTTCCCGGCCATCAGCGGCATGCTCGAGAAGATGGCCGAGGGCATCCCGGTCGAGGGCATGGAGTCGCTGCTGCCCGCGGTCGCCGGTCCCCTCAAGTCGCTCGTCGAGTATCTGCCCGAGGGCTGTGCGACCGCCGTCATCGACCCGGAGCGCTCGACCGCCCGCGCCCTCACCCTCGGCGAGACGAACCGCGAGTTCCTCGACGCCGCCTGGAGTGCGGCGACCTCTGGTGCCTCGGCCCCCATCGACCTCGGCGCCGGGGACTTCCTCACCATCGCCGACCTGCGCGAGGTCGTCCGCGACCGCGGTGGCGTGTGGTGGCGCCTGAGCCCGTTCGGGATCGGCGATGCGACCGTGGAGAGCGTCGAGGCGGCCACCGTCATCCCCTCCTTCCAC
The DNA here is from genome assembly GCF_044756645.1 of Microbacterium sp. NPDC091676. Classification (NCBI taxonomy): domain Bacteria; kingdom Bacillati; phylum Actinomycetota; class Actinomycetes; order Micrococcales; family Microbacteriaceae; genus Microbacterium; species Microbacterium sp. NPDC091676. Next base: position 1,202,859 of record NZ_JBIVTI010000001.1, on the reverse strand, counting down.
GGCAACGTCGACGGCGCGATCGCCTTCGTCGACGCGAAGGTCGCCGACGGCTGGCGCGTGGTCGTGCTCGCGACCGGTCACGGCCTCGTCGACCGTGCGCGCGACGTGCTGTCCGACCGCGGCATCGCGGCCCGGGTGGTCGAGACCATCGCGGACGCGCCGGACCCGGGGGTCGCGACCCTCACCGTCGGCGGGGTCGAGGCCGGCTTCCAGGTGCCGGAGGCGAAGCTCGCCGTCCTCACCGACAACGAGTTCTACGGCCGCACGATCGGCGGCGACCAGCGCGTCGTCAAGAAGCTCGCCTCCCGGCGGAAGAACGTCGTCGATCCGCTGCAGCTCAAGCAGGGCGACTTCGTCGTGCATGCGACGCACGGCATCGGCCGGTTCGTCGAGATGACCCAGCGCGAGGTCTCCACCGGCGGCCGCAACGCCACGAAGTCCGTCCGCGACTACCTCGTGCTGGAGTATGCGCCGTCCAAGCGCGGCTACCCCGGCGACAAGCTGTACGTGCCCACCGACCAGCTCGACCTCCTGTCGAAGTACGTCGGCGGCGAGGCCCCGACCCTGTCGAAGATGGGCGGCAGCGACTGGGCGCAGGCCAAGGGCAAGGCGCGCAAGGCGGTCCGCGACATCGCCGTCGAGCTCGTCAAGCTCTACTCCGCCCGGATGAGCGCCAAGGGGTATGCCTTCGGCCCGGACACCCCCTGGCAGCGCGAGCTGGAGGAGGCGTTCCCGTTCGCGGAGACGCAGGACCAGCTGCAGACCATCGACGAGATCAAGGCCGACATGGAGCGGCCGATCCCGATGGACCGGCTGCTCTCCGGCGACGTCGGCTTCGGCAAGACCGAGGTCGCCGTCCGCGCGGCGTTCAAGGCCATCCAGGACGGCAAGCAGGTGGCGATGCTCGTGCCGACGACCCTGCTCGTCAAGCAGCACCTCGAGACGTTCACCGAGCGCTTCGCCGGGTTCCCGGTCAAGGTGCGGCCGCTGTCGCGGTTCCAGACCGACAAGGAGGCGCGGCTCACGCTGCAGGGCCTCCTCGACGGCTCGGTGGACATGGTGATCGGCACGCACCGCATCCTCACGGACCAGGTGCTGTTCAAGGACCTCGGCCTCATGATCATCGACGAGGAGCAGCGGTTCGGGGTCGAGCACAAGGACGCGCTGAAGAAGATGAAGACCAACGTCGACATCCTCGCCATGAGCGCCACCCCGATCCCGCGCACCCTGGAGATGGCGGTCACCGGCATCCGCGAGATGTCGACGCTCGCCACGCCGCCGGAGGACCGGCACCCGATCCTCTCGTTCGTCGGACCCCGCAGCGACAAGCAGATCGCCGCCGCCATCCGTCGCGAGATCCTCCGCGAGGGCCAGGTCTTCTTCGTGCACAACCGCGTGCAGTCGATCCAGCGGGTCGCGGCCGAGCTCGCCGAGCTGGTCCCCGAGGCGCGGATCGCCGTCGCGCACGGCCAGATGGGGGAGCACGCGCTGGAGCAGGTCGTCGACGACTTCTGGGAGCGCAAGTTCGACGTCCTGGTCTCGACCACGATCATCGAGACCGGTCTCGACATCTCCAACGCGAACACGATCATCATCGACCGCGCCGACAAGTACGGCCTCAGCCAGCTCCACCAGCTCCGCGGACGCGTGGGCCGGGGACGGGAGCGCGCCTACGCGTACTTCCTCTACGACGACATGAAGCCGCTGAGCGAGACCGCGGCCGACCGGCTGCAGACCATCGCGGTCAACAACGAGCTCGGCTCGGGCATGCAGGTCGCGCTCAAGGATCTCGAGCTCCGTGGTGCGGGCAACATGCTCGGTGCCGAGCAGGCCGGACACATCGCCGGGGTCGGCTTCGACCTCTACCTGCGCATGATCGGCGAGGCCGTCGCGACGTTCCGCGGCGACGAGGTCGAGACCGGGCAGGAGCTCCGGCTCGAGCTGCCGCTCGACGCCCGCATCCCCGAGGACTACATCGACAGCGAGCGCCTCCGGCTCGAGGCGTATCAGAAGCTCTCCGCCGCCTCGGCTGCGACCGCGAAGGACGACGCGATCGACCTCGTGGTGGAGGAGCTCGTCGACCGCTACGGCACGCCACCGGAGGAGGTCACCGGACTCGTGTCGATCGCGCGGCTGCGGCGCCGGGCGGCCAGGGCCGGGCTCACCGACGTCGTGGCCATGGGGTCGAACCTGCGCCTCGCGCCCGCCCGCCTCGAGGACTCGATCAAGGTCCGGCTGCAGCGGCTCTATCCGAAGGCGAAGCTCGTCTCCGGAGGGGAGGCGCTGGTCGTGCCGATGCCCACGGTGCCCGCGGCGGTCGGCGTGGGCGTGGAGCCGCTGCCCGACGCGGAGCTGCTCGCCTGGGTCGACCAGCTGTTCACCGCCATCTTCCCCGAGCCCGCCAAGTCCGAGTGACCCGGTGGTGATGATCTCCGAAGTCGTGCACGCCGCGGACGCCGCGGGCTAGTCTGGCCGCATGTTGTACGAGCACCTCGGGGCTCGCCCCCGCATCCACGACACCGCCGTCGTCGCTCCCACCGCCGTCATCTCCGGTGACGTGGAGCTCGGACCGGGCTGCCAGGTGCTGCACGGCGCCGTCATCACCGCGGAGGGCGGCCCGATCACCCTCGGCGCGCACGTCATCGTGATGGAGAACGCGCTGATCCGGGCGACCGCGGCGAACGCCGTCCACATCGGGGCGCACACCCTCGTCGGGACACTGGCCAGCATCGCCGGGGCGACCGTGGGCGAGGAGGTGTTCTTCGCGTCCGGGGCCCGGGTCTTCAACGGGGCCCTCGTCGGGGACCGCTGCGAGGTGCGGGTCAACGCCATCGTGCATCGTCGGGCCGTGCTGCCGTCGGGGACGGTGGTGCCGATCGGGTGGGTCGCGGTCGGCGATCCGGTGCAGCTGCTCTCACCCGACCGGGACGCCGAGATCGCGGCCGCACAGCCCGAGCTCGACTTCCCCGGACACGTCTTCGGCGTCGACCGGGACACTCCCGACCTCATGGTGCAGCTCACGGAGCGCTACGGCAGCTCCCTCGCGCGGCACGCCGACGACCGCCAGGTCTGACCCCCACCCTTCGAATCGCCCGAATGGTCGCATCCCGGCCGGATCTGGGACCATTCAGGCGATTCGAACGGGTCAGATGACGCCCTGGGCGAGCATCGCCGCGGCGACGCGCTCGAAGCCGGCGATGTTGGCGCCGGCCACGTAGTCGCCGGGGACGCCGTGGCGCTCCGCAGCCTCGAAGGCGGCGTGGTGGATGTCGCCCATGATCTCGCGCAGCTTGTTCTCACTGTCGCCGAAGCTCCAGCGCTGCCGCGAGGCGTTCTGGCTCATCTCCAGGGCCGAGGTCGCGACACCGCCGGCGTTCGCGGCCTTGCCAGGGGCGAACAGCACGCCCGCCTTCTGGAAGGCCTCGACGGCCTCGGGGACGCACGGCATGTTGGCGCCCTCGGAGACAGCGCGCACACCGTTGGCGATCAGGGCCTCCGCATCGGCGAGGCTGACCTCGTTCTGGGTGGCGGAGGGCACCGCGATGTCGACCGGCACCTCCCACACGCTGCCGCTCTCCACGAAGCGAGCGCTGGAACGGCGGTTCGCATACTCGACGATGCGGGCGCGCTCGACCTCCTTGAGCTGACGCAGCAGGTCGAGATCGATGCCCGCGTCGTCGACGACGTAGCCGGACGAGTCGGACGCCGTCACCGCGGTCGCGCCGAGCTGGGCGGCCTTCTGGATCGCGTAGATCGCCACGTTGCCGGAGCCCGAGATGCCGACGCGCTTGCCGTCGAGGGAGTCGCCGTGCACGCCGAGCATCTCCTGCGCGAAGAACACCGCGCCGTAGCCCGTGGCCTCCGTCCGCACCTCGGCGCCGCCCCAGCCGGTGCCCTTGCCCGTGAACATGCCGGACTCGTGGCGGTTGGTGACCTTGCGGTACTGGCCGAAGAGGTAGCCGATCTCGCGGCCGCCGACGCCGATGTCACCCGCAGGGACGTCGGTGTGCTCGCCGAGGTGCCGGTAGAGCTCGTTCATGAACGACTGGCAGAACCGCATGACCTCGGCGTCGGACTTGCCGTGCGGGTCGAAGTCGGAGCCGCCCTTGCCGCCGCCGATGCCCTGACCGGTGAGCGCGTTCTTGAAGATCTGCTCGAAGCCGAGGAACTTGATGATCGAGAGGTTGACCGACGGGTGGAACCGCAGGCCGCCCTTGTACGGACCGAGCACGGAGGAGAACTGGATGCGGTAACCGCGATTGACCTGCAGCTTCCCGGCGTCGTCGACCCACGGCACGCGGAACATGATCTGGCGTTCCGGCTCGACCAGGCGCTCCAGGATCCCGCCGTCCACGTATTCCGGGTGGCGCTCCAGCACCGGGGCGATGGAGTGCAGCACCTCGTGGACGGCCTGGTGGAACTCCGGCTCGTGCGGGCTGCGGGCCAGCACCGTGTCGAAGACGGGCTGCACGGAGTCGGCGAGCGGGTGGAAGTCGGTGGGGGTGGTGACGGTCACGCGGGAGGGCTTTCTGATGGGGGATGGGGTGCGGGCGATCGTGTCGCGCGCGAAAGCAGAGCCGGGTGAGGCGGAGGTTTCACTCTAGCGTCGGCGACGAAGGCCTCCGCGCACGCGGCGGAACGACCGGGGTCACCCGGTGTTCTGCAGGCCGGCGGCGACCCCGCTGACGGAGAGGAGGAGCAGGCGCTGCTGTTCGGCGTCGGCTCCCGAGCCTTCCGGCTGCTCCGGCGCCGACCGGAGCGCACGGAGCGCCCGCAGCTGCAGGAGCGAGAGCGCGTCGACGTACGGGCTGCGCAGCTGCACCGCCCGCTGCAGCACGGGCTTGTTCTCCAGCAGGCCCTCGCCTCCGGTGAGACGGATGACCCAGCGCCGCGTGAGGGCGAGCTCGTCGAGCACCAGGGCGGCGAGGTCGTCGCGGTCGCCGAGGGCGAGGTACTGCCGGGCGATGCGCTCGTCGGTCTTGGCGAGGCTCATCGCGACGTTGTCGACCATCGTGCGCAGCAGCGGCCACTCGCGGTAGGCCTCCGTGAGCAGGTCCTCGTCGCCGACGGCCTCGAGCGCGGTGCCGAGTCCGAACCAGCCGGCGAGATTGATCCGCGCCTGCGTCCACGCGAACACCCAGGGGATGGCCCTGAGGTCTTCCAGCGACTCCACCGAGAGGCCGCGGCGGGCGGGACGCGACCCGAGCGCGAGCAGGCCGATCTCCTCCATCGGGGTCACGGTGGCGAACCACGGGGCGAAGCCCTCGGCCTTGACGAGCGCGAAGAACCGCTCGCGGGAGGCGGCGTCCATGGTCGCGGCGACGTCGGCGTAGCGGGCGGCCGCGCGGCTCGTGCGCTCCTCGACCGTGGGGGAGGAGGCCAGCAGCGTCGCGGCGGCGACCTGGTCGATGTGCCGCATCGCGATCGCGGGCTCGCCGTACCGGGCGAAGATGACCTCGCCCTGCTCGGTGAGCTTGAACCGACCGTCGACGGAGTGCGGGGGCTGCGCGAGGATCGCGGAGTTGGCGGGGCCGCCGCCACGGCCGAGCGCCCCGCCGCGGCCGTGGAAGAGGGTCAGCTCGATGCCGGACTCCTGCGCCCAGCGGGCGATCTTCTCCTGCGCCGTGTACAGCGCGAGGTTCGCGGCGACGGGCCCGACGTCCTTGGAGGAGTCGGAGTAGCCGAGCATGACCTCCAGCCGGTTGCCGGTCGCAGCCATCCGCTCGCGGAACTCCGGGAAGGTCACGGCCTCGGCGAGGATGCCCGGGGCTGCCTGCAGGTCGGCGAAGGTCTCGAACAGGGGCACGACGTCGAGCACCGGGGCGTCGTCGCCGAGCGCGTGGCGGGCCAGCTCGTACACGTTCGCGAGGTCGGAGGCCGCCTGCGTGAAGGAGACGACGTAGCGGCCCGCGGCGCGGAGGCCGCGGTCGCGCTGGATGTCCGCGATCGCGCGGAACACCTCCAGCACCTCCTCGGTCTGCGTGCTGATCGCCCCGCCGGCCTCGAGCTCGGCCAGGGCCTTCGCGTGCACCTGGGAGTGCTGGCGCACCTCGAGCTCCGTGAGGTGGAAGCCGTAGGTCTCGACCTGCCAGATCAGATGCTGCACGCCGCCGAACGCGTGGCGGCGGGCTCCGGCGGCGACGAGGGAGGACTGCACGGCGCGCAGCTCCGCGAGCAGCTCCTCCGGACCCGTGTAGCCCTCGTCGTCTCCACGACGCGTGGCCGCCACGCGGCGGGCCATGACGAGGATGACCCGGCGGTGCGGCTCGTCAGGGGAGCGGGCCGCCAGCTCGTCGGCGACCGTCGGCTCCGCGGCGGCGAAACGCTCCCAGAGCGCGATGACCTCGCCGCTGGGCGGGGTGTCGTCGGCGGCGAGCGTGAGGGTGCGTCCGATTCGGTCGAGCGCCCGCTCGAGGCCGCGGAGCACGTGGTCGGAGGCGATCTGCGACGCCTCGCGGGTGACGGCGGCGGTGACGAACGGGTTGCCGTCGCGGTCGCCGCCGACCCAGGAGCCGATCCGCACGAACGCCGGGACGACCGGGGCGCTGGCGCCGGACTCCTCGCCGCGGAGGGCATCGTCGATCCGGCGGTAGACGTGGGGGACCGTGGTGAACAGCGTCTCGTCGAAGACGCCCATGACGGTCCGGACCTCGTCGGTCGGGGAGGGCTTCTGCGCGCGCAGCGGCGCCGTGCGCCACAGGGTGTCGATCTCCTCGAGCATCCGGCGGCGGGCGCGGTGCTCCTCGGAGCCGCCTGCGCTGGCCGCGTCGTGCTGGGTGAGCAGCTCGGAGAGCCGGCGGATGCTCGACGAGACCGCACGGCGGCGGGCCTCGGTCGGGTGGGCCGTGAAGACGGGGTGGAAGCGCAGGCCGTCCAGACGACGACGGGCCTCGTCGTCGCCGACCTCCTCGCGCAGCCGGGCGTACGCCCCCGCGACCGTGTCCGTCGCCGGGGTCCCTGAGCCTGTCGAGGTGGCCTGTCCCGCCCGCTCCCGGAGCACGCGCACCCGCTGGTGCTCCTCGGCGAGGTTCACGAGGTGGAAGTAGCAGGTGAACGCGCGGGCGACCTCGTCGGCACGGGCGATCGTGAAGGAGTCGGCGATCGCCGCGGCGCGGTCGAACGCGTCGGAGCTGTGGTCCTCGTAGGCCTGGATGGTCGCCAGGCGCAGGCGCTCGACGTCCTCGAAGAGGTCGTCGCCGCCGGCCTCGCGGAGCACCTGGCCGAGGAGCTGGCCCAGCATCCGCACGTCGGAGCGCATGGCATCGGGGATGCCGCGACCGGCTTCGAAACGACCGATCACGCGGATGGCCTCGGTGGGCGTCGGCTCGGAGAAAGCGGGGGAATCGGGGGTCACCCTCCGAGAGTAGCCGGGCGGATCGGGGTGTCCTGCACGCATGACGACCGTGTGACGCCGCGGCCTACGATGGACGGGATGCGCATCACAGCGAACCCCCTCCGCGGGCAGCAGTTCCCCGCCGTCCTCCTGCTCGTGGCCGCCGGCCTCGGACTCCTCTTCGCGAACCTGCCCACGCACGACGCGATCGCCGGGCTGATGGAGACGCATCTCGCGGTCCCGGGGACGGCGCTGGACCTCTCGATCGCGCACTGGGTGTCGGACGGACTGCTCGCGATCTTCTTCCTCGTCGTGGCGATCGAGCTGCGGCACGAGCTCACCCACGGCGAGCTCGACTCCCCGCGGAAGGCCGTGCAGCCGGCCATCGCGGCCACCGGCGGCGTGCTCGTGCCGATCCTCGTGTACCTGCTGATCGCGGGAGGGCCGGAGACGGCGTCCGGCTGGCCGATCCCGACCGCCACCGACATCGCCTTCGCGCTCGGCGTGCTGGCGATGTTCGGCCGCGGACTCCCGTCCCGGGTGCGGGTGTTCCTGCTGGCCCTCGCGATCCTCGACGACATCATCGGCATCATCTTCATCGCGGTGCTCTTCGCGCACGACGTGCAATGGCTCCTGTTCGGGCTCGCGATCGTCGGGGTGGCGGCGTTCTGGCTGCTGAGCCGCCTGCTGCACGCCACCGGACACACGCTCGTCGCGGTCGCGATGGCCGTCGTCGGCGTCGTCACGTGGGGCCTCGTCGCCTCGTCCGGCATCCACGCGACCATCGCCGGCGTGATGCTCGGCCTCGTCATGGCGCCGGTACCCGCCGGACGCACCCGTCATGCGCTGGAGCCGACCGTGAACGGCGCGATCCTGCCGCTCTTCGCCTTCGTGGCGGCCTTCGTCGTCATCCCGGCCGTCTCGCCGACGGCCCTCTCCCCGGCCTTCTGGGCGATCGTGGTGGCGCTTCCGGTGGGGAAGATCATCGGCATCTCCCTGTTCGGCTGGCTCGCCATGCGCATCCGTCCGAAGGGGGCGGAGCCGGCGCTGCCCTTCGCGGACATCCTCGCCGCCGGCGCCCTGGGCGGCATCGGATTCACCGTCTCGCTCCTGCTCGCGAATCTCGCGTTCGAGGGCGACGCGGTCATCCGCGACCAGGCGATCCTCGGCGTCCTCGTGGGATCGCTCCTCGCGCTGATCCTCTCCGGCATCGTCGTCACCCTGCGCGCCCGCTGGTACCGTCGCGCCGCCCCCGTCCCCGCCGTCTGAACCGATCCCGGAGGAAGCATGAGCAGCGAGCACCAGCGCCCCGAGGGCGTCGACGATCCGCTGCGCGCGGCCGCCGAGACGATGCGCGCGGTGCGGGAACGGTGCGTGTGGTCGCAGCGCATCACCCACCGCGACCTCGTGCCGTACCTCATCGAGGAGTCGCACGAGGTGATCGACGCCGTCGAGGACGGCTCACGCGCCGACCTCCGCGAAGAGCTGGGCGATCTGCTGTGGCAGGTGCTGTTCCATGCCGCCATCGCGGCGCAGGATCCGGACGACCCGTTCGACATCGACGACGTCGCCCGCACGCTCACCGAGAAGATGGTGCGGCGGCACCCGCACGTGTTCGGCGACGAGGTCGCGGAGACGCCGGAGGAGGTGCTCGTGCACTGGAACGCCGCCAAAGCGGCGGAGAAGCGCACCCGCCGCAGCGTGCTCGACGGGATCCCGCGCGCGATGCCCGCCCTCGCGCGGGCCCAGAAGATGTCGGGTCGTGCCGCCGGTGCCGGCGTGGTGCCCGCGCCGTCGTCCGCCCTGCGCCCGTCCTCGGAGGAGGAACTCGGCGATGCCCTCCTCGCCCTCGTTGACACCGCTCGGGCCGAGGGCTGGGACGCGGAGCGCGCGCTCCGGGAGCGGCTGACGCGGCTGGAGGACGAGGTCAGGGCCGCCGAGGCCGGCTGATCCGACACGGGCACCGCCGTCGACCTGGGAAGATGGACGGGTGGCTACCGTGAACGCGCCGCGCGGCATGCGCGACTTCCTCCCCGCCGACAAGGCCCGCCGTGAGCGGGTGCTCTCCGTCATCCGCGACCGCTATCGCGCGCACGGATTCGACGAGATCGAGACCCCCGTGGTCGAGGAGTACGACCGGCTGCATGCCGGCATCGGCGGCGACAACGAGAAGCTGTCGTTCAACATCCTGCGCCGCGGCCTGGATGCGGAGGCCGTCCGCGCCGCCGCCGACGACCCCGCGGAGCTCTCCGACCTCGGCCTGCGCTACGACCTGACGGTGCCGCTCGCCCGCTTCTACGCGAGCAACAGGGGACAGCTCCCCGGTGTCTTCCGGTCCATCCAGATCGGTCCCGTCTGGCGGGCCGAGCGTCCGCAGAAGGGGCGCTACCGCCAGTTCGTCCAGTGCGACATCGACATCATCGGCGACGCGTCCGCGCGCGCCGAGGCGGAACTGCTGGTCGCCTCGCTCGACGCCGTCGACGCGTTGGGCCTCGAGGGCGCGAGCGTGCGGATCAACGACCGCCGTGTCCTGGAGTGGATGCTGGGGCACTTCGGGTTCACCGAGGACGAGCGCCCGCAGGTGCTCATCACGATCGACAAGCTCGACAAGATCGGACCCGAGGGTGTGGCCGCCGAGCTCCGCGAGCGCGGGGCCACGGCGACCGCGGTCGATGCGTTCCAGGCCTTCCTCGGTCGCCCGCAGACGCTCGAGTACCACCCGTTCGGCGACCGCCAGATCCGCAAGGCGCTCCCGGACGACGCGCCCGACGAGCTCGTCGCCCACCTCGTCGGCATCGGCGAGGCCGTCGCGGCGGGTCGCGGGCAGGACGACATCCCGCTCGTGTTCGACCCGTTCCTCGTGCGCGGCATGGGCTACTACACCGGGACGATCTTCGAGCTCGCGCACCCGTCGGTGACGTATTCGCTCGGTGGCGGAGGACGGTACGACGGCATGATCGGCCGGTTCCTCCAGCAGGACGTGCCGGCGGTGGGCTTCTCCCTCGGGTTCGAGCGCCTGGTCGACCTCGTGTCGACGGACCCGGCCACCGCGGCGCAGGCGATCGTGCTCGTCCACGACGCGGCCGTCCCCGTGGCGGAGCTCGTGGCGCACAAGACGGCCCTCGTCGCGAAGGGCGCGCGGGTCCGCCTCGAACAGCGCACGAAGAACCTCAAGGCCCTGCTGGAGCGCTCCGCCGCGGACGGCTACACCCACTTCGCGAGCGTGCGGCCCGGAGAGGACGAGCTCGAGGTCAAGACGCTGGCCTGAACGCCCCGTCGGGACGGGGCGTTCACCGATCGTTCACGGCGGTCGGCTGGAATCGCGCCGTGCGTCGTCTGCCCCTGCTGACCCTGGTCGCGCTCGCGGCCGCGCTCGTCGTGGGCGCCCGCGCGGTCCTCGACCGGCAGGCCGCCGTCGCGCGCCGGCGCATCGGGAAGCCGCTGGGGGAGCAGTCGCTCGACGCCGACCGTGTCTGGCGCCCGGGGCTCGAGGGCGAGCCGCTCGGCCTCCTGCTGCTGGGCGACTCCCTCGCTGCGGGCCTGGGAGCGGCACGGCGGAAGGAGACCCTCGGGGCGCGGCTCGCGAAGGCGACGGCACGCCGACTCGGGCGTCCGGTGCGGCTGCGCACCGCCGCGGTCGTGGGCGCGGAGTCGCGGGATCTCGCCGCGCAGCTCTCCCGCCTCCCCGCGGACTATCGCCCCGATGTCGCCGTGATCGTGGTCGGCGGCAACGACGTCACCCACCGCCTCCCGGCAGTGGAGTCGGCCCGCCACCTGCGCGGGGCGATCAGTCGCCTGCAGACTCGCGGCGCCCGCGTCGTCGTCGGCACCTGCCCCGACCTCGGTGCCCTGCGCGCGGTGCCGCAGCCGCTGCGCCGCATCGCCTCCGGTCTGTCGCGACGGCTGGCGGAGGCGCAGGCGGAGGCTGCGCACCGGGAGGGAGCGGAGCCGGTGGACCTGCGGCGGGCTGTCGGCCCGATGTTCTTCGACGAGCCGGAGGAGATGTTCAGCCTCGACCGCTTCCACCCGAGCGCCCTCGGCTACCGCCGCACCGCGGAGGCGCTGCTGCCGGCCGTCGAGCGGGCCGCCCTGGTCGCGCTCAGCTCCCGGCACTCTCCGGCGCCGCGCTGAACGAGGCCGCCCACTCCGCGACCCGTCGTGCGCTCTCCTCGTCGGAGAGGTCCTCCACGCGGGTCATGATCGACCACCGCACGCCGAACGGGTCGCGGATGCTGGCGTAGCGGTCGCCGGAGACGAACAGGGACGGCGCCTCGCGGACGGTCGCCCCCGCCGCGACGGCGCGCCCGACCACGGCGTCCACGTCGGGCACGTACAGGCCCATCGAGTAGCAGTCGTCGTCGCCGGCGGGCGCGGGCACGAGGTGGTACTCGGGGCTGGGCTCGCCGAGCTGGAGCCGTCCGAGCCCGAAGTCGAGGTCGGCATGCGCGACGACACCGCCGAACTCCGTGACGTCGACCACGCGGGCGCCGAAGACGTCCCGGTAGAACTCGACGGCGCGGGCGGCGTCGGGGATCGCGAGGAAGGGGGTGAGCGAGGTCGCGCTGTGCGGGCGGCCGTCGGTGGTGTGTGCGCCGGTCACGCCGGCCGGAGGTGTCTGTGCGGTCATGCGGCCACGGTAGACGCGGGAGGGCGCCCGGCGCTTGAAGATCCGCGACACGTCCGCGGGGCCGTGCGTCGGTGGCGCGTCCTACGCTGGGGCCATGGTCGACCGGACGCGCGGAGTGCTGTATCCCGCGCGGCTGCCCTCGTTCCATCGGCTGCCCCCGCCCGCACACGCCGCCGCGCTCGCCTCCTGGTTCTGGATCCCGGAGTGGAGCCTCCCGGACGGCGAGGTGTCGCGGCAGGAGATCGTCTCGTACCCGGCGGTGAACCTCGTCGTCGCCCCGGAGGGCGTGTCGATCGCGGGCGCCACGACCCGGGTCTCGACGAGGGAGCTGCGGGGTGCGGGCTGGGCCGTCGGCGCTCTGCTGCGCCCTGCCGCCGTCCCCGCGCTCACCGACGACGCATCGGAGCTCGTCGACGCGGAGCGGGCCTTCGACGCCCCCGATCTGCACGCGGCGGTGACGACGGCGATGCGGTCCGCAGACGGGCGACGGGAGCGCGCCGTCGCGGTCTTCGCCGCGTGGCTGTCGCAGCGGGTCGGCCCGGTGGGGGCATCGGGGCGGCAGGCGAACGCGATGCTCGACGTCCTGCTGGGGGAGGGAGCGGCGCTGACGCCCGAGGAGGCGGCGACCCGACTCGCCGTCTCGGTGCGCACGCTGCAGCGCCTCACACATCGCACCGTGGGACTCTCGCCGGGCGCGATCATCCGCCGTCGCCGGTTGCAGGAGGCGGCGCAGCGTCTCCGCGAGGAGCCGGAGACGGATCTCACGGCGCTCGCCGCCACGCTGGGGTATGCCGACCACGCGCACCTCACGCGCGACTTCGCAGCCGTCCTCGGTCTGCCGCCCCGGGACTATCGCGCCCGGGTCTCCGACTGAGCGCGATCAGCCCGGCCGATGCTGCTGCCGCCGCACCCGCAGCGCCCGCCCCGCGACCCCGAGCAGGACGACGCCCATGCCGACCAGCGAGGCGAGTGCGGGAAGGGTGCTCACGAGCACGAGACAGCCGAGGGCGCCGCCCACCTGCAGTGCCCGGGGGTATCGTCGGGCCGCGCCGTGCTGGCGGAAGGCGGCGGCGTTCGCGATGAGGTAGTACAGCAGCACCCCGAAGGAGGAGAACCCGATCACCTCTCGGAGATCCCCGACGAGCACGAGTGCGATCACGATGACCGCGAGGATGATCTCGGCGCGGCGCGGCACCTGATGGCGCTCGTCGATGCGGGCGAGGAACCGCGGGAGATCGCCCTCCCGCGCCATGGCGAGGGTTGTGCGCCCGATGCCGGTGAGCAGGGCGAGCAGAGCGCCGAGGGACGCGGCGGCCGCGGCGATGCGCACGACGGGGGCGAATGCGGACCAGCCGGCGGCGGTGAGGACGTCGGACAGGGGTGCGGCCGCTCCGCTGACGGCGCCGCCGAGCACGAGGAGCACGACGACGCCCACGAGCGCGTACACGACGACGGCACCGCCGAGGGCGAGCACGATGGCGCGGGGGATCGTCCGCGCGGGGTCCACCACCTCCTCGCCCATCGTCGCGATCCGGGCATAGCCGGCGAAGGCGAAGAACAGCAGTCCGGCGCCCTGGAGCACGCCGTACACGGTCGTGTCGGGGAGCGGTGCGGGCGAGGCGGTCGGCGCGGCGCCGAGGCCGACCGCGACCACGACCGAGAGTCCGAGCAGCGCGCAGGCCACGAGGATGCGGGTCGCGAGCGCCGTCCGCGTCACGCCCAGGCAGTTCACGATCGCGAGGGCGGCGACGGCGATCACGGCGACCGGGGTCTGCCACCCCGCGGGAGCGGCGTAGGCGGCGAAGGTCATGGCCATGGCGGCGCAGCTCGCGATCTTGCCGATCACGAAGCTCCAGCCGGCGACGAAGCCCCACCACGGTCCGATCTCCGCTCGCGCATACGCGTACGTGCCACCGGCGACGGGGTGGACGGCCGCGAGCTGTGCGGAGGCGGTGGCGTTGGCGTAGGCGACCGCGGCGGCGATTCCGAGCGCGACGAGCGTCGCGTGCCCGGCGACGTCGACGGCCGGGCCCCAGACCGCGAACACGCCGGCACCGATCATCGATCCGAGGCCGATCGCGACGGCGTCCGGCAGTGTCAGGCGGCGGGCGAGGGGCATCCGGTCATCGTCGCACGCCGGGGTGAACGACGGGTGACGTGTCAGCCGCGGGACGCGGTGACGCGCTTCTTCTCGCGGATGTAGACCTCGCGGCGCACCTTCGCCACGACGTCCCCGTCGCGATCGGTGATGACGGTCTCGAACCACTCGAGCACCTTCGCGCCGCCGTGGGCGCGCTGCCGGAGCTCCTCCGCCTTCTCCCGCGTCACCTCGAACTCCGCGGTCAGCACCCCACGCCCCGGCTTGAGGAACTCGATCTCGCCACGGGTGTCCCAGACGACGTAGTCCCGCCCGAGCTGGTGCATGACGAGCATGAAGAAGTACGGGTCGGTCATCGCCGACATCGATCCCCCGAACGCCGTCTTGACGTAGTTGCGGGTGAGGAGGTTCACGTGCAGCTCCACGGTCGCGTGGGTCCAGTCGTCGCTGAACCGGCGGACGCGGATGCCGCTGCACAGGTTGGGGATCCAGAGGCTCATGCCGAGGGCGAGGCGGCGGGGCGTGATGCGCATGAGGTCAGTGTGGAGGATGCGCCGAGTCCCCGCGAAGACGTCTGGAGGGTTGGCACAGTTGTTCTAGTTCACCTAGAATAACTAGGGAAGGGAGGCGTCATGCTCATCCGCGTCGATGTCGACAGCCCGCACGCGCTCTACGACCAGGTCGCCGCCTCGGTGCGCGCCGACATCCTCTCCGGAGCCCTCGCGCCCGGCGACCGTCTGCCGGCCGCCCGCGACGTGGCCGCTGCGCTCGACATCAATCAGCACACCGTCCTGCACGCCTACCAGCGCCTCCGCGACGAGGGCCTGGTCGACCTCCGGCGGGGGAGGGGCGCGGTGATCGCCGCCTCCGCCGCGCCCCTCGCCGAGCTCTCGCACGAGATCGACGGGCTGATCCGGCGAGCGGCGGCCCTGGGCGTCTCCGCCGAGACCCTCGCCGGGATCGTCCGCACGCACCGCGCGGAACCCGAACCGTCCACCCCCGCCGCGACTCCCCAGGAGGCCTCCCATGACGACGCCTGACCCCACCCGCACCCCTCCGGCCACCCTGCGCCGCGCGCGACGGGCCTTCGTCCTCGTGGCGCTCGTCCTCCCGGGGCTCATCGTCGCCATCTCCGCTCTCGTGCTCACGGCCTGGCTCCCGTCGTTCCCTTCCGACGTCGCGATCCACTGGGGCGTCGACGGGGCGGACGGGTTCGGCCCGGCCGCCACGTACCTCTGGGTGCTCCTCGGCGTCGGTCTCGGCATCCCGGTGCTCCTGACCGTCACGACGCTGGTCGCCGTCGGGGCGCACTGGGGCGCGACCGCCCGTCTCCTCGGAGCGACCGCGGCCGGCATGTCGGCGTTCGCGGGCGTGATCTGCCTGGGTTCCCTCGCGATCCAGCGCGACCTCCCGCCCTCCGGTGAGGTCCCGGGCATCGCGGGGGTGATGGCACTGGCCTTCGCGGCTCTCCTCGGTGTGGGCGCGATGGCGTGGTTCGTGCAGCCGCGCGTGCAGTCGGTGCCCGGTGCCGCCCTCGAGCCGCGCCACGACGTGCGGGTCGGGCATGGCGAGCGGGTCGTCTGGGTGGGCACCACGACCATGCCCACCGGCGCCCTCGTCTTCCTCCTGCTCGTGCTGCTCGGGCTCGTGGCGCTCGCCGTGACGATGCTCGTCACGGGCACCCCGCTGGCCTGGGTCTCGGGGCTGGTCGCCCTCGTCGTCGGGTTCGCGCTGGCGGCGACCGCCTCGTTCCGGGTGCGCGTCACGCCGGACGGCATCGACGCCCGTGCCGCGATCGGGTGGCCTCGGAAGACCATCCCGGTGGCGGAGATCGAGTCGGCCAGGGCCGTGCGCATCTCGCCCTTCGGGGAGTTCGGCGGCTGGGGGTGGCGTCTCGCTCCGGACGGCCGCAGCGGGATCGTGATGCGGCAGGGTCCGGCGATCGAGGTGCATCGCCGCGATCACGGACCGTTCGTCATCACGATCGACGGGGCGGAGGAGGCGGCAGCGCTCCTGCAGGCCTACGTGGACCGATCCGCGGGGTCGGCCGCCGCCGGGGGGACCGGGCGGGTGGCGCCATGACCGTCATGACGACGCCGACGCGGGTCCCCTGGCGTGCCGTCCTCATCTTCGCCCTCACTGCGTGCGGGCTCGCGGCCCTCGTCTGCCTGCCCCTGTGGCTCGGCGACGGCCTCGCCGAACCCTCCGCGGGAGCGCTCCTCCCGGTGATGATGTTCACGCCCGCGGCAGCGGTGCTCGTCGTCATGCTCACCACGGGCGTACCGGAGAAGGGCAGCCGGGCGCGCTTCCTCGGGCTGTGGCCGCTACGGCCCGCGAAGCGCGTCGTCGGGCTGCTGGTCGCGGCCTGGCTCGTGCCGCCGGTCCTCGTCGCCCTCGGCGTCCTCCTCGCGGCCGCTTTCGGATGGGTGCGGCTCGACCTCACCTTCTCGGCCTTCGCGGATCAGCTCGCCCAGGCGCTTCCCCCGGGGACACCCGTGTCGCCGGTCGGCGTGGTCGTGTTCGCACAGCTCGCCGCGATCCCGGTCGGGGCGCTGGTGAACAGCGTGCTCGCCTTCGGCGAGGAGCTCGGCTGGCGCGGCTGGCTGCTCCCGGCGCTGCGCCCGCTCGGCACCTGGCCGGCGCTCCTGCTCAGCGGGGCGATCTGGGGACTGTGGCACAGCCCCGTCATCCTCCTCGGCTACAACTTCGGCCGGACGGATGTCACCGGCGTGCTGTTCATGATCGGCGGCTGCGTGGCGTGGGGGGTGCTGTTCGGCTGGCTGCGGCTGCGCTCCGGCTCGCTCTGGCCGGCGGTCGTCGCGCACGGGGCCCTCAACGCCGCCGCGGGCCTGGTCCTGATCGTCGCCGCCGTGCAGCCCGACCTCGCCCTCGCCGGACCGCTCGGCTTCGCCGGCTGGATCGTCGCCGCCGTCGTGGCCCTCGTCCTCGCACTCACCGGGCAGTTCCGCCGGCAGCCGGAGCTCGCCGCGCCGCGCACCCCGCCGACGCTTGACGCCCGGCCGGAGCCGGGGGTTGGCTGAGCACATGGAATCCACTCCCGCCGCCTGGGCCCGCGCCGACACCTTCCTCGCCGACATGCTCGTGGGCACGGATCCGGCTCTGGAGCACGCGCTCGACGCGCAGCGGGCGGCGGGGCTGCCCGAGATCGAGGTCGCCCCGGTCGCGGGGAAGCTGCTGAACCTCCTCGTGCGGATGAGCGGCGCGCGCCGCGTGCTGGAGATCGGCACCCTCGGCGGTTACTCGACGATCTGGATGGCCCGCGCCGTCGGTCCCGCCGGGCAGGTGGTGACGATCGAGGCGGAGGCCGACAACGCCGCCGTCGCCCGTCTGAGCATCGATGCCGCCGGGGTGGGGGACCGGGTCGACATCCGCGTCGGCCGCGGAGCCGATGTGCTCCCGACGCTCGTCGGCGGCTTCGACCTCGTCTTCATCGACGCCGACAAGGAGTCCAACACGGTGTACCTGGACTGGGCCGCGAAGCTCGGTCACCCCGGCACCGTGGTCGTGCTCGACAACATCGGCCGCGACGGCGAGATCGTCCGCGACGACTCGGGCGACTCCAAGGTCGACGGCACGCGCGCGGGACTGCGGATGCTGGGGGAGGACCCGCGCTTCGACGCCACGGCCTTGCAGACCGTCGGGGTCAAGGGGTGGGACGGCGTCGCGCTCGCCCTCGTCGTCTGACTCCGGCGCCCCGCGCCGCCGGGGATAGACTGGGCGCGGATCGACGACGCTCCACACACCCTTCCATCCTGAACAAGGAGCACATCAGTGGCACTGATCGAGGCTGTAGGCGCACGCGAGATTCTCGACTCGCGCGGAAACCCGACCGTCGAGGTGGAGGTGCTCCTCGACGACGGCATCGTGCAGCGCGCCGCCGTCCCCTCCGGTGCCTCGACCGGCGCCTTCGAGGCGTACGAGCTGCGGGACGGCGACAAGAACCGCTACGGCGGCAAGGGCGTGCTCAAGGCCGTCGAGGCCGTCCTCGACGAGCTCGGCCCGGCCATCGAGGGCGTGGAGGCGAGCGAGCAGCGCATCGTCGACGAGATCCTCATCGAGGTCGACGGCACCGACAACAAGAAGCGCGTCGGCGCCAACGCCATCCTCGGTGTGAGCCTCGCGGTCGCGAAGGCCGCCGCCGACTCCGCCGATCTCCCGCTGTTCCGCTACCTCGGCGGTCCGAACGCGCACGTGCTGCCCGTGCCGCTGTTCAACGTCATCAACGGTGGCGAGCACGCCGACAACGGCATCGACATGCAGGAGTTCTTCCTCGCGCCGATCGGCGCGGAGAGCTACTCCGAGTCGCTGCGCTGGGGCGTGGAGACGTATCACGTGCTGCGCGCCGAGCTGAAGGCCGCCGGTTACGCGACCGGCCTCGGCGACGAGGGCGGCTTCGCCCCCGACCTGCCCAGCAACCGCGAGGGCCTCGACTTCCTGGTGAAGGCGATCGAGAAGGCCGGCTTCACGCCCGGCACCGACATCGCCCTCGGCCTCGACGTCGCCGCCACCGAGTTCTTCACGGACGGCGTCTACCGTCTCGACAACAAGGACTGGGACGCCGAGGCGCTCACCGAGTACTACGTCGGACTCGTCAACGATTTCCCGATCGTCACGATCGAGGACGCGCTCGCCGAGGACGACTGGGACAACTGGAAGCACCTCACGGACGCCCTGGGCTCCAAGGTCCAGCTCGTCGGCGACGACCTGTTCGTCACCAACCCGCAGCGTCTCGCGGACGGCATCACGCGCGGCGTCGCCAACTCGCTGCTCGTGAAGGTCAACCAGATCGGCACGCTCACCGAGACGTTCGACGCCGTCAGCCTCGCGCAGCGCTCGGGCTACACCGCGATGCTCTCGCACCGTTCGGGTGAGACCGAGGACACGACGATCGCCGACCTCGTGGTCGCCACGAACGCCGGTCAGATCAAGGCGGGTGCCCCGGCGCGCAGCGAGCGCGTCGCGAAGTACAACCAGCTGCTGCGCATCGAGGAGGAGCTGGGCGACGCCGCGGTCTTCGCCGGCCGTTCCGCCTTCCCGCGCTACCAGGGCTGAGCGCCCGCGACAGCCACGACGCCGCATCCGCGGCACGACCGCGCCGCCCGGATGGCGGCTGACACGAAGGAGGAGCCGTGGCACGACGACCGGCTCCTCCTTCGCCGTCTCCCGGGGCGGCGACGACCCGCTCGACGTCCCCGTCGCGACGGACGCGGGGCGGTGACGCCACCGCACCGCGCGTGGACGTGCGCGAGTGGGCCTCGGGCATGCGGCTGTCCGCCTTCTCGGTCATCATGCTCTCCCTCGTGGTGCTGGGAGCCTGGGTGCTCGTGCCCACCCTCGGCACCTTCATCGACCAGCGGCAGAAGATCGCGGCGCTGGAGCAGTCCGTGCAGGTGAGCGAGGACGAGATCGCCGCGCTGACCGCGGAGCGCGAACGCTGGGACGACCCCGCGTACATCACGACCCAGGCCCGTGAGCGCCTGTACTACGTGAAGCCGGGCGAGGTCGTGTACCTCATCGACAACGACCTCGACCCCTCCACCCTGCCGCGGGAACAGGAGCCGGTGAGCGACACCCTCGAGGAGAAGCCGGCCGACTGGATGCCGCAGCTGCTGCGCACCCTCGTCTCCGCAGGACTGAGCGACACGGCCGTCCCCGCGGGCTGAGGACGGCTCCGAGCATCCTCCCGGACGGCTCCCCTACGCTGGAGGAGTGACCACCCCGCCGTTCCCCGCGCCCACCTCCGCCGAGCTCGCCGTCGTGTCGACCCAGCTCGGACGACCCGCCCGCGGTGTCGTCGGCATCGCGGCCCGCTGTCAGTGCGGGAACCCCACGGTGGTGGCCACCACCCCGCGCCTGCCGGACGGCACGCCGTTCCCCACGTTCTACTACCTCACGCATCCGGCGGCGACCGCCGCGATGTCGACGCTCGAGGCGACCCAGGTCATGCCCGAGCTCGCGGCTCTCCTCACGGAGGACGAGACCGTGGCCGCCGCCTATCGGTCCGCCCATGAGGCGTACCTCGCGGATCGCGCGCAGTTCGGGGAGGTGCCCGAGATCGACGGGATATCCGCCGGCGGCATGCCCACCCGCGTGAAGTGCCTGCACGCCCTCGCCGGACACGCTCTGGCGGCCGGACCCGGCGTGAACCCGATCGGCGACGCCGCTCTGGCCCGCAGCTCCTGGTCTCCCGAGGTCTGCCGCTGCGAAGAGCCCGGCGCCGCGCTCCGCGACGATCCGGCACGCTCGGCATGACGCGGCGACGGATGCTGCGCGGCGCCGTCGCCCTCGTGGCGGTGGCGGCATCCGTCCTGCTCCTCGGCTCCACGGCGACGCCGACGCCGACGCCGCCCCCGGTCGCCGACGACCCGGCCGACCCGGTGCGGGCGGCGGAGTACTGGCTGGACGGTGCCCGCATCCGCGACGCCTGGCAGACGACCCGCGGCGAGGGCGTCACCATCGCCGTCATCGACACGGGGATCGGCAAGGTGCCGCAGGTGTTCGACGAGGCGGTCGTCGGGGGGACGGACGTGTCCGGAGCCGGGACGCCGGATGGCCGCACGCCGCTCGGTGCCGTCGACGGCAATCACGGATCGTGGGTGGCGTCCCTGGCGGCGGGCCGCGGCAAAGCCGACGGCACCGGCATGATCGGGGTCGCGCCCGAGGCGGAGCTCCTCTCGATCTCCGTGGGCTTCGGCGCCGCGGCGGCGGTGCCGTTCACCGAGCAGGTGGCCACCGGCATCCGCTGGGCCGTCGACCACGGCGCCGACATCATCAACCTCTCGTTCACGACGAACACGCTCGACTGGGACCAGAGCTGGGACGACGCCTTCCTCTACGCGTTCGAGCACGATGTCGTCGTCGTCGTCGCGGCCGGCAACCGGGGGAGCGGCACGAACATCATCGGCGCGCCCGCCACGATCCCCGGCGTGCTCACGGTCGGCGGCGTCGACCAGACCGGCACGGCGAGCATCGAGGCCTCGACGCAGGGCATCACCATCGGCATCTCGGCGCCGAGCGAGGGGCTGCTGGGGGTGTCGGCCGACGGCGAGGTCGTCTCCTGGAGCGGGACCAGCGGCGCGGCTCCCATCGTGGCCGGCGTCGCGGCGCTCATCCGTTCGGCGCACCCCGACATCTCGGCGAACGACGTCATCAACCGCATCATCAAGACGGCGATGCCGGTGGCTGACGCGACGAAGCCGCGAGACCCCCTGTACGGCTTCGGCCTCGTGGACGCGGAGGCGGCGATCTCGGCGAACCTGCCGTCGGTGAGCGAGAACCCGATGGGCGATCTCGCCGAGTGGGTGCGGCTGTTCCGCCGCGCGGACAGCGAGCCCACTCCCGAACCATCCCTCGCCCCCGTGGAGGTTCCGCCGCTGCCGGACGCGGATGCCCCGACCGAACCGGGTTCACCGCTGCTTCCCAGCGCCGACTCGCTGCGCTACGGTACCCTGCCGCTCATCGCCCTCACGGTCCCTGGTATCCTGGTAGCGCTTGGCGTCACCGCAGCTGCCCGGCGCATCCGATCGGCGCGCGTTCCCGTACGCCACAATCCCGACTCCGAGGAGTAGTTCTTCTGTGCCTCAGAACAGCACTGTGCCCAAGATCCTGATCGTCGGCGGAGGGTACGCAGGTTTCTACACCGCGTGGAAGCTCGAGAAGCACCTGCGCAAGGGTGAGGCCGACGTGACCATGGTCGACCCGCTGCCGTACATGACGTACCAGCCGTTCCTCCCGGAGGTCGCCGCCGGATCGATCGAGGCCCGGCACTCCGTCGTCGCGCACCGCCGCCACCTGAAGCGGACGCACGTGCTCACCGCCAAGGTGACGAACATCAACCACGCGCAGAAGGTCGCCACCATCACGCCGCCCGTCGGCGAGCCGTACGAGTTCGCGTACGACCAGATCGTCGTCACCGCCGGCGCCGTCTCGCGCACGTTCCCGATCCCGGGCATCGCCGACAACGCGATCGGGCTCAAGACCATCGAAGAGGCCGTCGCGATCCGTGACAAGGTCATGTCGAACTTCGACAAGGCCGCGTCCCTCCCGGCCGGCCCCGAGCGCGACCGTCTGCTGACCGTCGTCGTCGTCGGCGGCGGCTTCGCCGGCATCGAGGTCTTCGCGGAGCTCCGCTCCCTCGCGTCCTCGCTGGTGAGCAAGTACCCGCAGCTGTCCTTCGAGGACACCCACTTCCACCTCATCGAGGCGATGGGCCGCATCATGCCCGAGGTCTCGCTGAAGACGAGCGAGTGGGTCCTGAAGGACCTCGCCAAGCGCGGCGCCAACGTCCACCTCGACACCCAGGTCACCGGGGCCATCGACGGCAACGTCGAGCTGTCGACCGGCGAGGTCATCCCGACCGACGTGATCGTGTGGACCGCGGGTGTCATGGCCAACCCGACCGTCGTGCGCGGCGGCGACCTGCCCGTCGAGGAGCGCGGTCGCATCCAGACCCGCGCCGACCTGCGTGTCGGCACGCCCGAGGCGTTCGTCGAGGGTGCCTGGGCCGCGGGCGACGTCTCGGCCGTCCCCGACCTCTCCGGTGGCGGCGTCGGTGGATTCTGCGTCCCGAACGCGCAGCACGCCGTCCGGCAGGCGAAGCTCCTGGCGAAGAACGTCGTCGCCGTCCTGCGCGGGGAGACCCCCAAGGAGTACTTCCACAAGAACCTCGGTGCCGTCGCCGGTCTCGGTCTGTACAACGGCGTCTTCCAGTCCGGGAAGATCGCGCTGAAGGGCTTCATCGCCTGGCTCGCGCACCGCGGCTACCACGGCCTCGCCATGCCCACGTGGGAGCGCAAGTGGCGAGTGCTCTGGGGCTGGTGGAACAACCTGTGGCTGGGCCGCGACCTCGTGAACCTGCAGACGGTGCAGAACCCGCGCTACGTGTTCGAGGAGTTCGCCGCTCGCCCGCGTCCCGCGGCACCCGCGGACGCGGCTCCCGCGTCGGCCGCCCCGGCTGCGAAGGCGCCGGCGGCTGAGAAGCCGGCTGCGGCGCCTGCGGCGGAGACGCCTGCCGACATCAAGAAGCCGGCGGCCAAGAAGCCCGCGGCCAGGAAGCCTGCAGCCAAGAAGCCCGCAGCGGAGAAGGCCCCGGCCTCCGCGGCGAAGGACTCTGCGGAGACCGCCTCCGTGAAGTGACCACGCGGTCCTGAGAAGAAGGCCCCGAGCGCGCGAGCGCCGGGGCCTTCTCGTCGTTGAGGCGACGGGTCGGCGGAGTTGGCGACGTAACATCTCACATTGTACGCTCACAGGGTGCTCGGGAGGGGCGTCCACCACGCACCCCGGACGACGCTGGGAGGAGGTCCGGTGAGCGCGCAGGGGGGAGATCCGCCGACCGTCAGTGTGTCGATCCGGATGGTCGCGGGGGAGGAGCAGCGAGCGGAGGAGCTCGCGGGACAGCTCGACGGCGCACTCATCCGTATCTGTCGGACGAGTGCCGAGACGGAGGCTGCGGCATGGCAGCCCTGGACGCGGCGGGCCACCCACCACCTGGTCCTCGACGCCGCGGTGCGCCCGCATCCCCGCCTCCTCGCCCAGGTGCACGCCGCCGTGGCCGGCCGCCCCGCGGCGGCTCTGCGGTTCTTCACACCCGGCGACGGCTACGTCTCGCACGCTTCGCGGGTGGCGGCGTTCTCCGGGCGCCCGTGGGTCGTGCCGCCGGGACCGGATGCGTCATCGGTCGCCACGGTGCTGCCCGTCCCCGAGGCGGCGCGGCTCGCGCGTTCCGTCGAGGTCGGAGACGGCACCCCGGAGGGGGTGCTCCTGCATCGGTTCGCGGCGGAGCGGGGTCTGGATCTGCTCGCGAGCACTGCCGATCTCGTGCAGATCGACCGCCCGGGGTCGTACTCTCCGGCCACCGCCTTCCTTCCCTCCGCGGTGGCTCCGGAGGAGTGGTGGCAGCGGGAACCGCTGCCGTCATCGCCGTCGATCCCGGTCGTCCATCTGCGGGATGGGGAGCCGCTGTCGTATGAGGCCGTGCCGGGCACCCCGGACGGCTGGCGCCTGCGCCCACGGCGTGACGTGCCGACGCCGCACGCCCGCCGGTTCGCGCGCCTGATGCACGAACTCCTCCTCGGCACGGAGGTCGCTCGGAGCCACCTCCGGGCGGCGGCCGTGCTCCTTGGGGTCGCGGGAGTGCTGCGGGACCAGCTCCTCCTCGCATCGACGCGCGGCCGCCCGTCCGACGCGTTCGGAACGGCGGTGGCGCGGGAGGCCGCCGCGACCCTCGCCCTCGGGACGCTGGCGGAGACGGTTCCGGCCGTGGGGCGGCCCGACGGTGCCGCGGAGCTGCGCGACGCGTTCCAGACGCTCTACGACGAGATGGCGGGGATCCTCCACGCCTCGCCTCGCGAGCCGGAGCATGGAGGCGATCCATAGGCCGCCTCGCTACCGTGTCGAGGGCAAGGGGAGTACTCCCGTCTGCAGCGACGTCGTCATGACGGGCATGTCATCGTGCCCCGGCCCGCTGGCCCGTGAGGGTGGAGGAGACCTTGGCACCCGCATCGCGGGCTGCCCGGAACCTTGCGTCGACCGACGTCGCGGAGAACGGCGGCCCGTCCCACGAACGGACCCCCATGTCGAAACTCTCCCGCCTGATCCGCCTCGCCACCGACGCCCTGGACGCGAAGGGTGCGAGCCCCGCCGCGAGGGGCGGGGAGGGCTCCCGTTCGTCGACGGACTGGAGCGGGATGATCCGTGGTGCCGTGGATGCCGTCCGCGGCCCCGGGGCCGAGGCGCCGCGCCCGAATACCCCGCCTCCCGCGTCATCGTCGGCCGCCCGCCCTGCCGCGGGGCGACCGGCGACCTCGTATGCGCCGCCGCCCGCCCCGAGTGCCGGTGGCCGGCCGGACGCCTCCGCGGCGGACCGCGCGGCCATCGCCCGGTACGACTACCTTCTGCAGACGGCGGACCCGCACCGCGTGGAGCAGATCCATCGTGAGGCCTTCGCGCGTCTCACGCCGTCGCAGCGGGAGCAGGTCGAGGCCCGCATGCGGGCCGAGCTCCCGGCGGACGAGCGACCGCGCTCGTCCTCCGCGGACGACCTGGCCCGCGCGGCGGGCCGCGCCGAGGCGATGCAGCCGGGCCGTCTGCGCGGTCTCCTCTCCCGGGTCCGGGGCGCCGGCGCGGGTGGGGCCGCGGTCGCCGCCGGCGGTGCGGCGGTCGGCCTGCTGGGCGTGGTGGCCGGCGGGGCCGTCCTGAGCACTGTCGCGGCACCGCTCCTGGAACAGGCCGCAGGGCTCGGGGTGGACTTCGACGCATGGGCCCAGGGCCTCGACATCGATGCCCTGGGCTCCGGCGTCGACGTCGACGCGCTGGCCGGTGGCGCCGACGAGATGCTCGGCTCGGCCGGGGAGGCCGTCTCTGGCCTCGGCGAGACGGCGACCGGCTGGGGAGAGCGGCTGGGCGACCTCGGCCTCCCGGGGATCGGCGACATCCTCGGCCGCTGACGGGTGCCCCCGCTGGGACTCGAACCCAGACTGCGGCGATTTTAAGTCGCCTGCCTCTGCCATTGGGCTACGGGGGCCGCGCCGCCAGCCTATCGTCGGAGGGGTCGTGACCCGGGCGGGGCTCAGGCCGTAGGGTGGGGGAGTGCTCGACCTCACCGACGAACTGAGCCCCGTCCCGGGTGGCCCCGCGGTCGCCCCCGAATGGGAGAACCCGGGCCGCTACTGGCCACGCTTGTCGGCCGCGACCGGGCATCTTCCGGCGCCCGTCGCGGTCATCGATCGGGAGGCGCTGCGCTACAACGCCATGGATCTGCTCGTCCGCGCCGGCGGGCTGCCGATCCGGGTGGCGTCCAAGTCGGTGCGGGTGCGTGCGGTCCTCGATGCCGTGCTGCGCCTCCCGGGATTCCGCGGCATCCTCGCCTTCACTCTCGAGGAGGCGCTCTGGCTCTCGGAGACGCATGACGACATCGTCCTGGGCTACCCGACGGTGGACCGGGACGGCCTCGCACGGCTCTGCGCGGACGAACGGGCCGCGCAGCGCATCACCCTCATGATCGACGATCCCGTGCACCTCGACCTCGTCGACAGCGTGGTGGCCCCCGCGGCGCGGCCCGAGCTCCGGGTGGCGATCGACGTCGACGCGTCCTGGCGATCGGCGCTGCTGGGGCACATCGGCGTCCGCCGGTCCGCCCTCTTCTCGGCGGGCGAGGTCGCGGCGTTCGCCCGGAAGGTCGTGGCGCGCCCCGGATTCCGCCTCGTGGGGCTGCAGATGTACGACGCCCAGATCGCGGGCCAGGGCGACGCCGGACCCGATGGTCCGCTCATCCGTCGCGTGCAGGCCCGCTCGCGCGACGAGCTGCGGGAGCGAAGGGCGGCGATCGTCGCCGCGGTCGGCGCGGTGACCCCGCTCGAATTCCTCAACGGCGGGGGGACCGGGTCGCTCGAGTTCAGCGGGAGCGACGAGTCGCTCACCGAGGCCAGCGCGGGCAGCGGCCTGCTCGGAGGACACCTGTTCGACGGATACCGGTCGTTCCGCCCGGCGCCGGCCGCGGCCTTCGCCTTCGACGTCGTGCGCCGTCCTGCGGCCGACATCGCCACGGTGCTGGGCGGCGGTTGGATCGCCTCCGGCCCCGCGGTCGCCTCCCGACAGCCGCGCCCGGTGTGGCCGGCGAACCTGCGCACGCTTCCGCGGGAGGCGGCAGGCGAGGTGCAGACGCCGTTGCAGGGGCCGACCGCCGCGACGCTGGGCGTCGGCGATCGCGTCTGGTTCCGTCATGCGAAGAGCGGCGAGCCGGCCGAGCGCATCGCCGCCTACCATCTCGTCTCCGGCGACGAGGTCGTCGACGAACTGCCGACGTATCGCGGCGAGGGGAAGGCCTTCCTGTGACGAGGATCGGCGGCACGTGGCAGAACTGGGGTCGCTCGGCGTCCATCCGCCCGGTCCGGGTCGAGCGTCCGCGCAGTCCCGAGGGCGTCCAGCGCGCGGTGCGGGCTGCGGTGCGTCAGGGACTGCCGATCAAAGCGGTCGGCGCCGGTCACAGCTTCACCGGGATCGCGGTCGCGCCCGGCGTGCTCCTGGAACTCGACGACCTGCAGGGGCTCGTGTCCGCAGACGTCGCGAGCGGACGCGTCACGCTCCTCGCCGGCACCCGGCTGCACCGCATCCCCGGGCTCCTCGCCCGCTATGGCCTCGCCATGGAGAACCTCGGCGACATCGACCGGCAGTCCATCGCCGGCGCGATCTCCACGGGTACGCACGGCACCGGCGCCGGATTCGGCGGTCTCACCACACAGGTGGTCGGGGTGACCCTCATCACGGCCGACGGGGAGTTCCTCCGTGTCGACGAGGCGCACAGCCCCGAGCTGCTGCCGGCTGTCGCCCTGGGGCTGGGCGCGCTCGGCATCATCGTCGAGGTGACGCTGCAGTGCGTGCCGACGTTCGTGATGCATGCGATCGACGAGCCGGTGCCCCTGGAGGAGGTGCTCGACACGCTCGACGAGCGCGTCGCCGC
The DNA here is from genome assembly GCF_044756645.1 of Microbacterium sp. NPDC091676. Classification (NCBI taxonomy): domain Bacteria; kingdom Bacillati; phylum Actinomycetota; class Actinomycetes; order Micrococcales; family Microbacteriaceae; genus Microbacterium; species Microbacterium sp. NPDC091676. The sequence continues at coordinate 1,175,324 of NZ_JBIVTI010000001.1, read as the reverse complement.
GGCCGACCACTTCGAGTTCTACTGGTTCCCGCACACCGACGTGGCGCTGACCAAGCGGCAGTCGCGTCTGCCGGAGTCGACGCGACGGAAGCCGCTTCCTGCGGTGGGCCGATGGGTGGATGAGACCCTGCTCGCGAACGGCGTCTACCGCGTCGTCTGCGCGGCGGGGCAGGCGGTGCCGGCGATCACGCCGCCGTTCAACCGGCTCGCCGTGCGGCTCACCGGTGACCGCGAGTACACCGACCTGTCGAACCGCGTGCTCACCCAGAGCCGGACCGTGCGGTTCCGTGAGATGGAGTACGCGGTGCCGGCCGCGGAGGTGGTACCCGCGTTCCGCGCCCTCCAGGAGCTCATCGCCCGGCGGCGCTGGCGGATCGAGTTCCCGGTGGAGGTGCGTTTCGCGGCCGCCGACGACCGCTGGCTCTCGACCGCGCACGGCCGCGCCAGCGCGTACATCGCGGTGCATCGGTACTGGAGGGCGGACCCGACCGCGTACTTCGGCGCGGTGGAGGAGATCATGCGCGCTCACGGCGGTCGCCCGCACTGGGGCAAGCTGCACACCATGACGCAGGAGACGCTGCGGGAGAGCTACCCCCGCTTCGACGACTTCGTGGCGCTGCGCGACCGCCTCGATCCGGAGCGCCGCTTCGCGAACCGCTATCTGGAGCGGGTGCTGGGACGCTGAGGGGCGGCACGGGCTCGTCGCATCCCCAGTCCACGTGCAGGCACCGCGTCTAGGATGAGAGAAACACGGGAAAGGGTGGGGCACTGATGGAATGGCTCGTGCCGGTACTGATCGTCGTCGGGGTGATCCTGCTCGTCGGTGTCTATCTCTGGGCGACGTACAACTCGCTGGTGCAGCTGAACGTCCGTGTGGACGAAGCCTGGAGCGGCATCACCGTCCAGCTCAAGCGCCGTGCCGACCTCATCCCGAATCTCATCGAGACGGTCAAGGGCTATGCCTCGCACGAGAAGGCGGTGTTCGAGAACGTCACCCGAGCCCGCGCGGAGACCCTCTCCGCCGGCAGTCCGGGTGAGGCGGGGATCGCCGAGGGGCACCTGCAGCAGGCGCTGCGCAGTCTCTTCGCCGTTGCCGAGGCCTACCCGCAGCTGCAGGCCAGCCAGAACTTCCTCCAGGTGCAGCAGGCCCTCGTCGACACCGAGGACAAGATCCAGGCGGCGCGCCGCTTCTACAACGGCGGCGTCCGCGAGCTGAACACGAAGATCAAGGTGTTCCCGAACAACCTCTTCGCCAAGGGGCTCGGCTTCACCGAGCGCGAGTTCTTCGAGGTCGCCGACAGCGGCGCCATCTCCGAGCCGCCGCGCGTGCAGTTCTGATCCTCGCCCTCACCACACGGTGAGGGCGAGTTCGTCTGCGGTGATGTCCACGCCTCCGCGCACGCTCCACGCGGTGCTGCGATAGGTGACCGTGCGCGCGGCGCCATCCTGGCCGGTTCCGGTCACGGTCGCCTCGAGGATGCCGTCGTCCGCGGTGAACCCGCCGGTGGAGAGTGTCACCGCGGGGAAGCGCTCGACGCGGAACGTGACGTCGGAGACCTCGCGGAACTCCGTGCCCCACGGGATCCGGATGCCGCAGTTCTCGGGGACCGCCGTGCCGTCGGCGGCGCAGGTCTTCAGGTAGGCCTCGAGCTGCGTCTGCGCGGCTTCCGTCGCCTCGGGCCGGAGCTCGGCGTCCACCGTCGCCGTGGCATCGTCCCCGGGCAGCACGACGGTCTCGGTCGAGCCCGTCAGCAGCGCCGAGGGCGCGGCGATCACCGGGTACACGGCAGGGAGCAGCGCGGCCTCCTCGGCCACCGGCAGGACCGCGTCGCCGACCCGCACCGCGGTCCCGATGGTCGAGGTCGCGCGGAACCCGCCAAGGCCGGACCCGTCGACGACCCAGCGACCGCTCGCCGGCGTCAGCCGGAGGTGCGCCTCGTGCTCGTCTCCGTCGAGCCGGAAGGTCACCCTCGCGGACACGCCGCGGTCTCCCTCGCGGACACCGGCGACCTCGGCGTCCTCGATGGTCGACGCCGCCCCGGCGAAGGCCGTGAGGGCGGCGTCGGACACCGTGGTCCCGGTCGCCGCGACCGCCTCCGGATCGCCCGACTCCAGCGCCCGGAGATAGTCGAGCGCCGCCTCCTCCGGGGTGGCGGGGCGCAGTGCGGCGACGCTCCACCACACCGCACCGGCCACGGCGACGGCCACGACGAGCCCGATCAGGAGCGCCCGTCGACGACGGCTCATGCGGCCCCCTCCCGGACGTGCACATGGCGATGCACCACTCCGGGTGCGGTCGAGGCGAGCGCGGCGTGGATGGCAGCGGTCGCATCGCCCCATCCGGAGACCGACACCCGCTCGAGGCCCTGCCATCGGGCGGCGCGCAGGAGCTCGGCCGCGATGGCCTCGGCGTCGCCGGGGCGGGCCTGCGGCTCCCACCACGCGGACTGCACCTGCAGGGTCGAGGTGGCGCGGTCCGCCTTGAGGTCGACCCGTGCCACGATCCGGTCGCCGACGAGCACGGGCAGCGAGTAGTAGCCGAAGCGGCGCTTCGCCGCCGGCACGTAGATCTCGATGCGGTAGTCGAGCTCGAACGCCCGCAGCGCGCGTTCCCGGAACCACACCACGGGATCGAACGGGGTCAGCAGTGCGGCGGTCTCGATCCGGCGGGGGAGCACGGCGTCGCGGTGCCGCCAGGCGGGCAGGGGCCGACCGCCGCGCTCCCAGCCGCGCACGGTCACGGGCTGCACCTCGCCGGAGGACACGAGATCGGCGATCGCGCCCGTCACCGCGGCGCGATCGCGCAGACGGTAGTAATCGGCCAGATCGGCCGCCGTGCCGACGCCGCTGGACCGCGCCGCACGTCGGACGAGCTCGCGGATGGCCTCCTCGCGCGGGATCTCCCGGGATCGGATGGCGTCGGGGATGACCTGCTCGGCGAGGGCGTACGTGCGCTCGAACCCCCGGCGTCCGCTCACCGCCACGTCGCCCGTGCGCCACAGGTGCTCGAGGGCGAGCTTGACGTCGTCCCAGTCCCACCAGGTGCCGCGTTCGCGCGGGGCGTCGGCGCGGAGATCGACCGGGCGGAGCGGTCCCCGCGCACGGAGCTCGTCCTGCACCCACTGCACCGTCCGCGCGTTGGTGCGGAGCCAGGAGTCCTCCGCGGACCAGCGCCGCCGGAAGTCGTCCATGCGGAACCGCCACAGGGGCCAGTCCTCGACGGGGATGAAGGTCGCCTCGTGGGCGAGGTACTCCACGTAGTGCGTCGTGCGAGACAGGAAGAGGCGGTCGAGGAGCGCCGGATCGTACGCACCGAGCCGGGAGAAAAGGGGGAGGTAGTGCGACCGGGCGAACACGTTGACCGAGTCGATCTGCAGAACGCCGAGCCGCTCCATCACGCGGTGCAGATGGCGACCGGAGACGGTGGCCGGGCGTGCGCGGCTGAAGCCCTGGGCGGCGAGGGCGATCCGTCGCGCCTGGGCGGGACTGAGGGTGTCGGTCACGCCGCCAGCGTATCCCCGCTCTCCGACATCGTCGTGGCCGGCAAGATGCGTCGAACGGCATACGGCATGACCGTAGACTGAGGCGATGAGCGAGGACCAGCGACCCCGGCTGCGCGATCTGTTCCGTCCGCGCCCCGTGGTGACCGAGCGGACCGTGACCACCGAAGCCGACGAAGCCGTGCCGCTGCCGCTGCGCGTCACCGCGAGCTACGCCTGGCGGCTGCTTCTCATCGCGGCGGCCATCGGTGTCTTCATCTGGCTGGTGATGCTGCTGAAGCTCCTCGTCATCCCGCTCATGGTCGGCATCCTCATCACCGCCCTGCTGTGGCCGGCGTTCTCGTGGATGCTGCGCCGCGGGTTCCCGCGCTGGCTGGCGATCACGATCTCGCTCATCGGGACGGCGGCCATCGTCACGGGACTCATGTGGCTCGTCGTCTGGCAGGTGCGTGCACAGCTCCCCGATGTGCAGCAGCGCACCACGGAGGCCCTCGACCAGTTCCAGGTCTGGCTGCACGAGGGTCCGCTGAGCCTGTCGGACACGCAGATCGCGAACTACCTGCAGCAGGGACTCGACTTCCTCAACGAGCAGGCGCAGGTCCTCTGGACGGGAGCCCTCGCGATCGGGACGACCGTCGGGCACGTGGCCACCGGAGCGTTGCTGTCGCTGTTCATCCTCATCTGCCTCCTGGCCGACGGCGCCGGCATCTGGCGCTGGACGCTGCGCATCTTCCCGCGGAAGGCCCGTCCCGCCGTCGGCGGCGCGGCACGCAACGGCTGGACGACGATCGTCAACTACGCCAGGACGCAGCTGTTCGTGGCGACGATCGACGCGATCGGCATCGGCCTCGGCGCGTTCCTGCTCCAGGTCCCGCTCGCGCTGCCCGTCGCGGTCCTCGTGTTCCTCGGCTCGTTCATCCCGATCGTCGGTGCGGTCGTGACCGGTGCCGTGGCCGTCTTCCTCGCGCTCGTCTACAACGGGCCGTGGATCGCCCTCTGGATGCTCGTCGTCGTGCTGGCCGTCCAGCAGATCGAGGGCCACATCCTGCAGCCGATCATGATGGGCTCCGCCGTCAAGGTGCACCCTCTCGCCGTCGTCCTCGTGGTCGCGGGCGGCGCGATGATCGCGGGCATCCCCGGTGCCCTGTTCGCCGTCCCGCTGGCCGCGTTCGTGAACGTGGCGGCGGTGACCATCAGCTCGGGATCCTGGCGCACCGGCGTCGGGCCGAGCGGAGATCTGATCTGGAGCACAGTTCCGCGCGAGCGGAGACGGAGGAATCGATGAGCGCAGTCCCCAGCCTGACCGAGTTCCAGGACGCGGCTCGAAGTCTGGCTGAGGTGATCTCGCACACGCCGACGCTGCCCTCGCGGGCACTGTCCGACGTGCTCGGCGCCCCGGTGCTGCTGAAGATGGAGAACCTGCAGCGCACGGGCTCCTTCAAGATCCGCGGGGCCGCCTACCGGCTCTCCCGACTCAGCGCGGAGGAGCGCTCGCGCGGCGTCGTGGCGGCCTCGGCCGGCAACCATGCGCAGGGCGTCGCTCTGGCCGCCCAGGCGCTCGGCATCCCCGCGACGATCTTCATGCCGCTCGGGGTCCCCGTGCCGAAGCTCCTGGCCACACGCGGCTACGGGGCCGAGGTGGTGCTCGAAGGGGAGACGGTCGCCACATCGCTACGCCTGGCCGCCGAGTTCGCGGAGCGCACCGGCGCCGTGCTCATCCACCCGTTCGACCACCGGGACATCGTGATCGGGCAGGGCACCCTCGGCCTGGAGCTGCTGGAGGATGCGCCCGAGATCGACACCGTCGTCCTCGGCATCGGCGGCGGAGGGCTGATCGCCGGCGTCGCCGCCGCGGTCAAGGCCAAGGCCGCCGAGCTCGGACGGACGATCCGCGTGATCGGCGTGCAGGCGGAGAACGCGGCCGCGGTGCCGCCGTCGCTGGCGGCCGGGGAACCGGTCGACATCGTCACGCGCCCCACCATCGCCGACGGCATCCTCGTAGCCCGCCCGGGAGCGGTGCCGTTCGAGATCATCAAGGAACTCGTCGACGAGGTCGTCACCGTCTCCGACGACGATCTCGCGCGCGCCATGCTCGTGCTGCTGGAGCAGGCCAAGGTCGTCGTGGAGCCCGCCGGAGCCGCGGGAGTCGCGGCCATCCTCTCCGGACGCGTCTCGGCGACCGGCACGACGATGGCCGTGCTGTCCGGCGGCAACATCGACCCGCTCCTGCTGCAGCGCGTGGTGTCGCACGGCCTCGCCGCCTCCGGCCGGTATCTGACGATCCGCATCCCGCTGCCCGACCGTCCCGGTCAGCTCGCCCGTGTGTCCGAACTCATCGCGGAGGCGGGAGCGAACGTCATCGAGGCGATGCACACCCGTCACGGCCACGGACTGCAGATCAGCGAGGTCATCCTCGAGCTCAGCGTCGAGACCCGCGGCGCGGACCACTCGGCCCACACACTCGACACCCTTCGTCGAGCGGGCTTCGCGCCCATCGTCGTCCAGGACTGACCCCGAAGCGGCACACCCCCTCGACCGTGGCGGTCGAGGGGGTGTGTCATGTCACGGGCGATCGGTGGAGCGGCTCACGCGTGCTCCGCCTCCGCGGCGAGGTCCATCCCGGGAGCCCGGTCCGGTCGCCGACGGAATCCGTTGCGTTCATAGAAGGCAGCGCGGTCCTGCGCGGCGAAGAGCTGGACGTCCTCGACTCCCCGCGCCTTCGACGCGCGGACGAGCTCCTCCAGGATCCGGGCGCCCGTGCCCTGGCCACGTGACCGGTCCGCCATCAGCATCTCGGTCACGAACGCATGCAGCACGCCGTCGCTGATCAATCGGCCCATGCCGAGGAGTGTGCCGTCCTCGTCACGGGCCGTGCAGACGATCCAGCTGCCGGCGAGGGCGTCCGCGAAGGTCGCCTCCGAGAACTCCGCCCAACCGGTCTGGTCGTAGAGCGCTTTGAACTCCGCCGCCGAGGGCGGGGTCAGGGAGAGGATCACGGCAGCGGGTTCCTGCGGGCGTCAGCCCGTGTAGGTCTCCACCTTCACGATCTCGACGCTGATCGAGCGGCCGTTCGGGGCCTCGTACGACGAGGACTCGCCGACCTTGAGGCCGAGGATCGCCTGGCCCAGCGGGCTGGCCTCGCTGTAGACGTCGAGGTCGCTGCCGGCGGCGGCGATCTCGCGGCTGCCGAGGAGGAAGACCTCCTCGCCGCCCGCGACGACCGCGGTCACGACGGTGCCCGGCTCGACGATGCCGCGGCTGGCGGGCGCCTCGCCGACCTTCGCCGTCTTCAGCAGCGCCTCCAGGGTGCGGATGCGCGCCTCCTGCTTGCCCTGCTCGTCCTTCGCCGCGTGGTAGCCGCCGTTCTCCTTGAGGTCGCCCTCCTCGCGGGCCGCCTCGATGCGCTTGGCGATCTCGTCGCGACCGACGGTGGAGAGGTGTTCCAGCTCGGCGACGAGCCGGTCGTAGGCTTCCTGCGTGAGGAAGGGGACCTGAGCATCGGTGGACATGACGAAGCTCCTTCTATCGGGATCCCGCCGAGATGCCGCGGGGGATATGCCAAGACGCCCCGGCACGGTGCCGGGGCGTCGTCTGTCTGGCATCAGTCTAGGCGACCCAGCAGGTGTTCACCAAACCTGTCGTGGCCTCCGCGACGGTCGGGATGCGCTCCGCACGGCGGAGCGAGTGCGTGTCTCCGGCGGGGATCTCCACGATCTTCCAGCCCACCACGCCGAACTCCTCGTCGAGCGCCTCGAGCACGCAGACGACGTCCTTGCCCTGGACTCCGGTCACCTGGAAGCGCACGTCGACGGCGTGCTCGTCCACGAGCTCGAAGCCGAGATCGTCGGCGTCGACCGAGCTCAGGGACTGGCTCACGGTGAACCATCCGAAGGTGGCGACGAGGATCACGGCGACGGCCCCGGCGAGGATCCACGGCCACCGGCGTCGGTGGGTGCGGCCGTAGCGTTCGTCGAGCTGGAGGGCGGTCGTCACAGGTGGGGTCTTCCGGTCGTTAGGCTGGTGATACCAGGTTATGCGACCTGCGTACGAAAGGCCGATTCATGCGCTTCCTCTCCGAGACTCCGATGCCGACACCGTCGATGACGGTGGCTCCGGAGTCGGTCACGCCGGGCTTCGCCGGCTTCGCGGTGATCGTCATCGTGCTCGTCGCCGTGATCCTGTTGATCTGGGACATGAATCGCCGGATCCGCCGGGTGCGGTACCGCGAAGAGGTGCGCGAGGAGCTCGACGCGGAGGAGGCCGCCCGCGCCGCCGAGGACGCCCGGGACCAGGGACGTACCGCGCCGGAAGCGCCGGCCGCGCCCGACGAGGAGCCGCGCGAGCGCTGACCGCCGCTCAGGGTGCGCCGAGCGACGGCGACAGCGGGTGCAGGGCGATGAGCAGGCACGCGGTCCAGTGGCAGAGGAAGGCCAGGACCGTGCACACGTGGAAGATCTCGTGGAAGCCGAAGTGTCCCGGCCACGGATTCGGCTTCTTCAGCGCGTAGACGATGGCGCCGCCCGTGTAGAGCAGACCGCCGACGATCACGAGGACCATCATGGCCACGTTGGCGTCGAGCAGGTCGACGATGTACATCACCGCGGCCCAGCCGAGCAGCAGATACAACGCGACGTAGAGCCAGCGCGGCGCATGGATCCAGAACACCCGGAAGAGGATGCCGACCAGGGCCCCGCTCCAGACCAGGGTCAGCAGCAGCACGCCCTTCTCCGGCGGCAGCGCCAGGGTCGCGAGCGGCGTGTACGTGCCGGCGATGAGCAGCAGGATGTTCGCATGATCGATCCGCTTGAGGATGCCCTTCACCCGGGGCCGCCAGTTGAAGCGGTGATACACGGCGGAGTTCCCGAACAGCAGCAGCGAGGTGGCCATGAAGACCGCCGCCGCCCACTTGGCCGCCGCCCCCTGGGACACGGCGATGAGGACGATGCCCGCGGCGATCGCCACGGGGAACGTGCCGGCGTGGATCCACCCGCGCCAGCTCGGTTTGATCTCGGTGGCCGCGTCGGCGGCCGCCGCTTCGAGCAGCGGCAGCTTCGGGAGGTCGGCGCCGGTCTGGTCGGAAGTGCTCACGTGCTCACTCTAAATGGCAGTGCATGCCCGTCCCCGTACATGTCCCCAGGTTCTGCACCGGCGCGGACGGGCGGGGCAGGGTAGCGTAGGTGGGTGATGTCACGCGAGAGCCCGGGGCGGGGACCGCTGTACCGGCTGTACACCAGCCGGCTGCGTCGTCAGCTCGATCCGGCCTCCGTTCCGCACCACGTCGCCATGATGATCGACGGCAACCGTCGGTGGGCGCGACAGCTCGGATTCGACACCCCGGCCGAAGGGCACCGTGCGGGGGCGGCCAAGATGCAGGAGTTCCTCGGCTGGTGCGACGAGCTCGGGGTGCGCGTGGTCTCGCTCTACCTCCTCTCCAGCGACAACCTCCGCAAACGGGACTCGGCGGAGCTCGCCGACCTCATCGAGATCATCGCGGAGCTCGCCGAGGCGCTGTCCCAGAAGGGGAACTGGCGGGTCAAGCACGTCGGCCGCGCCGACATCCTCCCTGCGGAGCTGGCACGGGTGCTCGCCGATGCGGAGGAGCGGACGAAGGACCACACCGGACTGCACGTGAACCTCGCCGTCGGCTACGGCGGCCGGAACGAGATCGTCGACGCGGTGCGCAGCATCATCGCCACGCACGAGGCCTCGGGTGGCACCCTGGAGGACCTCGCGGCGCAGCTCACCCCCGAGATGATCGGGGAGCACCTCTACACGGGGGGTCAGCCGGATCCCGACCTCGTGATCCGCACGAGCGGCGAGCAGCGGCTCAGCGACTTCCTGCTGTGGCAGAGCGCGCACAGCGAGTTCTACTTCGTCGAGGCGCTGGGGCCGGACCTCCGGCAGGTCGACTTCCTCCGCGCGATCCGCGACTACGCCGACCGCGACCGCCGATTCGGACGCTGATCCGAGGGGTGCGGTCGCGTGTCACAATGACGCAGTGAGCACTTTCGACGACTACCTCGGCACGTTCGACGCCGAGCCCGGATACCTGAACTGGGCGGCGTTCGGCCCCGTGTCGCCGTCGGTCCGGGCCGAGGTCTTCGCGGACGCGGATCTCCTCGGCAGCGGGCGGCCGTCGTCCCTGGCCCTCGTGGGCGAGCGGATCGGGCAGGCGCAGGAGGTCGTCGCCGAGCTGCTCGGTGCCGACGCCGCGGAGGTCACGCTGCAGCCGTCGTCGACGCACGGTCTCCTGCACGCGCTCTACGGGGTCTCCGGCGCGGTCGTCGCGAGCACCGCGGAGTTCCCGAGCGTGAGCCTCACCCTGGAGCGCGCGGCGTCGGCGTCCGACCACGCGGTCACGCCGCGCTGGATCACGCCCGACGACGGACGGGTCACTCCCGACGCCGTCGCTGCCGTCCTCGACGACGATGTCACGGCGCTCGCCGTTAGCCACGTCGACTTCCGCACCGGCTATCGTGCCGACCTCGCCGCGCTGCGGGACGTCCTCGGCCCCGACCGCCTCCTCATCGTCGACGCCGTGCAGTCCTTCGGCGTGGTCGACGCGGACTACAGCGTCGCCGACGTCGTCGTCGGGCATGGCTACAAGTGGCTGCGCGCGGGCCGAGGCACCGGGTTCGCCTGGTTCTCGCCGCAGGCACGGGAGCGCATCGCGCCCGTGCTCTCCGGCATCACCGGGACGGCGGCGAGCGGGCTGGTCGTCGACGAGCTGCCTGCCCCCGCGCCGGACGCGCGGGCCTACACGATCAGCATGCCGGACACGCTCGCCGCCGGCCGGCTCGCGATCGGCGCCCGGGATGTCCGGGATGCCGGTGTCGCGGCCATCGAGGAGCGGCTGTCCGCGCATGTGGACGCGGTCATCGCCACAGCCGACCGCCATGGGATCGCCGTCGTCTCACCACGCGAGCGCACCGAACGCGCCGGGATCGTCGCCCTCGCACCGGAGGAACCGGCGCGGCTCGCCGCTGCTCTCGCGAATGCCGGACTCGTCGTCACCGCTCGGGGCGGATCCATCCGCATCGCGCCGCATGCCGGCACGGACGCCGAGACCCTCGGACTGCTCGACGAGACGCTCGGAAGCTTCGGCAGGGAATCGTTCATCGTCCCGTAACGAATCGCTGGCGTGTCGAGTCCGTGGAAAAGCCCCGGGCGGCCGTACCTTCAAGGCATCGGGCAAGGCGCCCGGTCGGGTCGGCCTCAGGTTCGCGACTCGTGACCCCCTGGTCGACTCGTTCGAATAGCCGGGAATCCCCGGGTCGGGAGTGGGTCGTGACCACACGTACAGCGCAGCAGTCCAGCAGCACCGCGCAGCAGTCCACCCGTCAGACGACGAGACAGGCCGCGGCCGCAGAACCCGCACAGGATCTGCGCACCTACGTCCTCGACACCTCGGTCCTGTTGAGCGATCCGCAGGCGCTCTTCCGTTTCGCGGAGCATTCCGTGGTGCTCCCGGTCGTCGTCATCACCGAGCTCGAGGGCAAGCGGCACGACCCGGAGATCGGGTACTTCGCCCGCCAGGCCCTGCGCCACCTCGACGACCTGCGCGTCGAGCACGGTCGACTCGACTTCCCGGTGGAGGTCGGCGAGGGCGGCACCCTCCGCGTCGAGCTCGGCAACGCCGACCTCTCGGTGCTCCCCGCGGGCATCCGCCTCAGCGACAACGACAGCCGCATCCTCTCGGTGGCGATGCACCTCGCCCAGGACGGCCAGGACGTGACCATCGTGTCGAAGGACCTCCCGATGCGGGTGAAGGCCGCGTCCCTGGGGCTCCGCGCCGAGGAGTACCTCGCCGAGCAGGCCGTGGACTCGGGCTGGACCGGCATCGCCACGCTCGATCTCTCCGGCGACGACATCAGCGACCTCTACGAGAGCGAGGTCGGGCTCAGTGAGGACGTGCACGGGCTTCCCGTCAACACCGGCCTCATCATCCACTCGGAGCGCGGATCGGCCCTCGGCCGGGTGACCGGAGACGGGGAGTTCCGGCTCGTCCGCGGTGACCGGGACATCTTCGGCATGCACGGGCGCTCCGCCGAGCAGCGCATCGCGATCGACCTGCTCCTCGACCCGGAGGTGGGCATCGTGTCGCTGGGCGGTCGCGCAGGCACCGGCAAGTCGGCGCTCGCGCTGTGCGCCGGGCTGGAGGCCGTGCTGGAGCGCCAGCAGCAGAAGAAGATCATCGTCTTCCGCCCGCTGTTCGCCGTGGGCGGCCAGGAGCTCGGGTACCTGCCGGGCGACCAGGGCGAGAAGATGAACCCCTGGGGTCAGGCGGTGTACGACACCCTCGGCTCCGTGGTCTCGGGGAACGTCATCGACGAGGTGGTCGAACGCGGACTCCTGGAGGTGATGCCCCTCACCCACATCCGCGGACGGTCCCTGCACGACGCCTTCGTGATCGTGGACGAGGCGCAGTCCCTGGAGCGGAACGTGCTGCTCACGGTGCTCAGCCGGATGGGCCAGAACTCCCGGGTGATCCTCACCCACGACGTCGGGCAGCGCGACAACCTCCGCGTCGGCCGCCACGACGGCATCGCGAGCGTCATCGAGACCCTCAAGGGACACGGCCTCTTCGGCCACGTCACCCTGACCCGCTCGGAGCGCTCCGCCATCGCCGCCCTCGTCACCGACCTCCTGGAGGGCGGCGAACTCAGCTGATCCGTCACCTGCACGATACGGAGCCGGAGACGACGGATGCCGCGGGGACCGAGGTCCTCGCGGCATCCGTGTCAGGCGTGGATCAGCCCGGGTGGGTCATCGACAGCAGGTCGAGCTTCTCGTCGAGCTGCTCGAGGGTGAGCTCGCCGCGCTCGACGTAGCCGAGGTCGATCACGGCGTCGCGCACCGTGATGCCCTTGGCCACCGAGTGCTTCGCGATCTTCGCCGCGGCCTCGTAGCCGATCAGCTTGTTCAGCGGCGTGACGATCGACGGGCTCATGCCCGCGAAGGCTGCGGCGCGGTCGAGGTTCGCCTGCAGGCCGTCGATGGTCTTGTCGGCGAGCACGCGGGAGGCGTTCGACAGCAGGCGGATCGACTCGAGCAGCGCGGTGCCCATGACCGGGATGGCGACGTTCAGCTCGAACGAACCGGAGGCCCCGGCCCAGGCGACGGTCGCGTCGTTGCCGATGACGCGCGCGCACACCATGAGCACGGCCTCGGGGACGACGGGGTTCACCTTGCCCGGCATGATCGACGACCCCGGCTGCAGGTCGGGGATGTGCAGCTCGCCGAGGCCGGTGTTGGGGCCGGAGCCCATCCAGCGCAGGTCGTTGTTGATCTTCGTCAGCGAGACCGCGATGGTGCGGAGCGCGCCGGAGGCCTCGACGAGACCGTCGCGGTTGGCCTGCGCCTCGAAGTGGTCCTTCGCCTCGGTGATGGGCAGCTCGGTCTCGGCCGCGAGCAGCTCGATCACCTTCTGCGGGAAGCCGAGCGGCGTGTTGATGCCCGTGCCGACGGCCGTGCCGCCCAGGGGCACCTCGGCCACGCGGGGGAGCGCCGACTGCACGCGCTCGATGCCCAGGCGGATCTGACGGGCGTACCCGCCGAACTCCTGGCCGAGCGTGACGGGCGTCGCGTCCATGAGGTGCGTGCGGCCGGACTTGACCGCGTCCTTCCAGAGCTCCGCCTTGGCCTCGAGCGCGACGGCGAGGTGGTCGAGCGCGGGGATCAGGGTGTCGATGAGCGCCTGGGTGACCGCGATGTGCACCGAGGTGGGGAACACGTCGTTCGACGACTGCGAGGCGTTCACGTGGTCGTTGGGATGCACGGTCGAGCCGAGGATACGGCTCGCGAGCGTCGCCAGGACCTCGTTCATGTTCATGTTCGACGAGGTGCCGGAGCCGGTCTGGTAGGTGTCGACGGGGAACTCGCCGTCGTGGCTGCCCGCGGCGACCTGGTCGGCGGCCTGGGCGATCGCGTCGGCGATGGCGCCGTCGAGCGTGCCGAGCTCCTTGTTCGCCAGCGCGGCGGCCTTCTTGATGCGCGCGAGTGCGGCGATCTGCGTGGACTCCAGGCCCTTGCCGGAGATCGGGAAGTTCTCCACGGCGCGCTGCGTCTGCGCCCCGTAGAGCGCGTTCACGGGCACTCGCACCTCACCCATGGTGTCGTGTTCGATGCGGTACTCGGTGTCGGTCATTCCGAACCCTCCTTGGTTGCGGGGTCGATCCCCTCGGCTTCGATGCCGACCGTGATGACGGGCGCTGCCTCACCCTCGGCCAGACGGTAGTTGGCGCCGACGATGCCGAGACGGCCTTCGGCGACGGCGTTGCTGATGATCTCGGACGACTGCAGCAGGTCGTTGACGGTGTTGCGCAGGTGCTCGCGTCCGACGAGCTCCGCGTCGATGTCGGCCACCGTGCCGCCGCCGCTCTCCGCGAGCACCTTGCGGGCGGCAGGGACGATCGGCGCGATGAGCTTCCAGATGTGCGGGGGGAGCGGGTCCGCGTCGATGGCGGTGCCGTCGATGGCGGCGCGCACCGCACCACAGGAGTCGTGCGCGAGGACCACGATGAGCGGGACCTCGAGAACGGCGACCGCGTACTCCAGGCTCGCCACGATCGACTCGCCGATCACCTGCCCGGCGTTGCGCACGACGAAGAGGTCGCCGAGACCGAGGTCGAAGATGATCTCGGCGGCGAGACGCGAGTCCGAGCAGCCGAACAGCGTCGCGACGGGGTGCTGCGCCGCGGTGAGGTCTTTGCGGCGGTCGACGTTCTGGTTCGGGTGCTGGGGCTCGTCGCGGACGAAGCGACGGTTGCCGTCCTGCATCTGCTTCCAGGCGGCGGCGGGGGTCAGCGGGTGGGTCATCGAGCCTCCGAGACGGTGCGGATCTGGGGGATGAGCGACTCCGCGAGCTCGGCGGTGGAGTCCGCGGAGCGCGAGCCGTAGAGAAGCACGTAGTCGTCGCCGGCCTGGGTGCCGAGGGCATAGGTGACGTTCGCGTCGGCGCCGGCGGATCCGGGCCGATAGACGTCCCACTCCCGGCCGCCGATGCGCACGGTGTCGACCGGGGCGACGCCGTTGAGGCGTTGCGGGGCCCAGGAGGCGTCGGCGTCGAAGGCCTGGGCGAGCTTGATGAACCCGCGCTCGTCCTGTGCCGCGGGCGCGAGGGTGACCTCCCAGACAACGGGGGCTCCGCTCTGGAGCTCGGCGGCGTTCACCCGCCAGAAGTCGTCCGTGTCGGGGACGATCGCCGGGCTGCCCATGGACGACTCGACGTCCGCGGCGATGGCGGCCACGTCGATCGGCTTCGCCGCGACCGGCTCGCCCCGAGGGACGAGCGCGATGATGACGACGACGACCGCGAGGGTCACCACGAGCGCGGCGACGAGGTTGCGGACCGTCTGGCTCGACCGGTAGGCCTTGCTCGACGCGGCCTTGCGTGCGGCGGTCTCGTCGGGCGTCTCCGCCCGACCGAGGTCGGCGTTGATCGCGGGACCCTTGCTCATGACGCGTCGCTCTCGTCGGTGGTGGCGGTACGCGCGGCTTCGAGGCGACGCTTCGCACCGAGCAGCCACTCCTCGCAGCGGGCGGCCAGAGCCTCGCCGCGCTCCCAGAGTGCCAGCGAGTGCTCGAGGGTCGGTGCCCCCTGCTCGAGCTCGGCGACGACCCGCACGAGCTCGTCACGGGCCGCCTCGAACGACAGCGTGTCCACAGGGGTGTCGTTCACGGCGCTCACTCCTCCATCCTACGTCGTGCCCCGGACGGCGCCTGCTCAGGCGCCTTCCGCGATCTCTCCCTCCGAGCGCACCGCGAGCGACCCGCGATCCACCGTGAGGGTCAGGGCGCTTCCCGCGGGCGCCTCGGACGCGTCGCGGAGGATGACGCCGCCCTCCAGGTGCGCGATGGCGTAGCCGCGGGCCAGGGTCGCGGCGGGGGAGAGGGCGCGCAGCGAGGCGCGCAGCTCGGCGGTCCGCCGGCCGGCGTCGTCGAGCTGCCTGGTCACCGCGTCGCGACCGCGGGCGAGGAGCAGGAAGGTCTCCTGGGCGCGCGTGTCGATGATCGGATCGGGCGAGCGCAGCACCGGACGCGATCGCAGCTGCTCGAGCTGGGCGATGTCGTGCGTGAGGCGCTGTGTGAGGCGGGTGGTGGATCGGGACCGGAACTGCGCGATGAGCGCGCGCTGCTCTCCGACATCGGGGACGACGCGCTTGGCGGCGTCGGTCGGCGTCGACGCGCGCAGGTCGGCGACGTCGTCGAGGAGCGGGTGGTCGTTCTCATGGCCGATGGCGCTGACCACGGGTGTGGAGGCCGCGGCGACCGCCCGGACGAGGCGCTCGTCGCTGAAGCCGAGGAGGGTTTGCGGGTCGCCGCCGCCGCGCGCGATGATGATGACGTCGACCTCGGGGTCTGCGTCGAGACGGGCGAGCGCGGCCAGGGTGTCCGGCACGCAGCGATCGCCCTGCACCGCCGCGTACGCGGTCTTGAACCGCACCTGCGGCCAGCGCAGCTCGGCGTTGCGGTGCACGTCCTTCTCGGCGTCGGAGCGCTCGCCGGTGATGAGTCCGATGACGTGGGGGAGGAACGGCAGGCGCTTCTTGCGGGCGGCGTCGAAGAGCCCCTCCTGGCGGAGCTGCACGCGCAGGCGCTCCAGGCGCTCGAGCTGGTCGCCGAGCCCCACGTGCTTCATGGCCGAGACCGCGAAGCTGAAGTCACCGGAGCGGACGAAGTAGTCGGCCTTCACGGCGGCGACCACGTGATCGCCCACGCCGAGGTCGGCGGGGATGCGGCCGCGCACGCTCGACCAGACGCGGATGGAGATCTGCGCGTCGGAGCGGGTGTCCTTGAGGCGGGCGAAGACGTTACCGGCGCGCACATTCCAGGACGTGATCTCGCCCTCGACCCACACCGTGTTCCATCGCGCCACGAAGTCGCGGATGGTGGCGTTCAGGCGCGCGACCGACGTCGGTGCCTGGGCCGTGGAGTCGCGCGGGGCGACGGCATCCGCCGGCGGCGTCTCTCCCGGTCCCGTCGTCGCTTCGAAGACTGTCATCTGCTTCCGTTCCTGCCCGCGCACTCTCCGGCCCCGTCCAGCCGCGCGACGGTAGAATCGAGGGGTGACTTCGACTGCCGTTCATCTTCCCGCTCCTCGCATCCCACGAGTGCGCGCCGCGGCCGGGCGGCTTCAGGATAACCCGGTGCCCGGACACAAGCGCGTCCTGCTCGCTGCCCCCCGCGGATACTGTGCAGGGGTGGACCGCGCGGTGGTCGCCGTGGAGAAGGCGCTCGAGCGCTACGGCGCCCCCGTCTACGTCCGCAAGCAGATCGTGCACAACATCCACGTCGTGTCGGAGCTCGAGGCCAAGGGCGCGATCTTCGTGGAGGAGGTCGACGAGGTGCCGGAGGGCGCGCACGTCGTCTTCAGCGCGCACGGCGTCTCCCCGGCTGTCGTGAACGCCGCATCGGACCGCGGTCTGCACGCGATCGACGCCACCTGCCCGCTCGTCACGAAGGTGCACCGCGAGGCCGTGCGCTTCGCGCGCGACGACTTCGAGATCCTGCTCATCGGTCACGACGGCCACGAGGAGGTCGAGGGCACCGCGGGAGAGGCGCCGGACCACGTCACGGTCGTGAACTCCCCGGAGGAGGCCGACACCGTGCAGGTGAAGGACCCGTCGAAGGTGGTGTGGCTGTCGCAGACGACGCTCTCCGTGGACGAGACGATGGAGACGGTGAACCGGCTCCGCACCCGGTTCCCCGAACTGCACAACCCGCCGTCCGACGACATCTGCTACGCCACGCAGAACCGGCAGGTCGCCATCAAGAAGGTCGCCCAGGGCGCTGATCTCGTGATCGTCGTGGGGTCGGCCAACTCCTCCAACAGCGTGCGGCTCGTCGAGGTCGCCCTCGAGTACGGAGCCAAGGCCGCCTACCGCGTGGACTACGCCGAGGAGATCCGCCAGGAGTGGCTCGACGGCGTGGAGACGGTGGGCGTCACCAGCGGCGCTTCCGTCCCCGAGGTGCTCGTGCGCGAGGTGCTCGACGCGATCGGCGATGCCGGGTATCGCGATGTGGAAGAGGTCAAGACGGCGGAGGAGGACCTCATGTTCTCCCTGCCGAAGGAGCTCCGTCAGGACGCCACGGGCCAGCGCGACGCGCGCGCCCTCGGCGGCCGCGCCTCCGCAGGAGGGGGTGCGTAGCGGTGAACGCCGCGGAGGCGGAGCCGACCCTCATCGGGTCCGTGCAACGCGCGCTCCGCCTGGTCGACATCGTCGCCAACTCGCCGCGTCCGCTTCCGGCCAAGATGCTCTCGTCGATCACGGGGCTGACGCCGGGCACCACCTACAACCTCGTCCGCACGCTCGTGCATGAGGGGTACCTCCGCACCGAACCCGACGGCCTCGTGCTCGGAGACCGGTTCCCGTCCTTCCAGCAGCAGATCGGCTCGCGCGGCGTGTTCCTGGCGCGGGTGCGCGCCGCGCTGCGGGACGTGACCGAGGAGGTCGGCGCCACGGCCTACCTGTCGCGGTACGCGGATGGGGAGATCCACCTCGTCGACATCGTGGACGCCGTGCGGAACCCCCGCATCGAGTTGTGGGTCGGCCTGCATGCCAGCGCGCACGCGACGGCCCTCGGGAAGCAGATCCTCGCGGCGCTCTCCGAGGAGGATCGCCTGGACTATCTCTCTCGGCACCGGCTCGAGGAGCTCACCTCGCGCACGATCCGCGATCGGACGACGCTCCTCACCCAGCTCGAGCAGACGCCCGGATGGGCGATCGATCGGGAGGAGTATGCGATCGGCGCCACCTGCGTCGCGGTCCCGGTCATCGCGCCGGGCGTGACCGCATCGCTGGCCGTCTCCCTCCCGGCCGACCAGGCCGTGGTCAACAGGCGGCTCGTCTCGAACCTGCAACGCGCCGCCCGTCGGCTGTCGCTGCAGCTCGGCGCCGATGCGCTCGACACCGACGGGCCGGACGCCGAGTTCACCATCTGAATTCGCGACCCTGGTGCCCGCCGCGTCGGTTACCTATGATCGAAGGCGTAGTGGCCGACAACGCCCTACTGATCGCCTACGGCGTCCCCAGCGCCGGCGACCGAACGGGATGAGGAGCGTCCCCAGCGCTCTCCGTCCGCGGCCCCGAGAAGTCCCCACTTCTCCGGGGCCGCTATCGGTTGGGGCCTCCGTTCCTGAACGACCGACGGAGCACCGGCCGATACCATGGCGGGATGACCGACCAGCGCCCCCGCTACGGGGAACTCGCCACACCGGAGGAGCAGCGGAGAGCCGCGGGGCTGCCGCCCGTGGTGGAGGTGGTCAGCCCGTCCGCACCTGCGCCGGCTCCGCCGGCCGCGGTGCCCGCGGCCGTGGCCTCGGGCGCAGCGCGACCGCATCCGGTGGACCGCTTCGCGACGATCGCGCTTCTCGCCTACGGCCTCGTGAACGTCGTCGTCACCGGCCTGTCCTACCTCGACATCGTCCCGGTGATGAACCAGACCATGGGCATGCTGGGGATCGAGGGGGAGTTCACGAACTACGCCGCGGGTCGCACGTGGGGGACGATCGCGGCCGTCGTGCTGGCCGTCGGCTGGTGCGTCACGGCAGCCCTGTCGATCCGTCGCCTGCGGCGCGGTCGTGTCACCTGGTGGCTCCCGCTCGTGGGAGCCGTGGTCACTCTGGGGATCGCCGCCTTCTGCCTCGTGGTGCCGATGATGGGCGACCCGGCCTTCATCGCGTATCTCGACCAGGCGACCGGGGTGCGCTGACCCCGAGCACGCAGACGAAAGGGGCCCGGCATGACGCCGGGCCCCTTTCCTGTGTCTACGGGTGTCAGCTCTTCGACTGGCCGTACGAGCCGAGCTGGCGGGTCGACTCGACCACGCGGGCGGCCATGGCCGACTCGGCGATCTTGCCCCAGGCGCGCGGGTCGTACTGCTTCTTGTTGCCGACCTCCCCGTCCACCTTCAGCACGCCGTCGTAGTTCTTGAACATGTAGTCGGCGATGGCACGCGTGTAGGCGTACTGGGTGTCGGTGTCGATGTTCATCTTGATGACGCCGTTGGCGACCGCGAGGGCGATCTCCTCGTCGGTCGAGCCCGAGCCGCCGTGGAAGACGAGGTCGAGCGGCTTGGGGCCGGTGTTGTACTTCGCGGCGACCTCGGCCTGGATCTCGCCGAGCAGCTCCGGACGCAGCTTCACGCCGCCCGGCTTGTACACGCCGTGGACGTTGCCGAAGGTGAGGGCGGCGATGTAACGGCCCTGCTCGCCGAGGCCCAGCGCCTGCACGGCCTGGTCCACGTCGGCGAACGTCGTGTAGAGCGCCTCGTTCGAGCCCTCGTGCTGCACGCCGTCCTCCTCGCCGCCGACGACGCCGATCTCGACCTCGAGGATGGCGTTGATCGCCTTCATGCGGGGGAGCAGCTCCTTGGCGATCTCGATGTTCTCCGCGAGCGGCACGGCCGAGCCGTCCCACATGTGGGACTGGAAGATCGGGTTGCGGCCGGCCTTGACCTCTTCCTCCGACGCGGCGATGAGCGGCTCGACGAAGCCCGCGAGAGCGTCCTTCGGGCAGTGGTCGGTGTGCAGGGCGACGGTGACCGGGTAGTTCTTGGCGACCTCGGTGGCGTAGCGGGCGAAGGCGAGGGCGCCGGTCGCGCGGGCCTTGACGGTGTGACCGGCGAAGTAGTCGGCGCCGCCGGTGGTGACCTGGATGATGCCGTCGGAGCCGGCCTCGGTCAGGCCCTGGAGGACGGCGTTGATCGTCTGCGAGCTCGAGACGTTGAACGCGGGGTACGCGAAGCCGCCTGCCTTCGCGCGGTCGAGCATGTCGGCGTACTGATCCGGGGTGGCGACGGGCATGAGAACTCCTGCGGTAGGTGAAGCCGGGACAGCTGCCACTCTATCGGGGCGGGTGTCCGGCTCCGGCAGGAGGAGTCGCGCGTCGGCGGGGGCCGTCCTTCGGTGGTGTTAAGAACTGCGATTTCTTCCTCGCTCAGAGGCGGAAAACGGGGCGATCGATCCGGTGCTCGCGGATAGGCTGGGGATCATGGTGAGTCTGACTGCCGACCTGAGCCCGCTGCGTCCCGACCGTAACCTCGCGATGGAGTTGGTGCGCGCGACCGAGGCGGCGGCGATCCGAGCCGTTCCGTTCATCGGTCGCGGTGCGAAGGAAGCTGCCGACGGTGCCGCCGTCGACGCCATGCGGGCGTTCCTCGGGACGGTCGACTTCCAGGGCCGCGTGGTGATCGGCGAGGGCGAGAAGGACAACGCCCCGATGCTGTTCAACGGCGAGGTCGTCGGGACCGGGCGCGGGCCGCTCTGCGACATCGCGGTCGACCCGATCGACGGCACGTCGCTGACCGCGGCCGGCCGGCAGAACGCGCTCTCGGTGATCGCCGTGTCCGACCGCGACACGATGCTCGACGCCTCCAGCGTCTTCTACATGGACAAGCTCGTCACGGGGCCCGCGGGTGTCGGCGTCGTCGACATCCGCCTGCCGATCGGCGAGAACATCCGCAAGCTCGCCGGCGCGCTGGACAAGCCGGTGGACGAGATCGTGGTGTCGGTACTCAACCGGCCGCGGCACGAGCAGCTCATCCAGGAGATCCGGGACGCCGGTGCCGGAACCCGTCTCATGAGCGACGGCGATGTCGCCGGTGGCATCAACGCCGCCCGCCACGACGCGCGCACCGACATGTGCGTGGGCGTCGGGGGCAGCCCGGAGGGCATCGTCACCGCGTGCGCGATCAAGGCCCTCGGCGGCCACGTCCAGGGGCGGCTCTGGCCGCGTGATGACGACGAGCGCCAGCGCGGTATCGATGCGGGCCTCGACATGGACAAGGTCTACGAGGCGGACGACCTCGTGCGGGGGAACAACACGATCTTCGTCGCGACAGGTGTCACGGACGGCCAGCTCGTGGCCGGCGTCCGACGCGAGCGGGGCTACGTGTACACCGAGAGCGTGGTCCTGCGCGGAGCCTCCGGCACGCTGCGCCGCATCGCGTCCGAGCACCTCGTCTCGAAGTGGCTGTGAGGCCCGTTCCGCAGCGATGATCGCGACGCGCGCTCCGGGCATCGTTACCGACCCGGTATCGCCTCCTGCACGGGTCGGCCCCGGTTCGGCGAGCCGCCGTGTCACAATTGTCACTGGGTTTGTCGCCGTCGACGGAGCCGCCAGGCACCGCAGGCACAGGAGGGCGAACGCATGACAACGCAGCACACGACCGGCTCGAAGAGCGCCGCGCCGACGAAGATCATCACCACGAACACCGGACGCATCCTCCGGGTGAGTGCCGATGCCGAAGCGGCCGCCGTGGCCCCGCCGGCACCCGTCGCTCAGCCGGCCGTCGATCCGGCTCGCCGCGCCGACGTGCTGTTCCGCGTCCGTCGCGCCGAGGGGCACGAGGTCAGCGCCTGGTGGATGATCGGCGCGTTCCTCGCGACGAGCGGCCTCGTCATCGTGCTGCTCAGCGGCGTGCCGGGCATCGCCTGACACCTCTGCGGCCGGACGATCCGGTCGCTCCCGCCGTCACTGTCCCCGCTCGTGGAGCGCGGCGGCGTGGTCCAGACGCGCGCGGACGTCGCCGACATCGGCTCGCATCGTGTCGGCGCCGCCTTCGGCCTCGGTCGCGGCCAGGAGTTCGGGCGCGGTGAAGCGCCGTCCGTCCGCGGTGATCGGCGACGCCGGTGCCAGGGCCTCCGCATCGACGCCGGGGAACTGCCGGGCGGTGACGAGCACCCGTGACTCCAGGGACCCGGCGAAGCGGTTGTAGCTGTCCACCGTGCGCTCGATCGCCCGCCGCAGGTCGTCGGCGTGACCGGCGAGGGTGCCGAGGCGTTCGTAGAGCTGCGTGCCGAGCGCCAGCAGCGTCCGGGCCTCGGTGGACACCTCCTGCTGGGTCCACGTGTAGGCGACCGTCTTGAGGACCGCCCAGAGGTTGACCGGAGAGGCGAGGGCCACGCGACGGCTGAAAGCGTAGTCGAGCAGCGTCGGGTCCTCGTCGATGGCGGCCGCCAGCAGCGACTCGCTCGGCAGGAAGCAGATGACGAACTCGGGGCTCGCGTCGAGGCCCGACCAGTAGGCCTTCTTGGCGAGGGCGTCGACGTGGGCGCGGACGGCGCGGACGTGCTTCTGCATGTGGGCCCGTCGCTGGGGTTCGTGGGCGTCGCCGAGGGGGAGGGCGGAGGCCTCGAGGTAGGCATCGAGGGGCACCTTCGCGTCGACGGCGATGGACGTGCCGCCCGGAAGGCGGACGACCATGTCCGGGCGTCCCTGGCCGCGGTCGGAGGTGATCGTCGCCTGGAGGTCGAAGTCGACGTGTCTGGTCAGCCCCGCCGCCTCGACGACGCGCCGGAGCTGGGTCTCGCCCCAGACGCCGCGCGTGGACGTGGAGCGCAGCGCACCCGCGAGCGACTCGGTCGTCGCGCGGAGCGCTTCATCGGACTCCTGGGCACGCCGGAGCTGCTCGGCGAGTGTGCCGAACTGCGCCTGACGCTCGCTCTCGATCGCGGCGACCTTGGACTGCATCTGCTGGAGACTCTCGCGGACCGGTGCCAGAGCCTGCAGGACGGCGTTCTGCTGCTGGACACGCTGAGCCTCCGCGCGCTGCTCGGTGCGGGCGTGCTCGACCGCGTCCCGATAGAGGTCGTACTGGCGGTCGCGGTCGTCGCGCGCGGCGGCGAGTTCGGCCTGAGCCCGCGCCAGGTCGGCGGCGCTGCGTCCGGCTCGGAGGAACCAGCCCAGAGCGACGCCCGCGGCGAGGGCCACGAGCAGGAGAACGATCGACACGGCATCCATGGCTCCATGATGCCGGGGGCGTCCGACATCGCCGGGAGGACGCGAGGTGCGTCAGGCGACGGCGCGCTCCAGCGCCGGTGCGGCGGGCTCCGTCACGCGGAGGCCGAGGGCGTCGGCGAGTCCGAAGACATCCGCGGCCCCGGCGCGCGCGGCCGCGTCCACGATGATCTGGGCGCAGGCAAGGGCATCCGCCAGTGCGTCGTGGTGCGAGAACTCCGCGTATCCGGCCGCCGCGGCGGCGAGGGGCAGGCGGTAGGAGTCGAGCTGATAGGTCTTCCGTGCCACCTGGAGGCTGCACAGCGACCGGTACGGCGGGCAGATCTGTCCCGTGACCTCCGTCGCCCGACGCAGGACGTTCAGGTCGAAGCCGGCGTTGTGGGCCACGAGCACGTCGGCGCCCGCGAAGCCGCACAGGCGGTCGAACTGATCGACCCACGTCGCCGCCGACAGCACGTGCTCGGGGCGGATGCCGTGGATGCGGACGTTCCACTCCTGGAACTCGTCGTGGCCGGGCGGGGGCTGGATCAGCCAGTTCGCGGTGGCGACGACCTCCCCGTCCCGAACCCGCACGAGTCCCACGGAACACGCGGAGGCCGGGCTGGAGTTCGCGGTCTCGAAGTCGATCGCAGTGAAATCCAGTGGCACGTCCTCACTCTCTCCCGGGCCTCCGACGTCGCTGTGCAGGCTCGCCGTATGCTGGCCACATGGCGGACGAACTCGCGAGATCCTTCGGTGCGGCGGCCGGAAGCTACGAGGCCGGACGGCCCGAGTACCCCTTCGAGGCCGTCGCCTGGATGCTCGAACCGATGGCGGACGGTGCGCGGCGGGTCGCCGATGTCGGCGCCGGGACCGGCAAGCTCACGCGGGCCCTCGTCGCGGCTGCGGACGCCGAGGTGGTGGCGATCGATCCGGACCCCGCGATGCTCGCGGCCCTTCGCGACGCCGTTCCCGGGGTGCCCACGTTCGTCGGCACCGCCGAGGAGCTGCCGCTTCTGGACGCGAGCGTGGATGCCGTCGTGCTGGGTCAGGCGTGGCACTGGGTCGAGCCGGTCGCCGCGTCGGCGGAGATCGGTCGCGCGGTGCGGCCCGGCGGTGTGCTCGGGCTCATCTGGAACCTCCGCGACGAGCGCGTCGACTGGGTGCGCCGGCTCACCGGCATCATGCACGGCAGCAACGCCGAGATCATGCTCGCTGCGGGCGACCCCGTGGTGGCCGAGCCCTTCGGCGCTCTGGCGCAGGAGCGCTGGGAGTGGTCGCGCCCCATGACGCGGGAGCTCCTGCACCGTATGGCCGCGTCCCGCAGCGCCGTGATCACCGCCGACGAGGCCGAGAAGGCGCGGATCCGCCGCGAGATGGACGCCCTGTTCGACGAGCTCGGCCTGCACGGGGACGACGCGATCGAGGTGCCGTACGTCACCAGGGCGTTCCGCGCGGTCCGCCGCTGAACAGGCCTTCGCGCCGCATCAGGCGCTTTTCGCGCTCTGCCGCCTGATCCCGCGTGGGTGCCTGCCCTCGCGCGGGTGAGGCGGGGGAGAGCGGCGCAGGTAGACTCATACCCCGTGGCTCTCACTATCGGAATCGTCGGCCTGCCCAACGTCGGCAAGTCCACCCTCTTCAACGCTCTCACCAAGAACGACGTGCTCGCGGCGAACTACCCGTTCGCGACGATCGAGCCGAACGTCGGCGTGGTGAACCTGCCCGACCCGCGGCTGCAGAAGCTCGCGGAGATCTTCGGGAGCGAGCGCATCCTGCCCGCCGCCGTGTCGTTCGTCGACATCGCCGGCATCGTGCGCGGGGCGAGCGAGGGGGAGGGGCTGGGCAACCAGTTCCTCGCGAACATCCGCGAGGCCGACGCGATCGCCCAGGTGGTGCGCGGCTTCTCGGACGACGACGTCGTGCACGTGGACGGTGCCGTGAACCCGGCGTCGGACATGGAGACCATCAACGCCGAGCTCATGCTCGCCGACCTGCAGACCGTCGAGAAGGCCATCACGCGGTACGAGAAGGAGGTCCGCGGCAAGAAGATCGACCCGTCGGTCCTCGAAGCCGCGAAGGCAGCCAAGGACGCCCTCGAACGCGGCATCCTCCTCTCCACGAGCGGCCTCGACCTCGAGCCGATCCGTGAGCTCGGGCTCCTGACCGTCAAGCCCGTCATCTTCGTCTTCAACGTCGACGAGTCCGTGCTGACCGACGATGCCCGCAAGGCGGAGCTCGCCGCCCTCGTCGCGCCGGCGCAGGCGATCTTCCTCGACGCGAAGATCGAGTCCGAGCTCAAGGACCTCGACCCCGAGGACGCCGCCGAGCTCCTCGCCTCGACGGGGCAGGACGAGTCGGGCCTCGACCAGCTCGCCCGCATCGGCTTCGACACGCTCGGCCTGCAGACCTACCTCACCGCCGGCCCCAAGGAGGCCCGCGCCTGGACCATTCCGAAGGGGTCGAAGGCCCCGCAGGCCGCCGGTGTCATCCACACGGACTTCGAGAAGGGCTTCATCAAGGCCGAGATCGTGTCGTTCGACGACCTCGTCGAGACCGGTTCCGTGCAGGAGGCCCGTGCCAAGGGCAAGGCGCGCCTGGAGGGCAAGGACTACGTCATGCAGGACGGCGACGTCGTGGAGTTCCGCTTCAACAACTAGAGGTCCGGACGACATGATCCGAGTGGCGCGCGGGCAACATAATCCGAGAGCGGACGCCTGAGATTAGTTCCCACGCAAGATGTTGCCGATGTCCAGCTCCGGCAACTTCGCCATCGACCGACGTGCCCATTCCGGGTCAACCATGGCTTGCGCGTAAGTGATCTGCAGTTGGGCTTCTTTCATTGTGTAATGAAGCAACTCCGTCCAGTAGACAATTTCCACGTGCCGCCTCGAGCTCCTGACGGCCCTGAGGAAGGCCGTGGCGCTCTGATTCAAGCTATCCATGCACTCGTACGCCGGCATGTGGAAGCCCACAGGCCTTGGGCCATGGAGGAAGACACCCGAGGAGTCCGCGACTGCTGACTTCACAGATCCACTGTGCGAGGCGTGGACGTGGTGACTGGCGTTCGAAAAGCGGGAGCTTGCATCGTCGTCTCCATACGCTCTGCTTATGTCTGCATAGGTCACGGGGCGGTCGTCGAAGGCAGGCGATGCCCAGCCGTATGGTTTGGACATTGAGACGCCATGTTGCCGGATGACGCGCTGATACTGCCTGTCTATTGTTTGAGAAGCCTCGTCAGAAAGGCCCCGAATATGACCGTCCTCCTTCCGGCGCCACATCTCCACATGGTGACTTGCCTCGAACCGTCGTGCAATCTCCGTGCTGCTTCGTTCGATGAACGTCGCGATCACTCCGAGCTCCACGACGGTCCGCATGCGGGCTTCAGCTCCGTCGGGAAATCCGCGTTCGAGCAGTGCGAAGGTTTCGTTAGTTGCAGTCATGGCCCGTTGGAGCAGTCCTGCCAAAACCTCTGCCTTCCGACGCGGGCGTCCCTGCTGGAGCCAGCGAGTGCCTGCGAGTGCCAGCACATGGCCGCAGATCGACAGGTAGGCCGCGACGAAGTCTATTGACTCGTCGAGAAGCCCAGC
This sequence comes from Microbacterium sp. NPDC091676, assembly GCF_044756645.1. NCBI lineage: Bacteria > Bacillati > Actinomycetota > Actinomycetes > Micrococcales > Microbacteriaceae > Microbacterium > Microbacterium sp. NPDC091676. Next base: position 1,148,516 of record NZ_JBIVTI010000001.1, on the reverse strand, counting down.
TGCCGAGTCGCTCACCAGGTCTGGGAAGGCGCGAGCCGCCGAGCCAAGCTCCGCGAGGTCATCTGGAAGGTGCCAGTCGAGATTCTCAAGAAAGTCACGGGCCTTCTCGCGTGGGTCAGCGTTCGGAGTTCGACGTCTGTAGGATGTGACACTCCCTGATACCCTCTGTGAGAGTTTTCTCAAGAGCTCTCTCTCGAGTTCGGCCAGATCCATTACCTGATCTGCGTTGGCTGACCGCCCGGCGCCTGGGGATGTGCTCATTCCTGAAGTATGCCGGTCTCACACGTGTGTGTTCGTGGTCGACGAGGCCCCCGCTCGGGGCCGCAACTTCGAAATTCGTGTTCTGCGAATCGAACAGGATTAGAGGACAAGAGGTTTGGCCACGACGCGACGTCGTGGAGTTCCGCTTCAACAACTAGGTATTGGGAGAGCCTTGATCGATCACGACCGAGCAACGCTGGCGATTTACAGCGAGTCGCGCACTGTCGCGGAGATCACGGCCTCGCTCCAGCTTGAACCCACCGAGGCGGCGAACGTCGGCGAACACACCCGGTCCGGCCGAGCCGGACGAGCGTACAAGCCCGAGTATCTGACCTATCAACGGACGACCTGGCTTCTTGACGTGACCGCACGTTCAACGGGCGGCGAGGAAGGCGTCAATGCTCTGCGACGGCTTGTTGGTCTCGCGCTGCCTGCCGCTGCCGCGCTGGAATCGCTGAGGGTCGACTGCGAGACCGTGATCTGGTGGTCAGGAGATTCGACCAACACCCAGGGCACGTTCGTCGTGCCTTCGAGCTTGATCAAAGACCTTGCCGCCATTGGATGTGAGGTCCGTGGGACCGTCTTTCTCGATGATCATGATGCAGGACGTGACTGAGCGGAGTTCCGCTTCAACAACTGACCGCGTCTCGGTTCACCGGCCGTAGGGCCAGTAGCGGAACGTCGACTGCTCGCCCCTCTTCTTCGGGGGCAGCCGGTGACCGTACTCGCCGACCACTTCATCGAACAGTGGGCCTTCGGTGACGATCTCGAACCGGAAACCGCTCCGGCGCTCTGGGCCCGCACCGATGTGCTTCCATGAACCCGGTTCGATTCTCAAGAGGGCGCGGGTCACGCCGCGATGCGCGGCGACGGCGAACTCGATTCCGCGCCTTTCCACCTCGCGCTCGGTGAACTTGAACCACTTCGACGCGGAGTGAGCGATCTCTGGAAGGTGCTTGAGGCGTTCGGCTCGTGTCAGCCACGCGTTCTTGTATCCGTAACCCGTCAGCTCGGAGCCGTCGACGGCGACTTCCGGGCTGTCGACCCAGCCGCCGAGGGAGACGATCAGGAGTGGTTCGTCCGTGGTGAGTGGTGGCGCAGCCTTCTCCTCGTAGAGATCCTCCAAGCGGATGATGCCGTGCCCGCTCGACGCCTCGCGCCGGGCGTTCGAGAGCTGTTGCGCGTGCCCTTCGGGAAGCCTCGAAGCGCCGGAGTGCTTCGGCAGAACAGGCATCGAGCGCAGGAGGTCGATGCATGCGGCTTCGACCGCTGTGTACTCCTTCTGAGAGCTCATCCCGTGACGGACGATCCAGATCTCGGGTTCGTGGCCGGCCTCACGTATCGCTCGGATCCTCCTGATCTTCTCGCTTGTCGCGTCAGGATCCAGGTCCGCGGCGAGCATCGCGTCCGTCCCGTGAGTGCTGTAGCGCTCTCCACGCCCTTTCCCGACGTAGAACGGAATGCCGGACTCCGGATCGACGAGCATGTAGACGTAGAGGCCCAGTTCGTCCGCGACTTGGCGGCGAACCTGTGGATTCATCTGAGTGTTCTCGGGCATGGGTGCTCCTTGCGGCCTGGGGTGCCGGGCGCCATGCTATCGCCAGGCGCGCGAGGCTCGTGAAGCTCGACGAGCCCAGCCGCCGGAGCGAGGTCTGGATCTCGCTCGGTTCGCCTGGGAGAGTGGTGAGGTGCACCAGGCAGAGACGAGTCAACCGCGCCTCGTGCGGAGAGCCCTGCCGGCGGTCGTCGTCCTGCTCGTGACGTGGCTGTTCCTCTGGCTCGCTCAGGGAGTGCCGACGGTGTGCGCACTCGCGTTCCCCTGCCCGACGGCGGACGTCCGCGTCGCTCCGGCCCTCCTCTTCGGCGGGCTGCTGCTCCTGCCGACGGCCGTCCTGCTGCTCACGTCCGGATCGCGCCACGGGTGGAGCGGGGTCCGCGCCGTGGCGTGGGTGCTCCTGGTCGGCATGGCCGTCGTGGGCCTTGGTGCGGTGCTCTTCTCCGGCGGCTTCAGCATCGGTGTCGGTCGCTGACGTGCGACGGCCCCGCTCCGTCCGCGGACTGGCTATACCCGCAGCGAGGCGCCCTCGCCGCTTGCGGCCGGAATCGGGGCCGCGGCACCGGAACGGGTGCGGAACCACAGAGTGAGCTCGAACAGGGCGCGCTCCATGGTGGAGGCGTCCGCGCCGTCGACGAGGTCGTCGAAGGAGTCGCGGAAGCCGGTGGGGGCGGCGGTGCCCCCCGTGCGGAACGATCGGTAGCCCATCGACCAGTCGGAGAAGAGCCGGGCGGTGATCGGCGTCTCCAGCAGGATGCGCATCGCGCGGTGACGCGGATCGTCGGCGATCGTGTCGACGAGTCGGCGCACGGCCTCGACCGGTCCTTCGAGGACCTGGAGGAAGCGTCCCTGGCGGAAGAGGAGGAGGCCCGTGATGTCACGCGCCGCGTTCGACCGGCGGCACTGCTCGAGGAGCTGCTCCAGAGCGGTCTCCCGGAACGGCTGCGCCGCCGTGCTGGTGTAGACGAGGCGGAGCAGCCCGTCGGCCCTGGCCGCCATCACCCCTGCACCAGCTCCGGGGTGCCGAGGGCGGCGTCGCCCTCCGAGGGGCCGGCGTGGGCGACGACCTCCGTGGTCGCGTCGCTCAACGTGGCGTGCAGACCGAGCGGCTGCGCGGACGCGGAGAACGCGGCGAAGCGGCCGTCGGGCTGACGGTCGACGTAGCCGAGGAAGTCTCCGCCGCGGCTTCCGACATGGAAGCCGTCCTCGACGCACGCCCAGAGGACATCCGATGCGGGGTGGGGGGAATCAGGCACGGCTCCACCCTACGGCGGGCGGCCGACATCGCCACGGCCCTTGCGCTGACCCGCCTCGATATGGCACACGCACCGAACGCCGCCTCAGTCACCGGCGCGCGGTCGTCCCGGCTCCCGCCAGCGCGGCGGCACCGGGGCCGGGGTGATCGGCTCGACGCGGTCCGGCGTCGGCAGGCTCGATGCAACGCCGGCGTGCAGGACGAGCTCCTCGCCCGCGTGCCGGATCGTCACCGGCTCACCCGCGCTCAGCCGGTAGGTCGTCTCCGCCGGCGTGATGTCGACGTGCAGGATGCAGCCGTGCAGCCGCACCCCGAACGCGAGACGGGTGACGCCGTCCGGGAGCTGGGGTCGGAAGGACAGGCCGTCGTCGCCCTCCCGCATGCCCCCGTAGCCGGCCGTGACCCCCGTCCAGATGCCGGCGAGCGCCGCGATGTGCAGTCCCTCGTCCGTGTTGCCGTGGAGGTCGTCCAGGTCGAGGGCCACCAGCTCCGCGAGGTACGCCGCCGCGAGCTCGAGGTGCCCCACCTCGGCGGCGATCACGGCCTGCGCCGCCGCGGAGAGGGAGGAATCGCGCACGGTGAGGGCGTCGTAGTACGCGAACGCCCTCGCCTTCTCCTCCCACGTGAACTCCTCGTGGGCGGTGTAGAGCGCCAGGACGAGGTCGGCCTGCTTCAGCACCTGCTTGCGATAGAGGTCGAAGTAGGGGAAGTGGCTGTGCAGCGGATACTCGTCGGGGCCGGTGGCGTCGAAGTCCCATCGGGCGTGCGCGGTGAATCCCGCCGACTGCGCGTGCACCTGCCGCGCCTCGTCGTAGAGCACCGTCATGTCGGCGGCGGCGGCCTCCCACGCCGACACTTCGTCCGCGCTCACCCCGAGGCGGTCGGCGACGTCCGGATGCCGTCGGACGGCTGCCACCGCGCCGCGGAGGTTCCGGCGCGCGGAGAGGTTCGTGTAGACGTTGTCGTCGACCACGGCCGTGTACTCGTCCGGACCGGTGACGCCGTCGATGTGGAAGCCGCCGTCGTCGCCCCTGCGCCCGAGGGACAGCCAGAGGCGCGCGGTCTCGACGAGGATCTCCGTGCCCGCCTCCCGCTCGAAGTCCTGGTCGCCCGTCGTGCGGACGTAGTGCATCACGGCGCCCGCGACGGCGGCGTTGATATGGAAGGCCGCCGTGCTCGCCGGCCAGTACCCGGAGCTCTCGCGCCCGTCGATCGTGCGCCAGGCGAAGGAGGCGCCGCGCAGGCCGAGCGTGCGCGCCCGCTCCCTGGCGTGATCGAGCGTCGCGTGCCGCCAGCGCAGCGCCTGGAGCGCGGCATCCGGCGCGGTCGAGGTGAGGACGGGGAGCACGAACGCCTCGAAGTCCCAGAAGGTGTGGCCCTCGTAGCCGGAGCCGGTGAGGCCTTTGCCGGGGACCGATCGGGCTTCGGCGCGCGCCGAAGCCTGGAACACCTGGAACAGCGCGAAGCGCACGGCCTGCTGCAGTCGGGCATCGCCATCGATGCGCACGTCGCCGCACTCCCAGTACCGATCGAGCACGCTGCGCTGCCCGGCCACCAGGGCGTCCCACCCCAGGCGCGCGGCTTCCGCCACGGCCTCCTCCGCGCGGTCCCGCAGCGTCTGCGGCGCGAGGGACGCCGACCACTCGTGTCCGACGAGCTTGACGACCTCGAGCTCCTCGCCGGGAGCGAGGTCCACGCGGATGCGGGTCCGCGACAGGTCGTCGTCGACCTCTGTCGTCACCTCCGGAGCGCCCTGCCCGGAAGCCTGCACCAGATGGTCCGCGCTCACCGCCACGCGCAGGCCGCTGCGGCGGGTGCGGTGCAGCAGCGTGCTCCGGGCACCGCGCTCCGTGGCGGCGACGGCTTCCAGCGGACGGGCGAGGAGCTCCTGCACCCGCGGATCGTCATGCGTCACGGGAAGGGGCTCGTTCGCGAGCACCTCGGACAGCACGGTCACCGCGAGCGGACCGTCGACCGCCGTCACGCGGTAGCGCACGGCGGCCAACGACCGGTGCTCGAGAGAGACCAGACGGGTCGAGACGATGTGCACGCGACGGCCCTCCGCCGATTCCCAGTCGACCTCCCGGCGCAGGGTGCCTTCGCGGAGGTCGAGGCGGCGGGTGTGCGCATGGACGGTCCCGTGCTCGACGTCGAACGGCTCATCGCCGATCAGCAGGCGGATGAGCTGCCCGTTCGGCACGTTGATCACCGTCTGCCCCGTCTCGGGGTACCCGTAGCCGTCCTCCGCGTACGGCATCGGGTGCTCCTCGAAGACCCCGTTGAGGTAGCTTCCCGCCACACCCCGCGGATCGCCTTCGTCGAGGTTGCCCCGCCAGCCGACGTGGCCGTTGGAGAGGCCGAAGACGGACTCCTCCTGCGCGAGATGGGCGGTGTCGACGCTCTCGATGCCGACCGCCCAGGGCTCGACGGTGAAGCGCGCCGTCATCGGCGCGCCCCGGCCCCGAGGCTTCTGTCCGAGGAGGAGCTGAGGATGCCGAGGAGCATGGAGTTCCCTTCTGCCGGAGACCGTGTGCCTCGACGGTATCGACGCGGCGGCGGGGGCACGAGGGAGTTGCGCCGCGTCGACCCGGTCCGGTAGGACGGCCGACGGGGCGGGCGCGCGACGCCCGCCCCGTCGAGCGACGGCCGCTCACTCCTTGTGGAGCGCGTCCTGCGCGGCGCCGGCCACCTTCTCCACGACGTTCGGCAGCTCGGTGGTGCCGTAGAAGCGCGCGTCGGGGTGGGTGGGCGGAGGCATCTCGGCCGTGGTCGTCGGGCCCTCGTGGTAGCTGAACTCGCCATGTCCGTCCGGCGTCGGTCCGGATGCCCACGTGCCCTCCGCGGCGGCAGGACCGTCGCTGAAGTTGAGGTACTGGTACGACACGTCGCGGTGCTCCTTGGACAGCGGGAAGTTGCTGGGAACGGGCAGCTTCTCGGCGCCCTCCGCCTTGAGCTCCTCCGCGGCGGCGAGCCACTGGTTCTGGTGCATGGTGTCGCGCGCCAGCAGGAAGCTCAGCAGATCCCGCACGCCGTGGTCGTCGGTCATGTGATAGAGCCGGGCGACCTGCACCCTGCCCTGCATCTCCGCGTTCGCGTTGGCCATGAAGTCGGCGAGGAGGTTGCCGCTCGCCGTGATGTACGAGCCCTGCCACGGGTTACCGTTGCTGTCGACCGGGCGGGCGCCGGCACCGGCGACGATGCCCTGCTGCACATCCGTGCCGCCGACGATCGCGGCGACCGTCGGGTCGTCCTGCACGGCGTCCTCCGTGATGCCGAGCGGGGACTTCTCGAGGAGCTGCGCGATCATGACCGCGAGCATCTCCACGTGGCCCATCTCCTCGGCCCCGATGCCGAAGGCGAGGTCGCGGTATTTGCCGGAGATGTGCATGTTCCATGCCTGGAACTGGTACTGCAGGGCGACGGTGATCTCGCCGTACTGCCCGCCAAGGACCTCCTGCAGCTTGCGCGCGTACACGGCATCCGGGGCCTCGGGCGTCGCGGAGAACTGGAGCTCCTGTCGATGGAAGAACATGTCGAGCCTTTCTCTTCTGGGGATGGGCTGGCCATGCAACGCCCGGTCGATGGATCCACTCAGGGCCTTTCCAAACCCGGAGACGCCTGGGACAATCGCTCACGGCCCGCGAGCGGCCGCGCCGGCCGTAGCCGGTCGGCGGCAGCGCCGTCAACCCCCGCCCTCCTCTGCGGCCCAGCGGGCATGCTGTGACCATGGGGGATCGGACGGCAGCCGCGGAGGACGCGATCGGAGCGTTCCTCGCAGCCCGTCTGGACGAGATCGTCGAGCGGTTGTCCGCCTGGGTCGAGATCCCCTCGGTGTCGGCGGACCCCGAGCGCCGAGCAGACGGGGTGCGGTCCGCGCACTGGATCGCCGCCGAGCTGCGTGACGCGGGATTCACGACGACGCTCCTCCCGGCCGGCGACGCCGTGACCGTGTTCGCCGAGCGTGCGGGCACCCCAGGCTCCCCGACGGTGCTCGTCTACACCCACCATGATGTCCGGCACGCCAAGCCGGAGGAGTGGAGCGAGACGGCGCCGTTCGTGCCGGTGCTCCGCGAGGGGCGCCTCTACGGGCGCGGGGCATCGGACGCGAAGGGTCAGGCGCTCGCGCACGTCTGGGCCCAGCGAGCGCTCGCCGCCGTGGACGGCCCCGATGCGGGGGTGCATCTCAAGCTCCTCGTCGACGGTGAGGAGGAGATCGGCTCCCCGCACCTCGAGAACCTCCTGGAGGCCGACCCCGATCGGTTCGCGTGCGATCTCGTCGTCTTCTCGGACACCCTGCAGTGGGAGGTCGACTCCCCGGCTCCGGTGACCTCGATGCGCGGAACGCTGACCGCGACGCTCACGGTGCAGGGGCCCGACCGGGACGTGCACAGCGGCGCCGCCTCCGGCGTGACGGTGAATCCCGCCCTCGTGCTCTCCCGGGTGCTCGCGCAGCTGCACGACGAGGACGGGGGGATCGCGATCCCCGGTTTCCACGACGGGCTGGCCGCGCTCACCGACGAACGCGCCGCGGAGCTCGACGCACTGCCGTTCGACCCCGACGACTGGACGCGGCGCACCGAGACGAGGGTCATCGTGGGGGAGAAGGGGTTCACCCCGAAGGAGCGCCTGTGGGTGCGCCCGGCCATCGAGGTGATCTCGCTGCTCGCCGGGGACCCGGAGGGTATCGAGCGCTCCGTCATCCCGCGGGAGGCCAGGGCCTCGCTGAGCATCCGGACGGTCGCCGACCAGCGCAACCATGATGTCGCCGACGCGCTCCGTGCCTTCATCGCCGACGTCATGCCCCCGGAGGCGACGTACCGTCTCGAGGTCGACGAGGACATCGCGCAGGAGCCGTACGTCTCTCCTCCCGGGCCGTACCGGGATGCGCTGGAGCGGGCTCTCGCCCTCGGATGCGGGCGACCGGTCCAGGGGAGGATGGGCAACGCCGGGGGAGGGCCGGCGGAGCTGCTGTCCCGCGAACTCGGTGCCCCGGTCGTGTTCGTTGGCACGGGGCTGCCCGAGGATCACTGGCATGCGAGCGACGAGAGCATCGATCTGCGCATGCTCGTCCGCGGCGCCGCGACACTCGCGCATCTGTGGCGCGAGCTCGCCGCCGCCTGATGACTCCGCCGGGGGATGCGAGGAGGAGGCTCGTCCCCCGGCGGGCTACGCTGGACGCAGGCGCCTCCGCCCGGTGCCCGGTCGCAGGAGCCCGGTGCGGACGACGCCTGCGAACCTGACACCGACGGCTTGAGGAGAACGACGCCGATGACCGACACCCAGACCTTCGAGCCCGAGGGCCGCGCCATCCCGTTCGTCGACGAGGGCGACGGGCCGGTCAAGCTCGTGCTCATCCAGGAGCGCGGCCTGGCCGCCGACGTGCTCGGTGTGGTCGGTCACTACCTGGCCGAGGAGGCCGGATTCCACGTCGTGCGGATCGGCCATCGCGCGGAGGACGCCGACACCTCGATCGAGGACCGCGTCGCGGACGCGCTCGCCGTCATCGACCACATCGGCCTCGGCGACACGTGGATCGGCGGACACGGCTTCGGCGGCACGATCGCCCGGTCGTTCGCGCTGGCTCATCCGGAGCGCGTGAACGGTCTCGCGCTCCTCGGCGTGGAAGACGTGGAGACGCCCCTCGCCCCGGTGATCCCGGTGCTGCTGATCCAGGGGACGGCCGACGAGGACACCCCGCCCGCGAACGCCGAGAGCCTGCGCGCCACGGCTCCGGAGCGCGCCAGCATCAAGGTCGTCGAGGGCGGGGATCACCTCTTCCCCATGACGCACCCCATCGAGACGGCCGTCGTGCTCGAGGAGTACCTGGACTGGGACTGAGGGACGCCGCGGGTCAGAGGTCGCTGAAGTCGTTCGCGGGGACCATGATCTGCGTGACGGTGTCGCCGTCGAGCACGAACATCGTGTAGATGATCCCGGTGGAGCCCGGACGGGTCAGGGACTCGGTGTCGGGGACCTCGCGCCCGCCGAGCCCGAGTTCGCTCGCCGTCTCCGGGTCCTCCGCATCCGTCAGTGCCCAGGCATCGGCGGCGCGGAGCTCGGCGCGGGTGCTGCCGACGCGGAATCCGTCCTCGGTGACGACGGGGAGGCCCGCCACCTCGGCGGCGGTGACGGAAATGCTCGCCGGGGCCTCGCCCGTGCTGTCGGCCAGGACGCGCAGACCGTCCCAGTCGTACGCCTCCAGTGTGGAGGGCTCGCCGGGGAAGATCTCCACGCCCTCCGGCTCGGGAAGCTCGCCGGTGACCTCCTGGAGGAGCTCGAGAAGGGCGGCGGAGTCCGCGTAGTCGGCACTCCGCTCCTCCGCGCCGGTGACCGTCAGGCCGTCCAGCGTCACCACGATCTGCGCGGACGTGGTCTCCGTCGGCGTCGGCGATGCGCTGGAGGTCTCCGAGGGACGCGGGGACCCGGACGGCTCGCTCGAGTTCGCCGGAGCACAGGCCGTCACGGCGAGCGCGGTGGCGGCAAGGGCGAGAAGGAGAGAAGAAGGTCGTCGCATGGTCCCGATGCTAGAGCGTTTGTGGCCGGGCCCACGAAGGCGCGGACCTCGTTATCAGACCGTGTTCGGAGACGGACGAACGCCGCGGCCGGGGCGGCCGCGGCGTTCGAAGTCTGAGGTCTCAGGCGACCTGAGGGAGCACGGCGAAGGACACGGAGCCCTCGTCGTCCACGCCCGCGTCGAGGATCTTGTCGTCGAGCGCGGAGGCGGCGGCCTCGTCGAGGAACAGGCGCGTGCCCGACAGCTCGACGACCTGATCGGCGGGCTCCGGGTCGGCGGTCACGGCGACGGCGAGCCGGGCCGCGCCCGAATCGTCCTGCGCCTCGGCGGTGTGGATGCGCAGCCCGGCGGCCGGCGCGTCGTTCTGCCGACTCACGAGGGTCGACACGATGGCGGTGGCGTTGTCGGTGAGGGTGAGCACGAGCTCTCCTTTCCGGTTGGGGCATGACGCGGTCGCGACATGTCCGGACCACGATTCCCCATCGTCCGGATCCCCTCGACCCCCTTGCGCGGAGCGGGGCGCTGCCCTTAACCTCGCAGCCGCTTGCGGAGGAACACCTGGGCGGTGCCGTCGCCCTGCGGCACCCGTTCGCGCTCTTCGTAGCCACAGGACTCGTACAGCCGGATGTTCGCCTCGCTGAGGCTTCCCGTGAAGAGCTCGGCCTCCCGGGCGTCGGAGGCCTGCTCCGCTGCGTCGAGGAGCTTCCGTCCGATGCCCTCTCCCTGCATGTCCGGTGCGATCGCGATCCGTCCGATCAGGAGCAGATCGTCGTCCTCGACGAACCGGATCGCCCCGACCAGGCGGCCGTCGATCCGGGCGCCGAGCCCGCGTTCCGACGTGAGCTCCGCCTCCATCTCGGCGACCGTCTGGGTCAGCGGCGGCATGTCGACGCTGCCGTAGATCGCCGCCTCCGACACGAAGGCCGCCCGCTGGATCGTGAGCACCTCGCCGGCGTCCGCCGCGGTGAGAGGGGCGATGACCACCTCGGGCCGATCCTCCTGTGCTGCTGTTCCCACTGTTCCGCCTTTCTCGATGGCCCTTGTCGCCTCCCTCACGTTCAGGGGTGCGACCGGCGGGTGTCAACCCCCTCGGAACGGGCCGCGCTGCGGGCTACCGTGCCGGGAGGAGGTCACACCATGGCAGACACGAAGACCAAGAAGTCCGGCAGCTCCAGCAGCAAGAACGGGGCGGCGAAGGCAGGCGTCAAGACCACGCGCCAGCAGAACGCGGAGAAGGGGTTCACCGCATCCCCGACCCTCGCGGCGAACCTGCAGGCCGTGCTCGTCGATCTCCTCGAACTCTCGCTGCAGGGCAAGCAGGCGCATTGGAACGTCGTCGGACGCAACTTCCGCGACACCCACCGTCAGCTCGACGAGATCATCGAGGACGCCCGGACGTTCAGCGACACCATCGCGGAGCGCATGCGCGCTCTGCACGCCGTCCCGGACGGACGCAGCGCCACGATCGCGAAGACGACGACGCTGCCGGAGTTCCCGACCGGCGAGGTGTCCACGACGGAGACCATCGACCTCGTCACCGCGCGCCTGGAGGCCGCGGTGGGGACGATTCGCGATGTGCACGATGCCGTCGACGAGGAGGACCCCACGTCGGCCGATCTGCTGCACGCCGTGATCGAGCGACTGGAGCAGTTCGCCTGGATGGTGAGCGCGGAGAACCGCAGCCCCGCCGGGCGCTGACGTCCCGCCGTCCGACCGCCGTCCTCGTCGCGCTCACGCCGACGGGGGCGGCGGTTCCGTGTGGGGGTGCACTCGCGATCGGGCGCGCCGGAGCAGGCCGGGCAGCGCCATCCAGAGTCCGACCACGAGCACGAGCGACGCGACGAGCGCGACGATCCCGGCGGTCCTGCTGACCGTGAAGTCGACGATGAGGGTCGTGACGCCGATCGTGAGGGCCCCGATCACGAAGAGGTCGATCTTCACCAGCCGCGCCGCCGTCCGGACGAGCTCCGGCTTCAGCCGGCTGCCGAACAGGGCACGGTGGATGCCGACCGGGGCGAGGGCGAGGATGGTGGCCAGCGCCGCGAGCGCCACGAGCACGACGTACAGGTCGCGCTGGAGTTCGTCCATGTCGGTGAAGCGCGGCTGGAACGCCACCGCGAGGAGGAAGCCGGTGAGGATCTGCGTGCCGGTCTGCATCACCCGGAGCTCCTGCAGCAGCTCTTCCCAGTTGCGGTCCGCGCGCTCGTTCGGGGTCTCGTCGCGGCCGTCGTCGCGCTCGTCCGCGGCGCCACGGGGTTCTGCTCTCATGGCGATAGTCTCGTGGGCACGATCCGCCGCTGTCCAGGACCTTGCGCGGCCCGCCGGAGACGCCTCAGGAAAGGACCCGAGATGACCCTGCCCCCGATCGACGAATGGTGGCCCGAGCTGTCAGACGAGGCGCGTCGTGCGGTCATCGACAGCGGGTCACGGCACCTCGACGACGACGTCCGCGAGGAGATCCGGGAGATCACGGGAGCGGTGGTGGGGATGATCGAGTCGCTGTCCGACGACGACCTCGCCTACGCCCGGGACCACGCCCCCGCAGCGGACTGAGACGTCAGTCCTCCGGCTGCACGGCGGTCTCCTCGCGCAGCCGCGGCTCCGTGCGACGCTCGGGGCGCACGCCGTGCTTGTCCGCATAGAACGCCCGGATCCGGTCCATGTCGGCGGCCACGTCGCCCGTGAGGTCGATCGTCGGTCCGAGGCCCGTCGTCATGGTGGGACGGTCGACGAAGCCGAGGGTGACCGGCATGCCGGTGGCCCGTGCGATGCGGTAGAAGCCGCTCTTCCAGTACTCGTTGCCGCCGCGGGTGCCGTCGGGGGTGACGACGAGGCCGAACACCGTCCCGGCGTGCACCTGGTCCACGACCTCGCCGACGACGCGCGCCGGATCCGCCCGGTCGACGGCGATGCCGCCGAGGCCGCGCATGATCGGGCCGCGCCAGCCGCGGAACAGGCTCTTCTTGCCCAGCCAGTGCACGTCGATGCCCAGCCGCCACGCGATCGCGAGCATGAGCACGAAATCCCAGTTCGAGGTGTGCGGGGCGCCGATCAGGACGGTCGGACGCGTGGGGGCGGCGTCGGCGACGAGGGTCCACCGGCTGACGGCCCAGTACACGCGGGCGAGGAATCGTCGGAGCATCCGTCCAGATTAAGGGGAGCGGCCTATCGATCGCCTGTCGGCGCGGTCGCAGTGGCGTGGGCGAGGGCCGCGGTGAGGCCGGAGTCCAGCCCGGGGACGTCCTCGACGGGGACGGCGAGCGCGAGCAGCGCCCTGCTGAAGTAGTTGCGTGCCGCCGCCGCCAGGGTGATGTCCACGATCTGCCGATCGCTGAACCCTCGGTCGCGCAGCTCCTGCGCATCCGCGTCTGTCATCGCCGACGGATCGGTCGACAGGCGCGCGGCGAAGCGGATCACGGCCTGCTCCTGCTCCGTGAAACCGCGGTCGTCTCCGGCGGCGAAGGCGGCGAGTCCCGCCTCGTCGACGACGCCGGCGCGGAGGGAGCGGCGGCCGTGGGCGAGCAGACAGTGCGCGGATCCGAGGGCCCGCGCCGCCCCGAGGGTCGCGGCCTCGTAGATCGGCACGCCGATCGACGGGACGATCGCGCGGACGAGGGCCTCGAAGGCGGCATGGGCTTCGGGGTTCACGGCCATGGCCCTGGTGTGCGCGAACACGATGCCGTCGTCGGCGAGGTCGCTCTCGTACATCGCGGCGACGTGGCCGGTCGCGGTGGCCCGCTCGGGAGGATGGATGATCATGGCGCCTCCTCGGCTCCGGGGGCGCGGCGAGGGTGCGCACCCCCTCGCCGGGAACGATACGCCGCTCCCGGGGCGCAGAGAAGAGCGTGCGGCGCCCGGTGCTCCTGGCAGGCGTACGATCGAGGGATGACCGAATCGAAGCAGGAGAACACCGGGCAGGACGCGCCGCTCGGGCTGCAGCCGCTGCCGGGTGCGATCGAGCTGCTCGACGGCGATGCCGCCGGCTACTGCAGCAACGGCGTCTGCCACATCCCCGCCCCCAAGGAGCGGTGAGCAGCAGACGCCGTCGGTGTCTCTTCGCGGTCAGTGACCGCCGTGCGCCGCATCGCCGATGTCGTCGGCGGGCTTGCGCACCAGCGGGCTGAGCGCGACCGCCGCGAGCGAGATGATCGCCGCGATGAGGAACGCCGTCCGCGCACCGGGGGCACCCGCCACCGCCCGCGACAGGCCCTCGTCCTCGCCGGCGTGCAGGATGGCCGAGTACGTGACCGTGAGCAGCGCGACGCCGGCCGCGCCGCCGACCTGCTGCAGCGTGTTCAGCACCGCGGAGCCGTGCGAGTACAGCGAACGGTGCAGCGACCCCAGCGACGAGGAGAACAGCGGCGTGAACGACATCGCGAGGCCGACCGACATGGCCGCCTGCACGATGATCAGCAGCCACCACACGGTGTGCTCGCCGACCGTCGAGTAGAAGAACAGGGCCGCCGAGACGAGGATCGTGCCCGGGATGAGCAGCGGGCGCGTGCCCTTCGCGTCGTACACGCGACCCATGATCGGGCCGAGGAGACCCATCAGCACCGAACCGGGCAGCAGGATGAGGCCGGATTCCAGCGCGGTGAGCCCGGCGACGTTCTGCAGGTACTGCGGCAGCAGCGTGAGGGTACCGAACATCGACAGCGCGAGGATCGTCATGATCACGACGGCCAGCGAGAAGTTCGCCGAGCGGAACACGCGCAGGTCGAGGAGAGCGTCGTCGACCCGCTGCAGCACGAGCTGGCGCCAGACGAACAGGGCGAGCGAGACGGCGCCGACGACCAGGGCGATGACGCCGGTCGTGCCGCCCGATCCGCCCTCGCCGCCGAACTGGCTGAGTCCGAAGACGATGCCGCCGAAGCCGAGCGCCGCGAGCGGGATGGAGAGCACGTCCAGCGGGGCCTTGCGGGTCTCGCCGAGGTTGGTCATCCACTTCGCGCCCATGCCGAGCGAGATCAGGGCGATGGGCAGCACGATCGCGAAGAGCGCGCGCCAGTTGAACGCGTCGAGCACGGCGCCCGCGAGCGTCGGGCCGATGGCGGGCGCGAGCGAGATGACGAGGCCGACGCGGCCCATCATGCGGCCGCGCGACTGCGCGGGCACGACGTTCATGATCGTCGTCATCAGCAGCGGCATCATGATGCCGGTGCCTGCCGCCTGGATCACGCGGCCCACGAGCAGCACGGAGAAGCCGGGCGCGACGAGCGCCACGAGCGTGCCGAGCGAGAACGCCGTCATCGCGGCGATGAAGACCTGCCGCGTCGTGAAGCGCTGCAGGATGAAGCCGGTGGTCGGGATGACCACCGCCATCGTGAGCATGAACGCGCTCGTCAGCCACTGGCCGAGCTCGGGCGGGATGCCGAGGTCGGTGTTCAGGTGCGGGATCGCGATGCCCATCGTCGTCTCGTTGAGGATGGCGACGAAGGCGGCGATGAGCAGCAGCCAGATGACCCGCATGTCCTTGCGGGGGATGCCCCCGCTCGATGCGGGGGGCGTCGTGATGGAGCCGGTATCGACGGCAGACATGGGCGGCCTCCAGGGCATCGGAGAGAAGAGGAAGGTGCGAGAGTTCGCGAGAGTCATTCAGCGTAACGGGTCGGGCGGACATTTCATTCCGAAATCTGGGATATCGCTGAACGTCGGGACAGCGGAGCCCGTGTCCCGGGGGGGGGGGGGGGGGGGGTGAGTACGCTGGCGCCATGAGCATGGGCGGGATGGGCGGTGGTCCGCGGGGCGGTTTCCGCGGCGTGGACGAGGACGCCCAGCGTCGGCTCAACGCGGAGGCTCCGAAGATCGACGGACTCGGCACCCGGGTCGTCGCCCTGTTCAGCGCCTACCGGTGGCGCATCCTCTTCACCGGTGTCCTCGTGGTCCTCGGTGCGGGCATCGCGGTCATCCCGCCGCTCCTCGTGCAGCGCATCTTCGACGACGCGCTGTTCCCCGTCGACGGCGGCGGTCCCCACCTCTCGCTGCTCGGCGTGCTCGTCGGGGCGATGGTCGGCCTCTTCCTCTTCTCGGCCGTCCTCGGCGTCGCGCAGACCTGGCTCACGGCGACGGTCGGCAACAGCGTCACGGGCGACCTCCGGGTGCGGCTGTTCGAGCACCTGCAGGCCATGGAGCTCGGCTTCTTCACCCGGACGAAGACCGGGGTGATCCAGTCCCGGCTGCAGAACGACGTCGGCGGCGTCTCCGGCGTGCTGACGAACACCGTCACCAGCATCCTCGGCAACGCCGTCACGGTGATCGCCTCCCTCGTGGCGATGATCCTCATCGACTGGCGCCTCACCCTCATCGCCGTCGTGCTCATGCCGTTCCTCGTGCTCGTGCAGCGACGCGTGGGTCAGGTGCGCGCCCGCATCGCGGGGGAGACCCAGGAGTCGCTGTCCGAGCTGACCTCGATCACCCAGGAGACGCTGAGCGTCTCCGGCATGCTGCTCTCCAAGGCCTTCAACCGCCAGCGCACCGAGTCCGAGCGCTACCAGCAGGAGAACCGCAACCAGGTGCGCCTCCAGGTGCGCCGCGCCATGAGCGGGCAGGGCTTCTTCGCGGTCGTCCAGGTCATCATGGCGAGCGTCCCCGCCGTCATCTACCTCGTCTCCGGATACCTCATCGCGGGCGGGACGGGAGCGATCACCGCCGGTACGGTCGTGGCCTTCACGACGGTCCAAGCGCGGCTGCTCATGCCGCTCATGGGGCTCATGCGGGTCTCGCTCGATCTGCAGACCTCGTCCGCGCTGTTCGCCCGCATCTTCGAGTACCTCGACCTCGTCCCCGAGATCACCGACGCCCCCGATGCGATCGCCGTGGCGCAGGCACCGGGCCCGCGCGGCCGCATCGAGTTCCGGGACGTCGTGTTCCGGTATCCGGATGCCGCGGCCGACTCGCGTCCCACGCTGCACGGGGTCTCCTTCGTGGCCGAGCCCGGGCAGCACGTCGCCTTCGTCGGCCCCTCCGGCGCGGGCAAGACCACGATCCTCTACCTCGCGCCTCGACTGTACGAGGCCAAGGGCGGCGCGGTCCTGTTCGCGGGGGCGGACGTGCGCACGCTCACCCAGGAGTCGATCATCGACGACGTGGGCATCGTCTCCCAGGAGACCTACCTGTTCCACGCGACGATCAGGGAGAACCTCCGCTACGCGAAGCCCGATGCGACGGACGAGGAGCTGGTCGCCGCCTGCACCGCGGCCAACATCCACCACATCATCGCGGGCTTCGAGAAGGGCTACGACACGGTCGTGGGGGAGCGCGGGTACCGGCTCTCCGGGGGCGAGAAGCAGCGCATCGCCATCGCGCGCGTGCTCCTGAAGGATCCGCCGGTGCTCCTGCTCGACGAGGCGACCTCCGCCCTGGACACCGTGTCCGAGCGCGTGGTGCAGGAAGCCCTCGACGAGGCGGCGAAGGGGCGCACCACCCTGTCGATCGCGCACCGCCTGTCGACGGTCATGGGGGCGGACGTGATCCACGTGCTGGAGGCGGGACGCATCGTGGAGTCGGGTACCCACGCCGAGCTGCTCGCGCAGGGCGGCCTCTACGCCGAGCTGGCGGCGCAGCAGGTGGCCGCGTCGCGCGTGCTGGACGCCGAGAGGGAAGCGGAGGCCGAGGAGGAGGCCGCCATCCGCGGGGGCGTCGAAGAGGGCGTCGAGGCCGGTCTCGCCGCGCGCCGTGCCGACCGCGAGCCGGAGGACTCCGCCGCGGCCGATGCCGTCGTGGCGTTGACGACGGGCGTCCCGCTGCCGACGGCATCGAGCACCGACTCCCGGCCGCGCCCGACCGACGGGTGACGACCGCGAGGGTCAGTGGACGGAGAGCCCGCCGTCGACGAACAGCGACTGACCGGTGACATAGGCCGAGCCCGGGCCGGCGAGGAAGACCGCGGCTGCGGCGAAGTCCTCGGGGAGGCCGTTGCGTCCGACCATCGTCCGGGCCGCGAGGGCCGCGATCGTGGCGGGATCCTCCTGCAGGCGGGCGTTCAGGGGCGTGAGGACGAATCCGGGGACGAGGGTGTTGCTCGTCACGCCGGTGCCGCCCCAGGCCTCCGCCTCCGAGCGCATGAGCGACTCGACAGCGCCCTTGGAGGCGCCGTAGACCCCGCTGCCCACGAATGCCCGGTGCGCCTGCTGCGAGCTGATGTGGATCAGCCGCCCGTAGCCGCGCGCCGCCATGCCCTGCGCCCAGCGCTGACCGAGGAGGAACGGGGCCAGCGCGTTGACGGTCATCGTCGCGTCCCAGTCCGCCTCGGTGATCTCGGCGTAGGGCGGACGGATGTTGATGCCGGCGGAGTTGACGAGGATGTCCGGCTCGCCGAAGGGGACGGCCGCGGCCTCCGCGACCGCGCGGATGCCGTCGCGGGAGCCCAGATCGCCGACGACGCCCGCGGCCCGGCACCCCTGCGCGTTCAGCTCCTCGACGGTCTCGGCGATGCGCTCCGCACCGCGGGCGACGATCACCGTCGCCGCGCCGGCCCGGGCGAGCGCCGTCGCGATGCCGCGGCCGATGCCCGAGCTGCCGCCGGTCACGACGGCGGTGCGGCCTTCGAGCGCGAAGAGCGAGGAGAGGTAGTCGGTCATGCGGGGGTCCTTCCGGCGGGGCTCACCACGCGAGGGCGTCGGCGAGGGTGGGGTCGGGGCGGGCGTCGGCGAACTCGGGAAGGGCACGCAGCTCGGCCAGGAACGCGGAGACCTCCGCCGCGTAGGCGGGGTCGGGATGGGTGTCCGCGATCTCCCGGAGCGGCGCGACGTCCATCGCGAGGATGAGGTCGAGCCGGGCGGTCACGGCGGCGTGCGCGCCCGCCTCCTGCAGGACGCGGATCCCGCCGCGGAGTGCGGCGAGGTAGTCGCGGAGCACGGGGAGCTGCGCCTTGCTCTGGGTGATCGAGGTGCCGTCCGCTCGGACGCGCCACCGCACCATGACGTCGGGCAGCACGTCGAAGGTGCGCGCCCGGGTGTACATCGTCTGCGCGACGACCTGGTCCTCGTAGGCCACCCCTTCCGGGAACCGCAGGTCGGTCCACAGGTCGGTGCGGCTCACCTTGGACCACGCGACGATGTTCGACACGGCCTGCGGATGCTCCGCGAGGGTGGTGCCGAGACGAGCCGGTGAGGTCGCCGCGGCCACCCACGGCTGCACGCGGCCGGGCACGTATCCTCGCCCCTGGGGACGCAGCCGCACGTAGGCGCCGGCGGCGAAGTCGCTCTCCGTGCGCTCGAGCGTGCCCACGAGGGTCGCCAGCGCGTCCGGCATCAGCTCGTCATCCGCGTCGAGGAAGCCCGTGAAGGGCGTGTCGACCCGCGCGAGGCCGACATTGCGCGCGGCGCCGAGCCCGACGGAAGCCTCATGCCGCACCACGGTGAAGCGGGCATCCCTCGCGGCGGCGTCGGCGAAGATCGCTCCCGTGTCGTCGGTGGAGCCGTCGTCGATGAGGATGGCACGCCACCGCTCGTCCGTCTGCGCGCGGAGGGAGTCGAGGGCGGCGGGGGCGAACGCGGCGATGTCGCGTCCGGGCACGATCAGCGTCACGATCGGGGTGGGGGCGGTCACTCCGCCGAGTCTAAGGCCGTCCGTCAGCCGCGGACGGCGTCGACCGCCTCCGCGACCAGTGCGGCGAGGCGCTCGGGAGCGTCCGCCGGGAGGGCCGCGCGCCCGAAGGTGAACCGCACGGCCGTCTGTGCGACCTCGGGGGCGATGCCGCACGCGAGCAGCACGGGGGAGGGCTCGTCGCTGCCGGCCGCGCAGGCGGAGCCGCTGGATGAGATCACCCCGCGGCGCTCCAGCTCCAGCAGCACCGCCTCGCCGCTCACACCGGCGATGGTGAAGCTCGCGGTGCCGGGGAGCCGGTGCACGGGATCCCCTGTCGGCGCGGCGTCGGGCACCCGCCAGGTCACCTCGGCGATGAAGCGCGCCGTGGCGGCCCGCACCCGCGGCGCCGCGTGCTCACGCTCCCGCTCGGCGAGCTCCAGCGCCGTCGCCAGGCCCACCGCTCCGGCGACGTCGACGGTGCCGGACCGCCGTCCGCGCTCCTGACCGCCGCCGTGCAGGAGCGGTTCCAGTGGGAAGCGTCCGCGGACGACGAGCGCCCCGGTGCCTTTGGGAGCACCGAGCTTGTGCCCGGCGATCGACACGGCGTCGGCGTCCAGCTCGTGCAGGGGCAGCCAGCCGGCCGACTGCACCGCGTCGATATGGAGCGGCACGCGGCGGGCGCGGACGACCTCGCGGAGCGCCGCGATGTCCTGGACGGTGCCGATCTCGTTGTTCGCGTGTCCGACGGACACGACGGCCGTGTCGTCGGTGAGCACCGTGTCGAGGGCGTCCGGCGTGATCCGCCCGGTTCCCTCGACCGCGGGCATCGCCACCGTCACCCCGTGGAAGCGCGCGAGGTACGCCGCCGACTCCCGGATCGACTCGTGCTCGATGGGGGACACCACGACGCGTCGCCGCCCGGAGGCGAGCGCTCCCAGGGCGAGTCCCTTCACGGCGAGGTTGTTCGCCTCCGTGCCGCCGCCGGTGAAGACGACGTCGCCGACCCGCGCCCCGACGACGCGGGCGACCCGGGCGCGGGCGTCCTCCAGCGCGCGCGCCGCCGTCTCGCCCGCGGTGTGGTGGCTGGCGGGGTTCCCGAACACCTCCGTGAGGAAGGGCTCCATGGCCGCCCGCACCTCGGGGCGTACCGGCGACGTCGCGGCGTGGTCGAGGTACAGCACGGACTCAGTCGATCCGAAGGTCGAGTCCGAGGTCCAGCGCCCGCGCGGAGTGCGTGAGGGCGCCGACCGAGATCACATCCACCCCGGTCTCGGCGATGGCGCGGACGGTGGTCAGATCGACGCCGCCCGAGGCCTCCACGGTGGCGCGCTCGCCGATGAGGGCCACGCCGGCGCGCAGATCGTCGAGGGAGAAGTTGTCCAGGAGCACGGTGTGCGCGCCGCCGTCGAGCACCGCCGGGATCTGGTCGAGACGGTCGACCTCGACGACGACGTGGGCGGTGTGCGGCAGCCGCGAGAGCGCCTCGCGAAGAGCCGTCGCGAGGTCGAGCCCGGACCGCTGGAGCACCGCGAGGTGGTTGTCCTTCGCCATGACCGCGTCGGAGAGGGAGTACCGGTGGTTCCGGCCGCCGCCGGACACCACGGCGTGCCGCTCGAACGCCCGCAGTCCGGGCGTCGTCTTGCGGGTGTCGGCGATGCGCGCCCGCGTTCCCCCGACCTCGCGGACGTAGGCGGCGGTGAGGGTCGCGATGCCCGACATCCGCTGCACGAAGTTCAGGGCGACGCGCTCGGCGGTGAGGACCGCGCGGGCCGGCCCGGTCACGGTGGCCAGCACGTCGGAGGCCGCGAAGGCATCGCCGTCGCCCACGTGCAGGTCGACGATGACATCGGGATCGGTGAGGAGGAAGGCGGCGGCGAAGGCCTCGCCGCCGCTGAAGACCCCGTCCTCGCGGGCGACGAGGTCGGCCGTGGCGGTCGTCACCGCCGGGAGCAGGGTGGTGCTGGTGAGGTCGCCCCACGGGGCGTCCTCCTCCAGTGCGGCTCCGACGACGCGGTGCAGGGTGGCGCGGGTGAGCATCAGGCGGTCTCCAGGATCGGTGCGTGTGCCGCCCTCGGTGCGGCGGGGGCGAGGTCGTCGCGGTGGTGGGCGCCGACTGAGACGGGGCGGGCCAGGGCGGCGCGGATGGTGGCGTCGGCGACCTGCAGCAGGTTCCGGTCCTCGTGCGTGCGGGCGTCGGACGCGGGCGGCGTCTCGACGGCCCATCCGCGCACGATCCGGAGCGCGCGCCGCAGGCCCGAGCCGGTCCGGTGCAGGCCCACCTCCTCCCACAGCAGCCGCTGCAGCCCGGCGCGGTCGAACGGGGGGAGCGTCTCCGGTGCGACATCCGCGTCCGCCGCGTCCGTCGGTGACGGACACGGGGTGATGTCGACGGCAGCGGGCCACGGTCCGTCCAGCGCGGCGGCGGCCCTGGCCCCGAACACGGCGCCTTCGAGGAGGGAGTTGGACGCGAGCCGGTTCGCTCCGTGCACCCCCGTGCGGGCGGTCTCGCCGACGGCGTAGAGCCCCGGGACCGTGGTCCGTCCGTGGCGATCGGTGACGACGCCGCCCATGAGGTAGTGGGCGGCGGGGGTCACCGGCAGCGGCTCCCTCGACCAGTCGAAACCGCGCGCACGCGTCACCCGGTCGATGGTGGGGAAGCGGCGGGCGAGCGCGTCCGCGCCCAGTCCGGTGGCATCGAGGTGCACGGGCGCTCCCTGCCGGGCGGCCTGTCGGGCGATGGCGCGCGCGACGACATCCCGCGGGGCGAGCTCGCCGTCGGGGTGGCTGTCGAACACGAACCGTCGGCCTTCGTGGTCGCGGAGCACGGCACCCTCGCCGCGGATGGCTTCGGAGAGCAGGAAGACCGGGCTGCCGGGAAGCGCGGTCGGGTGGAACTGCACGAACTCCAGGTCGGCGACGGCGGCACCGGCGCGCAGGGCCGCCGCGATGCCGTCGCCGGTCGTCTCCGCCGGGTTCGTCGTGTGCGCGTAGAGCTGCCCCGCCCCGCCCGTCGCGAGGATCACGGCGTCGGCCCGGATCTCGGCCGTGTCCACGTCGCGGAGGACCGTGATCGCGCGGACCCGTCCCGCCTCGACCACGAGGTCGAGGAGCATCGTCCCCTCGCAGACGGTGATGGACGCACGGCGAACGGCTGCGCACAGCGCCGCGGAGATCGCGGCGCCGGTGGCGTCACCTCCGGCGTGCAGGATGCGGGCATGGGCGTGCGCGGCCTCCCGTCCGCGGGCGAGAGAGCCGTCCGGTGCGCGATCGAAGGCGACGCCGCGGGCGAGGAGCTCGGCGATCCGGGCGGCGCCGTCCGCCACGAGGGCGTCGACGGCGGCCGGATCGCACAGGCCCCCTCCGGCACTGATCGTGTCGGCGGCATGCGCGGCCGCGCCGTCGCCCGGCCCGTAGCTGCCGGCCACACCGCCCTGCGCGAGAGGCGTGCATCCGCCCCCGAGGCCGCCCTTCGTCACGACCGTCACCGTGTGCCCGGTCTCGTGCGCGTGCAGCGCGGCGGTGAGCCCGGCGATGCCGGAGCCGACGACGACGAGGTTCATCGTGCCCCGACCGCCGTCGGCGGCTTGGCGGCCAGCATCCGCTCGAGCGCGAGCCGGGCGGGGGCCGCGACATCGGCGGAGACCGTGATCCGGTTCGGCGTGCGGCCGGCGACCAGCTCCTCCAGCACCCACGCGAGGTAGCCGGGGTGGATGCGGTACATGGTCGAGCACGGGCAGACGACCGGGTCGAGGCAGAAGATCCGGTGCTGCGGGTACTGCGCGGCGAGGCGGCGCACGAGGTTGATCTCGGTCCCGACCGCGAAGGTCGTCGGCTCCGTGGCCTCGGCGATGGCGCGGCGGATGTACTCCGTGGAGCCGGCCTCGTCGGCCGCGTCGACGACCTCCATCGGACACTCCGGGTGCACGATCACGCGGACTCCCGGGTGCTCGGCGCGGGCCTGGTCGATCTGCGCCACGGTGAAGCGACGGTGCACGGAGCAGAAGCCGTGCCAGAGGATCACCTGCGCGTCGACGAGCTCCTCGGGGGCGGAGCCGCCGAGCGCGCGCCGCGGGTTCCACAGCGGCATCCGGTCGAGAGGCACCCCCATGGCCTTCGCGGTGTTGCGGCCCAGATGCTGGTCGGGGAAGAAGAGCACCCGACGGCCGCGGGCGAAGGCCCATTCCAGGACCGTTACGGCGTTGGACGAGGTGCACACGATGCCGCCGTGCCGCCCGACGAAGCCCTTGATCGCCGCCGAGGAGTTCATGTAGGTGACGGGGATCACCGGCACGCGGCCGTCTTCGTCCGGGGTGTCGAGGTCGCCCAGCACGTCGGCGAGCTGCTCCCAGCACTCCTCCACCTGATCGATGTCGGCCATGTCCGCCATAGAGCAGCCCGCGGCCAGGTTCGGCAGGATCACCGCCTGATCGGGCTGCGACAGGAGGTCGGCGGTCTCCGCCATGAAGTGCACGCCGCAGAAGACGATCGCCTCCGCATCCGGTCGCATCGTGGCGGCAGTGGCGAGCTGGAACGAGTCGCCCACCTCGTCCGCATGGGTCACGACCTCCTCGCGCTGATAGAAGTGGCCGAGGATCACCACCCGGTCCCCGAGCGCGGCTTTGGCCGCCTCGATGCGTCGGTGGAGCTCATCCTCGCCCGCTTCGCGGTAGGCGGCGGGGAGCTCTCCCTGCCGGGGAGCCCCGGTCGGGATGACGTCGCCCATGGAGGAGCCGGGCCCGTACCCCGGGCGCGTGTCGAAGTCCCAGGGCCCGACGGCCAGGTCGGTGGTGCAGGTGGCGTCGGTGGAGGCCCCGCCGACGATGGCCTGGATGGCGTGGTCGACGGAGGGATCAGCCGCAGGCACGAGGGGCAGGGGGACGGAGGTGATGCTCATCGGGCTCTCGTTTCCTCGGGGCGGAGCGGGCCGCGGTCGGCCAGCTCGACATCGGTGTCATCGCGGTACAGGCGGGCGGGTCGGTGGCTGCCCGTGCGGAAGCGGTCGGTCCGGGTGAGGTTGCCCGCCGTCTCCACCTGCCGCCGGAAGTTGGCGGGATCGAGCGGACGCCCGAGGATCGACTCGTACGCCTCGCGGAGCTCGGCGAGCGTGAACTCCGCGGGGAGGAACCCCTGGGCCACGCGGCTGTAGCCGACCTTGTTGCGCAGGCGCCAGAGCGCGTACTCGATGATCTCGCGATGGTCGAAGGCGAGCGCGGGCAGGTCGTCGGCATCGAACCATTCCACGTTCTCCGGCGCACGCCCGGACGCCCGGTGCGCGGTGATCTGGGCTTCCACGTCGTCCTGACGCAGCAGCGCCCAGTACACGATCGAGACGACCCGCGTGGGGGAGCGGTCGACGGCGCCGAAGGCATAGAGCTGCTCCAGGTAGGTGGGGGCGAGGCCCGTCGTCTCGGCGAGCGTGCGGCCCGCCGCGTCGACCGGTGATTCCTCGGGGGTGAGCCACCCGCCGGGCAGTGCCCAGGCCTCCGCGAACGGCTCGCGCGTGCGGCGGACGAGGGGGAGCGCGAGCACGGGGGGACCGTCGTCGCCGCGGCGCAGCGTGAGGATCACCGTCGAGACGGCGACGCGGATGTCCGCACTTCGAGTCATAGGCACCTTAACCTCCGCGTCCGATCTTAGTGTCACGGTGACCTTTAGTGCGCGTTCATGACGAGTGAAGGCGTCGAGTCCGAAACGTTATCTCCCGCCCACGGGAAGGCTTGTCCCCCCGGAGTGGGTTTGTTAGGTTACTGTCCTAACAAACCCCTTCGAGGGCGGCCGCAGGCCACCTCCCGGGGTTCCCGTGAACCCCGCCCGGGGTTCGGCTCCAACCGGAGAATCCCTCCTGCAGTGCAGCACCGAGAGGAAATGAAGAATGATCCCTAACGGAAAGCGCAAGATCGCGCTCACCGCGATCGCGGGGGCCTCGGTCCTCGCCCTGGGCCTGACGGCCTGCGGCGGCGGCGGCAATGGCGACGAGGGCGGCAACGCGTCCAGCGACCGCGCCCTCCGCGTCTGGGCCGGCAGCACGACGCCGATCACCACGAACTACAACCCGTTCGCCCCGAACGTGCTCCACGGCGCACTCGGCCCGATCTACGAGCCCCTGTTCTTCTACAACAAGACCAAGGACGAGGAGCCCATCGGCCTCATCGGCGAGTCCTTCGAATACAACGAAGACGGCACGCAGATCACGGTGAAGATCAAGCCCGACCTGAAGTGGAGCGACGGCGAGCCGCTCACCGCGGCCGACGTGGCCTTCACCTTCCAGTACGAGGCGAACAACCCCGAGGGCAACAAGCTGGTCTCCGCGGAGGCCACCGACGACACCACGGTCGTGCTCACCTACGGCATCGCGCAGTACACCACGGAGTTCCAGCGGATGGGGTCGAGCTACATCCTCCCCGAGCACATCTGGAAAGACGTCGACGACTTCGCGAACTTCACGAACGAGGAGCCGGTGGGATCGGGCCCGTACGTCGTGGACAAGACCACGAGCGAGTCCTACACGCTGGTCGCGAACGACAACTACCGCGGCGCCGACGAGCTGGCCATCAAGAAGGTCCAGTACATCGCCGTCGACAACAACCAGACCGCGCAGGATCTCGTGACGGCGGGCGAGCTGGACTGGACCGGGATGTTCATCCCGAATCCCGACGACGCGACCGCCAACGGCAAGATCGAGTGGATCAACACGCCGCAGGACCCGACGGTGCTCTACACCTGCTCGAACGCCGAGCTCGGCTGCACCGGCCCGCAGACGGACGTCGCCGTCCGGCAGGCGCTGAACGTCGCCGTCGACCGTGCCACCATCAAGGACAAGGCGTTCGTGGGCCTCACCGCCGACGTCTCGCCCGCCTACACGCTGCTCCCGCGCGATGAGAAGTGGCTCACGGACGACGCGTACGAGGTCAGCCCGCAGGAGGCGAACGTCGAGGAGGCCGCGTCCATCCTCGAGGCCGCCGGCTACACGAAGGGCTCGTCGGGCATCTACGAGAAGGACGGCGCTCCCGTCGAACTCAGCCTGATCTCGGTCGACGGCTGGACGGACTACAACGACGCCGCCAAGCTGATCTCCGAGCAGGCCGAGGCCGCGGGCATCAAGGTCACCGCGTCGACCGTGCAGTGGCAGGAGTTCGTCGACGCCCGCCAGTCCGGTGAGTTCCAGCTCATCGTCGGCGGCGTGGTCGGCACCACCATCGCCGACCCGTTCCAGATCTACCGCGACTGGTTCGGCGGCACCGAGGTGCAGTCCACCAGCCCGGTCGGCACCGAGATCCCCCCGGGGCGCTGGAACTTCAGCCGGTACAACAACCCCACCGTCGATGCCGCCATCCAGCAGGCCATCAGCACCGAGGACGAGGCCGAGCGCAAGGAGCTCTACGCCACGATCCAGGACGCGATCGTCAACGACGTGCCCTACATCCCGCTCGTGATCAACGCCACGCAGACCTTCTACAACACGAAGGACTACACCGGCTGGCCGACCGAGGAGAACCTCTACGCGTTCCCGCCGTCCTGGGGCGCCATCGCCGCCGGATACGTGCTGACGCAGATCAAGCCCGCCGGCTGAGTCACGAGAGGAGCAGGGGAAGCAGGAAGTCAGGACGAGTGACATGAAGTTCTATGCACGAAGGATCGGGTTCTACGCGTTCACGCTGTGGGCTGCGATCTCCATCAACTTCCTGCTTCCCCGGCTCATGCCGGGGGATCCCGCCGACATCATGATCGCCAAGATGCAGCGGGCCGGCGGAGAGGTCTCCGAGACCACCATCCGCAACATCAAGCTCCTGCTCGGCGGCGACGATGCGTCCCTCTGGGAGCAGTACCTCGCCTACTGGGGACGCATGCTCCGCGGCGATCTCGGGGTGTCGGTGACCAAGTTCCCCACCCCGGTGGCCGAGCTGATCGCCGGCGCCCTGCCGTGGACGCTGGTGCTCGTCGGCACCGCGACGGTCATCTCCTTCCTGCTCGGCGTCGTGCTCGGCGCCTGGGCCGGGTGGAAGCGCGGCACCTGGGTCGACCACCTCATCCCGGCGACCACCGTGCTGCAGTCCATCCCGTACTTCTGGCTCGCGCTCGTCCTCATCGCCGTCTTCGCGGTCGGGCTCGGCTGGTTCCCGATGTTCGGCGGCTACGACGTCTTCGACTTCCCGGACGGCCCGGAGCCGACCTGGGCGTTCTTCACCGACGCCGTCGCCCACTCGCTCCTCCCCGCGATCACGATCGTGATCAGCTCCGTGGGGGGCTGGATGTTCGGCATGCGCAACATGATGGTCTCCACGCTCGCCGAGGACTACGTCCTCACCGCCGAGGCCAAGGGACTGCGGCCGCGGCGCATCATGACGACGTACGCGGCCCGCAACGCGGCCATCCCGTCGATCGCGGGCTTCTCGATCACGCTCGGGTTCGTCGTGGCCGGCTCCATCGTCATGGAGCAGGTGTTCACCTACCCGGGCGTCGGCAAGCTCATGTTCCAGGCCGTCACCAACAACGACTACGCGCTGATGCAGGGACTGTTCCTCGTGATCACCCTCACGGTGCTCGTCGCCAACTTCTTCATGGACCTCGTCTATGGCTTCATCGACCCGAGGGCTCGCCAGAATGTCTGACACGAAGAACCCGCTCCTCGTGGAGGAGCCTCCCACCGTCGCCCCCGAGGGCACCGTCGCCCTGGCCACCCAGCGTCAGGAGCGCCGGCGCCGCCGGATCCTGCCCAGCACGTCGCCGAAGTTCATCGTCGGGGCCGTGCTCGTGCTCGCCATCGTGCTCTTCGCGATCATCGCGCCGTTCTTCACGCAGAACCCGCGCAGCACCGACAACCCCGCCCTCGCCGCGCCCTCGGCGGAGCACTGGCTGGGCACGACCAAGCTCGGCAACGACGTGCTCGCGCAGCTCGCCGTCGGGGCGCAGGGGTCGCTGCTCATCGGCGTCACCGCCGGCGGCATCGCCATCGTGCTCTCCCTCCTCTTCGGCGTCCTGGCCGGGTACCTCGGCGGCTGGCGGGAGGACGTCCTCGCTCTCCTGACCAACGTCATGATCGTCATCCCCGGACTGCCGCTGGTCATGGTGATCGCCTCCTTCGTGCCGCAGCGCAGCTGGCAGCTCGTGGCCTTCGTCCTGGGCATCACCTCGTGGGCCGGGGCGGCGTACGTGCTGCGTTTGCAGACCCGCTCGCTCCGCACCCGCGACTACGTCTACGCCTCGAAGGTGGCGGGGGAGAAGTCCTTCCGGGTGATCCTCGTCGAGATCATGCCGAACCTGCTCCCGCTGCTGACCGCGCAGTTCCTCTTCGCGATCATCTTCGCCATCCTCGGCGAGGCGGGCCTGTCCTACCTCGGCCTCGGTCCGAACTCCTCGATCACCTGGGGCTCGATCCTCAACGACGCCCAGTCCGGCCAGGCTCTCGGTCGAGGGGCGTGGTGGTGGTTCGTGCCGCCGGGCATCATGATCGCGATCCTCGGCGCAGGACTGGCGCTGATCAACTTCGCCATCGACGAGGTCATCAACCCGAAGCTGCGCAACGCGCCCGATGCGGCCCGTCGTCTGCGCAAGGCCGCGAAGGAGAAGGGGGTCACCGCATGAGCGACGCCGTGCTCACCGCCAGGAACGTCTCGATCGAGTACGAGGTCGACCCGCCCGTCAAAGCCGTCCGCGACGTCTCGCTGACGCTCCACCGCGGCGAGATCCTCGGACTCGCGGGGGAGTCGGGCTGCGGCAAGACGACCCTCGCGTACGGGATGAACCGGCTGCTCAAGGCGCCGGCGCTGATGACCGACGGCGAGATCGTGTTCCACGACCGCGACGGCCATGACATCGACGTCGTCGGACTCGACGGGGACGGGCTGCGCGCCTTCCGCTGGGACAAGATCTCGATGGTCTTCCAGGGGGCGATGAACTCCCTCAACCCCGTCATCTCGGTCCGCGCGCAGATCTTCGACATCTTCGACACCCACCGTCCCGGAATGTCGAAGAAGGCCAAGCAGGAGCGCGCCGAGGAGCTGCTCACGCTCGTCGGCGTCGACCCCGGCCGGCTCACGAGCTTCCCGCACGAGCTCTCCGGCGGCATGCGCCAGCGCATGATGATCGCGATGGCGCTCGCGCTCGACCCGCAGGTCATGATCATGGACGAGCCCACCACGGCGCTCGACGTGGTCGTGCAGCGCGGCATCATCCGGGAGATCATGCGCCTGCGCGAGAAGCTCGGCTTCGCCGTCATCTTCATCACGCACGACCTGCCCATGCTCATCGAGATCAGCGACCGCATCGCGGTCATGCTGCAGGGGCGGATCGTCGAGCAGGGCACCGCGGAGGAGATCTACCGCAACCCGCAGCACGAGTACACCCAGCGGCTGCTGTCGAGCTTCCCGTCCCTCACGGGCGAGCGGGGCGACTTCGTCCGCAGCGGCGGCGTGAACCAGGAGGTCATCCGATGAGCGGGGACGGGACGAGGCGCGACGGCACCCTCGAGGCGAGGAACCTCGTCAAGGACTTCCACCTGCGGTCAGGGTTCCGCACGAGCGTTCTGCACGCGGTGAAGGACGTGTCGTTCACGCTGGAGGCGGGGCGGACCACGGCTCTGGTCGGCGAGTCCGGTTCGGGCAAGTCGACCATCGCCCGGATGCTGATGAAGCTGGAGACGCCGACCTCGGGAAGCATCCTCCTCGACGGCGAGGAGTCGGGTACGCGGGGGACGGCTCTCGAGCGCTACCGGTCGGACGTGCAGATGGTCTTCCAGGACCCGTTCGCCTCACTCAACCCGTTCCACACGATCGTCCATCACCTGGAGCGTCCGATCCGGCTGCACCACCCGAAGCTGGACAGCGGCGAGGTGCGGGCGCGGGCGATCGAGCTGCTGGAGCGGGTGCGGCTCACCCCGGGGGAGAGCTTCGCCGAACGGCGTCCGCACGAGCTCTCCGGCGGGCAGCGGCAGCGCGTGGCGATCGCGCGGGCCCTCGCCCCCGGCGCCCGGTTCATCGTGGCCGACGAGCCGGTGTCGATGCTCGACGTGTCGATCCGTCTCGGCGTGCTCAACCTGCTCGCCGAGCTGCAGCGCGAGGAGAACCTCGGCGTCCTCTACATCACGCACGACCTCGCGACCGCGCGGCACTTCTCCGACGACATCATGGTCCTCTTCCAGGGCGACGTCGTGGAGCGGGGAACGGCCGACGAGGTGATCCTGAACCCGCAGCACGAGTACACCAGGACCCTCCTGGCGGCGGCCCCGGAGCCGGAGAACCTCGGCAGGCTCCGTGACGAGGTCCGGGCGGAGCTCGCCCTGGGCTCCTGAGCGGGCGGGGGAGACCGCTAGACTGAACCCACAATCGAAGACAGGCCGAACGACCGACGCGGGAGAGCCCCGGCGCATGCAGCCGGGCACCGAAGGAGCAAGCCTCCCCGCCAATCTCTCAGGTACGCGTACCGCGGAGGTCCGGCCGCTCTGAAAAGCGATCCCGAGCACCGGGGGATCCGCCGACGGTGAAAGCCCTGTGCACGCGCGCGGGCGAAGCTCTCAGGCCCATGACAGAGGGGGAGTTCCCAGGGGCGACGTCGTCGTCCCGCCCGACCCAGCCCGGGAGAACTCCATGTCCGACCCCCGCTACACCCCGCTGCGCGAGCGCCATGAGGCGCTCGGCGCCTCCTTCACCGATTTCGGCGGCTGGCAGATGCCGGTGCGCTACACGTCCGACCTCGCCGAGCACCACGCGGTGCGGCAGGCGGCGGGCATCTTCGACATCTCGCACATGGCGGAGTTCTCGGTCCGCGGCGCCGGTGCCGCGGCCTTCCTCGACTACGCGCTCGCCGGGCGGCTGTCCGCGCTCGCGATCGGCAAGGCGAAGTACTCGCTGCTGCTGACGCCCGAGGGCGGCATCGTCGACGACGTGATCGTCTACCGCCTGGCCGACGACGACTTCCTCATCATCTCCAACGCGGGTAACCGCGACGCCGTGGGGCAGGCGCTCGCCGCGCGGGTGGCGGACGCGGACGCCGGCCCCGTGGAGGTCGCCGACGTCTCGGACGACTACGCGCTGATCGCCGTGCAGGGCCCGCGGGCCGAGGAGATCCTCGCGGCGACGGCGGGCATCGCCGACGTCAGCGTCCCCTGGGCGGAGCAGAAGTACTACGCGTGGGCGACCGCGTCGTTCGCCGGGGAACCGCTGCTCCTCGCCCGCACCGGCTACACCGGGGAGGACGGCTTCGAGCTCCTCGTCCCGGCCGCCCACGCGACCGCGCTGTGGGACGCCGTGGTCGACGCCGGGACCCCGCAGGGCCTGGTGCCCGCCGGCCTCGCCGCGCGCGACACGCTCCGCCTGGAGGCGGGCATGCCGCTGTACGGGCATGAGCTCAGCCTCGACACCGCACCCGCCCAGGCCGGCCTCGGCCGCGTCGTGGTCGCCGCGAAGGAGCGTTTCGTCGGCAAGGACGCACCGGCGCAGGCCGACGACGCCCGCATCCTCGTCGGCCTGACGGCGGAGGGGCGACGCGCCGGCCGCGCCGGCTACGCGGTCGTCGACGCCGACGGCTCTCCGATCGGCGAGATCACCAGCGGCGCTTTGAGCCCGACGCTGGGCCACCCCATCGCGATGGCCTTCGTCGACCCTTCTTCCGCCGAGGAGGGAACCGCAGTATTCCTTGATGTGCGGGGGACCCGCATCCCCGCGACCGTGACCGCCCTGCCTTTCTACCGGAGGAACAAATGACCGATCTCAGCGCACTCCGCTACACCGACGAGCACGAATGGATCGCCGGTGACGGCGACACCGTCACCATCGGCATCACCGACTACGCCGCCGAGAAGCTGGGGGACGTCGTCTTCGTCGAGCTCCCCGCCGTCGGCACCGAGCTGACCGCCGGCTCCGTCGTCGGCGAGATCGAGTCCACCAAGTCGGTCGGGGAGCTCTACGCCCCGGTCGCCGGCACCGTCGTCGAGATCAACGACGCCGTCGTCGACGACCCCTCGCTGGTCAACGCCGAGCCCTTCGAGGGAGGCTGGCTGCTCAAGGTGTTCGTCGCCGCCGGCGCGCTGGACGGACTGCTGGACCGCGACGCGTACGTCGCACTCACGGAGGGCTGATCCGGAAGTGGTTGCATTCGCCGATCGTCACATCGGACCGACCGAGGCCGCCCAGCGCACGATGCTCGACGCGCTCGGTCTCGGCTCCGTCGACAGCGGGACGCTGAGCCCGGTCGAGGAGCTCATGCGTCAGGCCGTCCCCGCCTCGATCTACACGGGACCGGAGGACGCGGTCGCCGACTCCCGCATCCCGGTCGCCGCGTCGGAGACCGAGGCGCTGGCCGAGCTGCGTGCCCTCGCCGGGCGCAACACCGTGAACCGCTCGATGATCGGCCTCGGCTACTACGGCACCGTCACGCCGCAGGTCATCCAGCGCAACGTCCTCGAGAACCCTTCCTGGTACACGGCCTACACGCCGTACCAGCCCGAGATCTCGCAGGGGCGCCTCGAAGCGCTGATCAACTTCCAGACGATGGTGTCCGAGCTCACCGGCCTCACCACCGCGAACGCGTCGATGCTCGACGAGTCCACCGCGGTCGTGGAGGCGATGCTGCTCGCGCGCCGGGCCTCGAAGACCTCCTCGAACGTCTTCGCGGTGGACGCGGATGCGCTGCCGCAGACGAAGGCCATGCTCGCGTCCCGGGCCGAGGCGCTCGGCATCGAGCTCGTCACGGTCGACTTCGCGGCGGGGGAGGAGCTCCCCGCCGAGCTCTTCGGCGTCTTCGTGCAGTATCCGGGGGCTTCGGGCCGCGTGTGGGATCCATCCGCGGTGTTCGACGCCGCGCACGTCGCCGGCGCGCTCGCCGTCGCGGCCGCCGACCTGCTCGCGCTGACGCTCCTCACCGCGCCCGGCACCCTCGGGGCCGACGTGGCCGTGGGCACGACGCAGCGCTTCGGCGTGCCGATGGGCTTCGGCGGCCCGCACGCCGGCTACATGGCCGTGCGCGCAGGCCTGGAGCGGCAGCTGCCCGGACGCCTCGTCGGCGTCTCCGTCGATGCCGAAGGCAAGCCGGCCTACCGTCTCTCGCTGCAGACCCGGGAGCAGCACATCCGCCGCGAGAAGGCGACGTCGAACATCTGCACCGCCCAGGTGCTCCTCGCCGTGATGGCGTCGATGTACGCGGTCTACCACGGCCCGGACGGGCTCCGCGAGATCGCCCGCGACGTCGCCGCCAAGACGACGCTGCTGCGCGACTGGCTCGTCGAGGCCGGCGCCGAGGTCGTCCACGAGAACTTCTTCGACACGCTCGCCGTGCGCGTGCCCGGCCGGGCGGCGGAGTACGCCGACCAGGCGCGGGGCGGCTACGGCATCCTCCTGCGGGTCGCCGACGCCGACACGATCGGCATCGCGGTCGACGAGACGACCACGGTGACCGAGCTGCATCAGGTCGCGCAGGTCTTCGGCGGGAAGCAGGAGCGCGCCTTCGGCTTCGGCCTCGGCGACGCGGACGCGCTGCCAGACGCCCTCCGCCGCGAGGACGAGTACCTCACGCACCCGGTGTTCCACAGCCACCGCAGCGAGACCGCCATGATGCGGTATCTGAAGAGCCTGTCCGACCGGGACTACGCCCTCGACCGCGGCATGATCCCGCTCGGCTCGTGCACGATGAAGCTCAACGCCGCCACCGAGATGGCCGCCATCACGTGGCCGGAGTTCGCGGGCATCCACCCGTTCGCCCCGGAGGCCGACGTCCGCGGCTACCTGGAGCTCATCGATCAGCTCGAGGGCTGGCTCGCCGAGATCACCGGGTACGACGCAGTGTCGCTGCAGCCGAACGCCGGCTCTCAGGGTGAGCTGGCGGGCCTCCTCGCGATCCGCGGCTACCACCGCGCGAACGGCGACGACCACCGCATCGTGTGCCTCATCCCGTCCTCCGCCCACGGCACGAACGCGGCCTCCGCCGTGCTCGCCGGCATGAAGGTCGTCGTGGTGGCGAGCGACGCGCTCGGCAACGTCGACCTGGACGACCTCCGCGCGAAGATCGCCCAGCACGCCGACGACCTGGCGGCGCTGATGATCACGTACCCGTCCACGCACGGCGTGTACGAGGAGCAGGTCGTGGAGATCACCGGGGCGGTGCACGCGGCCGGCGGTCAGGTGTACGTCGACGGTGCCAACCTCAACGCACTCCTCGGCTACGCGCGATTCGGCGACCTCGGCGGCGACGTCTCGCACCTCAACCTGCACAAGACCTTCGCCATCCCGCACGGCGGCGGCGGCCCGGGCATCGGCCCGGTCGCGGCGAAGGCGCACCTCGCGCCGTACCTGCCGTCGCACCCGCTCGCGCAGCGCGCCGAGCACTTCGGCGGCCACACGTTCGAGGGCGCGGTGATCTCCGCGGCCCCGTACGGTTCTGCGGGCATCCTCCCGATCTCGTGGGCGTACGTGCGGATGATGGGCGCCGAGGGCCTCCGGCGCGCGACCGCCGCGGCGGTCCTCTCGGCGAACTACATCGCCGAGCGCCTCGGCGGACACTTCCCGGTGCTCTACACGGGGGAGAACGGACGGGTCGCGCATGAGTGCATCCTCGACCTGCGTCCGCTCAAGGAGGCCACCGGCATCTCCGTCGACGACGTCGCCAAGCGCCTGATCGACTACGGGTTCCACGCGCCGACCATGTCGTTCCCGGTCGCCGGCACCCTCATGGTGGAGCCCACCGAGTCGGAGGACCTCGACGAGATCGAGCGGTTCATCGAGGCCATGATCATGATCAAGGCCGAGGCGGACGCCGTCGCCGCGGGGCGCTGGCCCGCGGACGACAACCCGCTCGTGCATGCCCCGCACACCGCCGTCTCGCTCATCGCGGGGGAGTGGGCGCACGCCTACACCCGCGAGGAGGCCGCCTACCCGGTGCGCTCGCTGGTGGCGGCGAAGTACTGGCCGCCGGTCCGCCGGATCGACCAGGCGTACGGCGACCGCAACCTCGTCTGCGCCTGCCCGCCGATCGAGGCCTTCGCCTGACACGGACCCGCACGACGAACGGCGTCGCGCCCGCCTCCCGGCGGCGCGGCGCCGTTCGCGTTACGCCATGTTTCCGTCATGTGACAGATGGTCACCACTCAGTAACAGTTCGTTAGCCGAACGTCCTGGACTCGCGACCCCCGGGTTACGCTCAGGTATCCCTGCGCGCTCGATGATGAGCCGCGCAGAATTCCCACGTCCACAGGAGGACAAAAGTGAAGCGCAACAAGATCGCCCTCGCGGGCAGCGCACTGTTCGTGATCGGCGCCCTGACCCTGGCAGGCTGCGCCAGCGGCGGCGGCAACGACTCCACGGAGGAGACGCCCTCGGGTGACCCGACCGCGGTGATCTCGGTCAACAACACCGAGCCGCAGAACCCCCTCATCCCGACCAACACGAACGAGGTCGGCGGCGGCCTGGTGCTGCAGAGCATCTTCGCGGGCCTGGTGTACTACGACGCCGAGGGCGCCGTGCACAACGATCTCGCCGAGTCGATCGAGACCGACGACGCGCAGACCTACACGATCAAGATCAAGGCCGACCAGACCTTCGCCAACGGCGACCCGGTCGATGCCGAGTCCTTCGTCAAGGCGTGGAACTACGGTGCCGCTCTCGACAACAAGCAGCTGTCGAGCTACTTCTTCGAGTCCATCGAGGGTTTCTCGTACGACGAGAACGTTCCGGAGCTGTCCGGCCTCGAGGTCGTCGACGACCTGACCTTCACGGTCAAGCTGAAGCAGCCGGAGTCCGACTTCCCGCTGCGCCTGGGTTACACCGCGTTCTTCCCGCTGCCGGCCTCGGCCTGGGACGACCTCGAGGCCTTCGGTGAGAACCCCGTCGGCAACGGCCCGTACGTCTTCGCGGAAGAGGGCGCCTGGAAGCACAACGAGAGCATCGAGCTCGTCAAGAACGAGGACTACACCGGCCCGCGCGAGGCGCAGAACGGTGGCGTCGACATGAAGCTCTACGCCAGCACCGAGGCGGCGTACGCCGACCTGCAGGGTGGCGACCTCGACATCATCCAGGAGATCCCGGACACCGCTCTCCAG
This sequence comes from Microbacterium sp. NPDC091676, assembly GCF_044756645.1. NCBI lineage: Bacteria > Bacillati > Actinomycetota > Actinomycetes > Micrococcales > Microbacteriaceae > Microbacterium > Microbacterium sp. NPDC091676. Next base: position 1,112,380 of record NZ_JBIVTI010000001.1, on the reverse strand, counting down.
ACGTTCGAGACCGATTTCCCGGACCGCACGGTGAACCAGCCGGCGGCAGCGAACGCCACCATCACCATTCCGGAGCGCCTCGAGCACTTCAGCGGTGAAGAGGGCCAGCTGCGTCGCGCGGCGATCTCGCACGCGATCAACCGTGAAGAGATCACCGACGTGGTCTTCAGCGGCACGCGTACGCCGATGAAGGACTTCACGTCGCCCGTCATCGACGGCTACTCCGAGGACATCCCCGGCTCCGACGTTCTCGACTTCGATGCCGACAAGGCGAAGGAGCTGTGGGCCGAGGCTGACGCCATCGCGCCGTGGACCGGATCCTTCCAGATCCAGTACAACGCCGACGGCCCCAACCAGGGCTGGGTCGACGCGGTCGCGAACCAGATCAAGAACAACCTCGGCATCGAGGCCTCGGGCAACCCGATTCCGACCTTCGCCGAGCACCGGACCCTGATCACGGAGGACAAGACGCAGACCGCGTTCCGCACCGGATGGCAGTTCGACTACCCGTCGATGTTCAACGGCCTTGGCCCGCTCTTCGGCACCGGCGCCGGCTCGAACGACGGCGACTACTCGAACCCGGAGTTCGACAAGCTCCTCGATGAGGGCTCTGCGGCCCCGGACGTCGAGGCGGGCATCGCCAAGTTCCAGGAGGCGCAGGAGATCCTCTTCCAGGACCTCCCCGCCATCCCGCTCTGGTACACCAACGCCATGGGCGCTTGGGGCGACTCGGTCGAGAACGTCGAATTCGGATGGGACACCTGGCCGATCCTCTACCAGGTCACCAAGGACGGCGAGTAAGTCTGACAGCACGAACCTGTGAGGCGGTGACGGTCTTCCGTCGCCGCCTCACAGGCTGTGTTCGTCATACTGACTTCGCCTCCTGATTACAGGACAGACGCATGTTCGGCTATATCGTCAGACGTCTCCTGCAGGTCATTCCGGTCTTCTTCGGAGCGACTCTGCTCATCTACTTCCTCGTGTTCGCCATGCCCGGTGACCCGATCCTCGGCCTCTTCGGTGACCGCACCCCGAACCCTGCGATCGTGGAGCAGCTCCGCGAGCAGTACCACCTGAACGATCCGTTCCTGGTGCAGTACTGGTACTACATCACGGGTGTGTTCCAGGGCGATCTGGGCAACACGTTCTCGGGCCGCTCGGTCTCGGAGGTGCTCGCGGAGACCCTCCCGGTCACCGGCCGTCTCGCCGTCATGGCCATCGCCATCGAGTTCACGCTCGCGATCATCATCGGCACGGTCTCGGCGCTGCGCAAGGGCAAGGTCTTCGACCATACGATGCTTATGGTCGCGCTCATCGCGATCGCGATCCCGATCTTCGTCGTGGCCTTCCTCGCGCAGTACTTCCTCGCGATCAAGCTCGGCTGGTTCAAGCCGACGGTCGGAGCCGACAACGACTGGGGCGGGCTGTGGTTGCCCGCGCTGGTGCTCGGCTTCAGTCTCTATGCCGTGAGCATGCGGCTCATGCGAAGCTCCGTGATCGACACGCTCAACCAGGATTGGGTGCGCACCGCGTACAGCAAGGGCCTTTCGCGAGGCCGGGTGATCCCGGTGCACGTGCTGCGCAACTCGCTGATCCCGGTCATCACGAACTCGGCCACCAACTTCGGTGTGCTGCTCGTCGGTGCCACGGTGACCGAGGGCATCTTCAACGTCCCCGGCGTCGGCAACACCCTCTACCAGGCCGCGATCCGCAATGAGGGCCCCACCGTGGTCTCCTTCGTCACCGTGTTCGTGATCCTCTACGTCCTGGTCAACCTCGTCATCGACCTGCTCTACGGTCTTCTCGACCCAAGGATCCGTTATGCCTGACCCCACAACGCACACTCACTACGTCGCGCCGGTCGAAACGCAGACAATCGACGTCGATGCGGTGCGCGTCGCCGAGAAGCCGCGCAACCTGTGGCGGGACGCGTGGACCGACCTGCGGCGTCGACCCCTGTTCTGGTTCTCGGTCGTGCTCGCGCTCGTCTTCATCCTGATGGCCGCGTGGCCGACGCTGTTCACCTCTGTCCCGCCGGACAGCAACTGTCAGCTCGCGAACAGCAACGGCGGCCCCACGGAGGGACACCCTCTGGGATTCACGTTCCAGGGATGCGACATCTACTCGCGGATAGTCTGGGGCGCGCAGACCTCGCTCTCCGTCGGACTGCTCGCTACGGCGATCGGCTCGATCGTCGGCCTCATCATGGGGGCACTCGCCGGGTTCTACGGCGGATGGCTGGACTCCCTGCTGTCGCGCATCGGCGACATCTTCTTCGCCATCCCCTACATCCTCGCCGCCGTCGTCGTCATGACGGTGTTCTCGCAGTATCGGTCCGTTCCGGTGCTCGCGCTCGCGATCGGTGGTTTCGCGTGGGCGTCCACGGCGCGCGTGGTGAGGGCCGAGGTGTTGAGGGTCCGGCAGGGTGACTTCATCGTGGCCGCGCAAGCGGTCGGGCTGTCGAAGTTCCGCACTCTTCTGGTGCACGTGATCCCGAACTCGCTGGCTCCGCTGCTGGTCGTGTCGACGCTCGCGCTCGCGGCGTCGATCGTCGCGGAGGCGACCCTGTCCTTCCTCGGCGTCGGGCTGGGCGGCACGGTCATGTCCTGGGGCAATGACATCAGTGCGGCGCAGTCGTCGCTCCGGGTCGCGCCGATGGCGCTCATCTATCCGTCGATCGCGCTCACCCTCGCGGTGCTCGCCTTCGTCACCCTCGGCGAACTCATCCGAGACGCCATCGATCCGAGAGCGAGGGCACGACGATGAACGATCGTGAGACCGCACGCGTCCCGCTGCTGAGCGTTCGCGACCTGAAGGTGGCATTCCGCACACAGGAGGGCGACCGCGAGGTCCTGCACGGAGCGAGCTTCGACATCTTCCCGGGTGAGACCGTCGCCATCGTGGGCGAGTCCGGTTCGGGCAAGTCCACCACGGCGAGCGCCATCGTGAACCTCCTGCCCGGAACCGGTGTCGTCACCGGAGGATCGATCACTCTCGACGGCCGGGAGCTGACGAAGCTCGGTCGCCGGGAGATGGAGGCCGTCCGCGGTCGCGAGATCGGCTTCGTCCCCCAGGACCCGATGTCCAACCTCAATCCGGTGTGGAGCATCGGCTTCCAGGTGAAGGAGGCGATCCGTGCGAACGGGATCGCCCGCGGCCGCGAGGCCGTGAAGGCGCGGACGATAGAGGTGCTGAAGCAGGCGGGGCTGGCCGATGCCGAGAGGCGTCTGCACCAGTACCCTCACCAGTTCTCCGGCGGTATGCGTCAGCGGGCGTTGATCGGGATCGGCCTCGCGGCCGACCCCAAGCTGCTCATCGCCGACGAGCCCACCTCGGCGCTGGATGTCACGGTGCAGCGCGTCATCCTCGATCACATGGCGACGCTCACGCGCGACAAGGGCACCTCGGTGCTCCTCATCACGCATGACCTCGGCCTCGCGGCCGAGCGTGCGGAGAAGATCATCGTGATGAGCAACGGCAACATCGTGGAGGCCGGGCCGAGCCGGCAGATCCTGGAGAACCCGCAGCATCCGTACACCCAGCGACTGGTCGGGGCCGCACCCAGCGTCGCGTCGCAACGTATCCAGGCGGTCGTGGAGGACCGGGGCATCGAGACGCTCGACGACCTCGCCGCCATCCCGCCGACGGTGCGCGTCACCGGGCTCACCAAGGACTACAAGATCCGTCAGGGGAACTTCCGCAGCGAAGCCTTCCGGGCGGTCGACGATGTCTCCTTCGAGATCCTGCGGGGGAAGACCCTCGCGCTCGTGGGCGAGTCGGGGTCCGGTAAGTCGACCGTGGCGAAGATGGTGCTGAAGCTCGAGGAGCCCACGAGCGGCACCATCGAGATCGACGGGCAGGATGTGTCGCGCCTCTCGAACGCTCAGGCGTTCGGGTTGCGTCGTCGCATGCAGCCGGTGTTCCAGGACCCCTACGGCTCGCTCGATCCGCTGCGCAACATCGGGAACACGATCTCGGAGCCGCTGCAGATCCACGGCGTGGGCGACCGCACCGCGCAGCGCGAGCGCGTCGAGGAGCTCCTCGACCAGGTGGCACTGCCCCGTGCGCTGGCCACCCGGTATCCGAACGAGCTGTCGGGCGGTCAGCGGCAGCGCGTCGCGATCGCGCGCGCTCTCGCCCTCAAGCCCGACATCGTCGTGCTCGACGAGGCGGTGTCGGCGCTCGATGTGCTCGTGCAGGATCAGATCCTGAAGCTGCTCGCCGAGCTCCAATCGGAGCTGAACCTCACCTACCTCTTCATCACGCACGACCTCGCGGTCGTCCGGGTCTCCAGCGACCTGGTCTGTGTCATGGAGAAGGGCAAGGTCGTCGAGCAGGGGACGGTCGACGAGATCTTCGCGAACCCGCAGCAGGAGTACACGGACCGCCTTCTCAAGGCGATCCCCGGCGCGTCGATCCCGCTCGGCGGCCGCTGAGGTGGCATCGCCCGGACACCCCGAGGACGCACGGACCTTCCGTGCGTCCTCGGGCACCGTCGTCTTCGTCCTCAGCATCCTGCTGGTGCTGTTCCTGCTCGGGGACACCGTCGTCAACGGCAGCATCGTGCAGGCGCTGCTCGTGGCGCCCTGGCTGCTGCTCGGTCTGTGGATCGTGTACGAGACGGCCTTCGTGTCCTTCGTCCGCGTGGATCAGGAGGGGGCCGTGGTGCAGAACCTGCTGCGTCGCACGACCTTCGGCTGGGCGCGTGTGCAGGACATCGACATGCGCTGGCAGCTCGAGTTCACGCTGGACGACGGCCGCACCCTGAGCTGTTGGGGCGGACCGGCCAAGGCGCGTCCGCCTCGTCGCTCCCGTGATGAGGACGCGGAGCCGAAGGTGCCGTCGGCGCTCCGGGTGCTCACCGGCATCCGCGATCTGTGGGGCGCGGCGCCCGCGACGGCGGATGCGCCGATCCGACGCAGCTGGGACGGCCCGGCCCTCATCGCCCTCGTCGTCATCGTGCTGTGGGCCGTCGCGGCGCTCGTCGTCGTCAACCTCGGCTGAGCGCGCCTCAGCCGGGAAGACCGAACAGGGCGGGCCAGGTGGCCGCGGCCCAGGGGTAGCCGACGAACGCCGCCGCGTCGATGAGGAAGTGCGCCACCAGGAACGGCAGCAGTCGACCGGTGCGGTGGTAGAGCCACCCGAAGAGCAGTCCCATCGCGAGGTTGCCGATGAAGGCGCCGGGCCCCTGATAGAGGTGGTACGTCGCACGGAGCACCGAGGTCGAGACGATGATCGTCCACGGCGACCACCCGAGCTCCCGCAGGCGGGCGAACAGGTATCCGAGCACGACGAACTCCTCCTGGAGCGATGCGCGTGCGGCGGCGAGCAGGAGGATCGGCACGGTCCACCAGTGCGCGTCCAGACCGGCGGGGTTCACGGCCACGAACAGTCCGAGCGCCCGGCCGCCGAGGTAGAGCGCCAGTCCCGGCACGCCGATCGCGAGGACGAGGAGCACGCCCCGGCCGACGTCGCCGGCCACGCGGGTGCCGTCGAGGCCGAGGCGCTCCAGGTGCGGGCGACGGCGCTGCCACAGCAGGAAGCACACGAGGAGCACCGGTACCAGGGCGAAGCCGATGGACAGCACCTGATAGATGAGGTCGAACACCTCCCGGTCGCTGCGGGAGGGGTTGAGGGTGGCGGTCTGATCCGCGAGGGGCGTGTCGTCGGTGAGCCGATAGGCGAGCTGCACGATCGCGTAGATCGCGGACTGTCCCAGACCCAGGGCGAGCACGATGGCGATCTCCCACCACAGGCGCGCTCGACCTTCACGCGGTTCGTCGCGTCGGGCGGGCGCGGTCGACGGCGTCTGCGGCACCGGGGGAGTCGGGTCGGGGAGGGTCACGGGACGATGGTACGACGTGCGTTCAGGAACCCGATCCGCGCGTACGTTATCCTGGAACGTCGGCTTCCCGGCGCAACCCCACACTCTTTGAGGACCCTTGTATGGCGCACGCCCTCCGCTCTGACCTCCGCAACGTCGCAATCGTCGCCCACGTCGACCACGGCAAGACCACGCTCGTCGACGCGATGCTCCGCCAGACGGGCTCCTTCGGCGAACACTCGCACGTGGAGGAGCGCGCGATGGACTCCAACGACCTGGAGCGCGAGAAGGGCATCACGATCCTCGCCAAGAACACGGCGATCACCTACAAGGGCAAGCACGCCGACGGCAAGGAGATCACGATCAACGTGATCGACACCCCCGGCCACGCCGACTTCGGCGGCGAGGTCGAGCGCGGCCTGTCGATGGTCGACGGCGTCGTGCTGCTCGTGGACGCGAGCGAGGGCCCGCTGCCGCAGACCCGCTTCGTGCTGCGCAAGGCGCTCGAGGCGAAGCTCCCCGTGATCCTCCTGGTCAACAAGACCGACCGTCCGGACGCCCGGATCGCCGAGGTCGAGGAGGAGGCGCACGACCTCCTGCTGGGTCTGGCCTCCGACCTCGTCGACGATGTGCCCGATCTCGACGTCGACGCGCTGCTCGACGTGCCCGTGGTCTACGCCTCCGGCCGCGCCGGCGCCGCGTCGCAGAACCGTCCGGCCGACGGATCGCTGCCCGACAACGACGACCTCGAGCCGCTCTTCGAGGCCATCCTCGAGCACGTCCCGGCCCCGTCCTACGACGACGAGGCCCCGCTGCAGGCCTGGGTCACGAACCTCGACTCCAGCCCGTTCCTCGGTCGCCTGGCCCTGCTGCGCGTCTTCAACGGCACGCTCAAGAAGGGCCAGACGGTGGCCTGGGTGCGTGCCGACGGCACCACGAGCAACGCCCGCATCACCGAGCTGCTGAAGACCCGCGCTCTCGAGCGCTACCCCGCCGAGTCCGCCGGCCCCGGCGACATCGTCGCCATCGCCGGCTTCGAGAACATCACCATCGGTGAGACCATCGCCGACCCGGAAGACGTGCGACCGCTTCCTGCGATCACGGTCGACGACCCCGCCATCTCCATGACGATCGGCACCAACACCTCGCCGCTCATGGGCAAGGTCAAGGGGCACAAGCTCACCGCACGCATGGTGAAGGACCGCCTCGACCGCGAGCTCATCGGCAACGTGTCGCTCAAGGTCGTCGACATCGGGCGTCCCGACGCCTGGGAGGTGCAGGGCCGCGGCGAGCTGGCCCTCGCCATCCTCGTCGAGAACATGCGCCGCGAGGGCTTCGAGCTCACGGTCGGCAAGCCGCAGGTGGTCACCAAGAAGATCGACGGCAAGGTCTACGAGCCGTTCGAGCATCTGACCATCGACACGCCGGAGGAGCACCTCGGCGCGATCACGCAGCTCCTCGCGAACCGCAAGGGCCGCATGGAGAACATGACCAACCACGGCACCGGCTGGGTGCGCATGGAGTTCATCGTCCCGTCGCGTGGCCTGATCGGCTTCCGCAGCGAGTTCCTCACCACGACCCGTGGCACCGGTATCGCGAACGCGATCTCGCACGGTTACGAGCCATGGGCCGGTTCCATCACGACGCGTCAGAACGGCTCGATCGTCGCCGACCGTCAGGGCGTCGTCACCCCGTTCGCCATGATCGCCCTGCAGGAGCGCATGTCGTTCTTCGTGCAGCCCACGCAGGAGGTCTACGAGGGCATGGTCATCGGCGAGAACTCCCGCGCCGACGACATGGACGTCAACATCACCAAGGAGAAGAAGCTCACCAACATGCGTGCAGCGAGCTCCGACACGTTCGAGTCGATGACACCGCCGCGTGTGCTGACGCTCGAGGAGAGCCTCGAGTTCGCCCGTGACGACGAATGCGTCGAGGTCACGCCCGAGGCCGTCCGCATCCGCAAGGTGATCCTCGACCAGACCGTCCGCGGTCGCGAGGCCTCGCGCCTCAAGCGGCAGGACGCGAACGCCTGATCGCTCAGCGCTCATCATGAGAGAGGGCCCCACGCCGCCATCTGGCCGCGTGGGGCCCTCTCTCATGAAAATCCCAGGTGAGAGCTAGTTTTTGCTCAGGTTGATGACGCAGACTCGTTGACTTGCGCCCGGGGCGAGCTCCCGATGAGTCCCCGATATGGGCGTACGACGACCCGAAAGTCAAAGCCTTGCTTCAGAAGACCCGTGCGCTTCGGCGCGCCTCCGACGCGGCAGCCGCTCGCGCCACCGTCACCCGTACACCCCTCATCGCCCTCGGCGCCGCCACGGCCGCGCTCGTCGGCATCACCCTCAGCGTCGGCCTCGCCTCCGCCCCGGCGGCCGGAGCCGAGCGCTCCGACGCCACGTCCGCCGTCACGAGCCACGACCTCGGCACCGAGCCCCTCGCCCGCATCGCCGATCAGGCCGTCATGACGGTCTCGAACGCGACCGATGCGGTCGACGCGGCGAAGAGCCTGACCGCGGAGGTCACCGAGTCGGGCCTCGACGTGGGCGCGGCCGCGTCGGTCGACACGACCGCGCTGGAAGACGACCTGGAGACCCTCGCCGATCGCGCCACGCTGCCGCTGGTCCTCATCACGGTCACGACCGCGCAGGCCGAGGCGGAGACCGAGAAGGTCGTGACCGCCACGGCAGACCTCCAGCAGGCCTACACCGCCGCGCAGGAGAAGAAGGCGGCCGAAGACGCCGCCCGCGCCGCTGAGGAGAAGGCGGCGGCCGCAGCGGCCGCGCTCGCCTCCGCGAACACGCCGGACGGGGCTCGCGCCACCGCACAGCAGATGATGGCCGACCGCTACGGCTGGGGCGGCGACCAGTTCTCCTGCCTGAACTCGCTGTGGAACAAGGAGTCCGGCTGGAACTACCAGGCGTACAACAACGACGGGGGAGCGACCGGAATCCCGCAGGCGCTGCCCGGCAGCAAGATGGCCACGGCGGGTGCCGACTGGCAGACGAACGCTGCCACCCAGATCGCCTGGGGCCTGAAGTACATCGCCGACGCCTACGGCACCCCGTGCAGCGCCTGGGGACACTCCCAGGCCATGAACTGGTACTGAGCCGCAGAGCGGGCCCCTCGCGAACGATTGCCCCTAGCCGTCACCCGACACGGACGCTACCGTGACAGGGAGACGGCTGGGGGCGTCGTGATTTCCGAGGAGGAAGTGTGCTCGACCCCACCGTCTGGCTCGACGTCCCGCAGGAGGTCTCCACGGGCACGCTTCCGGGGTGGGAGCGGGTGGACGAGCTCGTCCGCGAGGCCCACGCCCGGTACGCGGACGAGGTGTCCGGGGAGGTGGCGGACTACATCCCCGTCCTCGCCGCGGTCGATCCGGAGCTGTTCGGGCTCGCGGTGATCGAGGTGGGCGGCGGCATCCACGACGCCGGAGACGCCCTGCACGCGTTCTCCATCCAGTCGATCTCCAAGATGTTCGTCTATGCGCTGGCGATCCAGGAGCACGGCCACGAGCGGGTCCGCGAGATCGTGGGCGTGAACAACACCGGCCTCGCCTTCAACTCGGTGGTGGCGCTGGAGCTCAACGACGGACACCCGCGCAACCCGATGGTCAACGCCGGGGCGATCGCGACCACGGCGCTGATGCCCGGCGCCACGGCGGTGGAGCAATGGGAGCGTGTCCGTGAGGGGCTGTCCGCCTTCGCCGGACGACCGCTGAGCCTGGACGGCGAGGTGTACGCCTCCGAGGCGGGGTCGAACGAGCGCAATCGCGCGCTGGGCTGGTTGCTGCGCAGCTACGGACGACTGGCCGGCGATCCCGACGAGATCGTCGACGTCTACACCCGTCAATGCGCGCTCTCCGTGACCGCGCACGACCTCGCCGTCATGGGCGCCACACTCGCCGACGGCGGGGTCAACCCCGTGACAGGGGAGCGGGTGGTGTCCGCGGACGTCTGCCGTGACACGCTCGCCGTCGTCGCGGCGAGCGGATTGTACGAGCGGTCGGGGGACTGGCTGTTCGAGATCGGTCTGCCGGCGAAGTCGGGTGTCTCGGGCGGCCTCGTCGCGGTCTCCCCGGGCAAGGGCGCCGTCGCCGGGTTCTCGCCGCGGTTGGACGAGGCGGGCAACTCGATCCGGTCGCAGATGGCGATCGGTCACCTGTCGCGGTCGCTGGGGCTGAACCTCTTCGCCTCCGCGCCCGCCCGCGAGCATGCCGGTGAGGCGGGTGCCTCGCCGTCGGAAGGAGAGCGCCCATGACCCGCACCGCCCCCGCCCCCGTGAAGACGTCCTGGCTGCCGATGGTCAGCCTGTTCCTCGCACAGGTGCTCATGTCCTTCAACGTCGCGGCGCTGCCGATCTCGCTCGGCGGCATGGTGAGCGACTTCGGCGTCCCGCCCACCGTCGCGAGCACGACGATCGTGATGTACGGCCTCGCCGTCGCGGCGCTCGTGATGACCGGGGCCAAGCTCGGGCAGCGCGTCGGCTGGGTGCTGATCTTCCGCGTGGTCGTCGCCCTCTTCGCCGGATCGGCGGTGATGATGCTCCTCGCCCCCACCGTCTGGTGGGCCATCGCCGGGCAGGCCGTGGCGGGAGCGGCCGCCGCGATCATCGTCCCCTCGATCGTGGCCCTGATCGCCGAGAACTACCGGGGCCCGCAGCAGGCCACGGCGATCGGAGCGATCGGCTCGGCGCGCGCGATCTCCGGTGTCAGCGCCTTCCTCATCGGAGGGACGCTCGGGACGCTCGTCGGGTGGCGTCCGCTCTTCGTCATCGTGCTGGCGATCGCCGTCGCGGTCTTCGCCCTGAGCTTCACGCTGCGCGGCGACCGCGGCGATGCGGCGATCCGCATCGATCTCGTCGCGGCCCTCCTCATCGGCGCGGCGATCGTGCTGCTCACCCTCGGGTTCAACAACCTCAACAGCTGGGGAGCGCTCGCGGCGGCGCCCTCCGCACCGTTCTCCGTCGTCGGGCTCTCGCCGGCACCGATCTTCATCGTGCTGGGGATCATCCTGGGCCAGGGGTTCTTCCTGTGGACCCGGCGGCGGATGGCCGAGGGGAAGGTGCCGCTCATCGACCTGAGCGTGCTGGGGTCGTCCAGGGAGCGCGCCGCGGTGTACGCCATGTTCATCGTCGTGGCGCTGGAAGCCTGCGTGAACTTCACGGTGCCGCTGTACATCCAGATCGTCCAGGGGCGGACGCCGTTCGACACCGCCCTCGCGATGATGCCGTTCAACCTCACGGTGTTCGTGACGGCGACGCTCGTCGTCCGGTTCTACAAGCGCTACCCGCCGCGGACGATCGGCGTCTTCGGGTTCATCCTCACCACGGCGGCGCTGGTCTGGCTCTCGGTCGTCGTGACCAACAACTGGGAGACGGTGCCGACCATCGCCGGACTCGTCGTGTTCGGCATCGGCCAGGGAGCCCTCGTCACCCTGGTGTTCAACGTGCTCGTGACCGCGGTGCCGCCGGAGCTCGCCGGCGACGTCGGGTCGCTGCGGGGCACCACCCAGAACCTCGCCTCCGCCGTCGGGACGGCGCTCGCCGGGGCGCTGCTGGTCTCGCTGCTCGCGCTCAACGTGGGCCGTGCGGTCGTGGAGCATCCGGAACTGCCGCCGTCGCTGGTGTCGCAGGTCGACTTGAACGAGGTGAACTTCGTCAGCAACGACGATCTGCGCGCGGTGCTGGAGACCACGGACGCGACGCCGGAGCAGGTCGACGCCGCGGTCGCCGTCAACGAGGAGTCGCGGCTGCGCACGCTCAAGCTGGGCCTGCTCATCCTCGCCGCGGTGAGCGCGCTCGCGATCCTGCCCGCGTCGCGCCTGCCGAACTACCGTCCGCACGAGATCCCCGACCCGTCGCCGACAGGGCCGGGGGAGTGATGCTCAGCGCAGTTCGGAGATGAGCACGGCGCTCGTGCCGGGGAGGATCGCCTCGAAGACGTGGGCCGCGTCGCCGGCATACGTCAGATAGTCGCCGGGGTTCAGCACCACGGCATCCTCCGGTGGTCCGACCCGCGCCTGCCCGGCGATGAGGATCACGTGTTCGATCGTGCCCGCGTGGTGGGGATCGGACCGGCGAGGATCCCCGGGCTCCGCCTGGATGAGGTACACGTCCCGTCGCGCGCCAGGAGGGCTGGCAGAGAGGAGGGTGGCGCTGTAGGCGGCGGCGGAGGAGGGCACCCCGGCGAGGGCGTCGGCGCGGATGAGGGTGGGGGCGTTGGCCTGCTGGTCGACGAGCACCGCGAACGGGACGCCGAGCGCGACGCCCAGCGCCCACAGCGTCTCCACGCTGGGATTGCCGGCGCCGCTCTCGAGTTGGGAGACGGTGGCCTTGGAGATGCCGGCCCGGCGGGCGAGCTCGGAGACGGACAGGTTCGCCGCCTCGCGCTCGCGGCGGAGCGTGCGGGCGATGCGGGTGCGGAGATCCTCCATGCGTTCATCATGGCAAACGATCGTTCGCTTGACTATGAGGAGCGCCATGTTCAGAATGATGATCGTGTGTTCAGTGAAGCGAACGGGTGGCTGTCGATGACCGCTGAACGTGAGGTGTGGCGCGAGGCCCTCGGCGTCGTGCTCGCCACGAGCGCCTATGGCATCTCCTTCGGTGCGCTCGCCGTGGCAGCGGGCCTCGACGTGTGGCAGGCGTGCGTGCTCAGCCTCCTCATGTTCACCGGCGGATCCCAGTTCGCCTTCGTGGGCGTCTTCGCCGCCGGCGGCCTGGCCGCGCTGCCGTCGGCGATCGCGTCGGCCGCCCTCCTCGGTGTGCGCAACGTCGCCTACGGCATGCGCATGTCGCCGGTCGTGGGCGGGGGACCGGCGCGACGGGCCGTCGCCGCGCACTTCACCATCGACGAGTCCACCGCGGTGGCGATCGCGCAGGACGATCCGCGCCTGCGCCGGGTGGGCTTCTGGGTCACGGGGGTCGGCATCTTCCTCGGCTGGAACCTCACCACCCTCGTCGGCGCGCTGGTCGGCGACGTGCTCGGCGACCCGAAGGCCTGGGGGCTGGACGCCGCGGCGGCCGCGGCGTTCCTCGCCCTGCTGTGGCCGCGACTGCGGCGGCGGCAGGCGGTGGCCGTCGGGATCGCGGCGGCCGTGATCGCGGCCGCCCTCACCCCGTTCCTCCTGCCGGGACTCCCCGTGCTCGTCGCCGCCCTCGTCGCGATCGTCGTCGGGTGGTTCAACTGGCTGGAGACACCGCGAGCCGCAGAGGTCGGCGACGAGGAGGCCGGCGCATGAGTCTCTGGAGCGCCATCCTCCTCGCCGCCCTGATCTGCCTCGCGCTGAAGGCCGTGGGCTACCTCGTGCCGCCGAAGGTGCTCGAGGCGCCCCGGCCCGCCCGCATCTCCGACCTCCTCACCGTCGCGCTGCTCGCCGCCCTCGTCGCGGTGCAGTCCCTCGGGGACGGGCAGGCCATCACGGTGGACGCGCGCGTGCCCGCGGTGCTCGTCGCGGCCGGACTCCTCTGGCTGCGGCAGTCGTTCCTCGTGGTGGTGGCGTCGGCCGCCCTCGTCGCGGCGCTGCTGCGGCTGTTCGGTCTCGCCGCCTGAGCCGTCGTCGCGCCGGACCGGGCCCGGGTAGGATCGGGGGGTGCGCGGGAAGTGGTTGTCGAGGGTGCTGTCCTGGGTGGCCGCTGCCCTGGTGGGCGGGGTCTACGGGGTGGCCGGAACCATCGCGCACAGCGTCATGTGGGGTCCGATCCCCATCGGTCTGATCGTCGCCGCGATCGCGTGCGCCGCGATCCTCATCGCCGTGCGGGCGCTCACCCATGACCGGGGGGCCGCGGTCGCCGCCGGACTCGGGATGCTGGGCATGATCGTGCTCATCTCGGGCGTCGGTCCCGGTGGCTCCGTCGTCGTGCAGGACACCCTCGCCGGGCGCATCTGGACCTATCTCGCCGCCGGCATCGTGCTGCTCGTGATCGCGTGGCCTTCGTTCTCCCGGCAGCCGGTCCGCTCGTCTGCGCCGTCCTCGGAGGAACCCGAGGTCCACGGGTCGTAGACTGAGGGGGTGACGTATGTGATCGCCCTCCCGTGCGTCGATGTCAAGGATCGCGCCTGCATCGACGAGTGCCCCGTTGACTGCATCTACGAGGGCGAACGGTCGCTCTACATCCACCCCGACGAGTGCGTGGACTGCGGAGCGTGCGAGCCGGTGTGCCCCGTCGAGGCGATCTACTACGAGGACGATCTGCCCGACGAGTGGCAGGACTACTACAAGGCCAACGTCGAGTTCTTCGACGAGATCGGCTCGCCGGGCGGCGCCGCGAAGGTCGGCGTCTACCCGTTCGACCACCCGATCATCGCCGCGCTCCCGCCGCAGGGCGAGTAGGCCCGCTCCGTGAGCGTCCGCGACCTCGCCGACTACCCGTGGGACGCCGTCGTCCCGTATCGTGAGCGCGCCGCCCGGCACCCGGGCGGTCTCGTCGACCTCTCCGTCGGCTCGCCGGTCGATCCCACGCCGGAGATCATCCGTCAGGCCCTCGCCGAGGCGACCGACGCCCACGCCTATCCGCAGACCGTCGGCACTCCCGCGCTCCGGGAGGCGATCGTCGACTGGTACGCCCGCCGCCGCGGCGTCCCGGACCTCCGGGTCGACAACGTGCTGCCGACGATCGGCTCCAAGGAGCTCGTCGCGCTCCTGCCCACGCTGCTGGGGCTCGGCGCCGGAGACATCGTGGTCCACCCCCGCGTCGCCTACCCGACGTACGACGTCGGCGCGCGGGTCGCGGGAGCGACACCCGTCGCGGCCGACGATCCGGCGGAATGGCCGGAGGGTGCGCGGCTCATCTGGATCAACACCCCGGGCAACCCGGACGGTCGCACGTGGACCGTCGACGAGCTCTCCGCGGCCGTGCAGCGGGCGCGTGAGCTGGGAGCCGTGCTGGCGAGCGACGAGTGCTACGCCGAACTGGGATGGGACGGTCCGTGGGCCGAGGAGCCCATCCCGTCGGTGCTCGACCCCCGGGTGACCGGCGGCACGCGGGCGAACCTCCTCAGCGTCTACTCCCTGAGCAAGCAGTCCAACCTCGCCGGCTACCGGGCGGCCTTCGTCGCCGGATGCGCCCGCGTGGTCGGCGAGCTCCTCACCGCGCGCAAGCACCTCGGCCTCATGCCGCCCGCGCCGGTCCAGCGGGCGATGGCCGTCGCCCTCGGTGACGAGGCTCACGTGGCGGCGCAGAAGGAGCTCTACCGCGAGCGCCGGGCGCTGCTGCTGCCCGCCGTCGAGGACGCCGGCTTCCGCATCGACGGCTCGCAGGCGGGGCTGTACCTCTGGGCGACCGAGGGACGCGACGCCTGGGAGTCGATGGCGCGTCTCGCCGATCTCGGGATCCTCGCCGGGCCCGGGCACTTCTACGGAGCCTCGTCGCCCGAGCATGTGCGGTTGTCGCTCACGGCGCCGACCGACCGCGTCGCCGAGGCGGCTCGGCGCCTGCGCGGAGCGGTTCTGTAGGAACCCTCCCTGTTGCGACGATCCCTTTGGCGGTTGTCACAGTAGGCCTGCGCGACGACTAGGCTGTAAAGGCGATTCGGTCGGCACCCGGCCAGGCGCTCGGCGCCCGAGAGATCGCCAGTTCCGGCTTGATCAAGAACTTGCTGACGCCCGCGACGCCGGGGCGATCAGACAGAAGGAGGAGGTCCGCGTGAGCGCTGCGGCAGACCAGACGGCGAAGCTGACGATCGGCGAGACCACCGCCGAATTCCCCCTGGTGCGCGGTACCGCGGGCCACGACAGCATCGACTTCTCGACGCTGACCCGTCAGACCGGCTACACCGGCCTCGACTACGGCTTCGTCAACACCGCCTCCACCAAGTCGGACATCACGTTCATCGACGGCGACAAGGGCATCCTGCGCTACCGCGGCTACCCGATCGAGCAGCTCGCCGGCAGCACCAGCTACCTCGAGGTCGCCTGGCTGCTCATCTACGGCGAGCTGCCGTCCGCCGGCGAGCTGGCGGAGTTCGATGAGAAGATCCGCCGCCACACGCTGCTGCACGAAGACCTCAAGCGCTTCTTCTCGGCGCTGCCGCACACCGCGCACCCCATGTCGGTGCTGTCCTCCGCCGTCGCGGCCCTGTCGACGTACTACGAGGGCCAGACCGACCCGCACAACCCCGAGCACGTCGAGCTGAACACCATCCGCATGCTCGCCAAGCTGCCGGTCATCGCCGCCTACGCGCACAAGAAGAGCGTCGGTCAGGCGTTCCTCTACCCGGACAACTCGCTCGGCTTCGTGGAGAACTTCCTGAAGCTGAACTTCGGCGTGAACTCCGAGCCGTACGAGATCAACCCGACCATGGTGAAGGCCCTCGAGCTGCTGCTGATCCTGCACGAGGACCACGAGCAGAACGCCTCGACCTCCACCGTCCGTCTCGTCGGCTCGACGGGGGCCAACCAGTTCGCCTCCGTCTCGGCCGGCATCCAGGCCCTCTCCGGGCCCCTGCACGGCGGTGCGAACGAGGCCGTCCTCACGATGCTCGGCCAGATCCGCGACTCGGGTCAGAGTGTCTCCCGGTTCGTCGAGCGGGTGAAGAACAAGGAAGAGGGCGTGAAGCTGATGGGCTTCGGGCACCGGGTCTACAAGAACTACGACCCACGCGCCAAGCTCGTCAAGGAGGCCGCGGACGAGGTGCTGAGCTCGCTCGGCGTCACCGACCCGCTCCTGGACCTCGCGAAGGAGCTCGAGGAGATCGCCCTCGCGGACGACTACTTCCGTGAGCGGCGCCTGTATCCGAACGTCGATTTCTACACGGGCGTGATCTACAAGGCGATGGGCTTCCCCACGCGCATGTTCACGGTCCTGTTCGCGATCGGCCGCCTTCCCGGCTGGCTCGCGCAGTGGCGCGAGCTGCAGCTCGACCCGCAGACGAAGATCGGCCGCCCGCAGCAGCTCTACACCGGGTCGCCGGAGCGCGCGTTCCCGACGCGCTGAGCGCTGCGCCGCAGACGCCGAAGGCCCCCTCGCACCGGAGTGCGAGGGGGCCTTCGCCATCGTGGGGCGTGAGCCGGGATCAGCGTCCCTGCGCGCCGCGCGTGCCCTGACGGCCCTGGCCGCCCTGACGCTGCGCGCCCGGCGCGCCGCCCTGACCCGCGGAGCGCGGGCGACGACGACGGCGGGACGGCGGGGTGGTCGCTGTGCTCTTCTCGCCGCCCGCCGGCCGCTGCTTCGCGGAGCGCTGCTGCTGCTGCGGCTGCGGGGGAGCGGGGCGCACGTGCGGAGCGCGCTCGGGGACGAGCTCGGTCACGGCGTCGGCGGTGAGGTTCTCCAGCGGTGCCGTGATCGCGGCCTTGCGCAGGAGATCCTTCACGTCGCGGCGCTGCTCGGGCAGGACCACGGTGACGACCGTGCCTGCCGCCCCGGCCCGCGCCGTGCGGCCCGAGCGGTGCAGGTAGGCCTTGTGCTCGACGGGCGGGTCGACGTGGACGACGAGGTCGACGTTGTCGACGTGCACACCGCGGGCCGCGACATCGGTCGCGACGAGGACGCGGACGCCCCCGTCGGCCGGGTCGGTGGAGAAGGCGCCGAGGTTGCGCTCGCGTGCGTTCTGGGAGAGGTTGCCGTGCAGGTCGACGGCGGGGATCCCGGCGGCGGTGAGCTGCTTGGCGAGCTTCTTCGCCTGGTGCTTGGTGCGCGTGAAGAGGATGCGACGACCGGTGCCCGAGGCGAGGTCGCGCACCAGCACGGTCTTGTTCTCGGGAGAGTCGACGACGAGCACCCGGTGGGTCATCTCGCCGACGGGCACGCTCGCCTCGTCGACCTCGTGGCTGACGGCGTTCGTGAGGAACCGGCGGGCGAGGGTGTCGATGCCGCGGTCCAGCGTGGCGCTGAAGAGCAGGCGCTGACCGTCGGCGGGCGTCGCCGAGAGGATGCGGGTGACGCCGGGGAGGAAGCCGAGGTCGGCCATGTGGTCGGCCTCGTCGAGCACGGTGACCTCGATGGCGCTGAGGCGCACGACCTGCTGCTTCATGAGGTCTTCCAGGCGGCCGGGGCAGGCGACGACGATGTCGACGCCGCCCTGCAGCGCCTGCTCCTGCGGACGCTGGCTGACGCCGCCGAACACGGTGGTGACCCGAAGGCCGACGGCCTCGGCGAGCGGGGCGACGGTCGCGGCGATCTGGGTGGCCAGCTCGCGGGTGGGGGCGAGCACGAGGCCGCGGGGCAGGCCGGACCGGCGCTTGTGGCCGGAGGCCGCCAGACGGGCGACGAGCGGGAGCGCGAAGGCGATGGTCTTGCCGCTGCCCGTCCGTCCGCGACCGAGGAGGTCGCGGCCGGCGAGCGAGTCGGGCAGGGTGTCACGCTGGATCGCGAACGCCTCGGTCTTTCCGGAGGCGGCGAGAACGGTGGCGAGCTCGGCGGGAACGCCGAGATCGAGGAAGGAAGGCATGCAGAGAACTCCGTCAGCGCACGAGAACGGCGCGGGATAGTGGGGTGAGGTGGGCGAAGACGCAGCGAGTGCGCGTCCGTTCGCCGTGCGAATGGCCAGTTCGGGCTGGAGAGGGGAGCGCGGGCGCTCGCTTCGGTCCTCGGAGACCCCTAGACGACGACGATGCTGACCGGCCGGCGGCGCGGGCAACGGAACCAGTCTACCAGCGGAGACCGGTCGAAGGCTGCAGGTGGGCTGTCAGGCGTGGAGCGCCTCGTTGAGCGTGACGCCGACGCCGGCCCGACGGACGGCCTCGACGGCACCCGTGAGCGAGTTGCGACGGAAGAGCAGGCCGTCCTGACCCGAGAGGTCGGCGCCCTTGACGGTCTTGCGGCCGCCATCGGCCGTCGCAGGACCGTCGGCGAGCACGATCTTCGTCCCGGCGGTGACGTAGAGCCCGGCCTCCACGACGCAGTCGTCGCCGAGGGAGATGCCGATGCCGGCGTTCGCGCCCAGAAGCGTGCGGGCGCCGATCGACACGCGATGCGACCCGCCGCCGGAGAGCGTGCCCATGATCGAGGCGCCGCCGCCGATGTCGCTGCCGTCGCCGACCACGACGCCCTGCGAGATGCGCCCCTCGACCATCGAGGCGCCGAGGGTGCCGGCGTTGAAGTTGACGAAGCCCTCGTGCATGACCGTGGTGCCGGGGGAGAGGTGGGCGCCGAGCCTCACGCGCGAGGCGTCGGCGATGCGCACCCCGGCGGGCTGCACGTAGTCGGTGAGACGAGGGAACTTGTCCAGGCCCTGGATCTGGATCCCGGCGCGCTGGAGCTGCGGACGCAGACGCACGGCATCGGCGGGGAGCAGCGGGCCGGCATTGGTCCAGGCGACGTTCGGCAGGTGACCGAAGATGCCGTCGAGGTTGAGGGCGTTCGGCCGCACGAGCAGGTGCGACAGCGCGTGCAGGCGCAGATAGGCGTCCGCGGTGGAGGTCGGGGCCGCGTTAAGGTCGATCGTGAGCTCGACCACCGCGAGGGTGACGTCGCGGCGCTCGTCCTGACCGGTCTGTGCGTCGAGCGCGGTGCGCGCGGCGGCGACCTCGGTCTCGGACGGCGCGGACGAGCGGACCTCCGGGTACCACGCGTCGAGGACCGTGCCGTCGCTCGCGGTGGTCGTCAGGCCGAGTCCCCAGACAGATCGTGCGTCGCTCATGCCTCCACGGTATCGCGCCGACGACGGTGTCCCGTCCCGCATGACGGGCATCAGTAGGCTGGGGGCATGGTGCTCGATCTGACCGCGTCCTCCGCCGACATCACCCGCGCGATCTGCGACGTCCCGAGTGTCTCCGGCGACGAGAGGACACTCGCCGACCTGATCGAGGAGGCGGTGTCCGGTCTGCCGCACCTGGAGGTCATCCGACACGGCAACACGGTCGTCGCCCGCACGGATCTCGGTCGGGCGCAGCGCGTCGCGATCGCCGGGCACATCGACACCGTGCCCCTCAACGACAACCTGCCCACGCGCGACATCGAGATCGACGGCGTGCCGCATCTGTGGGGAAGGGGCACCGTCGACATGAAGGCCGGGGTCGCGGTGCAGCTCAAGCTGGCCGCCGAGCTCACCGACCCCGCGATCGACGTGACCTGGATGTGGTACGACAACGAGGAGGTCGCGGCGTCCTTGAACGGCCTCGGGCTTCTCGCCGCGGCACGGCCCGACCTCTTCCAGGCCGACTTCGCCATCCTCGGAGAGCCGTCGAACGGTCAGGTCGAAGGCGGATGCAACGGCACGCTGCGGGCGATCGTGCGGACCACGGGCGTCCGCGCGCACAGTGCCAGGGCCTGGATCGGCGAGAACGCGATCCATCGCGCGGCCCCCATCCTCACCCGGCTGTCCGAGTACCGGGCGCGCGAGGTGATGGTCGAGGGCCTGCTCTACCGGGAGGGGCTCAGCGCGGTCCGCATCGCGGGAGGGGTCGCCGGCAACGTCATCCCGGACGCCTGCGAGGTCGAGGTCAACTACCGCTTCGCGCCGAACAAGTCCGCGGCCGACGCCGAGGCCCACGTCCGGGCAGTCCTCGCCGGATTCGACGTCGAGATCACGGACGCCGCCGAGGGTGCGCGCCCCGGGCTGGACGCCGACATCGCCCGTCGCTTCGTCGCGGCGGTCGGCGCGGAACCGCAGCCGAAGTACGGGTGGACCGACGTGGCCCGCTTCTCGGCACTCGGCATCCCGGCCGTGAACTACGGGCCCGGCGACCCGCACCTCGCCCATCACGACGAGGAGCGCGTGCCGCTCGCCCAGATCGACGCCGTCGAGCGGGGTCTGCGCGCATGGCTCACGTCGCACTGACGCTCGCACGGCGCTGGGCGCGGATGCCGCCGGCTCTGCGCATCGGCATCGTCTACGTCCTCGCACGGGTCGTGACGACCGGATTCCTCATCGCCGCGGCCTCCCTGTCCACGGTGTTCTCGCGCTTCGGCGGCGACGCCGGGCTCGTGGACTTCGTCCTCGGGTGGGATGCGCAGTGGTACTGGCAGGTGGCGGTGCACGGCTATCCCACCGACCTCCCGCTGACCGACGACGGGCAGGTGGCCGAGAACGCCTGGGCGTTCATGCCCGTGTTCGCGTACGCCGCCAAGGCGCTGGGCTTCGTGTTCGGCTCCTGGGGCGCCGGGGCCCTCGTGCTCTCGCTCGGAGCCGGCTACCTGGCCTGTCTCGCGCTGCATCGTCTGCTCCGCGACCGCATCGGGAACGGCGCGGCACTGTGGGCCGTGGTCTTCTTCGCCTCCGGACCGCTGGCCGCCCTGTTCCAGGTGGGATACGCGGAGACGCTCTTCCTGCTGCTGCTCTTCCTCGCTCTGGACGCGACGATCCGCCGGAACTACGTCTGGCTGTACGTGCTCATCCCGGTGCTGGGGTTCACCCGTCCCGGCGTGCTCGCCTTCGCCCTGTACCTCGGCCTGCACGGCATCCTCCGCTGGAGGCATCGCCGCACCGATCCGCTGGGCGCCAGGGAGGTCGTGCACATCGTCGCCCTCGGCGCGCTCGCGACGGCCACCGGGTTCGCCTGGCAGCTCATCGCCGGTGTCGTGACCGGCGATCCCGGCGCCTACCTCGCCACCGAGCTCGCCTGGCGACGACACTGGATCGCCGGGGGCGTCGACGGCTTCGTGCCCTTCGAGGGCTGGGTGCAGGCATCGCAGTTCTGGTTCGGACTGTGGGGGGTGCCGCCGGGCTGGGGTCCGGTCGCCCTCATCGTGCTCGTGGTCGCGGCGGCCGCCGCGCTGCTGCTGTCCCCGCAGGTGCGGGCGCTCGGCCCCGACCTGCGTCTCTGGAGCGCGAGCTACCTGCTCTACCTGCTCGCGGTGTTCTTCCCGCAGTCGAGCACGTTCCGCCTGCTGCTGCCACTCAGCCCCGCGTGGGGAGCGGTCGCTGTGCCCCGCTCACGAGCGTGGCGGCTGGGGGCGCTGGCACTGTGCCTGGCCGGCCAGTGGGTCTGGATCTATCACGTCTACGCCCTCGGCAGCACGTTCTGGCAGGTGCCCTGACGACGCGGCGGACCGGATTGTGTCCCCGTGACGTCCACGGCGCGGTCGCACCCGATAAACTCGTCCCATACCACCGGAGGAAAGGGAGCCACGATGGCAGCGATGAAGCCGAGGACCGGAGACGGACCCATGGAGGCCGTGAAAGAGGGACGACTCATCATCGTGCGTGTTCCGCTCGAAGGAGGAGGCCGCCTGGTCGTCTCCGTGAACGACGCCGAGGCCAAGGAGCTTCACGACGTGCTCGGTGCCGTCGTGGCCCCGGCCTGATCGGACCTGGTCCGCTGCAACGCGACCGAAGAGGGCGAGGGATCCGCGGATCCCTCGCCCTCTTCGCGTCGGCGGCCCGGGATCAGGAGCGGTCGTCGAGGCGGATCAGCTGCAGCAGACCCTCGCCGGCGGGTGAGACGGTCGCCAGCACGGCGGACGACTCCTGCGTCTCCTGCACCAGCGATCGATAGGCGGAGGTGATGTCGTCGCGCTGCACAGGGTCGGCCACGCGGCCCCCGGCGAGGATGCGGGGCACGAGCACCAGGCCGCCGGTGCGGGCGAGACGGAGTCCGTGCGAGACGTACTCGATGACGTTCTCGGGGTCGGCGTCCACGAGGACGATGTCGTACGACGCCTCGTTCATGCGGGGGAGCACATCGATCGCGCGTCCGGCGATGAACCGCGCACGGGTGGCGGGCACCTTCGCGTCCGCGAACGCCTGGCGGGCGGCGGCGAGGTGCTCGGGCTCGTTGTCGATCGAGGTCAGCACCGCGTTCGGGGCCCCGCGCAGCAGCCAGAGTCCGGAGACGCCGGCGCCGGTTCCGATCTCGACGATGGAGCGGGCCGTCCCGGCGGCGGCGAGCACGGCGATCTGCGAGCCGACGACCGTGCTGATCGGGGCCGCCCCCAGCTCCACGGCGTGGGCGCGAGCGCGGGCGATGGTCTCCGGCTCGACGATGGACTCGCGAAGGAAGCGCGCGTTGGCGTCGTGCTCGCTCATGACCTGCCTCTCCCTGCGTGCATGGCTGATGTGTCCAGGGTATTCGCTCAGCGCGCGCAGAGCCCGCAGGCGCGGCGGTAGCCTGGTCACATGACGTTCGGCCTCACCTTCGAGAAGCTGCTGCTCATCGGCCTGATCGCGGTGCTGATCATCGGCCCCGAGCGTCTGCCGCGTGCCGCGGAGGCCTTCGCGAGCATCGTGCGCAAGGCCGGCGAGTACATCCGCGACACGAAGTCCCGCGTCCGCGAGGAGATGGGGCCGGAACTCGACGACGTGGACTGGCGCAAGCTCGACCCGCGGCAGTACGACCCCCGGCGCATCATCCGCGACGCGCTCCTGGAGGAGCCGGAGCCCGCGACCCCCGCGCAGGCGACGGCGACGATCGCGGAGCCGGTGGCCCCTCGTACCGCGCCGCCGACCTTCAGCGCGGAGAACCGTCCGCCGTTCGACACCGAGGCGACCTGAGTCGTCCGTTCAGGAGATCCGGGCCCGCAACGTCGCCAGCTCCTCGTCGCTGAACAGCGAGCGCGGGATGGCGGTGGCGACCGAGGCGTCGCGTACCTTGAAGATCACGGCGTCCCTGCCGACGCGGAGGCTCTGGAAGGTGCCGTACGGGATCTCGGACCGGCGCCGATCGCTTCCCAGCTGCAGCCGATCGTCCTCGAGAGCGACCCAGACGACGCTCTCCACCGGCATCGCGGCGCGGACGGCCCTGCGCGCGCTCGAGGTGGTCAGGAGCACCGCGTACGCGCCCAGCCCCACCGTGACGGCAGGCATCCAGGCGACGAGCGCGCTCACCTCCGCACCCGTGGAGAGGAGGTCGTTGAGCGTGAAGACGGAGAGGACGAGTCCCGCGGCCAGGGCGACCCACATCACGATCGCGACGGGGCGGGTCAGCGCATAGACGGCGGCGTCGCGTGCCATCCTCCGCTGCAGTCCTTCATCCACGGTCACGGAGCGGTGCGGCATCCGTCCATCCTCCCACGCGCACTCATCCGATCGACATCGGCAGCGAGCGGCCGGCGAGGCCACGGCCCCGTCGGGCGAGGCCGGCGGCCATCGTGCGGATCGCCTGCGCGGCGGCGTCGTCCGGCGCAGAGGTGACGACCGGGACGCCCTCGTCCCCGCCCTGACGGAGCGCCGGACTGAGCGGGATGGAGGCCAGCAGCGGCACCGGCGCGTCGGGTTCGGACAGGGCCTCCGCGACCGCCGCGCCGCCGCCCGCACCGAACAGGTCGACCACGGTGCCGTCGGGGAGGGTGTACGCGGACATGTTCTCGATCACGCCGATCACGCGCTGACCGGTCTGGCGCGCCACGAGTCCGCTGCGGATGGCCACATCGGAGGCCGCCGCCTGGGGCGTGGTGACCACGAGCACCTCGGCGTGGGGGAGGAGCTGCCCGATCGAGATGGCGATGTCCCCGGTACCCGGCGGCATGTCGATGAGCAGGACGTCGAGGTCGCCGAAGAAGACGTCGGTGAGGAACTGCGAGACGGTGCGGTGCAGCATCGGTCCGCGCCAGGCCACCACGGACTCCCCGTCGCGCAGGAACATCCCGATCGAGATGGTCTTCACCCCGTGGGCCACCGGCGGCAGCATGAGGTCGTCGATGCGCGTCGGCTGCGTGCCGGCGGGGATGCCGAGCAGCCCCGGGATCGAGAAGCCGTGCACGTCCGCATCCACCAGGCCGACGGCGAGCCCCTGGTCGGCGAGGGCGACCGCGAGGTTCGCGGTGACCGTCGACTTGCCGACGCCGCCCTTGCCGCTGGAGACGAGGATCACGCGGGTGAGGGAATCGGGCCCGAAGGGCATGTGCCGCGGCGGTCGACCGGCGCGGAGCCGCTCGGTGAGCGCCTTGCGCTCGGCCGGGGTCATCACGCCCACCTCGACCTCGACGTCCGTGACCCCGGGAACCGCGGCCGCGGCACCGCGCACGTCGCGCTCGATGCGGTCGGCGGCGGGGCACCCGACGATCGTCAGCACGATGCCCACACGCGCCACCCCGTCCTCGACCGAGATGTCGCGCACCATGTCGAGGTCGCCGATCGGCCGCCGCAGCTCCGGATCGGTCACCGCCGCCACCGCGGCCCTGACGTTCTCGGCCGCGGTCATGAGGCGATGCCGCCCGCGGGCTTCTCCTCGGCGTCGCCCAGCTCGGCCAGCAGGGCACGGAGCTCCTGCCGCAGCACGTCGCGGGTGACCACCTGCGCGTTGCGCTCCTCCAGCGACATCCGCAGCGCGACGATCTCGCGGGCGAGGTACTCGGTGTCCGCGAGGTTCCGCTCGGCGCGCTGCCGGTCCTGCTCGATCTGCACGCGGTCGCGGTCGTCCTGGCGGTTCTGCGCGAGGAGGATGAGCGGCGCGGCGTACGAGGCCTGCAGCGACAGCATCAGGGTGAGCGCGGTGAAGCCGAGTGCGGCGTCGTCGAAGCGCACCTCGTGCGGCATCAGCGTGTTCCAGCCGATCCAGAGGATGCAGAAGAGACTGAGGATGACGAGGAACGCCGGGGTGCCCATCGCGCGGGCGACCCACTCCGTGAAGCGACCGAAGCGGTCGCGCGAGGTCGACCGGGGGCGGGTGCTCGTCCGTCCCGGCGCGTCGAGGCGGGCGGCCCGCTCCTTGCGTGCCATCAGCGCGCCTCCGTCACGGGCGGGGCGACGTCGTCGCTGTCGTGCGTGCGCCAGTCGTCCGGCAGCAGGTAGTCGAGCACGTCGTCGATGCTGATCGCGCCGACGAGGCGGTGGGCCGCGTCGATCACGGGCAGCGAGACGAGGTCGTAGCTGGCGAGCATGCGGGCGACCTCGGCCGCGGAGGCGGTGACGGGCACCGGTTCGAGGCTGTCGTCGAGGATGGCGCCGAGCCGCTCGTGCGGCGGGTAGCGCAGCATCCGCTGGAAGTGCACGAGCCCGAGGAGGCGGCCCGTCGGCGTCTCGAACGGCGGGAGCGTCACGAACACGGCCGCGGCGAGGGCCGGGTGCAGCTCATGACGGCGGATGAGCGCGAGCGCCTCCGCGACCGTGGCGTCGGCGGACAGGATGATCGGCTCCGGAGTCATCAGACCGCCGGCCGTGTCGGGGCCGTAGCGCAGCAGCATCCGCACGTCCTCGGCGCGCTCCGGCTCCATCCGCTGGAGCAGCTGCTCCAGCTGGGTCGGCGGGAGCTGGGCGAGGAGGTCGGCGGCGTCGTCCGGTTCCATCTGATCGAGGATGTCGGCCGCGCGCTCCTCGCCGAGGCGGTCGAGGATGTGCACCTGCTCGTCCTCCGGCATCTCCTCGAGGGCGTCGGCGAGGCGGTCGTCGGAGAGCTCCTCCGCGACCTCGATCATCCGCTGCTGCGGGAGGTCGAGGAGCGTGTTAGCGAGGTCCGCGGCGTGCAGCTCGGAGTAGGAGGCGACGAGCTGCTCGGCGGACTGCGACTCGCCCGGCGCCTGCTCCTCGGTGACCTCGCTCCAGGCGGCGAACGTCGTCGGGCCCTTGGCGAACGGCGACGCCCCGGTCTTCGGCCGGCGCAGGAAGAGCTGGCTGATCGCCCACTCGCCGAGCCGGTTGGGCTCGATGGCCACGTCCTCGATGACGGCGGTGCCGCTGCCGTCGGTCAGGCTCACGCGTCGGCCCAGCATCTCGGCGAGGACGCGCACCTCGCCCGCGCGCGGGGAGAAGCGGCGCACGTTGATGAGGCCCGTGGTGATGACCTGACCGGACCGGATCGACGTGACCCGGCCGATCGAGAGGAACACGTGGCGGCGGCCGGGGATCTCCACGACCAGTCCGATCACTCGCGGGGCCGCGGTACTTCGATACACGACGACGACATCCCGGACCTTGCCGAGCCGGTCGCCGACGGGATCGAAGACGGCGCACCCTGCCAGGCGCGCGGCGAAAACCCGTTGTGTGCTCACCCGACCAGCGTAGCCCGCGGCGTGCCGGCCCGGCGGTCGCGGCGGTCGCTCGGCCGGCGGCGGGGCGCGACGTGGAAGAATAGCCGGATGAGCATGCTGAATCGCCCCGCGAGCGGCACGGACACCGGTGAGATCGTCGCCTCCATGCGCGACTACGAGAGCGCGCAGAAGGCGGTGTCGAAGCTGATCGCCGGAGAGGTGCCCGCGCGCGACATCGCGATCGTCGGGCAGAGTGTGCGGACGGTCGAACGGGTGACCGGACGACTCGGCTACGCCGCCGCCGCGCGGTCGGGAGCGATCAACGGCGTGCTCATCGGCCTCTTCCTGTCGGCGATCCTCGTCCTCGGCAACCCCGAGGTGCCGATCCAGCTGTTCGTCGGCTTCGTCCTCATCGGCGTCGCGGTGGGCATGCTGCTGAGCCTCATCACCTACGCGATCGTGCGTCGTCGTCGGGACTTCGCGAGCGTGACGCAGTTCGCCGCGGACCACTACGAGGTGACCGTGCAGCCCGGATCGCTGGCGAAGGCGCGGCAGGTCCTCGGTGCGCAGCGGGTCGCGCCGGTGCGCCCTCCGGTGAACCTGGACGAGCCGCCGAAGTACGGCGAGCGGATCCCGACCGGTGCTCCCGCTCCGGCCCCTGAGCCTGCTCCCGCTCCGGAGCCCACTCCCGAGCCTGCGCCCGCTCCTGAGCCTGCCCCCGCTCCCGAGCCTGCTCCCGCTCCGGAGCCCGCTCCGGCACCCGCTCCCGCTCCGGAGCCTGCTCCGGCTCCCGAGCCCGGTGTTCCGCCGCGGCCCGCCGACCCGGAGACCGGCACCCCCGGATCCGTGCGGTGACGACGGAGCCCACGGCCCTCCGCATCGAGGTCGCGCTGCCCGCCGGCGCGACCACGGTGTCCGCCGAGTGGATGCAGGGCTCCCGCGACGACGTCGTCCTGATCGCCCATGGGGCCGGCGCAGGGAAGGATCACCCCTTCCTCGTCGGCTTCGACCACGCCCTCGCCGGGCTCGGCTTCTCGACGCTGCGCTTCAGCTTCCCGTACGCCGAGCAGGGGCGGCGGATGCCCGGTCCCGCCGCGCACGCCGTCGCGACGTGGGAGGCCGCGGTCGCCGAGGCGCGCGTGCGGGCACCACGGGCCGCGGTGTGGGCGACCGGGAAGTCCTACGGCGGGCGCATGGCGTCCCTGGCCGTCGCGGAGGGCCTGGCCGTGGACGGTCTCGTCTACCTCGGCTACCCGCTCCATCCGCCGGGGCGCCCGGACAAGCCGCGGATCGCTCATCTGCCCGCCATCGCCGTCCCGCAGCTGTTCGTGGAGGGCACGGCGGACCCGTTCATCCAGCCGATCGCGCAGCTCGAGGAAGCCGTCGCGTCGTGTCAGGACGCACGGGTGCACTGGGTCGAGGGCGGCGGCCACTCCTTCGAGGTGAAGGGCCGGCGGCGGCCACCCGCGGAGGTCGGCGCGGATCTCGCGCCCGTGGTCGAGGCCTTCGTCAGCGCGCGACGGGGCTGAGCGGGGCCGCCGCCCCGCTCCCGCCGTCGTCAGCCCTGCAGACGGGCCATCCACGCCTCGACCTCGTCGGCCGTGCGCGGGATGTCACCGGACAGGTTGACCGGGCCGTCCTCGGTCATCAGGATGTCGTCCTCGATGCGGACGCCGATCCCGCGCAGCTCCGCGGGAACCGTGAGGTCGTCGATCTGGAAGTACAGTCCCGGTTCGATCGTGAAGACCATGCCCGGCGCGAGGATGCCGTCGTAGTACATCTCGCGGCGTGCCTGCGCGCAGTCGTGCACGTCGATCCCGAGGTGATGCGACGTGCCGTGCACCATGTAGCGGCGGTGCTGGCCGCCCTTGTCCGCATCCAGGGCTTCCTCGGCGGTGACCGGGAGCAGCCCCCACTCCGCCGTCCGAGCCGCGATGACGGTCATGGCCGCCGCGTGCACGTCGCGGAAGCGGACGCCGACCTTCGCCGCCGCGAAGGCCGCGTCGGCGGCCTCCCGCACGGTCTCGTAGACGCGGCGCTGCACGTCCGTGAACGTCCCGGACACCGGCAGCGTGCGGGTGATGTCGGCGGTGTAGAGGCTGTCCGCCTCGACGCCCGCGTCGACGAGGATGAGGTCGCCGGGGACGACCGTGCCGTCGTTGCGCGTCCAGTGCAGGTAGCAGGCGTGCGGTCCGGACGCGGCGATCGTGTCGTAGCCCTCGCCGTTGCCGTCCTCGCGGGCGCGGCGATGGAAGACGCCCTCGACCACGCGCTCGCCGCGGGCATGCGCGACGGCGGCGGGGAGCTCGCGGATGATGTCGTCGAATCCCTGTGCCGTGATCTCCACGGCGCGGCGCATCTCCGCGATCTCGAAGTCGTCCTTGATGAGGCGCAGCTCGGAGACGAAGCGGGTGAGGGCTTCGTCCTCCTCGAGCACGAGCTCCCCGTCGACCGGGGCGAACTCGTGCAGGTGCGCCGTGGCCACCTGCAGATCGGCGGCGACGCCGGCCAGCGACGGGCGCGGCCCGATCCAGAACTCGCCCACCGTGGCGTCGGCGTAGAACTCGGTCGTCGTGCGGTCGGCGCGCTCGCGGAAGTACAGGGTGATGTCGTGGCCGTCAGCCGTCGGCTCGAAGACGAGCACCGAGTCCGGCTCCGCGTCGGACGCCCAGCCCGTGAGGTGCGCGAAGGCGGAGTGCGCGCGGAAGACGTAGTCCGTGTCGTTGCTGCGCTGCTTCAGCGAGCCGGCCGGGATCACGAGCCGCTTGCCGGGGAACGCGGCCGAGACGGCGGCGCGGCGGCGCTGGGCGTACGGAGCCTGGGGGCGCGGGGTGGGCAGCGTCTCCGGACGCTCGGCCCACCCGGTGGAGATGGTGTCGAGGAAGCCCTGCGGGAAGGGCTGCTTGCGATTGGTCGAGCTGTTCTCGACGGGGGCTTCGACGGTCTCGTCGGCGATCGTGTCGTTTTCACCGGTGCTCATCCGTCCAGTCTCTCACCTGGACGTCCGGAGGGTGGTCAGCCGGCGGGCTCGAGCTGCACGATGAGGGCGCGGTGGTCGCTTCCGCCGGCGTCCTCCAGAACGGCGGACCCCGTGGGGCGCCAGTTGGCGGACGCCATCACGTGGTCGATGGGGGCGCCGGCGAGGGCAGGGAAAGAGCTCGGCCAGGTGCCGGACATCCCGTTGCCGGTCCGCGAGGCGACGTCACGGCAATACCCGATGTCGCCGCCGTCGATGCCGAGGGAGGCCATGTGGTCCACGGTCGCGTTGAAGTCACCGGCGAGGATGAAGTCGCCCGCGGGGCACTGGTCGGCGATCCACTGCAGATCGCTCTGCCACTGCTGCATCTCCTCCATGCGCGGCGCGACGGCGTGCACGGCCACGATCGTCGGACCGTCCCCGTCGATGGGCATGAGGACGGCGCTCGGCACCGATCCGGTGTTGTTGCTGCCGTCCTTGGAGGATTCGATGACGGAGTACTCGCCGAGCTCCGGAGCCACGAGCACGGTGGTCTGCCAGGACTGCGGGCCGTCCTCCACATCCGGGCGGAACTGCACGTGGTGCACCCACATCGGATGCCCCTGCTCGCGCAGCATGAGCGCGATCCGCTCGCCGACCTCCTCGGTGGTCTCGGGCAGCGCCACGACGTCGGCTTCCTGCTCCAGGATCTCCTGGGCGATCTGCTCGGCCGACACGGCCTCACCGGCCGTGTTCCAGGTGAGCACCCGCAGGCTCGTGTCGGTCCGGTCGGGGAGGGTGGCCACGCCGAATCCCCGCGTCGCCCCGATCACGCCCGTGGCGGCGGCACCGAGCAGGGCGACGATCAGGACGGACGCCGCGAAGCCGCGCAGCGGTCGGGCGAGCAGGAGCAGCAGCGCCAGCACCGCGATGACCAGGAAGCCGCCGAGGACGAGGCCGCGGGCGGCGACGAGCTGAGCGAACGGATAGGTCTGCTCGAGGCGGAAGAACTGCGGCCACACGACGATCGCCGTCGCGATCGCGAACAGGACGGTCAGCAGGATCCCCAGGAGTCGAAACATCCCGTCCAGCCTAGAAGCGCCGCCTGTGAAGTCCCTGCCTCGTGACCGGCCCGTCGCCGCGATCGGGGTCCCGGAATCCGCGCCGCGGGCGTCGGCGCTCGGTACGCTCGGAGGATGCCCGTTCCGCCCGCCGGTCCCGCCGACCTGCACCTGCACTCCAACCACTCCGACGGCACCGAATCGCCGGCCGAGGTCATGAGGCAGGCGCATCGGCACGGCGTGCGGACCGCCGCGCTCACGGACCACGACCGCACCACCGGCTGGACGGAGGCCGGGGACGCCGCGGTCGCCCTCGGCATGACCTTCCTCCCCGGGATGGAGCTCTCCGCCAAGCACGAATGGCGCAGCGTGCACGTGCTCGGGTACCTCTTCGATCCGGAGGATGCGGCGCTGCGGGCCGAGACCGACCGGATCCGGAACGACCGGATCGGACGTGCGGAGCGCATCGTCCGCAACATCGGCCGCGACTACGACCTGCACTGGGACGACGTCCTCGCCCAGACGACGCTCGACGCGACGGTCGGCCGCCCTCACATCGCCGACGCGCTGGTGGCGCGCGGCATCGTGCGAGATCGGGGCGAGGCCTTCGACGGCATCCTCCACCCGCGGGAGGGGTACTACGAGCCGCACTACGCCCCGGACCCGCTGACCGCCGTGCGACTGATCACCCAGGCGGGAGGTGTGGCGATCATCGCCCATCCGGTCACGGCCGGCCGGGACCGGATGATGCCGATTCCGTACATCGAGCGGCTCATCGACGCGGGACTGTCCGGGTTCGAGGTGGACCACCGGGAGAACACTGCGGCCGGCAGACGGTTGCTGCGCGAGCTGGCGGCCCGGCACGACCTCATCGTCACCGGGTCCAGCGACTACCACGGCACCGGAAAGCCGAACGTGCCGGGGGAGAACACCACGGCGGAGGACATGGTCGCCCGGATCATCGACCGCGCCACGGGCACCCCGCCGCGGCGCCCCTGAGCCCGGCGGACTGTCGGCGGTCTCCCGGCGTTCTGTCGATCCCGACCGCTACGGTCCGAGGCATGCAACGTGCCACCTCCCTGGAGCGCCGCGTCGACGCGACCGCTCGCCGAATGCTCCGTGCGGTGCCGACCTCGGGCTTCCGCGCCGGGCTCGCCGAGTTCGTCGTGTTCGTGCTGAAGCAGGCGTGGGCGTGCGTGTTCGGGGCGGCTCTCCTGGTGGTGATCATCGCAGCCCGGCTCTGGTATCCCGACGAGGCGGCGCTCGCCCGCAACGACGCCCTGACGATCGCGGCCGTCCTGATCCAGGTGGCGATGCTCGTGTTCCGTCTCGAGAGCGGACGGGAGCTCTGGGTGATCGTGCTCTTCCACATCACCGGCACCGCGATGGAGCTGTTCAAGACCGATGTCGGCTCCTGGGCGTATGCCGCGGACGGCATCCTGCGCATCGGCGGCGTCCCGCTGTTCAGCGGCTTCATGTACGCGGCGGTCGGCTCCTACATGGTGCGGGTGTACCGCCTGTTCGACCTCGGGTTCACCCGCTACCCGCGGCGGTGGATGACGGCCGTGCTGGCGGCCGCCATCTACGTCAACTTCTTCACCCACCACTGGTGGTGGGACGCGCGGTGGGTGCTCCTCGCGGCCGTGGTGGTGCTGTGGCTGCCCACGGTCCTGCACGCCCGCGTGTGGCGCCGCACGATCCGGCTGCCGCTCCTGGTCGTGTTCGCCGGCGTCGCGGTGTTCATCTACCTCGCCGAGAACATCGGCACATGGGCGGGCGCCTGGGCCTACCCGGATCAGGCGGCGGGGTGGCAGCCGGTGTCGCTGAGCAAGCTGAGCTCCTGGTTCCTCCTGATGATCATCTCCGTCGTGCTCGTCGCCTGGGTCTACCCGCCGCAGGTCCCGGCCGCGCTCCTGCACGACGAAGGGCGCCGCACGGAAGACCGTGCGGCGCCCCTCGGACGACGATGATGCGGATCAGGCGCCCGTGACGGGTGCCGCTCCGGTGCCGGAGCCGCCGCGACGACGACGGCGGCGACGCGCGGGAGCGGGCTTGCCGTCGTGGTGTTCCTTGCCGGCGCCGTCGTGCGTGCCGGCGCCCTCGGCGCCGCGGTCGGCGGCCTGCGCGGTCGAGCCCTCGGCGGACCCTCGCTCGGCCGCCCCTTCGGCGAAGGTCGAGCCGACGGGCGTGGAACCCGTGCGGCGGCGGCGACGGCGGCGCGTGCCGCCCTCCGCGGTGCCTTCGGCGGCGGCATCCGCGGCGCGCTCCGGACGACGGGTGCGCTCGGTCTTGACCGCCTCCTTCTTCGGCGCGCTCACGAGCCGGCCCTTCGTCCCCTCGGGGATGTCGAGGTCGGTGTAGAGGTGCGGGCTCGAGGAGTAGGTCTCGATGGGCTCGGGCTGGCCGAACTCGAGGGCACGGTTGATGAGGGCCCACTTGTGCAGGTCCTCCCAGTCGACGAAGGTGACGGCGATGCCGGTCTTCCCCGCGCGGCCGGTGCGTCCGGCGCGGTGCAGGTACGTCTTCTCCTCGTCGGGGATCGTGTGGTTGATGACGTGCGTGACGTCATCAACGTCGATGCCGCGCGCGGCGACATCGGTCGCCACGAGCACGTCCTTCTTGCCGGCCTTGAACGCGGCCATGGAGCGCTCGCGCTGGTCCTGACCCATGTCGCCGTGCACGCCGCCCACGTTGAAGCCGCGGTCGGTGAGCTCGTCGACGAGTCGCTGCGCCGCACGCTTCGTCCGCGTGAAGATCACGGTCTTGCCGCGCCCTTCGGCCTGCAGGATGCGGGCGATGACCTCGTCCTTGTCGAGCGAGTGCGCGCGGTAGACGAGGTGCTTGATGTTCGCCTGCGTCAGGCCCTCGTCGGGGTCGTTCGCGCGGATGTGGATGGGGTTGGTCATGAACCGCCGCGCGAGCGCGACGATCGGACCGGGCATGGTCGCCGAGAAGAGCTGGGTGTGCCGCACCGCCGGCACCTTCTGGAAGATCTTCTCGATGTCGGCGAGGAAGCCGAGGTCGAGCATCTTGTCGGCCTCGTCGAGCACGACCTCGGCCGCGTTCGAGAGGTCGAGCAGGCGCTGGCCGGCGAGGTCGATGAGACGACCCGGCGTGCCGACGACGATCTGCGCGCCGGCCTTGAGCTGGTCGATCTGTCCCTCGTAGGCCTTGCCGCCGTAGATGGCGACGACGCTCGTGGAGCGGTTGCTCGTGAGGAGGTCGATGTCCTCGTAGACCTGCACCGCGAGCTCGCGGGTGGGGACGACGATGAGGGCCTTGACGCCCGGCTCCGGGTCCTTGCCGAGGCGCTGCACGACCGGGATGCCGAAGCCGAAGGTCTTGCCGGTTCCGGTCTTGGCCTGTCCGATGATGTCCTGGCCGGGGAGGCCGAGGGGGATGGTCTGCTCCTGGATCGGGAAGGCATCGACGATGCCCTTCGCTGCCAGTGCGTCGACGATGTCCTGGTCGATGCCGAGTTCGGCGAAACTTGTCACTGTGTTCAGATGCCTGTCCGGCGACCTCGCGATCGCCTCGTAAACGGAGCCACGCCGTCTCGTGTGCCACAGGCGCGGGGCCCCGCTCCGACGGCGGGGACACGCCCAGCCTACCGGAGGGGCGGCGCGGGGCAGGGAGGAAGCCGCGTCCCGAGTATTGTGAACGACGTGGCCGACTCGGGAGGAACACCTCGTGGTTAAGTGGTTCTGGCAGCGCGATGCCGCGCCGCGACGCACCCTGGCGCTGCGCAGCCGCGGCGAGCAGAGCGATGCGACCCGTGTCGACTTCGCGGAGCTGGCGCCCGAGCTCAACCGCTTCCTCGGCCAGGCGGCCTACCTCCAGCTCGGCTACTTCGAGACGCTGACGCGGCTCATCCGGGCGACTCCGGAGCTCGCCGAGAAAGAGTCGCTGTCGCGGGCCGCCGGTGCCGCGCTCACCAAGCATCGCGGCATCGTCGATCTCATCGCGGCGCGCGGAGAGGACCCGACACAGCTCATGCTGCCCTTCCGCGAGCACCTGGACGCGTTCCGGCGCAAGACGATCGGGGCGCGGCCGCGCGAGACGCTCTTGGCGGTCTACATCACGGCGGGCATGCTCGACGACTTCTACCTCGCACTGGCGTCGAGCTACGGCGAGACGGGCCGCCGGGTCGCCGAGATCCTGCGCGAGGACGACGCGCGCCACGAGATCGTCGCGATCATCCAGGAGACCATCGAGAGCGATGAGGAGTGGCGCTCACTGCTCTCCATGTGGGCACGACGTCTCGTGGGCGACACGATCCTCGTCTGCCGTGCGGCCCTGCGGCCGGAGCTCCTCGCCGTGGAGGAGGCGCGCATCGAGCCCGTGTACACCGAGCTCATGGGAGCGCACGCCCGTCGCATGGATGCGATGGGGCTCGCGTCGTAGGTCAGATCCCGAGGGCGGCCTTCGTCTGCGCGTCACCGCGTCGACGGGCGGCGGTGAGAGCCGCGGTCGCCAGCGCCGCGACGACCACCGCTCCGAGGATGCTCGCGAGCCACAGCCAGACGCTTTCCTCGCCCACGCCGGCCCATTGCAGGCTCGTGTAGACGATCGCCGAGACGGCCGTCGCGATCGCCGGGGCGAGGGCGACGCCCCGCAGCTCGCGACCGCCGATCAGGAAGTGCGCGGCGATGCCGAGCACGCACGCGCCGACGAGGGCGAGGAGGATGTACATGCGCGGGTCAGGCGACGAAGCCCACGCGACGCGACTCCTCGGTGCCCAGCTCGATGTAGGCGAGGTTCGCGGTCGGCACGATGTAGGAGTTGCCCTTCACATCGGCGAAGCTCAGGTGCGAGGCGCTCTGCTCGAGTGCCGCGGAGACCTGGGTGCGGACCTCGTCCGCCGTGGCAGCGGTGTCGAAGCTCAGCTCGCGGCCGGTGTTGATGATGCCGATGCGGATTTCCACGGGTGCTCCTTGCAGGTCGTCGGACTCGCCCAACTCTATCGCGCGGCCGGCGGCGGAGACCGGTGACGGCGGTCGTTTCGCCCTGAGCGCACAACCGGTGACGGGCCTCGCCCTCGACGCCGATGTCCGCGCCTCCCGATAGCGTGGAGGGATGATGTCGGATGCCGCCCAGCGAGCCGTGATCACGGCGCCGCCGACCGCGTCCGGCGTCGTGATCGGCGCCCCCGGCACCGGCAAGACGCGCACGCTCGTCGACCGGGTCGTGCAGCTCCTCGAGGTCGAGGGACTGCGGCCGGAGGAGGTGCTGGCGCTCACCCCGAGCCGGCAGGCAGCCACCGCGCTGCGGGACCGCATCGGCGTGCGCATCGGCCAGGCGACGCCGGGACCACTGGCCCGATCGCTCGGGTCGTTCGCGTTCCAGCTGGTGCGCGGCGCGATGGTCCGGGAGGGGGCCGCGCCTCCGGCGCTGCTCACCGGCGCCGACCAGGATCGCCTGATCGCCGAGCTGCTAGCGGGCGACGCCGAAGACGGCCGGATCCCCTGGCCCCCGGCGCTCAGCGAACCCGTCCGCGCGTCGAAGGGCTTCCGCTCCGGGCTCCGCGCCTTCCTCGCGGAGTGCACGGAGCTGGGGGCGAGCCCGGCGGAACTGCGTGCCACCGGCGATGCGGTCTGGACGGCGGCCGCCGACTTCGTGGAGGAGTATCGCACCGTGCTCGACGCCCTGCGGTCCGCCCACCGCGACGCCGCCGACCTCCTCGGTGAGGCGGCGGGGATCCTCCGCACGGCGGACGCCGCGACGCTCGGAGCGCTGGCACCGCTGCGCGTGGTGCTCATCGACGACGCCCAGGAGCTGACGCGCGGCGGGATCGGCGTGGTGCGGGCGCTCTTGGAGCGGGGCATCGCGGTGCAGGCGTTCGGCGATCCCGACATCTCCTCCGGTGCCTTCCGCGGCGCCAGCCCCGAGCTGTTCGCCCAGCTCGCCGGCGCACTCGGCACCGTGCACGTGCTCGACGGCGCCCATCGCCAGCGCCCGTTGCTGACCGCGCTGACGCGCA
Organism: Microbacterium sp. NPDC091676; assembly: GCF_044756645.1. Taxonomy (NCBI): domain Bacteria; kingdom Bacillati; phylum Actinomycetota; class Actinomycetes; order Micrococcales; family Microbacteriaceae; genus Microbacterium; species Microbacterium sp. NPDC091676. The sequence continues at coordinate 1,075,772 of NZ_JBIVTI010000001.1, read as the reverse complement.
CGGTGACGCAGGCGATCGGCGTGTCCGGACGGGTCGAGCACCGGCGGGCGCCGGCACCGGCGACGGGGGACGACGAGGCCGAGGTGTCGACCTTCCTCGCACCGTCGCCCTACGAGGAGTTCGACCGCATCGCCGGGGTCATGCGCGACTGGCATCTCCGCGCGGGGGTCCCGTGGGACCGGATGGCGGTCATCGCCCATGACACCCGTCAGGTGACGGCGCTGGAGACCGAGCTCGCCGCGCGCGAGATCCCGACGAGGGCCGCGGGGGTGCAGCGCCCGCTCGGCAGCGAGGGGATCGTGCGCGACATCGTCGGCATCGTGCGGCTCGCGTTGACCCCGGACGAGGAGCGCACGGTGCAGGCCTGGGAGGAGGCGCTGCGCACACCGTTCGGCGGCATGGACGCGATCGCGCTCCGCCGGCTGCGCGCGCGGCTCCGCCACCTCGAACTCGGGCAGGGCGGGTCGACGCCGGCGCGCGAGCTCCTGCGCGCGGCGATGTCGGCGCCGGCCACCCTCACGCTCATCGACGCACCGGAATCGCGGACCGCCGAGCGCTTCGCCGAGACCGTGGCGGGCGTCGCCCGTGCCGCGGCGGAGGGCGAGACGATCCATGACCTCCTCTGGCGCATCTGGGAGCAGGCCAGGGCCGTCGACGGGCGGCGGCTGCAGGTCGCGTGGCGGGAGATCTCACTGCTGCCCACCGGCGCCGAGACGGCGCGGTCGCTCGACGCCCTCGTGGCCCTCTTCGACGCGGCCAAGCGCTTCGTCGAGCGCACCCCGAACGAGCGCCCGGAGGTCTTCGTGCGCGACATCCTCGACAGCGAGGTGCCGGAGGACACGCTGTCGTCGCCTGAGCGCCCGGGAACGGTCACGCTGCTCACGCCGGCCACCGCGCTCGGCACGGAGTTCGACGCCGTGGTCGTCGCGGGGGTCCAGGACGGCGTCTGGCCCAACGTGCGGCTGCGGGGCGGGCTGCTCCAGACCTGGCGGCTCGCCGACGCGCTGATCGCGGCGCGCTCCGGCCTGCCGGTGGAGGTGCCCGGCGTCCTCGACCGGCGTCGCGCCGCGCTGCACGACGAGCTGCGCCTGTTCGTGCGGGCGATCTCCCGGGCCCGCCGTCGGCTGCTCATCACCGCCGTGGACGACGACGATCTCTCGCCCAGCGCCTTCTTCGGTTTCCTTCCGCCGCCGGAGCCGCCGGAGCGCCATGCCTCCGCGGAGCACCCGCTCACGCTGCGCGGGCTGGTCGCGCGGTACCGTCGGGTGCTCACCACGACGCCCGCCGAATCCGCGCGGCGCGAGGCGGCCGCCCAGCTCGCCGTCCTCGCCCGGGAGGGGGTGCCGGGGGCGCACCCGCACGAGTGGTACGGCGTCACGGCGCCGTCGACGGCGGCGCCGCTGCGCGATCTCGCCGCTGCCGGAGCGCGCGTGTCGCCCTCGGCCGTGGAGTCGTACGAGGAGTGCGGGCTCAACTGGGTCGTCTCGGCGCTCGGGGGCGACACCGTCCTGCCGCCGACGGCCGGTATCGGCACGATCGTCCACGAGGCGATGGAACGCGTGCCGGACGGCGACCTCGCGCGCATGCGGGAGATCGTCGAGGAGCACTGGCCGGAGCTCGACTTCGAGACGGCCTGGATCGGTCGCAAGGAGCGGCGCCGCGCCGACCTGTTCGTCGACCGGCTGCACAGCTACCTCGGCGAGGTGCGAAGAGACGGCGGGCGTGTCCTCGGCAGCGAGGTGGAGTTCCGGTTCGCCGTCGACGTGTCCGGCGAGACCGCCGAGCCGACCGTGCATCCGGTGGGCGAGGACCGCGGCCACCGCGCCATCGTGCACGGCTACATCGACCGGGTCGAGGCGTACCCGCCAGGGGCGGGCGAGCACGGCCCTGCCCGCGGCCGCGGCTGGCAGTCGATGGCCGGAGGGCCGGAGGGGACCACGGTGGTCGTCGACCTCAAGACCGGGAAGACCGATCCGGAGTCGGATGGCGGCGTGGTCGCTCACGCGCAGCTCGCGGCCTATCAGATCGCGGTGCAGGAGGGCCTCGTGCCGGGGGCCGCGCCCGGCTCGCTCGGCGGTGCGCGTCTCGTGATCGTCTCGAAGACCCTGGCCAAGAGCGACTACCGCATCGCCCACCAGCACGCGCTGGACGCCGAGGCCCGGTCGCAGTTCCTGCACCGGGTCGCGGAGGTCGCCCGCGGCATGTCGGCGGCGAGCTTCACGGCCCAGGTCGAGGCGCACTGCGCCGACACCCAGCGCCGGGTGCATCCGTGCCGTATCCACACCGTGCCGGCGGTGAGCGCATGACCGCAGGAACCCCGGACGCCGTGCTCTCGGCGACCGACATCGCCGCCGCGCTCGGACTCCCGACTCCGACGCCCGCCCAGCAGCAGGTGATCGAGGCCCCGCTCGAGCCCGCCCTCGTGGTCGCCGGGGCGGGCAGCGGCAAGACGGAGACCATGTCGGCCCGGGTGGTCTGGCTCGTCGCGAACGGGCTCGTCCGCCGGGACGAGGTCCTCGGCCTCACCTTCACCCGCAAGGCGGCGGGGGAGCTGGCGGAGCGCATCGGCGCCCGTCTCGCCGTCGTCGACGAGTACGGGCGGCGGGGCCTACTCCCGCATCTCCCGGAGATCGTCGCCGGAGAGGCGCTGCGCCGGGTGGCGGAGGCCGCGCCGGGGCGGCAGCGGGAGCTCGTGCGCGCTCACGTCCTCGACGACCTCGCCCGGCACTACGGCACGGGCGGGGAGTCCGCCGCGGTCCGCACCGCCGACGACCTCCTGATCCGCCCCCGCGTCTCGACCTACAACGCCTTCGCCGACGGCATCGTCCGCGAGCACGCCGCGCGCATCGGTCGGGACCCCGATGTGGCGATGCTCAGCCAGGCGGCGTCCTGGATGCTGGCGCGCGAGGTCGTGCTCCGCAGCGACCTCCCGGAGCTGGAAGAGGTCGACTACGCCCTGGGAACGGTGATCGACGCCGTGCAGCGGCTCGCCGGCGAGGCTCTCGACCATCGGGTCGACCTCGCCGAGGCGGAGCGTCTCGCCGCGGCGCAGGCCGTGGCGTTCGAGCCCTACCGCGCGCACGCCGACGTCGAGAAGGCGGCGGTCAACCTCCGGAGCCTGTCGACCCTGAGCCGGCTCGTCCGCGACTACATCGCCGAGAAGGACCGGCGCGGGGTGCTCGACTTCGCCGACCAGGTGTCCGGCGCGTACGACATCGTCGAATCGGCCCCGGACGTCCGCGCCGAGCTCCGCGAACAGCACCGCGTCGTGCTGCTGGACGAGTACCAGGACACCTCCGTGATCCAGACCCGCTTCCTCGCGGAGCTGTTCCGCGACACGGCCGTGATGGCCGTCGGCGATCCGCATCAGTCGATCTACGGCTGGCGCGGGGCCAGCGCCGACAACCTCTACGCGTTCCCCCGGTCCTTCTCGAGCACGGGCGACGTGCGCACCTACAGCCTCATGACGAGCTGGCGCAACGACCGGGGCATCCTCGACGTCGCCAACCGGGTCCTCGAGCCGCTCCAGCGTCCGGGACTCGACGTCCCGCCGCTGGAGCCGCGGCCGGGCGCGGGGGAGGGCACGGTCGCCGTGCGCTACCCGTTCACCGTCGATGACGAGGCCGCCGAGGTGGCGGCCTGGTTCGCCGAGCGTCGCGCCGCCCATGACGAGACCTCGACATCCCCGCACACCGGCGCGATCCTGTTCCGGTCCAAGCGCCACATGCAGACCTTCGCCGGCGCGCTCGCTGCGCGGGGGATTCCGCACCGCATCCTCGGACTGGGCGGACTCCTCGCCACGCCCGAGGTCGTCGACGTGGTCTCGACGCTACGGGTGGTGCACGATCCGACGGCCGGCTCGGCGCTGATCCGGCTCCTCACCGGCCCCCGCTTCGGGGTCGGGGTGGCGGATATGGCCGCGCTCTACGAGCTGGGACGGGCGATCGCGGAGCGCGACACCGCCCTCATGCCCCTCCCCGAGGAGGTGCGGGCGCGGCTGCGCTCCTCCCGTGGCGCCGACGAGGCCGTCTCCATCGTGGACGCGGTCGACATCGTGCGCGCGGTGCGCGACGACTATCGCCTGCTGGAGGGCATCACCCCGGAGGGGCGCGCCCGGATCCGGTCCGCGGGGGAGATGCTGGAACGCCTGCGTCGCGCATCGTCCCAGCCCATCCCGGAGCTCATCCGACTCATCGAGCTGGAGCTGCGGTTGGACATCGAGCTCGCCGCCAACGAGACCCGAGGACCTGCGCGGGTCGCGGCCACCCAGTTGCGGGCGTTCGCCGACGAGGTGCGGGCGTTCCTCGCCGCCGACGAACGCGGCACCATCGGCAGCCTGCTGGCCTGGCTCGACAAGGCGGAGAGCACCGACGAGCTCATGCCCCGTCCGGAGCCCCCGGAGGCCGGCGTCGTGCAGCTGCTCACGATCCACGGGTCGAAGGGCCTGGAGTGGGATGCCGTCGCCGTCGTGCGCCTCGTCGTCGACGAGCTGCCGGGGCGGGTGTCCGACACCTCCGGGTGGTTCGGGTTCGGCGTCGTGCCCTTCGCGCTGCGCGGAGACCGCGACGCGCTTCCGCGCTTCGTCTGGGATCCGGAGGAGGCGATGGAGGGCGAGACCGACCCCGCCAAGCGGCAGAAGCTCGCCCAGGCGTCGCTGTCGGGCGGCGCGACGAAGGCGAACCCGCACGGCGGCGCGCTCAAGCGGTTCAAGGACGCCTACCGGGAGTACCAGCGGCAGGAGGAGCGCCGTCTCGCCTACGTGGCGATCACCCGTGCGAAGAGCGATCTGCTGCTCAGCGGGGCGCACTGGGCGGGCCAGAAGGCGCCGCGCACACCGAGCCCCTACCTCGCGGAGGCCATCGACGTCCTCGGCCTCGACGAGATCCCGCCGGTCGATCCGGACGAGAACCCGTACGACGGCCCCGGCGCCACGCTGCACTGGCCGCTCGATCCGCTCGGGGGGCGGCGCGCCGTGGTGAGCGCCGCGGCCGCGATGGTCGACGAGGCCCTGGATGACGACGCGGTCGTGCCGACGGAGGAGCTGCGCCGGCTTCTGGACGAGCGCACGGCCCGCCAGCGCGGGACGGACGCGGAGGCCCCGACCCGCGTGCCCGCCTCCCGGTTCAAGGACTACGTCACCGACTACACCGGCACCCTGTCCTCGCTCGTGCGCCCGATGCCGGAGCGCCCGTACCGCCAGACCCGTCTGGGGACCCTGTTTCACGCGTGGGTGGAGCAGCGCTCCGAAATCGTCGGTGTCGGCACCCGGGTCGACGAGGCGCTCTGGGAGATCGACGAGGACGAGCCCGAGGGTGACGGTGCGCCCGGTGCGTCGGCATCGGGCGCCGCCGCCGACGCGGCTGACCTCGCGGCGCTGCAGGAGACCTTCGAGCGGAGCGAGTGGGGGCCGTTGCAGCCCCTCGCCGTGGAGATCGAGATCGACTTCGCGCTGGGAGCGGGGGTCCCGGGAGCGCGTCCCGAGGCCGGGGACGCCCACATCGTCATCTGCAAGCTCGACGCGGTGTACCGACGCGCCGATCGCGGCGGGCGGATCGAGATCGTCGACTGGAAGACCGGGCGGGCGCCGCGCACGCCGCAGGAGCGCGAGGAGCGGATGCTGCAGCTGGCCCTCTACCGGCTCGCGTACCACCGGCGCTTCGGCGTCCCGCTCGAGGAGATCGACGTGGCGCTGTACTACGTGGCCGACGACCTCGTCATCCGCGGCGACCGCGTCTACTCCGAGGAGGAGCTCTTCCAGCGCTGGAGCGCCGCCCGCGCCGCGCGCTGAGCCTCTTCGGAGTCGTCGTCGTCCGCTGCCGAGGGCGCGGTGAAGGCGGGGGACTCGCTTCGTCCGCCCCCTCGCGTCTCGGCGAACGCGTGTGCGACGCCGGAGAGGTCCTCGGTCTCGATGCTCGCCACCGCGGCACGGCGTTCCGCTTCGGGCGGCGTCGGCGCGTCCTCCGGCCCGCCCGCAGCCGCCGCGGTGGCCGGGGTGTCGCGATCGGCGTCGTCCGTCTCCGCCGCCCAGAGCTCTTCGGGGTTGTACGCGTCGGTCTGCATCGAGGTGTCCACCTCGGGAGCCGCCGCCACCGGCACGCGGTCGAGCGCGTCCATGGCGGAGTCCACGTCCGAGCGCCGCTCGCCGGGCGCACCGAGGTCGTCGTGGCGCAGTCCGTCGGCGAGAGCCTCGAGCAGCGCCGAGGCGTCCTCGACGATGTCGTCGCGCCGCAGCGCGTCGCCGTGGACGAGCCAGCGCGCGAACTCCAGCTCGGCGAGCAGACGCGCCCGGACCTCGAGTCCGGCATCGGGAGTGCGGTCCATGGCACGGGCGTAGGCGCCGTGAACGTCGGGCGCGGCGTCGGGGGCGGCCGACAGCCAGGACAGGTCGAGCGCCGGATCGCCGACGGCGAGACCGTGCCAGCCGATCACGCCGGTGACCTCAGGACCGCGCTCGGGATGATCGTCGAAGAGGAACGACGTGGCCTGCGCGCCACCGAGCACGACCGTCGACTCGAAGCGCCAGAGGTCGTCGTCGGCGACGGCATCCCGCCACCGCACCGTGAGGCGGGCGGGGACGCGTCCGGTGGCGGCCGCGGTGTCGACGAGACGCTCCAGCTCGGCGCGACTCTCCTCGGCGCTGCGCATCACGAGTCCGGCACCGCGGACCACCGACGTCGGCAGCGCGTGCACGGCGGCGATCGCGGCTCCCATGGACTCCGCGGCGCCGCGTCCGGCGGGGACCATCGACGCCTCGATCTGGAAGCCGGGGAGCAGCTCGGTCACGAGCGCGCGCCCTTCGCCCACCCGGGTCTCGCCGATGTAGCCGGGGGCGCGGAACGGCAGCATGGCACGCGCGCCGTCGGTGAGGGCGCGCAGCGCCAGGGCCTCAGCCGCCAGTTCCCGCGCCGCGTCGTCGTCGTCCGCCACGCGGATCGCGAGCTCCCGGCCGTCGGCGAGCGAGGCGACGGCGGAGTCGAAGCGCCCGTCGCCGTCCGCGGTGAGCGCCCGGGTGCCCGTGACCTCCGCGCCGGGAAGTGCGGCCGTCACCGCCGCGGCTAGAGTGAATGGAGAGCGTCCCATGCCCCCAGGGTAGGTCGGCTCAGGGGCGGTCCCGCCTCCGCCACGCCCGTGAAAGGGGGAGTCGATGAGCATTCCGCGCCCGTTCTTCGACCGCGCCGCCGAACTCCGTGAGGAGGAGGGCGTGCTCGAGCGTCTGCGTGACGACGCGGGCTCGCGCGTCGTCGTCGTCCGGGAGGGACGTGTGCGCGTGGCGGCCTCCGCGCTGCTGCGTGTCTCGTCGGACGAGGTCGCGGACGGGACGTGGGCGCTGCTCGGCCGGGATGCCGACGGCGCGGCGCTCCTGCTCGCCGCGCTCCCGCCGGAGACCGATGCCCTCGACACGGCGCCCGACGAGATCTGGCTCGGGCTCCGCGACCTCGGCGGACGCCTGGACGCGGGGGAGTCCGAAGTCCTGGTCGCCGCGGTCGCCCTGGCCGGCTGGCTCCGCGACGCCCCGTTCTGCCCCACCTGCGGCGGAGGGACGGAGCTGCGCAACGCGGGCTGGTCTCGGCGGTGCCTGGTGTGCGGACGCGAGCACTTCCCGCGGACCGATCCTGCCGTGATCGTCGCCGTGGAGAGCGCGGACGGTGAGCGGCTGCTGCTCGGCGCCAACGCCAACTGGGGTGGACGCATGTACTCCTGCTTCGCGGGTTTCACGGAGGCGGGCGAATCCCTCGAAGCCACGGTGCACCGGGAGATCGAGGAGGAGTCCGGCGTACGGCTGTCGGCGCTCCGCTACGTCTCCTCCCAGCCGTGGCCGTTCCCGCGGTCGCTCATGATCGGCTTCCGGGCGGTCGTGGAGGACGACGCGGCGGCGCGTCCGGACGGCGAGGAGATCATCGACGTCCGGTGGTTCACGCGGGCGGAGATCGGCTCCGCGCTCGCCGGGAACGGTCCCGTCGGGTTGCCGGGTCCGGCCTCGATCGCCCGGGCCCTCATCGTCGACTGGTTCGAGGAGCGCCCGTGAGCGCACTCGATGCCCTCGACGAGCGGCAGCGAGCGGCGGCCTCGGTCCTGCGGGGCCCGGTGGCGGTGCTCGCGGGGGCCGGAACGGGCAAGACCAGGGTCATCACCCACCGCATCGCCCACGGGGTGGACACCGGCGCCTACTCGCCGTCGCGCGTGATGGCGGTGACGTTCACGGCGAAGGCTGCCGGCGAGCTCCGCGGCCGCCTGCGCGCACTCGGGGTCGAGGGCGTGGCCGCCCGCACGTTCCACGCGGCCGCCCTCGCGCAGCTCAACTTCTTCTGGCCGACGCTGGCGGGGGCGCCTGCGCCGTCGATCATCGACAACAAGGTGCGCATGCTGGGCCAGGCCGCCGATGCCATCCGCCTGCGCCCGAGCACGGCGACACTGCGCGACATCGCCTCGGAGATCGAGTGGCGGAAGGTGTCGATGATCTCGATCGACCGCTACGCCGGACTCGGTCGTCCGATCAGCGGGATCGACCCCACCCAGCTGGTGGAGCTGATGCGCGGCTACGAGGCGCTGAAGGACGAGCGCCATCAACTCGACTTCGAGGACGTGCTGCTCGCCTGCGCGGGGATGCTGGAGACCGAGCCCCGGGTCGCGGCCGCGGTCCACGAGCAGTACCGGCACTTCACCGTCGACGAGTTCCAGGACGTGTCCCCGCTCCAGAATCGGCTCCTGGAGCTCTGGCTGGGCGATCGTCACGACATCTGCGTGGTCGGCGACGCCAGCCAGACGATCTACTCGTTCGCCGGGGCGGAGCAGCGCTTCCTCCTCGAGTTCGAGCGGCGGCATCCGGACGCGACGGTCGTCCGGCTGGAGACGAACTACCGGTCTCAGGCCCCCATCCTGACGGCGGCGAACGCCTTGATGCACGGCCGCCCGGGGGCGCTGGAGCTCGTCCCCGCCCGGGAGCAGTTCACGGCGGAACCGCCGACGGTCACGGCATACGACACGGAGGCCGAGGAGGCCGCAGGCATCGCCGCCGGCGTCGCCGCGCGCATCGCGGGGGGCGCGTCCCCGGCGGAGATCGCCGTGCTGTATCGGGCCCATGCACAGTCCGCGGTGATCCAGCAGGCGCTCGCCGCCGAGGGGATCGCCACCTCGGTGCTCGGCGGCACGCGGTTCTTCGCCATGCCGGAGGTACGCCAGGCGATCCTCGCTCTCCGCGCGGCCGCGGTGGCGCCGACCGAGCACGGATTCCTGCCCGGAGTGCGGCGGGTTCTCCGCGAACTCGGTCTCACCGAGGAGCCGCCGGCGGCCGGGGGAGCCCAGCGCGACGGCTGGGAGGCGCGACGCGCGATCCTGCGGCTCGCGGAGGAGGCCGGGCCGGACACGACCCTGCGGTCCTTCAGCGACGAGCTCATGGCCCGCGCGAAGGATCAGCACGAGCCGACGATGCGGACGGTGACGCTGTCCACGTTGCATGCCGCGAAGGGCCTGGAGTGGCCGCACGTGTACCTGGCCGGATGGGCGGAGGGGTCTCTGCCGATCTCCTATGCGACGACGTTCGAGGCCGTCGACGAGGAACGGCGTCTGGCCTACGTCGGGGTCACGCGGGCTGCGCGCACGCTGGAGCTGTCGTGGGCGCGCTCGGCGGGGCGCGGAGAGCGGGCGCCGTCGCGGTTCCTGGCGGAGATGGGCACGACGGCTCGCGGCACAGGCATTCTGCGCGAAACCGCACCGCACGCCACGCGATCCCGCCGTCCGCGCTGATCCGGGCGATACGGGCCGGGTCGGCCGCGGCCAGCAGGCGGGCGGCGACGGCACCGGCGGCAGCGATCCTGGCGAGGGTCAGGCGTCCGGGATCGCGCCCGACGAGCTGACCGTGGAGCAACGGCCAGGCCGGATCCCGCGCGGTGTCCTCGGCATCCCGGCAGCTCAGACACGGCGTCAGCCCGGGGACCACGAGCGGTCCCACGGTGATCCGCCCCGGCTCGACGGCGATCGGGAGGTGCGGGTGGTCGGCGCGCAGCATCGGGGCGAACTGCACGGCGGCTGCCGCACCGGGGACGAGGACGACGGCGACCACCGTCGACGCCCGCGCCTCCGCCTCCGCGAGCGGTACCCCTTCGTCGGCGAGCGTCTCGCACAGGCGTCCCTCGGCGCGGGCGTCGGTGAGGCCGAGCGCGGAGACCCGGGCCGTGCGCGGTCGGGCGGACTCGTCCTGCAGGGCCGGTTCGACGACGGCCAGCAGCCGTCGGGCCTCGGCCCACGGCGCGCCGGCGCGATGCGCGATGACGTCGAAGGAGCTGCGCCGGAAACCGTTGCGCATGCGGCTGAGGAGCCGTTCGACCCACGGAGCGGACGCCGGCACCCGGATGCCGGGATCGTCACCGATCTGGAGGGTCGTCCCGTCACGCCAGAGCAGCGGGAACGCGGGATCGAGACGGGTCAGGATCGTCGGGGAGAGCGGCACCCCTCGATTCTGCGGAGCCGCACGGGGCCGCAGGCCGGTTCGAGGGATCGGTGGAGAAAACGGCGGGCCGTCCGCAGTCGGGGAGGGAGAGTGACCCGCCGTCCCCGACCACGGATGCTCCGGGCTCAGACCGGGCGGTCGCCCTCGGGAGCGTCGTCGTCGCCGCGGTCGTCGCCGCTCTCGGTGGGCGTCTCCCCGGAGAAGTCGTCGCCGTCCAGCAGGCGCGCGAGAGCCTCGTCGAACTCATCGGCCTCGGGCTGCTCCCCGCGCTCGGCGGCCTGCAGACGCGCGATGAGTGCCGTCGGGTCGTCGATGTCCTCCGCGGTCGGCATGAGGTCGGGGTAGTCCCACAGGGAGTCGCGCGCGGCGACGCCGACGGCATCCGTGACCGCGCGCCACATGGCGGACGCCTCGCGGATGCGCCGCGGGCGGAGCTTGAGCCCGACGAGCGCACCCAAGGCGTCCTCGGCCGGGCCGCCGACCGCGCGACGGCGGCGGGCCGCCTCGGCGATCCGGCCGCCGTCGGGCAGCCGGGTGGTGGCCTCCGCGGTGACCACGTCGACCCAGCCGTCGATGGTCGCGATGAGGTTCTCCAGGCGGGCGAGGGCCTCGCGCTGCGCCTCGGTCTGGGTGGGGAGGAGCGCGCCGCCCTCGATCGCCGCGCGTAGCTCCTCGGGGTTCGAGGGGTCGAGGCGGCTCGCCACGTCCTCCAGGGCGTCGACGTCCACCGTGACACCACGGGCGAAGTCGGTGATCTGCGCCATCACGTGCAGATGCAGCCACTTGGCGTGGCGGTACAGGCGGGCGTAGGCGAGCTCCCGAGTGGCGATGTAGAGGGCGATCTGGTCTTCGGGGATCTCGAGCCCCTCGCCGAAGGCCGTGAGGTTCTGCGGGATCACCGCGGCCGTGCCCGCGGGCAGCACGGGGATGCCCACGTCGCCGCCGGAGACGACCTCCAGGGAGAGGTTGCCGAGCACCTGCCCGAACTGGGCGGCGAAGACGGAGCCGCCGAGGCCCCGCATCAGGCGTCCTGCGCCCTGCACGACGCCGCGCATCTCCTCGGGGACCTGGGTGTCGAGCGCGGACGTCAGGGCGTCGGCGATGCTCGTCGAGACGGGACCGGCGATCTCCTTCCACACCGGCAGCGTCTTCTCGACCCACTCGCCGCGGGTCATCGCCACCGGGGGAGCGGCGAGCTCGGAGATGGTGGTCACCTCGCCCAGCCACAGGTTCGCGAGCGCGAAGGAGTCGGCGAGAGACGAGCGGGAGCCGTCGCCGATGCCCTGGCCCTCGCGGTTCGCGATGTGCAGGGCCTGGCGAAGCGAGTTCTCCCACGGATCGCCGCCGAAGGCGCCCTGGAGCTGCGCCATGACCGTCTGCATCATCGCCGGGTCGAGGGTGAAGCCGTCCATGCCCTGGAAGGCGTCGCGCAGGGCCTCGGGGTCGATGTCTCCGCCGCCCTGGTTCGAGAGCATCCGCCGCAGGAACTCCTGGAAGTCCTCCGGGTTGGGTTCGTTGTCTGCCATGTCGCTCGCCCTCTCAGCACGTCTGAAGCCGTGGCATCTACGCTAGTCACAGGTTTCAGTGCGCGACCCCGAAGCGGGCAGATCGCTGTACGCCGCTCGCGAACGACGGAGGATTGCTGTGGAACGACCGCGCGCAGGGAAGCTCGGACTCGGGGTCTGGGCACTGGTGGTCGCGCTCGCCGCGCTCGCCGTCCTCACGTTCCTCCCCTCGCCGTACGTCATCCAGCGCCCGGGCCCCGTGTACGACACCCTCGGCACCGCGAAGAACGCGGACGGCGAGCAGGTCCCGCTCATCAGCGTGGAGGGCACCGAGACGTACGAGACGGGCGGCACGCTCGACCTCACGACCGTCCAGGTCGTCGGCAACCGGGAGCGCACGCCGAGCTGGTTCGAGCTCGCCCTCGCCTGGATGGATGCGTCGCGGGCCGTCGTGCCGCTGGACGCGGTGTTCCCCGAGGGCGTGACCACCGAGCAGCGGGACGAGCGGAACGCGATGCTCATGGTCGACTCGCAACACGAGGCGACGGCCGCCGCGCTCAACGAGCTCGGCTACGACACCGGCGCCGAGGTCGTCGTGGTCGATGCGGTCGAAGGGTCTCCGGCCGACGGTCTGCTCCAGGCGGACGACGTGATCACCGCGATCGACGGCACACCCGTGACCTCCGCCACCGCGCTCCGCGAGGCCATCCAGGAGGCGGGCGGCGATCCTGTCGCGCTCACGGTGCGCCGCGACGGCGACGAGCAGACGGTCGAGATCACCCCGGAGGAGCAGACGCAGGACGGCACGACGACCTGGCTCATCGGGATCACGCTGCGCACGGACTACGACTTCGAGGTCGACGTCACCATCCAGCTCGACAACGTCGGCGGCCCGAGCGCGGGAATGATGTTCGCCCTCGGGATCATCGACACCCTGACACCGGGCGAGCTGAACGGCGGCAAGGAGGTCGCGGGCACCGGGACGATCGACGCCGAGGGGACCGTCGGCCCGATCGGCGGGATCCGCCAGAAGCTCTACGGCGCCCGTGACGCCGGCGCGGACTACTTCCTCGCCCCGGAGGCGAACTGCGACGAGGTCGTGGGGCACGTACCGGACGGCCTGCAGGTCATCCGCACCGCGACCCTCGACGAATCGCTCGCGGCGCTGGAGGTCATCGCCGAGGACGGCGACGTCGACGCGCTGCCGACCTGCGACGTCCCGGCCACCTGAGCCGGGGCGGGTCGTGACCCCGCCGTGACCGGTGTGACAGCCCGCCCACAGCGAGCGGTGCCTAGGATGGAGGGGTGACCTCGACCCCAGCCCAGCCCCCGGCCACGCCTCGAACCTCCCGACGCATCCTCGGAATCTCCCTGGTGATCATCGCCGCGCTCATCGCGGCGTTCTTCGTCTTCGCGTCGCTCTACACCGAATTCCTCTGGTTCGACCAGGTCGGGTTCACCGGCGTGCTCACCACGCAGTGGATCGCGACGGCGGTGATGTTCGTCATCGGCTTCCTCGGCATGGCGGTTCCGTTGTTCGTCGTCATCCAGCTCGCCTACCGGCTCCGTCCGGTCTACGTCCGGCTGAGCTCGCAGCTCGACCGCTACCAGGAGGTCATCGAGCCGCTGCGCCGCCTGGCGATGTGGGGCATGCCCATCTTCTTCGGCCTCTTCGCGGGGTTCGCGGCAGCCGGCAACTGGAAGACCGTGTGGCTCTGGGCCAACGGCGTCGCCACCGGTGAGGTCGACCCGCAGTTCGGCGTCGACACCGGGTTCTACATGTTCGCGATGCCGTTCTACTCGATCCTGCTCGCGTTCGTCTCGGCGGTCCTGCTGCTGAGCCTTCTCGTCACCGCACTCGTGTCGTACCTCTACGGCTCGGTGCGCGTCGGCCAGGGCGAGCTGCGCATCTCGAAGCCGGCCCGCATCCAGCTCGCGGTCATCGCCGGTCTCTACCTGCTCGTGCAGGCGGCGAGCCTGTGGCTGGACCGCTACAAGACCCTCGTGGAGCCGGACGACCGGATCACCGGTGCCGCCTACACCGGCGCGAATGCGACCATCCCCGGCCTCGGGATCCTCGCGATCATCGCCGCGGTCGTGGCCATCCTCTTCTTCGTCACGGCCGTCATCGGACGCTGGCGCTTCCCGCTCGCGGCGACCGCGCTGCTGATCGTGGCCTCGCTCGTCATCGGCATCGGCTACCCGTGGGTGGTCACCACCTTCCAGGTCAAGCCGAACCAGAACGCCTATCAGGCCGAGTACTACCAGCGGAACATCGAAGGCACGAAGGAGGCCTACGGCGTCGCCGACCTGGAGACCACGGCCTTCGAGGCCGAGACGGACGCCGAGGCGGGCCAGCTCCGCGCCGACGCCGAGACCACCGCATCGATCCGCATCATGGACCCGAAGGTCATCCCGCCGACGGTCCGCCAGCTCGAGCAGTACCGCGGCTACTACCAGTTCCAGACCACCATGGACGTCGACCGCTACGAGATCGACGGCGTGAAGCAGGACACGGTCGTCTCCGTCCGCGACCTCGACATGTCAGGTCTGGGCGACGGCGACAACTGGAACAACCGCGTCGCGGTCTACACGCACGGCTACGGCCTCGTCGCCGCGGCGGGCAACCAGCGCACGACCGACGGCGAGCCCGTCTTCCTCGAGCGCGGCATCCCCACCTCGGGCTTCCTGTCCGAGCAGGGCGACTTCGAGCCGCGGGTCTACTTCGGCGAGAACTCCCCGGAGTACTCCATCGTCGGCGCCCCGGAGGGGGCCGACCCGGTCGAGATCGACTACCCGCGCGGCAAGGACGGGTCGAGCGAGACGAAGACGACGTTCTCCGGGAACGGCGGACCGAAGATCGGCGACAGCTTCACCAAGCTGCTCTACGCGCTCAAGTTCCAGTCGGAGCAGATCCTGTTCTCGAACCTCGTCAACGACGACTCGCAGATCCTCTACGATCGCGACCCGAAGACGCGCGTGCAGAAGGTCGCGCCGTACCTCGAGCTCGACAGCGACCCGTACCCGAGCGTGGTGGACGGCCGTATCGTCTGGATCGTCGACGGCTACACGACGAGCTCGACCTACCCGTACTCGACGAGCGTGAGCCTGTCGGACGCGATCGCCGACTCCAACGTGCCGACGCCGTCGCTCGCCATCGACGACATCAACTACATCCGCAACTCGGTCAAGGCCACGGTCGACGCCTACGACGGCTCGGTCACGCTGTACGCCTGGGACGAGGAGGACCCGGTCCTGAAGACCTGGCAGAAGGTCTACCCGTCCACCCTCAAGCCGATCAGCGCGATGTCCGGCGAGCTCATGAGCCACGTCCGGTACCCGACCGACCTGTTCAAGGTGCAGCGCGACATCCTCGGCATCTACCACGTCGACAAGGCGGGCTCGTTCGCCCAGCAGGACAACCGCTGGCAGACGCCGAACGACCCGCGCAGCGACGCGATGCTGCAGCCGCCGTACTACCTGACCATGCAGATGCCGGGTCAGGACGAACCGCGGTTCTCGATGTTCTCGACGTTCATCCCCGCCTCCCAGGGCGCGGGGGGCAGCCGTGACGTGCTGATGGGCTACCTCGCCGTCGACTCCGATGCCGGCGCGGAGAAGGGCGTGAAAGCCGAGGGATACGGGCAGTTGCGCATGCTCGAGATCGACACCGACACCACGGTGCCCGGTCCCGGTCAGGTGCAGAACACCTACAACTCGGACACGGCCGTGGTGCCGCAGCTCAACCTGCTCCAGCAGGGGGAGTCCGAGGTCATCTACGGCAACCTGCTGACCCTGCCCGTCGGTGGCGGTCTGCTGTACGTCCAGCCGGTCTACGTGCAGTCGTCCGAGGGGACGCAGCTGCCGCGTCTGCAGAAGGTGCTCGTCGCGTTCGGTGACCGGGTGGCCTTCGAGAACACGCTCACCGAGGCGCTGGACACGCTGTTCGGCGGCGACTCCGGCGCGACCGGTGGTGACGACGAGGTCGAACCCACCGATCCGGGCACCACAGACCCCGATACCGGGGAGACGCCGACCACGCCGCCGACCCCCACGGATGAGCAGGCCGACGCCCTGGCGAAGGCCCAGCAGGCACTGCTCGATCGTCAGGCGGCTCTCGCCGAGGGCGACCTGGAGAGGTTCGGCGAGGCGGACAAGCGCCTCACCGCGGCCGTCGAGAAGCTCCTGGAGCTGGAGGCCGCCGCAGAGTGATCTCTCTGCGCACCCGAGAGGGCACCCCCACCGGGGTGCCCTCTCGCGTTCCCCGCCACTCGTGATGCGCCCGAGCCCGTCCGCCGCATCAGGCGCTCGCGCCTCTTCAGGCGACACCCTGCCCGCGGGCCTGATGCCGCGCGGATGCCTGCGTCCGCGTGCGGCACGCCGGGACAGGCGGTCTCGCGGTAGCAGGCGGGCTCGCGAGCTCAGGCGACCTCTGGGGAGGAGGCCTGATCTGGCGCGAGTGCCTGAGCCGACGGAGGGTTTTGTCCGGGACGGACCGTCGCGCGGGGAGGGGGTGGCATGGGAGGGTGGAGGGAAACAGGGAGGGTGTCGTGGCTGAGCGCATCGTTGTGGGAGTGGTGGACACGTCGGCGGGACGACGAGCACTGGAGTGGGCCGCGCACCGCGCCCGGTCGCGGAAGGCCACGCTGCTCCTCGCGAGCGTCGTCGGGGGAGCGGTCGGCGCCGTCGGGGAGGGCCCCGTGGTGGACGCCGCGATCGCGGCGGCGCGGAGTCTGCTGGAGGAGCACGCGGAGACGCTGAAGGATCAGGGCCTGGACGTCGACCTCGTCGTGCTCCGCGGCGACCCGGTCCGACAGCTCGTCTCGACCACCGCCGGCGCGAACCTCCTCGTGATCGGGAGCGACTTCCGTCCGGACGACGCGGACAGCCCCCGGCGCGGGGCGCACGGACTGCGCATCGTCGCCGACTCCTCCTGCCCCGTCGTGGTGATCCCCGACATCGAGACCGGCGACCGTCGCGGTGTCGTCGTCGGGGTGGACGGGTCGCCGATCTCGGAGGCCGCCGTCGCCTTCGCCGCTGCCGAAGCCGATCGTCTCGGCGAGCCCCTCATCCCGGTGACGGTGTGGACCCCCGTCCCCCTTCCGCGCGGGGCGCGGGCGTACCCCGAGCAGTACCTCTCGTCCATGCAGGAGCTGTCCGAGGAGACCCTCGCCGTCGCCCTCGCCGGGCTGCGCCAGACGTATCCGGATCTCGAGCTCCAGCCCCGGGTCGAACGCGGATACCCGTCGGAGGTCATCAACCGTGCGGCCGCCACCGCGAGCCTCGCCGTGGTCGGATCGCACGGACGAGGGGCGGTCGCCCGCTTCCTGCTCGGCTCCATCAGCCATGAGGTCCTCGCGGCGCTCGCGGCGCCCACCGCCGTCGTCCGCTGACCGGCGGGACGGCATCCGCGGGCTAGAGCGGGCTGGTCAGCACCTCGTGAAGCACGCGTCGGCTGTCGTCGCCACCCGGTCCTGACTCGCCGGACAGAGTCACCAGGGCCTTCCAGAGCGCCCAGCCGCGCGCCCGTCGCCAGGTCGCGGCGTCCAAGTCGACGGCGTCGCGGAACGCCTCACGCGCATCGCCTTCGAAGGACGTCCACGCCATGACGAGGTCGCAGGCCGGATCGCCGACGCCGCAGGTGCCGAAGTCGATCATCGCGGACAGGCGGCCGTTGCTGACGAGCAGGTTGCCCACGGCGACATCGCCGTGGAACCAGACCGGCGCGGACTCCCACGCGCTGCTCGTCGCGGCGACCCAGACGCTCCGGCAGCGTTCCGCGTCCACAGTGCCGTCCAGGCGCTCGAGCGCGGTGTGGACGTCATCGCCGTAGACGCTCGGATGCGCACCGCGGAAGAACGAGTGCCGGCCGGCGGCCCGCCCCGCGTGCACGGGGAGAGACCTCAGGACGCGGAGGAGGCCCCCGAGATCCGCGGCGAGGCGAACGCGATCGATCCCCGTGGCGTGGTCGACGGTATCGCCGTCGAGCCACCGGCGGATCGACCACGGCAACGGATAACCTCGACCGGGTTCCCCCAGCGCCACGACGGAGGGAACCGCGACGGGGAGCCTTCCGTCGAGGAACTCGAGCGCTCTGCTCTCCTTCTGCACGGCCGCGGCATAGGGCTCGGCGACGGGAAGCCGCACCGACAACTCGTCGCCCAGACGGAACGTCCTGTTGTCCCACCCCTGACGCGCCACGGCGCGGACGGGCAGGTGCGCCCAGCGGGGGAACTGCTCCTCGACGAGCTCCGCGACGACGCGCGCATCGATGACGACCGGTCGGCTCACCCCTCGATACTCGCAGACGACGGCTCGACCGTCCTCCGAGCACCGGGATCGGAGACACGCTCTAACGGCGGGACAAGGAGAACAGCCGGGGCCCCTCGTCGTGACCGTGGCTCGTGAAGCCGTAGAACGCCGGGAGGAGCAGGAAGACGATCGACGCGACGAGCGGGTGTACGGCGACGCCGAGGACCCCGGCGGCGAGGTACAGGGCGACTCCGATGAGCGCGCGCGGGCGCTCGTGGGCGAAGTAGGAGTCGTCGACGTCGTCCTGCGTGAGGTCGGGATGACGAGCCAGGTACGAGAAGAAGACCAGCCACGCGGAGCACAGGAGAGCCCCGACGAGAGCGTAGAGCGCCACGGCGACCCGCTCGTCTGCGAGATTCCCGGTCCTCGCCGTCTCCGCGATCACCGCGGTGGGCCAGGGGACGAGCGCGAGGGTCGCGAGGATGCCGAGGTTGGCCCACTGCAGGCCGCGGTCCATCTCCCGGATCCGGGTGAAGGCGGCCTTGTGGTTCAGCCAGATCACGGCGAGGTAGACGTACGAGCCGGCGTACGCCAGATAGGTCGGCCACTCCTCGAGGAGGGCGGGCAGCAGCTCGCCCTCCTCGGCCCGGGGCGGTCGGAGATCGAGCACGAGCAGCGTGATGACGATGGCGATGATCGCATCGCTGAACGCGACCGCGCGGCCGGGATCCGCACGTCCCGCCCCGGGCGCCGGCGAGCGCCGGTCCCGTCGGCCGTCCGTCTCCATTCTCGTCACCCCGCGCCCGCCGGGTCACGCCGTCGTCGAGGTGCGATCCGGGTGCAGTACGACCTTCGTCCAGCCGTCGTCCCGGTTGTCGAAGTGCTCGTACGCCTGGGGCGCCTCTTCGAGGGGCAGATCATGACTGACCACGCGGGAGGGGGTCGCCTTGCCGCCGGCGATGAGGTCGCGCAGCCGCCGGTTGTACTTCTTCACCGGGCACTGACCGCTCCCGAGCTTCTGGCCGCGGAACCAGAACTCCCCGAAGTCGAAGGCGAGCTTGCCCTGCTTGGCCAGCTCATCCGTGGCGCCGGGGTCCTGCGGGATGAACACGCCGACGACGCCGATCTCACCCGTGAACCGGACCGACTTCACGAGCCGGTTCAGGGTGAGGGTCGGGTCCTCGGTGCCGCTCGGATCGTGGGCCTGATAGCCGACGCATTCGCAGCCGTTGTCGGCTCCCAGGCCCATCGTCATCTCGTTGACCGCCTCGACGGGGTCCACCGCGGAGTCGTCGATGGCGATCGCGCCGAGCTCCTCGATCTTGCGCAGGCGGTCGGGATGCCGGTCCACGACCATGACCTTTCCGGCCCCCTTGAGGATCGCGGAGTATGCGGCCATGTAGCCGACGGGGCCCGCGCCGTAGATCACGGTCTGGTCCCCGGGCTTCACGTGGGCGAGCTCCGTGGCGTGATAGCCGGTGGGGAAGATGTCCGCGAGCATCACGTAGTCGTTCTGCTTCTCCTCGGCGTCCTCTCCCAGGCGGAGACAGTTGAAGTCGCCCCACGGCACCCGGAGGAGCTCTGCCTGACCACCGGCCCACGGCCCCATGTCGGCGAAGCCGTAGGCGGCTCCCGCCCACTCCGGGACGGGCTGCGCGGTGAGACAGTAGTTGGTGAACCCCCGCTCGCAGTTCTTGCAGTGCCCGCAGGCGACGTTGAAGGGCAGCGCGACGTAGTCGCCCACCTTCACCTTGTCGACGCCCTCGCCCACCTCGATCACCTCGCCGAGATTCTCATGGCCGAACCATCGGCCGGTCTCGAAACTCGTCCGGCCCTCGTACATGTGCAGGTCCGAGCCGCAGATGTTCGTCGTGGTGATGCGCACGAGCACGTCGGTGGGGCGTTCGATACGGGCGTCCGGTACGTCGGTGACGCTGACCGTATGCGGGCCTTCGTACACTACTGCTCTCATGTCCTCTTCCTTTCAGCGATGTGAAACGTCGATGGAGTGCCGCAGTGAGGAGCGCTGGTCAGGCCATGTCCGTTTCGGCTCAGTTTGTGAGCCGGGCCATCGTGGGTCCCCGGCGGTGCGCGAACGGAGGGCCTTCCCAGATCCAGGGCGGGGGAGGACAATGCGGGAAGCGCGGGGGAGAGTGCCGGTCTGTGGGGAAGCTAGATATGCGAAAGGCCCTCCGGCCTGGGATTTCTCCCGGCCAGAGGGCCTTCCATTTGTTGCGGGGACAGGATTTGAACCTGCGACCTCCGGGTTATGAGCCCGGCGAGCTACCGAACTGCTCCACCCCGCGGCACAAGAGATAACTTATCACGGATCCGGGGAGGCGTCGAATCGAGCGCGGCGGCAGAGGGTGCGAGAGGATGGCGTCATGTCTGAGAACACCGCCGTGCCCGTCGCCGTGTGCCAGTTCGCCCCCACGGATTCCCGCGAGGCCAACCGGGAACGGATCGCGGAGCTGGTGACGGAGGCCGCGCGTCTCGGGGCGAAGCTGATCGTGTTCCCCGAGTACTCGAGCTACTTCGTCGATCCGATGGACGAACGCCTCGCGGCGAACGCGGAGCGCCTGGACGGCGAGTTCGTGACCGGGCTGATCGGTCTGGCCGCGGAGCTCGCCGTCGTCATCGTCGCGGGCGTCACGGAGAAGGCCTCGGACGAGGGGCGCGTGCGCAACACGGTCGTCGCCGTGCGCGGCGACGGCATCCTCGCGGTCTACCGCAAGCAGCACCTCTACGACGCGTTCGGCCAGACCGAGTCGGACTGGGTGGAGCCGGGAGACGTCGGCGAGCCCGCGGTGTTCGAGGTCGGCGGACTGCGCTTCGGACTGATGACCTGTTACGACCTGCGGTTCCCCGAGCTGTCGCGGCTTCTCGCGGTCGCCGGCGCCGAGGCGCTCGTGGTGCCGGCGGAGTGGGTGCGCGGACCGCTCAAGGAGCAGCACTGGACCACCCTGCTCGCGGCGCGGGCCATCGAGAACACGGTGTTCGTGATCGCCGCCGACCACCCGGCGCCGATCGGCGTGGGGCACTCGCGCATCGTCGACCCGCAGGGGGTCGTCCGCGCGGGCATCGGGTCGGAGCCGGGAGTGGCGCTCGGCGTGGTGGACGGCGCGGCGATCGCCCGCGTCCGTGCGACGAACCCCTCGCTGCGCGCGCGACGCTACGCCGTGGTCCCGCGCTGATCCGAGCGGTTCAGGGGCGCAGGCCCGCGAGACGCGCGGACGCCTCTTCCAGCACCTCCACGCGCTTGCACGCCGCGAAGCGGATCAATCCCGCGAACTCGGCGCGCCGGGCGGGGGAGACGAAGGCGGTGAGGGGGATCGCCACGACTCCGGCGCGTTCCGGGAGCGCGCGGCAGAAGGCCGCCGCGTCCGTGCCACCGAGGGCCGTCGCATCGGCCACCGTGAAGTAGCCGCCCTGCGGTGCGTGGACGGCGAATCCGGCTGCGCGCAGACCGTCCCCGAGGATGGCGTGCTTGCGGGCGAGCTGCGAGGCGGCGTCCGAGAAGAACGCGTCGTCGAGGCGGAGGCCCACCGCCACCGCAGGCTGGAACGGCGCGCCGTTGACGTACGTGAGGTACTGCTTGACGGTCAGGACGGCCGTGATGAGCGCGGCGGGGCCGTGCACCCAGCCGATCTTCCACCCCGTGGTCGAGAAGGTCTTCCCCGCCGACGAGATGGTGAGGGTCCGCTCCGCGGCACCGGGCAGGGTGGCGATCGGGACGTGCGGGGCATGGAAGGTGAGGTGCTCGTAGACCTCGTCGGTGACGATCACCGCGTCGTGCCGCGCGGCCAGGCGCACCACCTCGCGGCGCACCTCCTCGTCGAAGACGGCTCCGGTGGGGTTGTGCGGGTCGTTGACGAGGATGATCCTGGTCCGGTCCGTGACGGCCTCCGCCAGCCGATCCAGGTCGGGCTGGAAGTCGGGCGCCCGCAGGGGCACCGTCCGGAGCCGGGCACCCGCGAGCGCCACCGCCGCGGCGTACGAGTCGTAGTAGGGCTCGAAGACGACGACCTCGTCGTCCGGCCCGTCGATCAGGGCGAGGAGGGTCGCGGTGAGGGCCTCGGTGGCGCCGGCGGTCACGACGACCTCGGTACCCGGATCCACCTCGAGTCCGTAGAACCGCCGCTGATGCTCGGAGATGGCCGCCAGCAGGTCGGGGAACCCACGTCCCGGCGGGTACTGGTTGACCCCGTCGGCGATCGCGGCACGGGCGGCGTCGAGGACGGCCTCCGGACCGTCCTCGTCCGGGAAGCCCTGCCCCAGGTTGATGGCACCGGTTCTGACCGCTGCGGCGGACATCTCTGCGAAGATGGTGGGCGCGACCGTACCGTCCGCGTCGAGCAGACCGGCACCGGCCGCCGTGCGACGCCATGCGCCGGGGATGACACTCATGAAGAACAGGCTAAGGCCATAGCGGAAACTCACGCTGGGCATAAGGAACGCACAGGGATGCGGGGCATCCTGGAGGAGCGTTGAAGGAGCACACCATGAACCAGGACAACCCGCAGGACCGCCCGGCACCGGCGTCGGACGACGCCGTGTCGGCCGGACACACCCCCCAGATCCCCCAGACCCCCGAGGCCGCGCCGAGCGCGCCGTCTCCGGCCGCCGACGGCACCCCTGTGACGGGCGCCCCTGCTGCCTCCGCCCCGGTCGCCCCGCAGGGCCACCACATGCCGCCGACGTTCGCGTCGCACGCCGCCGGCGCCCCCACCGTGGCCCCGGTGCCGCACGGCCTGGCCGCCGGCACCCCCGGCGCCGCGTTCGGCGTCCCGGCGCAGGACACCCGGCCGCTCGACGGCACGGTGCCCCCGGGCGAGCCGGCTCCCGCCGCCACAAAGGAGAAGTCGCGCGGCGGCACCCGCGTCGCGGCGTTCATCGTCGCGGCCGCCCTCGTCGGCGGCGTCGCCGGCTTCGGTGGCGGCGCGCTGCTCACCGGGCTGCAGGACTCGCCGTCCTCCGGAACGGCGCAGGGTCCGCAGACCGTCACGGTGAACAACCCCGGCTCGGTCAACGAGACCACCGCGGTCGCGACCGAGGCTCTTCCCTCCGTCGTCACCATCGAGGTGGCCGGCTCCCAGGAGGCCGGCAGCGGTTCCGGCGTCATCATCAGCAAGGACGGCTACGTCCTCACCAACACCCACGTGGTCACCCTCGGCGGGGCGGCGGCTGATCCGACGATCCGCGTCACGACCTCCGACGGCCGCATCTACGACGCCACCGTGGTCGGGACGGACCCGATCTACGACCTCGCGGTGATCAAGCTCACCGACGCCGAGGGTCTCACGCCCATCGAGTTCGCGGACTCGTCGAAGCTCAACGTCGGCGACACCGCCGTCGCGCTCGGCGCCCCGCTGGGCCTGGCGAATTCGGTCACCACCGGTATCGTGAGCGCGCTGAACCGCAGCATCCAGATCGCCTCCTCCGCTCTGCCCGACTCCTCCTCCGAAGACGCCCCGCAGCAGCAGGCGCCGGAGGACGGTCAGAGCGAGGGACCGTTCCAGTTCGATCTGCCGGGCAACAGCGGTCAGCAGGCCACCGAGTCGATCTCGATCGCCGTGATCCAGACGGACGCCGCGATCAACCACGGCAACTCGGGCGGCGCCCTCGTCAACAGCAAGGGCGAGCTGATCGGCATCAACGTCGCCATCGCGAGCTCGGGCAGCTCCGAGGAGTCGGGCTCGATCGGCATCGGCTTCGCCATCCCGTCCAACATCGCCCAGCGCGTCGCCGACGAGATCATCGCCGACGGCGCGGCCACCCACGGTCTGCTCGGCGCGTCGGTCCGCGACGCGTCCGGCGTCGAGGGCGCGACCGAGGCCGGGGCGTACATCGCCGAGGTCACCGATGGGGGCGCGGCGGCGGCCGCCGGTCTCCAGGCCGGCGACGTCGTGACGAACTTCAACGGGGTGCCGATCACGAGCGCGACCGACCTGACCGCGCAGGTCCGCGCGGCGGCGGCCGACAGCAAGGCCGACGTGACCTACGTCCGCAACGGCAAGCAGAGTCAGATCGAGGTGACGCTCGGCACGCTCGCCGGCTGATCACCCCGTCAGAGAAGGACGCCACCCGCGCGATAGGCTCGCCGGGTGGCGTCCTTCTCTTTCGGCACCGGCAACGCGGCCAAGCTGCTCCGGATCCCGCTGTACGCCCTCGGTCGTCTCGGCACCCTCGTCGTGCCGCGCGGTCGGCGCTGGGTCTTCGGCTGCGGTGCCGGCGTCGGCGACGGCGCTCTCGCCCTGCACCGGTATGCGGCCGCGGAGGGGCATGACACCCTCTGGCTGACCGGATCAGCGCGCGAAGCGGCCGACGCCGAGGCCCTCGGCCTGCGGACCGTCCCGCGGGGCGGGCTGCGCGGATGGTGGGCGACCGCCCGCGCCGGCGTGCTGATCGTGACGCACGGCCTCGGTGACGTGAACCGCTACGGCAACGGGGGCGCCTTCGTCGTGCAGCTCTGGCACGGTATCCCGCTCAAGCGCATCGGCCTCGACTCACCGGCCACCACGCAGGTGCCCGCCGTCCCCGGCGCGCCGATCCTCCGGCGCGTCGTCGGGCTGCTGTACCGCGGCGCCGCGCAACGGATCCGCGTGCTGCCCGCCGCCTCGCACCGGGCCAGGGCACGCCTCGAGTCCGCGTTCGCGCTGGGGGACGATCGCGTCGTCGTCACGGGGGAGCCGCGCGTCGACGTGCTCTCATCGGGGACGCCCGAGGAACGCCGTGCCCGGGCGCGGGCTCTGCTCGCCGAGGCCGTGGGCACGATCGGCGACCCGGCCCGGGTCGTCCTCTACGCGCCCACCTGGCGGGACGGCGCTCCGGACCCCTCCGTGCCCACGGCCGAGGAATGGGTGCGGATCATCCGGGTGCTCGAGGAGCACGACGCCGTCCTCCTCGTGCGCTCCCATCCGCTCGGCGACGGCAGCTACGCGCCGCCGGTGCCCACGACGCGGGTGCGAGCGCTGCCCAGCACCGTCGTCAGCGACGTCACCCCGGTCCTCCCCGCCGTCGACGTCCTGCTCACCGACTACTCGTCGCTGGCCTACGACGTGGGCCTGCTGGCCATGCCGGTCGTCTTCCTCGCCCCGGATGTGGCGGAGTACGGGCGCACCCGCGGTTTCTACGGCCGCTTCGAGGAGGTCGCCGCCACCGGCGTCGCGACCCGGTGGGAATCCGCCCTCGCGCGGCTGGCTGCGCTGTTGGGCGACGAGGCGGCGTTCGACGAGGCCGCCGGGCGTTCCGCTACGCTCAGCGCGGAGATGCACGCGTTCCGCGACGGTCAGAACACCCGTCGGGTGTACCGCGCGATCCGTGCGCGGGGCATTCCCGCGCCGAAGGGAGCAGCATGACGACGGCCCGCATCGATGACACGGCACAGGCGCTGGTCATCGCAGGGACCGGGGAGCGTCCGAAGAGCGCCGAGCTCGTCGGACCGCGAGCGCGGGTGCACGCCCGCCTCACCGGCGGGGGAAAGACCTGGAAGGCGACGTTCGCGCTCCGCGCGTCGCGATGGGGCGGCCCGGAGCTGCCTCTGCCGTCCGGGGAGTACGACCTGCGGATCGACGGCGTCGATCCGGCCGAGCTGCATCTCGCGCCGATCGTCCTCCCGGGGGTGCGGATCGCCCTCGACGGCGCCGTCGTCCGGATCGGGGCCCCCGTCGATCCCGTGTACGACACGGCGGAGGGGCGCTCCACGCTGGAGGAGCGCTATGTGGCGCAGGCGGGCGGCACCGAGAACGCCGTGTTCTTCGAGAGCTTCTACGGGCGGAGCGTGGGCTGCAACCCGCGCGCCATCGACCGCGAGCTCGCCCGGCGTGCGCCGCACGTGCGCCGGTACTGGAGCGTCGTGGATCTGTCGGTCGAGGTGCCGGACGGCGCGATCGCGGTCATCGAGGGCAGCCCGGAGTGGTGGCGCGCCCGTGGCGCCGCGCGGCTGCTCGTCGTGAACGACTGGATGCGGCGCCGCTTCGCACGCAAGCCGGGGCAGAAGGTGCTGCAGACGTGGCACGGCACGCCCCTCAAGCGCCTGGCCCTGCACCGCCCCGGTTTCGATCCCCGGCGGATGGCGGCGGTCGTCAAGGAGTCCCGGCGGTGGGACGTGCTGCTCGCGCAGAACGCGTACGCCGCGCGGATCCTCCGCAAGGCCTACGCGTTCTTCGGGCGGCCGATCTGGGTCGACGGCTATCCGCGCAACGACGCGCTGCGCACCGGCGACCCGGTCGCCGTGCGCGCGGCGCTCGGCATCGGGGCCGACGAGCGCGTCGTCCTCTACGCGCCGACGTGGCGCGACGACCGGGCGGAGATGGTCGACTTCGTCGATCCCGAGCTCCTGGCGCAGCAGACGAACGCGGTGGTGCTGGTGCGCGGTCACTCGCGCACGCTGGGGGAGGGGAGGGATCGCGCGGGTGCCCGGGTGATCGACGTGACCGGCTATCCCGAGACGTCGCAGCTCCTGCTCGCCGCCGACGCCCTCGTCACGGACTACTCCTCCGTCATGTTCGACTACTCCGTGACCGGCAAGCCGATGTACTTCCTGGTGCCCGACCTCGACCACTACCGCGGTCAGCTCCGCGGCTTCTACTTCGACCTGGCGGAACGGGCGCCCGGCCCGCTGCTCCGCACGCAGGACGAGCTGGTGGCGGCGTTGGCGGACGAGGGGCACCGGGAGCGGTATGCGGAGCGCTACGCCGCCTGGCAGCGGCAGTTCAACGCGCTCGACGACGGCGACGCCGCTCGTCGGGTCGTCGACCGGATCCTCGACCTCGGTTTCGTGACCGCCTGACGGTCGGCCTCAGGGCAGCGGCGTGTTGCGCGTGCCGAGCCGGGATGCGTCCACGGTGTCGCCGGCTCCGCGCAGGACACCGCCGAGGAAGCCCAGGCCCCACGAGAGGTGCATCGTGGGCAGCACGAGGAGCGTCCACAGGCGCTGCCGCACTCCGCCCCCGCCCGGGGCGAGGGCCACGCCGACCACGAGCAGCACATACAGGGCGAGCGGGACGTAGACGAGGCCCGAGGCGATGAGGGAGGCCGTGCCGGACACGACGCCGGTGAGCTGCAGGACGCCGAGGACGACGGCGAGCACGACGAACACCAGGAGCACCGGCGGGGCGAAGTAGCGCAGGCCGTTGCGGCGTCCGAATCGGCGGACGAGCTCTCCTCGCCACGCCCCGGTCGCGCGGAACTGCCGGGCCAGCCGCAGCCAGCTCTCGCGAGGCCAGTAGGTCACCGACAGCTCGGGGTCGAACCACACGCGGTGGCCCGCCTGCCGGATGCGCAGGTTCAGTTCCCAGTCCTCACCGCGGCGGATCGACTCGTCGAAGAGGCCGACCTCGTCGAGCACCTCTCGTCTCATCACCCCGAGATACGCCGACTCCGCCTCCCCTTCGACACGGCCTCCGTGGTAGGCGCCGCCGCCGAGGCCGACGGGGGAGTTGTACAACCGCGCGACGGCCTTCTGGAACGGGGTGCGGCCCTCGGCATGCATGACGCCGCCGACGTTGGCCGCTCCCGTGCGGTGCAGGGTCTCGAGGGCACGGGCGGCGTAGCCGGGTGCGAGCTCCGAGTGCGCGTCGACCCGGATGATCGTGCGGTAGCGGCTGGCCCGGATGGCGGCGTTGAGCCCGACGGGGATGTGCGCGGCGGGATTGTCCACCAGCCGGATCCGGTCGTCGTCGGCCGCGAGCCGGCGGGCGAGGTCGGTGGTGCCGTCCGACGACGGTCCCAGCGCGAGGACGAGCTCGGTGGGGACCCCCACCTCCTGAGCCAGCACCGAGGCGACGGCGTGCTCCAGGTAGGCGCGTTCGTTGAGCACCGGCATCACGAAGGACACCCCGGTGACGGGGGCGGGGGATCCGTTGGCTGGCACACGTCGATCATGTCACGCGCGCCTCCCCACCCTCTCCCAGGCGGGCCATCGGGTCGCCGGCCGCCCAGGGGGACGACAGCGGGACGAACTATCCTGGAGGGATGGGTGCACTGTCTGACGCGAAGAAGGCCTATCGGCTCCTGCGACGGGCGCTCGCGTCACGGTCGGCGGTGCAGCGCGTGCGACGCCGCCTCGCGGCGCAGGACCCCTACCCGGCCGATCACTTCCGCGTCGCCGTGTACTTCGCCGACGGCGCTGTGAACATGTACCAGATGCGCCAGTGGTACCGCCCGCTCGCCACGCTCGCGGAGCGCTGGCCCGTCGTGGTGCTGGCACGACAGGCGACCGGAGCCGAGAAGCTCCTCGAGGAGGACGCCCCGCCCGTCGCCTTCGTGCCGACGGTGCGCGATCTCGAGCGCTTCCTCGCCACGCAGGACGTCCGCGTCGTCCTGTACGTCAACCAGAACACCCGCAACTTCCAGATGTTCCGGTACGGACGGCGCTGGCACGTGTTCATCAACCACGGCGAGTCCGACAAGATGTACATGACCACGAACCAGTACAAGGCGTACGACTATGCGTTCGTGGCCGGGCAGGCCGCCAGGGATCGCCTCTCGCGCACGCTGTGGGACTACGACGTCGAGCGACGCACGATCGAGATCGGTCGCCCGCAGGCCGACCACTACTCGGGCTCGCTGCCGTACACCCCGGACGAGCGCCTCGTGGTGCTCTACGCGCCCACCTGGGAGGGGGACCGCCCCAGCGCCCACTACGGCTCGATCGCTTCCCACGGCGAGCGGCTCGTGTCGCGGCTGCTGGCGACCGGCCGCCACCGGGTGATCTACCGCCCGCATCCGCGGAGCGGTGTCGTCGACGACGCCTACGGGGCTGCCCATCGACGGATCATCGCGGCCATCGCCGCCGCCAACGCGGCCGATCCCGCCGCGCAGCACGTGTACGACGACGGCGCGGAGCTGGGATGGCAGCTCGCGGCCGCCGACGTCGCGGTGGTCGACATCTCCGCGATGGTCTACGACCGGCTGGCGGCGGGCAAGCCGCTCATGATCACCCGCCCGGTCGACGACCGGGCGGCCGTCGACACCACCGGCTACCTCTCGGACTGCGAATGGCTGACCGCGGAGGCCGCGGACGACATCGTGGCCGAGGTGGAGCGTGTCCGCGACGACGAGGCGGCCGTCGCGCGCCTGCGGATGTGGGTCCGCCACTACTTCGGCGACACCACCCCCGGCGTCGCGACGGAGAAGTTCCACGCCGCGGTCGACGGGCTCATGGCGGAGTGGGAGCGCTGGCGCGATCGCGAGATCGGCGTCGTCCGCGGTGACGAGGACGACGATGACGACGAGGCGGACGACGAGGACGCATGAGCACCGGGTTCCCGCGCTCCGCCGCGCTCGCACCGCGTCTCGAGGTCCTCGCGGCGACGGGGTCGACGAATGCGGACCTCCGCGCGAAGGCGCACGACGCTCGCGCCTGGCCGCACCTCTCCGTCCTCCTCACCCGGGACCAGACTGCGGGCCGGGGTCGTCTCGACCGTCGGTGGACCGCCCCGGCCGGCACCGCGCTCGCCGTGTCGGTGCTCCTGCGCGACCTCCCGTCCGAGCCCCGTGCCCGGGGCTGGATCCCGCTGGCGGCGGGGGCGGCGATGACGGCCGCCGTCGCCGCGCAGCTTCCGGATGCCGCGGTGGCGCTCAAGTGGCCGAACGACGTGCTCGTCGATGGCCGGAAGATCTGCGGGATCCTCGCCGAGGCGGGCCCGGACGTGGTCGTCGTGGGGGCGGGGGTCAACACGGCCATGTCGCCGGCCGAGCTCCCGGTGCCGACGGCCACGTCGTTCGCGGTGCACGGTGTCGTCGCCGATGAGGACGCGTTGCTGCACGACTACCTCGAGGCACTGGACGGGCATGTGCGCGCGCTCGCCGCCTCCGGGGGCGCCGTCGCGAGCGGGCTGCACGAGGCGGTGGCGGCGCGGTGCGCCACGATCGGACAGGCGGTCCGGGTGTCCCTCCCCGGGGGACGGACCCTCGAGGGCACGGCGGTCGGCATCGACGCCGAGGGACACCTGCTCGTCGACGCGGAGGGGACCGCGCAGGCCGTCTCCGCGGGCGACGTCGTGCACGTGCGCCCCGCGTGACGCGGGGACACGCCGCCCCGCGGACGGCGTTGTCGGCGATCCCGGGCACAATGGGGGTGTGACCCAGCCCGTGACGCTCGGCGGAAGACCGCTGATGCCGCCGCCCGGCACCCCCGCCGAGGAGCTGCTCATCGCGCGCTTCCGCAGCCACGCGCGTCGTCTCTTCTGGTCCGCGCTGGTGCTCATCGCCGTCTTCGGCGTCACCGCCTACTTCTACGGCAACCTCCCGGCCGGGTTCGAGGACTGGATGCTGCTCGCGGCCGCCGGCCTCGTCGTGCTCGTCGCCGTCGTGATCCCGTTCATCGTCTGGTACTCGCGGACGACGACGATCACCACCCGTCGCGTGATCGCCGCGCAGGGGCTCGGCTCGCGGCACCGCCGGGAGATGTCCCACGCCCGCGGCTACACGATCGGCGTGCGCCGCGGTCCGCTGCAGCGGATGTGGGGCTGCGGCACGATCACGCTCTCCAACGGCGTCGACGCGCCCCTGCGCCTCGTCAACGTGCCCAACGTCACCCTCGTGCACGAGACGCTGGCCGACCAGATCGAGGTCGGCCAGATCCTGGCCCACCGCGACGCCCAGGCCGGCGGCGACGACCTGTCGTGATCCCGCCGCGGGCATCGGCGACGCGTGAGCGTTCCGCGTGCCCTCGCGCGTGCGGAAGAATGGGCATGACGAATGGAGGCGGCACATGGCGCTGCGCGTGGGCGTGATCGGCGGAGGACAGCTGGCACGGATGATGATCGCTCCGGCGGTCGAGCTCGGGCTCGACCTGCGGGTCCTCGCCGAGGAGGAGGGGATGGCCGCAGGACTGGCCGCCACGGCGGTCGGCGATTACCGGGATCTCGAGACCGTGCGGGCCTTCGCCGCCGACGTCGACGTCGTCACCTTCGACCACGAGCACGTGCCGCAGGAGGTCCTCCGGGCGCTCGTCGCCGAGGGCGTCACCGTGCATCCGGGCCCGGACGCCCTCCAGTTCGCTCAGGACAAGCTCGCCATGCGGGCCCGCCTGACGGAGCTCGGCGTGCCCCAGCCGGAGTGGGCGCCGGTCCGTTCTGCGGAGGATCTGCAGCGCTTCCTCGATGAGCACGACGGTGCGGCCGTGGTGAAGACGCCGCGCGGCGGCTACGACGGCAAGGGCGTGCGTGTCGTGCGCTCCGCCGCCGAGGCGCAGGACTGGCTGGACACGCTGGTCGACGCCGACGCGCTGCTCGCCGAGGAGCTCGTGCCGTTCGTCCGCGAGCTCGCTCAGCAGGTGGCACGGCGCCCCGGCGGCGAGATGATCTCCTATCCGGTCGTCGAGACCGTGCAGCGCGACGGCGTCTGCGCGGAGGTCATCGCTCCGGCGCCCGCCGCCACCGACCGGCTCGCCGAGGTCGCCGAGGGCATCGGACGTCGCATCGCCGAGGGCCTCGGCGTGACCGGCATGCTCGCGGTGGAGCTCTTCGAGACCGAGGACGAGCGCATCCTCGTGAACGAGCTCGCGATGCGTCCGCACAACAGCGGCCACTGGAGCCAGGACGGCGCGATCACGGGGCAGTTCGAGCAGCACCTGCGGGCGGTGGCGGATCTGCCGCTGGGGAACACCCAGCCCCGTGCGGCGTGGTCCGTGATGGTGAACATCCTCGGCGGTCCCACGGAGGGCACTCTCGGCGATCGCTTCGAGGCGGCGATGACCGCGCATCCGGACGCGAAGATCCACACGTACGGCAAGGCGCCTCGCCCGGGCCGCAAGGTGGGGCACGTCAACGTCGCCGGGGACGACCTCGACGACGCGGTCTACGTCGCCAGGGCGGCCGCCGCCGCGTTCGAATGAGAGGGCGGCAGGACACGGGAAAAGACGTGTGCCGCTCGGGGATTCTCCCAGCGCGAGACCGTAGCCTGATCTGGTGACCGAGCCACTGCACTCCTCCGCCGCCCCCGTGGTGGGCGTCGTCATGGGATCCGACTCCGACTGGCGCGTGATGAGCGACGCCTCCCAGGCGCTGACCGACTTCGGGATCCCGCACGAGGTCGAGGTGGTCTCCGCCCACCGCACGCCGGACAAGCTCATGTCGTACGCGCGGGAGGCCCGATCGCGGGGGCTGCGTGTCATCATCGCCGGCGCCGGTGGAGCCGCGCACCTGCCCGGCATGCTCGCGTCGATGACGGCGTTGCCCGTCGTCGGGGTGCCCGTGCCGCTGGCGTATCTGGACGGCATGGACTCGCTCCTCTCGATCGTGCAGATGCCCGCCGGGATCCCCGTCGCGACGGTCTCCATCGGCGGGGCCCGCAACGCCGGTCTGCTCGCCGCCCGGATCCTCGGCGCCGCGGACGACGAGCTGGCCGATCGCGTGGAGGCCTACGCCGCCGAGCTCGAAGCGCAGGTCGCCGTCAAGAACGATCGGCTGAAGGACTCGCTGTGACCCTTGCGCCCCCGCGCGCGACGCGGCGCCCGCTCATCGAGACGCGGCCGCTGCGCCACCCCGACTCCGACGATCCGGGGCTCATGTCGAAACGGGCCTGGTGGCTCCTCGGGCTCAACGTCCTGCTCCCGGGGTCGGCGCAGGTTCTGGCCGGCAACCGCCGTCTGGGCCGGTTCGGGCTCGGTGTCACGCTGACCACGTGGTTCCTCGCGATCGTCGCCGTCGGCCTCGCCCTGTTCGCCCGCCCCGTCTTCCTCTGGCTCGCGATCGGCGGCGGCTTCGTGTCCGCGGCCCTGCTCACGCTCGTGCAGGTGCTGCTCGTGGGCGTCGTGGTCCTCTGGATCGTCCTCACCTTCGACACGCTCCGTCTCGTCCGGCTCGTCAAGGTCCCCGCTCCGTCGCGGTTCCTGCTCCCGGTCGTCGCCCTCGTCCTGCTCGGGCTCGTCGGCGGGGTCACCGGGTACGCGGCGACGGCGGTGGGTTCCGTGCGGGGGAGCGTCGGGGCGATCTTCGGGCAGAGCGGCCCGAGCCTCCCGCCGAGCGACGGCTACTACAACATCCTGCTGCTCGGCGCGGACAGCGGGGACGGCCGCGACTCGATGCGTTTCGACAGCATCTCCGTCGTCTCGGTCAACGCCGAGACCGGAGCAGTGACCATCACCGGAATCCCGCGTGAGCTCCCGCATGCGCCGTTCAGCGACGGCAGCCCGATGCAGGAGCTCTACCCGGACGGGTTCCAGGGCTACGCGTCGTCGTCCTGCGGCTGGAACGGCTGGATGAACCACGTCCGGAACGCCGCCGAGGTCTGCCGCGAGGACAAGGGGACCGGGCTCTACCCGGATGCGGAGGCCGCCGGCTCGGCGCCTGGCATCGAGGCGACCAAGGAGGCCGCCGAAGGCGTGCTCGGCATCGAGATCCCGTACTACGTGTTCGTCGACATGCACGGCTTCGCCGACCTGGTCGACGCTCTGGGCGGCGTCGACATCACGGTCACCGAGCGTCTGCCGAAGGGCGGGCCGCCCGACGGGTGGACGGGGACCGACGTGAACGAGTGGGCCATCGGCTGGATCGAGCCGGGTGCGCAGCACATGGACGGCGACACCGCGCAGTGGTACGCGCGGTCGCGCTACACGACCAGCGACTGGGACCGCATGAAGCGACAGCGCGAGCTGCAGGCGGCGATCCTGGCCCAGTTCACCCCGCAGACCGTCCTCACGCGGTTCAACGAGGTGGCGGCCGCGGGCACGGCGCTCATCAGCACCGATCTGCCACAGGGCAAGCTGCCGGAGTTCTTCGACCTGATGCTCAAGGCGAAGGAGCAGTCGGTGCAGACCGTCGAGCTCACGCCCGAGAACGGCGTCGACGAGTTCGACCCGAACTACGACTTCATCCACGAGCTCATGCAGGAGAAGCTGCACCCGCCGACGGAGACGCCGACGCCCACCCCGTGAGCGGGCCCGGGCACGACGCAGCCCACGGGTGACGTTCCCGGGAACATCACCCGTGGGCGTCCGGTGCAGGACCGGATTCGCCAGACGACGGTGATCGGAGGGGGAGGGATCACCGTCGTCCAGCCGACCACCGCACGAGGCGGCAGCCTGGCTCAGGCGCGCTGTGGCGCGCGGCTTCAGGCGCGCTTGCGGCGCGCGGCTCCGACGGCGACGAGGGCACCACCGGCGACCAGAGCGACTGCTCCACCGCCGACGATCCACGGCGACACCGATCCGCCGGTGAGGGCGAGCTCCATGCCGCCGGTGAGCGGAAGCTCGGTGCCGGCGGGCGCGGCCACGCCGGGATCGTGATCGCAGCTCGATGCGGCCGTGTTCCCGTGCGAGACCGTCACCATCGCGGTGTACGGCCGCGACCCGGCGAAGTCGAGGGCGTAGGCCCCCTGTCCGTCGGACGGCGGGCGGAACGTGACCGTCAGGCTGCCGTCGGAAGCGGCGGTGTTGCCGGAGATGGCGGCGGCGCCGGCGTTCTGGCCGGACACGGACACGCCCACGGTCTCCGACGGCTCGAAGTACCCGGCGCCGAAGGCGACGGTCGAGACCTGGCAGGTGTCGATGATCGCGTCACCCACCTTCGCGCTCGGCGGAGACGGGTACGAGTCGCTCGGCGCGGCAGAGGCGACGGTCGGCGCGGCCAGGATGAGCGCGCCAGCGGTAAGGCTGATGGCAGCCAGTTTCTTCAGCATGATTTCTCCCCAGAATTTCACGCGGAATCGCCTCCGGATACACCCCTGCATCCGACTGCGCGAGGCCCTCTGCCCCCACGGCAGGTTCACGGACCCCGGTTATTCCCCAGTGAGATGACAGTACCTCATCCGTCGGCGAATGTCACGAGCCGCAGTGCAGGGTGTCGCGCGTCAGCTTCGGATCGACGATCAGCGGCGTGTGCCGCACCTCCGTCAGCCGTTCTCCCGCGCCCTCGCCCTGGAACTCCACCGTGATGGTCGTGGACTCTCCCGGGGCGAGCAGCACCTCGTGCTGCACGACCGCCCGGTCCTCGACGGTCGTCGTCTGGACGCCCTCCTCGGCGCCGTCGCGGTCGATGTGCGAAGGCAGCGCGCCCTCGGGGCCGTAGACGGCGATCAGCGTGCGGACGCTCCCGGCGGGCACCCCGTACACGCCGTCGCCCGTGACGTACGGCGGCAGGGAGGTGGCGGCATCCGCGGGAGCGGTGTTGGTCCAGGTCACCCGCACCTGCGTCGTCGGCGCCCCCGCGCACGTCCCGACCGCCGTGGCGATGGACGCACGGGTGTAGTAGTCCATCTTCCCGCCGGTGCCGTCGTTGAAGAGCACTCCCACGGCCGCGGAATCGGCATCGTCCCGGGGGAGGGTCCCGCCCAGGGAGCTGGCCGTGAGGAGCGCCTCCTCGGGCTCGTGCGCGCTCCAGATGCGCACGCGCCCTTCGCCGGCGGCGTCCGCGAGCGCGCGCACGAGATCCTGCGGCTTCGCGTTCGAGAGCGCGGCCGCGAAGAGCCCGCCCGCGGCCTGCGCGAAGATGTCGTCCTGGACGGCCGGATCGGGGACCGCCGCGTAGATCTCCGAGAGGAGGATGTCGGTCACGGTGTCGGCCGTCGCCGTGAAGGGTCCGAACGTCAGGTCACCGGTGGCGCGCATGAGGTGCGCGGCCACGACCGCGTCCACGGCGATCACTCCGTCGACCTTTCCGCCGAAGCGGCCCTCCCATCGCGCCGCGATGGTCTCGCCCGCCTCCCGGAAGTCCGGGATGCTCGTGATGTTCTGCAGATAGCGGCCGGGCCGGTCCTCGAAGAGGGCGACCGTGCTGTCGCTGAGCGGCAGTGCCGTGTCCAGAGGGGGGAAGTCCCGCGTCGAGGCCTGCTGCTGCAGGGTGATCCTGCCGTTCTCGGCGCGCAGGAGCGCGATGGAGCCGACGATCCCGCCCGATGAGCGCAGCTCGGCATTGTTCTGCATCGCGAGCACGTAGGTGCGCGGGCCGTCGCCGCCCAGCATCGTGGGCAGGAGCACGGAGGCCCCGTGCAACGCACCGACGGCCGTCGCCGCCTGGGTGACGGCGCCGCGCATCTCGCGGACGGCGTCGGCCAGGGGCGGGAGGGTGGCATCGGCGTCGATGCGCCGGGCCCTGTCCTCCGCTGCGGCCAGGGCCTCACTCGCCGTGCCGAGCGGCTTCTCGATCTCCGCGAAGGGGGCGAGGTCGATCGCTCCGCCCGAGAAGCCGAGACTGGAGAGGTCGACATCCCCGGCGACGTCGAGCAAGGGGTCCAGCGCGTCTGTGGAGACGTCGTCCGCGATCACGGCGACCTCGCTCACGGCGCGGAAGTTCGGGCCGATCCAGGGGAGGACGCCGAAGGCCTGCCAGATCGGATCGCCGGTCAGGGACCGGGCGGACTCCGCGTGGTGGGAGATGCGTCCGGCGATGGGCCCCGCGCCGTCGATGTCGCCGGCGGCGATCGCCTGCTTGAGCTGGGTCGTCCCCTTCGCGATCTGCTGCAGGTTGTCCACCGCCCCGATCCCGCGCACGGTCACCCAGCCGAGAGCCAGGACGAGCAGCGTGATGAGGAGGCCGATGGTCCACCCGATCCATCGGCGCCGGACGGGAAGTCGACCATCGCTCACCCTGGCATTCAAGCACGCCGCGGGCGTCCGCCGAGAGCCTCATTCTGTGGGAACGCTGAGTACCGCCCCGGGAAGGTGATGCGCTCCCTGCCTGGGCGGGGTCCCGCGGTTAGCCTGATCGCATGGGTGCTCGGCTGCGTGTTGTTCTGGATCAGCTCGTGCATGTCGTCGACGCCGACCAGGCGGCGGCGTCGCGGGATCTCGCTGCGGGCCTCGTCCAGACGGCGCCGCCGAACTGCACGGTGGAGGCGATCGTGCCCGCGGGTGCGGAGGTCGCGATCCGCGGCATCGGCGATGTCCGCACGCTCGCGGTCGGAAGGCGCGAGCTCGCCGCGTCCTGGCAGCTGGGCATCGCCCCGGGTGTCGGCGGCGGTCTCATCCACGCACCGACGCTGCTGGCCCCGCTGGTGCGCCACGACCGCGTGCACGACAACGATCAGACCACCGTCACGCTGTGGGACCTGCGTGCGTGGGAGGCGCCGTCCCAGCTGTCGCGCGGTGCGGTCGCCTGGCAGCGGGGCATGCTGCGACGGGCGGTGAAGCACGCGGACGCCGTGGTCGTGCCGTCCCACTCGATGGCCGAGAAGCTCTCCGGTCTGGCGAAGCTCGGCGATCGCGTCCGCGTGATCGCCGGCGCCCCGCCGCAGGACCTCGTGGTCCCCGTCGCCGCGTCCGCGCGCCGCGACGAGCTGGACCTGCCCGCGGAGTACCTCGTGCTGTCCGGCCCGGAGCACGCCCTGAGCGCCGGTTTCCGCGGCGCGGTCGCCGCCGGACTCGACGCCGTGGTGATCGGGGCGGCGGAGGGGAGCGAGCCGCGGATCGCCGAGATCGCCGCCGCCGCCGGGCTCCCGGAGCGACGCGCGCACATCCGTGGCGCGCTGGATGCGGCGGACCGCGCCGCGGTGCTGTCCGCCGCTCGGCTCTTCGTCGCCACCGACGCCGTCTCCGGGTGGCCGTGGCGGGCGGTGGAGGCGATGGCCCTGGGCATCCCCGTCGTGGCCACGGAGTCCGGATGCCACCACGACGTGATCGCGGACGGAGGCGCGATCGTGGGGGAGGACGCGCTCCCGGATGCGGTCGCGGACGCCGCAGGAGACGGTGCCGCGCGACTTCGGGTGCTCGCCGCCGATCGCTCACGGGCGTTCTCCTGGGCGAGTGCGGCGGAGCGCGTGTGGAGTCTGCACGCCGAGCTGTGAACGGCTGAGAGCCAGCTTCGTAAACACGCGACACGCCGACGAGAGGTCGACCTTTTCGTGTAACGGTGGCATCATCCTGCAACTTCCGTCACACTGGTCACATGTCTCGACGTGCCCCACGCTCTCGAAACACCGCGAAGGTCACCCGCCTTCTCACCTGTTTCCTCGCCGTCTCCGCCCTGGTCCTCGGCACGGTGGTCCCCGCCACCGCTGCTTCCGCCGTCACGGCCGCCGTGCCCGCCTCCGCGAGCACCGGCCGCATCTCGGGCGACCCCGTGACCGCCGGGATAGCCAAGAGCACGCTCGCCGGGTTCAACGCCGGCAACATCATCAGCGACGCCGTGTTCACCAACAAGAGCACGATGACCGAGGCGCAGATCCAGAGCTTCTTCAACAGCAAGGTCTCCCGATGCCTCGGCGGCCGGGACGAGAACAACGAGGCGATCGTCTGCCTCAAGGACTTCCGGATGAACACGGTCAGCCGGCCGGGGGACCAGTACTGCAGCGGCTACAGCGGCGCGGCCAACGAGTCCGCGGCGCGGATCATCTATCGGGTCGCGCAGGCCTGCAACATCAACCCGCAGGTGCTCATCGTGATGCTCCAGAAGGAGCAGGGCCTGATCACGCACACGTGGCCGAGCGCCTGGCGGTACCGGATCGCGTTGGGTCAGGGCTGCCCCGACACCGCGCCCTGCGATCCGAACTTCATCGGCTTCTTCCACCAGATCTACGGCGCCGCCCGGCAGATGCAGATCTACATGGAGGGCAAGTGGTTCCAGTGGTACGCGCCCGGCCGCACCTGGAACATCCTCTACAACCCCAACCGCTCGTGCGGTTCGTCGCCCGTCTACGTGGCCAACAAGGCCACCTCGGCCCTGTACTACTACACGCCGTACCAGCCCAACGCGGCAGCGCTCCGGGCCGGGTACGGAACCGGTGACGGGTGCTCGGCCTACGGCAACCGGAACTTCTACAACTACTTCACCGACTGGTTCGGATCCACGCAGAACCCGACGTCCATGCAGGGCCTGGTCAAGGTCGGCACCGCCGTGTGGCTGCTCTCCGGGACGAATCGGTACCACCTCACCGCCGACGCGTACCCCGAGTACAAGGCGGTCTTCGGTGCGCCGGTCGTGACGACGGCGGCCACGCTCTCCGGATACCGCGAGGGTGCGCGAGGATCGTTCTACGTCAAGAACGCCAGCACCGGGGTCGTGGCGATGCTCCAGGGATCCCAGACCCACCGTTTCTCCAGCTGCGGTCTCGTCGCCACCTGGGGCGGCTCCTGTGGGGATCCCCTGGTGACGATGTCGAATGCGCACTTCACCAAGTTCAAGGCCGGCGCGGAGATGACCTCCTTCGGTCGTCTCGCCGCCGGGGGACGGCTGCATCAGCTCAGCGGGAACGCCCTGGTGCCGATGTACGACGCGGCGGCCGCCGCCGCGCGCAACGGCGGGACCACCCCCTACGCCGCCGTCGTCCCCGCCGCCGTGGTGAAGGCGCGCACCGTCGAGACGCGGCTGCGCTTCGCGCCGGCGACGTACGTCAAGGTCTCCGGCAAGCCGGAGGTCTGGCTGGCGGACGACGCGGGATCGCTGCACCATCTGCCGTCCTGGGCGCAGTCCGCGGAGATCGGGCTGCCGTCGAAGGTCGGGGCGAACATCTCGGCGGCTGACCT
Source organism: Microbacterium sp. NPDC091676 (assembly GCF_044756645.1). Lineage (NCBI taxonomy): Bacteria > Bacillati > Actinomycetota > Actinomycetes > Micrococcales > Microbacteriaceae > Microbacterium > Microbacterium sp. NPDC091676. The sequence goes on along the minus strand of NZ_JBIVTI010000001.1, from coordinate 1,036,162 downwards.
CAACGGGTACCAGGTCGGGGCGCCGCTCGCGCCGTTCGTGCAGTGCGGAGGCAAGGCGTACGCGGCCGCGGGCGGCAAGCTCAGCGCGCTGTCCGGCGCGGTCCCGGCTGGGTTCGGCTCGGTGCCGCTCGACGCCACCACGTGCGGTCGACTCAACCTCACGGGCACGAAGGTGAACGGCGCGGCGGTCTTCGTGCGGTTCGCGGGCTCGACGGACGTCTTCCACCTCGTCAGCGGCCAGTACCGTGCCGTGGCCGATACCGCACAGCGGACGGCGATCAACGGCGAGGTGGCCCCGACGATCCTCGGAGCCGGTGCCGCTTACCGGTCCGCCGTCACGATCGGCTCGCCCTACCCGACCGGCGCGACCTTCATCCGGGTGTCCGGCACCTCCGAGGTCTGGCTCGTGGACGGCAGGACCCTCGTGCACCTGCCCAGCTGGGCGATGGCGGCCGAGTACGGTCTTCCGTCGAGCTCGACCCTCGTGGGCCCGGATGCCGTGGTGGGGATGGACAAGCGCGCACCGCTGACGTCTTTCGCCACCTGCGGCTCCACGACGTACGTGGCGGCATCGGGCAAGCTGCACGCGGTGTCGGGCGCTCAGGTCGGCGGGAACACGGTGACCGCCCTCACCTCGCAGGTGTGCGCCGGGCGGACGACGGGCACGGCGGCGGAGACGCCGGTCTTCCTCGACGACGGCGCACTCACCGTCGTCGCCGTCGGGGGCGGCTTCCTGCGGCTTCCCGACGCCGCCAGCATCACGCGCGCTGCGGCGGGCACCACGCCCAGCGTGAAGCGCGTCTCGGCCGCGTACCTCGCGAGCCTGCCGGCGGCCGTCGTGCCGACCGAAGGCGCTCTCGTCCGCGCATCGAACGAGTCGCCGGTGACGCTCATCAACGGCGCCGTGCGCCAGCGGATCCCGAACTGGGGAGTCGCGGCCGATCTCGGCGTGCAGGCCCGCTACCAGATCGTCGCTCCGGCGGCCGTGGCGACGCGGGGCATCGCGGGGACGCCGGAGGTCGGCGTCTTCGTGACCTGCGGGGCCACGACGTACGTGGGCGCGGGGGGCACCCTCCGACCGGTGGCGCCCGGCGCGCTGGGAGGGTTCACCCCGCTGGCCCTGTCGCCGGCGACCTGCGCCACGCTGACGCTCAGCACGGCGGCGCCCCTGACGACGCTGCTCCTCACCTCTCCGGGGGGCCCGCTCTACACGCCGTCGGGCGGCAAGCTCGTCCTCGCCGCGGACCAGAAGGCGACCGGAGCCGTCGTCCTCGACGCCCGCACCATCGCCGGCATGCCGAAGGGCTGACGCCGACCCTGAGCGAGGGCGGAGGCGGCGCGCCCCGCCCACGCTCAGGGTCCGACCGGGTCGGTCCGATATACTCGGGAGGATGTGTCGCGGGCCCGAGTCCCGCGTTCCCGACGGAAGGGCGAATGAGTTGACGGTTGGCATGCCCCTCGACCTGAGCGACTACGACGTTCCCGGCCGGGGCAAGGGCATCCTCGATGTCTTCCGTCGCCGCTACCTCCTCCGCCTCCTCGTGCGGAAAGGAACCGCGACCCGGTACCGCAACTCCGTGCTCGGCTGGGTGTGGTCGTACGTCAAGCCGGCCGCGCAGTTCCTCATCTACTACTTCGTGATGGGCGTGATCCTCAAGCTCAATCACAACATCGAGAACTTCCCGGTCTACCTGTTCTCCGGCGTCGTCGCCGTGAACCTGTTCAACGAGGCCTTCGGCAATTCGACCACGTCGATCGTCGACAACCGCGCTCTGGTGAAGAAGATCTACCTGCCGCGGGAGCTCTTCCCGGTGGCGTCCGCCATCATCGCCTTCATCCACTTCCTCCCGCAGATGGCGATCCTGCTGGTCGTCTGCCTCCTGATCGGGTGGACGCCCACGCTCCTCGGCCTCGCCGGCATCCTGCTCGCCGTGGTCATCGTGCTGCTCTTCGCGCTGGGGCTGGGGTTGTTCTTCAGCGCCCTCAACGTGCGGTTCCGGGACGCGCAGAACTTCGTCGACCTCATCAAGATGTTCTCCACCTGGACCTCTCCCGTGCTGTACAGCTGGATCCTCGTCCAGGAGGCCCTGGCCAACCACCCGTGGATGTTCACCATCTACACCTGGAACCCGCTCACGGTGGCGGTCGAGCTCTTCCACCAGGGCTTCTGGGCCGGGACCACGGAGCCCCCGGCCGCGGGAGCCGCCGATCCGAGCATCCTGCCGGGCTTCGGCACCGCGCTGCTCGTCGCGCTCCTCATCTGCCTGGGGATGCTCGTCATCGGCCAGATCACCTTCCGTCGTTTCGAACGCTCCTTCGCTCAGGACCTGTGATGTCTCAGATCGTCTCCCAGACCCACGCTGTTCCCAGCATCGTCGTCGACCACGTCTCCAAGCGGTTCCTCAAGCGGAACACGCACTCCTTCAAGGAGGCGTTCGTCGGCTGGATCCGCGGCAAGAAGGTGCGCGCGGACAAGTTCACCGCGCTCGACGACATCAGCTTCCAGGTCGGCGAGGGCGAGTCGGTCGCCATCATGGGTCTGAACGGATCGGGCAAGTCGACCACGCTGAAGCTCATCTCCGGCGTGCTGGAGCCCGACACGGGCCGCGTGCTCACCCGCGGGCGGGTCGCCGGCCTGATCGAGGTGGGCGCCGGATTCCACCCCGAGCTCTCGGGACGCGAGAACGTGTACCTCAACGCCGCCATCCTCGGGATGACGGAGAGCGAGATCGACGAGCGGTTCGACGAGATCGTGGCGTTCTCCGAGATCGGCGAGTTCATCGATCAGGAGGTCAAGCACTACTCCTCCGGAATGTTCATGCGTCTGGCGTTCTCGGTCGCGATCCACGTGGAGCTGGACATCCTGCTGGTCGACGAGGTCCTGTCGGTGGGCGATGCACCGTTCCGCGCGAAGTGCTCCGCGAAGATCAAGGAGCTCACCTCCCGGGGTGTGACCATGCTCGTCGTGAGCCACAACACCAACATGGTGAAGGACCTCTGCCAGCGCGGCGTGGTCATCAAGAAGGGCAAGAAGATCTTCGACGGCCCGATCGACGAGGCCGTGGAGGCGCTCGGCGTATGATCGACGTCGACCTCCAGCGCATCGTCCTCGACCCGTTCACCCTCGAGGATGCCAAGGTCGTCGACGTCCGTTTCGACGGACATCGCGTCTGGTCCGCGAGCGTGCCGTACGCCGTGGACGGCGTCATCAGCCTGCCGTGGCCCAAGGCTCTGGCCGTCCGGCTGTCGGGGGTCACGACCGTCACGATCCTGGACACCGTCACCGGGCGGCGCATCGACGAGGCCGTCGACGTGCGCTTCGGACGCAGCAGCGAGCGGCTCTCGCTCACGGACGCCCGCGGGCGCTGGTTGGCCATGACGAAGTGGGATCGGCTGGGACCGGTCCTCGAGGGGCGGGACGGGATGGTCGGGCGCGATCTCCTCGCCAACGGCCGCCGCATCGTGGACGACCTGGAGGCCGACGGCCACGAGGTCTACATCGTCGGCGGGACACTGCTGGGGATCGTCAGGGACGGCGGGCTGCTGCCGCACGACGACGACCTCGACCTCGCGTTCTACTGCCACGCCGACAACCCCGCCGACATCGGACTCGAGTCGTATCGGATGGAGCGCGCCCTTCAGGCGCGCGGCTACACGATCGTGCGGCACAGCCTCACGCACCTCGAGCTGCAGTTCTTCGACAGCGAGGGCCAGCCCGACCACTACATCGACATCTTCACGGGCTTCTTCCGCGACGGCCTCTACTGCCAGCCGTTCGCGCTGCGCGGTCCCGAGGTCACCCCGGAAGACCTCGTCCCCACCCGGCCCCGCGAGGTCGAGGGCGTGGAGCTGCCGGAGCCGGCCCAGCCGACCGCCTGGTTGTCCTACGCCTACGGCCCCGGGTGGCGCATCCCGGATCCGACGTTCAAGTTCGTCACGCCCACGTCCACGCGCTGGCGTTTCGAGACGTGGTTCGGCGTCTACAACCGCGGACGGGTGTACTGGGACAAGCACTACCTCGAGTACACCGACCCGGTGGGCTTCACCCCGGCGCGACGCTCGATCCGGCGATTCCTCCGCGACGTCCCCCCGGACGCGCGCATCCTCGACCTCGGCTGCGGTGACGGGCGCTGGACCCGCGAGCTCGCGGCGCAGGGGCATCGCGTCGTCGGCGTGGACTACAGCCACGAGGCGTTGCGCGTAGCCCGCTCCGGCCCGCAGGATCCGGCCGTCGACTTCCGCTACCTCAACCTCAACGACCGTGCGGCGGTCTTCGAGTTCGCCGCATGGATGCTGGGGACGGGGGAGGAGTGGTTCGTCTTCGCGCACCACAGCGTGCAGGCGCTGACGAAGACGAACCGGCAGAACGTCCTCCTCTTCCTGGACCTCGTCCTCCGCGGGCGCGGTTTCGCGGACGTCATCTCGGACGAGACCCTGAGCCGGCGCTACGAGCACGGCAAGCCCTCGACCTGGCACCTGCCGCAGGAGTGGCTCGAGCGGGAGCTGGTCGGACACCCGCTCGCCCTGACCCCGAAGGGTCGCTGGTGGCGGCGTGACGGCCGGCAGCTGCGCCCCGTGCGCGCCGCGCGTCTGACCCGGGTGCCGGGCCCCGTCCTCGCCGGCGACAACGGCTCATCCCGCGCCGCGCGGCGCGAGACCACGATCAAGGAGTGATCCCATGAGGAAGATCCTGCGAAAGCTCGCGATGCTCATCGCCCCGACGACGTACGGGAAGCTGCAGCGCTTCGACCCGGACAAGCCCACGCCCGCGTCGGTCGACATCACCGAGGACCTGCTGGCCCGCATCGCCGACCTCGAGGTGCAGATCCGCGAGATCCGCCAGGACAACCGGCGGGTCGTGGAGCTCTACGACGCCGTGTTCGAGCGTCTGCGCCAGGACAACCCGCTCATCCAGAAGTGACGCCCCGCTCCGCCCGCGCTCAGCGCGGGCGGAGCGGCGTGATCGACGCGGTGGTTACCCGATAGACGGAGCCGCCTCCGGGGAAGCGTGCCCCCAGATGGACGTCGACGGGAACGGATCCGTCGATCTCGAGCCAGGCGCGGCCGTCGCGGACGACGAGCTCGGCGGGCCGCTCGCTCCACGCCACCGTCGCCCGGGGGCGACGCAGACGTGCCAGGCCCCGGCCCCGGGCCGGGGCGCCGAGCCCGGCGACGCGCACGGTCGTCGGAATGCCCGGCGTCTCGGAGGAGAGCTCGTCGACCGACAGCTCGACGGCGGTGCGGCCGTCGTGGACGGCGACGCGGCCGGTGGGGCGGACGAGAGCTCCGAGGTCCTGCGGGTCGAGGTCGAGGACGATGCGGTCTCCGCCGACGGCGTAGGCCGCTCGCGCCCCCGAGGGGGTGAGGGAGACCGCGGGGGCGAGGGAACCGCGCAGCATCGGCTGACGTCGCATCGTGCCCAGGACGCTGCGGACGCTGAGGTCCCAGATCCGGCCTTCCAGCGGGGCCCCCAACGCAGCCGTCGAGGGATCGACGGTCGCCGTCCCCTCGACGTCGAACGTGGTCGTCTCGGCGTCGTCCCGTCGCTGGACACTGCTCTCGCTCGGCACTAGCCACCCGATCCTGGTGTCCTCCGAGCGGACGCCCACGGCGGCGGAGGCACCGTCGATCTCGGCCGTGACGTCGAGCTCGTCGTCGGTGAACAGGGGCGCGAACGGCTTCGGGAGCACCTTGCGGATGCGTCCGTCGACGGTGCGCAGCGCGTGACGCCGTCCCTGCCCGTCCTTCCACTCGACCCGGAACCCGATGTGCAGGCGGCCGTCCTCCCAGCGCAGCCCCGCGGCGCGCGGGACCGGCCCGAGCACCGGGTCCTCGCGGATGAGCCGGTCGAGCGCATGCGGGTGGCCGGCGCGGAGCAGCTTCGCCCGCAGTCGCCACGTCGTGTCGAGGCAGTCGTCGGCGGACTCCGGGAAGTGCTCCTCCTGCAGGCGATGCGCGTGCTCGAAGATCAGCTTCCGCGTCTCGGGAGCCCGCTCCACGTAGTACGCGTTGAACGCGTCCATGAGGCGGGAGCGGTACTGGTGCTCGAGGAGCAGGCGCCGCTCATCCTCCAGCCCCGGAGCGTCGAGTCCGCTCTCGATCGCCTCGATGACCTCGCCCAGCCAGAACCACCACTCGGCGCGGGCGCGTCGGAACGTGGTCGATCCGCTGCCGGCGGTCGTGAACCAGTGGTAGTACGGCGTCGATGCCATCGTCGAGACGACCTCTGCCTTGGCGAGCACGGCGACGTTGAAGAAGATGTCCTCCCACAGCACGCGACCGCCCTCGCGGAAGCGGATGTCGTGGTCCATGAGGAGCTGTCGACGGTAGAGCTTGTGCGGGTTGGTGGGAGTGAGGGCACCGTAGGGGAGTCCCTGCCCCAGCACCTGCGGCAGGTCGGCCGGGAACTGGTCGATCGCCCAGCCGGCGTCGTCGGTGCGCGCCTCCTTGCCGTTGAGGACGTCGGCACCGTGGGCGCGCGCGTACGCATGGCCGTCGCGGAGGGCGTGCGGGTAGAGCTCGTCGTCATGGTCCATGAACGCGACGTACTCGCCGCGGGCGAGGTCGATGCCGGTGTTCCGGGGACGACAGGGCCATCCGGAGTTCTCGATGCGCGTCACCCGGAAGTGCGGGCGCGAGCGGGCGATCTCGGTGAGCCGGTCGAACGTGTCGTCGGGGGACCCGTCGTCGACGAAGATCGCCTCCCACTCGTCCGTCGGCAGGGACTGCGCGTCGAGCGAGGCGATCAGGCGATCGAGACCCTCACCGGAACGATAGGTCGCGACGATCACCGAGACCTTCGGTGCGGGAGCGGTCATCTCAGGAGTCCTCTTCGGCGGCGATCAGGCGGTCCACGATCAACCGTGCCGTGCCGAGGTCCTGCGGGGTGGTGATCTTGATGTTGTTCACGTCGCCGAGGAGGATGCGCGACGGGGTGCCCATGAACTCGTGGACGAGGTCGGCGTCGTCGCTCACCCGCTGGTAGTTCGACTTCACGGCGCGCTTGTAGGACTTCTTCAGCAGCTTGCGGCGGAAGGCCTGCGGGGTCTGACCGAGCCACGAGTGCGAACGGTCCAGCGAGCCCTCGATGAAGCCGTCGTCGCCGACGAGCTTCACCTGGACGGTGCTCGGCGTGCCCAGCATCGCGGCGCCGTCCTCGATCGCCGCGTCCAGGACGTCGCGGATGAGCTTCTCGGTGACGAAGGGGCGCACACCGTCGTGGACGAGGATGATGTCGCCCGTGGTGGCCTTGAGGCCCTTCTTCGCGCTCAGATGCCGTTCCTCGCCGCCGACGACGAGGGTCACCGGCAGGTCCGCCTCGTCGATGAGGATGCGACGGTACGTGTGCTCGTTCTCCGCGCTGATCGTCACGATGATCTCGTCGATGAACGGCAACGCGACGGCGCGGACGGTGCGCTCCAGCACCGTCATCCCGCCGAGTTCCACGAGCAGCTTGTTGCTGCCGAATCGGGTGCCCTTGCCGGCGCAGGTCACGATCGCCGAAATGGAATGGCCCTTGTACACGCTCAGTGCCTCTCTTGCTGCAGTTCGTCCGCGAACCGTCGCAGACCCGCGAGCTCCGCCTCTTCGGTGAGGAGGTAGCCGTCGGCTCCGCCGAGCAGGTCCGCGTGACGGGTGGTCATGTTCCGGGTGTACATCCGCGCGAACGGCGACTCCGGTTCCGGAGGCACCTGGTCCGAGATGTCGCGTCCGAACACCTCCGCGGCCAGGCGCCCGTTCGTGAGAGGCGGCGTCGCGATGTTGACCGCCTCCAGCCCGCGGGAGAGGGCGATGTCGATGTGCCCCCACAGCTCGCGGACGTCGTAGTGCTGGAAGCGGTTCGCCGGACGGATGTGCTCGACGCGGTAGTCGTTCGCGAGGTCGTAGACCACGCCCTTCTTGAGCCGCGCTCCGTAGAGCTGGGGGAGGCGGACGATCGTGGTGTCCACGGCGTCCGCGAATCGCCGCTCCTGATGCAGGCGGTTGGCCCCGTACGGGGTGAGACCCTCCGGCGAGAGCGGGGTGTCCTCGTCGGGCGCGCCGCCTTCCGGATAGACGCAGACGGTGGAGATGAGCACGAGCTTGCCGATGCGGGCGCGCAGCACGGTGTCCACGAGCTCATCGATCTCGGCGAGGTCGGCGGGGCCGTCGTTGTTGATGCGGAAGGAGTCGGCACGGTTGCCGGCGCTCACCACCAGGTCGTACTCCCGGCCGGCGATGTCGCCGATGTTCTTCGAGTTGTACAGGTCGTCGAACCCGTGGGCGTCGAGCAGGTTGGAGCCGACGAAACCCGTATGACCGATGAGAGCAGACCGCATGAAGACCCTTCTTTGCTGCCGGGATCCGACCGTGCCAGTCTACGGGGCGCGCCCGAGAGCACCCTGGCGACGGGCCGGGCTAGGCCGGGGCGGCGAGGTAGGCCTCGAGCGAACGCCCGGCATCCGCGGGGCGGAAGCCGGTGGCCTCGATCTTCGCGAGGTCGAGGACGCTGTTGTGCGGGCGCGGGGCGACCGGCGTGGTGGCCGAGGCGAAGTACTCCGCGGTCGTCACGTCGCGGACGTCGGCAGGGTCGGAACCGCGCAGACGGAAGACGTCCCGCGCGATGTCCGCCCAGGAGCGGGGCTCGCCGGATCCGGTGACGTTGTAGACGCCGTACGGCGCCCCGGCCTCCTGCAGATGGATGACCGCGCGGGCGATGTCCTCCGTGAAGGTGAGTCGCCCGATCTGATCGGAGACGACGCCGGGTGCGATGCCGCGCTCGGCCAGCGAGGCCATCGTGCGCACGAAGTTCCCGCCGTCGCCGATCACCCAGGACGTGCGGATGATGTAGTGGCGCGGCACGGTCGCCGCCACCGCGTCCGCGGCGGCCTTGGTCTGTCCGTACACGCCGAGCGGGCAGACCGCGTCGTTCTCGGTGTACGCGCCGTCCTTGCTGCCGTCGAAGACGTAGTCGCTCGAGACGTGGACCAGGGTGAGGTCGTTCTCGGCGGCGACCTTCGCGAGCGCGACCAGACCGGTCACGTTCGACGCCCACGCCTCCGCCCGGCCCTCGGGGGTCTCGGCCTTGTCGACCGCCGTGTAGGCGGCTGCGTTGATGATCGTGCCGTAGTCCCGCCAGCGGCGGGCCGTGGACAGCTCCGCGGAGCGCAGGTCGAGGTCGTCCCTCGTCGCGTACTCGATGTGCGGGGCCTCCCCGAGCGCGGCCCGCAGGGCTCGGCCGAGCTGTCCGGCCGCACCGACGACGAGCGTCTTCTTCGGCGGGATCGGCGTGACGTCCGCGAGACGCGGGTGCGCCTTGTCCTTCTCCGAGATCTCCACCTCGGAGAGCGGGATCGGCCACTCGATGGCGGCCGTCTCGTCGGCCAGGTTCAGGAAGGAGTACGAGGCGTCGGGGGACCAGTGGTCGTTGACGAGATACGTGTAGGCGGTGTCCGGCTCGAGGGTCTGGTAGGAGTTGCCGACCCCGCGCGGGACGAAGATGGCCCGCGACGGGTCGAGCTCGGTCGTGAAGACCGCGCCGAACGAGGGGCCTTCGCGGAGGTCGACCCAGGCGCCGAAGATGCGTCCGGTCGCGACCGACACCCACTTGTCCCAGGGCTCCGCGTGGATGCCGCGGGTGGTGCCGACGGCGTCGTTGAAGGAGATGTTGTTCTGCACGGGGCCGAAGTCCTCGAGACCGAGGCCGACCATCTTCTCGCGCTGCCAGTTCTCTTTGAACCAGCCCCGGGAGTCGCCGTGGACGGGCAGCTCGAACACCACGAGACCGGGGATGGGGGTCTCGATCCGCTCGAGCTTCTTGCCGAACGCGGCGCTCACTGGCCCTTGCCCGCGTAGAACGCCTCGACGGCGTCCTTGCTCGGCGCCCACCACGACTCGTTGTCGCGGTACCAGTCGATCGTCGCCGACAGTCCGGCCTCGAAGTCGGAGAACTGCGGACGCCAGCCGAGCTCGGTGCGCAGCTTCGTGGAGTCGATCGCGTAGCGGAGGTCGTGGCCCGCGCGGTCGGTGACGTGGTCGTAGGCGTCGGCGGGCTGCCCCATCATCGTGAGGATGAGTTCCACGACGTCCTTGTTGTTGCGCTCGCCGTCCGCGCCGATCAGGTAGGTCTCGCCGATGGCGCCCTTGTCCAGGATCGTGAGGACCGCGGAGGAGTGGTCGTCCGCGTGGATCCAGTCGCGCACGTTCTCCCCGGCGCCGTACAGCTTCGGGCGGATGCCCCGGAGCACGTTCGTGATCTGCCGCGGGATGAACTTCTCCACGTGCTGGTACGGGCCGTAGTTGTTGGAGCAGTTGGAGATCGTCGCCTTGACGCCGAACGAGCGGACCCACGCGCGGACCAGGAGGTCGCTGCCGGCCTTGGTCGAGGAGTACGGCGACGACGGGTTGTACGGCGTCGACTCGGTGAAGCGCTCCGGGTCGTCCAGCTCGAGGTCCCCGTACACCTCGTCCGTCGAGATGTGGTGGAAACGGCGATCGTGGCGACGTGCGGCCTCGAGCAGCGTGTAGGTGCCGACGATGTTCGTGTCGAGGAACGGACGCGGGTCGTTCAGCGAGTTGTCGTTGTGCGACTCCGCGGCGTAGTGCACGACAGCGTCGGTCTCGGCGAAGAGCCGGTCGACGAGGGCGGCGTCGGTGATGTCGCCCTCGACGAAGGCGACCCGGTCCTCGGGCAGGCCCTCCAGCGAGCGCCGGTTGCCGGCGTAGGTGAGCGCGTCGAGCACGGTCACATGGTGGTCCGTGTGCGCCACCACGTGGTGGACGAAGTTGGAGCCGATGAAGCCGGCGCCTCCGGTCACGAGCAGACGGCTCATGCGTGTCCTCTCTTCAGGATGTCGAGCAGGTAGACCCCGTAGCCCGACTTGACCAGCTTCTCGGCGCGCTCGCGCAGTTCGTCGTCGCTCAGGAAGCCCTGGCGCCACGCGACCTCTTCGGGGACGCCGATCTTCAGCGCGGTGCGTCGTTCCATCGTGCGCACATACTCCGCGGCGTCCGTCATCTGGTCGAACGTGCCGGTGTCGAGCCACGCGGTGCCCCGCGGGAGCACCTCGACCTGCAGCTTCCCGCGCTCCAGATAGGCGCGGTTGATGTCGGTGATCTCGTACTCGCCCCGAGCGCTCGGCTCGAGGTTCCGGGCGATCTCGACGACGTCGTTGTCGTAGAAGTACAGACCCGGCACGGCGTAGTTGCTCTTGGGCTGTGCGGGCTTCTCCTCGAGCGACACCGCACGGCCCTCGTCGTCGAACTCGACCACGCCGTAGGCCTGGGGCTCTGCCACCCAGTAGGCGAACACCGCGCCGCCGTCGATGTCCTCGAAGCGCTGCAGGCGGCTCCCGAGGCCGGGGCCGTAGAGCAGGTTGTCGCCGAGGACCAGGGCGACCGAGTCGTCGCCGATGAAGTCCGCGCCGATGGTGAAGGCCTGGGCGAGGCCGTCCGGCGACGGCTGCTGCGCGAACTGGAGGTTGATGCCGAACTGCGATCCGTCGCCCAGCAGCCGCTCGAAGTGTGCGGCGTCGTGCGGGGTGGTGATCACCAGGATGTCGCGGATGCCGGCGAGCATCAGCGTCGACAGCGGGTAGTAGACCATCGGCTTGTCGTACACCGGGATCAGCTGCTTCGAGACCCCCAGTGTGATCGGGTGCAGACGCGTGCCGGAGCCCCCGGCGAGAATGATGCCTTTCACGCCTCTATGTTGACACACTGTTCCCGGAAGTCCCGGGCGCGCCTCGTCCCCGCCTCGCGCGGTCCCGGTCCACGCAGGGGATCACCATGGCCGCGGGATATCCTGATCCGGTCGTCCGCGAGAGATCTGGAACTAATGGGAATGCTCGAACTGCTGTGGCCTGCCGTCGTCCTCCTCGCGGTGTACGCGGTTCTCGGAGGGTCGCTCGCCTGGGTGATCGGGCTCCGGGGGCTCTGGGCCGTCGCCGCGGCCCCCGCCTTCGCGACGACCGTGATCGGCGGTGCGAGCGTCGTGGCCGGATGGCTCGGTCTCGGGTGGTCGATCCTCCCGAGCCTCGTCCTGGCGGTGGTGATCGGCGCCGGCGTGCTGCTCGTGCGACGCCGGACGACGACGCGCCCCGTGGCGCCGCGATCCGTCTCGCCGTGGTGGACGGTGCTCGCCCTGGGCCTCGCCGCGATCGTCATCGGCTGGCAGACGCTCTCGGTGATCGGAGAGCCGACGGCGATCTCCCAGACGTTCGACAACGTCTTCCACCTCAACGCGATCCGGTACATCCTCGACACCGGCGCCGCCTCGCCCCTCGAGCTCGGCCAGATGACGAGTCCCCACGGCGGCGTGCCGTTCTACCCGTCGGTCTGGCACGCCACCGCCGCCATCGTCGTCCAGCTGAGCGGCGCGAGCATCCCCGCCGTGGTGAACGCGCAGACGCTCGTCATCGCCGCGGTGCTGTGGCCGCTCGGCGCCGTGCTGCTGTCGCGGGTGCTCGCCGGACCGAGCGCCGCCGTCACCGTGAGCGCGGCCCTCGTCAGCGCGTCGGTGCCGATGTTCCCCTTGCTCCCGATGGACTACGGCGTCCTCTACCCCTTCCAGCTCGCCCTCGCGACCGCCCCGGTCGCGCTCGCGGCGACCGCCTCCCTGCTGGGGATCGGGTCGACCGCCGAGGAGCGGGCGCCGGGCTGGTGGGGCTTCGTCCTGCTCGGCGCCATCCCCGGGGTGGCGCTCGCGCACCCCGGAGGGTTCGTCGCGTGGCTGGCGCTCTCCGTCCCGATGGTCGGCGTCTTCGCGGTCCGCTTCTGGCGCGGACACCCCGCGGTCAAGGCGCGCATCGGACTGGTGGTCGGCGTGCTCGCGTACCTCGGCCTGGGGCTGCTGCTCCTCAAGATCCTCCGTCCGCCGCTGCCCACGCGCCTGTGGCCGACCGCGCTCAGCCCGGCCGAGGCCGTGCGGGAGGTGGCGCAGGTCTCGATGTTCTACGGCGCGGTGTCGATCGGCGTCGCCCTCGCCGTCCTGCTGGGACTGGTGTGGGCCGTGCGGGAGCGCACCGGGCCGGTCTTCGTGGCGGTGGCATCGTGGGTCATCGGCGCCGCCCTGTTCGTGATCGTGATCGCCTCGCCGTTCGGCACGCTCCGCGACGCGCTCACCGGAAGCTGGTACAACAACTGGCCACGGCTCGCGGCGGTGTTCGGCGTGGCGCTCGTCCCCCTCGCGGCGTTCGGTCTCGCCCGTACCGTCGAGGCGGTCGCGCGGCGCTGGGCGGCGGCGCGCCCCGAAGCCGTCAGGGCACGCACGCTCACGGGCGTGGCCCTGGCCGTCGTGGGCGCCGTCCTGCTGCCGCTGCCCGCCCTGCCGCACGCCGTGGAGCAGGCGCACGGACGGTTCGCGCTCGACGATGACTCCGCGCTGGTGAGCGCGGACGAGATGGCACTGCTCGAACGACTCCCCACGCACGTCCCGGCCGGAGAGAAGATCGCGGGGAATCCGTACACGGGCACCGCGCTGGCGTATGCGATCGGGGGACGCGAGGTGCTCATGCCGCACATCCTCGTGGACGTCTCCGAGGAGGCCCAGACGGTGAACGACCATCTCGCCGACGCCGAGACGCAGCCCGACGTCTGCGACGCCCTCCGCGAGACGGGCGTCGGCTTCGTGCTGGACTTCGGCGATCGAGAGGTGCACAACGGCTCGCACCCCCTTCCGGGTCTGGAGGAGCTGGAGGATTCCGGGGTGGTGCGTCTGGTCGACAGCGAAGGCGATGCCAGACTGTACGAAGTGACCGCGTGCGGTCTGGGCTGAACTCGGAGATCCTGACATGACCGACAAGACACGTGCGAACCGTGTCCTCGTCCTCGTGCCCGCGTGGAACGAGGAGCGCAACGTCGGGACGACCGTCCGCGAGATCCGCGCCGCGTCGTCGCGCTACGACGTCGTCGTGATCGACGACGGCTCCACCGACGCCACCGCCGCGGCGGCACGAGAGGCCGGGGCCGCCGTCCTGTCGCTGCCGTTCAACCTGGGCGTGGGCGGAGCCATGCGCACCGGGTTCACCTACGCGGCGCGCGAGGGGTACGGCGCGGCCATCCAGGTCGACGCGGACGGACAGCACGACCCCGGGGATATCGAACGCGTGCTCGGCGGGCTCCAGGATGCGGACATCTCGATCGGCGCCCGCTTCTCCGACGTCGGCGACTACTCCGTGCGCGGGCCGCGCCGATGGGCGATGGTGTTCCTCGCCTCGGTGGTGTCGCGGATCGCGAAGACCCGGCTCACGGACGTGACGAGCGGATTCCGCGCCGCCAACGCGCGGGCCATCGACCAGTACGTCCGGTACTACCCCGCGGAGTACCTCGGCGACACGCTCGACTCCCTGGTCGCGGCGCTGCACTCCGGCCTCACGGTGACCCAGGTCGGGGTGGCGATGCGTCCCCGCGCACACGGCACCCCCAGCCAGGGGCCGCTCGGCTCCACCGTCTACCTGCTGAGGTCGGTGTTCGCCCTGATGCTGGCCGCGATGCGACGCACCGGCTCGCGGAAGGGAGAACCGCGCGCATGATCGTTTTCGTCGGCATCGCCCTCGCCGTCCTCATCCTCGTCATCGTCCTGTGGATGCTCCTCACGAGACGGCTCCGCGAGAAGTACGCGGTCCTCTGGCTCGTCATCGCCGTCTCGGTGCTCATCGTCGGGCTCTTCCCGGGGCTCCTGGCCGGCCTCACGGCGTTCCTCGGCGTGCAGGTGCCGTCGAACCTGCTCTTCGCGACCGCGATCCTGCTGCTGCTCGGCGTGGCGCTGCACCTGTCGTGGGAGCTCAGCCAGGTCGAGGAGGAGACCCGTCGGCTCGCGGAGGAGTCGGCGATCCTGCGCACCCAGCTGGAGCGGCTGGAGCAGCGCACCGCCGGCCTCGAGGAGCGCAGTGCGCCGGGGGAGCGGGACTGAGTTCCGCCCTCAGGGACGAGCGGCGGCGACGGCACGACGAACGGCGCGGCGCCCGCCGCTGATCGCTCCGCACAGCCAGCTCGCGCGGTATTCGAGAGCGAAGCGCGCCGGCACGATGCCGCGCCGACGCGCCACCCGGAGCAGGGCCGACGCCGCGCGGAACCGACGGCCGTCGCCGAACACGCGGTCACGACGGGCGTCGATGCGGGACTCCGGGATCCGTCGATCGAGGGTGTCGACCATGAGCTGTCGCCAGCCCACATAGGTCCAGAAGGTCATCCGGGCGATCGCGCGCGGCGAGCGGGAGCCCTCGTAGCGCTCCGCCTGGTCGCGGATGTTCCGCACCGACTGGCGGATGCTGCCGCCGCCGAGCCGACTCGGATCGCCGAAGACGTTGGCGTCGTGCTGGACGTAGTCCTGCACGAGGTCGTCCACGATGCGCGTGCCGCGGTGGGCGGCCGCGACCACCGCGAGCCAGTGGTCGTGGGTCGCGACCCTGGTCGACGCCCGGGGGAAGGGGAGGGCGGTCGCCAGCAGCTCCGGGGCGAAGAGGCACAGCGAGCCGGTGAACTCGTTGGAGAGGAGGGTGAAGAGCGGCCCGTGATCCTGCCGGGCGGTGCGCCCCGTCTCCTTCTCGGAGGGGTACGAGACGATCCGCGCCTGGGCGGAGACGAGCGAGACCTCGTCGAGGTGGGGGAGCAGACGCTCGATCTTGTCGGCGTCCCAGCGATCGTCCTGGTCGCAGAGCGCGATCCACGTGCTGCGCTCGGACACGGCGAGGAGGCCGCGCTCGAAGTTCAGGTAGAAGCCCAGCCGCGATCCGTCGCCGACGATCCGGAAGCGACCGTCCCCTTCGGTGATCTCCTCGACCAGCGCGGCGACGGGCGCGGGATCGCCGTCCACCGAGATCACGCATTCCCAGTCCTCCACCGACTGCGCCCGCAGGGAGGCGAGCTGACGACGGAAGAGTTCCGGATCGGGGGAGTAGGCGGCCAGCACGATGGTGCCGAACGGGGAGGTCGACACGAGAGGGCCTTCCGGGTCTGCGGGGTCGATCAGCGAATGAGGCTAGTCTAAAGGCGCCATGCTGGAGTCTCTGCTTTCCGTCCCCCGTCCGGTGCGCCTCGGATGAGTGCCTCGCGTGTCTGGGCCGTCTTCTCGACCTTCCGGCCCGGTGAGTCCGCGAGGGAGGCGGTCGCCTCGGTCGCCGGGCAGGTCGACGGCGTGATCGTCGTCGACGACGGCTCCGGCCCGGCCGCCGACCCGGTGCTGTCCGCGCTCGTCGCCGACGGTGCCGCGGTCGTGCGACGCCCGGCCAACGACGGCATCGCCGCGGCGCTGAACGACGGCATCGCCAGGGCGCAGGAGGCGGGCGCCGGCTTCGTGCTGACATTCGACCAGGACTCGCACATCGAGCCGGGGTTCGTGGCGGCGCTCCTCGCCGCCCACGACGCCGCGACGGCGGCGGGCGCCCGCGTCGGCGTCGTCGTGCCGGAGTTCTTCGCCGGGGTGCGGCAGCAGCGCGGGCCCGAGGCGCCCTACGGCGACGCCGCCAACGTCATCCAATCGGGGATGCTCCTCCCCGTGCCGGTGGTCGAGGCCGTCGGCGCGCTGCGCGAGGACTTCTTCATCGATCTCGTCGACACGGAGTTCGAGCTCCGCCTGCGTCGGCGGGGGTGGCGGGTCCTCGCCGCGGGCGGCGTGCGGATGGAGCACGCGCTCGGGACGAAGTACCGCCGTGAGCTGTGCGGACGCACGGTGCGGCTGCCCGGCATCCCGCCGGAGATCACCCTGAGCACGCCCTTCCGCTACTTCTACCGTCTCCGGAACCGGATCGTGCTCAACCGCGAGTACCTCCTCGTGGCTCCCGGCCAGATCATCCGGGACTCCCTCCTCGACGCCATCCACTTCGTCAACGCCGTCTGGGTCGCGCGGCCGCGACGTGCGCTGCTGCGGGTGTACCGCGCCGCGGTCGTCGCCGCGTTCCGGGGGCGGATGGGCCGGATGCCCGCGGCACTCGCCCCCGTCGCCGCCGAGATCCGGTGGACGGCACCCGTCATCGCGCCGGAGCCGGTGTGAGCGGCGCCGTGCGCTCCGCGGCCGGCCGGTTGAGCGGGTTCACCGTCTCGGTCGGCGTCGTCACCCTCATCGGCATCATCTCCATCCCGCTCCTCACGGCCTCTCTCGGCAAGACCACCTGGGGGACCCTCGCGCTCATCCAGACCGTGTCGCAGTTCGGTGGGATCCTCGTGGCCTTCGGCTGGGGCGCGACCGGCGCCGCGACCGTGGCCGGCATCCCCATCGAGAGCCGGCAGGCCTTCTACCGCACGTCGCTCCGCGCGCGTGCCCTGCTCTATCTGCTCGTGCTCCCGGTGATCGCGGTCATCCTCGCCCTGCTCACCCGCGGCGACGTCCTCGTCTCCGTGCTCGGCGCCGCGGTGTACCTGCTGCCGAACCTCGGGGCGGCGTGGTACTTCACGGGGGAGGGCAAACCCCTGCGGCTGCTCCTCTGCGACACGCTGCCGACCGTCCTCGGCGCCGTCGTCGGAATCGTCGGCGCCGTCCTGACCGGCGAGCTGTGGGTGTATCTGGTCGCCCAGGGGCTCGGCTTCGTCGGCGCCGTCGTGATCGACGCGATGACCGTCCTCCGTGGCTCGTCGGCATCCCCGCACCCGCGGGTGCCGCTGCGGGTGGTGCTCGGCGGACAGCGCCATGCCGTCTCCGCCACGCTCGTCAGCGGTCTCTACGTGACCCTGCCGATGGTGGCCGTGCAGGCGTTCCTCCCCGCGCTGCAGCCGATGTACGCCTTCGCCGACCGCCTGTTCAAGTACGCCTCGATCGCCCTGCTGCCCATCCAGCAGTTCTTCCAGGGGTGGGTGCCCGACCCCGAGGCCGACTACCGACGTCGGGCCCGGATCGCCGCCGGCGCCGCCGTCGTCATCGGGGTCATCGGCGGTGCGTGCATCGCGGTGCTGAGCCCGTGGGCGTCGACGATCCTCTCCGTCGGCGCGATCACGGTCCCCTGGGAGGTCTCGCTGCCGCTCGGCGTCGCCTTCATCGGCATCGCGACGGCGGCCATCGTCGGCTACGCCTGTCTGGTCGTCGTCGGCCGGGTGCGCGCGCTCGCGATCTCGACGCTCATCGGCGCTCTCGTCGGAGCTCCGCTCATCCTCCTCTTCGCCGCGGCCGGATCCGTGCCGGCGGTGGCGTGGGCCGTGGCGGTATCGGAGCTGTGCGTCGCGGGGTATCAGGTGCTCGTGCTCCGTGCCGAGCTGCGCCGACCAGCGAAGGAGGCCGTGTCGTGAACGCGATCCGGGTGAGCGTGTGCATGGCCACGTACAACGGCGAGCGGTACCTCGCGCCGCAGCTCGAGTCGATCCTCGCGGAGCTGGAGCCCCAGGACGAGGTGGTCGTCGTGGACGACGCCTCGACCGACGGCACGGTCGCCGTGCTCGCGGGCTTCGACGATCCGCGCATCCGGGTGCACGCGCGGGGAGACAACCGCGGGTACGTCCGCACCTTCGAGGAGGCGCTGAGCCGGGCCACGGGCGACGTCGTCATGCTGTCCGACCAGGACGACGTCTGGATCCCCGGTCGGCGCGCCCTCTTCCTCGCCGCGCTCGAGGATTCCGCCGTCGCGGCGTCGAATCTGGTGCTGCTCGGTTCCGACGACCCGCTCCCGAACCCGATCACCCGCCGGCCCTGGCGACTGCGGGCGGCATGGTCGCGGCAGGGCGTGCGCAACGCGCTGCGGATCCTCGCCGGGATGGCGCCGTACTACGGCTGCGCCATGGCCGTCCGCCGCGACGCCCTCGACCGGGTCCTGCCGTTCCCGCCGTACCTCGACGAGAGCCATGATCTCTGGATCGCGCTCGTCGGCAACGCGCACCGCACCATGACGCACATCGAGGCCCCGACGATCCGGCGGCGGATCCACGATGCGAACGCCTCTCCGTCCCGGCCCCGGGGGATCGGGGCGATGCTCCGCGCCCGCGTGATGCTGCTGCGGGCGTGGGGATCGGCGCTCCGGCGCTGATCAGCGCAGGATGTGCGCCCAGAGGGCGCGGCGTCCCTCGGCGTTCCCGCGTCGCATGACGGTCGGCACGGTCGTCAGGGCGTGCAGGCGCGCGAACACGCGGGCCCTGGCCGCGCGGGCCGTGGACCTCCAGCCGCGCTCCTCGGCCCGTCGCGCCGTCTCCCGGAAGAACCGGCGGTCGTCCCGGAAGCGGGAGCCGTCGAGGATGGCCTTCTGGGACGCGCTCTCGGTGTGCCGTCGATAGGCGAAGACCTCGTCGTCGATCACGACGAGCGATCCGCCCGCGAAGACGATGTCGAGGAGGATCGCCAGATCCAGGACGATGGGCAGGTCGTCGCGGAAGTCGTGCGCACGGATGGCGTCGGTCCGGAACACGAGCGACGGCCAGTAGAGCCAGTTGCCCCGCACCAGGCTCGTCGCGAGCCGCTCACCGGCCAGCTCCACGTCGCCGGCGCGGGTGTCCGGCCGCAGCATCCGCTGCTTCACCCGGTCGACGAGCGGCAGCGACGGCGCACCGTTCTCGTCGATCACCTGCACGCCCGGCTGGAAGACGGCGGCGTCCGGATGGCGGGCGATGGCGGCACGGACGGCGGCGACGTACCCCGGCAGCAGGAGGTCATCGCTGCCCAGCACCACCAGGTGGTCGGCTTCGGCCAGACGCACGCTCTCCCGGAAGTTCTCGATGATGCCGACGTTCTCGTCATGCCGCCGATACCGGATCCGCGGGTCGTCGAGGCGGGCGAAGGCCTCCGCCACGGCGGGGTCCGGGTAGGCGTCGTCGATCACCGTGAGGCGCCAGTCGCCGTCGGTCTGCGCGCGGACGGACTCCACCGTCCGGCGCAGCAGCGTGGGATCGCCCCAGAAGGGCAGCATGATATCTATCGTCATCGTCCCTTCAGCATACGAAGCCCGGCGTCGGCGGGGCGCCGCTGACCGGGGCCGCCCGTCGGCGCAGGTAGCATGGGAGGGCCAACGGCCGCCCTGCGACGGGCGGCCGCGACGGGTCCCCGGACGGGGCGCCAGACAGGAAAGAATCACGCATGGACCTCCTCATCGTCGGCTCCGGTTTCTTCGGCCTCACCATCGCCGAGCGCGCTGCGAACGCCGGCCGCAAGGTCACCGTCATCGATCGCCGCGCGCACATCGGCGGCAACGCCTACAGCGAGGCGGAGCCCGAGACCGGGATCGAGGTGCACCGCTACGGCGCCCACCTGTTCCACACGTCGAACGCGACGGTGTGGGAGTACGTCAACCGCTTCACGTCCTTCACGAACTACGTGCACCGCGTCTACACGACCCACCAGGGCGTCGTCTTCCCGATGCCGGTGAACCTCGGGACGATCAACCAGTTCTTCCAGGCGGCCTACACGCCCGACCAGGCCCGGGCGCTGGTCAAGGAGCAGGCCGGCGAGTTCGACGTGAAGTCCGCGACGAACTTCGAGGAGAAGGGCATCGCCCTCGTCGGCCGCCCGCTGTTCGAGGCGTTCTTCCGCGACTACACCGCCAAGCAGTGGCAGACCGACCCGCAGAAGCTGTCCGGCGACATCATCAGCCGCCTGCCCGTGCGCTACACGTACGACAACCGCTACTTCAACGACACCTGGGAGGGCCTGCCCACCGACGGCTACACGGCGTGGCTGGAGCGCATGGCCGATCACCCGAACATCGAGGTGAAGCTGGGCGTCGACTACTTCGACGAGTCCCAGCCGCTGAGCAAGAAGGCCACTGTCGGTCAGGTCCCGGTGGTCTACACCGGTCCCGTCGACCGCTACTTCGACTATGCCGAGGGAGCCTTGAGCTGGCGCACGCTCGACTTCGAGCAGGAGGTCCTCGACGTCCGCGACTTCCAGGGCACCAGCGTCATGAACTACCCGGACATGGACGTGCCCTACACGCGGATCCACGAGTTCAAGCACTTCCACCCGGAGCGCAAGGACGTCTACGAGTCCGACAAGACCGTCATCATGCGGGAGTTCTCGCGCTTCGCCGAGCGCGACGACGAGCCGTACTACCCCGTCAACACCCCGACCGACCGCGAGGGTCTCCTGGCCTACCGCGAGCTCGCGAAGGGGGAGCAGGACGTGCACTTCGGCGGACGCCTCGGCACGTACCAGTACCTCGACATGCACATGGCCATCGGGTCGGCGCTGTCGCTCTGGAACAACACTCTCTCCTAGACTCGGGATCGTGGGTCACGCTGCTGCCGGGGCGCCCGGGACGCCCCGGCGCTATCTGCATTCGCTGTGGCTGCTCTCCGCCCGCGACCTCAAGGTCCGGTACGCGACGAGCTTCCTCGGCTATCTGTGGTCGGTGCTCGACCCGCTCGTGATGAGCGCCATCTACTGGTTCGTCTTCACGCAGGTGTTCCGACGCGATGTCGGCGAGGAGCCGTACATCATCTTCCTCATCAGCGCGCTGCTGCCGTGGGTGTGGTTCAACAGCTCCGTGTCCGACTTCACCCGCGCGTTCAAGAAGGATGCCCGTCTGGTCCGCTCCACGGCGATCCCGCGATCGATCTGGGTCAACCGGATCGTGCTCAGCAAAGGCATGGAGTACCTGTTCTCGCTGCCGGTGCTGGTGCTCTTCATCGTCGTGAACCTCCTGTTCGAGAGCCACGCCGACCAGGTCGTGCAGATCGGCTGGGGCGTGCTGTGGGTGCCCGTGGCCATCCTCATGCAGACCGTGCTGCTCGTCGGACTCGGCCTGCTCGTCGCTCCGCTGTGCGTGCTCTACACCGACCTCGAGCGCACCACCGCCCTCATCCTGCGGGCCATGTTCTACGCGACGCCGATCATCTACAACGTCACCGACCTCCCCGGGATCTTCCAGACCCTCGGGGCCTTCAACCCGCTCGCGGGGATCTTCATGCTGTACCGCATGCCGTTCTTCCCCGACCAGTGGAACCCGTTCACGCTCGCCGTCAGCGTCGTGATGTGCCTGCTGATCCTGGCGCTGGGCGTCTGGGCGTTCCGGCGTCTCGAGCGCCCCGTGCTGAAGGAGCTGTGATGGACGCCGCGATCGATGTCCAGGGCCTCGGCGTCCGCTTCCGCCGCAACCGGCGCGGGCGACGGAGCTTCAAGGATCTCTTCGCCGGGGCCTCCCGCCGGTCGCGCCCCGGTGAGTTCTGGGCGCTCCGCGACGTCTCCTTCACCGTGCAGCCGGGGGAGTCGATCGGCGTCGTCGGACGGAACGGGCAGGGCAAGTCGACGCTGCTCCGTCTCGTGGCCGGCGTCCTGCTCCCGGACGAGGGTCGCGTGCGGGTCAACGGCGGGGTCGCGCCGCTCATCGAGATCACCGGCGGCTTCGTCGGCGACCTGACGGTGCGCGAGAACGTCCGACTCACGGCAGGGCTGCACGGCATGTCCAAGGACGAGATCGCGCGGCGCTACGACGACATCATCGCCTTCGCCGAGCTCGCCGGGTTCGAGGAGACGCCCTACAAGCACCTCTCCAACGGGATGAAGGTGCGACTGGCGTTCTCCGTCGTCTCCCAGCTCGACGAGCCGATCCTGCTCGTCGACGAGGTGCTGGCGGTGGGCGACAAGGCCTTCAGGGAGAAGTGCTACAAGCGCATCGACGAGCTGCTCTCCGACGGCCGCACCCTGTTCTTCGTGAGCCACAACGAGCGCGACCTCCGGCGCTTCTGCACCCGCGGCCTCTACCTCGACCGGGGCACGCTCGCTCTCGACGCGCCGATCGCGGAAGTGCTGGACCGCTACAACGCCGACTACGCCGTCTGACCGTCCTGCGGGGGCGGGCGGCGGAGCGCGACGTCGTCAGAACCCGGCGACGCTGCGCAGCTCGGCGACCGCGGAGCGGGCGCTGTCGAGGGCGCCGGAGACGCCGGAATCGCTCTCGAGCGCCGTGCGCAAGGCGGTGAGACGCTCCGCGTAGGTCTCGACGCCGGAGCGCCAGGCGTCCTGGATGGACGACGGCGGGACCGCGTCACCCAGCCGCTGGGCGTCCTCCTGGAGGGAGTCCACGACGGGGAGGGCGTCCTGGTTGCGGTTCTCGTCCACGATGTCGAGACCGCGCTCGGCGGCGGTCAGCCACCCGCCGACCTTGTCCCGGAAGACCTCGAGGGAGGGGTCGCCGACCGGCGGAGGCGTGGTGAGGGGCGTGGGGTCCGGCGTCGCGCCCTCCGACGGAGCGTTCGGGGTGGATGGCGATGCCGAGGGCGACGTCGTGGCGGACGGCGAGGGGCTCGCGCTTCCTCCGGGCGCCGGGGCTCCGTCACGGGGGAGGAGGAAGAAGAGCAGCAGCCCGACGATCACGAGGGCCGCGACGACGAGGCCGACGATCAGCCAGAGGCGTCCGCGGTTCCGGGGGCGTGGCGGAAGCGGCGCCCACCGCACCTCGGGCTGCGGCTCGACCATCTCAGGCCTCCAGCGGGCTCATCGGCTGCCACGAGCGGTCGCGGCCGATGCGGCCGCCGTCGCGGAGCCCGCGGAACAGGTTGCTCGTGCCGCGGACCGTGCGCTCGACGAAGACGAGGCGGATCAGTTCCTTGAAGAACGTGGCGGTCGTCCCGAGCCCGAAGAGCACCGGGTTGTACACGCCGTGCACGCGGTAGTACTGCTTGATGAACCCGCGGTTGCGCATGATGTAGTAGCGGTACGCGTTGCTGGACGCGTTCATGTGCCGGATGCCCATGTCCCACTGCTTGATCTCGCGGGTGCGGCGCAGGACGAACTCGTCCACGATGACCGCGGTGGTCAGGCGCGAGGCGAGCCAGCCGTACATCTGGTCGTCCCAGTAGATGAAGAAGCGGGGGTCGGGGAGGCCGATCTGCTGCACGATCGAGCGGTGGATGAACATCCCCTCGAAGCAGCCGCTGTTCATCTCCTTGTAGCCGGAGGAGTCGAAACCCGCCGGGGCGAACGGGATCGGGATGCCCATGCGCTCCGCGATGCGGTACTGCCAGTAGAACTCGCTGCCGTCGTAGTCGTAGCGTCGCCCCTGGATGCTCCGGAACCGCGGCGCCCAGGCACCCATCCGGGCGAGGCCGTCCGGGAGCACCTCCACGTCGTCGTCCATCATCCAGATCCACTCGGCGCCGAGGTCGTACGCCGTGCGCATGCCCTCGCTGAAGCCGCCGGAGCCTCCCGTGTTGGTGTCGAGTCGGCGGTAGACCAGCTCCGTGCCGATGTCGTCCCGGAACGACTCCACGACATCCGTGGTGTCGTCGGAGGAGGCGTTGTCGACCACGATGACGCGGCCCGGCTTCGGGTCCATCGCGGTGATGCTCGTCAGGAGTCCCGAGAGCAGGTGCGAGCGGTTGAAGGTGACGATGACGATCGCCGAGCTCGCGGGGTCGAACACGGGGGACTCGACGGTCATGCCTTCTCCTCGAAGATCTTCTGCCAGGATGCGGGCGAGACGAGCTCGGGCAGTGCCTCTCGATACTGCCGCTGGAGCTCCGGCCACCGCCGGCGCAGCTCGGCGTGCAGACGCACGGTCTCCCGCAGCATCCGGCGGTACTTGGCGCGGTCGCGCGTGTAGATGTTCTTCCCCGAGCCGTCCGCGGCGCTGACCAGCGCGCTGTCGAAGTGCGGCACACGCCACCAGTGGGCGTCCTCCTTGCCGAACTCCACCTCGGGCTGGGCGAGGTTGGCGGGGTCGGGACGATGCAGCCAGTGCGAGACGAGGGTCTTCAGCGTGAAGATGCGCAGCCGCATCCCGGTCGGGTTGTCGTACTGGTTGCGCCCCAGCCGCTGGAAGACCTGGCGCCCGTGCCGGGAGTGCAGGACCCGGGCGGGATCGCGGTGGACCACGGTCTCCGGGTACTCGGCGGCCAGGGCGCGTGCGGCCGGCATGGCGGTCGCGAGGTTCCGCCGCATGTGATCGGGGCCGGAGAGCACGTCGCGCAGCGCCTTCGCCCGCAGGGCGACGGGGTAGTACTGCATCATCATGAGGTGCTTGAGGTCCACCCGACGGCTGTGCACGAGCAGGCGTCCGCCGTGCGGCGCGTTCGAGTGGAGCAGGCCGGTGACGATGCGGTTGCGGGCGTGGAAGTAGGCCTGCCAGTCGATCGAGTCGTCCTTGTTCACCCAGGACACGTGCCAGAGGGCGACTCCCGGCATCGACACCGTGGCGAAGCCGGCTTCCCCGGCGCGCAGGCAGAACTCGGCGTCGTCCCACTTGATGAACGCCGGGAGCGACAGCCCGACCTCGCGGACGGCGTCGAGCGGGATGAGGCACATCCACCAGCCGTTGTAGTCGGCGTCCATGCGCATGTGCAGAAGGGGGGACTGCCGCAGGTTGGCGGCCCCGAAGTCGTGCGGCATCTTCTCCTGGTAGAGGTTGCGCCACATGAACGGCTCTTCGTCGACGACCTCGGCCCACCCGTGCAGCTTCGGGCGATCGAGGAGGTCGAACATGTGCCCGCCGACGAGCACCGGCGTGGTCGCGAACTGCCCGAACACGATGGAGCGGCGCAGCGACTCGGGCTCGATGCGCACGTCATCGTCCAGCAGCTGGACGAAGTCGCTCTCCGGCCGCTGGAGGGACTCGTGCATCGCGCGGGCGAAGCCGCCGGATCCGCCGAGGTTGTCCTGCCGGATGACCTGGAGGGTCTCGCCCAGCCGCTCGGCGACCTCGGCGTAGCCGTCCTGGTCAGCGACGAGCTGAGTGCCCTGGTCGACGAGGAAGATGCGGTCGACGAACTCGAGCGCATCCGGCGATGCCGCGAGTGCCCGCAGCGTCTCGACGCAGTAGTCGGGCTTGTTGTAGGTCGTGATCCCGAGCGACGCCTTGCCGGTACGCGCGGGTTCCTGCTCGGTGGTCCACTCGGCACCTTCGAGCACGGCGGGCTTCTCGTCCGCGACGATGTCGAACCAGATCCAGCCGCCGTCGCTGTACTGGGTGAGGTCGAGGTCGAACGACGTCGTCGCCTCGCCGGTGACCTCGCGCGTGGCCACGCGCTGACGCACGCCCGAGCCGTTCGAGCGGTACACGAGGACGGTCGCCGGACCGGTCGTGCGCACCGTGAGGCGGACCTCCCGGACGCTGGTCCAGTGCTGCCAGTAGGAGGCGGGGAAGGCGTTGAAGTAGGTGCCGAGGGAGACGCGGCGCCCGGCGACGATGCGCGCCCGGTGGCGGCCGAGGATGTTGCCGAGGTGGGCGCGGCTGGAGACGCGGACCGGCTCGTCCTCGATCACGGACCACGTCTCGGGGTCGGCGTACAGCGGGAGCAGGTCGGGGTCGCGATCGAGCGGGAAGACGACGTTCTGAAGGACGTGGGCCACAGGGAGGTTCTCCGTTGTTGGTGCCGCAGCCGCTGCCGGAGGGCAGCGCGCGACTCGACGAGCAGTGAGTAGCCTACCGTTCGTCTCCTTCGGATCTGCGGAGAGCCCCGCCTGCGCTCTCGACCCGCCTGGCTAGACTGACCGCGATGAAGGTACTGATCACCGGCGGAGCCGGCTACATCGGATCGACCGTGGCGACCGCGTGCCTGGAGGCCGGGATCGAGGTCGTGCTGCTGGACGACCTGTCCACGGGCCTCGCCGCTTTCGGCGCGGGACGCGACCTGTACGTGGGCGACATCGCCGACGCGGAGGTCCTCGATCGGCTGCTGGGCGACCATCCGGACATCGACGCCGTCGTGCACTGCGCCGCGCGTGTCGTCGTGCCCGAGTCGGTGGCGGACCCGCTCGGGTACTACGACACCAACGTCGGCCGATCGATCGTCCTGTTCCGTCGGCTCCGCGACGCCGGCATTCACCGCATCGTCTTCAGCTCCTCGGCCTCGATCTACGCGGGGGATACGGGCGACGGGGTCGACGAGGGCGGCCGCATCGCGCCCTCCAGCCCGTACGCCACCACCAAGGCCATGGTCGAGCAGATCCTCGCCGACGCCGCGGCCGCCGGCGACTTCCGGGCCGTCGCCCTCCGCTACTTCAATCCGATCGGCGCCGACCCCCAGCTGCGCACCGGTCTGCAGAACCCCGAGCCGACCCATGCGCTCGGGAAGATCATGCAGGCACGGGCGGCCGGCGCGCCGTTCACGATCACGGGGACGGATTGGCCGACCAGGGACGGCTCCGGCCTGCGGGACTACGTGCACGTCTGGGACCTCGCGCTGGCGCACGTGGCCGCGGTGACGCGGTTCGACGAGGTCGCCACCGCCGCCGAGCCGTACCGGGTGATCAACCTCGGCACCGGCGACGGGGTCACCGTCCGCGAGCTCGTGCAGGCCTTCGAGCGCGTCACCGGCGCGCCGTTGCCCGTCGTGGAGACGGAGCGCCGTCCGGGCGATCAGGCCGGCGCGTACGCGATCGTGGAGCGCGCACGGGAGGTCCTCGGCTGGCGGGCGGAGCGCTCCGTCGACGACGGCGTGCGCGACGCGCTGGCGTGGGCCGAGAAGCTGCCGACGGTCCGCTGACCTCGAGAGCTCGTCACTCCTGCGGGCGCAGGGTCGGGATGGCGCCCGTGTGGGCCGCGTCGATGTTCTCCCGCCACGACCGCGACTGCCCGGCCCGCAGGGCGCACAGCACGAGCATGAACCAGCCGGCGTCGACGAGCGTGAAGCTCTCGAACATCGAGTCGACCGCCAGGGTGACCAGCGTGATCGGGGTCCACGCGTAGACGACCGACCGGCGCACGCTCGCGACCAGCCATGAGCGGATCAGCGCGATGCCGCCGAGCAGGAGGAAGAGCACCAGGCCCGCGGCGCCGAGCTGCAGCAGCACGTCGAAGAAGGCGTTCAGCGCGCTCTGGTGGCGGTCGTCGAGCTGGAAGTTGATGAACGTGAACGGGTACTCGCCGCGCGCCCAGTCGCCGAACCACCCCCATCCGGTGATCGGCTTGACCGCGACGAAGTCGAGGATCATGTTCCACAGCTCGGCGCGCATGGAGAAGTCGGAGCCCGCGTCGAGGAGAGCGATGATCTGATGGCGCAGCGCGAACGCCACGGTGAGGGCGAGGGCGACGAGGACACCGAGGACCCACTGCACGACGTTGCGGCGTGCTGGCGCGGTGTGGCGGACGATGGTGAGCGCGATCGTGACGATCCCGACGGCCCCGGCGAGCACCAGCACGGTGGGCGAGGCGGACAGGAACGCGAGGCCGCCGGCGAGGGCCACCGAGCCGACGGCGAGCGGCGGGTCGACCGACTGCGTGCGCCATTCGATGACGAACGTGATGAGGGCGAGCACGGCGATGAAGCCGAGCATGTTGCGACTGCCGAACAGGCCCTGGATGGGGCCGCCGGCCGCGAGGTTCCCCTGGATGCCGAGGAACGAGAAGGGGAGGTCGAGGAGGATGCCGGACAGGATCTCGACGCCGAGCGAGATGCCGAGGAGCACCCGCAGCGTGTCGCCGAGCGCCCGGACGGTCTGCAGGGTGTCGCGGACGTGCCCGATGGTGATGGCGAGGAAGGCGTAGCCGAAGAGCGACAGCCATCCCAGGATCGTGTCCGAGCGGTCGGTGGTCCACAGGAGGCTCACGAGCGCCCAGGCCAGAAACGCCAGCAGCGAGGACGGTGCGATCCGCAGCACGGACAGCTCCTCACGCCGCACCCACAGGATGGCCGCGGCGAGGAGGCACAGCGCGGTGATGACGGTGGCGAGGGTCACGGCCGAGGTCATCCGCTCGATGGCGAACGAGCCGAACACCGCCAGCAGTGCCGCGAGGGTGAACGCCCTGGCCATCTCCGCCGAGCCGAGGAGGCGGGCGAGGGGATGTCCCGTCGTCACGGCACCCGCCGCGGTGTCGCGCCGCGCTCGAAGACGAGGTCGCGCTCGCCGACGCCGACCAGCGGCACCGACTTGAGCTTGAACGACAGCAGCACCAGGAGCAGCCAGCCCCACAGCATGATCGGGGTCGACTCGGTGAGCCCCTGCACCAGCAGCACGACGGTGAACAGGCTGGGCAGCAGCGTGAGCGGGGAGTACGGGCGCCGCGCGTCGAGATCCCAGCGCGGGCGGTCGACGGCGAAGAACCAGGAGCGCCACAGGAGGCTGCCGTACGCCACGGCCATCAGCACGAGACCGATGACGCCGAGCTGCAGCAGCACGTCCAGCCACATGTTGTGGGCGTGGAAGACGGTGATCCCGTGGTCGACGATCCAGCCGTCGAAGGCCGGGTCGGTGGGGACCCACGGGCTGGAGAATCCGTTGCCGATGATCGGGTGCTCGCCGAC
This sequence comes from Microbacterium sp. NPDC091676, assembly GCF_044756645.1. Lineage (NCBI taxonomy): Bacteria > Bacillati > Actinomycetota > Actinomycetes > Micrococcales > Microbacteriaceae > Microbacterium > Microbacterium sp. NPDC091676. Next base: position 1,007,095 of record NZ_JBIVTI010000001.1, on the reverse strand, counting down.
GCGTTCCCACACCGTCGCCCAGATCTTGTCCGCGCGGCCCGTGAGGTCGGCGCTGCGACCGAGGAGGCCGAGGAGGGGCTCGCGCAGCAGCCACAGGGCGAGGGCCAGGAGGGCGGTGGACCCGATCGCGACCACGTAGATCCGGGTGCGGGCGGTCGGCGACTCCGCGCGCCGCATCAGCAGGGCGACGACGAGGACCACCGCGGCCGCGCCGGCACACGCGAGCGCCGTCGCTGACGCGGTGCGGAACAGGAAGTACGCCGCGAGGACCATCCACAGCGCGAGCGTCGTGCGCCAGCGCATCCTCGCCGCGAAGAGCACGCCGAAGGTGATCAGGGCGAAGAGCGACACGATGCCGAGCAGGTTCGCATTGCCGAGGATGCCCTGGATGCGCCCCCCGTCGAAGAGGTTGTCGCGGACCCAGTACCACTGCGGGTCGATCTTCCCCGCGGGGATGTCGGCGAAGTTCGGCAGCAGGGGGCCGTGCAGGACGAGCGAGACCCACAGCTCGAGGGCGAGGGAGAGCCCGAGGATCCACTTGAAGGCCGACGACAGGGCCCGCACGATCTCGTGCCAGGTGAGCACGTGCGCGATGAACAGGCCGTTCACCGTGACGGCGGCGAGGAGCACGCCCGTGGCGACGGTCGGGACCCGCCACTGGGACCAGGCGACCGAGAGGAGGGCGAGCGCCGTGTAGCCGAGGGCGGCCCACGGCAGCCGGCGCCAGCGGAACGGCTGCGGACGGTTGCGGGCGAGCATCGGGATCCCGATCGCCAGCGTGGCCGCGGAGAACAGCGCGAGCACGATCGCCGCGCCGATCTCGCCCAGGAGGTTGTACACGGCCGAGTGGGCGAACGCCACGAAGAGCACGGCGATCACGTACCCGCGCAGCAGGAGGTGCCCCGTGGATTCGCGCTCGGGCGCGGTGGGCGGGGCGGCCACCGGGTGCTTGGTGTACTGGGCCATCGCGACTCAGGCTACCTCGACGGGCCCGGATCCGACGTGTCCGTCGCCTCGCGTTCTACGCTGGGGGGCATGCTGCGCAGCCTCTCCAACGTGCCCCGCGACTACGCCTGGGGATCGCCGTCCCTCCTCGCCGAGCTCGAAGGGCGCGCCCCGTCCGGCGCCCCGGAGGCCGAGGTGTGGTTCGGCGACCACCCGGGCGACCCCGCCGACGTCGACGGCGGAGGCACCCTGGACGAGGTGACCGGGGGCACGCTGCCGTACCTGCTGAAGCTGCTCGCGGCCGCGCGGCCGCTGTCGATCCAGGTGCACCCGACCAGGGACCAGGCGCGGGACGGCTGGGCTCGCGAGAGCAGCCTCCCGCTCGACGACCCGCGACGCAACTACCGCGACGACAACCACAAACCGGAGCTCCTCGTCGCCCTCAGCGACCGCTTCGAGTCGCTCAGCGGCCTGCGTCCGGTCGCGGACACCCTGCGTCTGCTCGACGCCCTCGACGACGTCCCGGGAGTGCGATCCCTGCGCGAGCGGCTCTCGGGCGAGGGGGATCCGCTCGGCGACGCGATCGGATGGCTGCTCGGGGGAGAGGCGCAGTCCGCGGTGGACGAGGTCATCGCGGCCGTCCGCCGTGCCGCGGACGGACCCGCGGGGGAGGAGCACCCGTCGCTGCGCGCCGTCGCCGCGATCGCCGAGACCTCCCCGGGCGACCCCGGGGTCGTGGTCGCGCTGCTCATGAACCATCTCGTGCTGCGTCGCGGCGAGGGCGTCTTCCTGCGGGCGGGCCTCCTGCACGCGTACCTCTCCGGTCTGGGCGTGGAGATCATGGCGGCCAGCGACAACGTGCTCCGCGGGGGCCTGACGCCCAAGCGCATCGACGTGCCGGAGCTGCTCGCGGTCCTGGACACCACGCCGGGCGAGGTGCCGGTGCTGCGCCCTGCGGGCGACGAGGCCGTGACGACGTATCCCGTGCCCGTGCCGGACTTCGCCCTCCGGCGCGTCCGCATCGAGGGCGCGCCGATCACCGTGGAGGTGGCGGGGCCGACGATGGTGCTGGCCACGGGCGGTGCGGTCCACGTGACCGCGGCGTCGGGCGCGGAGGTCGCGGTCCCGGTCGGTGCGGTCGCCTTCGCCGATGCCGACGAGCGCACCCTCACGCTCTCGGGCACGGGGGAGGCCTTCGTGGCGACCCCCGGGCGCTGACCCGGCCGGCGCGACACGCCGAGGGAAGCTCATGAACCTTCAAGAAACGCTTGAGGGTTTACGATCCGCGACTTGACCGGAGCGAATGACACGGGTGTAATTAGGTGAGCACGGCCCGCCAGGGGGGCGGTTTTTGAAGGGTTGGAGGTCGAGATGACGGGATACCGTTCCGATGTGCCGGAGAACTGGTTCGTCGATCCGGTCAACCTCGGTGTCCCCGGGGTCCGCCGGTCCGACCCGGACGACGACAACGCCCTCGCCTGGCAGAGCGACGCCCTGTGCTCGCAGACCGACCCCGAGGCCTTCTTCCCGGAGAAGGGCGGCTCCACGCGGGACGCCAAGCGCATCTGCACCTCCTGCGACGTGCGCGGCGAGTGCCTCGAGTACGCACTGGCCAACGACGAGCGCTTCGGCATCTGGGGCGGTCTCTCCGAGCGCGAGCGTCGCAAGCTCAAGCGCCGCGCCAGCTGACGCCTCTTCCCTGCGCGGCTTCGTGGGCGCGCCGGGAGCGGTGCGCTTCCCGGCCTGACCGCGCGCATAGGCTGACCACGTCATGCCAGCCCGAGTTCATGCCCTCATCGTCGCGCGCCCCGGCCCCTCCGCCCGCGCTCAGCTCCTCCGCACGCTCGACGCCGTGCGCGCCCAGACCCTTCCGCCGGCGGCCGTCACGCTGATCATGTGCGGCGACGCCGCCACCGCTCGGGAGAGCGAAGCCGTCGCCGCCACCGTCGAGGGCATCATCGAGGCGCGCCCCTCGACCTCCTTCGCCGAGGCCCTCGACCTGGCACGCCCCCGCATCCTCGACGGCTCCGCGATCTGGATCCTCGCGCAGGACACGGCGCCGCACCCGCGCGCGCTGGAGCGCCTCACCGGCATGCTGGAGCGATCGCCCTCCGCCGCGATCGTCGCGCCGAAGCTCGTCGCCACCGACAACGACCGCGAGATCGTGTCCCTGGGCGTGAGCATGACCACGTTCGGCCGTGCCGTGGAGCTCGCCGCCGGGGAGCTCGACCAGGGACAGCACGATCGGATGGACGACGCCCTCGGCGCCGACATCCGGGGGCTGCTCATCCGCGGCGAGGTGCGCGAGGCCCTTCGTCCCGACCCCGCGCTGGCCGGTGCAGACGAAGGCCTCGACCTCGGCGTGCGCGCGCGACTCGGCGGCGGTCGCGTCGTCCTCGCTCCGGCGGCGCGGGTCTCCGCCGCGCCGGACGGTCCGGCGGCGCTTCCGACCGGACGGTCCCGCCGTGCCTTCGTCACCCGCCTCGCTCAGCTGCACCGGCGCCTCGCGTACGCCCCGGCCGCCGCGGTCCCCCTGCACTGGCTGACCTTCCTGCCCCTGGCGCTCTGGCGTTCCCTCACCCACCTCGTCGGCAAGCGGCCGGAGGCGGTGTTCCCGGAGTGGGGGGCGGCTCTCACCGCCATGCTCCGGTTCGGTGCCGTCGCGCGATCGCGGGCCCGGATCCGGTCCTTCCGCTCCTCCACCTGGGCGAGCATCGCCCCGCTGCGGGTCACGCCGGCGCAGTTGCGACGTCGGCTCGACGACGGGCACGGCAGCGAGCACGGGGCCGTCAGCGAGCTCCGGTTCTTCTCCGGCGGCGGCGCCTGGGCGGTGCTGGCCGCGCTCGTGGTCAGCATCGCGTCCTTCACCAGCCTCCTCGCGTGGCCGGCGCTCGGCGGGGGCGGCCTCCTTCCGCTGCGGGAGACGGTCGGCGCGCTGTGGAGGGACGCCGCCTGGGGTCTGCGCGGCGTCGGACTCGACGTCGTCGGGCCCGCCGACCCCTTCGCGGCCATCGTCGCCCTGCTCGGCTCCCTGTGGCCGGGGGCGCCGTCCTTCGCGATGGTCCTGCTGTGGATCCTCGCGCTTCCCCTCGCCGTCCTCGGCGGGTGGTTCGCCGCCACGCGCGTCACCGATCGTGCGGGTCTGCGCATCTTCGCCGGCATCGCGTGGGCCCTCGCGCCGACCTTCCTCACCGCCCTCGTCGACGGTCGCCCGGCCGCCGTGCTCGTGCACCTGCTGCTGCCGTGGCTGTTCCACTCCGCGGTCGTCGCGCACCGCTCCTGGGGTGCGGCCGGCAGCGCGTCGCTGCTCCTCGCCGCCGTCGTGGCCTGCGCACCGGTCCTCGCCCCGGCGCTCGCGGTGCTCTGGGTCGTGGCGCTGGGGATCGTGCTCGGCACCGCCCAGTTCCGCGGCGCGGGCCGTCTGCTCTGGCTGCCGCTGCCGACCGCCGCGCTCTTCGCACCGCTGATCCTCTGGCAGTTCGCGCACGGGACGCCTCTCGGCCTCTTCGCCGATCCGGGGCTGACCTGGCTCGGGCCGCAGGCGGCGGCGGATGCCGCCGGGCGTCTCGGTCTCGCCACCGGCTTCCCCACGGAGGACCTCGCCGGCTGGACGACGGTCGTCCCCGGCGCCTGGGCCGCGCTGCTGTGCGCCCCGCTCGCGCTGCTCGCCCTCGGGTCCGCCGTGTCCCCGCGGTGGCGCGCGGGCATCACCCTCCTGGTCGTCGCGCTCACCGGACTGGGCACCGCGTTCCTCGCCGTGGGCGTCAGCGTCGCCTTCACGCAGGGGACCGCCGTCCCGATCTGGCCGGGCACCGGGTTGAGCCTCGCGTGGATCGGCGTGGTCGGCGCCGCGACGGTCACCCTGGACACGGCGTTCCCGTTGCCCCGACTCCGCGTCGCCGCGACGGGCGTGGCGGCTCTCGCCCTCGTCGCCTGCGCTGTGCCCGCTCTCACCGCGCTCCACGCCGACCGCTCCCCGCTGACGAACGGCCCCGAGTCGACCCTGCCGGCGTACGTGCGGGCGCAGGCGGCCGGAGACCGGCCCATCGCCACTCTGATCCTCACGCCGCAGAACGACGGCGGGCTCGCGGTCGAGGTCGTCAACGGCGCCAGCGAGACGCTGGGCGCGCAGACGACGATGCTCTCGACCGCGGTCGAGCCGCAGGGCGACGACGTCTCCACGCTGGCGGTGGACCTCATCTCGGCCCGCGACTTCGACGCCCCGTCCGAGCTCCTCGACCACGGGATCAGCTACGTGCTCCTCGCCGCGGTGGACGATGAGGGGGACCGGGCGCGGTCGCTGCGGACGGCGTCGGTCGCCGCGATCGATCAGCGCGCCGGCCTCATGCAGGCCGGGTCCACCGACCGCGGGGTGCTCTGGCGTCTCGAGGGGGAGTCCGCCGCGTCCGCCGAGCTGACCGCAGGCGAGGAGGGCACCGCGCGGCTCGTGGTGACCGTCCAGCTGCTCGTGGTCCTCGCCGCCCTGCTGCTGTCCATCCCGACCCGCGCCTCGCGGCGCGCCGCACGGGCACGCTCCCGCATCGTCGGCAGAGCGCCCGAGGAGCCGCTGGTACTTCCGCGCCATGCCGAGGATCGCGAGCCGGAGACGGTGGACGAGGCCCCGGTGGGTGCCGTGGAGGACCCGCAGGACGAACCGGCCCTCAGCGACGAGGCCCTCGCCCCGATCGCGGACGCCGACCCGCAGGACGACGGGACCACCCTGCCGCAGGGGCCCGCGGATCAGGAGCACCCGACGGATGCCTCGGGCGCGGACGGCACGGCCGCCGCGCATCGCGACGACATCCGCACCCCGGAGGAGGACCGATGACCGGCACGCGCGCATTCCGAGTCGTCGCCACCAGCGCGCGGCTCGCCACCGGCGTGGTGGTCGCCGCGGCGTGCGTCGTCGGGGTGGCGACAGCGGTGCACGCCCCCTGGACGACCGTGACCCATGAACCGGCGCAGGAGCAGGTGACCCCGCTCCCCGGCGACAGCGTCCTCCTCTGCTCCGGCGACTTCCGCGCCCTCGGGCGGAACACGGCGGCACCGCTGGAGATGCGTGCGGCGGGGACGCCCCGGGTGACGGCGGGAGGCACCTCGGGCGCACCGGCGCTGTCGGGGCTCGCCGTCCCCGACCTCGTGGACGGCGACGACGTGCCCGTGCTGACGGGCACGGTCGAGGGCCGCACGGCCCCCCTGATCGCCGGCGCCGAATCGGTCGCGCTCTCCTCCGACGACCTCGCGGGTCTCGCGGCCTCGCCCTGCGGCGTGCCGCGACTGGAGTCGTGGCTGATCGGCGGCTCCGTCGGCACCGGTGCCGAAGACGTCGTCCTGCTCGCGAACGCCTCCGATGTCGCCGCGACCGTGACCCTCGCCGTCTACGGGACGGCCAGGGGCGGACGCACGGTGGTGGTGCCGCCGCGCACGCAGATCGCCCTTCCACTGACCGCCGTCGCGGCGGGGAACGACATCCCCGTCGTCAAGGTGAGCGCCGTCGGCGCGCCCGTCCGGGCGGTCCTGCAGTCCGCGCTGATGCGCGTCCTCGACCCCGTGGGGGCGGACCAGCAGGAGGCGGTCGCCGGCCCGCAGCAGCACCTCGTCCTCCCGGGGGTGCAGGCCTTCGCCGCGGAGGGCGATCATGGCGACATGACCGTCCTCCGGCTCCTCGCCCCCGGTGCGGACGCCACGGCCCGCGTGCGGGTGACGGGGGAGGGCGGCGGCGCCGGGCTCGACGAGTTCACCGTGCCGCTCACCGCCGACGAGCCGACCCAGGTGTCGCTGAGCGGTCTGGAGCCCGGGACCTACACGGTCGAGATCGATGCGGACGCGCCGGTCGTCGCCGGCGTCCGGCAGCAGGACGGCTTCGGCGCGGACTCCGACTTCGCGTGGGTGACGCCCGCTCCGCAGATCGACACCGATGTCGCCTTCGCGGTTCCCGCGGGGCCGAGCCCGAAGCTGCAGCTGGCCAATCCCTCGGACGAGGAGGTCACGGTCACCCTCAGCACGATCGAGGGAGACGCTCCGCAGGAGATCACCGTTCCGGCCGGTGGCACCCGCGCTGTCGAGGTCCGCGCCGATCGGTCCTATCTGCTCCAGCCCGCGGGGCCGGTGCATGCGGCGGTGACGCTGACGGGATCCGGGGCGCTGGCGGTCCTGCCGGTGCCCGCGCCCGCCGGGGTGGAGAGCTCGATCACCGTCTATCCCTGAGCAGGGAGGGCGGGCCGCTCAGTGGTCGTGGCCCAGATCCCACGGCTCGCGGCCGACGTATTCCGCCGCGGCTCGGAAGACGGCGCTCTCGATCGCCAGCCGGCGGTGGGTGGCGTCGTCGTGCCCCGGGGGGAGGAGACGCTCGATCGGGATGCGGAAGAGCACGATCCTCCGCCGCTCCCGGTCCAGGTGCCAGCGGGGGACCTCGCCGTCGGCGTCGGCGGCGGGCAGCGCGCCGATCTCGAAGCGGACGTCCTGGAGCTCCGGCCAGGTGCCGCGGAGGAACTCGACGGCGGTCCCGACGGTGAGGTCGAAGCGATCGATGCGCCCGTCCAGCGGGGCGAGCGGCGGCTTCACGACCTCGCTGCGGCCGAGCCGTCCGTGTCGTCCGTGTCGAGCGCCGCGGCGGACACCGGAGACGGGGGCGGAGCGACGACGGGGCATGCCGAAAGTCTAGGCGCTGCGTGCCCCTCCGGCGCGGCACCGCCCTCGGGGCAGCGAGGAGCCGTACGCTGACGGAGATGGACGGACGACTGTGCTCGAAGGTCGGCTGCGCGCGCGAGGCCGTGGCCACCCTCACGTATGACTACGGCGACCAGATGGCCGCGCTCGGACCGCTCGGTGCGGCCAACGACCCCCAGGCGCACGATCTGTGCGCGCCGCACGCCGATCGGCTGTCGGTCCCCGCGGGCTGGCTGGTCGTGCGTCACGAGGCCCTCCGCGCCTGACCGAAGACCGCCGAGGAGACCCTCGGTGCGACGACGTCAGACGCCCAGTCGCCGTCCGGTGAGCCTCTCGGCCCGGCGGTCCGCGTTCTGCAGCGCCCGCCGTTCCCGCTCCCGCCGCAGGACGGTGATGCCGACCAGCGCGAGCTCCGCCGGCGCGGCCGGCATCGGGGAGACGTAGGGCGTCGCCTCGGCCAGCAGATCCCCGGCCACGCGGGCACGCGCCGCCGGCAGCATGCGCGGAGCGCTCACGAGGAACTGCGAGATGCGGCGGGCGAGGCGATCGGGGAGGCGGGCCACATCGGCGACCTGCGCCCACCCCGCCAGCGCGGGCGGCAGGACGGGAGCCGGCGAGAAGAGCTTCGGTGTGCGCACCCGCTGGCTGTACGTGCCGGCGACGAGGTCGCCCAGCCGTTGAGAGCGTGCCGTGAAGGCGCCGACCAGCACCGCGAGGCCGCCGAAGGTGAGGTAGATCTCGAGCACGCCGAGCAGGGCGCGGATGAAGGCGTGCCGGAACCCGGCCGCGCCGCCGTCCATCCGCACGATCCGCCCGCCGACCGCGAGCTTGCCGAGGCTGCGGCCCTTCAGGGCCACCTCCATCGTGATCGGCAGGACCACGAAGCTGACGACGAGGGAGGCCACGAGGGCGATGCGGTCGGTGGCCGGATCGAGCACGCCGATGTCGAGGAGCCAGAGGCGCAGGAAGATCGACCCGACGAAGACGGCGTACCCGAGGAGCATGTCGATGACCGCTCCCGCCGCGCGGAGGAGGAACCCCACGGGCTGGACGTCGATCGCCACCGCCTCTCCGGAGAGCACCTCGTCGGAGACGTCGATCTGCGCGGACATGAGTACAGTAAATCAGGTGGATGCCGATGCCCTCACCGATGCGCGCCGGCCCGAATGGGAGCGGCTGGACGCCCTCAGCCGGGCTCGTCTCGACGGCGCCGGCGTGGACGAGCTCATCGTGCGCTATCGCGCCGCCTCCGCCGACCTCGCGGAGCTGAAGACGTCCGTCGGCGAGTCGCCGCAGGGCGCCTATCTCTCCACGATCCTCGTGCGCGCCCGCCTCCGCCTCACGGGAGCCGCGGACAGCATCCTCACCCAGACGGCGCGCTTCTTCCGGCTGCAGCTGCCCGCCGCGCTGTACCGTCTGCGGTGGACGACCCTCGTCATCGCCCTCGCCTTCGTGGCCATCGCCGTCGGCACCGCGGCCTGGATCGCGAGCGACCCCGCTCTGGTCGCCACCCTCGGCCCGCCCGACGCCCTTCAGCAGTACGCCGACGAGAGCTTCACCGGGTACTACACGGAGAACCCGGCCGCGGTGTTCATGGGCATGGTGTGGACGAACAACGCCTGGATCGCGATGCAGTGCGTGCTGTTCGGCGTGACCGGGATCTGGCCCGTCTACATGCTCGTGCAGAACGCCATGGGCCTCGGCACGTCCGGGGCGGTGATGGCGGTCCACGACAAGGCCGACCTCATGGTCCTCTACATCCTTCCGCACGGCATGCTGGAGATGACGTGCATCTTCGTCGCCGCGGCCGCCGGCCTGCACATGTTCTGGGCCTGGGTCGTGCCCGGCCCCCGCACCCGCGGCGAAGCGCTCGCCGCGGAGGGCAGGGCGCTGGCCACCGTCGCCCTCGGACTCGTGTTCGCGCTCTTCCTGTCCGGACTCGTCGAAGGCTTCGTCACCGGCTGGGCGCTGCCCTGGCCGGTCAAGATCGGCATCGGGGCGGCGGCGCTCGCGGTGTTCCTCATCTACATGCTCGTCGTGGGCCGCCGGGCGCACCGTCGAGGCGAGACCGGCGATCTCGTGGAGTACGAGTCGGGCACGCCACGGCTCGTCGCGGGCTGACGCGTCCGCGCCCGCGGTCAGAGCCGTCCTGCCGCCTTGAGCTCGAGGTAGCGGTCCGCGATCCGGGGCGGCAGATCCTCCGGGTCGGCGGCGATCGCCTCCCCGCCGGCTCGGCGGATCGCGTCCGCGACGTTCTCGGCGTCTCGGAGCGTGCGCTCGGCGGCCGCGGCGAGATAGACGTCCTCGCGTGATCCTCGGGCGCGGGCGAGCGCGGCGATGCCGTCATCGGTCACCGACCCGACGAGCACCGTGGTCGCGCGCGAGGCGTCGGGGAACGCCCCGAGGAAGCCCCGGGCGGACTCGGCCGCGTCCTGAGCGGTGAGCACGACGACGAGGGAAGGGCGCGTCGTCAGCGTGCGCACCGCCGCGAAGGCCGCATGCCAGTCGGTGTCGACGAGGCGGGCGTGCACCGGAGCCATGGCGTCCGTCAGCGCGGGGAGGAGTCCCGTGCCGTCCACGCCGGTGACCCGCGCCCGGGTGACACGGTCGTGCATGAGCAGGTGCACGTGATCACCGGCACGGGAGGCGAGCGCGGAGAGCAGCAGCGCCGCCTCCAGCGCGGCGTCGAGCCGGGTGCCGTCGCCCACGCGTGCGGCAGCGGTCCGTCCGGTGTCGACGATGAGGACGACGTGCCGGTCGCGCTCCGGACGCCAGGTGCGGAGCATCGTCGTGCCCGCGCGCGCGGTCGCCCGCCAGTCGATCGAGCGCACGTCGTCGCCGCGCACGTACTCCCGCAGCGAGTCGAACTCGGTGCCCTGCCCGCGGACCTGGATGCTCGTGTTCCCGTCGAGCTCGCGCAGGCGCGCGAGCCGGGACGGCAGGTGCTTGCGCGACGTGAACGCCGGCAGCACGCGGATCGCGCCGCGGACGGGATGCGGCGCCTGGCGACCGGCGAGACCCAGGGGGCCGCGGGAGCGGAGCACGACGAAGGCGCTGACCAGCTCGCCTCGCCGCCGCGGGCGGAGGGGGATGTCCACGCGCCGACGCTCACCCGGGGGGATGCGCAGATGCTGCCGCGTCTCCGGCGCCCCGGCCGTGGGCTGCCAGGCGTCGCGGAGGAGGACGTCGAGCAGCCGGGCCCCGCGGTTCTCCACCGCCACGCTGACCGGGATCAGCTCGCCGAGGCGTGCGCGGGACGGGACCCGGCGGGTGACGGTCGCCGCGCGGGGGTCGCCCGCGAAGACGAGATCGATGGCGACGAGGAGGGCGCAGAGACCGATCCATCCGCCCAGGACGGCATAGGGCGGGACGCCCGCCAGTCCGGCGAGGACCAGCGGCACGATGCCGACGGCGAGGGCGACGGCGAGACGGCCCGTGACGAACACCTAGATCGGCACCCGGGTCTGCTGGACCACCGACGTCAGCACGGCGTCCGCGGACACGCCCTCCATCTGGGCGTCGGGGCGGAGCTGGAGACGATGCCGCCACACCGGCACGAGCATCGTCTGGACGTGGTCGGGGGTCACGGCTGTGGAGGCGTTCAGCCACGCCCAGGCCTTGGCTGCGGCGAGCAGTCCGGTCGAGGCGCGAGGGCTGGCGCCGAGCTCCACGGAGGGGGACTGCCGGGTCGCGCGGGCGAGGTCGACCACGTAGCCGAGGACGTCGTCCGTCACGTCGACCCGCGCCGCCGCCTGCTGGGCGGCGCGGATCTCGTCGACGCCGATCACGGCCTCGACGCCGGTGAGCTCCCGCGGCGAGAACCCCTGGGCGTGGCGTCGCAGCACGGACACCTCGGCGTCGCGCTCCGGCATGCCGACGACGAGCTTCATCAGGAAGCGGTCGAGCTGAGCCTCCGGCAGCGAGTACGTCCCCTCGTGCTCGACGGGGTTCTGCGTCGCGGCGACGAGGAAGGGGTCGGGCAGCGCACGGCTCACCCCGTCCGCGGAGACCTGGCGCTCCTCCATCGCCTCCAGGAGGGCCGCCTGGGTCTTCGGGGGCGTGCGGTTGATCTCGTCCGCGAGCAGGATGTGCGTGAACACCGGCCCGGCGCGGAAGTCGAACTCCCCGGTCCTGGCGTCGTAGACGAGCGATCCCGTGACGTCGCCCGGCATCAGATCGGGGGTGAACTGCACCCGCTTGGTGTCGAGGCCCAGAGCCCGCGCGAAGGAGCGCACCACGAGGGTCTTCGCCACTCCGGGCACGCCCTCGAGCAGGACGTGGCCGCGGGCCAGGAGCGACACCAGCAGGCCGGTGACCGTGCCGGCCTGGCCGACCACGGCCTTGTCCACCTCGGTGCGGACGCGGTGCATGGCCTGGCGCAGTGCGGCGTCGTCTGCGGGACTGTTCTCGTCGGTCACGGGGTCTCCTCGGCTTCGGTCGGGAACGGGATGCGGGGTGGGCAGGTGTTCATGCGTCACTCCCGGGGGTCTGCGCGCTCGTGTCCACGGCGGCCTCGAGCTCGTCGAGGCGCCGGGCGAGCGCCACGAGCGCGGCATCGTCGGGGGGCGGCGGTCCCGCCAGCAGGCTCTGCAGCGTGCCGCGGGGGATCCGCAGCCGGTCGGCGGCGGCGTCCGCCACCTCGTCCGCACTCGCGTGCACGGCCAGCCCCAGCCGTCGGGCCAGTCGCCGTCGGGTGCCCTCTCGGAGCGCCTCGGCGGCGTGCGGGGCGTCGGCTGCCCTGGCCGTCAGGCGGGCGCGTCCGTGCATCGTCTCCGAGGCCCGCACCGTCACGGGGAGGGTCTCGGCGACGAGCGGTCCGAATCGTCGCCCCTGGGCCACGGCCACGGCCAGACCGGCGGCGAGCAGCAGCAGGATGGCCGGCGTGACCCAGTCGGGCGTGAGGGTGCCGAGCGTGTCGGGGGTCGTGCCCTCGATGTCGGTGTCCTCGAAAGACGGCACGTACCAGACGACGCGCCCGGTCTGGCCGAGCAGCGCGAGACCGAGAGCGGCGTTGCCGTCCTCCGCGAGCGTCGCATTGCTGAAGAGCTTCACGCCCTCGACGACGGCGCGGTACCCGTCGCGCTCGTCCACGAGCACGGCGGCGGCATCGCCGTCGGCGAAGCAGCCGGTGACGCCGTCGGCGGGGGAGAAGAGCCGATCGGGGCGGATGTCGCCGACCTCGGCGAACGCGGGTACCGCGCACGCGGCCGGTCGCGGGGCCGCCGAACCGGAGGCGTTCTCGCCGATCGCGAGCTCGGCCAGGAGGTGGGTGCCGGTGGAGAGGAAGACGACGCGGTCGGCCGGTGCGAGCAGATCCGCCAGCGCCTCGTCGGAGAGCGTGAAGGGGTTGGTCAGAGCGAGCGTGCTGTCCTCGTCGAGGGCGGCCGCGGCCGCTGCCCGGGAGCGGACGACCTCGACCTCGACGCCCTGGTCCCGGAGGAGCTCTGCGAGGGCGAGGGCACCGGTGCCGGACCGGCTCTCCGGGTCGAGGGCGCCGCGGGCACCGGGACCGCGCGCGGCGAGCTGCGAGGCGGCGAGGGCCACCGCGATCACGAGCACCGCGACGAGCAGCCAGCCCAGGAGGGAGGCGGTGCGGCGCTTCGGGCGTTCGGCGGTGGTATCGACGTCCTCGTCGGGTGCGGCGGTCGTCGTCATGCGGGCACCGCCTCGGGACGGTGGGCGCGGAGCCGCTCGTCGGTCGCGGCGAGGTGGCGGTAGTCGTCTGCGGCGGCGGGATGGCGCAGGTACCGCACGTCGTCGAAGGACGCCGCGGCGCGGCGCAGGGATTCCGCCTCATCGACGAACACCGCACTCGCGGACCGGGCGATCGACTGCGCCGTCGCGCCCGGCGCCGGATCGATGAGATCGCGCTCGAGCAGGCTGCGGGCGATCGCCCGATAGCGCAGCACGACGGCGGTGTCCCAGTCGTTCTGCCGTGCGCTGCGCTCGGCGTCGGCGCGGAGCTGTGCGGCGCTGCGGTCGTCCGCCGCGCCGAGGAGGTCGCCCTGGGGGCGGCGGATCGCCCGCGACCGTCGGGGGCGTCCCCAGACGAGCAGTGCGGTGACCAGGGCCGCGGCGATGAGCACCGTGACGACGATGAGCGCGGTGGGGCCGACGTTCGCGCCGTTGTCCCCGCTGAAGAGATCGCCGAGGAAGCGCATCACGTCGCGCGCGAACAGATCGAACCAGGTGGGTTTCGCGTCGGCGTAGCGCGGGTTGGACAACTCCTCCTCCGCCCAGCGGCGCGCCTCGTCCCCGTCCGGGACGAAGACGTCGTCGAAGCGCCGCATCATGGCTGCGGCGTGGTGCCCGGAGCCGTCCATCCGCCCGCCGCCTCGGCGGGGGGAGCGGCCGGGGGCGCCGGGGTGGGCGGGGGCGGCGGCGCGAAGGAGGGGGGAGCGGGAGGCGCGGTCTGCGGGCCGGGCGCCGGCGGTGCCGGGTACCCGCCGGGCGCGGGCGGTGCCGGGTACGCACCGGGCGCCGGCGGTGCCGGGTATGCGGGAGCTCCGTATCCGGGAACTCCATACCCCTGGGTCATCATGACGTGCTCGGGCATCTGACGCGGCGGCGGAGCACTGCTGACCGCGCGGGAGGGATCGACCGCGAACGGGTCGCCGAGCTGGTCCTCCGGGATGCCGAGGTCGCGGCGCTCCACGTGGGAGAGGAGCGTCTGGTCGAGACCCTCGTAGCGCATCCGGCAGTCGAGGTAGACGAGCACGCCCCCGGTGCTCTGCACGACGATGGTGATCGCCTGCAGGATCAGCAGGAGCACCTGCGGGGCGAGAAGCGCGAAGACGTACGCGATGACCGCGCTCGGCTCACTGGCACCGGTCGGCGCGATGACGGTGCCGAGGAACGAGGAGAGCATGGCGGTCGGGAAGCTGACGACCTGCATCGCCAGACCCATGATCAGGCTGATGAGGAAGGTCACGCCGAACGCGACCCAGAAGCGGCCGCGGGTCAGCCGCCAGGACCGCACGAGAGCCTCCCGGAAGCGGGCGCGCTCCAGCACGAGGATCGACGGCACGAGCAGCAGCTTGGTCGACAGCCAGACCGTGAGGGGGATCGCGGCCGCGCCGAGGAGGACCACGACGAGCACGACGATGCCGATCATCTCCGGGGTGCCGCCGAGGCCGCCGGCGAGGAGAGCGCCGACGACGCCTGCGACGATCGCGAGGCCGCCGAAGAGGGCGAGCACCGAGAGGGAGGCGAAGCCCGCCAGCCGCCAGAACGCCGGGGTCATCCGGCGCCACAGCATGCGCAGCGAGGCCTTGACGCCCACCGTGGCGTATCCGACCTCGGCGGCGACGACGCCCTGCATGAGAGCGGTGAAGGCGATGGAGGCGAGCCCGACGATGAGCCCGGCGAGGAGGTTGATGGCGATGGTGCCGGCGAACACGGCCTCGAAATCGGGAGAGGAGGGGGAGACCGTCTCCAACCGCGAGAACGTCGTGAACAGGACGACGCCCATCACCCCGGCGGTGGCGATGACGACCACGAGCTGGATGACGACGGCGAACCCGAACAGGACCTTGGGGTTGTGCCGGAGGGCGGCGAAGGCCTTGCCCAGCAGCATGCCGAAGGTCAGCGGATGAAGGGGGATGATGCCCTTCCGGGGAGCTGGGGTCCACGTCTGGCCGCTCACGGGCCTCCCTCCGTCGTGCGCTCCCATCGTGTCATATCCTCGCGCTGAGGCGCAGACCTGCGGAGGGCGGGACTCGGTGCCATAAGGTAACAGTTATGACCTCACGCATCCTTGTGGTCGACGACGACACCGCGCTCGCCGAGATGATCGGCATCGTGCTGCGCACGGAGGGATTCGAGCCGGTGTTCTGCGCGGACGGCGCGCGCGCCGTCGACGAGTGGCGCGCGCAGCGTCCCGACCTGGTGCTCCTCGACCTGATGCTCCCCGGTATGGACGGCATCGAGATCTGCACGCGGATCCGCGCCGAGTCGGGGGTGCCGATCATCATGCTGACGGCCCGCAGCGACACGGCCGACGTGGTGCGCGGTCTCGAGGTCGGGGCCGACGACTACATGGTCAAGCCCTTCAATCCCAAGGAGCTCGTGGCGCGCATCCGCACCCGGTTGCGGCCGACGCCGCAGGCCTCCAGCGAGCAGCTGCGGATCGGCGACCTCACCGTCGACGTGGACGCGCACGAGGTGCGCCGCGGGACGACCCCGATCGCCCTCACGCCGCTGGAGTTCCAGCTCCTCGTGGCCCTCGCCTCCAAGCCGCAGCAGGTGTTCTCCCGGGAGATGCTCCTCGAGCAGGTCTGGGGCTACCACTACAAGGCCGACACCCGGCTCGTGAACGTGCACGTGCAGCGCCTGCGGGCGAAGGTGGAGCTCGACCCGGACAACCCCAAGATCGTCATGACGGTCCGCGGCGTGGGCTACCGCGCCGGCAGCGTCACCTAGGGACCCCATGGCCGCGACGACAGCGACCACGGCCGTCGCCGTCCTCCGCGACTGGCGCGGCTGGCCGGACGTGCTGGCGGCGCTGTGGCGACGGTCGCTCCGCTTCCGCACCCTCGCGATCACCCTGGTCGCCACGTCGCTGGCGATCTTCATCACCTGCGTCACGATGGCGCTCGTCATCCAGAACGACCTCTTCGTGTCGCGGAAGAACGTCGCGCTGGAGGATGCCCGCCGGGCGGTGGATCAGGCGCAGTCCCTGCTGGACGTGGCGGAGGTGGGCGACGATCCCGCGGCGCTGACCGATCTGTGGAACGGTATCCCGGACACCCTCTCTCGTACATCGAGCGCCGACCTGCTCGCCGGCTTCAAGATCCAGGACGGCTCGGGGACGGTCCGGCTCAACGGTTTCACCGCCGGGCTCACGCCGGATCTGCTGAGCCCCGAGTTGCAGGCCAGGGTCCGCGAGTTCGACGACCGGCAGGCCTGGCAGTCCGTCGCCCTCCCCACGGAGGACGGCGGCGTCGTGCCGGGCATCGTCGTGGGGCAGCAGCTCCAGGTGCCGCAGGCCGGATCCTTCGAGATCTACTTCGCCTACGACCTCGCCGACGCCGACCAGACCCTCGTCTTCGTGCAGCGCACCCTGTGGATCGCCGGCATCGGGCTGGTCGCCATCGTCGCGGTCATCTCCTGGATCGTGCTGCGGACCGTGTCCACCCCGATCGTCCAGGCGGCGGAGACGAGCGCGCGGCTCGCGGCGGGCGACCTCGGCGTGCGGCTGGAGGTGCACGGCGAGGACGAGCTCGCGACCCTCGGCCGCTCCTTCAACGCGATGGCCGACAGCATCGAGGCGCAGATCAAGGAGCTCGGCGAGCTCTCGATGGTGCAGCAGCGCTTCGTGTCCGACGTCTCGCACGAGCTGAGGACCCCGCTGACGACGATCCGTCTCGCCGCCGACATGCTCAACGACCAGCGCGACGAGTTCGACCCCACGACCGCGCGCACCGCCGAGCTGCTGCACGCGCAGGTGCAGCGGTTCGACACGCTGCTGGCCGACCTGCTGGAGATCAGTCGCTACGACGCGGGGTCCGTGCAGCTCGAGCTGGAGGCGACGAGTCTCGCCCAGCTCGCGGAGGACGTCATCGAGCAGATGCGGCCGCTCGCGGAAGGACACGGCACGGAGATCCGCCTCGTGGCACCAGGCGGCTACTCGCCGGTGGACATGGACCCGCGCCGCGTGCGGCGGGTGCTGCGCAACCTCATCGGCAATGCGATCGAGCACGGGGAGGGACGCCCGGTCGTCGTCACGGTGGACAGCAACCAGCATGCCGTGGCGGCGGGGGTGCGCGACTTCGGGCTCGGCATGGACCCCGGGGACGCGGAGCGGGTGTTCGACCGCTTCTGGCGCGCCGACCCCTCACGCCAGCGCACCATCGGCGGCACGGGGCTCGGCCTGTCGATCGCCCTCGGCGACGCGACGCTGCACGGCGGGACCCTGGCGGTCTGGTCGGAGCTCGGTGTCGGCTCGCACTTCGTGCTGACCATCCCGCGTCACGACCGCGTGCTCGACGGTCCGAGCCCGATCCCGGTGGAGCCGCAGGAGCCCCTCGCCGAGCTCGGGGACGCCACGCAGCCGATCTCCATCGCCGAGACGTACTCTGATCTCCTCGACGGGAAGGAGCAGTCATGACCACGCGCGCGTCACGTCGCCTCCTCCGCGCCGCCGCCGTGGCGGTCGTGGCCCTGCTGCTGCCCGCCTGCGCAGGGTTGCCGACGAGCGGCGACGTCGCGGTCGGCCTCGAGCTGGGCGAGTCGCCGGACGACGTCGACGTGCTCCCGGTCGCCTCGGGCCCCATCGCGGGGGCGGGACCGGAGGAGATCGTGGAGGGCTTCCTCGAGGCCGGCATCACGACCTCGGACAACTGGGCCACGGCGCGGGAGTTCCTGGCGCCGTCGCTGCAGCGGAGCTGGCGTCCGTCGGCGGGCGTCTCCATCGATGCGGGGTCCGAGGCGCGGACTCTCACATCGAACCTCGCCGACGACCAGGTCGAGGACGCCGACGAGGCCGAGGTGCAGGTGCTGCTCGAGCTGGTGGCGAGCGTCGACGACTCCGGGGAGTACAGCGGCGCTCCCGGTGACTCGAGCGTCCCGTTCGCGCTGGCCCGTGGTGAGGACGGGGAGTGGCGCATCACCCAGGCGCCCGACGGCGTCGTCATCGACGAGGCGCGGTTCCCGAACGTCTTCGAGGGGTACTCCCTGCAGTGGTTCGATGCGAGCTGGTCTCGACTCGTCCCCGACACGCGGTGGTTCCCCCGTCGTCAGAGCCCGGCGACCACGGTGACCCAGGCGCTCGTCGCCGGCACACCGGCGGAGTGGCTCGACCCGGCGGTCCAGACGGCGTTCCCGGCCGATGTGCAACTGGCGCAGGATGCGGTGCTGATCACGGCGCAGGTCGCCGAGGTGTCGCTGACGCGTCCGGCGGCGGGTCTCGACAGGACCACCCTGGCGCGCATGCGCACGCAGCTCCAGGCGACGCTGAAGGCCGCCGGCGTGAACGTCACCCAGGTGCGTTTCAGCGTCGACGGGCGGGCTCTCGACGCGGGAGTCGTCGAGCTGGCCGGCCCCACCCCCGATCCGGGGACGCTCGTGCTGAAGGACGGTGTGTTCGGACGCATCGTCGGCGACGAGATCGCGTCGCTCTCCGCGATCAGCCCGCAGATCCAGTCCATCTCGCAGCCGATCGAGGCGATCGACGTCGCTGCCGACGATGCCAGCGCGGCGTTGCAGCTCGACGACGGCCACGTGTACCTGGTGGGCAAGGGGTCGCGCGACGAGCTGGATGCCCGGCCGGGTCTCGTGCGTCCGTCCCTCGACCCCTATGGCTACGTGTGGTCCGTCCCCGCCGGGGCGCCACAGGCCGTGCAGGCCGTCGGCGCGGACGTCGTCGCCCACAAGGTGGCGAGCGCCTGGCCGAGCGCCTCCTCCGTCTCGGACGTGCGGGTGGCGGCGGACGGAGCCAGAGTGGCGGCGGTGATCATCGTCGGAGGTCAGCGCTGGCTCGCGGTCGCCGCGGTG
Source organism: Microbacterium sp. NPDC091676 (assembly GCF_044756645.1). Classification (NCBI taxonomy): domain Bacteria; kingdom Bacillati; phylum Actinomycetota; class Actinomycetes; order Micrococcales; family Microbacteriaceae; genus Microbacterium; species Microbacterium sp. NPDC091676. The sequence continues at coordinate 987,988 of NZ_JBIVTI010000001.1, read as the reverse complement.
GTGCGGGACGACTCCGGGGTGCCCACGGAGCTCGGCGAGGTCCGACCGCTGCTCCAGCTCTCCGAGGCGTCGACGGGACTCGTCTGGCTGGGGCCGGACCGCCTGGCCGTCCTGACCGACTCGTCCACCCCCCGCCTCCTCGTGCAGCCGGTCGGCGGTCCGGGGTCGGCGGAGACCGCGCCGAGCGACGCCGCCTCGGTCGCCGGCGCCCGGACTCCGGCGGGCGTGCGCATCCTCGACACCGACGGACAGCTGTTCGCCCATGCCGGCTCGGCGTGGCGCGAGGTCGCGGAGGGTGTCGCCGTCCTCGCCACGCGCGCGGGCGAGTGACCGCTCCTGCACAGTCGCGGACGACACCCGTCCGTTCTCACCTCGACCCGTCCGCGATCCACGCACCGGCTCCGGGCGACAGGATCCATGCATGGGTATCGGAACGCGGAGGGATCCGCTCCTCGCCGAGATCGGTGCGCTGCTGCTCGCGGCACGGTGCGCCGGGTGCGAGCTCCCCGGGGTGCTGCTCTGCGACGACTGCCGGACCGCGCTCGAGCCGTCGCCGCGTGAGGTGCGCACGCCCGCTGGCCTGCGGGTGCGGACCGCGCTCGCCCTGGAGGGCCCGGTCGCGTCCTGTGTCCGGCGGCTGAAGGGGGAGGGCGAGACGCTCCTGGCCCGGCCGCTCGGCGCCGCGCTCGCCGCCGTCCTGACGCCCGCCCTCGTCTCCGGTGCCTGGGTGATCCCGGTACCGACCTCCCGCGGCGCATTTCGTCGGCGGGGCTACCGTGTCCCGGAGCTCCTCGTCCGGCGCGCCGGCGCCGATCCGCAGCGCGTCCTGACCCTCACCCGCCGGGTGCGGGACCAGCGCGAGCTGGCCGCACCGGACCGCGCCGCGAACGTCCGCGGCGCGATGCGGTCGCGGCGGTCGGGGCTCGGGGCGCCGGCGGTCGTCGTGGACGACGTGATCACGACGGGAGCCACGCTCGACGAGGCCGCCCGGGCGCTCGTCGTGGCCGGATTCGTGGTCGTCGGGGCCGTCGCGCTCGCCGCCACGCCGAAGTCGCCCGGATCCGGATGAGGTTCATCGGAGACTCACCGGAGACACAGGGCCGTGGGCCGTGACATCCGCCGCGGGTCGGACTACGGTGGGGTGTCACAAGGCGACCACGGTCCGCCCTTGGCCGGGCGGACCGGGACAAGGAGGCAGCAATGGAAACGAGCATCGTGGGCGTCGGAGTGGGCATCACCGATCGCTTCCGCACCGTCGTCGAAGAGAAGATCGCCAAGATCCAGACACTCGCCGCCAAGGCGCAACGGCTGGACGTGAAGGTCACGCACCGGGTCTACCGCAACGGTCGCATCCCGGACGAGACCGTCGAGCTGACGCTGGTCGGGAAGGGCCCCGTGGTCCGCGCCGAGGCCGTCGACGGCGACAAGTTCGTGGCGCTCGATCTCGCGATCGACAAGATGACCGAGCAGCTGCGCCGCGCGAAGGAGAAGCGGGTCGACGGTCGACAGCATCCGCGCGGTCCGCACTTCGAGAAGGGCAGCGGTTCCCTCGAGGGCATCGACGTGCAGCCGGCCTCCGCCGAGGTGCTGCATGCCGTGGCGACGGGCAGCATCCCCGTGCAGAGCGAGGAGGAGGAGGACTACTCCCCGGTCGTCATCCGCACGAAGAGCTTCGAGGCGGAATGGATGACCGTGGAGGAGGCCGTCGACCGGATGGAGCTCGTCGGGCACGACTTCTTCCTCTTCGTCGACGCCCGCACCGACCACCCGAGCGTGGTCTACCGCCGCAAGGGCTGGGACTACGGAGTCATCGCCCTGAGCACGCAGGCTCCGCCCGCCGAGGCGCTCGCCTCCTGACACGACCGAGAACGGCCCGATCCCCGCGGGGATCGGGCCGTTCTCGCGTGGAGGGGCGTCAGTCGAAGATGCCGTCGAGGATGCTGCCGATCACGAGCCCGCCGAGGATGCCGGAGGCGAGATCGCCGCCGCCCATGCCGCCGCCGCGACGGGGACCGCCACCCCAGCCGCCGCCGCCCCAGTCCTGGTCCTGCGGGCGGGAGGAGTCGATGTCGCGCTGTGCGAGCTGGAGCGCCTCTGCGGCGAGGTGCGCCACCCGGCGAGCCTGGGCGAGAGCCGTCTCGCGGGTCTCCTCGGCCGGAAGCAGCGCGGGCAGATCGACGCGGAGTCGTTCCGCCTCGGCGAGACGGGTGCGCGCGTCGGCGCCGATCCATCCGCGGTGGCCGGCGATGAGCCCGCGGGCGACACCCAGCTGGCGGTCGGCGTCGTCCATCGCGTGCTGCACCTGCGCGAGGGACGGCAGGGGGTTCTCGGCGCGGTGCCGAGCGGTGGCGATGGCGTGATCGAGGCCCGCGTTCGCTTCGCGCAGCTGGGAGAGCTCGGCGAACGGATCGTTGGGCTGCCCCGAGGGGGTGAGCGCGGCCAGAGCCGCCTGCAGCCGCGCGACGGCTTCCGCCACGGCGGGCGTGGACGGAGCGGTCCGCGCGGCGATGAGGTCGTTGCGGGAGTCGGCGATGACCTCGGCCAGCGTCGACTCGGCGCGCAGGGCCTCGATCTCGAAGTCCTCGACCGCGTCGAGCAGGGCGGCGGCGCGGCGCGTCGCCTCGGTGGCCGTCTCCAGCGCGAGGTTCGCCTCCTCGTTCTGCTTCGCGGCGCGGCGGCGCTCCGAGATGTCGGCGCTGTGGGTGGCGAAGCGGATCAGCTGCTCCGCCTCGGCGGCGCTCGCGGTGATCTGGTGCATGGCGGAATCGGAGTAGCGCGCGGAAAGCCGGGACACCGTCTCGTCCGTCTGCGGGATCCGGGCGCTCAGCGCCTCCGCGTCCGCTCGGACCTGGGCGATGATCTCGGGCGCGCGCCGCACCTTCGCGACGGACTCCGCGAGCACGGTGGTCTTCTCGTCGAGCAGGTCCTGGGCCCAGTCGCAGAGCTGCAGGATGCGCGCGTTCCGCGTGCGCAGCTCCTCGTCGGTGTCCGGGATCTCGTCGTGGTTGAGCTGGTGGAGCTGGAAGGCCTCCCGCAGGTGCGTCCGCACCGACAGCAGCGCGGCCTTGAGGTCGGCGGTCAGGGACTCGCCGAGCTCGGCCTCCGCGAAGACGAGCTCGTCGGAGGTGGTGCGGATGCGCTCGTCGGCGGCGACGAGCGCCTGCTCCGCACGCCGGGCGAGGTCCGCGTCCTGCGCGGCGAGTTCTTCCTGTTCGCGTTTGCGTCTGCCCCAAAATCCAGCCATGTGCCGATCCTAGTTTCCCGGGCGCGTGCGCGGGCTGAGCATCCGCTCCGGGCGAACGGCGGGCGTCGTCGGCGAACGCGTCAGGCGGGCACCGCGACGGGGTCGCCGCCGGCGACGGCGGACGGCACCGTCTTGGCCGGGCGCCCTCTCTTGGGGCGTTCCGTCGTGAGCTCCAGGGCCATCTCCGGATGCGGGTGCTGCGCGAGTCGTGCCTCCGCCTGATCGAGCCACCGCAGCTCGGCCTCCGCTGCGCAGACGAGGGAGTCGAGGACGAGCGACCACGCGAGGTCCTCGGGGCTGCCCGCCGCGAGCCCGGGGGAGGGTGTGCGGCGCAGCTCGTCCAGCCGCTGCTGTGAGGCGTCGCGCTGGCTGCGGAGGATGGTCGCGGCATCCACTCCGGGCAGGGTGGCGGCGACGGCGAGCTTCACGGCGAGCTCCTCGCGCGTGGCCGGGGCGCGGAGCACCGGAGCGGCGAGCCAGCGCGCCGCCTCGGCCGAGCCCGCCGCGGTGATGTGCCAGTAGACATGGCCGTGGTCGTCGGCCTCCCCGCGCTGGACCAGTCCGTCGCGCTCGAGTCGCTCCAGGGTGTTGTAGATCTGGCCGACGTTGAGCGGCCACGTCGATCCGGTCCGGCGGTCGAACTCGTGGCGCAGCTGGTAGCCGTAGCAGGGGCCCTGATCGAGGATGGCGAGCAGGCTCTGACGTACGGACATGACCGGTCTCCTGAAAGCTGGCGGATGGAAAGCAGTGCCGAGTATATGCATACCGGGCAACTTCCCGGACGCGGCGCGGCGGGCCCATGCAGGCGACGTGGAGGTCACAGGCCGGTAACATGGCAAAGTATGCCTGGCGCTCGCCTCACGGCGGCCGGCGAATGACCCAATGACAGGGAGATGACATCCGTGGCGAATCCTCTTGAGAAGCTGCTGCGCGCAGGTGAGGGGCGGATCATCCGCCGTCTGAACCAGGTGGTGAAGGCGGTGAACGCCCTCGAGGAGGACATCTCCCAGCTCACGGACGACGAGCTGCGCAACGAGACCGCCGAGCTGCGCGCCCGCTACGAGAAGGGTGAGACGCTCGACCAGCTCATGCCCGAAGCCTTCGCCGCGGTGCGTGAAGCCGCCAAGCGGACACTCGGCATGCGCGCCTACGACGTGCAGATCATGGGTGGAGCCGCCCTGCACCTCGGGAACATCGCCGAGATGAAGACCGGTGAGGGCAAGACCCTCGTCGCCACCTTCCCCGCCTATCTGAACGCGATCGCCGGCGAGGGCGTGCACGTCATCACCGTGAACGACTTCCTCGCGAGCTACCAGGCGGAGCTCATGGGCCGCGTCTACCGCGCGCTCGGCATGACGACCGGGATCATCGTCTCCGGCCAGACGCCCGCCGTGCGCCGCGAGCAGTACGCGGCCGACATCACCTACGGCACGAACAACGAGTTCGGCTTCGACTACCTCCGCGACAACATGGCCTGGCGCAAGGAGGACCTCGTCCAGCGCGAGCACTTCTTCGCGATCGTCGACGAGGTGGACTCCATCCTCATCGACGAGGCCCGTACGCCGCTCATCATCTCCGGGCCGTCCTCCGGCGAGGCGAACCGCTGGTTCGCGGAGTTCGCCAAGATCGCCCGCACGCTCGTCGCCGGCGAGGACTACGAGGTCGACGAGAAGAAGCGCACCGTCGGCGTCCTCGAGCCGGGCATCGAGAAGGTCGAGGACTATCTCGGCATCGACAACCTCTACGAGTCCGCCAACACGCCGCTCATCTCGTTCCTGAACAACTCGATCAAGGCGCTCGCGCTGTTCAAGAAGGACACCGACTACGTCGTGATGAACGACGAGGTCATGATCGTCGACGAGCACACCGGTCGCATCCTCGTCGGGCGCCGCTACAACGAGGGCATCCACCAGGCGATCGAGGCGAAGGAGGGCGTGCCGGTCAAGGCCGAGAACCAGACCCTCGCCACCGTCACGCTGCAGAACTACTTCCGCCTCTACGACAAGCTCGCCGGCATGACCGGTACCGCCGAGACCGAGGCCGCCGAGTTCATGTCGACCTACAAGCTCGGCGTCATCCCGATCCCGACGAACAGGCCGATGATCCGCAAGGACCAGCCGGATCTGGTGTACAAGAACGAAGCCGCGAAGTTCGCGCAGGTCGTCGAGGACATCGCGGAGCGCCACGCGAGCGGGCAGCCGGTGCTCGTCGGCACCACCAGCGTCGAGAAGAGCGAGTACCTGTCGCGCCTGCTCGCCAAGAAGGGCGTCAAGCACGAGGTCCTCAACGCGAAGAACCACGCGCGCGAGGCGGAGATCGTCGCCCGCGCCGGCCGCCTCGGGGCCGTCACGGTCGCGACGAACATGGCCGGTCGAGGCACCGACATCATGCTCGGTGGAAACGCCGAGTTCCTCGCGGTGCAGGAGCTGAAGGCGAAGGGCCTCGACCCGGTGGAGACGCCGGAGGAGTACGAGGTCGCCTGGGACGAGACCTACGAGGCCATGAAGAAGGTCGTCGAGGAGGAGGCCGAGAAGGTCATCGAGGCCGGCGGCCTCTACGTGCTCGGCACCGAGCGTCACGAGTCTCGCCGCATCGACAACCAGCTCCGTGGCCGTTCCGGCCGTCAGGGCGACCCGGGCGAGAGCCGGTTCTATCTGAGCCTCACCGACGACCTCATGCGGCTGTTCCAGTCGGGCGCCGCCGAGGCGATCCTGGCCCGCACGAACTTCCCCGACGACGTCCCGATCGAGTCGGGCCTCGTGTCCCGGGCGATCCGCAGCGCGCAGTCGCAGGTCGAGGCGCGCAACGCCGAGATGCGCAAGAACGTCCTCAAGTACGACGACGTCCTCAACCGTCAGCGCGAGGCGATCTACGCCGACCGCCGCCACATCCTCCAGGGCGACGACATCGCCGACCGCGTGCAGCACTTCATCGAGGACGCCATCAGCGGCGTCGTGCGCGACCACACGGGCGAGGGTCACAACGAGAGCTGGGACTTCGATGCCCTCTGGACCGAGCTGAAGACGCTCTACCCGGTGAGCGTCACGATCGACGAGGTCGTGTCGGAGGCCGCCGGCCGCAAGGGCGGCATCACCGCCGAGGGCCTCACGCGCGAGCTGCTCTCCGACGCGAAGATCGCCTACGAGAAGCGCGAGGAGTCGCTCGGCGAGGCCGCGACCCGCGAGCTGGAGCGTCGCGTCGTCCTCCAGGTGCTCGACCGCCGCTGGCGCGACCACCTCTACGAGATGGACTACCTCAAGGACGGCATCGGCCTCCGTGCGATGGCGCAGCGCGATCCGCTCATCGAGTACCAGCGCGAGGGCTACGCGATGTTCCAGTCGATGATGGGCCAGATCAAGGAGGAGTCGGTCGGCTACCTCTACAACCTCGAGGTCGAGGTCCGTCGCGCCGGCGACGCCGAGACGGCAGAGGTCGAGGCCAAGGGGCTCGCCACCGACGGTGGAGAGCAGCGCCTGGAGTACTCGGCGGCGAACGACGCCGGAGAGGTCGAGGTCCGCAACGACCGCGGGCAGGTCCAGCAGGCCGCGACCGACCGGATGCGCCAGGCCGCGGCCCGCGCGCAGGCTCCGCAGCAGGCTGAGCCCGAGGAGGCCCCGCGCGGCGCCTTCGGGCAGCGCACGGAGCCGGCCGCCCCGGCGGCGGGCAACCGCGAGCAGCGGCGCGCGCAGAGCAAGAAGAAGAAGTAAGCCTTCGGGTGACGAGGAGGGCCAGTCCGTGCGGATTGGCCCTCCTCGCGTCCCTGTAGGCTTGATCGATGACACCATTGCGCACCTTCGACCAGTCGTCGAAGCTCAAGAACGTCCTGTACGAGATCCGCGGAAACGCCCTCGTCGAGGCGGCGCGATTGGAAGCAGAGGGCCACCGGATCCTCAAGCTCAACACCGGCAACCCCGCGATCTTCGGCTTCGACGCCCCGCACCAGATCGTGCACGACATGCTCGCCGCGCTCCCCACGGCGCACGGGTACAGCGACAGCAAGGGCATCATCTCCGCCCGGCGTGCCGTGGTGAGCCGGTACGAGGAGATCGAGGGGTTCCCCCGTTTCGATCCCGACGACGTGTACCTCGGCAACGGCGTCTCCGAGCTCATCACCATGACCATGCAGGCGCTGCTGGACGAGGGGGACGAGGTCCTCATCCCCGCCCCCGACTACCCGCTGTGGACGGCCATGACCAGCCTCGCCGGTGGGACGCCCGTGCATTACCTCTGCGACGAGGACGCGGGCTGGCAGCCCGATCTCGAGGACATCCGGTCGAAGATCACCCCGCGGACCAAGGCGCTCGTGATCATCAACCCGAACAACCCCACCGGGGTGGTCTATTCGCGACAGGTGCTGGAGGGCCTCGTGCAGATCGCGCGCGAGCACCAGCTCCTCGTCCTCTCCGACGAGATCTACGACCGCATCCTCTTCGACGACGCGGTGCACATCCCGACGGCGACCCTGGCGCCCGACCTGCTCTGCCTCACGTTCAACGGGCTCTCCAAGACGTACCGCGTCGCCGGCTACCGCTCCGGCTGGATGGTCGTCACGGGTCCGCAGGATCACGCCAAGGGCTTCATCGAAGGCATCACGCTGCTGGCGTCGACCCGGCTCTGCCCGAACGTCCCGGCGCAGCACGCCGTGCAGGCCGCGCTGTCCGGCGTGCAGTCGATCGACGCCCTCATCGCGCCGACCGGGCGGCTGCACGAGCAGCGCGACATCGCCTGGGAAGGTCTGGAGGCCATCCCCGGTGTGTCCTGCGTGAAGCCGCAGGGCGCCCTCTACGCGTTCCCCCGCCTCGACCCGAACGTGCATGAGATCCGCGACGACGCCAAGCTCGTCTACGACCTGCTGGTGTCCGAGCACATCCTGCTCGTGCAGGGGACGGGTTTCAACTGGCCGACGCCGGACCACCTGCGCCTCGTGACCCTGCCAGAGCCGCGAGTGCTGAGCGAAGCCGTCGAGCGCCTCGGGAACTTCCTGTCGAGCTATCGGCAGTAGCCGGCGGGGACGCGGACGCATCGAGGTCGGCGGCCAGGCGACGCACGGCGGCGACCATCGTCGAGCGCGGGGCGACGTCGGAGATCGGGCGCGCATGGAGCAGCGCCGCATCGACGGAGCGACGGTCGTACGGCAGGAAGGCCACCTCGGTGAGGCCGGCGAACCGCTCCAGCGTGCGACGGATCTGGCTCCGGGCATCGAGGCCGAGCGGTCCGGGGCGCACCTGGTTGACCACGACCGTCACCGGCGTGTGCCCGACGAGGCGGCGGATCTCGGCATGGTCACGGAGGAACCGGCTGATGCCGAGTGGATCCGCGGCGGCCACCGCCACGACCTGGTCGGCTGCGCGCAACGCGGCCGTGGTCGCGGCATGCCGACGGGGGCCGACGACATCGAAAGTGGCCTCGTCGTCCGCCTCGATCGCGGCGGAGACGTCGACGATCGTCTCGTCCCGCCACGTGCGGCAGGCTGAGAGGGCCGCGCGCAGCCGTGCATCCGACAGCTCCGGCCAGCGGCTCGGACGGTTCAGCCCCGCCAGCACGTCGACCTCGGCGCCGCCGGCGAGCAGGCGGACCGAGAGGCGCGACAGCTCGGCGGGATCCAACGCCCCCGTCTCGACGCGTCGGCAGGCTCCGGCGAGCCCCGGGGCATCGTCGTCCATGCCCAGGAGCAGGGCGAGCGCGGGCGCCACGGTGTCCGCATCGGCCAGCGCCGTCCGGCGACCCCGGCGGGCGAGCTCGACGGCGAGCTGGATCGCGACCGTCGACCGCCCCGGGGCGCCCTGCGGTCCCCACACCGTCGTGATGCGCGCGGGGGAGGTCGGCGCCGACGGAGAGTCGAACGCATCCTCGGCCAGCGCTGCGGCGACCTCCCATCCCGCCGCGTCGGCGCGCAGCGGGCGAGCGAGGCCGAGCCGCGCCACCGCGCGGCTGTCCGTCCCGCCGAGCGTGAGGATGCGCACGCCCGCGCGATCGCAGGCGGCCCGCAGCTCGGACGTGAGGGTCTCCCTGGTCGCCGGCACCACCACGGCCTCCACGTCCGGCTGCAGACGCGCGATGATGGCGGCGGGGGAGGCCGACGGAAGGGCGATCGCCGCGACGCCCTCCCATTCCAGCTCCGCGGCGAGCCCTTCGGCGCGGGGAGCACCGACCGCCAGGAGGACGACGGTCACGACCCGGACCCGACGGGGACCACGGAGAGCGCCGCCCCTCCGGTGACGGCGCCCAGCACCGCGGCGACGTCGCTGCGGTCGATCACGATCTCGACCTCCGCCGTGCCCTCGGCGAGGAGTCCTTCCGGCTCGAGGACGGTGCGGACGACGACATCCCCCACGAGGATGCGCGGCTCGTCGTAGGAGCGGCCGTCGTCGCGCAGGGGCGCCTGCCAGACCTCGACCTCCGTGCCGGTCACCACATCCTCCGGGAGGCCGACGCTGCTCTCCACGACGACCGTGGTCGTACGGCCGCTCTCCGCTGCCGCCGTCGCCGTCCGCGGCAGGAGCTCGCCCTTCGTCAGCGTGCGGGCGGCGATCTGCCCCGCGCCGAGCTGCTCCGGCCGGAGGTACTCGTCGGAGACCGCGCCGAGCGCCACCTCCGCGGTCTGGAAGTCGGACGCGCGAAGGACCTCGCCACGGACGATCGTGCGTCGCGCCTGGAGCACCGGGGTCGCCTGATCCGCCGCGGTGACGACGTACCAGACGCCGGAGACCGAGGCGAGCACGAGCGCGATGCCCACCGCGAAGCGGAGGTCGCCACGGAGGCGACGAGGGGAACGGGAGATCGGGGACATGGCGACATCGTCACAGAAGCGCGGCCGCGGATGGTCGAGTTATCCACAAGGCGCTGCCGCTCTCCGACGCCGCCCCTCGCACGCGCCCAGAATGAGGGCATGACACCCCCGCACCCGCAGACGCCCCGTTTCCTCGCGCCCGGCCAGGTCGCCGAACTGCTGAGCATCGAGGTCGAGGAGGTGATCGCCCTCGTGCACGCCGGACATCTGCGTGGTGCTCCGCTGGGGTCGCCGCCGCGGTGGCGCGTCGAGGAGACGAGCATCGAGGAGTACCTCGCCGCGCAGACGGAGGAGGCGCGGCGGATGGCCCTGTGGCGGCAGTCGCAGGCGGCCAGCTTCCCGGAGCTCTGGGGTCCCGCGGTCACGCCGATCGTGTGAGCGCTCAGAGCGACGGGGTGCCCAGGACCCGGACGGTCGCGAGTGCGGCGTACGGCACCATCCGGAATCCGCGCACGGCGTCGGCGCGGCGTGCGGTCCCGCTGTCGTGCTCGGCGAGATCCAGGTGATCTCCGGCCGCGCGATCGATGGTGCCGTGGAGGTCGTCCCCGACCAGCAGCCGGAGCTGCACCGGCAGGCGACGGCGGGCGAGGTCGCGGAGCACGAAGCCCAGCGTCATCCGCTCCCGCAGCGTCGGCGCACCGGGGTTCTCGGCGGTGAGGCTCGCCAGCATCGCCCCGTGGTCGACCGTGAGACCGCGCACCGCCGCGAGCGGGACCAGCAGGACGGAGCTCTGCAGGCGCGCCCCCTGCGGCACCCGGGGGAGGGCGGCGACCCAGTCCACCCCCAGGGACCGCAGGCCCACGGGCAGCCTTGCTCCGTCTGCGAGGTGGACGACCGCCTCGGCCTCCGTGGCGCACAGGTGCCGCAGGCGCGACCGGAGGTCGAGCCGGGCGATCCGGAGGCGTTCGGATTCGGCATCGCGGGCGGCGCGCTCGGCCTCCCATTCCGCGGCGAGCTGCCCTTCCAGGTCGTCGAAGAGGGATTCCCAGTGCACCCGACCGAGCGTAGGGGCGCGCGTCGCCCGATCTGAGTTATCCACATCCGCGGCGGGTACGGGTTGTCCACAGACCTTCTCCCTCTTCCCCGCGCGGGTTCCCCCGCGTGGTCTACTGACGGCTCGCCGCCGCCTTCGAGGGGAGATCCCGATGATGCTGGCCGAGTACTTCGGACCGCAGCCCACCCCTGCCGATCAGCTTCCCGACCCTGCGCTCCTGGTGCGGAGTCTCACGCACGGTGTGCTCGAGGCGCTGGCCGGGGTGCGGGAAGTGGATCAGCTCGCGCGGTGGTTCAGCGAGGAGGCGTACCGCAGCCTCGTCACCCGTGCCAATCTCGCCGCTCGCGCCCGCAGTGCCCGCGGAGTCCCGCCGGCCCGCCCGACCTTCGTCATCCGCACGGTGCGGGTGACCCATCCGCGCGACGGCATCGTCGAGGCGGTCGTCGTCGTGGCGGGCCCGGGGCGGACGCGCGCGGTGGCCATCCGCCTGGAAGGGCTCGACCGCCGGTGGCGCGCGACGTCGCTCGCCATCCTCTGAGGTACGGGACCCTAGGCTGGAGAGGTGTCAACCCTCAGTGATCTCGCCCAGGCCCAGGGCCTTCTGACCGACGACGACGTCGAGTGGCTGCATCGGCTCGCCGGTGACGGCCAGCTCCTCGCCGACCTCGCCTCCGCCGACATCGTGCTCTGGATCCAGACGGAGGACGGCTCGTTCATCGCCGTCGCGCATGCCCGGCCCAGTGGCGCCGCGACGCTCTTCTACCGCGACATCGTCGGGGAGCGCGTGCGGCCGCAGTGGCGCACGCAGGTGCAGGGCGCCTTCGAGTCGGCGGAGATCGTGGACTCCTCCTCGCCCGACTGGTTCGAGGAGACGCCGACCCGGGTGCGCGCCGTCCCGATCGTGATCGAGCGTCGCGGAGAGGACAAGGCTCCCCGCGTCATCGGCGTGGTGACGCGGCACACGAACCTCGGCGAGGTCCGCACGCCGTCGCGTCAGCAGATCACCTTCGACGAGTGCGCCAACGACCTGTTCCGCATGATCGCGGACGGCAGCTTCCCGGATCCGGCAGCGCCGACGTCGCCGCGCCGCGGTGCGCCGCGGGCGTCCGACGGCCTGATCCGCATCGACGTCGACGGCATCACGACGTTCGCGAGCCCGAACGCGCTCTCCGCCTTCAACCGGATGGGCTTCGACGACGAACTGGAGGGGGAATCCCTCGCCGAGGTGACCACCCGTCTCGTGCCGCCGTCCCGTCAGGTCGACGAGTCGCTGCCCGTGGTCGTGACCGGACGGGCGCCCTGGCGCACGGACATCGAGGCGCGGGGCGTGACCGTCTCGCTCCGTGCCATCCCCTTGAAGGACCACGGCACGCGCATCGGCGCCATCGTGCTCTGCCGCGACGTCTCGGAGCTGCGTCACCAGGAGCAGGAGCTCATCACCAAGGACGCGACGATCCGCGAGATCCACCACCGGGTGAAGAACAATCTGCAGACGGTCGCCTCGCTGCTGCGGATCCAGGCGCGGCGCACGCACTCCGACGAGGCCCGGGATGCCCTCACCCAGGCCATGCGCCGGGTGGACGCCATCGCGGTCGTGCACGACACCCTCGCGCAGGGCCTCACACAGAAGGTCGACTTCGACGAGGTCTTCCACCGGGTCCTCAAGCTCGTCGCCGAGGTCGCCTCGGCACCGAACACCCGGGCGCGCACGCAGTCCACGGGGCGTTTCGGCGTGCTCCCCAGCGAATACGCCACTCCGCTGGCGCTGGCGCTGACGGAGGTCGTGACCAACGCCGTCGAACACGGTCTCGCCGGGCAGGAAGGCGTCGTCACGATCGATGCGAAGCGGACGGAGGACAACCTCCGCGTGACGGTGCGCGACACCGGCCACGGTCTCCCGGAGGGCCGCGTGGGCCAGGGCCTGGGGACGCAGATCATCCGCACCCTGATCCAGGGGGAGCTGGGCGGCACGATCGACTGGCAGGGGAGTGAAGGCGAGGGCACCGAGGTGGTCATCGACATCCCGCTGCGGTGGCTGGAGCGCTGAGCCCGCCCGTGCACGCAGAAGCGGCCTGAGACCGAGTCTCAGGCCGCTTCGGCGAATCTCAGGAAGCGCGGCGGGCGCGGGCCGCGCGGCGCTTGAGGGCGCGGCGCTCGTCCTCGGACAGGCCGCCCCAGACGCCCGAGTCCTGGCTGGTCTCCAGTGCGTACTGCAGGCAGATCTCGGTGACCGTGCAGGTCGCGCAGACCGTCTTGGCCTTCTCGATCTGATCGACGGCCGGGCCGGTGTTCCCGACGGGGAAGAACAGTTCGGGGTCGACGGTCAGGCAGGCGGCCTTGTCACGCCAGTCCATGGGGGCTCCTCGGTGTGGATTTCATGAGATGTCGCGACGCGACCCCTCGATTCGGGTGACGGTTCGGGTTCCGCTACCCTGTTGAGATACGGGCGGATGCCCGCTGATTGTGATGCGAACGCGAACGTTCGCCCCACGCCGCTGTGGGAGCACATGACTTTCTCTATTCTGTTACATGAATACCCTGAAATCAAGGGTTTTCTCGTCATTCGATCCCCGGGAGGACACCCGTGCGCGCACCGGGAATCGCCCGCGCCGCCGCCGCCGTCCTGGCGGTCGAAGCCGTCGCCCTGCTCGTGTTCGCCGCGATCGAGATGGCCGGGCTGGGGGCGGGGGACGCCGCGTCGCTGCCCACGGCCATCGCCCTCATCGTCCTGACGCTGATCGGCGCCGCGGCGCTCGCCGCCTTCGCGTTCGGCACCAGGGCCGGACGCTCCTGGGCACGATCGGGCGGAGTGGTGTTCCAGGTCCTCGCGATCGCCCTGGCGCTGGGCGCCCTCACGCTGCCGCCGATCCCGTGGGCCTTCGTGCTCGGACTCGGGATCCCCGCCGTCGCCGGCTTCGCGCTCCTCATCGCGAGCGCGCGCCGCGAGGGGACCCGACGCGAAGCGGAGTGAGTCCGCGCCGACCCGTCAGGCGTCGATGCCGAGCTGCTTGCGCAGCCGTGCCACGTGACCGGTGGCCTTCACGTTGTACTGCGCGCTGGTGATGACGCCGTCCTCGTCGAGGACGAACGTCGAGCGGATCACCCCTTCGACGACCTTGCCATAGTTCATCTTCTCGCCCCAGGCGCCGTACGCCTCGTGCACCGCGTGATCGGGGTCGCTGAGCAGCGGGAACGTGAGGCCGTCACGGTCGCGGAAGGCGGCGAGCTTCGCGGGCTCGTCCCTCGAGACGCCGACGACCTGATACCCGGCGCCCTGGAGCGACGAGATGCTGTCACGGAAGTCGCAGGCCTCGGTCGTGCACCCCGGGGTCATCGCCGCGGGGTAGAAGTACAGCACCGTCTTCGTGCCGCGGAGGTCGGCCAGGCGGACGGTGTTCCCGTCCTGGTCGAGCAGGGAGAAGTCGGGGGCGGCGGTTCCGGTTTCCAGGCGTTCGGTCACGTCCCCAGCCTATCGTCCGGGGGGCTGCTCCGCCTTGTCCGCGAAGGTCTGCAGGAGGCGCTGCAGGGAGTCCAGGCGAGCGCGTCCCGTCTCGCTCAGCTCTCCGCGGTCCGCCGCCTCGATGAGGGCGCAGTCCGGAGCGTCGGGCAGGTGGGTGCAGCCGCGCGGGCAGTCCTCCGCGATGACGGCGAGCTCGGTGAAGGCCGCGAGGATGTTCGCGGGGTCGACGTGCCCCAGGCCGAAGGAGCGGACGCCGGGGGTGTCGATGACCCAGCCGGTGCCGTCGGCACCCTCGTAACGCAGCGAGACGGTCGAGGAGGAGGTGTGGCGTCCGCGGCCGGTCACCTGGTTCACGTGTCCGGTGGCGCGGCCTGCGGTGGGCACCAGGGCGTTCACCAGCGTCGACTTGCCGACACCGGAGTGCCCGACGAAGACCGTCGAGTGGCCGATGAGCGCAGCGCCGATCTCGTCGATCGGCATCTCGTCCTGCGCGCTGGTGAAGACCCGGAGGTCGAGGCCGTCGAAGTGGGCGAGGAACGGCGCGGGGTCGGCGAGATCGGTCTTCGTCACGACGAGGAGCGGACGGATGCCGGCATCCAGGGCGGCGACGAGGTAGCGGTCGACGAGCCGGGCGCGGGGCTCGGGATCGGCCGCGGCGACGACGACGAGCATCTGGTCCGCGTTGGCGACGATCACCCGCTCGACCTCGTCGGTGTCATCGGCGCTGCGGCGGAGGAGCGAGGTGCGCTCGACGATTCCCACGATCCGGCCGAGCGTGCCCTCGTCTCCCGAGGTGTCGCCGACGACGCGGGCCTGGTCGCCCGTCACGATCGGCGTGCGCCGCAGCTCCCGCGCGCGGGCGGCGGTGATCGTGCGCTCCTGCGCGGTGTCCTCGTCGAGGAGCACGGAGTACCGGCCCCTGTCGACGCCCAGGACCCGGCCGATCTGCGCGTCCTCGTGCGCGGGGCGTCGCTTGGTGCGGGGGCGGTTGGCCTTCGGGTTCGGCCGGGTGCGGATGCTGCTCTCGTCGTAGTCCTCGAAGTCGTCCTCGAGGTCGTCCGCGTCGTTCAGCCAGCTCACCCGTCAGCCTCGCAGCATCCGCTCCCAGAGCATGGTGAACTCCGGGAGGGTCTTGGCGGTGGTGCCGATGTCGTCGATCACGACGTCCGGGACGCGAAGGCCGATCAGCGCGCCGGTCGTCGCCATCCGGTGGTCGTGGTGCGCGGCCCAGGAACCGCCCCGGAGCGGGCCGGGAACGATGCGGATGCCGTCGGGGAGCTCCTCGGCGGTCCCGCCCAGCGCGCGCAGGTTCCCGACGAGCGCCGCGATCCGGTCGGTCTCATGGAGGCGGATGTGACCGATGCCGCGGATGGTCGTCGGGCCGTCGGCGAAGGCCGCGAGACCGACGAGGGTGGGCGTGAGCTCGCTGGCGGCGGAGAGATCGAGATCGAGTCCGCGGATGCCGGCACCGGCGCGGACGGTGAGCACCCCGCCGTGCCGGCTCACGTGGGCGCCCGCCGCCTGCAGGATCTCGGGGAGCAGCGCTCCGGGCTGGGTCGAGTGCGCCGGCCAGCCGGTGATCGCGACGGAGCCGCCGGCCACGAGGGCCGCGGCGAGGAACGGGGCGGCATTGGAGAGATCCGGCTCGATCGGGATCTCCTTGGCGCGGGGGACTCCGGCCTCCACCAGCCACTCGCCGACCGCGGGGCGCTCGATGCGGATGCCGCGGCGGCTCAGGGCCTCGATGGTCATGTCGATGTGCGGCAGGCTCGGCAGGCGCTCGCCGGTGTGTACGAGGTGCAGGCCGACGTCGAAGCGCGGGGCCGCGAGCAGCAGCCCGGATACGAACTGGCTGGAGGCCGACGCGTCGATCTCCACACGACCGCCGCGGATGTGGCCGTGGCCGCGGATGGTGAACGGGAGGGCCCACGTGCCCTCGTCGTCGATGTCGACGCCGAGGTCGCGCAGGGCGCTGATGAGCGCGCCCATGGGGCGGTGCAGGGCCGTCTCGTGTGCGGTGAGGTGCACGTCCTGCTCGGCGAGGCCGGCCAGTGGCGCGATGAAGCGCATGACCGTACCGGCCTGGCCGCAGTCGATGGTCGTGCCGCCGCGGAGCTTGCCGGGTGTGATCACGAGGTCGGGACCGAACTCGTGACCGGCGTCGACCTCCTCGATGCCGACGCCGAGCGCGCGGAGGGCCTCCACCATGCGCTGCGAGTCGTCCGAGTGCAGCGGGGCGATCAGGCGGCCGGGGCCGTCCGCGATCGCCGCGATGAGGAGCTCGCGGTTCGTGAGGGACTTGGAGCCGGGGATCGTGAGCTCGGCATGCACCGGGCCGTCGATCGTGGGCGCGGGGTAGGCGCCCTGCACACGGGTGGGGGAATACCTTTTGGCGCTCATCGGTTCTCACCTTAGTAAACGCAGCGCCGTCCTCGTGAGAGGCGGCCTCGGTGCGAAGGGAAGAGGATGCCTGCGACGCTGGAACGCGAGGTGATCGACCTCGGCCGCCTAGACTGGCCGGTGATGGACGACACCGCAACCGCAGCCCCCGTCGGCGACCCTCGGCGCGAGTTCGAGGAGCAGGCGCTCCCCTTCATGGACCAGCTGTACGCCGCCGCGATGCGTATGACGCGCAATCCCGCGGACGCCGCGGACCTCGTGCAGGAGACCTTCGTCAAGGCCTACGGCTCCTGGTCGACGTTCGCGCAGGGGACGAACCTCAAGGCGTGGCTGTACCGGATCCTCACCAACACGTACATCAACATCTACCGCAAGCGGCAGCGCGAGCCCTTCCAGGGCACCATCGACGAACTCGAGGACTGGCAGCTCGGCGGTGCGGAGTCGACGACGGCTTCGCACAGCCGCTCGGCGGAGGCGGAAGCCATCGATCGCATGCCGGCGTCGGTCGTGAAGGACGCCCTGCAGGCGGTTCCGGAGGACTTCCGGCTCGCGGTGTACCTCGCCGACGTCGAGGGCTTCGCGTACCAGGAGATCGCCGACATCATGAAGACCCCCATCGGCACCGTGATGAGCCGTCTGCACCGTGGCAGGCGGATGCTGCGGGAGCTGCTGGCCGACTACGCCGCGGAGCGGGGAATCGCCGCGGCTGAACCGAGGAGCAAGAAATGAGCGACTGCGGCTGCGACAAGGCCCGTCAGGATCTGGAGGAGTACCTCCGCAACGAGGTGTGCAAGACCGAGCACGCCGAGATCCGCGAGCACCTGGAGAACTGCCCGGCGTGCCGGGACGAGGCGCTGGTGGCGACGACCCTCACCGAGGTCATCGCCCGTGCCTGCAAGGAGACCGCTCCGGAGGAGCTGCGCGATCAGGTGTTCGCCCGGCTGCGCGAGGTCCAGGCCGCTCAGCACTGAGGCGTCCGCGGGCGCGCGGCGCGTCGGAGACCGCCCGTAGGCTGTGTGCATGGCCCTCATCGATGCGCGCGGGATCCCCGCTGACCAGACCTCCGTCGACCGCCTCGCGGGGGAGGACCTCGACTATCGGGTCCTGGATACGACGGACGCGACGCGGGTCGCCGCCTTCCAGCGGGCCATGGCCCGCGGGTTCCTCGGCGCCGATCCCTCGGAGGCGGCGCGCGAGGAAGGCGTCGGCACCCTGAGGAGCCGGCGCAACATCGGGGTGTACGAACCCGACGCCCCTGCCGACCGCTTCCCGGTGGCGACCATCGATTCCTGGGTGACGCCGCTGACCGTCCCCGGCGGCGAGATCGGGATGTGGGCGATCAGCGGGGTCACGGTGGCCGGCACGCATCGTCGTCGTGGCATCGCGCGGGCGCTGCTGGAGGGGGAGCTGCGCGCCGCCGTCGACGCCGGACTCCCGGTCGCCGGACTCACGGTGTCCGAGGCGACGATCTACGGGCGGTACGGCTTCGGCTCGGCCGTGCCGGTGTCGCGCTTCACGGTGGACGTGCGTCGCGCCGGCTGGGCGGGGCCCGTCCCCGCTGGTCGGGTCGAGTACCTCGAGCGCGAGGAGCTCGCCGCCGCGCTGGCGGAGGCGCACGAGCGCGCCCGCACCGCGCGGTCGGGTCAGGTCCCGGGGTGGCCGGCCCGCTGGGCGGGCATCAGCGGGCTCGCGACCACCGACACCGATCGGGACCGGGTGCGCGGTCTCCGCTATCGCGACGAGTCCGGTCAGGTGCGCGGCGTGATGGCCTTCCACCTCAGCGAACGCGGCGGCACGTTCCGGTTCGCGCTGCACGTGCGCCTGCTCGTCGGCGAGACGGCGGAGGCGACCGCCGCGCTGTGGCGGTTCGCGCTGCAGCACGACCTCGTCGACGAGGTGACCGCCGATCTCCGACCGCTTGACGACGCCCTGCCGTGGCTGGTCGCGGATCCCCGCGGTGTCACCCAGGAGGTGCACGACCACGGCTGGCTCCGGGTCCTGGACGTCCCGTCCGCGCTCACGGCACGGACGTATGCCGCGCCGCTGGACACCGTGCTCCACATCGAGGACGCCCTCGGATTCGCCGCGGGCACCTGGCGGCTGCGCGTCGACGCGGTGGGTCGGGCGCACGTCGAGGACGCTCCGGGCGCCGACGCGACCCTCGCCCTCGACGTCTCCGCGCTCTCATCGATCTATGCGGGCAGCGTCCGTGTCGCCGCGCTGCACGGAGCGGGCCGGATCACCGGCGCGACCGAAGCCGTCGAGGCGCTGGACCGCGCGTTCGTCGCCTTCCCCGCGCCGTCCCTCGACATCTGGTACTGACCCACGGACGACGAAGGGCGCCCCGGCCGAAGCCGGGGCGCCCTTCGTCGTCCGAGAGGTGGTCAGCCCAGGGTGACCGCCGCACGGATGAGCGCGGCCTGCTCGGTCGCGTGCACCTTGGACGAGCCCGTCGCCGGCGAGGCCGACGCCGGACGCGAGACCGGGCGGAAGGAGCGGTCGCCGGGGACGTCCGCGAAGGCCAGCGCCAGGAACGGCCAGGCTCCCTGGTTCTCCGGCTCCTCCTGCACCCACACGAGCTCGGCGTTCGGGTACGAGTCGGTGATCTTCTTCAGCTCGTCGATGGGCGTCGGGTAGAGCTGCTCCAGACGCACCAGGGCGATCTCCGGGTTCGGGTTCTTCTCCAGCTCGGCGCGGAGATCCCAGTGCACCTTGCCGCTGTGCACGAGGACGCGCTTCACGGCGGAACGGTCGAGACCGCGGTCGTCGTCGAGGACCGGCTCGAAGCGGCCTCCGGTGAACGCCTCCACCGGGCTGGTCGCGCCGCGCAGGCGCAGCATCGCCTTCGGCGTGAACACGATCAGCGGCTTGCGCGGACGGGCGTAGGCCTGACGGCGCAGCAGGTGGAAGTGCGACGCCGGGGTCGACGGGCGCGCCACGATCATGTTGTCCTGGGCGCACAGCTGCAGGAACCGCTCGATGCGTGCGGAGGAGTGGTCCGGCCCCTGGCCTTCGTAGCCGTGGGGGAGCAGGAGCGTGACGCTGGACTGCTGACCCCACTTCTGCTCCGCGGCGGAGATGTACTCGTCGATGACCGACTGGGCGCCGTTGACGAAGTCGCCGAACTGCGCCTCCCACAGCACCAGGGCCTCGGGAGCCTCCACGGAGTAGCCGTACTCGAAGCCGAGCGCGGCGTACTCGCTGAGCAGCGAGTCGTAGACGAAGAAGCGGCCCTGCGCGTCGGACAGGTTCGACAGCGGCAGCCACTCCTGGCCGTTCGCCCGGTCGTGGAGCGCGGCGTGCCGCTGCACGAAGGTCCCGCGGCGCGAGTCCTGGCCGGCGAGGCGCACCGGGGTGCCCTCGACCAGGAGCGAGCCGAAGGCGAGCAGCTCGCCGAAGCCCCAGTCGATGTTCCCGTTGCGGCTCATGTCCAGGCGCTTGTCCAGCAGCTGCTGGATCTTCGGGTGCACCGTGAAGCCCTCGGGCTTGTTCACGAACGCGTCGCCGATGAGGCGGATGACCTCGGCCGGCACACCGGTGACCTCGGGGGCTCCGACCTGGTCCTCGACCTGCGGGACCTCCTCCGGGGCGATCGGGGTGGCGCCGGTCTCGGCGGCGTGCGTCTCGGCGAAGGCGATCTCCAGACGGTTCTGGAAGTCGGCCTTGGCCTCGTCGTACTCCTCCTCGGTGATGTCGCCGCGACCGACGAGGGACTCCGTGTAGAGGCGGCGGACGGAGCGCTTCGCCTGGATGAGGTCGGTCATCAGGGGCTGCGTCATCGAGGGGTCGTCGCCCTCGTTGTGCCCGCGTCGGCGGTAGCAGACGAGGTCGATCACGACGTCGCGGTGGAAGCGCTCGCGGTACTCGAACGCGAGCTGCGCGACGTGGATGACGGCCTCGGGGTCGTCGCCGTTCACGTGGAAGACCGGCGCCTGGATCGTCTTGGCGACGTCGGTCGCGTACACCGAGGTGCGTGCATCGCTCGGCGTCGTGGTGAACCCGACCTGGTTGTTGACGACCACGTGGATGGTGCCGCCGGTGCGGTAGCCGCGCAGCTGGGACATCTGCAGGGTCTCGACGACGACGCCCTGACCGGCGAACGCCGCGTCGCCGTGGACGAGGATCGGCAGCCAGGCGAAGGTCCCGATGGGCTTGCGGTCCTGCTTGGCGCGGACGATGCCCTCCAGCACGCCGTCGACCGTCTCCAGGTGGGAGGGGTTGGCCGCGAGGTACACCGGCAGCGCCGAGCCGTCGTCGGCGACGAACGTGCCCTCGGTGCCCAGGTGGTACTTCACGTCGCCCGAGCCGCGCTGGTTGCCGGGGGTCTGCGTGCCCTCGAACTCGCGGAAGACCTGGCCGTACGTCTTGCCGGCGATGTTGGTGAGCACGTTCAGGCGGCCGCGGTGGGCCATGCCGATCGCGGCGCCCTCCAGCCCGGCCGTGGCCGCGCCCTGGAGGATCTCGTCGAGGAGCGGGATCAGCGACTCGCCGCCCTCGAGCGAGAAGCGCTTCTGGCCGACGAACTTCGTCTGCAGGAAGGTCTCGAAGGCCTCGGCCTCGTTGAGCTTGCGCAGCACGCGCAGCTGCTCGTCATGGCCGGGCTTCTGGTACTTGACCTCCACCTTCTCCTGGAACCAGCGGCGCTGCTCCGGGTCCTGGATGTGCATGTACTCGATGCCGAGCGTGCGGCAGTACGAGTCGCGCAGCACGCCGAGGATGTCGCGGAGCTTGGCGACGCGGCGTCCGCCGAACCCGCCTGTGACGAACTCGCGGTCGAGGTCCCAGAACGTCAGGCCGTGGCTCTCGATCTCCAGATCGGGGTGCGAGCGCTGACGGTACTCGAGTGGGTCGATGTCGGCCATGAGGTGGCCGCGCACGCGGAAGGAGTTGATGAGCTCCTGCACGCGGGACTGCTTGTCGACGCGCTCGGCGAGGTCGACCGCGATGTCGGGGTTCCAGCGGATCGGCGCGTACGGGATGCGCAGCGCCGCGAAGATGTCGTCGTAGAAGCCGCGTTGCCCGATGAGCAGCTCGTGCACCTTCTTCAGGAACTCGCCGGAGCCGGCGCCCTGGATGACGCGGTGGTCGTAGGTGCTCGTGAGCGTGATCGTCTTGCCGATCGCCAGCTCGTTGAGCGTCTTGTCGCTCGCGCCCTGGAACTCGGCCGGGTACTCGAGGGCGCCGGCGCCGATGATGCAGCCCTGGCCCTTCATGAGACGCGGGACGGAGTGCACCGTGCCGATGCCGCCCGGGTTGGTGAGCGAGACCGTCGTGCCCTGGAAGTCGGCGGCGGTGAGCTTGTTGGAGCGCGCGCGGGTGACGAGGTCCTCGTAGGCGGCGAGGTACTCGGTGAAGGTCATGGTGTCGGCACGCTTGATGCTCGGGACCATGAGGGCGCGGGTGCCGTCCGGCTTGGGCAGGTCGATCGCGATGCCGAGGTTGACGTGCGCGGGGGCCACGACGGAGGGCTTGCCGTCGATCTCGGCGTAGAAGACGTTCTGGCTGCGGAACTCGTCGAGGGTGCGGATGAGCGCCCAGCCGATGAGGTGCGTGAAGCTGACCTTGCCGCCGCGGGTGCGGGCCATGTGGTTGTTGATGACGATGCGGTTGTCGATCATCAGCTTGGCCGGGACCGTGCGGACGCTCGTCGCGGTGGGGACGGTGAGCGATTCGTCCATGTTCGCGGCGAGGGTCTTCGGCAGGCCGCGCAGCGGGGTGACCTTGTCCTCTTCGGACGGCTGCTGCGTCTCCTTGGACTCCTGCTTCGGCTTCGGCGCCTGGGCGGGGATCGGCGCGGCGGCCGCCGGCTTCGCGGTGGTGCGGGCGACGGGCTGTGCACCGATCACGGGGATGGGAGCGGTCACGGGGTGCGCCGGGGCCGCGGTCGCGGCGGGAGCGGCAGCGCCTCCGGCGGCCGTGGTCTCGGAGTGGTACTTCTCCAGAATGGGCCACCACTCCTTGTCGACCGAGTCGCGGTTCTCCTTGAACTGCTCGTAGAGCTCTTCGACGAGCCAGGAATTGGCTCCGAACCCCCCGTCGCCACCGACGCCGGTCACCTGGTTCGACACGCTCTATCGCCCTCTTTCATCGCTGAAGATCTCCGATGCGGACGCACGACGCAGGATGCGCTCGGGCCCGCACACTCTCGACCACCAAGCCTAACCTGTTTCGACCGAGGAGACGTCGAACAGCACGACCCGTGGCGCGCCGATCTGGGTACCGTGGAGACATGGAGTTCTCAGGTGCGCAGCCGACCGTCGATCTGACCTACTCGGACGTCTTCCTGGTGCCGCGCCGTTCGGCCGTCACCAGCCGCCTCCAGGTCGATCTCGCTCCCCACGACGGCACCCCGGCGACGCTGCCGCTCGTCGCCGCGAACATGAACTCGGTGACCGGGCCGCGGATCGCCGCCGTGCTCGCGCGCCGAGGGGCGCTGGGCGTGCTGCCGCAGGACCTCCCGCTCCAGGAGCTCGACGCCGCGATCCGCGACGTGAAGGGGCAGCCGGTGCTCTGGGACACGCCGCTCGTGCTGTCCCCGGAGGCGACCGTCGCGGACGCCCTCCGCCTGCTCCCCGCCGCGGCGGGCCACGGGATCGTCGTGGCCCACGGCGCGGCGCCGATCCCCGTCGACCGCATCGTCGGCGTGCTCCCGGCCACCCGCCTCGCGACCGCGCTGCCCGACGCGCAGCTCGGCGACCTCGTGCACCGCGGGACGCCGTCCATCGACGCGGACGACATCGGCTCCGAGCGGCATGCCTTCGACGTCATCACCGAGGCGGACGTCGAGATCGTCACCGTCGTGCACCACGGACACCTCGTCGGGACGCTGAGCGCCCGCAGCGCTCTGCGCGCCACGCTGTACCGGCCGGCCGTGGACGCCGACGGGCGCCTCGCCGTCGCCGCGGCGGTCGGCATCAACGGCGACGTCGGCGCCAAGGCGAAGGCGCTCGCGGCGGCCGGAGTGGACGTGCTCGTCGTCGACACCGCGCACGGGCACCAGGAGGGCATGCTCCGGGCGCTGCAGGAGGTCGCGTCCCTGGGACTCGGACTCCCCATCGTCGCGGGGAACATCGTCACGGCGGACGGCGTGCGGGATCTGGTCGACGCGGGCGCCTCGATCCTCAAGGTCGGTGTCGGTCCCGGGGCGATGTGCACGACCCGGATGATGACGGCGGTCGGCCGCCCCCAGTTCTCCGCGGTGCTGGAGACCGCGCAGGCCGCCGCCGAGGCCGGAGCGCACGTCTGGGCCGACGGCGGGGTGCGCTACCCGCGGGACGTCGCCCTCGCGCTCGCGGCCGGTGCCGCCTCCGTCATGGTCGGCTCCTGGTTCGCCGGGACGATCGAGGCTCCGGGGGAGCTCCAGCGCGACGCGGACGGGCGCCTGTTCAAGGAGTCCTGGGGGATGGCCTCGACCAAGGCCGTGCAGGCGCGGTTCGGACGGCTCGACGCCTACGAGCGCGCACGCAAGGAGCTGTTCGCCGAGGGCATCTCCTCCTCCAAGATCTACCTCGACCCGCTGCGCCCGGGAATTGAGGACCTGCTCGACATGATCACGTCGGGCGTGCGGTCGTCCTTCACCTACGCCGGTGCCGCCACCGTTCCGGAGTTCCACGACCGCGCTCTCGTGGGACTGCAGTCGGCGGCGGGCTACGAGGAGGGCAAGGCGCTGCCGGTCAGTTGGTGATCACCTGCCGCGGCCACAGTCCGCTTCTGTAGAATCGAGCGCACTATGGACGACCCTCCCAGTTGCCGAACATCGCCCCACCGTCCCGTTCTCTCCCCGGAGAGGAAGATCTGATGGACTACATCATGTTGGGCGTGGGGCTTCTGCTCACGGTCGGCACCGGCCTCTTCGTCGCGAGCGAGTTCGCCCTCGTGAACCTCGACCGCGCGGATCTCGAAGCGCGGCAGGCGCGAGGCGAGTCCCGCCTCTCCCTGACGATCAGCGCCCTGCGGCACACCTCGACGCATCTCTCCTCGGCGCAGCTCGGCATCACGCTGACCACGCTGCTGACCGGATACACGATGGAGCCGGCGCTGTCGAACATCCTGCGCCCCACGCTCGTCGCCTGGAGCATCCCGGAAGCCGCCGTCGCGCCCATCGCGACCGTGGTGGCGATGTTCGTCGCGACGGTGCTCTCGATGATCCTCGGCGAGCTCGTCCCGAAGAACTTCGCGCTGGCGCTGCCCCTGGCCACGGCGAAGCTCGTCGTGCCGTTCCAGATCGCCTTCACGACGGTGTTCAAGCCGGCGGTGGTCGTGCTGAACGGCAGCGCGAACGGCGTGCTGCGCAGCATGGGCATCGAGCCCAAGGAGGAGCTCTCCGGCGCCCGCAGCGCGGAGGAGCTCTCCTCGCTCGTGCGACGGTCGGCGAGTGCGGGAGTGCTGGAGGCCGACACCGCGACGCTGCTGGACCGCACGCTCACCTTCTCCCGGCTCACGGCGGCGGACGTCATGACGGCGCGCCCCAGCATGCACGCGATCGCCGCCGGCGACTCCGTGGACGATGTGATCCAGCTGGCGCGGCGCACCGGCCACAGCCGTTTCCCGGTCTTCGACGAGGACCTCGACGACATCACGGGCGTCGTGCATCTCAAGGCCGCCATCTCGGTGCCGCGGGAGCGCAGGGCCGAGGTGCCCGTCGGTGCTCTCGCGACCGATCCCCTGCGCGTGCCGGAGACCGCCCACGTCGACGCCCTGATCTCTGACCTCCGCGGTCGCGGATATCAGCTCGCGGTCGTCGTCGACGAGTACGGCGGGACGGCCGGCATCGTGACGCTGGAGGACCTCGTGGAGGAGCTCGTCGGCGAGGTGTCCGACGAGCACGACCGGACGAGGGCCGGCATCATCCGCAACCGCGACGGGGTGACCTTCCCCGGCGAGCTGCGTCCGGACGAGCTGCGCAGCCGTGCGGGCGTCGAGGTGCCGGAGGGCGATGTGTACGACACGGTCGGCGGCTACGTCATGAGCGTCCTCGAGCGGGTGCCGGTCGTCGGCGACGAGGTGCCGCTGGAGAGCGGCACGCTGCAGGTGGTCCGCATGGACGGCCGCCGGGTGGATCGGGTGCGCTACGTCCCGAGACCGGACACCGTCGTCATCGAGGGGGTGTCCCTGTGAGCGATTGGGGAGGCCTCGCCTGGCTCGTCGTCCTGCTGGCGGCGAACGCGTTCTTCGTCGGCGCCGAGTTCGCCGTGATCTCCGCGCGGCGCTCGCAGATCGAGCCGAAGGCGGAGCGCGGCTCGCGCCCGGCCAAGACGGCGCTGTACGCCATGGAGCACGCGACGCTCATGCTCGCGACCTCGCAGCTCGGCATCACGATCTGCTCGCTGCTCATCCTGAACGTCTCCGAGCCCGCCATCCACCACCTGCTCGCCGTGCCGCTGCACGCGCTGGGCTGGTCGGACGGCGCGGTGGACGTCGTGTCGTTCACGATCGCGCTGCTCATCGTGTCGTTCCTGCACGTCGTGTTCGGCGAGATGGTCCCGAAGAACCTCGCGTTCTCCGTCCCGGACCGTGCCGTGCTGCTGCTGGCGACGCCGCTGGTGTGGGTGTCGAAGGTGTTCATGCCGGTGATCTGGCTGCTGAACGCGGCGGCGAACGGCGTGCTGCGCCTCTTCCGCGTGGAGCCGAAGAACGAGGCGGCGTCGACGTTCACCCTCGACGAGGTCGCGACCATCGTCAACCAGTCGCGCCGTGAGGGTGTGCTCATGGACACCGCGGGCACGGTCACGGCCGCGGTCGAGTTCACCGACAAGAAGGCTCGCGACGTGGCCGTGCCGCTGAGCGACCTCGTCACGCTGCCGCAGACGACCACGCCCGACGACATCGAGAAGGCGGTGGCCCGCTACGGGTTCTCGCGCTACGTGATCGTCGACGACGAGGACGTCCCCATCGGCTACGTCCACCTCAAGGACATCCTGCGGGCCTCGGAGGGCCCGGATGCCGAGGCCAAGGTGCTCGAGCCGATCCCCGGCAAGCGCATCCATCACATGGTGCCCGTGCAGGAGGACACCGACCTGGAGGACGCCCTCGCCGTCATGCGCCGGGCGGGGCGCCACCTGGCCAAGGTCCGCGACGCCCGCGGGGAGACCACGGCCGTGCTGTTCCTGGAGGACATCCTCGAGGAGCTCGTCGGCGAGGTGCAGGACGCGACCCGTCGCGTCCGCGGTCACTGACATCCGGATACGCGAAGGCCGCCGGCTCCCTCGGGGAACCGGCGGCCTTCGTCATGGGCGTCAGCGCCAGTGCGCCCGCTCGTACTGCGGCGGCCAGGCGACCTCGTCGCCCAGCTCGTGTGCGGCCCGCAGCGCGAAGTGCGGGTCGCGCAGCCACTCCCGTCCGGCGAAGATCGTGTCGGCC
The DNA here is from genome assembly GCF_044756645.1 of Microbacterium sp. NPDC091676. Classification (NCBI taxonomy): domain Bacteria; kingdom Bacillati; phylum Actinomycetota; class Actinomycetes; order Micrococcales; family Microbacteriaceae; genus Microbacterium; species Microbacterium sp. NPDC091676. The sequence goes on along the minus strand of NZ_JBIVTI010000001.1, from coordinate 960,741 downwards.
GCACCGTCGACCAGCACCTGCTCGGCCTGTGCGGCGGCGGTGATGAGGCCCACGGCCGACACCGGGATCCGCCCGCCCTGGCGGACGGTCTCGGCGAGGGGGACCTGGTAGCCGGGGGAGACGCTGATGCGCTGGTGCGCGACGAGGCCGCCGCTGGAGACGTCGATGAGGTCGGCGCCGCGCGCGGTCGCCCAGCCGCCGACCGTCGCGGCCTCCTCGGGCGTGAAGCCGCCCTCGGCATGATCGGTCGCCGAGATGCGGACGAACAGCGGCACGTCGTCGCCGGCCGCCTCGCGCACCGCGTCCACGACACGCAACAGCAGCCGGGCCCGGTTCTCCAGCGAGCCGCCGTACTCGTCCTCCCGGAGGTTGGACAGCGGCGACAGGAACTGGTGCAGGAGGTACCCGTGGGCGCCGTGGATCTCGATGACGTCGAAGCCCGCCTCGAGCGCCCGCCTGGTCGCCGCGGCGAATCCGTCGACCACGCGGTCGATGCCCGCCGCGTCCAGCGCGACCGGCGCGGTGAATCCTTCGTAGGCTACCGGCGACGGCGCGGTGGTCGTCCATCCGCCCGCGGCGGCGGGGACCGAGCCGCGCTCGTCGGCCCACGGCCACCAGGTCGAGGCCTTCCGCCCGGCGTGCGCGAGCTGGATGCCCGCGGCGGCCCCGCGGTCGTGGATCGCGCGGACGATCGGGGCCAGGGCGTCGCGCTGCGCGTCGTCCCAGAGGCCGAGGTCGCGAGGGGAGATCCGCCCCTCCGGGACGACGGCCGTGGCCTCGGCGACGATGAGCCCGGCACCGCCCGAGGCGAACTGCGCGAGGTGGGTGTGATGCCACTCCTGCGCCACGCCGTCGACGGCGCTGTACATGCACATGGGGGACACCCAGAGGCGGTTGCGGAACGTGGCGGAGCGGATGGTCAGCGGGGAGAAGAGGAGACTCACCGTTCGACGGTACCGCCGGCGCGGACGGGAGAGGGCCGTCGGGCTAACGTGGAGTCATGAGCGACGTGCGCGAGTGGTCCCGCAGCGACGCGGCGCGGTTCTTCCGCGCTCCGACCGCCGAGGACGACAAGTACTCGCGCGGCGTCGTGGGCGTGCGCACCGGATCGGCCGCCTATCCCGGCGCCGCGGTGCTGGGCGTCGAGGCCGCGTGGCGGGCCGGTGCCGGATTCGTGCGCTACGTGGGTGCGGCGACGGCGGTGGCGGCGGTGCTCGCCCGGCGTCCCGAGACCGTCGGGGGGCCGGATGCCGGACGCACGCGGATCGGTGCCTGGGTGATCGGCTCCGGGACCGACCCGGAAGACCGGAGCGCGGCGGAGGCGCAGGCGCTGCGCGAGATCGTCGGCGGCGACGTCCCCGTGGTCATCGACGCCGGAGCGCTCGATCTGGCGCCGACCGCACGCGCCCCGTTCGTCGCCACGCCGCACGGCCGGGAGTTCGCGCGGCTGCGCGAGCATGTCGGCATCGAGGCGTCCGACGACCTCGCAGACGTCCGCGACGCGTCCGCCGCGATCGACGGCGTGGTGCTGCGCAAGGGCGCGCGCACCGTTCTCGCGGCACCCGACGGCACGCTCATCGCCGTCGAGGCGGGGACCGGCTGGCTCGCCACGGCCGGGACCGGGGACGTGCTGGCGGGGATCGTCGCCGCCGTGATCGCCGCGAATCCGGGCAGCCCGCTCGTCGAGTCCGCTGCGGCGGCCGTCTGGCTGCACGGGCACGCCGCCCGCCTCGCCGCCGCCGCGACCGGGGGTGCGAGCGGCCATCCGATCGTCGCGCTCGACGTCGCGGAGGCGCTGCCCCGCGCGGTCGAGGATCTCCTGTCGTGAGGAACACGGCCCGGAGGAGCGCGCTCGGCCTGTGGATCGCCTTCCTCCTCGTCCACCTCGTGACCGCGTGGCTGGGCTGGGTCTACCCGAGCCAGCCCATGGGGGACGTCGTGCTGGTCTACGAGCCCTGGTCGACGGCCGCGTGGAGCGGCGGGGGGATCGTGGGCGTCACGGAGTCGTGGGTGTATCCGCAGCTCGCGCTCCTGCCGATGATGCTCGCGGCCGTGCTCGCCGCCCCGTTCCTCCCGCTGCTCGGCGTCTCGGGCGCCTACCTCATCGGGTGGGCGCTGCTGGTCACGGTGCTCGACGCCGTCGCCTTCGCCGTGCTCGTCGGGCGCGGACACGTGCGGGCGCGCCGCACCGCCGCGTGGTTCTGGTGCGCGGCCCTGCTCCTCCTCGGACCCATCGCGCTGTACCGCATCGATGCCGTCACCGTGCCGATCGCCGTCGTGGCCGGCCTCTGGCTGGTGACCCGCCCGACCATCGCCGCGGCGCTGCTGACCATCGGCGCCTGGATCAAGATCTGGCCCGGTGCGCTCCTCCTCGCGGCGGTCGTGGCCGGGAGGGCGCGGCTGCGGATGCTCCTGGCCGCCGCGGGCATCACCGCCGGGGTGGTGGTCATGCTCCTGCTGCTCGGCGCCGACACCGAGATCCTCGGCTTCCTCACCGCGCAGACCGGCCGGGGACTCCAGATCGAGGCGGTCGCCGCGACGCCGTCCCTCTGGATGGCCGTGACGGGGGCCGCCCGCATCGAGTACAGCTACGACATCCTCACCTTCCAGATCGTCGCGCCGGGCGCGGAGGTCGTCGCGACGGTCCTCACGCCGGTCCTGGTGCTCGCCGCCGCCGTCGTCACCGTCGTGGGCGGGGTCAAGGCCGCCCGCGGCGCGTCGTTCGCGCGACTCTTCCCCCCGCTGGCCCTGCTCCTGGTGACGGTGCTCATCGCCCTGAACAAGGTCGGCTCGCCGCAGTTCCAGACCTGGCTGCTCGCACCGGTGATCCTGTGGCTCGTGCTCGACCGCCGCCGGGCGCGCACCGCCGCCGCCCTCGTGCTCGCGCTGTGCCTGCTCACGTGTCTCGTGTATCCGCTGAGCTACGACGGGCTGCTGCGGGCCGAAGCCGCCCCCGTCGTGCTGCTCACGATGCGCAACGCGCTGCTCGTCGTCCTCGCCGCCGTGAGCGCCGTCGCGCTCGCGCGGGTCCCCGCCGTCCGTCGTCCCCGAACCCAGGAGTGAACCCATGCTGATCGCCTTCTCCGTCGCCCCCAGCGGCACGCCCGCCGACGGTGCCGAGCGCCCCGATGCCTCCGTGCACGACGCCGTGGCCGCCGCGGTGCGCGTCGTCCGCGCGTCGGGCCTCCCGCACCGTACGACGAGCATGTTCACCGAGATCGAGGGGCCCGACTGGGACACCGTGATGGACGTGGTCAAGCGGGCGACCGAGGCGGTCATGCCGTACGGATCGCGCGTGTCCCTCGTCCTCAAGGCGGACATCCGCCCCGGCTATGCGGGCGAGCTCGACGCCAAGGTCGAGCGCCTGGAGGCGGCGATCGAGGAGTCCGACGACCGGTAAGCTGAACCGGTGAATCCCTCGACACCTTCGAGGGGTGCGGCGAAGTGGGCGCTCCTCTCCCTCGCCATCGGCAGTTTCGGCATCGGCATGACCGAGTTCGTCGTCATGGGCCTGCTGCCGAACATCGCCGCCGACCTCCTCCCGTCCGTCTGGGCGTCGAGCCAGGAGGAGGCGCTGAGCCAGGCCGGCTGGCTGATCTCGCTGTACGCACTCGGCGTGGTCATCGGCGCCCCGACCATCGCCGGCTTCGTCGCCCGCTATCCGCGGCATCGGGTGATGATCGTGCTCGCCCTCGCGCTCACCGTCTTCAACGCGCTCACCGTGGTGCTGCCGACGTTCGAGCTCGTCGGGGTCTCGCGCTTCCTCGCCGGGCTCCCGCACGGCGCGTACTTCGGCATCGGCGCGCTGGTCGCCGCCGATGTGATGGGGCCGGGCAACCGTGCCAAGGGCGTGGCGTTCATCCTCACCGGGCTCACCGTCGCCAATGTCGTCGGCGTGCCGCTGGGCACCTTCCTCGGCCAGGAGTGGGGCTGGCGCGCGGCCTTCGCGGTCGTCGCGCTCGTCTTCGCGCTCGCCACCGTCTTCATCGCGCTGTTCGTGCCCGCGCACCCGGGGAACCCCGGACGCACGATGCGGGCGGAGCTCGGGGTGTTCCGCATCGGTCAGGTCTGGTTCACGCTCGGCGTCGGGGCGATCGGCTTCGGCGGGTTCTTCGCCGTCTACAGCTACATCGCCCCGCTCGTGACGGAGGTGGCGGGATCCCCGGACTGGGTCGTGCCGATCGTGCTCGTGCTGATGGGGCTCGGCATGACGGGCGGGAACCTCGTCGGCGGTCATCTCGCCGACATCGACCTCCGCCGCACGCTGCTGCTGGGCCTCGCCGCGATGGCCGTCGTGTTCGCTCTCCTCGCCGTGCTCTCGTTCTGGATCGTGAGCCTGAGCCTCGTCGTGGTCCTCGTCGGGTTCGTCTCGTCCGTGCTCAGCCCGACGATCCAGACGCGGTTGATGGACGTGGCCGGAGACAACCAGTCCATCGCGGCGGCCATGAACCATTCCGCGTTGAACATCGGCAACAGCCTCGGTGCCTTCCTCGGCGGCATCGTGATCGCGATCGGCTGGGGCTTCACGGCACCGGCGTGGACCGGGGCTGTGCTCGCGGTGGCCGGACTCCTCATCGCTCTGGTGTCGTTCCGCGTGGAGGCACGGCGGGTGGCGCAGACGCCGGTCCTCGCGTCGTAGAGTGACGGGGTGACCGCTCCCGACGACGACATCCCGCTCGCCGGAACCGTCGTGCTGCTGCGCCCGAGTTCCGGGGGCTTCGAGGTGCTGCTGCTGCGCCGTCCGTCGCGAGGCTCCTTCGCGGACGCCTGGGTATTCCCCGGCGGGAAGGTCGAGCCGGGGGATCGTCAGGCGGGCGCCGCGGACGTCGAGGACGCGCGCCGTGCCGCCGCCCGAGAGACCGCGGAGGAGGTCGGACTCGTCGTCGACGACCTGGTGCCTCTCTCGGAATGGCGGCCGCCCGCGGAGGCGCCCGTGCGGATCCGCACCTGGTTCTTCCTCGCCCCCGCCCCCGACGCCGAGCCGTCACCCGCCGCCGACGAGGTCGTCGAACTCGCCTGGGTGTCACCGGTCACGGCCTTCGAGCGGCACGCGGCGGGGGAGTGGCGGCTCTTCCCACCCACCTGGCTCACGCTGCACCGGCTCTCCGCCTTCACCGACGTCGAGGCCGCGCTGGCCTCCGGCGGAGCGGTCGAGCTGTTCCAGACGGAGGTGCGCGACGGCGGGCGGGCGTTCGGCTGGGCACAGGGGACTCTGCACGCCCACACCCTGCCGTGGCGGTTCGACCCGGCCTGACGCGGTTCAGGCGTCGAGCAGGCGCCGCAGGTGCGTGCCGACGGCCTCGGTCTCGATGAGGAACCCGTCGTGGCCGAAGTCGCTCGTGAGCACCACCGCCTCGCCATCGAGCACGTTCCGGATGCTCCGGGCGATCCGCTGCTGACCGTCGACCGGGAAGAGGCGGTCGCTGTCGATGCCGAGGACGAGGGTCGTCGCGGTCACCGCCTTCAGGGCTTCCTCCGCGCCGCCGCGGCCCCGGCCGACGTCGTGCGAGTTCATGGCCTCGACGAGGGTGATGTAGCTGTTGGCGTCGAAGCGGCGCGTGAACTTGTTCCCGTGGAAGTCGAGGTAGGACTCCACGGCGAAGCGTCCGCCGTGGCCGAGCGGCGACACGTCCGACTGCCAGGAGCGCTGGAACCGCTGGTTGAGCTCGATCGGGCTGCGGTAGTTCAGCAGCGCCATGCGGCGGGCGAGGGCGAGGCCGCGGTGCGGGCCGTCGCCGTCCGCGAGGTCGTAGTACTCGCCGCCCTGGAAGCGCGGGTCCATGCGGATCGTCTCGAGCTGCACGGTGTTGAGCGCGATCTGGTCGGCGGTGGTGACCGGAGGCGAGGAGAGCACGGCGAGGCGCTGCACGCGGTCCGGCTGCGCCACGGCCCACTCGAGCGCGTGCATGCCGCCCATCGAGCCGCCGATCACCGCCGCCCAGCTGTCGATGCCGAGCGCGTCGGCCAGGCGCACCTGCGCCGCCACCTGGTCGCGGATGGTGAGGTAGGGGAAGCGCGACGCCCACTCGTAGCCGTCCGGGGCGATGCTCGCGGGGCCGGTCGATCCCTGGCAGCCGCCGAGCATGTTCGGCGCGATCACGAACCACTCGTCGGTGTCGAGCGGCGCACCGGGGCCGACGACGTCCTCCCACCAGCCGGCGGTCGGGTGGCCGGCACCGGCGTCTCCGCGCACATGGCTGTCCCCGGTGAGGGCGTGCAGGACGAGCACGGCGTTGTCGCGAGCCGCGTTGAGCTCGCCCCAGCTCTCGTACGCGAGGCGGATGCCGGGGAGCTGGGCTCCGCTCTCGGTGTCGAAGGCGCCGAACGCGGCGAAGCGGCGGCCGCCGACGGGGTCGCCGTCCTGCCACGCGCCGGTGGCCGGCGGGCGGGCACGGAGTAGCCGGACGTCGGCCTCCGTCACCGGTGCCGACGGCACCGTGTCCTCGGAGGTCGTCTGCCAGTCCATGTCTCCATTCTCGCCTGGCGGGTGCGTTCCGGCCCGCAGGTTACGACACCGGACCCGACGAAGGCCCCGGACCGTGCGGTCCGGGGCCCTCGCGGAGGCATGCGCTCAGGCGCGTGCGGCCTCGGAGACGGCGCGCGCGGCGGCGAGCGCCTGGTCGAGATCGGCCTTGAGGTCCTCGATGTTCTCGAGTCCCACGGACAGGCGCACGAGGCCGGGGGTCACGCCCGCGGTGAGCTGCTGCTCCGGGGTGAGCTGCGCGTGCGTCGTGGAGGCCGGGTGGATGACGAGCGAGCGCACATCGCCGATGTTGGCGAGGTGGCTGAACAGGGAGAGGCTGTTGACGAACTCGCGTCCGGCCTCGACCCCGCCCTTGAGCTCGAACGAGAGCACGGCGCCGACACCCTTCGGGGCGTACTCGTTCGCCTTGGCGTACCAGGGCGAGGACGGCAGGCCGGAGTAGTTGACCGCGGCCACGTCGTCGCGGCTGTCCAGCCACTCGGCGATCTCCTGGGCGTTCTGCACGTGGCGCTCGATGCGCAGCGACAGCGTCTCGACACCCTGGATGAGGTTCCACGCGCTCTGCGGGGCGATGGCCGAGCCGAGGTCGCGGAGCAGCTGCACGCGGGCCTTGATGATGTAGGCGAGCGGGTCGCCGACCGCGGCCGTGTAGCTGGCGCCGTGGTAGGAGGGGTCCGGCTCGGTGAGGCCGGGGAACTTCTCGACGTTCTCCGACCAGGCGAAGGAGCCGCCGTCGATCACGACGCCGCCGATCGTGGTGCCGTGGCCGCCGAGGAACTTCGTGATCGAGTGGACGACGACGTCGGCGCCGTGCTCGAACGGACGGATGAGGTACGGGGTGGCGATCGTGTTGTCGACGATCAGCGGGACGCCGCTCTCGTGCGCGATGTCGGCGACCGTGCGGATGTCGAGCACGTTGATCTGCGGGTTGCCGATGGTCTCCGCGAAGAACAGCTTCGTGTTCGGGCGGACGGCGCGACGCCACTCCTCCGGGTCGTCCTGGTTCTCGACGAAGGTGACCTCGATGCCGAGCTTGGCGAGGGTGTACTTGAAGAGGTTGTAGGTGCCGCCGTAGATCGAGCTCGACGCGACGAAGTGGTCGCCGGCCTGCGCGATGTTGAGGATCGCGAAGGTCGAGGCGGCCTGACCGCTGGAGAGGACGAGGGCGCCGGTGCCCCCTTCGAGCGCGGCGAGGCGCTGCTCCAGGACGTCCTGGGTCGGGTTCTGGATGCGGGTGTAGATGTTGCCGAACTCGGCGAGCGCGAAGAGGTTCGCGGCGTGGTCGGCGCTGTCGAACACGTAGGACGTGGTCTGGTAGATCGGCGTCGCCCTGGCCTTGGTGACGGGGTCGGGGGCGGCGCCCGAGTGGATCTGCTTGGTCTCGAAACGCCAGGTCTCGGGTGCGGACATGTGTTCCCCCTGGAACGGTCGGAAGGTCGGATGGGCTGGTGCCCTTGCAGCGAGAGTACGGAATATCGCGCCGTGTCAACAACGACCGGGAAATGTGACGTAACACGATGAGGGGGCCGAGAACGGGCGGAACCTCCGCGGACATCGTACGGTGGAGGGCATGGCCAACAGACGTGCAGTGGTGACAGGTGCGAGTTCCGGGATCGGTCAGGCGACGGTGCGGGTGCTGCGGTCGCGCGGGTGGGACGTCGTCGGCGTCGCGCGCCGTGCCGACCGTCTCGCCGCGCTGTCCGCGGAGACGGGGGCGTCGACCATCGCCTGCGACCTGACGGATGACGCGGCGGTGGCGGCGCTCCTCGCCGAGCTGGAGCGCACGGGACCGGTGCACGCGCTCGTCCAGGTGGCCGGCGGCGCGCGGGGGACCGACCGCGTCGAGGACGCCGCGCTCGCCGACTGGCAGTGGATGTACGACGCGAACGTGCTCGCGACCCAGCGCCTCGTCGCGGGGTTGCTGCCGCTGCTGCGTCGCACCGCGGACGCGGACGGCCATGCCGACCTCCTCTTCGTGACCTCGACGGCCGCGCAGACCGCCTACCCGGGCGGTGCGGGCTACAACGCGGCGAAGGCGGCCGAGGCGATGCTCGTCCGTGCCCTGCGTCAGGAGCTCAACGGCGAGCCCCTCCGGGTGGCCGAGGTCGCTCCGGGCATGGTGCACACCGAGGAGTTCACGCTGAACCGCCTCGGGGGCGACGCTGTCGCCGCGGAGGCCGTGTACTCCGGCGTCGAGGCGCCGCTCCTCGCCGAGGACGTGGCGGACGTCATCGCCTACGCCCTGGACGCGCCGGGTCACGTGAACCTCGACCTCATCACGATGCGTCCGGTCGCGCAGTCGGCGCAGCACCTGCTCGCGCGGGGACCGCTGCGGGTCCGGCCCGTCGAGTGACCGGAGGACGCACCCTCGCCGAGCTCGCGGACGAGGGGCTGATCGACGCGGGGTGGGCGGAGGCGCTGGCCCCGGTGCAGGACACCGTCACGGCGCTCGGGGAGCGGCTGCGCGCCGAGCAGGCGGCCGGCCACGGCTACCTCCCCGCGGGGCCGCACGTGCTGCGGGCCTTCCAGCGACCGCTCGCCGACGTCCGGGTGCTGATCACGGGTCAGGACCCGTATCCGACCCCGGGGCACCCGATCGGACTGTCGTTCGCCGTGGATCGCGACGTGCGGCCGCTGCCGCGGAGCCTGACGAACATCTACAAGGAGCGGGAGACCGACCTCGGCATCCCGCCCGCGCCGCACGGAGACCTCACCGCGTGGAGCGATCAGGGCGTGCTGCTGCTGAACCGCGTCCTGACCGTCCGCCCCGGTGCGGCCGCCTCCCACCGCGGCTGGGGGTGGGAGCAGGTGACGGAACTCGCGATCCGTGCCCTCGTCGCCCGCGACCAGCCGCTCGTCGCGATCCTCTGGGGGCGGGATGCCGCGAACCTCCAGCCGCTGCTCGGCGACACCCCGGTGATCGCGTCGGCTCATCCCTCGCCGCTCTCCGCCCGCCGCGGCTTCTTCGGGTCCCGCCCCTTCTCCCGCGCGAACGCGCTCCTGGAAGGCCTCGGCGGCGCTCCGGTGGACTGGAGGGTGGAGGGCGAGGGGCCCTGCTCTCTAAGCTGAGCCCATGCAGTTCGAGCCCGGGGACCGACGTCGCGTTCTCCCGCGCCATCTCCGACGGACCACCGCGCCGGACACGTTCTCCTACGTCATCCGTCCCGCGCGGGCGGCGGATCTGCCCCACGTCCGCGAGATCTACAACCACTTCGTCAGCAATTCGGCGGTGACCCTGGACGAGCGACGGAGCAGCATCCCGTACTGGAGGGACAAGTTCACCCTCCTGGAGCGTCTCGGGCTGCCGTTCCTCGTGGCCGTGTCGCCGTCCGGTGCGGTGCTCGGGTACGCGCTCGTGCAGCCGTGGGCCGGGAAGAACGCCTACCGCTACACCGTCGAGGACGCGATCTACCTCGGGCCGGGTGCCGCGGGGAAGGGGCTGGGGTCGGCGCTCCTGCAGGCGCTGATCGAGGCGTGCGAGCAGCGGGGACTCCGCGAGATCATCGCCGTGATCAGCGATCAGGGGGCGGAGGCCTCGATCCGGCTGCACGAGAAGCTCGGCTTCGTGGAGGCCGGACGCATGGGGCGCGTCGGTCGGAAGTTCGGCCGCGATCTGGGCACGGTGTCGCTGCGCCGCCCGCTGCGTCCGCGTCGTCGTTCGCTCTTCCCGCGCTGACCCGTCGACCCACCCCCTTGGTGCCTCCCACCCCGTTGCGGGCGCACGCAACGGGGCGGAGCGGCCGCATAGGTGGGTCGGCGATCAGGCGTCGGGGATGACGGGGATCGCGGAGAGCAGCGTGCGGGTGTAGTCGGCGGTCGGGTGCAGGAGCACGTCGCGCGTCGGACCGCGCTCGACGATGCGGCCGTCCTTCATGACGACGACCGTGTCGCAGAGGTTCTGCACCACGCCGATATCGTGCGACACGAGCAGCAGCGTGAGCTCATCCGCGACCCGCAGCTCCGCGAGGAGCTCGAGGATCTGCGCGCGCACCGTGACGTCCAGCGCCGACAGCGGCTCGTCGCCGACGAGGATCCGCGGACGATGGACGAGTGCGCGGGCGAGGGCGATCCGCTGCCGCTGTCCGCCGGAGAACTCGTGCGGATAGCGGTCGCCCATCTCGGGGTCGAGGCCGACGCGGGCGATGACCTCGCGCACCCGGGCGCGGTGGTCGCCGTCGATGCCGAGGGCCCACAACGGCTCCCGCACGATCTGCCCCGCGGTCATCCGGGGGTCCAGGGAGGCGTAGGGGTCCTGGAAGACGAGTCCCGTCTGCCGACGCAGCCAGTGCAGCGACCGGGCGGAGGCCCCCGCGTCGACGATCCGGCCGTCCACGGACACGGTGCCCGAGGTCGGTCGGTCCAGACCCAGCAGGAGCCGCACGAGGGTCGACTTCCCCGAGCCGGACTCGCCGATGATCCCGAGGGAGGCCCCCTCGGAGACGTCCAGGTCGGTCGGCTCCAGGGCCGTCTGCCGCCGTGTGCGCTCGAACGCCGTCCGCTTCGGCACCACGAAGTCGCGTGACAGCCCCCGCGCCTCGATCAGGCTCATGCCGTTCCTCCCTCAGGCCGCCAGAGCGTCGCGGTCGCGTCCCGCAGCAGCCCCTGCGTGACGGGAGAGGTCGGCGCGGTCAGCAGTCGCGACACCGGCGCGCTCTCGACGACCCGACCGTGCTCCAGCACGACGCCCTCCGTCGCCACCTGGGACAGCACCGCGAGGTCGTGCGTGATGAACAGGAGGGACATGCCCTCGTCGGCGACGAGCCCGAGCATCAGGGACAGGATCTCGGCCTGGATCGTCACGTCCAGGGCCGTCGTGGGCTCGTCGGCGATCAGCAGCCGCGGACGGCAGGCGAGGGCCATGGCGATCGCGACGCGCTGCCGCTGGCCGCCGGAGAGCTGGTGCGGATACCGGTCGACGATGGTCTCCGGGTCGGGGAGTCGCACGCGGGCGGCTTCCGCGATCGCCCGCTCGCGTGCCTCGCGCCGGCCCAGGCCTTCGTGGATGCGGATGGACTCCGCGATCTGACGGCCGACCGTCCGGATCGGGTTGAGCGCCGTCCGGGGCTCCTGGAACACGATGCCGATGTCGTCGCCGCGCAGCCGGGCGAGCTCACGGTCCGGCATCCCGATCAGCTCGGTGCCGTCCCACCGGATGCTCCCGTGTGCCGTCGCCCCCTCCGGCAGCAGCCCGAGCACGGCGAGCGCCGTGAGGGACTTGCCGGAACCGGACTCGCCGATCACCCCGAGGCGGGTGCCGTCGGGGACCTGGAGCGAGACGCCGTCGACCACCCGGCGTCCGTCGATCTCGATGACGAGATCCTCGACCGTCAGACTCATGCGACCACCGCCGGTGTGTGCGTCTCGGCGGCACGGTGCCGCAGGGTGGGGTCCGTCGCTTCGCGGAGCCCGTCGCCGAGCAGGTTGAGGGCGAGCACGGTCAGGGTGATCGTGAGCCCGGGCCAGATCACGGTGAGAGGGTGCACGCCGATGTAGCGCTGGAGATCCGCGAGCAGCAGCCCCCAGCTCGGTTCCACGACTGAGGCGCCGAAGCCGAGGTACGACAGGCCGGCCTCCGCGAGGACGGCCACGGCCATCGACCACGAGAGCTGCACGATGAACACCGGAGCCACGTTCGGCAGGAGGTGACGGACGAGGCTCTGCGCGGGGGTGAGACCCGACGCGCGCGCGGCGAGCACGAAGTCGCTCTGCTGCACACGGCGCAGCTCCGGCCGCGTGACCCGCGCGATGTTCACGCCGAACCCGATCCCCACCGCCCAGATCACGACCCAGAGCGATCCGCCCCACACCGACGAGATCATCATCGCGATCAGCAGCACGGGGAAGGCGATGAGGATGTCGACGAACACGGCGACCGTCTCCCGCACGAGCCGGGTGGTCAGGGCACCGAGGGCGGCGAGGGCGATCCCCACCACGGTGGCCACGAGTCCGGCGCCCACGCTGACGAACACGGTCGTCCGCGCCCCCGCCATGAGCAGACTCAGGATGTCGCGTCCGGTGTCGTCGGTCCCGAGCACGTGCGGCCACCCCGGCGGCAGCCAGCGGTCGCCGATGTTCGAGGCCCGCGGGTCGAACGGCGTCCAGAAGAGGGACACGACGGCCGCCAGTGCGACGATCGCGATGACGATCAGTCCGAACCGGCCGGTCGAGGTCCGCCACAGCCGAGGGAACCACCGAGCGCTCATGCGGCCTCCCGCTGTCGAGGATCGATCGCCCGGTGCAGCAGGTCCACGAGGAAGCCGACCACCAGGACGAAGCCGGTCAGCACGAGCAACTCGCTCTGCACCTTGACGAGGTCGCGTGTGCCGACGTCGGTCACGAGCATGCGGCCGATGCCCGGAAGCGTGAACAGCTGCTCGATCACGACCGAGCCGACGATGATCCCGGCGACCTGGAGGCCGAGGACCGTGATGATGGAGAGCCCGACCGCCGGGATCCCGTGCTGGATGAGGGCGCGGGTCTTCGTCAGGCCCTTGGCGGCCGCGGTGCGGACGAAGTCCTGTCCGGCCGCCTGCAGGGTCGCGCTGCGCACGAAGCGCATGAGCATCGCGCCCTCGACGATGCCGATGGTGAGGGCCGGCAGCAGCAGCGCCTCGATCGCTCTTCCCGGCGTGGACCATCCGGTGCGGGGGAAGCCTTGGGGTGGCAGCCAGCCGAGCCATACGGAGAACACGACGATCAGCATCATGCCCGCCCAGACGACGGGCACCGCCGCGAGCGCCTGGGCGCCGACGCTGAGCGCCGTGCCGTCGCGGTGGCCGCGGCGCAGGGCAGCGAGGATCCCGAAGGGCACCGCGATGAGCACGGCGATCACCAGCGACATGATCCCGAGGGGAACGGTGACCTGCGCCTTCAGCAGGAGCTCCTCGCCGACCGAGGCGCCGGACAGCAGCGAGGTGCCCAGGTCGCCGCGGAGGATCCCGCCGATCCAGTCGGCGTACTGCGTGATCAGGGGCTGGTTCAACCCCAGCGACTCCCGCAGCGCCTCGACCTCGGCGGGGGAGGCCTGGGTGCCGGCGATGAGCTGGGCCACGTCGCCGGGGAAGACGCGCAGCGTGAGGAAGATGAGCGCGCTCGACACGAGGAGCCCTGCGATCAGCAGGGCTCCTCGGACGAGCGCGTAACGCAGCACGGAGCGTCGACCGTCGTCAGCTCGCGGCGGAGACGGTCACACCCGCGAGGTTGATGCGCGAGTTGATCGAGTCCTGCGGGAAGCCGCTGACGAGCGGGCTCACCGCCGTGATCGTCTGACCGTTGTAGAGCCAGTCCGCCGCGTGGTCCTCGGAGACGATCCGGGCCGCTTCGGCGAGGAGCTTCGCGGAGGCATCCGGGTCGACCTCGGCCAGCGCCTGTGCGTAGAGGTCCTGCACCTCGGCGTTGTCGTAGCCGAAGTAGTAGTCCGGGTTGGCGAAGTTGCCGAAGTCCCGGGGCTCGACGTGCAGGACGAAGCTGAGGTCGTAGTCCTTGTTGGTGTACACGTCCTCGAGCCAGGTCGGGAACTCCACGGAATCGACCTCGAGGTTCACGCCGACCTTGTCGAAGTCCGAGATGAGGACCTTCGGCACGGTGGTGCCGTAGAACGACGGGATGGTCAGAGTGAGGTCGAGGTCCTCCTGGCCGGCCTCGGCGAGCAGCTCTTTGGCCCGCTCGGGGTCGTAGGAGATGACGTCGGAGAGGTCCTCGTAGCCGGGGTCGAGCTCGGGGATGGGGCCGTACAGCGGCGTGCCGGCGCCGACGGCCTCGATGAGCGCGTCGTGGTCGATGGCCAGGCGCAGCGCCTCGCGGACCCGGACGTCGTCCAGCGGAGCCTTCTTGTTGTTGAAGGCGAGCGTGGCCTTGTCGGTCGTGCGGCCCGTGGTGAGGGTGAAGTCGCCCGAGTCCTCGAGCTGCGGAGCGAGGTTCGGGTCGACGGCGGTGAGGACGTCCACGTCACCGGCGAGAGCCGCGTTCACTCCGGCCGTGAAGTCGGGGATGTACTGGAACTCGACCTCGGCGACGCCGGCCGGCTCGCCCCAGTAGTCGTCGTTGCGGGCGAAGGTGATCGTGCTGCCCTTGTTCCAGCGGGTGAGGGTGAACGGTCCCGTGCCGTTCTCCGCGGTCTTCAGATCGGTGGTGTCACCCTCCTTGAAGACGAGACCCGCCGGACCGGTGAGGGCGAAGAGGAAGTTCTGGTTCGGCTCGGACAGCACGATCTCGACGGTCGTGTCGTCCGGAGCGGAGATCGAGGAGACGGACGCGAACTCCGCGTTGCCCTGCACCGTCTCGTCGGTGCGGACGGTCTCGTAGGAGGAGACGACGTCGGCCGCTGTCAGGGGCGAGCCGTCGTGGAACGTGATCCCGTCGTTGAGGGTGAAGGTGTAGGTGAGGCCATCGTCCGACACCTCGTAGTCCGAGGCGAGCCGCTCCACGACCTCGTTGTCCTGCGTGCGGGTGACCAGTCCCTCGTAGATGTTGTCGATGAGGACCTGCTCGAGCGCGGCGCCGCTGGTGTGCCGGATGTCGAGGTTGGTGGGTTCGAGCACGAGCCCGACGTGCAGGGTGGCGTCGGGGTCGGGCTCGCCGCCCGCCGACGGGGCGGGCTCGGCGGAGCCGGAGCAGGCGCTGAGGATCACGGCGGTGGCCGCGAGCGCGGAGATCAGCGCGAGGCGTCGATGACGTCGGAACATGGGTGTTTCCTCTCGGTGCGGCAGGTGCTGTGTGCCGGTGGGACGAGCCTAGGGTCGTGCGGGATGCGGCGCGCTGGCCGTGGAACGGAACGTCATATTCCGGCCGCGGCTGCGGAGCCGACGAGGGCGGCGAGGTCGCGAGGCGCCGTCTCCTGCACGTTGTGCGTGGCGTCCATCGTGACGACGCGCGCATCGGGGAGGCGGCGCTCAAACTCCTCGGCGTCGGCGGCGCTCACGAAGCCGCGCTCGGCGCGGACGAGCGTGACGGGCGCGGTGACCGCCGCCAGGTCGTCCCAGCCGGTCTCGTGCAGGACGGACGGGGCGGCCGGGGTGCCGGGGTCGTGGGCGGCGAGTGCGGTGGCGGCGAGGTGGGCGAAGTGGTGCTTCCATTCGACCCGGCCGTCCGGGCGGACGCGGGTGTTGAGGAAGACGCCGCGCTCCGTCTCGGGGCGGGTGCCGCCGAACCCCAGGGACATCGCCTTGTCGACGAGCTCGTCGCGGGTCGCGAAATCCGTCGGCCCGGCGTAGAACTGCCGCAGCGCCGCGGGCCCGGCGGAGACGTCGATCCCCGGCGTGATGTCGACGACGATCAGCGCGGCCACGAGGTCCGGTCGGGCCGCGGCGACGGCGGCCCCCGTGAGACCGCCGAGCGACTGTCCCACCAGGATCTGCGGCGAGGAGGTCCAGGCGTCCAGTGCGGCGATGACGTCGGCGGCGAGCGTGCGGGGGGAGTAGTCCGCATCGTCGCGCCAGGAGGAGTCGCCGTGGCCGGCGAGGTCGATCGCCAGGAGCGGCTGCCCCAGGGCCAGCGCCGTCGTGTCCCACGTGTGGGCGTTCAGGCCGGCGCCGTGCAGCAGGGTGATGCGCGGCGGCGCGGACCCGAAGCGCAGCCCGCTCACGACGCGACCCTCAGGGAGGGGGAGCGTCAGGCGCTCCACGGTCGGAAGCGGTACGCCGAGCGCGTCGGCCTGCGCGGGAAGATAGGAGAACTCGCTGGTGTCGATCGCCACGCGGCTATTCTGCGCCCCGTTCCGACCCCACGGGAAATGCCGGATCATTCTGCCAATCTCCGACCACCGTTCTCAGGGCGATCTGTGACAGAGGAGTGCATTCGACTTGGCAATGTGCATTTCAGCAGCGTCGTGCCTGCACCGTCGTCCGCACCCGGCGCCGAATATCATGGAGGTATGACCGAACAGCGCGTGCACCTGTCCAAGACGGAGCCTGCGGCCTATCAGGCCCTCGACGCCTTCTCGAGGACGGTCGGCGCGATCTGTGCCGAGAACGGCATCGACGATCGGCTGAAGGAGATCGTCATGATCCACTGCTCGCAGCTGAACGGGTGCAGCTACTGCACGCGGATCCACGTGGACCGTGCGGTCGCCGCCGGGCTGGACGTCGACACGATCAGCCAGATCGCGGTCTGGCGGGAGAGCGGTGTGTTCAGCGACCGGGAGCGTGCCGCCCTCGAGCTGGCGGAAGCCTTCACCTTCATCGCGGAGGACGGCATCTCGGACGACGTGTACGACCTGGTGGGGAGCGTGTTCACCGAGAAGGAGTACGCCGCACTGAGCTGGGCATGCGTGTCGATCAACGCCTTCAACCGCATCGTCATCGCGGGGCGGTACCCGGTGCCTCCGCGTGGCACCCAGGCGGGCGCATGACGATCCTCGACGTCGAAGGCGTGACCAACGTCCGGGACGTCGGCGGGATCCCTGCGGAGGGTGGACGCATCCGCAGCGGCGTGCTGCTGCGCTCCGGTCAGCTCTCCACCGCGACGACGAATGGCGCCGCGCTCCTGAGGTCGGCGGTGCGCCGCATCGTCGACCTCCGTGACGGCGAGGAGGTCGCCGCGGAGCCGAGCGAGATCGAGGGGCCGGAGACGACCCATCTGCCCCTGTTCCTCGGATCCGTGCGCTCCTTCTTCGAATCCGACACGAGCCTCGACGACCTGTACCTGCATCTGCTGGAGGAGAGCGGTGATCGCCTGGTCGCCGCCGTCCGCGTGATCGCGGCCGGGGAGCCGACGCTGGTGCACTGCACCGTGGGCAAGGACAGGACCGGGGTGACGGTCGCCCTGGCCCTCTCGGCGGTCGGCGCGGATCGGGAAGCCGTCATCGACGACTACGCCCTCACCGAGTCG
Source organism: Microbacterium sp. NPDC091676 (assembly GCF_044756645.1). NCBI lineage: Bacteria > Bacillati > Actinomycetota > Actinomycetes > Micrococcales > Microbacteriaceae > Microbacterium > Microbacterium sp. NPDC091676. Next base: position 943,430 of record NZ_JBIVTI010000001.1, on the reverse strand, counting down.
CAGCTGCCCGCCGAACGGTCACGGCGCATCGCCGCCTATCTGCGGAGCCAGCATCCGGAGGCCGTGCATGCGGTGGACCTGGCCACCCGGTCTCCTGCCGAGGTGATGCGTCGCCTGCTGGCCCAGGTGGACGAGCGGTGGGGCTCGGCCGCGGGCTACCTGCGCGCGAACGGCATGACCGAGGAAGAGCTCGCCGCCCTGCGTGATGCCCTCGTCGAGCCGGTGTCGGAGGACGCCACCCGCGAAGGTTAGGCAAGCCTTCGCTTGGTGTACGATGGGATCACCATGGACACCACGCTCGACACCCGAGGCACGCGTGCGGCTCGCCGCGCGGCGCGCCGTCGCGCACACCACCTGGTGACGGCCGACGAGCATTCGCTGCTCGACCTCGAGGCGTTCCTCGCGACCCTTCCGCTCTGCGCCTCCGGTCGGATCTTCATCGAGGTTCCCGACGCCTCCGACATCGGCGTCATCCATGCGCCCGGCCGCATGACCGTCACCTGGCTCGCACGTTCCGCGCGCTCCGGAGCCCCGGGAAGCGGCCGCGGCTGCACGCCCGGTCAGGCTCTGGCCCGAGCCACCTGCGCGTGGGCGGACGAGATGCTGGTGGACGACGAGGTCGAGACGCACGTCACGCTGCTCGGCGGCTACCTCGGCACCGCCGACATCGTCGAGCACCTCACGGACCGCCTCGGCGTCGCCGTGAACCGGATCCGCGTGCCGGAGCGCTTCGGACTGCTTCCCGTCGAGGGCTGAGTCAGCGAGGGCGGCGCACGTAGTTGCCGTCTTCCAGCCCCGCTTCGATCTCGAAGCGGTTGCGCAGCGGGTCGCGTCCCGCGAACAGATAGAGCACCGGCATCAGGAAGCCGTAGCGCAGCCACTGCTGCTTGTGCACGGCCTCGTGGCGCAGCACCGCGTCGGTGGGCCGCGCGTCGCCGGTGAGGAAGCACCCGCCCACACAGACGCCGCCGCGGTGGAAGGCCCATCGGGGCATGCCCCGGAACACCCAGAGCCCGCCGCGCCGTTCGATCGGGCCGGTGCTCCACAGCGTGCCCCAGATCCAGCCGACGGCCGTTCCCCAGAGGTAGCCCAGCCGGCTGATCGGCGACCGCAGCAGGAAGGACGGGATGCGGCGGTCCGCGCGGCGTCCGCGGGCGAGGCGCTCCGCCGCGACCGCCTCCCAGCCGGGTGCCGGGCTCACGCGACGGCTCCGACGAGGCGCAGGATCGCTCCGAGGTCATCGACGGCGTCAGCCGGAGTGCGGGGCGCGAAGCCCGCGATCGTCGCCCCGGCGAGGGGGACGCGCGCCCGCAGTTCCCGGATCGCCGTGCTCAGGGACGCGGGGGTCACTCCGAACGGGACGGCGGCGGAGACCCCGGTGAAGGACGCCGGGTCGAGGACATCGACGTCGATGTGCACCCAGACGCGCTGCGCCCCCGTGGCCTGCACGGCGTCGGCGAGCGCGCCGGGGGCGTCCAGGTCGGCCACGGTGAGGTTCCGGAGACGGTCCCGCTCCTCGGCCTCGGCGTCGTCCACGTTACGGACCCCCACGGTGACGACACGGTCACGGGGGATGCCGGGGGAGAGGGCGAGCTGTGGTTCTCCCTCTCCGAGGACCGCGCGCAGTGCCATGCCGGAGAACGCCCCGGACGGCGACGTCTCCGGTGTGTGCAGATCGGCGTGCGCGTCGCACCAGACCACGGCGAGGTCGTCGGTGCCGCCGGGGAGCGTGTCGAGGGCGGCGACGGTGATGCTGCAGTCGCCGCCGATCAGCACGGTCCCTGCTTCGAGATGTCCGGCGACCAACTCCCGCGTACGTGCGAGCGCGCTGAGCCGCCGGACACCCGTGCCCAGCGCCTCACCGGCTTCGACCGGGACGTCGAGGACGGTCGTCGCCGCACGCGGCAGATCGCCGGCGATGGCCGACGCGCCGTCGACGAGGAGCATCGCGCGCGCGGCGGGCGAACCCTGCCACTGCGGCACGACCAGGAAACGCACCATGGGAGACCTCCCGGAGACGGAACGGCGGATGCCCGGGCGTGCACCCGGGCATCCGCGTCGGTGTCAGTTGCCTTCGAGCGCCTGCCGCGGCGCGCTGCCACCGGCCTTCAGCTCGGCCAGGCGCGCCTCGACCTCGGTCAGCTCGCCGAGATCCTCGAGGCTCTCGAACTGCGCGTCGAGGCTCGATGCGGCCAGCTCCGCCTTGCCCTGGGCGAGAGCCTCCTGGCGGCGGACCTTGTCCTCGAACCGGCCGAGCTCGCTGGTGGGGTCGAGCACGTTGATGGAGCTGACCGCGTCCTGCACCTTGGTCTGCGCCTCGGCGACCTTGGCGCGGGCGAGCAGCTCGCTGCGCTTGTTCTTCAGCTCGTTGAGCTTGTCCTTCATGCCGTTCAGGCCGCTCTTGAGCTTGTCGACGATCTCGGTCTGGGCGGCGATCTGCGGCTCGGCGCTCGTCGCCTCCCGCTCGGCGCTGATCTGGCGCTGCAGGGCGATCTTCGCGAGGTTGTCGAACTTGTCGGCGTCGGCGGTGTTGCCCGCGCCGCGCATCTCGTCGGCCTTGCGGCTGGCGGCGAGGGCCTTGTTGCCCCATTCGTTGGCCGCCTGCACGTCTTCCTCGTGGTCGCGCTCCAGCAGCCGCAGGTTGCCGATGGTCTCCGCGATGGCGGACTCGGCGTCGGCGATGCTGTTGGTGTAGTCGCGGACGAGCTGGTCGAGCATCTTCTGCGGGTCCTCCGCAGAGTCCAGGAGGGCGTTGATGTTCGCGCGGACGAGGGTGGAGATCCGTCCGAAGATGGACTGCTTGGTCATGCGTGGTTCCTTTCAGAGGGGCGTCTTCGAGAGCTTGGCGTATGTGTCTGTGCGGGGGATCAGAAGCGTCGACCTCCGGAGCGTCCGCGTCCGCCGCCCCCGCGGGATCCGCCTCCGCCGAAGCCGGAGCTGCGGAAGCCGCCCGAGGAGCGCCAGCCGCTGCTGCGCCGGGACGAGCCGCCGCCCCCGCCGCCGGCGAGGAGTCCGCCGATGATCCCGCCGAGGATGTCCCCGCCGATGCCGGAGCCGCCGGAGCGGGACCCGGAGCCGCCGAAGACTCCGCCCCAGCTATCGTCCTGATAGCCGCCGGGATCGTATGCGCGCAGATCGGCCTCCGCGGCGGACGTGGCCTGGCGTGCGAGGTCGAGCGCGCGCTGGGCCTCGGCCAGGGCGTTCTCGACGCCCGACGTGCGCAGGGTGAGGGCCTGGGTCAATGCGGCGTCGGCTGCGGCCAGGCGCGTGCGGGCGGTGGAGCCCACGGTGCCGCGGCGCGTCTCGATGAACTCCCGGGCGGCCCGGATCTCCGAGGCTGCCTGGGCGAGTGTCTGCTCCAGGAGCTGCTGGGCGCGACGGCTGCGCTCCACGGCTTCCCGTCCGGCGGCGATCGCGCCGTCGATCTGGGAGTTCGCCGCGGTGAGCGCGTCGAGGGCTCGCTGCGGGTTGCGCGGTGTGGCGACGAGGTCGGCCTGCGCCGCCTGAAGCTGTGCGGTCACGCCGTGTGAGGCACTCGCCAGGGCACCGGTCGGGTCGGGCAGTTGCGCCGCCGCAGCGACATCGCCCTGGAGCTCGGCGACGAGCGCCTGCGCCTGCGCCTCGATCCCGGTCAGCTCGGTTCCGAGTGCGGTGATCGCCTGGACCAGCTGCGCGGCCTGCGCCACCGCCTGCTCGGCCGTACGGATCGCGAACGCCGCTTCACCGGTGCGCCCGTTCGCGAGGGCCTGGGCCGCGGCGTCGATCGCCCGATCGGCCAAGGCTGCGCGCTCCTGGGCCTGCGCCGGGTTGTCCGTCACGGTGCTCAGGGCGGCCTGGTCGTAGGTCGCGGCGAGAGCGGCGAGGGCAGGAGCGGCCGAGGCGAGGAGCGGCGTCAGATCGGCGCGCTCTCGACGCACCCGCTCCAGCTCCTGCGGCGCGTTCTGCTCGAGCCGGCGCAGTTCGTCGAAGGCCTCGGTGTTGTCGTCGAGGATCTCGTCGATCTCGTCGGCCAGCCGGATGATGCGGATGTGCCACGCACGGCGGTCGTGGACGGAATCCTCGATCTCGTCGTCGAGCTTCTGTCGGAGGTCGAACGCCTCGGCGATCTTCGCCTTCGCCTCGTCGACCGCGCGGGAGAACTCCGCGGTGGCGCCCTCGCCGTACTGCGCCACGGCGAACCCCAACTCCTCGCGGCTGGAGGTGATGGCGTCGTCGGCGCGGACGAGCGCGACGCCGGCCTGCTGCTCGACCTGGGCATCGGTGAGCGTGGAGAACGGATCGGCGGGGTCGGGTGTCTCCGGCATGGCGCCCCGCTCGCGGATGGCCGCGGTACGGCGTGCGCGTCGGACCAGGGCGACGATGAGCCAGATGAGGAGGGCGGCGACGGCGACCCCGACGACGATCAGCGTGACGCGGAGGGCCCCGGCGCCCCCGTCCCCCTGGATCTCGTCGGCGGCCAGCGTGATCGCGCCGACCCAGTCGCCGTCGCCGGCGAGGGGCGCGATCGCGTCTTCGATGGCGGCGATCCGCCCGTCGCTCAACGGCCCCGAGGAGTCGGCGGAGATGTAGAGGCTGCGGCCGTCCACGGCGATCGCGAGCAGGTACTGATCGGGGCCGAGCCGGTTGTCGTTCGCGACCTGATCGGCCCACGCGACGCTGTCGCTCGGGTCGGTGAAGTCGTCCACGAGGACGACGAAGAGATCGGCGGAGGAGTTGTCGGTGAGCTCCTGCAGGCGGGACTCGACCTGTTCCTCCTCGGCGGGGGAGAGGACGTCGGCCTGGTCGGTGACGTACCCGGTGTCGAGCGTGAGCGGATCGGTCGCGGACGCCGCCGAGGCGGACAGCGCACCCGTCGCGATCGCGAGGGCCAGAGCACCCAGCGTCAGCCACCGTTTCGTCATCGTGTTCCCTCCGACCGGCAGCCGAGCCCCATGAGTCGAGTCTATGCACTGGGTCCGACACGCGACAGCACTCGCGCGCGTCTCGGCGTTCGCCCTCAGCGGAGACACATACGCTGGAAGGCATGGACGACAGGTACGGATCGGACGTGCTGGCGGCGGGCTGGCGTGAGCGCGGCGCGAAGCCGGTGCCGCAGGTGCCCGCGGAGGTCGATCTCGTGGTCGAGGTCGCGGCGGACGGATTCTGCGGTGCGGTGACGAAGGTGCAGGGCGGTGCCGTGGAGCTCGAGGACCGCGTCGGGCGACGGCGGCTGTTCCCCCTCGGCGGCGGCTTCCTGATCGATGGGGCTCCGGTCCGCCTCGCGGCGCCGGCGGCGTCCGCACAGGGCCCCCGTCGCACCGCCTCCGGCTCCTTCGCCGTGGCGGATCAGCGGGCGCGGACGGCGCTGCCCAGCCGCATCCTCGTCGAGGGGCGGCACGACGCCGAGCTCGTGGAGAAGGTGTGGGGGGCCGACCTGCGCGTCGAAGGCGTCGTCGTCGAGTACCTCCAGGGCGTGGACCTGCTGGACGAGCTCCTCGCGGCGGAGCCGCCGAGCGCGCGCCGGCGATACGGCGTCCTCGTGGACCACCTCGTGCCGGGGTCGAAGGAGTCCCGTATCGCCGAGGCGGTCGCTCGGGGACCGCACGGTCGCCATGTCCGTATCGTCGGACACCCGTTCGTCGATGTCTGGCAGTGCGTCACCCCTCGAGCCCTCGGCATCGCCGCGTGGCCCGAGATCCCGCGCGGCGTCGACTGGAAGACCGGGATCTGCCGCGCCTTCGGCTGGCCGCACGAGACGCAGGCCGACACCGCCAGGGCCTGGCAGCACATCCTGTCGAAGGTCACGACCTACCGCGACCTCGAACCCGCGCTCCTCGGCCGGGTGGAAGAGCTGATCGACTTCGTCACCGCGCCCACCGGCTGACCGCGTCCGGCGGCCGGGGTCCCGGCGACTACCCTGGATCCATGCCCGAACCGCGTACCTTCCGCGATGAGCCGGTGTCCTTCGTGCGTCGGAGCGGCCGGATGTCCGAGGCGCAGGAGCGCGCCTTCACCGATCTCGCCCCGCACTATCTGCTGGACGTGCCGCGCGCGGTCGCGTGGACCTCCGTGCACCCCGAGGCGCGGCTCGACGTCGTGGCCGAGTACGGCCGCCAGGCGGATCTCTTCGTCGAGATCGGCTCCGGGCAGGGTCACGCCATCGTCGCTGCCGCGTCGAGCCGTCCGCACGACGACTTCCTCGCCGTGGAGGTCTTCCGCGCGGGGGTCGCCCGGACCATGCTCGACGCCGACCGGGCGGGCACGCGGAACCTCCGCGTCGTGGAGGCCAACGCGCCGGAGGTGCTGTCCTCCTACCTCCCCGAGGCGGCGGCGGCCGAGGTGTGGATCTTCTTCCCCGACCCGTGGCACAAGAAGCGCCACACGAAACGGCGTCTGGTCCGGCCCGGGTTCGGGGACACCGCGGCCAGGGCGCTGCGCGACGGCGGCCTGCTCCGGCTCGCGACCGACTGGGAGGACTACGCGCTCCAGATGCGGGAGGTGCTCGACGCCGAGCCCCTGTTCGAGCGGGCCTTCGAGGGCGACTGGGCCGAGCGGTTCGACGGTCGGGTCATGACCGCGTTCGAGCGGAAAGGTCTCGCCAAGGGGCGCGACATCCGCGACCTCGTGTACCGCCGACGGGATCGTGCATGACGCAGGCCCCACCGAGCGCGCCCGTGGGGGTGCGCCTCGTCCCCGCGGCGCTGGTGTGCGCGGCCGCCCCGGCCTTCTTCGTCGCGGCGCTGCCCTGGCTCGGCTGGCTGCTGCTGGCGCTGGGCCTCGGCGTCGCCGTGCTCGTGGAGCGCCGCGACGAGCCGCGCCCCGGGACCGACGGATCCCGGCGCCCCTCGCTCAGCCGTGACCTCTCGCTGATCGCGCTCGGCATGCTCATCGTGAGCGTCATCCCGCTCGCGGCGGAGCTCGACAACCTGGCCATGCTCCGCTTCACCCTCGCGCTCGGCGGTGCGGTGCTCGTGCCGTATCTGCTTTCGCGGTTCGTCTTCCGCGACCGGGCGATCCGGTTCCCCTGGCGGACCGGGCAGCGCTGGGGACTGCTCCACTGGGGCTGGCTCGTCGCCGTTCTCGTACTCGGCTGGCTGATCCTGCCCTTCTACTTCATCACCAGCGGCGTCTATCAGAACTGGCCCGTGGTGGACACGCCCGATCTCATCGCACGGCTGTTCGTCGGTGTCGGGGCGGTCGGCATCTGGGACGAGCTGTTCTTCATCTGCACCGTCTTCGCTCTGCTGCGGCGGCATTTCCCCGATGCGCTGGCGAACGTGCTGCAGGCCGTCGTGTTCGTCTCGTTCCTCTGGGAGCTCGGGTACCGGGAGTGGGGGCCGTTGCTGACCATCCCGTTCGCGCTCCTGCAGGGCTTCATCTTCCTCCGGACGCACTCGCTGGCCTACGTCGTCACGGTGCACCTCCTCTTCGATGCGGTGGTGTTCGCCGTGCTCGTCCACGCCCACAATCCGGGGCTCCTGCCGATCTTCCTCGTCTGACGGGGTGACTTCCCCGGCGTCAGCGGCCACACTCGATGCATGGCCGAGTGGGTGCTGCATGTCGACATGGATCAGTTCATCGCCGCGGTCGAGGTGCGGCGCCGCCCGGAGCTGGCCGGACGGCCGGTCATCGTCGGGGGACGCGGCGATCCGACCGAGCGGGCCGTCGTCTCGACGGCGTCGTACGAGGCGCGCGCCTTCGGCATCGGGTCGGGGATGCCGTTGAAGATCGCGGCGCGGAAGGCACCGGACGACGCGGTGTTCCTGCCCGTGGACCATGCGGAGTACGAGCGGGCCTCGGACGAGGTGATGGCGGCGCTGCGGACGCTGCCCGACGTGGTGCTGGAGGTGATCGGGTGGGACGAGTGCTTCCTCGGCGTCGTGACCGATGACCCGGAGGGCGTCGCGCGGGCCGCCCAGCGCGCGGTCGAGGAGGCGACGGGTCTGCAGTGCTCGGTCGGCATCGGAGACAACAAGGTGCGGGCGAAGATCGCGACGGAGTTCGGCAAGCCGCGAGGCGTGTTCCGGCTGACCGCCGACAACTGGTTCGCGGTGATGGGCGACCGGCCGACCCGTGACCTCTGGGGCGTGGGGCCGAAGGTGCAGAAGCGGCTCGCGACGCACGGCATCGACACCGTGCGCGAACTCGCGGCGGCGGAGGAGGAGACCCTCGTCGCGGAGTTCGGTCCGAAGATGGGGCGATGGTATCTCGGCCTGGGCTCGGGGCTCGGGCCACGGATCGTCGACGACACCCCGTGGGTGGCGCGGAGCCACAGTAGGGAGACCACGTACCAGCAGAACCTCACGACCCGGGAGGCCGTGCAGGAGGCGCTGCGCGAGCTCGCAGGACACGCGTTCGACGACTGCGCTGCCGAGGGGCGGCCGGTGACCCGGGTGCATCTCAAGGTGCGGTACGCCCCGTTCGAGACGAGGACCTTCGGCCGGAAGCTCCCGGCCCCCACGACGGATCGAGACGAAGTGATCGCGATGGCGCGCGCCCTCGGCGAGACCCTCGACCCGGACCGGGAAGTGCGTCTGCTCGGCGTCCGTGCCGAGATGACGATGCCCGACGAGCCGGACGGCATCGAGCGCACCCCTGTGCGCGGCCGCATCTGACCTCGGTCGCGGAGCACCGCGGCGATCGCGCTCACCTCGATGAGCGCTCCGGGCACGCCGAGGCCCGCCACCCGCGCGGCGGTCACGAGGGGCGGAGCGCCGTCCCTGGCGAGGGTGGCGGCCACGGCACCGTACGCCGCGCGCAGATCGGCCTCCTGGTGGATGAGGATGGTCCAGCTCACGACGTCGTCGAGCGTCGCCCCCGCGGACTCCAGCGCGACCCGTGCGTTGTCGAGAGCGCGAAGGGACTGCGTGCCCACGTCGGAGGAGACGACGGCGCCGGAGGCGTCGACACCGTTCTGCCCTCCGATGTAGACCGTGGTCGCGCCGGGAGGGATGACGGCGGCGTGACTGAAGGCGGGGCTGCGGACGAGGCCGTCCGGCTGCAGGAAGGTGATGTCCATGCGCAGATCATGCCCGAGGGCACCGACATCGCGCACCCGGGTCTCACACGGGGTCGGACGGCACGAGCGGTGGCGGGGCCGGGACGCTGGTGACGGTGCCGGTCGTGCCGAGGCCGCCGAGGACGTCGAAGACCGCGACCACGACAGCGGCGCTCACGAGGGCGCCGTGCAGCGGATGGTGCCAGAACTGCAGCCGCGCGATGAGCCGGTCCCCGCTCACGCTGATCACGAGCGCCCGCACGCTCTCGTGCCGGTGCACGCCCTCCGCCGTCCTCGCGGCATCGACGAGCGGACCGAGCACGTCGTCGATCCCGGTCGTCCCGTTCCGTCGCACCCTGACCTCCACCTCGCTGCGCCGGGCTCCGCGGGTGGAGTCGTTGACCACGGGATCGGAGAGCAGGCGCGCGTTGGGGATGTGGAGGGTGCGTCCGTCGACCGTGTGCAGGATCACCGCGCGGGCGTTGAGCTCGGTCACCGTCCCGGCGATCACGGAGTCCAATGCCTCCACGACGATCTCGTCGCCGATGCGGACCGTCTGCCGTGCCTGCAGCAGCACGCCGGCCGCGAAGTTGTCGGCCACGCCGCGGAGGACGAGGATTGCGACGATGCCGAGGATGACGACGATCGCGAGCAGGGGCTGCACGTTGGCGCCGAGCATCGCGAGCGCGATGCCGAAGCCCAGCAGGAGGATGGCGTAGCCGACGAACTGCGCGATCGCGGTCCCGACGGCGGGGGAGATCCCGGGTGCACGCCGGAGCAGGGCTGTGGTGCCCCGGCGTGCGAACCGCGAGACGATCCAGGTCGCGAGGGCGACGAGCAGGGCGAGCAGGAGCTGCCACCAGTCGATGTCGGTGGGCAGCAGATCCTGCAGGTCCATGCCGCGGGCTCCTCGCGCTGGTGGGGGCGGGCCCGGGGCCTACTGCAGCGCCTTCGCCTTGATGAGGGAGTACTCGTCCGGCGTGATGGTGCCGGCGTCGAGGAGCGCCTTCGCCTTCGCGATCTCCTCGCTCGGGCTGCTGCCGGCGACCTGCTGGATGTACGCGTTCGCCGCCTCCTGTGCCCGACGGGCCTCGGCGCTGCTGCGTTCGGCCATGCCGTTGCCGCGGGCGATGAGGTACACGAGGGCGGTGAGGAACGGCACGAAGATCAGGAAGAAGATCCACACGGCCTTCCACCATCCGCTCAGCTTGTGGTCGCGGAACAGGTCTCCGATGATCGCGAACAGAGCGAAGAGATACGCGGTGAAGGCGAAGATCCACAGGAACCACCAGATGATGTCCCAGAACGATGCCCAAAATCCCATGACTGCTCCTTTCTCGGTGCCGCCGTCGCCGGGGCACGCTCGGAACATACCGGCGGGCGTGGCCCCTCCGCATCGGTTGCATCGGGAGTTCACCCGGGTGACTCGCCGTCGCGAGGCGTTCCCGGCCGACTGCCGCCGGAGCGTCGGCAGTACGCTTCCCTCGACGGCGGAGGGAGCCCCATGAGCGCAGTGCACAGACCACCCTGGCTGCTGAGCACCCTGGACGGCTACCAGCGCCGCTGGATCCTGCGCGACGTGCTCGCAGGCCTCTCCGCGGGCGCTGTCGTGGTGCCGCAGGCCATGGCGTACGCGACGATCGCCGACCTCCCGGTGCAGGTCGGCCTCTACACGTGCATCGTGCCGATGCTCGTCTACGCCCTGCTGGGCGGCAGTCGGGCGATGAGCGTCTCGACGACCTCGACCATCGCCACCCTCACGGCGACCACGCTGGTCTCCGCCGGCGTCGCCGCCGGTGCGGACGACGCCATCGGCGCGCTCATGATGCTCACGCTCCTGGTGGGGGCGGTGCTGCTGCTGGCGCGGGCGTGCCGCCTGGGATCGCTCGTCGAGAACATCAGCGGGGCCACCGTGCTCGGGCTGAAGATCGGCGTCGGGGCGACGGTCGCCGTCGGGCAGCTCCCGAAGCTCCTGGGGGAGTCCTTCGACTTCTCCGGCCACGGATTCCTCCGCTCGCTGGTCGCCGTGGGCGAGGCGCTCGACAGCGTTAACGTCCCGACGCTCCTCCTCTCGGCGGGGTCCATCGCCACACTCCTGCTGCTCAAGCGCTTCGCGCCCCGGGTTCCGGGGACGCTCGTCGTCGTCGCGGGCGGCATGCTGCTCGTGGGGGTCGGGGGCATCGACGATCTCGGCGTCGCCCTCATCGCTCCCGTGGCCGGCGGCCTCCCCGTCCCGGGGATCCCCGACCTGTCCGAGGCCGCGGCGCTCGTGCCGGGAGCGCTCGCCATCGCCGTCATGGCGTTCCTCGAATCCGCGGCGGTCGCACGGAGCCTGCGCCAGGCGACGGAACCGCAGATCGACAGCGACCAGGAGCTCTTCGCCACGGGGGCGGCGAACACGGTCGGTGCGTTCTTCGCGGCGATGCCCGCGGCGGGAGGATTCTCGCAGAGCGCCGTCAACCAGGGCGCCGGTGCGCGCTCCCAGCTGGCGACGCTGACCACGGTCGCGCTCGCCGTCCTCGTCGCGCTGTTCCTCGCCCCGGTGCTCAGCCTGCTGCCCGAGGCGACACTCGCGGCGATGGTCTTCACCGCGGTGGCCGGACTCATCAACATCCCCGAGCTCGTGCGCTGGGCGCGCATCAGTCGGATGGACTTCTGGGTCGCGACCGCCGTGGCGGCGATCGGCCTCACCGCCGGCCTCCTCCCCGCGGTCGCGGTCGGCGTCGTGGTGACGCTGGTGCTGGTGCTGCGGGAGCTGAACATCCCCCGCGTCCGGGTGGTCGGACGGCGCGGGACCGCGCTCGGAATCGAACCGGAGCGGGGACTGTACACGGCGAACGCCCTCGCCAATCAACGGCTCATCGTCCAGACCGTCACCGCTCAGTCCGAGCCCGTGCGGACGCTGGTGCTCGGGTTGCCGCAGCAGGTCGTGATGTCCATCACCGTGCTCGACACCCTGGAGGCGCTCGACCGGGAGCTGTCTCAACTCGGCGTGCAGCTCCACCTCGCGGCGCTGCCGGAGGCGGCGGCCGCCGTCGCGGCGCGGACGCCCTGGTACTCGGGGCTGGAGGCGGCGGGCCGCGTGCATCCCGCCGTCGATGTCGCGCTCCGGGCGGCGGCCGACCGGGAGGACAGCGGAGGCGTTCACCCGGGTGAAGTGGCCGACGGGCGGTGACGCGCGGTCATCGCCTGCCTAGGCTGACGGCACGGAGGAGCCGAGGGGCGATCGAGACCGGGGGAGCGCATGACCGACCGCAGCCGGAGCCGGGAAGCGAGACGGTCATGGCGGCGCGCGGCGGACTGACGTGGCGGTGGTCGCGGTTCGGTCTCGGCGTCCTGTACGCCGTGCCGTCGGTCGCGGTCGCGCCGTTCGACCCTGCGGTCGCCCTGGCGCTCAGCATCGGCGTCCTCCCCGCCGCCGCGATGGGACTCCCTGCCCGGCGACGGGCCCGGTCGGCGATCCCCGTCCTCGGCACGCTGGTCGCGCTGGGGCTCGTGCTCGGCGCGACCCTCGCCCTCGCGCCGATCCTCGCCGTGCTCGCCGTGGCGGTGCTGGCGGTGCTGGCCAGCATGCTCGCTGCGCGCGAGCGCGCCGGACAGCTCGCCCTGACCCTGGTCCTGCCCATGGTCGGGATCGGTCTGAGCTTTCCTCTGTCGTCGACGACGCTCCTGCTGGCGGGCGCGATCGTCGCGGGTTCGGTCTACGCCTGGCTCATCGCGCTGCTGTGGCCGGAGCGCGGGGCGGGTGCGCGGGCCCCGGCGGCCATGCCCAAAGGGCGAGCCCTGCTGGTCTACGGGATCCTGCTGGGTGCCGCCGCGGGGACGGCGGCCGCCATCGGTTTCGCGACAGGGGTCGAGCACGTGGGCTGGGCGACCGGCACCGTGCTGCTCGTGATGCGTCCGGTGCGCGGGCAGCTCGTCCTGCGCAGCGTGGGTCGGGCGGCCTCGGTGCTCCTCGGAGCGCTGGCGGCCGCCGGTTTCGCGCTGCTCTCCCCGAGCGGGATGGTGATCGGGCTCGGGATCGGCGTCGCGGTGGGGTGTCTCGGCGCGGTCCAGCAGAGCCGCTGGTACGTCGCGCCGGCCTTCACGACGTTCCTCGTGCTCACCCTGCTGCTGTCGACATCGGCCGAGCCGCCGGCCGAGCGCTTCCTGGAGCGGACCCTCGAGACCCTTCTGGGGGTCGCCCTCGCCCTGTTCTTCGGCGCCCTCGTGCCGGCGCTGCTCGCGATACGGCGACCGGTGCGCGCGGACGTCGCGGAGTGAGTCCCCCTTGCGGGACCGCTCCCACCTTGCAATAGACTGCCCGCGAGGGGGAGCAAGATCGAAATCGGGGGGTTTCGAGTGCTGCAGAGTGTACGGAGGGCGGGAACGGACGAGAGTCCCATACCCGCTGCGATGAAGGGCGAGGTCCGTCGAGAGCGCCTGCTGTCGCGGTTGACGGCGGCGATGGACGGGCCGTGGACGCTCACGCTCGTGAGCGCTCCGGCGGGATCCGGCAAGACGAGGCTGCTGTCGCAATGGGCGCAGGGTCTGCGTGCCGATCCGGACATCGATCTGGTGTGGGTGTCCCTCGAGCGCGGGGAGGCCGACCTGCCGCTCCTGCGTGCCGCCCTCGGGCGCATCGACGACCCCGACCTGCAGGAGGCGCTCGCCGCCGTGCCTTCGGTGCGCTCTGCGGCGACCGCGCGCACCTTGGCCAGAGCCCTGCGGGAGGCGAAGAAGCGGATCGTCCTCGTCGTCGACGACGTGCACCGCGTCGAGGACGAGCACACCGCCCAGTTGATCTCGACCTTCGTCCAGAGCGTGCCGGGCACCGTGCACGTGGTGCTGGCCGGGCGCGGCACTCGCGCGATCCCGCTCGCACGGCGGCGCATCGCGGGGGTCGCCCTCGAGCTCGACGCCCGTGCACTCGCCTTCACCCCGGCCGAGGTGCGCGCCTTCTTCGGTGCGCGAGGCCTGCGACTGTCCCAGGGAGAGGTCAGCACCGTGCTCGCCCGCACCGAGGGCTGGGCGACCGGGCTGCAGCTCATGATGCTCGATGCCGCCGGGGCGCAGAGCGTCCTCGGCCAGTCGCTGCGGGGAGACGCCCCGGAGGTCGCGGACTACTTCGTGGAGGAGGTGCTCTGCGACCTCGACGGCGAGCTGCGCTCCTTCCTCGAGGCCACGGCGGTCGTGGAGCGTTTCACCGCCGAGCTCGCCGCCGTGCTCTCCGGAGCCGGGTCCGTGACGGCCCTGATCGACCGGCTGCTCCGTCTCAACGTGCTCGCCGGACCCGACGCCGCGGACCCCGTCCGGTACCACTATCCGCCGCTGTTGCGGGAGTTCCTCCTCAGCCGGCTGCGGGAAGGCGGCGCCGACCGCGAAGAGCTGCTGCACCGACGGGCGGCCGACTGGTTCGCGCAGCAGCAGCCCCTCCTCGCCTTGCAGCACGCGCTCCGCGGCGGAGAGACGGCCTGCACGGCGGGCGTCCTGCGGCGCTGCGGGATGCAGCTCGTGCTGGACGGCCGTGCGGACGCGGTGCGGACGGCGATGGCGGAGCTGCCGGCCGCCCTGCGATCGGTGCCGACGGTGCGGATGCTCATCGCCGCGGCGGAGTTGTCCTGCGGGGATCCGTCGGCCGCCGTGATCGTGCCGTCGGTCGATACGGGGGAGTCCGCCGCCGACCGCCGCTGGCGACTCGGGATCGAGCTGCACACGGCGCTGCGGCGGGGCGGGATCGCCGAGACCCTGGACAGCGCCGGAGCCGAGCTCCGCGACCTCAGCGGAGAGGAGCAGCTCGACGCCTACGCCCTCCTGGAGGCGGCGACGGCGGAGCTCTACGTGGGACGACTCGATCAGGCCGAGGGGACCGCCCGACGTGCGGGAGACCTCGCCCGGGCGATCGGGGCCCGGGCGGCGGAGCTGCAGGCGGAGGCGGTCCTCGCCACCAGCGTGCTGTTCCGGGGGCGGCTCCGTGACGCGATCGAGGCGGGGGCCGCCCTGGAGCGCCGCTGGCACGAGTTCGACGAGCCGGACAACCCGTTCTTCGAGGTGACGAGGGTCTGGCGTTTCTGGGGTCCCTATGAGGGCATGCAGATCCTGGAGGAGGCCGAGACCCTGGAGTCCGCGGCGCGGGTGATCGCCGGCGGCGGAGAGACGGCGATCGCGCGGGGCCTGCAGGGCATGCGCGCGCTGCTCGGTGCGGAGCAGGGTGCGGATCCCCGTGAGGCGGCCGTGAGCCTCCTCGACACCCTGACCCCCCGCGAGGACCTGCCGCTTCCGCCGCACTGGTACGCCATGATGGCGCCCTTCGCCGTCCATGCCTTCGACCGCTTGGGGGAGCCGACGCTCCGCGACCGGTTCATCGCCGATATGGAGGATGCGCTGGGCGACACGGGGGACGTGCTCGTGCTCCGCGCGATCGCCGCCGTGCACGACCGCCGCGACGGCATCGCCCGTGGCGCGCTGGCGCCGGTGCTGGAGGGCGCGATCCCGTGTCTGCTCCCGGCCTCGATGATCGACGCGTGGCTGGTCGAGGCCGAGCTCGACGTGCACGACGGGGAGCCGGATCGGGCGCAGTTCGCGCTCGCCACCGCCCTCGCCCTCGCGGAGCCGGAAGACCATGTGCGCCGCGTCGCCGAGGCGGGCCCGATCGTGTCGCGGCTGCTCGCCGCGCGGGCGACGGCGGGAGCGCGCACGCACTTCGCCGACCGGGTGCGCGAGCGGCTGTCCGCCGCCGGAGTGCTCGTCGAGGAGGAGCTGACGCAGCGGGAACGCATCGTGCTGAGCGCGCTGAGCCGGAACGCCACGCTGCGGCAGATCGCGCAGCAGGAGTACATCTCCCCGAACACGGTGAAGACGCACGTGCGGAACATCTACCGCAAGCTCGGCGTCTCGGATCGCGATGGCGTGACAGCGGCCGCCCAGGCCCTCGGATTGCTCTGAGGGCCGGGGCGGCCGCCGGGTCGTCAGTCGCGGGCCATGGCCGCCGCCAGGTGCGCCTCCAGGTCGAGGTAGGCGTCGTCGGCGATGTCGAACACGACCTGGGCGATGCTTCCGCCGCGGAAGTCGAACCCGTAGCCGTACAGGGACGACACGGGGTCGGCGCTGTCCCGCCCGATCGTCAGGCCCTCCCCGCAGAGCGAGAAGTGACCGAGAACCGTGCGGATCTGCTTCTCGTCGACCTTCTCCTCGTCGATGTAGAGCCGCGCGGGTCCGACGCCCTCGCGGTACTCGCCCATGCCCTCCTTGACGAACTCGACCCCGACGATGTGCTTCCCGGAGGTCGGGGCGGGTCCGGAGATGCGGTCCTCCGGCGGGATCCCGAGGAAGTTGTAGACGTAGTGCACCTGGCCGTCCTTGACCACCAGGGCGTGTCCGCCGAACCGGGAGCCGTGCGCGAAGATGACGCCCTCGGTGTCCGGTGTGAACTCGACCTCCGCGGCGATCTTGAAGGAGACGCCGTGGGTGTTCGCCGCCGACCGCTCGGGCACCTCGCTGGTGCCCGGGTAGTACACGAAACGGCCGGACGGCGGCGTGGGCTGGTGGAACTCCATCGAGACGAAGGTCTCGAAGTCCTTCGGATTGCCGATGACCTGGAGATCGTTCAGCGGGAGCACCGCGTTCGCCTTCGCCTCCTCCATCCAGAGGGCCTTGAGCTCCTCCAGCTTCTCCGGATGCTCGGCGGCGAGGTTCACGGCCTCCGCGCGGTCGACGTCCGTGTGGTACAACTCCCACTCGTCCTCGTCGAAGTGCCCCTTGCCGCTGACCGGGCCGTGCACCGTGACGGCCTTCCAACCCTCGTGCCAGATGCCGCGCTGCCCGAACATCTCGTAGTACTGCGTCTCCTTCGCCGTCGGCGTCTCCGGCGTCGCGTCGAACGAGTAGGCCATCGAGACACCGGAGAGCGGCGTCTGCTCGATGCCGCTGTAGACCTCCGGGAACTCGACACCGCAGGCTTCGAGGATCGTCGGCACGATGTCGGTGGAGTGGTGGTACTGGTGGCGGACCTCGCCGCGGGCCCTGATGCCGGCCGGCCAGTGGATCACCAGCGGATCGCACACGCCGCCCTGGTAGGTGTAGCGCTTGAACATCTTGTACGGCGTCGAGAAGGCCGCGGCCCACCCCGTCGGGTAGTGGTTGTACGTGTCGGGGGAGCCGAGCTTGTCGACGAGACGGAGGTTCTCGGCCTCGTCGTCCGGGTAGCCGCCGAAGATCTTGCCCTCGTTGACCGAGCCGTTCGGGCTGCCCTCGCCGGACGCGCCGTTGTCGGCGCAGTAGATGATGAGGGTGTTGTCGAGCTGCCCCGACTCCTCCAGGTAGTCCACGATGCGGCCGACCTGGGCGTCGGTGTACTCGCTGAACCCGGCGTAGACCTCCGCCATGCGCGAGAACATCGCCTTCTCCTCGTCGTTCAGCGAGTCCCAGGGACGCACCTCGTCGGTCGGCGAGAAGGTGCCCTCCGGCATCGGGTTCAGCGCGGTGAGCTCGGTGCCCTCCGGGACGATGCCCTTCTCGATCATCCGGGCGAGGACCCACTCGCGGTACGCCTCGTAGCCGTCGTCGAACATGCCCTTGTACTTGTCGATGTACTCCTGCGGCGCGTGGTGCGGGGCGTGGTTCGCGCCCGGGCAGAACCAGAGGTACCAGGGCTTGTCCGGTTCCGTCTGCTTGACGTCGCGGATCATCGACAGCGCCTGGTCGGCGAGGTCCTTCGAGAGGTGGTACCCCTCCTCGGGGAGGTAGGGCTGGTCGATGTAGTGGTTGTCCTCGGCGAGGGAGGGATACCAGTTGTTGGTCTCCCCGCCGATGAAGCCGTAGAAGCGGTCGTAGCCCTGCGCCAGCGGCCAGTGCTTCTTCGAGGCGCCGGCCGTCCACTCGTCGATCGGGACGTTGTGGTTCTTGCCCACCCAGAACGTCGACCAGCCGGCGTCGCGGAGGACGTGGGCCATGGTCGTGTTCGAGTCGGGGATGTGGGAGTTGTAGCCGGGGAATCCCGTGGACGACTCCGAGATCGTCGCGAACCCGTTGAGGTGGTGGTTGCGTCCGGTGAGGAACGTCGAGCGGGTGGGCGAGCACAGCGCCGTGGTGTGCCACTGGGAGTACGTCAGACCGTTCTGCGCCAGGCGGTCCATGGTCGGCATGTTGATGCGTCCGCCGTACGGGGACCAGGCCGCCATGCCGGTGTCGTCGTAGAGGACGACCAGCACATTGGGCGCTCCCTCGCGGGGCTTCGCCGGGAGGAAGGCCTCCCAGTCGGCCTCCGAATCGCGGACGTCGAGTTCGATTCTGCCCTGGAAGTCACGGGCCATGTCCATCTCCTTCATCTCTGCCGAACCGCCTTTCCCCGCACAGTACTGCCGGGCGAGGGCCGGGGTCACGGACTGCGGACCGCGTTCATCCGGGTGATCTCGTCGGCGTGGGCGCTCAGAAGCTGCCGATGCCCTTGCCGATCATGGAGACGCCGATCACGAGCAGCAGCACGGCCATGATGACCGCGTTCTCGGCGGCGAGCCATCCGCGCAGGGCGTCGAGCGGGGCGCGCAGCCGCGCGGCCGCGACGAGGTAGCCCACGACGGGCAGGAGCACGGTCGATGCGCCGATCAGGGTGAAGACGGCGATCACGAGGATCGTGGAGCTCGCATCGAGCGCGGCGCTGCCGATGTCGACCCCGGCTCCGGCCGCCAGGAGGAGGTTCTTCGGATTCACCGCGGACAGGAGGAGCCCGAGGCCGAGCGCCGTGCCGAAGGACATCGTGTCGATAGCCTTCATCCACGACGGCAGGGCCGCCGGCTGCCCCGGCTTCGGGCGCTTGCGCCACTGACCGACCGCCAGCACCAGCAGCAGGAGTCCGAGGACGAGCTGGATGATTCCGCGGATCGGACGAGAGGCATCGGGATCCTCTTCGGGGAGGACCGCGGAGAGCAGGGTGAAGACGCTGGCCGCCACGACGATGCCGGCGATCCAGCCCAGCAGGAAGCCGACGCTCGTGACCCGCGCCTTCGGGGACAGGAGCATGAGGATGGCGGCGATGATCGGCACCGGGCTGATCGCGACACCCACGGCGAGGGGGAGGATCTCCCCGATGACGGCACCCATTCAGCTGCCCTTCCTGTTCGGAGCCGGCGGAGCGGCGTCGGACGGTACGAGGTCGGTGATGGCGGCGCGGTTGGTCGCATAGACCGACTCCCGGTCGAGGAGCCCCAGTGACCGCAGCCGGCGGAGGGTGTTTGGTCGGACGCGGCTGAAGGCGAGGGAGATCGACTGCGTGTCGAGCCACTCGCGCAGCGCCTGGAACGCTTCCGCTCCGGTGACGTCGACATCCGTGACCGCCTCCATGTCCATGACGACGTGCTGGACGGCGGACGGCCCCGCGGCCCGCACCGCCTCCTTCACGGCGGCCGAGAACACGGCGCCGTTGGCGAAGAACAGCGGGGCCGCGAGCCGGACGACGATGACTCCCGGCGCGGTCGTCGTGCCCGCGGGGGCATCCTCCAGGAGGGACTCGCCGGGATCGCCGGACGTCTCCAGCACGTCGATCGCCGGGTGCGAGGCGCGTTGGGCGAGGTTGACGAGCGCGAGGACGAAGGCGACGACGATCCCCGCGATCGACCCGACGAACAGGGTCACGAGGAAGCAGACCGCGCCGATGACGAACTCGAACCGGTCCAGGCGCCACAGCCGGATGAAGTCGCGGATGCCGAGGAGCGGGATGATCGCGACGCCGACGATGGCGCCGATCGCCGGCGAGGGGATGTCGGCGAGGAGCGCGGTGCCGAAGAGCAGCAGCAGGAGCGTCCCGACGGCGAGCACCAGCGCGGGGAGCTGCGTCCGCGACCCCGCCTGATCCATCGCCGCCGTGCGCGAGGTGGAGGACCCGACGGCGAAGCTGCCCTGGGCGCCGGCGGCGACGTTCGCGACGCCGAACGCGAGCAGGTCGCGATTGGCGTGGAACGGGTAGCGGTGCTTCTCGCTGTACGAGCGCGAGACCAGCAGGCCCTCCGCCGTGGTCACGAGCGTCAGGGCGATCGCGGAGGGCACGAGGGCGAGCCAGAGGGACCAGTCGATGACCGGCCAGGTGAGCGTCGGAGGGCCGGCGGGGACTTCGCCGAGCACCGCCACGCCACGGCCGTCGAGCCCGGTGAGGACGACGGCCACCGTCGTCGCGACGAGGACGATCAGTGCCCAGGGCACCGCCCGGAGGTAGCGCTGCCCGAGGAGCAGCACCGCGACGGAGCAGGCGGCGAGGAGCACGGACCAGCCGTTGAGCGAGGGGAGGCCGGTGACCAGCGCGACGACCTTGTCGACGAACTCCGCGCCGGAGTCGATCTTCACCCCGAGCATCTTCGCGATCTGGCTCACCATGATGTCCAGCGCCAGTCCGCCGACGAAGCCGACGAGGATCGGCTTGGAGAGGAAGTTCGCCAGGAAGCCGAGCTTGAAGACCGCGAGCAGGACGAACATCCCGCCGCAGAGGATCGCCTGGGCGAGGGCGAGCGTGGCGTAGTCGGCGCTTCCGGCGACGGCCAGCCCGCCGATGGAGGAGGCCACCAGCGCGGCGGCGGCGGCGTCGGGGGAGGCGACCAGCTGACGCGACGAGACCACGAGCGCATAGACGACGGTCGGGACGATCAGCGCGTACAGCCCGGCGGTGGCGGGGAGCCCCGCGATCTGGGCATAGCCGATGTTGAGCGGGATCGCGATCGCCAGGAGGGTGACCCCCGCGGTGAGCTCGGTCGCGAGGTTGCGTCGGGTCAGGCCCGCGAGCGGACGCGGCATGCGCTCTCCCTTCGTCGCCGGCGTGTTCCGGGTTCACGATGGCATCGTCGGAAGGCGACGACCAGAGCGACGGGCAACCTCGCCCTGGTGATTTCGCGCGGCGGCGTCGGTGGTGCGCGGCGTCAGCGCCGTCGGAACCGGCGTCGGGTCGGGGCGGGGAGGGGCTCCGGGCTCGGCTCCGGGAGAGCGGTACGGTCGCCGCTGACCCAGCGCACCCACGTCGATCCCGGGTCGCCCTCGAGCACGAGGGCACGCACGAGCAGGGTCAGCGGGATCGAGAGGATGGCGCCGAGCGGTCCGATCACGAAGGTCCAGAAGATCACGGAGAAGAAGCTGAGCGTGAGGCTGAGGTCGACGGCGTCGCTGACGAACTTGGGCTGGACGAGGACCTGGAGCACGACGTTCACCACGCAGTACACGGCGATGACGCCGAGGAGCAGCGGCCAGCCGCCCACCACGAAGGCGAGGATCGCCGGCGGGATGAGTCCCAGCACGAACCCGATGTTCGGGATGAAGTTCGTCACGAACGCGAGGATCGCCCAGACCACCGGGGCCGGGACGCCCATCCACCACAGGGCGAGGCCGTCGACGATCGCCACGACGGCGCCGAAGGCGGCGTTCACGACGTAGTAGCGACGGACCCCCGTCTGCAGCCGGGCGATGCGCTCGAGCACCGAGCCGTGCGTGGCGCCGAAGAGCGCCGGCGCCGTCCGGTACCGGGCGGCGTCGGCCGCGAGGAAGATGATGTACGCGCAGACGAAGAACAGGGCGGTGGCGACGCCGAGCACCGCGCTGCCCAGGCTTCCCGCCACACCGAGCAGGGTCTCGGGATCGAGGACCGAGGCCGCGGCATCCGCCGCCTCCTGATCCAGGCCCAGCGACTGCAGCCACGCGACGACCTGATCGGCGGCGTGCACCAGGCCGTCCTGGGACGCGAGGTCGCCGACGAGGCGGGCGAACTGGGTGCCGGCGAGCCACAGCAGCGCCGCCATCGCCAGCAGGATGACGTAGGCCAGCACGATCACGGCGGTCGTCCCGATCCAGGCGGGCCGACCGGGGCGCTGGAAGGGGCGGCGGATCGGCTCGCAGATGACCACGATGACGATCGCGAGGGCGAGGGGACCGAACACCTCGCGGGCCAGCGAGACGCCGGCGAGGACGATCGCGCTCGCCGCCAGGATCAGCAGGGTCCGCAGGGCGGGGGCGGGCGAACGTTCTGCTGCGGAGGGCGGAGGAGTCGGGAGCGAGGTCACGCGGACAGCGTAGCCCGCGGCACTTTCATCCGGGTGATTGCGCTCCCGCCCCCTGGAAGGGCGCGCGGGGCCGTGGTTTCGTGTTGCCATGTCGCCTCCCGTACGTTCCACGAGGCCGGGACCGGCTCTGCGCTTCCGGCCACCCGCCACGCCCATCGGCGTCGTGCCGCGGGAACGCGTGACGGCCGCGATCGCGGCCGCGGTCGACGCCGAGGGCGTGACGGTCGTCAGCGCGCCCAGCGGCTACGGAAAGACGACGGCGGTCGCGGCGTGGGCGGCGACGCGTGACGACGTCGCCTGGCTCTCGCTGAGCGCGTCCGACGACGACCCGGCGCTGCTGACCTCGGGCGTCGTGGACGCCCTCGCGCTCGCCGCGGAGCGTGCTGGGCGCGCGTTCGCCGTCTCGCGCGATGTCGAGGACCCGGCTCGCGCCTACCGGCAGCTCTGCGCGGAGCTCCAGGACGTCGAACACCCCGTGCACCTCGTCGTCGACGATGCGCACCGCGCGGGCGAAGCCTGGCGCGACGGCCTGCTCGGGCTCCTCGCCGATCAGCCTCCGGACGGTCTGCGCCTCCTCCTGGTCGGGACGACGCTGATCGAGGTCACCCTGTCCCGCCACCGCCTCCTGCACCCCGGGTCGTTCGTCGGTGTCGAGACCCTCCGGTTCTCCACGGACGAGATCCGCAACCTGACGAGGTCGGCACCCCGCGGGCTCGATGCGACCGCGGTCCGGGACGAGACCGGCGGCTGGCCCATCGCGGTCCGGCTCGTCCTCGTGGGCGGGTCTCTGCCGTCCGGCGGCGCGTCGACGGCTTCGTCGTTCCTCGGAGAGTACATCCGCGAGCACGTCCTGGATGCGCTGCCGCCCGTGCTCGCGGACTTCGTCCTGGACGGCACCGCCTGCGCGGAGCTCACCCCGGAGACCGCCGCTCAGGTGACGGCGAGCGACGACGCCGCCGAACTGTTGGAGACCTGCGTCCGACTCGGCCTGTTCCTCGACCGGTTTGACGGCCCGCAGGGCCCGATCTACCGCTGGCACCCCGCGTTCGCGCGTCGGTGCGCCGACCTCGCACGGACGGATGGTGACCGCTTCGCCGCCGTGCATCGCCGGGCCGCGCGCGCCCTGGAGCTCACGGATCCGATCGCCGCCGTGACGCATGCCCGCCGTGCCGGGGATCGGGCCGGCGCCAGAGCCGTC
This sequence comes from Microbacterium sp. NPDC091676, assembly GCF_044756645.1. Taxonomy (NCBI): domain Bacteria; kingdom Bacillati; phylum Actinomycetota; class Actinomycetes; order Micrococcales; family Microbacteriaceae; genus Microbacterium; species Microbacterium sp. NPDC091676. The sequence continues at coordinate 920,245 of NZ_JBIVTI010000001.1, read as the reverse complement.
CTCCTCCGGCATTGGCTGGGCCTCGTGGTCGGCGCCTCGGCAGGAGACGTGGAGCGGACGGCCACGACCCTCCTGCGCGACAACCCTGACGATCCGCACCTGCTCCTCGTGCGGGCCGGCGCCAGCGACGTCCTCGGGGATCATCGCGTCGCCCGCGAGCTGTGCCGACGGGCCGAGGCTCTCCTCGACCGGACGCCCGGCCACGCCGACCCCGCCGTCCTGCCCATCGTCCGTCTGCTGCTCGCGGAGTCCTCCGTCGAGGTGGCGGTGTCCGGTCCCGAGATCCGCGCGCTGCTCGATGCCGAGGAAGACCGGATGTACGGCGGTCGGGTGGCGCTCAACCATCTGCTGGGGTGGACGGCGCTGCGCAATCGGGAATCGCCGGACCTCGCGATCGAGTACTTCTCCGCGGCGGCGCGGGAGGCGAGGGAGGCGGGCGACCGGGAGCTCACGTCCCGTGCCGAGGGACACCTCGCGTACGGCCTCGCCACGTCCGGCCGGCTCACGGAGGCCGCGACCGTGCTGGCCGCGGCCGAGGACCCCCGGGAGACGCTCCTTCCACGGAACACCTTCGCGCGTGGCAGCGCCGTGGCCGCCGCCGGATGGGTCGCCTACTGGTCCGGGGAGGCGGAGGAGGCCGTCCGGATCTTCGACGCGGCGCGTGAGGTGGCCGCGTCCGGGCGGGATCTCGCCGGGCACGCGCGCATGATGGGGGCCTATGCGGCCGCGCTCACCGGGGATCCCGCGATCTGCCGGCGGGCGGCCATCAGCGTGCAGGAGCTGCCCATCGACGTCGTGCAGGGGGTGGCGTGGCCGGCGTTCCGGGAGTCGTCCGTGGCGCTGCTCGAAGAGGCGGTGGGGAGGAGGGAGCGGGCGCTGCGCATCGCGAAGAAGTATGCGGGCGGTACGGACCTCCCGCTCGTGGGCGTCGCGCTGTCCGGGATCCTGCGCCGCGCGGAGGAGCACGGGGCGGCGCTGGAGATGCTGCGATCGCTGCGGACCTTCACGGAGCTGTCGTACGTCAAAGCCGCCACGCTGATCACCGCGGCCGCGCTCCGACGGGCGACGGGCCACCAGGACGACGCCCATGAGCTGTGCGAGGCCGCACTCGCCGTCGCCTCCGCGGAGAACCTCGTCGTGCTCTTCGGCCCGCGGGAGGTCGCCGTGCGGCGGCTCCTGCAGGCGCACGTGCACCACGGGACGCAGTTCGAGGAGTTCATTGAGAAGTGCCTCGCCGTCGACGCGGTCGGCTCCGTGGCCGATCGGCTGTCGGAGCGCGAACGTGACGTCTTCCATCAGATGCAGACAGCGCGCACACTGCCGGAGATCGCTCAGGAGCTCTCCGTGTCGGTCAACACGGTGAAGACGCATCAGCGCGCGATCTACCGCAAGCTCGGGGTCTCGTCTCGGCGGGAGGCCGTGCACGCGATGGTGTGAGTCCGGCACGCGTCAGGGTCGCGCGCCCAGAGTGGCGACGAGGGCGGCGTTGGCGACGGCGGAGGGGATCGCCTGGGTCGCCAGGATGCGGTCGCCGGCGTCCTCCACCTCGCGGACGAAGCGTACGTCCCAGCGCTGCTCGACGAGGATCACGGCGGCGACCGCGCCGAGCGGCACCCACGGGAGGAAGTGCCCGACATCGTCGAGGGAGATGAGGCCCGGCGCATAGAGAGGCAGGCCGGCGAGCGAGAAGTCGTCGCCGTCGACCTCCGTGATGCGGTGGACGTCCGCGGCGTCACGGCGCACGACGAGGAAGTCGAGCACGCGCAGCGTGCCGTCCTCGACCTGACGCAGCAGCGGTTCCAGGACGGGGGGCCCCGGGTGCGCGCGGCGGAGCTCGACCACGACGAACGCCACGTCGCCCAGCACCCGGCTCCTCATGTCCACCCTCGATTCGTCCCTTCCTCCGATCGTGACAGCCGCACGGACCGGCAGTGGTCGCGCGCTCACCCGCAGCGGGTGAGGACGGCGGCGCAGACGGCGACGACGGGTGCATCCTGGTGCCGGATGAAGGGTGGCGACATGAAGGAGTTCCGATTCGGGCCCGTCGAGTTCTATCTCGTGGGCTTCGACGGGGACCGGCCGGATCCGGACACGTTCGGCGCGCTGACCGACCTCGTGTCGAAGGGCGTGGTGCGCGTGCTGGACTTCGTGCTGGTGACACGGACGGCGGACGGGGACCTCGACATCCTCGAACTGGAGGAGGGCGACGGGCCCCTGGCCCTCGACGGCCTCGAGCCGATCGTCGCCGGTCTCGCGAGCGAGGATGACGTCCGCGCCTTGGCGGAGGTCGTGCCGCCGGGACGATCGGCGGCGGTCGTGGTCCTGGAGCTCCTGTTCGCCCGGACCCTCGCCCAGGATGTCGCCGCGGCGGGAGGCCAGGTGCTGCGCAGCGAGCGCGTTCCGGCTCCCGTCGTGAACGCGGTGATGGACATCCTCGAACAGGAAGGTGAATGACATGCCCTTGCGGAGATTCGGTCGGCCGGGGCTCATCGGTCTCGCCGCGCGGACCGCGGTGGTCGCCGGGACGGCGACCGCGGTGCAGGGAGCCGCGATGCGGAATCAGGAGCGCCGTGCGCAGAGCGAGTACGAGCAGCAGCAGTACGAGGCCGCCCAGCAACAGGCCCAGATGGACGACGCGGCTCGGAACGCGGCCGCGCAGTACTCTCCGCCGACGAGCCCGCCGGCCGCGCCCCCCGCACCGGCGGACGACCTGATCGCCAAGCTCCAGGAGCTCGGATCGCTGAAGGCCTCCGGCGTGCTGACGGAGGAGGAGTTCACCGCCGCGAAGCAGAAGCTGCTGAGCTGAGCGTCGCGACGATCGAGACGAGGCGCCGATGAGCGAGATCGAAGACCTGCGGGAACGACTGCGCGCGCTGGAGCAGGAGAACGAGGCGCTCCGACGCCCTCGACGCCGGATCTCGGCCCGGAGCATCATCGCCGGGATCGTGCTCGTCGTCGCCGTGCTCCTCGCGCCGATCGCGGCGATGGGGACGTGGGCACGGCTGCAGCTCGTGGATGCGGACCGGTTCGTCGCGACCTTCGCTCCGCTGGCCGAAGACCCGGACGTGCAGGACTTCGTCGCCGACCAGGTGACGGCCGCCATCGACGAGCAGGTCGACCTGGATGCCGTGGTCGGCGAGCTCTTCGACGGCCTGCGTGCCCTCGACCTCCCGCCGCGCGCCACCGCCGCTCTCGGGCTGCTGGAGGCACCGGCCGCGTCCGGACTGTCGTCCCTGATCGACGGCGTCGTGCACGAGGTGGTCTCGTCCCGGCAGTTCGCCGACATCTGGGCGGAGACGTTGCGGTTCACCCATGAGCGCGCCGTCGCGATCCTGCAGGACGAGCCCGGCACGGCGCTGGAACTCAGCGACGACGGGGTGCTCTCGGTGGACGTGGGCGCGGTCGTCGAACGGGTCAAGGAGGCGCTGGCGGAGCGCGGTGCCGGGGTGGCCGACCTCATCCCGGTGATCGATCGCACCATCCCGGTGGTGCAGGCCGACGCGCTGGTCCTGGTCCGCACGGTCTACCAGATCGCGGTGACGGCGGGGTTCTGGCTGCCCTGGGTCGTCCTCGGCCTCGTCGTCCTCGGCGTGCTGCTCGCGGTGAACCGGCCACGGGCGCTGTTCTGGACGAGTGCGGGCTTCGCCGTCGTCTTCTTCCTCCTCGCCGCCGGGATGGGCATCGGACGCGGGTTCTTCGTCAGCGCCGTCAGTCCGTCGATCATGACGGCCGCGGCGGCCGAGTCCCTCTTCGATCAGCTCACCGCGCTCCTCGGATCCACCGTCGTCGCGCTCGCCCTGGTCGGGGTGCTCATCGCGCTCTGGGCCTGGCTCGCCGGGTCGAGCCGCAGTGCCCTCACGGTGCGGCGCGTCACCGAGAGCGGGTTCGGGGCGCTGCGCGGCGCGGCGGAGGCGCACGGGATCTCCACCGGGCGGTTCGGGCGGGCGGTCGACCGCTATCGCGGCGCGATCCTCATCGCCGGGATGGCGATCGGGGTGCTCATCCTCCTGGCGACGCGTCCGGTCACCTTCGGCTCCGTCCTCGGTGTGGCGATCGGCGTTCTCGTGCTGACGATCCTCGTCGAGCTGCTGCGGCGGCCAGCGCCCGCCGTGGTCGTCGAGGAGCGGGATGCGCCCGTCGTCGAGGACGCCGACGACGCCGAGGTCACCCGGGCCGGGTGAGAGCACCTGTCGGCACGCACGCGGGGTCGGGAGACTCGGGACGAGGCGCGCCGCTGCGCCCGGAGCGAAGGAGAGACGATGTCGGAATTCAATGCGGACTTCTCGGGGGAGATCACACTGGACGTCCGCGACTCCCGTCCTGACTGGTCGCCGTACGAGCTGCGGAAGGCGCCGGAGGGGGCTCCGAACGTCCTGGTGGTGCTCTACGACGACACCGGGCTGGCCTCGTGGTCGCCGTACGGCGGCCGTATCGCGATGCCGACCATGGACCGTCTCGCCGCCGGGGGCCTCACCTACACGCAGTGGCACACCACGGCGCTGTGCTCCCCGACGCGGTCCACCATGCTCACGGGCCGCAATCACCACGTCAACCGCGCCGGCGTGATCATGGAGGGCACGAACGGGTTCCCGGGCTTCGCGGGGCGCCTGCCGGCGGAATGCGCGACGATCGGCCAGGTGCTGCAGGAGAACGGGTACAGCACGTTCTGGCTCGGCAAGAACCACAACGTCCCTGAGGAGGACATCGCCCCCGGCGGCAGCCGTTCGATGTGGCCGCTGCAGCTCGGCTTCGACCGGTTCTACGGCTTCCTCGGCGGGGAGACCAACAACTGGTACCCCGACCTCGTGGAGGACAACCACTTCGTCGAGCAGCCCTACCGTCCCGAGGACGGATACCACCTGTCCAAGGACCTCGCCGATCAGGCGCTCGCGATGATCCGGAACCAGCAGGCGTCGAATCCCTCGAAGCCCTGGTACATGTGGTTCTGCCCGGGCGCGAACCACGCCCCGCACCACGCCCCGCAGGAGTACATCGACAAGTACAAGGGCATGTTCGACGACGGCTACGACGCCTACCGCGAGTGGGTGCTGGCCCGCATGATCGAGAAGGGCGTGCTGCCGGAGGGCACGCAGATGACGCCGTTCAACCCGCTGCCGGAGGACGCCGCGAACCCCGCCGACCACGTGCGGCCGTGGGCGGAGCTGAACGACGACGAGCGGAGGCTCTTCTCCCGCATGGCCGAGGTCTTCGCCGGCTTCTCCGAGTACACGGACGCCCAGGTCGGGCGGATCGTGGACTACCTGGAGGAGACCGGGCAGCTGGACAACACGATCGTCTTCTACTGCGCCGACAACGGTGCCTCCGGGGAGGGATCGCCGGACGGCTCGGTGAACGAGAACAAGTTCTTCAACGGCTACCCCGACGACCTCGCCGAGAACCTCGCGATGATCGACACGCTCGGCTCCGCCGACACCTACAACCACTACCCGACGGGGTGGGCGGCGGCGTTCTCCACCCCCTTCCAGATGTTCAAGCGGTACTCCCAGTACTCCGGCGGCACCTGCGACCCGATGGTCGTGCACTGGCCGAAGGGGATCGCGGCCAAGGGGGAGCTGCGCCACCAGTACCACCACTCGGTCGACGTCGTCGCGACGGTGCTCGACGTCATCGGCATCGAGATGCCGGAGTCGTTCCGCGGCGTCCCGCAGCGGCCGTTGGACGGCGTCTCGATGAAGTACTCCTTCGACGCCGCGCCGGACGGGCCGACGCAGAAGAGCGTCCAGTACTACTCGATGCTCGGCACCCGGGGCATCTGGAAGGACGGCTGGAAGGCGGCGGCGGTGCACGCCCCGCTGAGCGGCAAGGGCCACTTCGACGACGACGTGTGGGAGCTGTACCACGTGGCGGAGGACCGCTCCGAGTCGAACGACCTGGCCGCGACCCACCCGGAGAAGCTGCAGGAGCTCATCGCGGCGTGGTTCGCGGAGGCGGAGGCGAACTTCGCCCTTCCGCTCGACGACCGCTCCGCCCGGGAGATCCTCACGGTCCCGCGGCCCCAGGCGGAGGCGCCCCGAGAGCGGTACGTGTACTTCCCCGGGACGGCCGCGGTGCCGGAGAGCGTCGCGGTCAACGTCCGGGGCCGCTCGTACAAGATCATCGCCGACGTGGTCCTGTACGAGGGCGCGGAGGGCGTGCTCTTCGCGCACGGGTCCCGCTTCGGCGGGCACTCGCTGTTCCTCAAGGACGACCGGCTGGTCTACGTGTACAACTTCCTCGGCATCCCGCCCGAGCAGTCGTTCTCGTCGGACCCGCTCACCCCCGGTCCGCACACCCTCGGCGTGGAGTTCGTCCGGGAGGGGGCGGGGGAGCACGGCGAGTCCGTCGGCACGACCACGCTGTACGTCGACGATCGCGCCGTGGCGTCCGGTCCGATGCGCGCGCAGGTCGGGAAGTTCACGCTCTGCGGCGACGGGCTCTGCGTCGGGTGGGACAGCGCCGATCCGGTGAGCGCGCAGTACGGCAATCCGTTCCCGTTCACCGGCGGCAGGCTCCTGGGCGTGGCGGTGGACGTGAGCACGGAGCAGTATCTCGATATGGAGCTCGAGGCGGCCGCGATGCTGTCGCGCGAGTGACCGTCCGGAGCGGGCGGCGGCCTAGCATGAGGGCATGACGGCGATGATCGAGATCCCCGGCGGAACGCTCCTCATGGGGTCGGACGAGTTCTACCCGGAGGAGGGGCCGGTCCACGAACGGCGCGTGGAGCCGTTCGCCCTGGCCGCGCACCCCGTCACCAACCGTCAGTACGCCGCCTTCGTCGAGGACACCGGCTACGTCACGATCGCCGAGCGGCCCATGGACCCCGCCGACTATCCCGGCGTGCATCCGGACGATCTCGTCCCCGGCGCCATGGTGTTCACGCCGACCCGCGGCCCCGTCGACCTGCGCGACTGGCGTCAGTGGTGGCGGTGGGAGCCGGGGGCGTCCTGGCGGCACCCGTTCGGACCGGCCTCGTCGATCGATGACCGTCTCGATCATCCGGTCGTGCAGATCGCGCACCCCGATGCCGCCGCCTACGCGGCCTGGGCCGGCGCGCGGCTGCCCACCGAGGCCGAATGGGAGTGGGCGGCACGGGGCGGCCTCGTCGGCGCGCGGTTCGCGTGGGGTCAGGACACGAAGCCGGACGGCACCCTCATGGCCGACACCTGGCAGGGCGCCTTCCCTTACCGGAACGACGGCGCCGACGGATGGATCGGCACGGCGCCGGTCGGCTCGTTCCCCGCCAACGGGTACGGCCTGCGCGACATGATCGGCAACGTCTGGGAGTGGACGGACGACTACTGGACGCACCGGCATGTGCCGCCGGGCGCGATGGGCGTCGACGCCGGTCAGCGCGCGAGCCTGCTGTCCTCCGAGCCCGGGTCGCCCATCCCTCGCCGCGTGCTCAAGGGCGGCTCGCACCTCTGCGCCCCCGAGTACTGCCTCCGCTATCGCCCTGCGGCGCGGTCCGCCCAGGCGGAGGACACGGCGATGACCCACATCGGCTTCCGCTGCGCGCTGTGAGCGCCCGCTGCCGCGCGGTTCAGGCGGGGTCAGGGAACACGGACGCCCAGTCGTCCCGGACGCTCACCACGGTGTAGCCCCGGTCGGCGGCGGCACCGAGGGCCCGCTCGGCTCCCGTGTCGTAGGGGGTGTCGTCGCGGCCGGGGTCGTCGTGATGGATCAGCAGCGCGAGCCCGGGGCGAGGGCCGCCGTGCGCGAAGTCGAGCATGGGCATGTCGCCGTTGGAGTTCCCGGCCGCCAGCAGCGGACGCCGCCCGATCCGGCTCCAGATCCGCACCGGTTTCTCCGGTCCGTCGTCGAAGAACGCCAGCGCGGAGGAGTAGCGCACGCTGGCATCCTTCTCGTCGTAGGAGAGTCCGAGCGCCGAGCCGATCACCCGCTCGGGAGGGATGCCGTAGTTCGCCTGGGTCATCGGCCGCATGAAGTCGCGCTCGCCGCCCGACACGATGTAGCACGTGAAGCCGTGGCTCTCGAGGTACCGCAGCAGCTCGACCATCGGGCGGTACACGGATTCGGCGTACGGGCGGCCGAGGATCGGGTGCTGGGCGGAGCGGTAGAACTCCGCCACCGAACGGGCGTAGTCCTCCACGCTCACGCCGGCGGTCAGCCCCAGGAGCGCCTGGATGATGACACCGAGGTCGGAGTCGTCGCCGGCGTAGTGCTTGTCGATCGCGGTGCCGAGCCAGGCGAGGTCGCCGGTGACCGCGGCGCGGTAGGGCTGCCGCTCGGCCAGGGACGGGTCGCGCGTCGCCTCCTCGCGCCAGCGCTCCACCACGTAGTGCAGCTGCGTGGGCATGGGCTTCTCCGACCACAGCGTGCCGTCGTTGTCGAACACGGCGATGCGTTCGTCGACGGGGACGGCCTCGGGGCCGGTGGTCGCGGCGGAGACGAACGCCTCGATGCGGCGGCGCGTGGCGGTGTCCCGCCAGGAGGACAGGGGAGAGGAGTGCATGAGCGCGATCCTCACAGGTGCGGACGTCGATGCCCAGTCCTCCTCACCCGCTGTGGACGAGTCGGGGTGCCACCCGAGGTGCGGGAATACCCTCGGAGGGTATAGGGTTGGCTCGAAGGAGTACCCCAGGGGGGTATCCGACGAAAGGAACCATGATGAGCACGAGCGAGTACCAGGTGACCGGGATGACCTGTGGCCACTGCGAGACGGCGATCCGCGACGAGGTGTCCCGCATCCCCGGCGTCGATGGTATCGATGTGAGCGCGCAGAGCGGGAAGCTCGTGGTGCGCAGCTCCGCCCCCGTCGACGACGCGGCCGTGCTGGCCGCCGTGGACGAGGCGGGCTACCAGGCGGTCCGGTCCTGATGGACACCCCGTCCGCGACCAGCGTGGAGCTGGAGATCGGCGGCATGACGTGCGCGTCGTGCGCGATGCGGATCGAGAAGAAGCTCAACCGTCTCGACGGCGTCACCGCGACCGTGAACTACGCCACCGAGAAGGCGAACGTCACGGCGCCGGCGGGCGTCGACACCGCCCTGCTCATCGCCGAGGTCGAGAAGACCGGCTACACCGCCGTCGTTCCCGCGCCTCCCGCTCCGGAGGGGACGAAGCCCGACGGCGAGGAACCCGACCCCGAGCTCACGGCATTGCGGCACCGGCTGATCGCGTCCGTCGTGCTCACCGTCCCGGTCATCGCGATGGCCATGATCCCGGCGCTCCAGTTCACGTACTGGCAGTGGCTGTCGCTCGCGCTCGCCGGTCCCGTGATCGTGTGGGCGGCGTGGCCCTTCCACAAGGCAGCGTGGATCAACCTCCGGCACGGTGCGGCCACGATGGACACGCTCATCTCCATGGGCACGATCGCCGCGCTCTTGTGGTCGTTGTACGCGCTCTTCTTCGGCACCGCCGGATTGCCCGGCATGACGCACCCCTTCGAGTTCACCGTCGCGCCCAGCGACGGCGCCGGCAACATCTATCTCGAGGTCGGGGCGGGGGTGACGACGTTCATCCTCGCCGGGCGCTACTTCGAGAAGCGCTCCAAGCGACAGGCCGGTGCGGCGCTCCGGGCGCTGCTGGAGCTCGGCGCGAAGGAGGTCGCCGTGCTCCGGCAGGGCGTCGAGACACGGATCCCGACGACCGAGCTGCGGGTCGGGGACGAGTTCGTCGTTCGCCCGGGGGAGAAGATCGCCACCGACGGTGTGGTGGTCGGCGGCACCTCTGCGGTCGACGCCTCGATGCTGACCGGTGAGTCCGTGCCGGTGGAGGTCGGCGCGGGCGACGCGGTCACCGGAGCCACGGTGAACGCCGGAGGACGCCTGGTGGTGCGCGCGACCCGCGTCGGCGCCGACACCCAGCTCGCCCAGATGGCGCGGCTCGTGGAGGAGGCGCAGACCGGGAAGGCCGAGGTGCAGCGCCTCGCGGACCGCATCTCCGGCGTCTTCGTGCCGATCGTCATCGTGATCGCCCTCGGCACGCTGGGAGTCTGGCTGGGTGCCGGGTTCCCGGCGTCCGCGGCCTTCACCGCCGCGGTCGCGGTGCTCATCATCGCCTGCCCCTGCGCGCTGGGCCTGGCCACGCCGACCGCCCTTCTCGTCGGCACCGGTCGCGGCGCCCAGATGGGGATCCTCATCAAGGGGCCCGAAGTGCTGGAGTCGACCCGGAAGGTCGACACGATCGTGCTCGACAAGACGGGGACCGTCACCTCCGGTCGCATGACGCTGACCGCGGTGCACCCCGACGGCGGGGTGGACCGCGAGGAGCTGCTGCGGCTGGCCGGTGCGCTCGAAGACGCCTCCGAGCACCCGATCGCGCAGGCGGTGGCGGCTGCCGCCACCCGGGAGCTCGGCGCCCTTCCGGCCGTCGAGGAGTTCGTGAACGTCGAGGGCACGGGCGTGCAGGGGATCGTGGACGGCCACGCGGTGGTCGTCGGACGCACATCGCTGCTCGCCGACTGGTCGCAGCACCTATCCGCAGAGCTGAGTGCGGTCAAGGCCGAGGCGGAGGCCCGGGGCGAGACCGCGATCGCGGTGGGCTGGGACGGGCAGGCGCGCGGAGTCCTCGTCGTCGCCGACACGGTCAAGAGCACGAGCGCGGAGGCGGTGGCGCAGCTCCGGGCGCTGGGGCTGACGCCCGTCCTGCTCACCGGCGACAACCGCGCGGTGGCAGAGCAGATCGCGCGCGAGGTCGGGATCACCGAGGTGATCGCCGAAGTGCTGCCCCAGGACAAGGTCGACGTGGTGCGCCGGCTCCAGGACGAGGGAAAGGTCGTCGCGATGGTCGGGGACGGCGTGAACGACGCCGCGGCCCTCGCGCAGGCGGACCTCGGGATGGCGATGGGGACCGGGACCGACGCGGCGATCGAGGCGAGCGACATCACCCTCGTCCGCGGCGACCTCCGCAGCGCGGCCGACGCGATCCGGCTGTCCCGGCGCACGCTCGGCACGATCAAGGGCAACCTGTTCTGGGCCTTCGCGTACAACGTCGCAGCGATCCCGCTCGCGGCCCTCGGCCTGCTCAACCCCATGCTCGCCGGAGCGGCGATGGCGTTCTCCAGCGTCTTCGTCGTCGGCAACAGCCTCCGCCTGCGGTCCTTCCGCAGCAGGGCGGTGGACACCCCGTGAACGAACGACAGAGGAGCACAGACATGTCCGATTCCCCCGCAGGATCCTGCTGCAGCGTCCCGCGCCAGAGCGGCGTCTCCGCCGAAGGCCGGACCGACCTGCTCGCCGTGCCGGCCGAGGGCATGGCCGAATGCCCCGTGATGGCCGGCACCCCGGTGGTGATCGCCACGGCCGAGGCCGCAGGCCTGTACCGCGACCACGAGGGCACGCGCTACTACTTCTGCTGCGCGGGCTGCGGACCGGCGTTCGACGCCGATCCCGCGAAGTACACCAGGGCGGCGTGAGCCCCCACCCGTGCGGGGCCGCGACAGATCCGGCCCCGCACGGCATCATCGACGTCGGAGGGAAGACATGAGCACCTCGCACCACGACCATTCCGCGCACGGCCACCCCGTGGGAGCGGAGGCCGGCACGCCCGCGGACCACGGCGGACACGCGGAGCACGCCGGACACGGAGACCACGCAGCACGCGGAGATCACGAGGAGCACGCCGGGCACGGCGCTCACGCGGGACACGGCGGTCACGGCGGCCATGGCGGTCACGGCGACCACGTTGCACAGTTCCGGCGTCTGTTCTGGATCATGCTCGTCCTCGCCGTGCCCACCGTGCTGCTCTCGGGCATGTTCGCGATGATCGTCGGCTACCCGCTTCCCGACATCCCCGGGTTCTCCTGGGTGTCGCCGGTCCTCGGCACCGTGATGTACGTGTGGGGAGGCAGGCCGTTCCTCGCGGGCGCCGTCAGCGAGATCCGGGCGCGGCAGCCCGGCATGATGCTGCTCATCGGCCTCGCGATCACCGTGGCATTCGTCGCGTCGTGGGGAGCGAGCCTCGGCTTGCTGCATCACGAGCTCGACTTCTGGTGGGAGCTCGCACTCCTCATCGTCATCATGCTGCTCGGGCACTGGATCGAGATGCGGTCGCTGGCGCAGACCACCTCCGCCCTCGACTCGCTGGCCGCGCTGCTGCCGGACGAGGCCGAGCGCGTCGAGGGCGATGAGGTCGTGCGAGTCGCCCCGTCGGAGCTCCGCGTGGGCGACGTCGTCGTGGTGCGTCCCGGCGGCAGCATCCCGGCGGACGGGCGGATCGTCGACGGTCGCGCCTCGATGGACGAATCCATGGTGACGGGGGAGTCCCGCACCGTCACGCGGTCGACCGGTGACCTCGTGACGGCGGGAACCGTCGCCACCGACTCCGGCCTCCGCGTGGAGATCACCGCGACCGGAGACGACACCACACTGGCGGGCATCCAGCGGCTCGTGACGGAGGCGCAGAACTCGTCCTCCCGTGCGCAGCGTCTCGCCGACACGGCCGCGGGCTGGCTGTTCTGGTTCGCGCTGGGCGCCGCCGTGATCACCGCGGTGGTGTGGAGCGCCGTCGGCCTGCCGGACGACGCCGTCATCCGCACGATCACCGTGCTCGTGATCGCCTGCCCCCACGCGCTGGGGCTGGCCATCCCGCTCGTCGTGTCGATCGCGACCGAGCGTGCGGCGCGCGGCGGCGTGCTCGTCAAGGACCGGCTGGCCCTGGAGAGCATGCGCACCGTCGACACCGTGCTGTTCGACAAGACCGGCACGCTGACCAAGGGCGAGCCCGTCGTCTCCGAGGTGTCGGTGGCCGGCACGGAGACCGCGGAGGAGGTGCTGGCGCTCGCCGCGGCCGCCGAGGCCGACAGCGAGCATCCGCTGGCGAAGGCCATCGTCCGCGCCGCCCGCGACAAGGAGCTCCGCGTGCCGGCGAGCCGCGACTTCTCGTCCTCGCCGGCGGTGGGCGTGACCGCGACGGTGGACGGCGCGGTGATCCGCGTCGGCGGGCCGCACCTGCTCACGGAGGAGGGGGCGCAGGAGCTTCCCGTCGCGGAAAGGTGGCGTGCGGACGGCGCGATCATCCTGCACGTGCTGCGGGACGGCCGCGTCATCGGGGCGCTCAAGCTCGCGGACGAGGTGCGTCCGGAGTCGCGGGACGCGGTCGATGCGCTGCATGCGCTCGGCGTCCAGGTCGTGATGATCACCGGCGACGCGGAGGCCGTCGCGCACACCGTCGCGGCCGACCTCGGGATCGACCGCGTGTTCGCGGGCGTCCGGCCGGAGGACAAGGCCGCGAAGGTGCAGGAGCTGCAGCGCGAAGGTCGCAAGGTCGCGATGGTGGGCGACGGCGTGAACGACGCCCCCGCGCTCGCTCAGGCGGACGTGGGCCTGGCGATCGGCGCCGGGACGGACGTGGCCATCGCCTCCGCCGGCGTGATCCTCGCCGGAGACGACCCGCGCGCCGTGTTGTCGGTGATCGAGCTCTCCCGCGCCTCGTATCGGAAGATGACGCAGAACCTCTGGTGGGCGGCAGGGTACAACCTGCTCTCCGTCCCGCTCGCGGCGGGTGTTCTCGCCCCGATCGGCTTCGTGCTGCCGATGTCGGTGGGGGCGGTGCTGATGTCGCTGTCGACGATCGTGGTGGCGCTGAACGCGCAGTTGCTGCGGCGGCTCGATCTCCGTCCGGAGGTCGTCACCGCGGGCATCCTGCAGCGCTGAGCGCCACCACGCCGCCGTCTCGGTCCCGGCTCAGTGTCGTCGGCCGAGGCGGCGGAGAGCGCGGACGCCCAGGACCACCGTCAGCACCCAGGGCCCCACGACGATGATCGGGTCGAGCCACGTGTGCCGGAGATCGATCCGTCCGCGTCCGAACCGCGATGCGAGCGGCCGATGCTGCGGTTCCGCGAGGACACCGGTCTGCGTGATGGGGTCGTCCGGGCGCCGGGTGAGCAGGGAGCGGGCGTGCGCCGTCACGGCGTCGACGCGGTCGCCCAGCACGAGCAGCAGCCAGCGCGTGTTCTTCGTCTCGCTGAACCGGTCGTAGGCGACGCGCCGGATGGCACCCGACACGCCGTGCAGCGGCTGAGCGGTGCCCCAGACGGGAGGCAGCATGCCGTGCTCGATCGAGCGCTCGCGGCCGCGGTCGGGGCCCTGACGCTCGGGGAGGTCCCAGTGCGCGCCGGTGTCGCCGACATCCTCCAGCTGCTGCCAGGTGCGGCGGTGCTCGGGGGCGAGGTCGGCGCCCCAGCCCGGGATCCGGGCACGCAGCTCATCGGGGGTCGGTGCGGGGATGGGTCGAGATCCTTCGTACGGCATGGTCATTCCTCTCCGACGACGATGAGCGGTTTGATGCAGTCGTCGAGCTTGGACGAGAACACGTGGTAGGCCTCCGCGATGTGCTCCAGGGGGAAGCGGTGCGTCAGCAGCTCGGACGGACGGATGTGGCCCGCCTGGATGTGTTCGAGCAGCCGCGGCCACTGCCTCTTCACGGGAGCCTGGTTGCCGCGCACCGTGAGGCCCTTGTTCATGATGTCGCCCAGGCGCACCGAGGTCACCAGCGGGCCGTAGGCGCCGAGGATCGACACGGTGCCGCCCTTGCGCACGCTGTCGATGGCCCAGTTCACCGCGACGGGCGAGCCGCCCTGCAGCTTGAGCTTGGCGGCGGTCACGTGCTGGACGACACTGCCGTCCGCCTCCGCGCCCACCGCGTCGATCACCACGTCCGCGCCGAGGTAGCCGGTCGCCTTCTTCAGCGCGAGCACGATGTCACCGGCTTCGTGCAGGTGCATCGTCTCGGCGAAGGCGAAGTCCCGTGCCTTCTCGAGCCGGTAGTCGAGGTGATCGACGACGATGACGCGGCCCGCGCCGAGGAACCAGGCCGAGCGGGCGGCGGCCAGGCCGACGGGACCGGCGCCGAACACGACCACCGTGTCCCCTTCGGCGATGTCCGCCTGTTGCGCACCGAAGTAGCCGGTGGAGAACGCGTCGGTGAGCAGCAGCGCGTCCTCGGAGGCGAGCCACTCCGGGATCACCGAAGGGCCGACGTCCGCGAACGGCACGCGCACGCGCTCCGCCTGCCCGCCGTCGTACCCGCCGGTCGTGTGCGAGTAGCCGTAGATCCCGCCGACGGCGGTCGCGTTCGGGTTCACGTTGTGGCAGTTCGAGAAGAGGCCGCGGCGGCAGAAGTAGCACGAGCCGCAGTAGATGTTGAACGGCACCATCACCCGGTCGCCCGGGCGCAGCGTCTCCACGGAGGAGCCGACCTCCTCGACCACCCCGACGATCTCGTGACCGAAGGTGTGCCCGATGCGGGTGTCGGGCATCATGCCGTGGAAGAGGTGGAGATCCGACCCGCACACGGCGGCTCTCGTGACCCGCACGATCGCGTCGTTGGGGTGTTGGATCGTCGGATCGGGTTTCTCCTCGACGCGGATCTTGTACGGTCCGCGGTAGGTCATCGCCTTCATCGGGTGCTCCTTCGCTACGTGGAGTGACCGACGCTATGCACCGCCTCGGGGATGACTCAGGGGATTGACGGATCAGACGGGGAGGCGTACGAACGCGGACGCCGGGGGCCGAAGCACCGCCGAGTGACGGTGTCCCTGGGCGAGGTTCGTGAGGGTTGCCCGGGCACTACCCCCGGTCGGCGGTTCGCGCAATGGGCTGGGTTCCCGGCGGGAACGCTGAGAGTCTCGGTGTTACCTTCCCCCGTGGGAAGGCGACGCGCGCGGCGCGGAGCGGAGGACAGGTCGTGGGACGGTTCATCTACGAGGGCGGCCCGCGATGCGAACTCGAGGACCGCGCGCTCCTGCACATCCAGCTCGTCATCACCGCGAAGCTGCGTCGAGGGGAGCCGTTCGCGTTCAGCTGGCGGGAGGATGCCAGCGTCGGCGGCGGGAAGAACACGGTCTGGATCCACGCCTACAGCAGCATCGTCTTCCAGTACTTCGGCAGCAGGAAGCCCGAGGTGAATCGCGCGTGGGTCGACGCGCTCGCCTACACGGCCAACAGCCCCACCGGGCTCTACGTCGTACCGGAGCCGCCGGGCAGCGCGACGGCCGGAAACCTCGAGATCGCCTGAGGCCGGCCGTCGCGCCGGGGCATCAGCCGGCGGAGGCGGCCCCGCGCGCGCGGCGGCTGCGTGCTGCGAGCACGAATCCGCCGAGGACCGCGGCGAGGAGCGAGCCGACGAGCACGCCGATCTTCACGTGATCGTCGGCGACGCTGCTGCTGCCGTAGGCGAGCTCGCCCACCAGCAGCGAGACCGTGAAGCCGATGCCGGCGAGGAGGGACATGCCGGCGAGATCCGGCCAGCGCAGCGTCTCGTCGAGGCGCAGGGCCGGCATCCGGCTCAACAGGAAGGTCGTGAGCAAGATGCCGACCGGCTTCCCGAGCACGAGGCCCACGACGATCCCGATGGTGATCGGGTCGGTCAGCGCCGAGACGAGGCCGTCCACGCCGCCGATCTCGACACCGGCCGCGAAGAACGCGAACACCGGCACGGCGACGAGCGTCGCCACGATGCCCCAGCGGTCGGCGAAGTGCGCGGCGAGGCCGTCGTACACCGGGGCGCCGTCGGCGTCCGTCCCGGTGCGCACCCGCGCGCGTGCCGTCGGACGCACGGGGACCATGAAGCCGAGCAGCACGCCGGCGACCGTGGCGTGCACCCCGGACGCATGCACGAACGCCCAGACGGCCAGGGCGAGGGGAAGCAGGATCCACCAGGACCGGATGCCGTTCTGCACAGCGAGTGCGAAGCCCGCGAGGGGCAAGAGCGCGAGGATCAGCCAGGGGAAGCTGATGGTCTCGGTGTAGAAGGTGGCGATGATCGTGATGGCGATGAGGTCGTCGATGATCGCGAGCGTGAGCAGGAACACCCGCAGGGCCGGCGGCAGGAAGCGGCCGACGACGGCGAGCACCGCGATCGCGAACGCGATGTCCGTGGCCGTGGGGATCGCCCATCCGCGGAGGACCTCGGCGCCCGACGAGGCGTTGATCGCGACGAAGAACAGGGCGGGGACGATGACGCCGCCCACCGCGGCGGCGATCGGAAGCGCGGCACGGCGCGGGTCGCGGAGGCGTCCGGCGACGAATTCCTCCTTCAGCTCCAGTCCGACGACGAAGAAGAACACCGCGAGCAACCCGTCGGCGGCCCAGGCGCCGACACTGAGCTCGAGGTGCCACTCGGGAATCCCGAAGCGGAAGTCCCTGATGGCCTCGTACCAGGGGGCGGCGGGGGAGTTGGCGAGGATCAGGGCGGCGAGCGTGGCGGCCAGGAGCAGCCCGCCGCCGAGCACGTCGCTGCGGGCGGTGGAGCGGATGCCGCGCCAGAGCTCATGCGGCGCGAGACGGAAACGGGCAGGGGACGACGAAGAAGACACAGGGATACCTCACGGCAGATGAATGGGTGACGCGATGTCGCCGCACCCGTCCGGGCGCGGCCTATCCCTGTGGCGGCGGGCAGCCGGCGATCTCGCCGTGCGAGAGGGTGCCCCAGACGCTCGTCCACCCGTTCGTGCCGGGGTGCAGGACCACGCGCATCCACTCCGTCATCGGCGTCGCGGACGACAGACGGCGCGGAGCGCGCGTCGAACCGGCGATGAGGAGGGAGGGCACGGATCCAGGCTACCCGGCTCGGCTGCGGGACGTGGACGGACTCCTGGCGGCACGAGAAGAGGGACCGTCCGTGTGGACGATCCCTCTTGCTGTACGTGCCCCCGACAGGAGTCGAACCTGCGACCTACGGTACCGGAAACCGGCGCTCTATCCACTGAGCTACGGAGGCGTACCGATCGACAATATCACTCGTCGGGGGTGGTCTCCGACCCACCGGCCTCCGTGACCGGCGCGGCGCGCAGTTCGTCGAGCGCGGCGGCCAGCTTCTCGGCGAGGTAGCGGTGGCCGTCGGTGGACGGGTGCTTGCGGCCGACCTCCACGTCGATGACGGCGAGATAGTTGTCCTCGGTGATCCAGTCCCGCTCGATCGGGGAGATGTACCACCAGCCGCGGGCCGAGGCGAGAGCCGCGAGATCCCGGTCGATCCGTGCGGTCTGCGCGCCGACCGGCAACTCGTGCGGCGCGGGACCGAGCACGACGATCGCGGCCTGCGGGTAGAGGGCCGTCAGTGCGTCCCACGCGGCGGTCACGGCCTCGCGGTAGCCGGCTGCGCCCTGCGCCCGGTCGTTGATGGAGCCCTGGATGATGACGAGATCCGGATCGAGAGTCGGGTCCAGTGCCGCGATGCGGTCGCCGAAGGTGGGGCCGTCGATGCCGGGCTTGAGGTAGCCGCTGCCGCGGACGCCGTCGACGATGGTCGAGCCGTGCAGGAGGTCGGCGAGCACGTACGCGTAGCCCAGCGTGGGGTCGGAGGCGGCCGAGCCGTAGGTCCAGGAATCGCCGAACACGAGGACGGTCGGCTCGTCGGGGAGCACGAGCGGCGCGGGGGCGATCACCGCGACGGACTCGTCTCCGGCGGCGGCGCCGACCGGGAGGGACGACGGTGCCGGGACCCAGGGCCGCCAGACCCCGAGGACGCCCGCGGCGACGGCGACGAGGAGGGCGGCGGCGACGCCCGCGATGCGCAGTCGACGAGGGGCGGCGGGGGCGTTCATGGTGTGAGAGTAGATCACGGAGGACGGATCGCAAACTCCGCGGGACGCCGGGCGACGGAGCGGGCCCGCGCGCCCCCGTAAACTGGGGGGTCTATGAATCCTGAAACGCTCGCCCACGCCCTCCTCGCCGTCCTCGCCCCCATCGCCGAGGAACGACGTCCGGGCGAGCCGTTCGACCTCGCCGCCGCCGACATCGTGCTGGAGCGCCCGCGCAACCGCGACCACGGCGACTGGGCCTCGAACATCGCCATGCGCCTGGCCAAGCCCTTCGGCACGAACCCGCGCGAGCTCGCCCAGCAGATCGCCGACGGACTGGCCGATGTGGACGGCATCGCGAGTGTGGAGGTCGCCGGTCCGGGGTTCCTCAACATCCGTCTCGACGCGGCGGCCGCCGGTGCGCTCGCGAAGGTCATCGTCGACGCCGGTCCCGCCTACGGGACGAACTCCTCGCAGGAGGGCGTCAGCGTGAACGTCGAGTTCGTCTCGGCCAACCCCACCGGTCCGCTCCACATCGCGCACACGCGCTGGGCGGCCCTCGGCGACGCGATCGTCCGTCTGCTCCTCGCGAGCGGCGCCCATGCGGTGCGCGAGTACTACATCAACGACGCGGGCGTGCAGATGGACCGCTTCGCGGCGTCCGTGCTGGCCGCGGCCCAGGGGGAGCCCACGCCGGAGGGCGGCTACCCGGGCGCGTACATCGCGACGCTCGCCGGTCGCGTTCTCGAGGCCCGTCCCGACCTGCTCGACCTCCCCGCGGAGGAGCAGCTCACGGTCGCCCGCGAGCTCGGCTACGAGTACCAGCTCGCCGAGATCAAGAACTCCCTCGAGCGCTTCAACGTGCCGTTCGACGTGTGGTTCTCCGAGCGCACCCTCCACGCGAAGGACGCCTCGGGTACCAGCCTCATCGACCAGGCCGTCGACCGTCTGCGCGAGCAGGGCCACGTGTTCGACGAGGACGGCGCCGTCTGGGTGCGCACCACCGACTTCGGCGACGACAAGGACCGCGTGATCCGCCGCTCGAACGGCGAGTACACCTACTTCGCCGCCGACGCCGCCTACTACCTCAACAAGGGCGACCGCGGCTTCCGCGACAAGATCTACCTGCTCGGCGCCGACCACCACGGCTACGTGCACCGTCTCAAGGCGGTCGCGGGAGCGGCGGGCGACGACCCCGCGAAGAACATCCAGGTGCTCATCGGCCAGATGGTCTCGATCAACGGTGCCCGTCTCAGCAAGCGCGCCGGCAACATCATCGAGATGGACGACCTGCTCGACTGGCTCGGCACGGACGCGCTGCGCTACTCGCTGGAGCGCTCGCCCGCCGACTCGCCGCTCGACCTCGACCCGGAGCTGCTGCAGAAGCGCACGAACGACAACCCGGTGTTCTATGTGCAGTACGCACACGCCCGCACCCACAACGTCGCGCGCAACGCCGCCGACTCCGGCATCGACCGTTCGGTCTTCGCCCCGGAGACGCTCACGCACGAGACCGAGGCGGCGCTGCTGGGCGCGCTCCAGGAGTTCCCGCGCATCGTCGCGTTCGCTGCCGAGGTGCGCGAGCCGCATCGTGTCGCGCGCTACCTGGAGGAGCTCGCCGGCCTGTACCACCGCTGGTACGACAACTGCCGGGTCATCCCGCTGAGCGATGCCCCGGTGGAGGACGTGCACCGCACGCGCCTGTGGCTGAACGACGCCGCCGGCCAGGTGTTCCGCAACGGACTCGACCTGCTCGGCGTCTCCGCGCCCGAGCGCATGTAGGGAGCGCCATGAGCGACGACAACTCGACCCTGCCGTACCCGAGGCCCTCGGACGAGCACCCGACGCTCGTGGTCCCGGACCCGGCGGACGGGCGGGGCGGTGCCGTTCGTCGCCGGCGTCGGTGGCCCTGGGCCGTCCTCATCGTCGTGGTCGTGCTCGCCGCCCTCGTGGTCGCGGCGGAGCTCGTCGCCCGCGCCGTGCTCCCCGGCGTCGTCCGGTCGATGGTGATCGAGCAGCTCGACCTCCCCGTCGACCAGCAGCTCGATGTCGAGACCGAGGGGCTCCTGCTGCCGCAGCTGCTCGCCGGCCGCCTCGACACCCTGCACCTGTCGACCGACGCCGTGACGTTGCAGGGCATCACGGGGGCGGCCGACGTCACCGCGACGGGGGTCCCGCTGCGCGGGGGCGACCTCGGTGGCGCCGACGGCACCATCCGCATCGACCAGGAGCAGTTCACCGCGCTGCTCTCGGACACCGACCTCCCCGTCGACACGGTCGAGTTCGCCGCGCCGAACGCGACGCTCGGGGGCTCGTTCGCCGTGCTCGGCACGGCGGTTCCGGTGTCCGTCACCTTCACGCCAGGGGCGGTCGAGGGGGACCTCGAACTCACGCCGGTGGCGGCCAGCGTCGGCGGCGTGGACGTCGACCTCGACCGCATCGGGTCGTCGCTCGGCTCCCTCGGCGAGGGGATCACGCAGCCGCGACGGGTGTGCATCGCCGACCAGCTTCCGGCAGGCCTCACGCTGACAGGGGTCGAGATCGACGGCGACGACGCCGTGATCGACGTCGACGCCGATGGCGCGATAGTCACGGACGAGGCGCTTCAGGCGAAGGGCACCTGCGACCGCTGACCGGACCGCGGTTCAATCGGGTCGGCGCTCCTGCAGGCGTGCGGCGAGCTCCGCGGGCCGTTGCAGGGGGATGCCGTGACCGCACCCCTCGACGACCTCGAGCGTGCTGCGCGGATGCACGCGGTTCAGCAGCGCGGCGGAGCGGCGCATCAGCGGTTTCTCCTCCGCGCCGACGAGGACCAGCGCCGAGCCGGGATGCGCACGCCACGCGGGCGGCGGTGCGAAACGCAGATTCTCCTCGACCGCGCGCACCAGCGTCCGGCGCGAGAGGGATGCGGAGGTCTCCAGATAGCGGGGGAGCAGGTCCTCCGAGATGAACAGCTCGCGTGCCTGCAGACGGGCGAAGCGCTCGTTCCTGGCGAGCCCGGCGGTGAGTCGGAGCAGCGCCAGAGTGGGCCCGACGGCCCGGATCGGCTCCGCCTGGGCGCTGATGACCACGGCGTCGGCGACGAGGTCCGGCCGTCGCGCCGCGAGCAGGACGGCGAGCTGCGCGCCGAGGGAGAAGCCGACGACGGTGGCCGGTCCGGTCTCCCTTTCCAGCAGGGGGATGAGCCTCGCCACCGTCTCCTCGTGCGACTCGTAGTCGACGCTCGCGCTGCGGCCGTGGCCGGGAAGATCCGGGACGACGACCCGCCGCGCGGGATCGAGGTGTCGGCGCAGCGGCTCCCACATCCACCCGGCGACCCCGCCGCCGTGCAGGAGCAGAAGCGGTGGTGTTCCCGGGGGACCCGATGTCTCGTGATGCATGTCACTCCGTCTCAAAGCTCGCGGCCATGCGGCCGACGGTGTCGATCGCGCTCTCCAGGGTCCGGCGGTCGAGCGCCCCCAGCGTGCGGGCCGCGGAGAGCAGGCCGAGCGTGGCACTGGACAACACGAGAGCCAGGGCCTCGGGCTCCACGTCCGGCACGATCCGTCCCTGCCTCTGCAGGTCGCTGATGCCGGCGACGACCTGTTCGTGACGCGTCCGATAGCGGGCGGGCGGCTGCGCGGCGACGTGGGCGCCGAGCACTCCCGCGTCGTCGAGGAACGCGGCCGTCATGAGCTCGTCGCCGAGCAGCGCGGTGGCCGTGGCGCGGTAGAGGGCGCTGAGCGAGGGCTGCGGTCCGGCGGTGCGGGCGACGGCGTCGGCGATCCGCGCGGTTCCGCGCTGGAGCAGGGCGTCGAGGATGTCGCGCTTCGCGGCGAACTCCAGATAGACGGCGCCTTTGCCGATGCCGGCCGCGCGGGCGATCGCCGCGACGCTCATCGCGTCGAACCCCTCCGCGAGGACCATCCGCTCCGCCGCGTCGAGGATGCGTGCCCGGCGGTCCGGGACGAGCGGCCTAGGCATCGGAACCTCGCGCGAACCAGTCGCGCAGGGCGGGGATCACGAGGTCGGGACGGTCTCGTTGCACCCAGTGCCCGGCGCCGGGGGCCACGAGGAGCTGCCCGTTCTGCAGGCTCTCCGCGGCCGCCTCGATCCGTCGGAGCGGGACCCCGGAGTCCCGGTCGCCGTGCACGAACAGGACGGGGACGCGGATCTCGGCGAGTCGATCACGGTAGTCGGTGCGGAGCCGCAGCGGCCGCACCTGGTCGCGCTGCCAGCCGCCGAACGTCGTGAGGCCGGAGCCGTTCGCGGCCTCGGCGAGCACCGCATCGACGAGGGCGGGCGTGCGGGCCTCCGGGGAGCGGACGAGATCCTGGAGGCCTCGCGTCATCGCCTTCCGGTCGCGCGCGTAGACGCGTGTCATCGCGCCGAGCAGTCCCGAACGCAGGAGCAGGAAGGTCGACAGGTGCGACAGGGGGCCGAGAGCCCCGTCCGTCAGGCGCGGCATCAGCCCGTAGCTGCCGAGCAGGGCGGCGGCGTGCGCGCCGTCCGGACGGTCGAGGAGGTGGCCCAGCGCCATCCCCGCGCCCATCGACAGGCCCCCGACGGCGTACCCGTGCAGCCCGACGGCATCCACGAGGGCACCCACGTACGTCACCAGGCGCTCCTGCGTCAGCGGCGCATCGAGGCGCGGGCTGTGCCCGAAGCCGGGGTGGTCCGGGGCGACGACGCGGTGTCCGGCCGCCGCCAGCGCCGGTCCGACCTCGCCCCACGAGAGCTCCGCGCTGTCGGCGCCGCCGCCGTGCAGCAGCAGCACGGGAGGCTGCGACTCCGCGGGCGGGCGCCACTCCAGGACCGACACGGGGGCGCCGCCAACGGTCACGGTGTGCCGTCGTGGTGCGGACATGCGTCCCCTCTCGTTGTGACCACCATATCGACTGCGGTCACAACGGGGAAGGTCACTCCTTCTCGGCCGTGCCGTTCTCCTCGGCTGCCGCGCGCTGGGCGTCGCGCAGCTCGGCCGTGGCGATCTTGACGTCGACCTCGGCGCGCTGCAGCCGTCGCTGGACGAACGTCCGCGCGCCGAACCGTTCGTGCAGGCGGTCGCCGCGCTCCTCTTCGGCCGTGACGATGTAGGCGCACGCGACGAGGATGACCTGCGTGGAGAGCTGAAGCCAGATCAGGAGGGCGAGGAGGGAGGCGAACGAGGCGAGCAGGGGGTTGCTCGTCGCCCCGCCCACGAACAGTCCGGAGAGCTGCTGCAGCACGATGAGCCCGAAGGCGCCGAGGAAGGCTCCGCTCCACAGCGAGCGGGCAGCGGGCCGGACGCCGGAGAGCAGCAGGAAGGCGCCGACGATCAGGGCCGCGTCGAGGATGAAGACCACGAGCAGCGACAGGATCCGGACCGTCCAGGCGAGCAGCGGCGCATCCGACGGCACCCCGAGCAGGTCGCCGATCCAGGTCACCCCGAGCTGTCCGATGAAGGTGATCCCGGCGGCGAGCACGAACGCGATGCCGATGCCGGCCGCGAGGAGCAGGTTGCGGACGATCACCCAGACCCACAGGATGTCCGCCTGGATCGTGCCGGCGATGGTCCGGATCGCCGTGCGGAGCGAGCCGATGGCGCCGAGCGCGGCACCGACCAGCGCGACGAGGGAGATGATGCCGGCGATCGAGAACGAGGCCGGAGTCCGGAGATCGTTGGTGTTGATGACGCCGCCCTCGCCGATGAGTCCGGGAACCGCGGACTGCACGGCGTCGATGATCGCGCGCCACGCCTCCGGGTTGCCGGAGAGCCAGAGGGCCGCGAGGGAGAAGCCGAGGAGCACGCCGGCGAAGACGCTGAAGAGTGCCCGGTAGGTCACGCTGTCGGCGAGCATCGGACCGCGGCGTTCGGAGTACAGCAGCACCGCCCTCACCGGTCGCCGAGCCAGGGCCCAGGCGATCACCGGGCCCGTGATGCGGGCGACGAGCCCCGGGCGGGCCGGGGCTGCGGAGCGGTTCTCGGAGTCTCGGTTGTCGGTGTCTGCCACGTGCCCACCCTACGAGCCGGGCGGTACCGCTCCCCAGGGGGTTGACGCGGCGTGTCACCATGACCAGGGCGGGAGGGAGGGTGCCCTAGAATCGGGGCAACTCGATGTGCGCCTCCGCCCGAGATCCGTCCCACGATTGGTGTTCCGTGCTCGACTCTGCCGCCACGCTCGCTCCGGACTGGCTCGTCGTCCCCGAAGATCCCAACGATCTCGCGCCGGGTGTCTGGCCATCGTCGGCGACGCGCGACGAGGACGGCGGCCTCGTGCTCGCCGGAGTGCCGGCGCCCGAGCTCGCCCGTACCTACGGCACGCCCCTCCTCGTCCTCGACGAGGACGAGGTGCGGCGCCGCGCCCGGGCCTTCCGTGACGCCTTCGACCGCGCCGCGTCGGCGCACGGCACCACTGCACAGGTCTACTACGCCGGCAAGGCCTTCCTGTGCACGACGGTCGCCCGCTGGGTCGTCGACGAGGGGCTCCGCATCGACGTGTGCACCGGCGGTGAGCTCGAAGTCGCCCTCGCCGCGGGGGTCGCACCGGCCTCGCTGGGCTTCCACGGCAACAACAAGTCGGTCGCCGAGCTCGAGCGTGCGGTGACCATCGGCGTCGGCACCATCGTCGTCGACAGTGCGATCGAGATCGAGCGCCTGGCCGCCATCACCGCGCGCACCGACACCGTGCAGCGCGTCATGGTCCGGGTCATCAGCGGTGTCCACGCCGAGACCCACGACTTCCTCGCCACGGCTCACGAAGACCAGAAGTTCGGCTTCCCGCTCGCCGAGGCCGAGGTCGCGGTGGCGCGGATCCGCGAGATCCCGGGGCTGGAGTTCGCGGGCCTGCACTGCCACATCGGCTCCCAGATCTTCGGCGTGGCCGGCTTCCGCGAGTCCGCCGCCCGCGTCCTCGAGCTCCACGCCGCCCTCCTCGCGCACGGTCCGGTGCCGCAGCTCAACCTCGGTGGCGGTTTCGGCATCGCGTACACGCGGATCGACGATCCGACCCCGATCGACGAGCTGGCCGGCGGGATCGTCGCGGCGGTGGCAGAGGGCTGCGCGGCGCGGGGCATCGCGGTGCCGGCGCTCTCGTTCGAGCCCGGGCGCGCGATCGTCGGAACGGCGGGCGTGACCCTCTACGAGGTCGGGACGACGAAGGACGTCACGGTCGCATCAGGAGCGACCAGGCGTTACGTCAGCGTCGACGGTGGCATGAGCGACAACGCCCGCACGGCCCTCTACGGCGCCAGCTACTCGGCCCGCCTCGCCTCGCGGACGGGGACCGACGAGCCTCAGCTGAGCCGGGTCGTCGGCAAGCACTGCGAGTCCGGGGACATCGTCGTCGACCACGAGTACCTTCCCGGAGACGTCACGCCGGGCGATCTCCTGGCCGTCCCCGCGACCGGTGCCTACTGCGCCTCGCTCTCGAGCAACTACAACCACGTCCCGCGGCCGCCCATCGTGGCGGTGCGGGAGGGGCGCTCGCGGGTGATCGTCCGCGGAGAGACCGTCCACGACCTGCTGGCCCGCGACGCGGGCATCGACGGGGCGCACGCCCCCGAGGGAGCACGATGACCCACCCCGAAGGAGCACCCATTGACTGACTACAGACGACTTCGCGTGGCACTGCTGGGCGCCGGAGCCGTCGGCTCCCAGGTGGCGGCCCTCCTCCTCCGCCACGGCGACGAGCTGGCCGACCGCGCGGGTGCCGCGCTGGACCTGGCGGGCATCGCGGTCCGCGACCTCGACGCGCCCCGCGACGTCGAGCTCCCGAAGGAGCTCTTCACGACCGACGCCGAGTCGCTGATCCTCGGCGCCGACATCGTGATCGAGCTCATCGGCGGCATCGAGCCCGCCCGCACGAACATCCTCCAGGCGATCGGCTCCGGTGCCGACGTGGTCACGGCCAACAAGGCGCTGCTGGCGACCCATGGGCCGGAGCTGTTCGAGGCGGCGGATCGCGTCGGCGCCTCGGTGTACTACGAGGCGGCGGCCGCGGGCGCCATCCCGATCATCCGTCCGCTGCGCGACTCGCTCGCCGGTGACCGCGTCGTGCGGATCATGGGCATCGTCAACGGCACCACGAACTACATCCTCGACCGGATGGACACCGAGGGCGCCGACTTCGCCGACGTGCTCGCGGACGCGCAGCGCCTGGGGTATGCGGAGGCCGACCCCACCGCCGACGTCGAAGGCTACGACGCCGCGCAGAAGGCCGCGATCCTCGCCAGCCTCGCCTTCCACACCGCCGTGCCGCTGGAGGCGGTGCACCGCGAGGGGATCACGGCGATCACGGCGTCCATGATCGAGGAGGCCCGCGCGGCGGGCTTCGTGATCAAGCTGCTCGCCGTCTGCGAGCGGATCGAGGCCGACGGCGCCGAGTCCATCTCGGTGCGGGTCTACCCGGCCCTCGTGCCGGTCGCCCACCCGCTCGCCTCCGTGCACGGGGCGAACAACGCCGTCTTCGTCGAGGCCGAGGCGGCGGGCTCCCTCATGTTCTACGGCGCGGGCGCGGGCGGGATCCAGACGGCCTCCGCGGTGCTCGGCGACGTGGTCTCGGCCGCTCGTCGGCACATCGCCGGCGGCGTCGGGGTGGGCGAGTCCACCCGGGCGAACCTCCCCGTCGTGCCCATCGGCCATGTCACGACGCGGTACCAGATCACCCTCGAGGTCTCCGACGCCCCGGGCGTGCTGGCCACCGTCGCCGGGATCCTCAGCGACGGCGGCGTGTCCGTCGCGACCGTCGTGCAGACCGTCGAGGGGGAGGACGAGCCGACCGCGCGCCTCATCATCGGCACGCACCGCGCGACGGAGCAGGCCCTCAGCGACACGGTGGACGTGCTCGCCGGCAGCGACGTCGTCGCCCGCGTGGTGTCCGTCCTCCGGGTGGAAGGCGAGTGACCACGGTGACGGCCACGGCTCCCGCCCCCGAGGAGCACGGCGCGCGCGTGGGCCGCACGGTCGAGGTGACGGTGCCGGCGACGAGCGCCAACCTGGGGCCCGGCTTCGACACGCTCGGCCTGGCGCTCAGCATCTACGACCGCCTCGAGGTGACGGCGCTGCCCAAGGGACAGCTCGAGATCGAGGTCTCCGGTTCCGGCGCCGAGGACATCCCGCGGGACGCGTCCAACCTCATCGTCCGGACGATCGCCCATGTGTTCGCCGACGTCGGCCGCCCGATGCCCGGTCTGCGCATCGTGGCCGAGAACGCGGTCCCGCACGGCCGCGGTCTCGGGTCCTCCGGTGCGGCCGTCGCCGCCGGCGTGCTCGCGGCGAAGGGGCTGCTGGCCGGCGACGTCGACATCTCCGACACCGATCTGCTGCGCCTCGCGACCGAGCTGGAGGGCCACCCGGACAACGTGGCACCCGCGCTGTTCGGCGGACTCACGATCGCGTGGATGGGGGAGCGGGGCCCGCAGCACAAGAAGCTCCTGGTGCACCGCGGCGTCTCGCCGCTCGTCCTCGTCCCTGCCTACACGATGTCGACCTCGCAGGCCCGTTCCCTGCAGCCGCCCCACGTCTCCACGGCGGACGCGGTGTTCAACGTGTCCCGGTCGGCGCTGCTCATCGCGGCGCTGATGCAGAGCCCGGAGCTGCTGCTCGACGCGACCGCCGACCGGTTGCACCAGGACTACCGCGCCGGCGCCATGCCGGAGACGCAGCGTCTCGTGCAGGCGCTGCGTGCCGCGGGATTCGCGGCCGTCGTCTCCGGCGCCGGACCCAGCGTGCTCGTGCTCGCCGACGGGCCCGGCAGCCGTCTGGACGCCGTCGACGTGGCCAATCGGGTGACCGACACCCCGTGGGAGGCGCTCCTGCTCGCCGTCGACGTCCGTGGTGGTACAGTGGGGGATCGAGCGGAGGGCTCCACGTAGCATTCGTGAATCTGGCCCCATTGCATCTCTTGCAAGACCCGCACGCGAACCCCTGAGGCCCAAGTGCCGAGGCTGGCTGACGCCGAGCGTCAGCCCGTGCGATCGTGCGCAGCACCCGTTGTGCGCGTTCACGCTCATTTCCCATGACCTATAAGGGAGTACTCGTGGAGAACCTCTCCGAGACCCAGAACGATCAGGCGGCTCCGACCGCCGACGCCCCCGTCGCCGAGCAGGCGACCGAGTCGGCTCCGGCCAAGAAGCGCGCGCCGCGCCGGGCGAACACCGCCACGGCCGCGGCCAAGGCGGCCAAGGCCGCGGAGGAGTCCGGCTCCACCGAGGCGCCCGCGGCCGCCGGCGATTCCGCCGACACGGCGGAGGCGGCTCCGAAGGCCAAGGCTCCGCGTCGCACCCGGGCGAAGAAGGCAGATGCCGAGGCGCCCGCCGAAGCCGCACCGGCCGAATCGACCCCCGCTGCCGAGACCGCCGAGGCCCCCGCCGAGGCCCCCAAGTCCGGGCGCGGCCGTCGCACGAAGAAGGCGGACGCCGAGGCTTCGGAGGCGAAGACCGAGAAGACCGAGGCCGCACCGGCCGACGCCCAGGCGGAGCCCGCCGAGGCGGGAGCCGCCCAGGGCGGTCGCCCCAGGAACGACGCCGCGAAGAACGAGTCGAAGAACGACGGCGCCGCCGCGAAGACCGAGTCCGAGGCGGACGCTCCCGCGAAGGACGCGTCCGGCGACGGAGACAACGGCGAGGAGCAGGGCGGTCGCGGCCGCAGCCGCAACCGCAACCGCAACCGCGGTCGTGGTCAGGGCGGCGGTCAGGAGCAGGCGCAGAACGCGCCGGCCGACGACGACCAGTCCGGCAACGGGCGCAACCGCCAGCGCAACAAGCGCCGCAACGGTGCGCCGACCGACGAGTTCGAGACCGAGATCACCGAGGACGACGTCCTCATCCCGATCGCGGGCATCCTCGACGTGCTCGACAACTACGCCTTCGTGCGCACCACCGGCTACCTCGCCGGCCCCAGCGACGTCTACGTCTCGCTCGGTCAGGTCAAGAAGTACAACCTCCGCAAGGGCGACGCGGTCGTCGGCTCCATCAAGCAGCCGCGCGAGGGCGAGCAGCAGGGCCGCCAGAAGTACAACGCGCTCGTCAAGGTCGACTCGATCAACGGCCTCTCGGTCGACGATGCGGCCACCCGCGTGGAGTTCGGCAAGCTCACCCCGCTCTACCCGCAGGAGCGCCTGCGCCTGGAGACGGCTCCGGAGAAGCTGACGCAGCGCATCATCGACCTCGTCGCGCCGATCGGCAAGGGCCAGCGCGGCCTCATCGTCGCGCCGCCCAAGGCCGGGAAGACCATCGTCCTGCAGCAGATCGCCAACGCGATCGCGCAGAACAACCCCGAGGTGCACCTCATGGTCGTGCTCGTCGACGAGCGCCCCGAAGAGGTCACCGACATGGAGCGCACCGTGAAGGGCGAGGTCATCGCCTCCACCTTCGATCGCCCCGCGGAAGACCACACCACCGTCGCCGAGCTCGCGATCGAGCGTGCCAAGCGTCTCGTGGAGCTGGGCCGCGACGTGGTCGTGCTCCTCGACTCGATCACCCGCCTCGGACGCGCGTACAACCTGGCCGCTCCGGCGTCCGGCCGGGTCCTCACCGGCGGCGTCGACGCGTCCGCGCTCTACCCGCCGAAGCGCTTCTTCGGGGCCGCCCGCAACATCGAGAACGGCGGATCCCTCACGATCCTCGCCACCGCGCTCGTCGAGACCGGCTCCAAGATGGACGAGGTCATCTTCGAGGAGTTCAAGGGCACCGGCAACAGCGAGCTGCGGCTGTCGCGTCAGCTCGCCGACAAGCGCATCTTCCCGGCGGTGGACGTGAACGCGTCCAGCACGCGCCGCGAGGAGATGCTGCTCTCGGCCGACGAGGTCAAGATCACCTGGAAGCTGCGTCGCGCTCTCGCCGGCCTCGACCCGCAGCAGGCCCTGGAGGTCGTGCTCGGCAAGCTCAAGGAGACCCACTCCAACGTGGAGTTCCTCGTGCAGATGCAGAAGTCGATCCCGACGCTGCCCTCGGGCGCCCACGGGCACGACAACAACATCCGCTGAGGTCCGACGTGTTCGAGTCCGTCCAGACTCTGATCGACGAGCATCGCCGGGTCCAGGAGGAGCTCTCCGACCCGGCGGTGCACGCCGACGCGGCGCGCGCCAAGCGCGTCAACCGTCGGTACGCCGAGCTGTCGCGCATCGTCGCGGCGCACGAGGCGTGGACGGCGGCCGTCGACGATCTGGAGGCGGCGCGGGAACTGGCCCGCGAGGACGAGGCGTTCGCCGCGGAGATCCCCGCCCTCGAAGAGGGCGTGCAGGCGGCGCAGGAGCGCCTGCGGCGCCTGCTCATCCCGCGGGATCCGGATGACGCCCGCGACGTGATCATGGAGATCAAGGCGGGGGAGGGCGGCGCGGAGTCGGCCCTGTTCGCCGCCGATCTGCTGCGCATGTACGTGCAGTACGCGGCGTCGAAGGGGTGGAAGACCGAGCTGCTCGAGCGCAACGAGTCCGATCTCGGCGGCTACAAGGACGTGCAGGTCGCCATCAAGGGCTCCTCGTCCGACCCGGCGCAGGGCGTCTGGGCGCATCTGAAGTACGAGGGCGGCGTGCATCGCGTGCAGCGGGTGCCCGCGACGGAGTCGCAGGGGCGCATCCACACCTCGACGACCGGCGTGCTCGTGTTCCCCGAGGTGGACGAGCCCGAGGAGATCCAGATCGATCAGAACGATCTGAAGATCGACGTGTTCCGCTCGTCGGGCCCCGGAGGGCAGTCGGTGAACACCACCGACTCCGCTGTCCGCATCACGCACGTGCCCACCGGGATCGTCGTGTCGATGCAGAACGAGAAGTCGCAGCTGCAGAACCGCGAGGCCGCGATGCGCGTGCTGCGCGCCCGACTGCTCGCCAAGCAGCAGGAGGAGCTCGATGCGGCCGCCTCCGACGCACGCAAGTCGCAGATCCGGGGCATGGACCGGTCGGAGCGCATCCGCACCTACAACTTCCCGGAGAACCGGATCGCGGACCACCGCACCGGGTTCAAGGCGTACAACCTCGATCAGGTCATGGACGGTGCGCTCGACCCCATCATCGAGAGCGCCATCGCCGCCGACGAAGAGGCGCGTCTCGCCGCCGTCGGCTCCGAGGGCTGAGCGGCCGCCGCGACGCCGTCAGGTGCGCGCGGCGTACCGGTGCTCGGGACGCCCGGTCGACCCGTACCGCAGCCGCACCTCGACGACGGTCCGCGCGGCGAGAGCGGCGAGGTGTCGTTGCGCCGTGGCGCGGGAGATGCCGACCCGCTCGGCGACCTCCGCGGCGGAGGCCTCGTCGTCCCCGAGCGCTTCGAGCACGCGCTGCTCGGTGGCCGAGCGCGAAAGGGACACCGGCTCGGCGCCGCCGTGCAGGATCGCCAGCGCACGGTCCACGTCGTCCTGCGTGAGCGGACGATCGCCCGCGAGCAGATTGCGGTAGCGGGTGTATCGGTCGAGGAGCCCCGTGAGGGCACGACGCTCGAAGGGCTTGACGAGATAGCCGACGGCGCCGGCCCGCAGCGCGCGTCGCACCGTGGGCGCGTCGTCCGCGGCGGAGATGAGGATGGCGTCGACGCCGGTCTCGCGGACGAGGCCGATGCCGTCGCCGTCGGGGAGATAGACGTCGGCGAGCAGGAGGTCGGGGCGGGTCGACCGCACGAGGTCGCGCGCCTCGGCGCAGGATCGCGCGGTCCCGGTCACGGTGTACCCGGGGTGGCCGTCGACGATCCTCCGGTGCAGATCGGCCACCCGGAAGTCGTCGTCGAGGATGAGCGCGCGGAGCGGTGCGGTCATGGGTTCTCCTTCGGGACACGCGGAGCCGGGTCGACGGCATCCCCGAGGCGGGCGGCGAACACCGCGCCGTGCGCGGTGCCGCCCTGGTCGATGATCCAGAGGTCGCCGCCGCTCCGGCGAGCGATCTCCGTCGCGAGCGGCAGACCGATGCCGTGCCCGTGCACGCGGTCCTCGCTCCGGTCGTCGTCGGCCCGTGACCGCGGATCGGACCCGCGGAGGCCGTCGCCGGAGTCGGTCACGGTGACGACGAGCGCCTCGCCGTCGCTCAGCACGGAGACCTCCACCCACCGGGGCTCCCTCGTGCCGGCGACGGCGGCGACGATCGCGTTGTCGACGAGGTTGCCGAGCACGCTCGCCACGTCCTCGGCCCGACGGACGGTGCCGATCACCTGGGTGTCCTCCGCGATCCGCAGGGAGACGCCCCGTTCGGCGGCCTCCACCCCTTTGGCGCCGAGGAAGGCGTGCAGGAACGGATCGCCCACGCGGTCGAGCCCGGCGACGGGGAAGGCCACCGGACCGCGGGACACGAGCTCGTCGAGGAACGCCCGCGCGTCCTCGACGCGGCCGGCGTCGATGAGGCCCGCGGCCACGTGCAGACGGTTCGCGAACTCGTGACGTTGGACCCGCAGCGCGGAGGTCATCGTCCGGACGGCCTCTAGCCGCTCGGTGAGGGCGATGAGATCGGTGCGGTCGCGCACGATCAGCACGTCGCCGAGCGCGCGCCCGTCGCGCTGCACCGGCCGCGACTCGAGGTACAGCATCCGGTCGCCGAGGACCGTCTCCGCGCGCTCCCGGGCTCCGGTCGCGGTGTCGCGCACGACGGGCGGCAGCGCGAGCGCCCCCACGGCGCGGCCGACCGGATCGTCGAGCCCGAGGAGCCGATCCGCCGCGGCATTGCTCACCCGTACGACGCCGTCCTGATCGACCGCGAGCACGCCGTCTCCGACGCCGTCCAGCACCGCCGTCTGATTCTGCACGAGGGCGATGAGCTCTTCGGGTTGCACGCCGAGGGTCAACCGCTCCCAGCGGCGGCGGAGGAGGAGGAAGGCCAGCAGCGCGAGCGCGAGCGCGCCGGCGGCCGTCAGCCCGATCGCGGCGAGTAGCGGCGGCAGATCGTCGAAGACGCCCGCGCGCTCGAACCCCACGCTGATCTCGCCGACAGGAGTGCCGGTGTCGTCCCGCAGCGGCACCTTCGCACGGGCGGAGTCGCCGAGCGTGCCGGTCTGCCAGTCGACCACCTCGTGGCCCGCCAGCACCGCGGCGAACGGAGTGCTCACCACCTCGCCGATCCGCGACGGCAGGGGATGGGCAAGACGGATGCCGTGGTCGTCGGTGATGACGACGAACAGGGCTCCGGTGCGCGCGGTGACGGCGGCGGCGATCTGCTGCAGCTCCCCGTCTCGCAGCTCCTCCGCATCCGGCTCGTCGTCCGACGCGGAGATGCGGGCGACGGCCGTCCGCACCTGCGGGTCCTCCGCCAGGGTCCTGGCGATGCCGAGCGCGGTCGACTCCGCCTCGGCGCGCAGCTGCTGGACGGCAAGGGCGAGGTACACGCCCGTGCACAGCGTCACGACGAGGGCGACGGCGGCGAGGTGCAGCAGCAGGGCGCGGGTCGCGAACCGGACGCGTCTCCGCGGGGACATCGCCACCTCCTCACCTCGCGCAATATGCGCAGAAGTCACGGTACGCGCACAAGGCCCGGGAATGCGGCATACCGCGCTCCGCCTCCCCGGATTCCCTAGCCTCGTCAGGATCCGTCAGCGATGACGGAGCGACGACGAAGGAGTCACGCATGTTCCACGCATCGACCGCGCTGATCGCCGCCGCCGAGGAGGAGGCGCCCACCTACGACGTGGCCTTCGTGCCGCCGGAGGGCGTGCTCGTCATCCTCGGCTTCACGATGGTCCTCGTGTTCATGACGCTGATCATGACCAAGCGGCTCACCCCCATGGTGGCCCTCATCCTGGTGCCGACCGCCTTCGGGCTCTTCGCGGGAGCGGGGCTCGGGCTCGGCGACATGATCCTCGACTCGATCGGCACCATGGCGCCCACGGCGGCGCTGCTGATGTTCGCGATCATGTTCTTCGGCATCATGATCGACGTCGGACTCTTCGACCCCCTCATCCGGCTGATCACGCGGTTGCTCGGCGACGACCCGGCGAAGGTGGTGCTCGGGACGGCGATCCTCGCGGGCGCGGTGTCCCTCGACGGCGACGGCTCGACGACGTTCATCATCACGACCTCCGCGATGCTGCCCATCTACCTGCGCCTCGGCATGAGCCCCGTCGTCCTCACCTGCGTCGCCGGTCTCATGAACGGCACGCTCAACATCGTCCCGTGGGGCGGTCCGACCGTGCGCGCCGCGACCGCGCTCGGTGTGCAGCCGACGGAGATCTTCGTGCCGATGCTCCCCGCTCTGGGCGCAGGCATCGTCGTGACGCTCGGGTTCGCCTGGTTCCTCGGCCTGGGGGAGCGGCGGCGCCTGGGACGGATCGACGCGGAGGGCCGGCTCACCGGAGCCGACGGCGGCGTCCTCTCCTCGGTGCCCCGGATCTTCCGCGGCGCCGAGCTCAAGCCGGGCGCGCGCGCCTCGCTGCGCACCGGCAACCTCGTCGTCGTCGCCGGCGGACACGCCCCGGTCGCCGCTGGGAGCGTCGACCCCGCGGACACGGCGATGGCCGACACCATGCTGGACCCCGCCCGGCCGACCCTGCGCCCGCGGCTGATCTGGTTCAACCTCCTGCTCACCGTCGCCGTCATGGTGCTCCTGGTGATCGACATCCTGCCGCTGCCCTACGTGTTCATGGTCGGCGCGGGCATCGCGCTCGTCGTCAACTTCCGCGGCATCAAGGAGCAGGCGGCCGAGATCGTCGCGCACGCCCCGAGCATCGTCGGCGTCGTGTCGATGGTCATCGCGGCCGGCGTCCTCGTGGGTGTCCTCTCCGGCACCGGCATGGTCGACGCCATGGCGACGTGGATCACGAACGTGCTGCCGCCCGCGCTCGGCCCGTTCCTCGCTCCGATCACGGGCGTGCTGTCCATCCCGTTCACGTTCTTCATGTCGAACGACGCCTTCTACTTCGGGATCCTCCCCGTGCTCGCCCAAAGCGCCGCGAACTTCGGCATCGACCCCGTCGAGATGGCCAGGGCCTCGATCACCGGACAGCCGGTGCATCTGCAGAGCCCGCTCGTGCCCGCGATCCTGCTGCTGGTCTCCCTCGCCGGGGTGAACCTCGGAGACCACCACCGCAAGGTGCTGTGGCGCGCGGTCATCGTGTCGCTCGTGATGCTGGCGATCGGCATCCTGGTCGGCGCCGTCCCGTTCTTCGTCGCGCAGTGACCCCGGGAACCGGCCGCGCTAGGCTCGCCCCGTGATCACACTCCTGTACCGCGGGCTGATGTACCTCGTGTCGGCCGGGCTCGGTCTGCTGGCGGCGGACCTGCTCCTCGACGGCTTCCAGATCCAGTGGGACCAGTGGTGGGGATTCGTCGTGTGCATCGTGGTGTTCGCCGTGCTGCAGAGCGTCCTCTCGCCGTGGGTGAGCAGGCTCGCGGACCGCTATGCGCCCGTGCTCATGGGCGGCATCGGGATCTTCTCCACTCTCATCGCCCTCATGGTCGTCGTGCTGCTGCCCATCGGGGGTCTGCGCATCGTCGACCTGACCGGGTGGCTGCTGGGTGCCGTCATCGTCTGGCTGGTGACGGCGCTCGGCAGCGTGCTGCTGCCGCTCGTCTTCCTGCGTCGTCGGATGGAGGGCCGCAGCGGACACCGCTCCGGCCGCCGGGCGGCGCGTCAGATGGAGTAGTCCGGGGCGGTCAGCAGGGCCCTGGTGTCCTCACCGGCGGTCCGCTGGCGCGGCTTCGCCGGCACGCCCACGAGCACGCTGTCGGCGGGCGCGTCCTTCGTGACCACGGCGTTGGCGCCCACCACCGAGCGGGCGCCGACCGTGACGGGGCCGAGGATCTTCGCCCCCGCGCCTACGGCGACGCCGTCGCGCAGGGTGGGGTGCCGCTTGCCGACGTCCCTGGTCCGCCCGCCGAGGGTCACACCGTGGTACATGAGCACGTCATCGCCGATCTCCGCGGTCTCGCCGATGACCACGCCCATGCCATGGTCGATGAAGAAGCGTCGGCCGATCCGGGCTCCGGGGTGGATCTCGACGCCGGTGAGCCAGCGGGAGACCTGCGATCCGGCGCGGGCGAGGAGCCGGAGGCGTCGCCGCCACAGCGCGTGCGAGACGCGGTGCGCCCAGATGGCGTGCAGGCCGGGATAGAGCAGCGCGACCTCGACCGCGGTGCGCGCGGCCGGGTCGCGAAGGCGCGCGGCGGCGATGTCCTCGCGCATTCGCCCGATCATGCCCATCGACGACCTCAGTCCTCGCGCAGATCCTCGAACAGGGCGGTGGAGAGGTACCGCTCGCCGGTGTCCGGGATGATCACGACGATGGTCTTGCCGGCGTTCTCCGGGCGCGCGGCGACGGTCAGCGCGGCCGAGACGGCGGCGCCGGAGGACATGCCGACCAGCAGTCCCTCCTTCGCGGCGAGCTCTCGGGCCACACGCAGGGAGTCCTCGAACTCCGCCGTGATGATCTCGTCGAGCACCTCGCGGTCGAGCACATCGGGCACGAAGTTCGGGCCGATGCCCTGGATCTTGTGCGGTCCGGGGTGTCCCTCGGTCAGGACGGGGGAGTCCTTGGGCTCCACGGCGATGACCTGGACCTCGGGCTTCGCCGCCTTCAGCGCCTGCCCGGTGCCGGTGACCGTGCCGCCCGTGCCGACGCCGGCGATGAAGATGTCGACCGCGCCGTCGGTGTCCCGGAGGATCTCCTGCGCCGTGGTCTCGCGGTGGATCTGCGGGTTCGCCGCATTCTCGAACTGGCGGATCCAGACGGCGCCGGGAGTCTCGTCGACGATCCGCTTGACCTCCTCGATGGCCCCCTTCATGCCCTTGGTGGGGTCGGTGAGGACGATCTCCGCGCCGAACGCCTTGAGCAGCACGCGGCGCTCCTTCGACATGGACGCGGGCATCGTGAGGATGACGCGATAGCCGCGGGCGGCGCCCACCATCGCCAGGGCGATGCCCGTGTTGCCGCTCGTCGACTCCACGATGGTGCCGCCGGGGGCGAGCTCGCCGGCGGCCTCGGCCGCGTTGATCATGGCGATGCCGATGCGGTCCTTCACGCTCGACGCGGGGTTGTAGTACTCGAGCTTCGCGAGCACGGTGGCGCCGAGGCCCTCGGTCACGCGGTTGAGGCGGACGAGCGGGGTGTTCCCGAAAGCGGTGGTGATGTCGGGGTGGATGCCGGACATGGGGGAGCCTTCCTGTGCGGGTGCGCTGCCGCTCCAGCCTAGGCGAGCGCGATGGGGGACGGGGCATTGTGACGGCCGCGCACTCTACGCTGGAGCCATGCCCGACCTCTCTCTCGCCGCGGCCGTGCGCGCCGCCGCGCAGCGTCTCGCCGACGCCGGCGTGCCCGACCCCCTCGTCGACGCGGAGCTGCTCGCCGGGCACGTCCGCGGACAGCGCAGGGGAGAGGTGCAGGCGGCGGTGATCCGCGGCGACTGGCTCACCGATGACGACGCGGCCGCGCTGGACGCCCTCGTCGCCCGCCGCGCGGGCCGGGAGCCGCTGCAGCATCTCACCGGGACCGCGCCGTTCCGGCACCTGGAGCTCGCGGTCGGCCCTGGCGTCTTCGTCCCGCGACCGGAGACGGAGACGGTGGTGCAGTTCGCCATCGACGCTCTCCTGGGGTCGGGGGAGCCGTCGCCGATCGGGGTCGACCTCGGTACGGGCAGCGGCGCGATCGCGCTCGCGATGGCCACGGAGGTGCCGCACGCCCGGGTGTACGCCGCAGAGCTCTCTCCGGAGGCGCATGCCTGGGCCCGACGCAACGTCGAGGGCGTCGAGAACCTCACCCTCGTGCTGTCCGATCTCGCGGAGGCCTTCCCGGAGCTCGACGGCACCGCGTCCGTCGTCATCTCCAACCCGCCGTACGTGCCGGCACAGGCGATCCCTCGCGACCCGGAGGTCCGCCTGTTCGACCCGGCACTGGCGCTCTACGGCGGAGAGGACGGCCTCGACGTCGTGCGTGTGCTCAGCACTCGCGCCCTGGGGCTGCTGCGGCCCGGCGGCACGCTGGTCATCGAGCACGGCGAGCTGCAGGGCGCTCCGATCCGCGAGCTGCTCGCGGCGGACGGCTGGCGTGCCGCGGCCACCCATCGCGATCTGACGCTGCGCGACCGCGCCACCACCGCCGTCCGCCCCTGATCAGCAGACGTCGAGCTCGTCCCGAACCCGCCCCGCGTAGAATCGAACCGTCATGTCCCCCATCTTCGACTGCAGCGATGAGGCGCAGCTGCTCGCCGGGATGCGCAATGCGCGCCAGGCGATCGGCCGCGGCGACCTCATCGTCATCCCCACCGACACCGTCTACGGCGTCGCCGCCGACGCCTTCTCGCCGCCCGCGGTGCAGCGCCTCCTGGATGCCAAGGGTCGCGGTCGCAATCAGCCGCCGCCCGTGCTCGTCGGCACGAAGGAGACGCTGACGGCCCTCGCGGAGGCTGTTCCGGAGCCCGTCCAGCGTCTCGTCGACGCGTTCTGGCCCGGAGGGCTCACGATCGTGCTGCCCGCGCAGCCCTCCCTGGTGTGGGATCTGGGGGAGACCAAGGGCACGGTCGCCGTGCGTATGCCCGAGGGTCGGGTGGTGCTCGAGCTGCTGGCGGAGACCGGACCGCTCGCGGTGTCCAGCGCCAACCTCACCGGCAAGGCGGCGGCGATCTCCGCGCTCGACGCGGAGAAGATGCTGGGCGACAGCGTCGCCGTGTATCTGGACGACGGCATGAGCAAGGACGGCGTCGCGTCCACGATCATCGATGCGACCTCGCTCGTCCGCCGCGCGGGCGACGCCGAGCAGGGCGTCGTCCGGATCCTGCGGGACGGCGTCGTGACCAGGGAGCAGCTGCGCGAGGTCCTGGGCGACCTGCTCGAACCGGAGCCGCAGGACGGGGATTCGTGAAGCAGTACCTCTTCACGATCATCGTCACCGCCGCGATCACCTTCGTGCTGACGTGGGCGGTGTGGCGGTTGAGCCTGCGCTTCAAGCTGTATCCCGGCATCCGCGAGCGCGACGTGCACACCACGCCGACGCCCCGCCTCGGCGGCGTCGCGATCTTCCTCGGCATCGTGGCCGCCTTCGCGATCTCGGCGGCCAATCCCTTCTTCCAGAGCATCTGGACGCCCCCGCAGACCATGTG
Source organism: Microbacterium sp. NPDC091676 (assembly GCF_044756645.1). Lineage (NCBI taxonomy): Bacteria > Bacillati > Actinomycetota > Actinomycetes > Micrococcales > Microbacteriaceae > Microbacterium > Microbacterium sp. NPDC091676. The sequence continues at coordinate 880,802 of NZ_JBIVTI010000001.1, read as the reverse complement.
GTCCATCCTCGCGGCCGCGCTCCTCATCGCCGTGATCGGGGTGATGGACGACCTCTGGGACATCGACTGGATGATCAAGCTCGGCGCGCAGTTCCTCGCCGCGGGCATCATCACCGTCGGCGGCGGTCTGCAGATCCTCTCCCTGCCGTTCGGCGACCTCATCGTGGTGTCGAGCTGGCTGAGCATCACGATCACGATGTTCGCGATCGTGATCGTCATGAACGCGGTGAACTTCATCGACGGGCTGGACGGCCTGGTCGCCGGCGTCTGCCTGATCTCCAACGGGGTCTTCTTCGCCTACTCGTACATCTTCACGCGCGACTCCGGTGCGTCGAGCTACTTCAACCTCTCCACCTTCCTCGCTGCGGTCCTCATCGGCGCGTGCATCGGATTCCTGCCGTTGAACTGGAGTCCGGCCAAGCTCTTCATGGGCGACTCCGGTGCGCTCGTGATCGGGCTGCTCATGGCGACCTCGGCCATCGCGATCACCGGGCAGATGGACCCCTCGGCGCTGGACCCGGAGCGCCTCGGGCGCTCGCAGCTCATCGGTGCCTTCCTGCCCATCCTGCTTCCGCTGCTCGTCGTGCTCCTGCCGCTGCTCGACTTCGGGCTCGCCGTGCTGCGTCGGATGAGCGCCGGCCGCTCGCCGTTCTCCCCGGACCGGAAGCACCTGCACCACCGGATGCTCGACCTCGGGCACCGCGACCGCGACGCGGTCCTCATCTTCTACGCCTGGACGGCCGTGATCTCGCTCGCCGTCCTCCTGATGTACGTCGGCGCACGGGAGGACTGGCCGGGCCAGTACATCCCCGGCGTCGTCTTCGGCGTCGTCGGCATCGCCGCGTGCCTCGTCATCACCCTGAGCCCCACCCGCGGGCGCAAGACCGCCACGGGCGCCGCGCCCGACCCGATCCCTCTGGAGCCCCGATGAGCCCGAGCCCCGTTTCCAGCACGCCGATCCTGCGTCGCACCCTCGTCTGGTCGGCCGTGGCCACCGTCGTGCTCGCCCTCGTCGCCGGAGGGATCGGCTTCGCCGTGGCGCAAGGGGAGGGGCTGATCAGCGGACTGCTCGGCGTGCTCCTCGCCGCGCTCTTCCTCGGAATCACCGGGCTGAGCATCCTCATCGCGAACCGGTGGTACGGCGACCCCCTCTACGTGCAGCTCTTCTTCGCGATCGTGCTCGGCGGCTGGCTGCTCAAGCTCGGCGTCTTCGTAGTCGTGATGATCCTGCTCGCGGGACAGCCGTGGATCGAGCCGATGGTGTTCTTCCTTTCGATCGTGGCGGGAGTGCTCATGTCGCTGATCATCGACGTGGTCGTGCTGACCCAGATGCGCCTGCCGAACGTCAGCGACACCACGCTGCCCACCGAGGTGCCGGAGGACCGCGCCCCGGGAGCGGTGAACGACGCCCCGGACGGCCCGACGGACACCGCCCCGCGGTCTTAGGACACCCTTGGATTCTGATAGTGTTGAGGAGTGCCCGCCGCTCGCCCGCGAGCGCTTGCGCTGTGTAGCACACCGACCATCGTCGCCCCGGTTCTGACCGGTGCCCCGAAGCTGGAGCCCGCGCTGTTTAATCTTGCTGCGACCCTGACCCCCCGACTCGCGTCCTCTGATGGCGAGTTCCACGGCCCTTCGATCGATGAGTTCTTCCCGGAGATCCTCTTCCACGTCGGACCCATCCCGGTCAACCGGATCCACCTGATCCAGTTGCTCTCGGTGATCGCCGTCGTCCTGATCCTCTGGCTCGGCACCCGCCGCATGAAGGTCGTGCCCGGCCGGTTCCAGAGCCTCGTCGAGATGGGCCTCGGCTTCGTCCGCGGCGGCATCGCCCACGACCTGCTGGGCCGCAAGGACGGCGACCGCTTCCTGCCGATCCTCACCACGATCTTCTTCATGGTGCTGTTCATGAACGTCACGGGCATCATCCCGTTCCTGAACATGCCGGGAACGGCGATCATCGCGGTGCCGCTCACGCTCGCCGTGGTCAGCTACGTCACGTTCATCTACGCCGGCATCAAGAAGAGCCCGAAGAACTTCTTCAAGAACGCGCTCTTCCCGTCCGGGGTGCCGTGGCCGGTCTACTTCATCGTCACGCCGATCGAGCTCATCTCGACGTTCATCATCCGCCCGGTGACGCTCACCCTGCGACTGCTGATGAACCTCGTCGTCGGCCACATGATCCTGGTCCTCTGCTTCGCAGCGACCCAGTTCTTCTTCTTCACCGCGGGCGGCGGCTGGGCCGCTCTCGGTATCGGAACCCTCGCCTTCGGTGGCGCCTTCACTCTCTTCGAGATCCTGGTGGCCGTCCTGCAGGCATACGTCTTCACCGTCCTCACCGCGGTCTACATCCAGCTCGCGGTCGCAGAAGAGCACTGAGCGGGCGGGCAACAGCCCTCCCACCCAACGAAAGGAAAAACCCGTGGACGCAACTACGGTTCTCGCTGAAATCAACGGCCACCTCGCGGCGGTCGGCTACGGCCTCGCGGCCATCGGCCCGGCCATCGGTGTGGGCATCGTGGTCGGCAAGACCATCGAGGGCGTCGCCCGTCAGCCCGAGCTGGCCGGTCGCCTGCAGGTCCTCATGTGGATCGGTATCGCCTTCACCGAGGCGCTTGCGTTCGTCGGCATCGCCGTCGGATTCATCCCCTTCCCGTAATCCCCACCGACTTCTGAAGGAGACAGGATGCTGAACGCTCTTGTCACGAACCTCGCGGCAGAGGGTGAGGCGGCGAACAACCCGCTGATCCCCGCGTGGTACGACATCATCTGGTCGGGCTTCTGGTTCCTCATCATCCTCGCCGTCGTGTGGAAGGTCGCCCTTCCCCGTCTGACGAAGATGCTCGACGAGCGGTCCGCCGCCATCGAGGGCAACATCGCCAAGGCCGATGAGGCGCAGAAGCAGGCGGAAGCGGCTCTCGAGGAGTACACCCGGCAGCTCGCCGAGGCCCGTACCGAGGCCGGTGAGATCCGTGAGGCCGCCCGCGAGGACGGCAAGAAGATCATCGCCGAGGCGAAGGAGACCGCAGCCAGCGAGGCCGCGCGTCTGACCGCCACCGCGCACACGCAGATCGAGGCCGAGCGCCAGACCGCTCTCGTCTCCCTGCGCAGCGAGGTCGGCTCGCTCGCTCTCGACCTCGCCGGCGGCGTGGTCGGCGAGACGCTTTCCGACGACGCTCGCGCGGCCGCCGTGGTCGACCGCTTCCTCGCCGATCTCGAAGCATCCGAGAAGGCGGCTCAGTAATGGGCAGCGCGACCGCTCAGGCACTCGCGGCATCCACTCAGACGCTTGCCGCAGCGAAGGACGTCACCCTCGAGACCGCGCGCGAGCTGTTCGCGGCCGCGCGGGCCGTGGGCGCATCGTCTCAGCTGAGCGGCGCGCTGGCTGACCCCTCGGCTCCGACCTCGGCCCGGCAGAACGTCGTGTCCGCGGTGTTCGGCCAGTACGGCTCCGCAGCGCAGGACGTCCTGCGCACGGCGGTCGCCGAACGCTGGTCGAACGCGTCCGAGCTGATCGACGGTCTCGAGGAGCTCGCGATCCGGGCGGCGACCATCGCCGAGTCGGGCGCGGACATCGAGGGAGAGCTCTTCGGCTTCTCGCGGGTGATCGCGGCGAACCCGGAGCTCGAGCTCGCTCTCGGCAGCCGGCTCGGGGGAGAGGACGCGAAGGCCGCCCTGGTCGAGCGCCTCCTCGTCGATGCCTCTGCCAGCGCTCCGACGGCCCTCATCGTCACGTCCCTCGTGCGTCAGCCGCGCGAGCGCCGGGTGCGGCAGCTGCTGAGCCGGGCGATGCGTATCGTCTCGAGCCAGCGCGGCCGCCTCGTGGCCACGGTGCACACGGCGACCGAGCTCAGCGACGCGCAGCGCACGCGACTCGGCCAGACGCTCTCGCAGCGATACGGCGGCCAGGTGTCCCTGAACGTCGTCATCGACCCCAGCGTCGTCGGAGGCCTGCGCGTGCAGATCGCCGATGACGTGATCGACGGCAGCATCTCCGCACGACTCGCCGACCTTCGCCAGAAGCTCGCGGGCTAACACGACTTCGCGCGGGGAACCGCGCACCCAGATACAAAGGGAAGACAATGGCAGAACTATCGATCAGCCCCGACGTCATCCGTGACGCGCTGAAGGATTTCGCCGCCGCGTACGAGCCCACCGGGGCCGCGGCGACCGAGGTCGGCACCGTCATCGACGCCGCCGACGGCATCGCTCACGTCGAGGGACTTCCCGGCGTCATGGCGAACGAGCTCGTGACCTTCGCCGACGGCACCAAGGGTCTCGCGCTGAACCTCGACGAGCACGAGATCGGCGTCGTCGTCCTCGGCGACTTCACCGGCATCGAGGCCGGTCAGGAAGTCACCCGCACGGGTGAGGTCCTCTCCGTCCCGGTCGGTGACGGCTACCTCGGCCGCGTCGTCGACCCGCTCGGCAACCCGATCGACGGCCTCGGCGCGATCGCGACCGAGGGTGTCCGCGAGCTCGAGCTCCAGGCCCCCGGCGTCATGCAGCGCAAGTCGGTCCACGAGCCGATGCAGACCGGCATCAAGGCCATCGACGCGATGATCCCGGTCGGCCGCGGCCAGCGCCAGCTCATCATCGGCGACCGCCAGACCGGCAAGACGGCCATCGCGATCGACACGATCATCAACCAGAAGGCCAACTGGGAGTCCGGCGACGTCAACAAGCAGGTCCGCTGCATCTACGTCGCCATCGGTCAGAAGGGCTCGACCATCGCTTCGGTGAAGGGCGCGCTCGAGGAGGCCGGCGCTCTGGAGTACACCACCATCGTGGCGGCTCCGGCGTCCGACCCCGCCGGCTTCAAGTACCTCGCTCCGTACACCGGTTCGGCGATCGGTCAGCACTGGATGTACGGCGGCAAGCACGTCCTCATCATCTTCGACGACCTGTCGAAGCAGGCCGAGGCCTACCGTGCCGTGTCGCTGCTGCTCCGCCGCCCGCCGGGCCGCGAGGCCTACCCGGGCGACGTCTTCTACCTGCACTCGCGTCTGCTCGAGCGGTGCGCGAAGCTGTCCGACGAGCTCGGTGCCGGCTCGATGACGGGTCTCCCGATCATCGAGACCAAGGCGAACGACGTCTCGGCGTACATCCCGACCAACGTGATCTCGATCACCGACGGCCAGATCTTCCTGCAGTCCGACCTCTTCAACGCCAACCAGCGTCCGGCGGTCGACGTGGGCATCTCGGTGTCGCGTGTCGGTGGTGACGCCCAGGTGAAGTCGATCAAGAAGGTCTCCGGAACGTTGAAGCTGGAGCTGGCGCAGTACCGCTCGCTCGAGGCGTTCGCGATGTTCGCGTCGGACCTCGACGCCGCGTCGCGCCGTCAGCTCTCGCGGGGTGCCCGTCTGACCGAGCTGCTCAAGCAGCCGCAGTACTCGCCGTACCCGGTGGAGGAGCAGGTCGTCTCGATCTGGGCCGGCACCAACGGCAAGCTCGACTCGATCGAGGTCGAGGACGTGCTGCGCTTCGAGCGCGAGCTGCTCGACTACCTGCGTCGCAACACGAAGGTGCTCGACACGCTGCGGGAGACGAACGTCCTGGACGACGCCACCGTCGCCGAGCTCGACAAGCAGACCGACAACTTCCTCCTGGAGTTCCAGGGCGGCAAGGGCCACGCCATCGGCGCCCCTGGTCACGAGGAGCACGCTGCGGCCGAGGCCGAGGACGTCAACCAGGAGAAGATCGTCAAGGGTCGTCGCGCGTAATCGCGTGAGGTACTGATTCATGGGCGCTCAACTCAGGGTCTACAAGCAGAAGATCTCTTCTGCTCAGACGACCAAGAAGATCACGAAGGCGATGGAACTCATCGCGGCTTCGCGCATCCAGAAGGCGATGGCACGCGTCAAGGCGTCCACCCCCTTCGCGCGGGCCGTGACGAGGGCCGTGTCCGCCGTCGCGACGCACTCGAACGTCGACCACCCGCTCACCCGCGAGCCCGAGACGATCCGCCGTTCCGCGGTCGTGATCTTCTCGTCGGACCGCGGTCTCGCCGGAGCCTTCAACTCGCAGATCCTCCGTGAGGGTCTCGAGGTGGCGGAGCTCCTGCGCGAGCAGGGCAAGGAGCCGGTGTTCTACCTCGTGGGCCGCAAGGCCGTCGGGTACTTCCAGTTCCGTCGCATCGAGGCCGCTGCAGAGTGGACCGGCGACACCGACACCCCCTCGTTCCACACGGCGGAGGAGATCTCGCAGACGCTTCTCGAGGCCTTCAACCGTGGGGGAGAGGACGGCGGCGTCGACGAGATCCACCTCGTGTACAACCGCTTCGTCAGCATGATGACGCAGTCGCCGGAGTCCGTGCGCCTGCTGCCGCTGGAGATCGCGGAGGCCGACGACTCGGAGGCGGGCAGCACCGTCTACCCGCTGTACGAGTTCGAGCCCGACGCCGAGACGGTGCTCGACGCGATCCTGCCGGTGTACATCCAGAGCCGCGTCTTCAACGCCCTCCTGCAGTCGTCCGCCGCCAAGCAGGCCGCGACGCAGAAGGCGATGAAGTCGGCCAGCGACAACGCCGACAAGCTCATCACCGACTACACCCGCCTGCGCAACAACGCGCGTCAGGCCGAGATCACCCAGCAGATCGCCGAGATCGTCGGTGGCGCCGACGCTCTCGCATCGAGCTGACAGACCCTCAGGAAAGAGACGAAGAAATGACCACCACCGCCACGGCTGAGCAGCCGGCGACCGCGGTCGTCGGGCGCGTCGCCCGCGTCAACGGTCCGGTTGTCGACATCGAGTTCCCGCACGACTCGATCCCCGACATCTACAACGCGCTGAAGACGACGATCACGATCGGCGAGGAGTCCACCGAGATCACGCTCGAGGTCGCGCAGCACCTCGGCGACGACCTGGTCCGCGCCATCGCCCTGAAGCCGACCGACGGAATCGTCCGCGGTCAGGAGGTGCGTGACACCGGTGAGGCCATCTCGGTCCCCGTCGGTGACATCACCAAGGGCAAGGTCTTCAACGTGATCGGCGAGGTCCTCAACGGCGAGCCCGGTGAGACCATCGAGGTCACGGAGCGCTGGCCCATCCACCGCAAGGCCCCGAACTTCGACCAGCTCGAGTCGAAGACCACGATGTTCGAGACGGGCATCAAGTCGATCGACCTCCTCACCCCGTACGTGCAGGGTGGGAAGATCGGTCTCTTCGGTGGTGCCGGTGTCGGCAAGACCGTCCTCATCCAGGAGATGATCCAGCGCGTCGCGCAGGACCACGGTGGTGTGTCGGTGTTCGCCGGTGTCGGCGAGCGCACCCGTGAGGGCAACGACCTCATCCACGAGATGGAGGAGGCGGGCGTCTTCGACAAGACCGCCCTCGTCTTCGGCCAGATGGACGAGCCGCCGGGGACGCGTCTGCGCGTCGCGCTGTCGGCTCTGACGATGGCGGAGTACTTCCGCGACGTGCAGAAGCAGGACGTGCTGCTCTTCATCGACAACATCTTCCGCTTCACGCAGGCCGGTTCCGAGGTCTCCACGCTGCTGGGCCGCATGCCCTCCGCCGTGGGTTACCAGCCGAACCTCGCCGACGAGATGGGCCTCCTCCAGGAGCGCATCACCTCGACGCGTGGTCACTCGATCACCTCGCTGCAGGCGATCTACGTGCCGGCCGACGACTACACCGACCCGGCTCCGGCCACGACCTTCGCGCACCTCGACGCGACGACCGAGCTCTCCCGTGAGATCGCGTCGAAGGGTCTGTACCCGGCCATCGACCCGCTGACCTCGACGTCGCGCATCATGGACCCCCGCTACCTGGGCGAGGACCACTACCGCGTGGCCACCACGGTCAAGCAGATCCTCCAGAAGAACAAGGAGCTGCAGGAGATCATCGCCATCCTCGGTGTCGACGAGCTCTCCGAGGAAGACAAGATCGTCGTGTCGCGTGCACGCCGCATCCAGCAGTTCCTCTCGCAGAACACCTACATGGCGAAGAAGTTCACGGGCGTCGAGGGCTCGACCGTGCCGCTGAAGGAGACCATCGAGTCGTTCGATGCGATCACCCGCGGTGACTTCGACCACGTCGCCGAGCAGGCCTTCTTCAACGTCGGTGGCATCTCCGACGTGGAGGAGCGCTGGGCGCAGATCCAGAAGGAGAACGCCTGACCATGGCGCTGCACGTCAGCCTCGTCTCCGCCGACGCGGAGGTCTGGACGGGAGAGGCGAGCCTCGTGGTCGCCAAGACCGTCGAGGGCGAGATCGGCTTCATGTCCGGTCACGAGCCGGTGCTGGCCATCCTCGCCGAGGGCCAGGTCCGGATCACCCAGACGGATGGCGCCAAGGTGCTGGCGAACGCGCAGGACGGATTCCTCTCCATGGAGGGCGACGTCCTGACGATCGTGGCCGGCAACGCGGCACTCATCTCCTGACAGTCCTGTACATCGCGTCCGCCTCGACACCCGCCCGGGTGTCGAGGCGGACGCGTCTCTTTCCCCTGAGGTCCCATGAAGATCCTTCTTCCGCCGTCCGAGACCAAGCGCGAGGGCGGTGACGGCGGCCCCCTGGACGTGTCGGCGCTCGCGCTTCCCGATCTCGCCCCGCACCGGGATGCCGTGATGGACGCCCTCATCGCTCTCGCGGACGACGAGGACGCCGCCCGGCGGGTGCTCAAGCTCAGCGAGCGGCAGCGGGGAGACGTCGCGCACAACCGGGCCCTGCGGACCTCGGCCACGATGCCCGCGGTGGACCGCTACACCGGGGTGCTGTTCGACGCCCTCGACGCGGCGTCGCTGTCGGCCGCCTCCCGCCGCTGGCTGGATGCTCACGTGTGGATCCACAGCGCCCCGTTCGGCCCCGTCGCCGCTCTGGACGCGATTCCGACGTATCGCCTCGCTGCCGGCACGGCCGTGCCCGGGATGGCGCCGCTCCGCCGTCACTGGGCCGATCCGACGACGGCGGCGATCGCAGCCGACGCCCCCGCGTTCGTCCTCGATCTGCGCAGCGAGGCCTACGCGGCGCTCGGTCCCGTCCCTGACGCGGTGTCGTCGGCGTATGTGCGGGTCGTCACGGAGCAGGGGAGAGCCCTGAACCACTTCAACAAGAAGAGCAAGGGGCTGCTCGTGCGCGCGCTGGCGGAGGATCGTCCGCGGCTGGGCTCGCTCCGTGCCCTGCATCGGTGGGCCCGGGCGCATGACTTCGTGCTCCGGGACGGTGCGGTGCCCGGCGAGGTCGAGCTGGTCGTTGCCGACTGACGATCGCCCCGGGCCCGGCGAATCGCCTCCGGCGGTCGTTGCCGCCCCCTGGGCGCACCGCTACCATGTCCAATGCGAGGCGGGGAGTCTCGTGGTGGGGGACGAAAGCCGTCTCCCCTGACCAGAGAATGTGAGCCTCATGGGTTACGACGACTACGGAGCGGGCTATCTCGGCCTCCTCTTCGCCTACTTCTTCGTCATTCTGCTGATCGCGGTCGCCGGATACGTCCTGGTGTCGCTCTTCTACATGAAGATCTTCCAGAAGGCCGGGGTCCAGGGGAACTGGCGCGCCTGGGTGCCGGTCTACAACTCCATGATCTTCTTCAAGCTCGGCGACCTGAGCCCGTGGCTCGTCCTCTACGGCATCGCGGGTGCCGCCCTGCTGAGCTGGATCGGCATCGGCTTCCTCTTCTCGCTCGCCCTCGGGGTACTCTCGGTCATCGCGGCATGGCGCGTGGGGCTCAAGCTCCAGAAGGACGCCGTCTGGGTGGTCCTCTACGTCTTCCTCTCCGTCGTCTGGCTCGGCATCAACGCCTTCGACAAGTCGCGCTGGAACCCCAACATCCAGCCGGCTTCCTGGGCGGGCAACGCGTTCCTCGGCGACCGCACGGTCTGGGACGGGATCCCCGTCCAGCCCGCAGCGGTCGCGCCGCAGCAGGGCTACGGCGCCCCGCAGGGTTACGGCGCCCCCCAGGGCTACGGCACCCCTCCGCAGGGGTACGCGCCTCCGACGCAGCCGTACACCCCGCCCGCCGCTCCGGGCTACGCGCCGCCGGCCGCGCCGGCCGCCCCCGCGACGGGAGCGCCGATTCCTCCGGTGCCGCCCACCACGCCTCCGGCTCCGCCCGCGGCCCCGCCCACGACGCCTCCGGCTCCGCCCGCGGCTCCGTCGGCGGCTCCGCCCGCGGCTCCTCCGGCTCCGCCGACCACGCCGAACGATCCCACGCAGCCGCCTGCGTGACGACGGCGGAAGAACCCCCGGTCTCCGGACCGGGGGTTCTTCGCGTCCGTGGTGCCGGCACGCCCCGACATGCCGCTAACGTGGAGGCATGGACTCGTCGCACCGGAGGGCCGCCGTCTCTCCTCCCTTCGTCCCGCGCCCCGTTCACCACGACGCCGGTGCGGATCAGGGGAGCGAGTTCCACTACGATGTGTGAGTATCCTGCGCCCGTCCCCTTCGCCGCAGGTCCATCGGAGGCAGTTCGTGGCTGAGACCAAGACGCACACCGTCACGGTTGCGCATCGTCCGTTGCTGCTGTCCTGGGCCGGGGTGACCGACCAGGGGCGGCGCCGGGAGACGAATCAGGACGCGCTGCTCGCCGAGTACCCGCTGTTCATCGTCGCGGACGGCATGGGCGGCCACGCCGGTGGCGAGATCGCCAGCCAGAGCACCGTCACCCGCCTGCGTGCGGTGGTGGACGCGGACGAGGTCTCTCCTTCCGCGATCGAGAAGGCGCTCGCTCTCGCCGTGGATGACATCGCCGGGCACCCGGACACCACCGATGAGGGCACCGGCACCACGCTCACCGGTGTGTATCTCGACGAACGCGACGGCGAGCCCCACTGGGTGGCACTGAACATCGGCGATTCTCGCGTCTACCTCCTGCGCGATGACCGGCTGCTGCAGGTGACGACGGACCACTCCGTCGTGCAGGAGCTCATCACCGCCGGCAAACTCAGCCCGGAAGAGGCCGAGGGGCACCCGTACAGCAACGTGATCACCCGCGCCGTCGGCGCGAGCGAGCTCACCGCGCCGGACTACGTGACCATCGACGTGCGTCCGGGAGACCGTTTCGTGATCTGCTCCGACGGACTCACCAAGGAGCTCACCGACTACGGCATCCAGCACTTCCTCCGTGCGCACACCGATCCGGGGGAGAGCGTCGACGCGATGCTCGCCGCCGCCCTGGAGAACGGCGGACGGGACAACGTCACCGTGATCGTCCTGCAGGTCAGCGAGCCCGAGGACTCCTCCTCCCCATCTGACGACTCCGCGGAGTAGCGCTCCGCAGCCTGTGGACAGGCGGTGTCCGCACCGCGGGTCGGGTGCACTGGGTGCATGGATCCCTCGCCCCTGCTCCTTCCGTCCGCGTCGGCACCGGCGCGCCGCCGCCCGCTTCCCCTCGTCGCCGCCGTCGTCCCCGTGGCGGCCGGCCTCGCCCTCTGGATGACGACGGGGGCCGTGCACGCGCTGTGGTTCGCGGCTCTCGGTCCCCTCATGCTGGGCGCTTCTCTCCTCGACACGGCCCGGGGTCGTCGCCGGGAACGGAAGGCCGACGCGCTCAGGGTGAGCACCGCCTGGGCCGACATCGAGGCCGAGCTGCATCGTCGCCACGCGCAGGAGCGGGCGCAGGTGGAGCGCCGTCATCCGGATGCGGCATCCTGCCTTCGCGACCGGCCGTTGCGGGATGCCCGACCGCCGGGCGACGACACCTCGCTCGTGGTGGGACGTGGATCCCGGGCGAGCGGGGTGCGCTGCGAAGGCGGTGACGACGCCCGTGCTCACGACTTCCGCCGCCGCTGCGCGGTGTTGGAGGATGCGCCGCGGGCCGTCGCCCTCGGCCGCGGGGTGTGTCTCCGCGGCCGAGAGCCGCTCGTACAGGCGGCAGCTCGCGCTCTCGTGGTCCAGCTCTGCCTGCGCTTCTCGCCGAGCGTGCTGTCCCTCGTCGGCGACGAGGGGTGCGACCCGGCGCTCCGAGCACTTCCGCATGCGCAGCGGGCGCGACGCGGCGGATTCCGTCTCGCTCTCGCCACCGGGGCAGGGGCAGGGGCGGATGCCGTGATCTGGACCGTTCCGCCCGGCGCCGAGGTCCCGGAGGGGATCACGACGGTGATCGACATCGAGGAGCCGGGTGCGGCCACGCTGCGGACTCCGGACGGCGAGGTCGACCTCGCCGTGGAGTTCCTGTCGTCCGCCCAGGCAGCGGCCGCGGCCGAGCTGTGCGGGGCGGGGGACGGGGCAGGGCACCCCGTGACCACGGCGGACCTGGGAGACCTCCCGCAACCGCCGCCGGGGTCGGGCCTGCGCGTCGCCCTGGGCCTCGGGACGCATGGCGAGCCGGTGGAGGTCGACATCGTCGAGGACGGGCCGCACGCGATCGTGACGGGGATGACGGGCACCGGCAAGAGCGAGCTGCTCGTCAGCTGGGTCGCCGCGGTCTGCGCCGGGCACGGCCCTGACCGGGTGAGCTTCCTCCTCGCGGATTTCAAGGGCGGCACGGCTTTCGACCGGTTGCGAGGACTGCCGCAGGTCGTCGGGGTCATCACGGATCTGGACGACACGGAGGCGCGGCGCGGCGTCGCCAGTCTCGCCGCCGAGATGCGGCGTCGCGAGGGCGCCCTCGCCGCGGCTCGCGCCCGGGATGTGCGCGAGACCGACCTGCCCCGTCTCGTCATCGTCGTCGACGAGTTCGCGGCCCTGCTGCAGGAACACGCGGAGCTGGCCGCCGTGTTCACCGACGTCGCGGCGCGAGGGCGTGCGCTGGGCATGCACCTGATCCTCGGCACCCAGCGCGCCGCCGGCGTCATCCGCGACGCTCTCGCGACGAACTGTCCGCTGCGGATCAGTCTTCGCGTCGCGGAGGTCGCCGACAGCAGAGCCATGCTCGGGACCGGGGGAGCGGCGGACCTGCCCGGCGGTCCGGACGGTCGCGGCCAGGCGCTGCTCCGACGCCCCCAGGACGAGGAACCCCATCTCCTGCGCACAGCGCTCGCGGACGACGAGCACATCCGTCGTCTCGAGGAGCGATGGGCCGGCACTCCCGCACCCCCGCCGCCGTGGCATCCGTCCCTGCCCGCGCACCTGCCGCTCGAGACCCTGGACGCCGACCCGAAGCGCGGCGGCGAGCCGGGGCCACTGATCGTGCTCGGACGTGCCGACGACCCCGACCACCAGGCGCAGCCGCTGGAGATCCTGCATCCGGGGCGTGAGCGTGGACTTGTCGTGCTCGGCGCGCCGGGGACCGGGAGGACGGCCGCGCTGCGGGTCATCGCGGCTCAGCACCCGGATTGCGCCTGGTTCCCCGATGATCCGGAAGCCGCCGTCGACCAGCTCCTCGCCTGGACGGAGGGGGATGCCGTTCCCGCCGACGTCGTGCTCGTCGACGATCTCGACGTCCTTCTCGCCGTGTTGCCCCTCGAGGACGGCCAGGACTTCGTGCGCCGGTGGGAGCTCCTCGTGCGGTCGACGGCGGCCGTGACCTGGGTGCTGGCGGCGAGTCGGGCCGCCGGTCCGCTGGCGCGCGTGCTCGACGCTCTCCCGCGACGGGCGGTGCTCCGGATGCCCACTCGGGTCGAGCACCTCGCCGCCGGGGGTGAGATCGCCGCCTTCCGCCGGGACCGGCCGCCGGGGCGTGCGGTCCTCGGAGAGCGGGAGATGCAGTTCGCCTGGATCGAGCCCGGGGCCGTGCCGGCGCGGGCCATGCAGACCCTCCAGGACGCGACGCCGACATGGACGCCGGCGAGGGAGACGGCGGCGCTGGTCACTCCGGGGGCGCCCGCCGTCCTCCGAGCGTTGGCCGCGGCGCACCCGGAGTGGGACGTGCAGCCCCTGGTGCCGGAGGTGAGCGGGAACGGCAAGCCCCTCGTGCTCATCGCCGATGCCGAGAGCTGGCAGCGTCACTGGTCCCTGTGGCAGCGCGTGCGGTCGCACGGGGAGGTGCTCATCCGGGCGGAGCGGGCCGGCGAGCTGCGTCAGCTCGTCGGTGTCCGCACCCTCGCGCCGTACGCCCGACCCGATGCCGGACGCGCATGGTCCGTGATCGGCGACCGCGCACCCCGGCGCGTGGTCATCGATGCTCTGGCGCGTCGATGACCGCCCGACGGCGGCAGCCCGGCCCCGTGCCGCCGACGTCCGGTCAGATACCCGCGCCGGGGCGGACGACGCCGACGCTCGCACCGCCGCCGAGCACCGCGAGCGGCAGGGCCTCGGCGAGCGTGGCCACGTCCGCCTCGCTGAGCCCGCCCGCGCGCGCCAGCAGCGTGGCGGCCACGATCGTCGATGCGCGGGCGCCGCCGTCCAGCAGCTTGAGGGCGACCGTCGTCCCGTTCGGAGCCACCATCACCATCACGCCCTCCGCGCCGCCCTTCGCGAAGACGCCGAGCCGCTTGATCGCGATGGTGTCAGGGCGCCCCGGGCCGTCGATGGTCCAGGGGTTCTCGCGGACGGCCTTCACCAGGGCGCCGGCCACACGATGCAGCGCGAACGGCGAACGCTCGGAGGCGGTGCCGACGCGGTGGATCGCGCGGGCCAGGCCCGTGAGGCTGAGGGCGTACACGGGCGCGCCACAGCCGTCGATCGCGGTGTGCGCCATCTTCTCGCCGGTCAGGCGTTGGATGACGTCGCGGATGTGAGCCTGGAGCGGGTGAGTCGGGTCGAGATAGCCCTCGATCGGCCAGCCGGTCGCGATGCAGGCGCGGAGCATGGCGGCGTGCTTGCCCGAGCAGTTCATCCGGACCCGAGCCTCCTGGCCGTGCTCGCGCACCATCTCGTCGCGGGTCGCGGAGTCGCTCGGCCAGGCGGGAGGACAGGCGAGGTCGTCCTCGTTGAGGCCGCCGGCGGTGAGCATCTCGCGCACGACCTCGGCATGCCGGTCCGTTCCGGAATGGCTGGCGGTGGACAGAGCCAACTGCTCGCCCTCGAGCACCGCGCCCGCCGTGAGACAGGCGACCGCCTGCAGGGGCTTGAGGCTGGAGCGGGGGAGGATCAGCGCGTCCGCATTCCCATGCCGCGCGACCACCTCGCCCTCGGGCGACAGCACGACAGCCGCACCGGCATGACGCGACTCGATGAAGCCGCTCCGCTCCACGACGGCGAGTTCGACGGAATCCTGAACGGTGAGAGTCTCCAGCACCCGACAACTCTACCGGCGGGTGCGGCGCGGCTCCGTCGAGGGCAGAGCC
The DNA here is from genome assembly GCF_044756645.1 of Microbacterium sp. NPDC091676. Classification (NCBI taxonomy): domain Bacteria; kingdom Bacillati; phylum Actinomycetota; class Actinomycetes; order Micrococcales; family Microbacteriaceae; genus Microbacterium; species Microbacterium sp. NPDC091676. Next base: position 865,696 of record NZ_JBIVTI010000001.1, on the reverse strand, counting down.
CGGGTGTCGGCGCCGCCTGGCAGACTGGGCGCATGCCAGAGCAGACGACTCCGCGGCCCCTCGGCGAGCACCGCTACGCCCTCACCTCCACCTGGACCGGCAACACCGGGTCCGGTACGAGCGGCTATCGCGACTACCGCCGCGATGTCACGATCGAGGTGGAGGGGAAGCCCGAGCTGCTCGCGTCGTCCGACAAGCCCTTCCGCGGCGACCCGTCGCGCTGGAACCCGGAGGACCTCCTGCTGGCCTCCCTCTCCGAGTGCCACCTGCTGTCCTATCTGCACGCGTGCGTGACGGCCGGCGTGGTGGTCGTGTCCTACCGGGACACCGCGAGCGGCATGATGCGCGAGAACGGCGCCGGCGGCGGTTCCTTCGTCGAGGTGCTGCTGCGCCCGGAGGTCGTCGTCGCCGAGGCCTCGATGATCGAGGCGGCCGAGCGCGCGCACGCTCAGGCGAACGAGTGGTGCTTCATCGCCAACTCGGTCAACTTCCCCGTCCGCCACGAGGCGACGGTGACGGCCGTCGGCTGAGCGGCCGTTTCAGCGACGCTCGTGCGGGAGTGCCTGCTTGATCTTCTCGATCGTGTTCTGCGCCGGTGCCTCGTTGTAGGTGCCCGCGAGCTCCTGTCCGGAGAGGGCATGGATCGCGGCCATGATCTCGTCGGTCGCGAGTCGGCGCGCGCGGCCGCTCGTGGCCGGTCCGTGCGGGGAGAGATCCAGGGGCTCCCCGAAGCGCACGGTGATCCGCTCGGACAGCGTGGGCATCTTGGCGCCGACCGGCATGACCTTGTCGGTGCCGACGAGTCCCACGGGGACCACGGGGGCTCCTGTCTGCAGAGCGAGGAACGCCACGCCCGTGCGGCCCTTGTACAGTCGGCCGTCCGTGGAGCGGGTGCCCTCGGGGTAGAGCGCGACGGCGAGGCCCTCGTCGAGGAGCTGACGCTGCAGGTCGAGGGCGTCGAGAGCCGCCTGGCCGGCGCCGCGGCGGACCGGGATCGCACCGATCGCTTCGAAGAATGTCTTGGAGGCCCACCCCTTCACACCGGTGCCCTCGAAGTAGCTCGACTTGGCGAGGAAGTGCACGGGGCGCGGAGCCGCCACGGGGATGGCGATGGAGTCGATGAACGACAGGTGGTTGCTGGCGAAGATCACCGGGCCGGTGATCGGGACGTGCTCGCGTCCTTCGATGTGCGGCCGGTAGACGAGCCGGGCGAGCGGGGTGATGAGGCTGCGGCCCAGGGTGTAGGTGAAGCCGGCGTGCCGGGGCTTCGGGGAGTCCTCTGAGGGGGTTTCGGGGTCCACGGACTGCTCAGAGCTCATCAGAGCAGGCTACTCCCGGATCCATGCCGACGTGGGAATGAAGACTCGCGCCGCCGCTTCCCAGCGCGAGCAAAGGGCGATGAGGCAGGATGGAAGCTCCCGCCCGCGATCGTGAGGTCTTCCTGTGCGCACCCGTCCGCTGCTCGTCCTGTCCACCGTCGCTGCGGCGACCCTGCTGCTGGCGGGCTGCTCCGGGAACGGCGATCCGCAGAGTACCTCCTCCCCGGACGCCTCCGGGTCGAGCCAGTGCCTCGTGAACGCGACGGCCGGCGACACCTCGGACGCCATCGAGGTCGACGGCGAAGGCCTCGACGCCAAGATCACGGTTCCCGCCGATGCGGAGTTCGCGAACGTCGAGCGGACCGTCGTGTCCGAGGGCGACGGGGACGACCTCGCGGCGAACGACCTCGTCTCCGTCCAGTACCAGATCGTCGATGCCGCCAGCGGCGACGTGGTCGACTCGTCGGCACGCGGCGAGGACGGCACGCTCCCCGTGCTCCTCGACCCGAACCAGTCGTCGCTGTTCGTCGCGGCGCTGGAGTGCGAGCCGGTCGGATCCCGCGTCGTCCTCGCCATCCCCGGCAGCGCGCTCGGTGAGGGGCAGAGCAACATCGTCGTCTACGCGGAGGCCGTCGAGCGGCTCCCCGAGGTGGCGACGGGTGAGCCCGTCGAGCCGACCGCCGGCATGCCCGAGGTCACGCTCGACGACGACGGCAAGCCGTCCGTCACGATCCCGGACGGCGACGCGCCGACCGAGACGAAGGTCTCCGTCCTCAAGCAGGGCGACGGGGCGACGGTCGCCTCCGGTGACCTGGTGGTCGTCCAGTACCTCGGCGTGAAGTGGTCCGACGGCGAGGAGTTCGACTCCAGCTGGAGCCGCGACGCCGCCCCGGCGCAGTTCCAGACCACGGGGGTCGTCACCGGCTTCCAGAAGGCTCTCGAGGGGCAGAAGGTCGGTTCGCAGGTTCTCGTCGTCATGCCGCCGTCCGATGGCTACGGCGCGAGCGAGGGCCACGAGCTGCAGGACGAGAGCCTCGTGTTCGTCGTCGACATCCTCGCGACGACCCCGGTCCAGCCGCAGCAGTAAGGCCGCCGTCCCGGCGTGTCCTAGGCTGGCGTCATGCGTCGCGTCATCATCCTCGGCTCCACCGGTTCCATCGGCACCCAGGCGCTGGATGTGATCCGCGCCAATCCTCGACGCTTCGAGCTCGTCGGCCTCGCCGCGGGGTCGAACGCCTCGATGGTGGCCGAGCAGGCGGCGCAGTTCCAGGTGGAGCACACCGCTCTCGGGGCGGCGGAGGCGGAGCAGCTGGTCCGCGACGTCGAGGCCGATGTGGTGCTGAACGCCATCACCGGTTCGATCGGTCTCGGCTCGACGCTGGCTGCGCTGGAGGAGGGGCGGACGCTCGCGCTGGCGAACAAGGAGTCGCTGATCGTCGGCGGTGATCTCGTGCTCGCCGCGGCCGCTCCCGGTCAGATCGTGCCGGTGGACTCCGAGCACTCCGCTCTCGCGCAGGCCCTGCGCTCCGGTACGCACGACGAGATCCGGCGGCTGGTGGTCACGGCCTCGGGCGGACCCTTCCGCGGGAAGTCGCGCGACGAGCTCACCGCCGTCACGCCCCAGGAAGCGCTCGCGCACCCGACGTGGAACATGGGGCGCACGGTCACCACGAACTCCGCCACGCTGGTCAACAAGGGTCTCGAGGTGATCGAGGCGCATCTGCTGTTCGATGTGCCCTACGACGACATCGACGTCGTCGTGCACCCCCAGTCGATCGTGCACTCCATGGTGGAGTTCATCGACGGATCCACCATCGCCCAGGCCTCGCCGCCGGACATGCGGCTGCCGATCTCGCTCGGCCTGGACTGGCCGCACCGGGTGGGTGGGGTGGGCCGGCCCCTGGACTGGACCTCCGCCACCTCGTGGACGTTCGAGCCGCTCGACGACATCGCCTTCCCCGCGGTGGCGCTCGCGAAGGCCGTCGGGCGTGCCGGAGGCACCTTCCCCGCGGTCTACAACGCCGCCAACGAGCAGGCCGTGGACGCGTTCCACGAGGGACGCCTGCCGTTCCTCGGCATCGTCGACACCGTCCAGCGCGTCGTGGACGCGCACGACGCGCCGGATGCGCTGACCGTGGAGTCGCTCGCAGCGGCGGAGGACTGGGCGCGTCGGAAGGCCGACCAGCTCATCGCCGCCGCCTGACGCGGCGCGGCCTCAGTCCTCGTCCGGGTACGGCACGGGCCAGCGCGGCTCCGGCACCGGCCATCCGGCGGCCTTCAGTGCACGCCGGGAGAGCTCGCGGGCCGAGTACGGCGTCCGCACCCCGCGGATGTCGCGGTAGTCCTGGTGCCCGGGGCCGGCCCAGAGGATCGCGTCGCCGTCGCCGACGAGTCCGACAGCAGCCACGATCGCGGCCTCCGGCGGGGAGTACTCGTGGATCTCGGCGTCGGGACGGGCGCGACGTGCGCCCTCGACGAGCGTCGCGCGGATCGACGCCGGGTCCTCGAACCGCGGGTGGTGATCGGTCACGACAAGGATGTCGCTGCCCTCCACCGCGGTGCGGGCCATGTCGAAGCGCTTGCTGGCGTCCCGGTCTCCGTCGGCCCCGAAGAGCATGAGCACCTTGCCGGGGGTCACCCGCCGCACGGCCGCCAGGGTCTTCTCGAAGGCGTCGGGCGAGTGGCCGAAGTCGACGAAGACGGCGGGTCCTCGCTCTCCCGAGACGAGCTGCGTGCGACCGGGCAGGTAGGCCCGGATGCCGCCGTCGCGCTGCAGGGCGCCGACGATCCGCTCCCACGCATAGCCGCCCTCGAGAAGCATGACGATCGCGAGCGCCGCGTTCGCGGCCATGTGCGGACCGATCACCGGGACCGTCGTGGTGAGCGTGCCGGCCGGTCCGGTCATCGTGAACGTCGTGCCGGTCGTCCGCTCGTCGTCGATGACGACCACCCAGTCCGCTCGCGATGCCTGATCCGCGTCGGCGGCGATGGAAGGGGTCCCGACGGTGACGACGGGGATCTCGGAGCGTTCGACGACCAGGGCGCCGGAGGAGGAGTCGAGGCAGACGACGCCGCGCACGGCACGGTCGGGGCGGAAGAGCGGCAGCTTCGCCTCGAAGTACTCCTCCATGTCCGCGTAGTCGTCGAGGTGGTCGTGGCTGAGGTTGGTGAACCCCGCGACGTCGAACCGGATGCCGTCGACGCGGTGCCGGGACAGGGCCTGGGCGCTGACCTCGACCGCGACGGCCTCGACCTCGCGCTCCCGCATGAGCGCGAGGAGGGCGTGCATCTCGGAGGCCTCGGGGGTGGTGAGCCGCGAGACGATGACCTCACCCGCGATGTGCCGTTCGGCGGTGGAGGAGAGGCCGGTGACGACGCCCATCTGGTCGAGGATGCCCTCGAGGAGGTGGGAGACGCTCGTCTTGCCGTTCGTCCCGGTGGTCGCGAACAGGAGGGGGAGCGGATCCTCCGCGCCCGTGCCGTACACCCAGGCGCTCAGCGCGCCGAGCACGCCGCGGGGGTCGTCGACGATGAGGATCGGGAGGCCGGCGTCGGCGGCGATGTCGGCACCCGCCTGGTCCGTGATCACCGCGACCGCTCCCTTCTCGGCGGCGGTCTTCGCGAAGTCCGCGCCATGGCGGTTCACGCCGCGGATCGCGACGAACGCCTCGCCGGGACGCAGGTCCGCCGTGGCGAGGGTGATGCCACTGAGAGCGACGCCCTCCACGTCGCCACGCACGGAGCGGGCGAACAGGGAGGCGAGTTCGGACAGCTCGCGCCGGGGCGGGTTCGCCGGGCGGAGCACGGGGGGCAGGGTCGGCTGTTGTTCCATCGACATGTCGTCTCCATGTTCTCACGACGGCGGTGTCGGCTCGGGCGGGTCGGTCCGCCGCGCGCCGGAGTCGGGCGCGGCGGACCTGGGGGTCAGGCGCGGCGGCGGAAGGCGAGCACCGCGACCACAAGCGCCGCGATGCCGGCGAGGAGGCCGCCGGCACCCAGGGCGATGCCCAGCGCGTCGTCGCCGTCGTCCGCCGTCGCGGGCTGCGGGGCGGCGCTCGTGCCGTGACCGTCCGCGGCGCCGTCCGTGACCGTCACGACAGGCGCCGGGGAGTCGAGGTCGTGCGCGTCCTCCCCCTTCTCGGCGAGCTGCGTCCACTCGGTCGCGCCGTCCACGCACTGCTGGACCACCGGGAAGGCGAGCGTCTCGGGCGTGTCCTCGTCCAGGCCGACCGACATGCTCACGGCGCCGCGCAGGTCGGTCGGCACCGGGGTGAGGGCGGTGTACGTGACGGCGCTCACGAGACCGTCGTCGCCGCGCTCGACCTGGATCGTCCAGTCGCCGTCGAGCGTCGGGGCGACCGAGGCGAGACCGTCCGGCATGGTGATGCGCAGGGCCGTGGTGGGCGAGGTGCCGCAGCCGTGCGAGAACGAGAAGGTCAGCACGCCGTGGTCGCCCGCGGCGAGCTCGTCGGGGCTGACGCTGACGTGCGCCCCGGCCATCGCGGGGACGGCGAGGGCGAGGGCGAGTCCACCGATGATGCCGGTGGCTCCGAGGAGGGTGCGGCGCGGACGACGGGGACGGATGGTGGTGTTCGACATGGGGTCTCCAGATGCTCGTGTGCGGGCGCGCCGGAACAGCGCAGCCCGGAAGGAAGGGCCGTCGACCGGGGACGGCCGGATCGAGGGGCGGCTCAGCCGCCGACGAGCACCGGAGGACCGCGTCGCGAGACCACGGCGGTCGTCGCGACGTCGAGCGGAGGGAGGAGGGCGGAGCGCAGCGGACGCGGTGGCGCCGGAGGCGTGGTGGCGGGTGCCGTCCCGCGTCGGAGAGCGGCCAGGAACCAGCGGGCGATCGTGCGCAGCACGCTCTCGCCATGCCACAGCAGCACCGTCGTCAGCAGGGCGGCGACGAGGTGGGCCGACAGCATCAGCGCTCCCGGCCCTGGGACCGGAGACAGCGGGCCGAGTGCGCTCAGGTCGAGGTGGTGGGAGTGGGCGCCGAGGCCGGGGGCGTCTCCGGCGGTGGGGGCGCCCAGGAGCTGGAAGAGCAGGTGGAACGCGCCCTGCGCCAGGATCACGGCCACCGCGACTCGTGCACGCGACGATCGACGGCCGACCACGGCGGCGCAGAGGGGCACGAAGAGCGCCGCGACGGCGGTAATGAGCAGCGGGTGCGGGGCGGCCCCGCCGGCGAGCGTGTGCGAGACGGCCGCGAGGAGCGTGGCGATCGCGGACACGGCGGCGGCGCGGAGGAAGCGCAGCTGCCGGGACGTCATCGTGCCAGCCTAGCGACGCTGCGCGAGCCGGGCGGATTCCTAGGCGGCGGGCAGTAGCGTGGGCTCGTGGAATTCCTGCTCTATCTGGGCGGCATCGTGTTCATGCTGATCGGCCTCGGCCTCTCGATCGGTCTGCACGAGGTCGGCCACCTCGTCCCCGCGAAGCTCTTCGGCGTGCGCGTCGGCCAGTACATGATCGGCTTCGGGCCGCGCCTGTGGTCGAAGCGGATCGGGGAGACGGAGTACGGCTTCAAGTTGCTGCCCCTGGGCGGTTTCATCTCGATGTCGGGCATGTATCCGTCGTCGAAGGACAGCGGGCCGGCGTCCGGGGCGTTCCGCACGCTCATCCAGGACGCGCGCTCGGCCAACGACGAGACGATCGCGGAGGGCGCCGAGGACCGGGTCTTCTACAAGCTGCCGGTGTGGAAGCGCGTGATCGTGATGCTCGGCGGGCCGCTCATGAATCTCGTGCTGGCGGTGGTCATCTTCACCGTCCTCGTCAGCGGGATCGGTGTGCAGCAGGGCACCACGACGGTCGCGGCGGTGAACGAGTGCGTGGTCCCCGCATCGTCGACGGCGACCGAGTGCGGGGCCGACGATCCGGAGTCTCCCGCCGCGGCGGCCGATGTGCAGCCCGGCGACGTCCTCGTGTCGATCGACGGGAAGCCGGTGTCGACCTTCGCCGAGGCCACCGCCATCGTCCAGGCCTCACCGGGCGAGCCCCTTGCCCTCGTGGTGCGCCGCGACGGCACCGAGCGGACGCTGACCCTCACACCCATCGCCGCGGAGCGCACCATCACCGATGCGAGCGGGCGGCCGGTGCTCGACGACGACGGCGAGCCCGTCGTGAAGGAGGTCGGCTATGCGGGGATGATCGCGCAGATGGGCTACGTGCAGCAGCCGCTGACCGGCGGCCCGGACCTGGCGGCGGACACCGTCGCGCGGGTCGGCTCGCTGATCGTCACCCTGCCGGTGCGGCTGTGGGATGTCGGGGTCTCGCTGGTGACGGGTGGCGAACGCGACCCGAACGGACCGCTGAGCGTCGTCGGCGTCGGGCGCCTCGCGGGCGAGGTGGCCGCGACGGACGCTCCGGTGCTGGATCGCTTCGCCGTGCTGCTCGGCCTTCTCGGCTCGCTCAACGTCGCGCTCTTCGTCTTCAACCTCATCCCGCTGCTGCCGCTCGATGGTGGGCACATCGTCGTCGCGCTGTGGGAGGGGGTCAAGCGGGTGTGGGCGAAGCTCTTCCGGCGGCCGCCGCCGGCGCCGGTCGACGCCACCAAGCTCGTGCCGCTGACCGTCGTCGTCGCGACGCTGCTGATCGCGATGGGCGCGCTCCTGCTCGTGGCCGACCTGTTCAACCCGGTGAAGCTGCTGGGCTGAGCGGTCGGGAGCCCGGCCTCAGGCCAGGGCGTGCGCCGCCAGGCGCTCCAGCGTGCGGATGCCGTCGCGGGACAGGATCGATTCGAGGTGGCCCTGGACCGATGCGAAGCCGTCGCCGCGCAGCGCGTAGACGTCTCCGGTCACCGGATCGGCGGAGACCTCGGCCGCGCCCACCGACGTCACTCCCGGGTCGACCCGTGCCGTGAAGGTGTTGTAGAACCCGATCGAGGCGTCCTCGCCGAACACCGGCACGGCCTTCTGCAGTCCCTGATGCGGAGCGTCGAGAGGCGTCAGCGCGATCCCCATCCGGTCCGCCAGGATCTGGTGGCTCAGGCACACCGCGAGCAACGGCGACTGCGCCTGCAGGCGGGCCGCCACGACCTCGCGCATCCGGGCGATGCGCGGGCTCGTGCCGTCGCGCGGGTCTCCCGGACCGGGGCCGGCGACGACGAGATCGGCCGTCTCGACCGCGTCGTCGTCCACCGCATCCCAGGAGGTGATCGTCACGTCGAGCCCGAGATGGCGCAGCTGGTGCGCGAGCATCGTCGTGAAGCGGTCCTCGGCGTCGACGACGAGGGCGGAGCGACCGGAGAACGGACCCGTGAAGTCCTCGCCCTGCGGGTTCAGCCAGAACTCGGCGAGGCGGGCGTTGCGTGAGGAGAGCAGCGCGGCGACGTCCGGGTCGTCGGCGAGACGCCGGGGCTCATCGGGGGCGTCGGCGTCGCTCCGCGCCTCGGCCACGCGGTCCCGGTCGATCGCGCCGATGGCTCCCAGGACCCCGGCCGCCTTGCCGTGCGTCTCGGAGACCTCGCCGTGCGGGTCCGAGTGCCGGACGAGGGTGGCGCCGACGGGCACGCTCAGCGCGCCGTCCTGCAGGTACACCGTGCGGATGAGGATCGGGGCGTCGAGGTCGTGACCGCCGTCGTCGTGGGGGGTGAACAGCGCGGCCACCCCCGAGTAGTAGCCCCGGGGCTTGCGCTCGTGCCGCCGGATCACGGCGCAGGCGTTCTGCATGGGGGAGCCGGTGACGGTCGGGGCGAACATCGTCTCGCGGAGGATGTCCCGCGGGTCCAGCCCGCTCCGGCCGCGCAGCATGTACTCCGTGTGCGTCAGCCGCGACATCTCCTTCAGGTGCGGGCCCGTGATGCGTCCGCCGTCGGCGCAGACGGCGCTCATCATCTTGAGCTCCTCGTCGACGACCATGAACAGCTCCTCGGTCTCCTTGGTCGACGTGAGGAAGTCGGTGAGCGTCTCCTTCGTCGCGCCGCCCGCCGGATGCCGGAAGGTGCCGGAGATGGGGTTCATGGTGACGACGCCACCGCGGGCCACGACATGCGCCTCGGGGCTCGCGCCGACCGCGATGTGACCGGGGGTGACGACCGCGAACGTCCAGTAGGCCCCGCGCTCGTGGGTGAGGAGCGCTCGGAACCAGGTGAGCGCCGCGGTGCGCTCATCGGCGTCGACGGTCGCGGTGAAGTCCCGGCGGATGACGAAGTTCGCGCCTTCGCCGCGGCCGATCTCCTCGGCGATCACCGTCTCCACGATCGCGGCGTACTCCTCGTCGGCGATGTCGAAGCCCTCGTCACGCAGGGGGACAGGAGACGAGGGGAGCGCGTCGAGCACGGCGGCGGTCGGCAGGTGGAGGTGCTCCGCGACGACGAGACAGCGCAGCGGAGCGCCGTCGTCCTGAGCCACGAAGCCGCGCTCGCGGACCTGTCGATACGGGACGAGCGCGAACACCTCCCGCGGCTCTCCGTCGATGGTCAGCGGGATGTCGGCGAGCAGCTCGACGTCGGTCACGTCGCCGGTGAGCAGCTCCACGGTGTCCGCGCCGTCCCGGGCGATCAGCACGAAGGACGCGGTGGGATCGGCGCTGAGCTCGTCGAGGCGAGAGAGGGTCATCGATGTCTCCTGTGCGAGGGCTCCGGCTCGGCGCAACGAAAAGACCGCCCCGGAGGCGGTCTGGATTCGAGGGAACGCGAACACACCGCCTAGGAGGCGGGCCACCAGGTGATGTGCGCGATCATGGGGCGAAACTACCACACCCGCCGCATCCAGCCCTTCCGCATCCTGGCGGCGTAGGCTGGGATCGTGCCAGCAGTGAATCTTGGGATGCCGAAGGTCCCCGAAGTCCTCGCCCCGCGTCGCAAGTCCCGTCAGATCAAGGTGGGCAAGGTGCTCGTCGGCGGCGATGCGCCCGTCAGCGTGCAGTCGATGACGACGACGAAGACCACCGACATCAACGGGACGCTGCAGCAGATCGCGGAGCTCACCGCCTCCGGCTGCGAGATCGTCCGGGTCGCCGTGCCCTCGCAGGACGACGCCGACGTGCTGCACATCATCGCGAAGAAGAGCCAGATCCCGGTCATCGCCGACATCCACTTCCAGCCCAAGTACGTCTTCCAGGCGATCGACGCCGGCTGTGCGGCCGTGCGCGTGAACCCGGGCAACATCCGCAAGTTCGACGACCAGGTCGGCGAGATCGCGAAGGCCGCCAAGGACGCGGGCGTCTCGCTCCGCATCGGCGTGAACGCGGGCTCGCTCGACCGTCGCCTGCTCGAGAAGTACGGCAAGGCCACGCCGGAGGCCCTCGTCGAGAGTGCGGTCTGGGAGGCCTCGCTGTTCGAGGAGCACGACTTCCACGACTTCAAGATCTCGGTCAAGCACAACGACCCGGTCGTCATGGTCAAGGCCTACCGTCAGCTCGCCGAGCGGGGCGACTGGCCGCTGCACCTCGGCGTGACCGAGGCGGGACCGGCCTTCCAGGGCACGATCAAGAGCGCGACCGCCTTCGGCATCCTTCTGGGGGAGGGCATCGGCGACACCATCCGTGTGTCCCTGTCCGCCCCGCCGGCCGAGGAGGTCAAGGTCGGTCACCAGATCCTGCAGTCCCTCAACCTGCGCGAGCGCAAGCTCGAGATCGTCTCGTGCCCGTCGTGCGGTCGCGCCCAGGTGGACGTCTACACGCTCGCCGAGGATGTCACCGAGGGGCTCAAGGAGATGACGGTGCCGCTGCGCGTCGCGGTCATGGGCTGCGTCGTGAACGGTCCCGGCGAGGCGCGCGAGGCCGATCTCGGCGTCGCGTCCGGCAACGGCAAGGGACAGATCTTCGTCAAGGGAGAGGTCATCAAGACCGTTCCGGAGGCCGACATTGTCGCCACCCTCATCGAGGAGGCGAACCGCATCGCCGCCGAGATGGGACCGGACGCTCCGCTCGGCACCGCCCAGGTCGTCACCGCCTGACCCGAGGAGCGCCATGCCCGACTTCCTCCTGCCCGCGCCGGTCCAGGCGATGATCGATGCGATCAACACCGCCGACACCGATGCCTTCGTCGCCGCCTTCACGCCGGACGGCTTCGTGAGCGACTGGGGCACCGTGAAAGCCGGCGCCGACGGCGTGCGCGGCTGGGCGGACAGCGATGCGATCGGCGCCGGCGCGCGGATGACCGTGCTCTCCGCCGCCACGGACGGCGACACGACGCGGATCCGCTTCGGGTGGAGCAGCCGCGTCTTCAACGGGGAGTCGGACGGGATCTTCGTCGTCGACGGCGACCGGCTCGCCAGCTTCACGATCCCGCCGTCGCACTGACGCCCCGTGCCTGATCGGCACCATCGTTCCGTCGTCTCTCCGAGGAGCCCCATGACCACGCCCACGATCGTCACCTTCCCCGACGGCAGCCTCCGCGGAGACGCCGTCGTGACCCGCGTGGCCGACGACGCCGACGGGACGGTGGTCGCCGTCGATGCCACCCCGTTCCATCCGGTGGACCACACCTGGCCCGACCAGCCCGGCGATGCCGGTGTGCTGTCCGGCGAGGGCGGAACCGTCCGCGTGGCCGAGGCGCTCATGGCGGCGGTGTCGGACGACGGCGATGTCGCGGTGGGAGGTGCCATCCCCGTCAAGCGTGGAACGGAGGGATGGACCTGGCTGGTGGGTCACCGGCTCGATGGCGCCGCGCCCGCCTGGCTCGCGGAGGGTGCTCGCGTGTCCCTCGCCGTCGACGAGGCGCAGCGCGCCGGCCTCAGCCGCGGGCACACCGCGTGCCACCTCGCCTCCCTCGCCCTGGATCTCGCCGTCGCGGACCTCTGGCGCAAGGACCCGGGCGAGGATGCGCTGGGGAACCCGGACTTCGAGGGACGGGCGAACCAGTCCAGCCGCATCCACGAGGACGGTGCCGTCGACGAGTACCGCCTGGGCAAGAGTCTGCGCCGTGCAGGCTTCGACACCGAGACGTTCGCAGCGACGCTGTCCGACCGCGAGCACCGCATCAACACGCAGCTCGCCGCGTGGGTCGCCTCGGCTGCCGCGAGCCGCATCGAGGTGGACGGACCGACCATCGTCGACCGGCGGCGCTGGCACTGCGCGCTCCCCGAGGGTGAGGCCGTGATCCTCTGCGGCGGCACCCACGTGCGTTCCCTCGCCGAGTTCGCCGCCATCACGGTGACCCTGGATCTGTCCGACCCCCAGCTCCTCGTGATGACGACGACCGCGACTCCCGCCTCCTGAGCCCTCGCCCGCCTCAGGCGTTCGCGCGAGGACAGGCGTCAGCGGCTGGTGTCGCCTGCTGTCGCGTGACTGCCTGTTCCCGCGAGGAGGTCAGCGCACGTACCCCGCCTGCACCCGACCACCCGCCACCATCAGTTCCTCATCGACCCGCGCCGCGAAGCCGGAGAAGTCCCCGGCGAGCAGCGGAGCGCTGAGCTGCTCCGCGCGCGCAGGACTCCACGCGCGCAGACGTCGGGGGAGCCACTTCCCGGAGCCGATCCACTGCCCGTCGGCCAGCAGCATCAGCTCGGCCATGCGCTCGAACAGCAGGCCGGCGACAACGCGCTGCTCGAGAGGGTCCGTGGCGTCCTGGAGGTCGTCGAGGAGGTCGGTGATCGCGTACCGCCGGATCCGCGACTCCGTCTCGCTCAGGACGGGGCCGGCGGCGAGCACCGCACCCCACCGGGCCCGCAGGTCGTCGAGCCCGGGTCTGGAGCGCACCGGCACGCCCTCCACGAGCATGTGCACGATGACGGGTCGATGCTGTGCGATGCCGCGGTGGGCCCATGTCTCGAACCCTTCGGCTGTGTAGGCGAACACCTCGAGGATCTCGCCCTCGAACGCGCAGGTGAGGGCTTCGCTCTGCTGGGCGCGATCGGTGAAGAGGTCATCGTCGATGAGCAGGAGGTCGATGTCGCTCGTGCGCGTGCGCTGCCCCCGCGCCGTGCTCCCGGCGACGATCGCGATGCGAGCGCGCGGATACCGCGCGGCGATGAAGCGCCCGACGCGCTCGACCTGATCCATCTCGTCAGGGTATCCGGCGGCTCAGGCGACGATTCGTCGGCGCAGTGCGCGGAAGAAGCCCTGGATGGCGAGTTCACGCTCCTCTGAGCCGAGGTGCTGCCAGACCTCGAGCTGATCGCGCCGCTTCGCGAGGTCTGCGGGGAAGGGACCGTCGCCGGAGTCCCACACCAGGAACGCGAGGATCATCTGCACTTCCCACGCTGCCGCCATCGGAGTGCTCAGGAGGGAGTTCGGGGCGAACGGGCTCACACTCACCGCGCTCTGCAGCGGGAGAAGGCTGGACGCGTGCAGGCCTCGATGCGTATCGCCGGTGCGGACGGTGATGCCGTCGTCGAGGATCGCCAGGATCCGCTGCCGCTGTGCTTCCATCGCGGCGAGGGCGCGGTTGCGCCAGGCGAGACAGGCGGCCACCGCGACGAGGGCCACGGAGAAGGAGCCGGCGATCTCGAGCTGGGGGCTCAGGAACCAGCACGTGTACGCCACGAGGATGACTGCCGCTGCGGTCATCGCCGTGTAGGCCCGTCCTGCCCGATGCAGGTCTGCGGTCGGGGCCGTAGAGAGGACCGGGGGAGTCAGCATCAGGGCCATCCATCCCCAGAAGGCGGCGAGCACGGCGGTCGTGGCGAGCAGGAGGAGAACCTGGGGGTCCCGGCCGATCGTCGGTGTCAGCGCCGCCGCACCCGCTCCGATCGCCAGCAGCAGCGAGAACGCGACGGACAGCCCCAGCACCGCGGCACTGATCCGGTGCCGGGCCTTCCGGGCGAACCGGGTCACGCGACTGTAGCCGTTCGCGGTCAGAAGCGTGACCAGCAGGATGACGGTCGCCATCGAGCATCCGATCCCGATGCCGATGCGGAGGGACATGTCGTTCGCGGTCGCAGCCGGCGCCACCGTGAACGCAGTGGCCGCTCCGAGGGAGAGGAAGACCGCCAGGCACAGGCGGAAGAACCACCAGGGGGCGGAGCGCCACGAGGACACCGGGACTTCCACGAAGGAGGAGGCCAGCGCGAAGAGATCGAGCGGTGGGCGCGTCACGGGTTCGACCGGCGTGGAAGGCATGGAGCGAGTATGCCGACCGGCACCGACATGCTCCCGGCGCCGACGACCGTCTCCCCTCGGGCTGATGGCTGTGCAGGATCAGGCGAACGCACGAGCGCAGGCGGTCGTGTCCGGAAGCGCCTGATCCGGCGTCCTCGCCTGATCCGGCGGAGTCACACGGCGAGCTCGATCTCGCCCGCCGCGACGTCCACGCGGACGACGCGCAGCCGCACCACATCGCCGGGCTTCGTGTCTGGAGTGACCGGCGCGGTCGTGGCGACCGCGGGCTCCGCGATCTGGACGGCGGCCCGCTCGCCCCGGAGCTCGATGACCGTAGCGTCGACCGTCTGCCCGACCAGGGGCGTGAGCAGGGCGGCCTCGACCCGATTCACGGTGTCCGCGTCCAGCTGCGACGCCCGTCGGCCCGAGTCCTGCATGAGCGCGGGGAGGTCGCCGAGGGAGGAGCGCACCCACGCCGGCACCGGCTGTCCCGTCGACACGGCGAGGCAGATCGCGAGGACCCAGCGGTCGACGAGCCTCCGGAGGGGAGCGGTCGCATGCGCGTACGGGGCGCCGATCGCGGCCTGCACGGCGTCGGCGGGCGGCTCCCCGTCGAACACGAGGTACCCCGCGCCGCGGAACAGCGAGGCGGCGGCTTCCAGCACGGGGAGGGTCATCGGGTCGGAGCGGTCGAGACCCCGGAGGTACTCGCCGTAGGTGCCGTCGGTCCACGGGCGCCCGAGTGCCTCCGTCTGGTGACGGAAGGCGGCGAACGCCGCCTCGTCGGGTTCCGGCATCGTGCGGAGGATGCCGACGCCCGCGTCGATCATGAGCACCGCGGCCGCCATCCCGGTCATGAGCGAGAGCTGTGCATTCCACTCCTCGACGGGCAACGGGCTCCGACGCTCGATCGCATAGGAGCCGTCGTCGGTACGCACGACCTCCTCGTCCGGGACGTTGAGGCTGGCGCCACCGCGCCCGCGCTCCTGTTCGAGGCAGAGGGCGCCGATCTCCGGCAGCAGGGCCGCGTGGCCGCCGTCGCCCCGGTCCAGGGCCTCCTGGGTGGACGCGTAGTCGAGCTGGGCGCGGGAACGGATGAGGGCGCGCTCCAGCCGGAAGTCGGTCACGCTCCCCGCCGCGTCCAGGGTGAACGTCCACACCAGGGCGGGGCGGTCGACATCGGGGAGCAGCGAGGCACGGTCCTCGCTGAGCACGGGCGGATGCAGCGGGATCGTGCCGTCCGCGGCGTACAGCGTCTGTCCGCGCCGGCGGGCCTCCGCATCCACCGCACCGCCCGGGGTGACGAAACCCGGTACATCCGCGATGGCGTACCGCACCCGATAGCCGTCGCCGTCCCGCTCGAGGTGGAAGGCCTGGTCGAGGTCACGGGCGCCCGCCGGATCGAGCGTGGCGAACGGGACATCCGTGAGGTCGAGACTCGGGACCGTCGCCGAGGCCGCTTCCGCCTCCGCGAGCACGTCGGCGGGAAACGCTGTCGGTGTGTCCAGGTTCTCCCGGAGGGCGGAGAGCGCCGCGGCGAGCTCGGTCTGGGCGGCGGAAGGGGCGACATGCGAGCGGCGCTGGGGCATGCCGCCAGCCTAGATCGAGCACCGGGACGATCCGCCGCAGCCGGCCCGCGTGCCCACATCGGCCGCTAGCGTGGGGACATGACCACTGCTGCCAAGGCCCAGACCCTCGTCGGACTCTATGACGCCCCGGAGATCCTCCGTGTGGTGAACGTGTGGGACGTCGTCTCCGCACGCGCCGTCGCCGCGCTGCCGGAGACGACGGCGATCGCCACCGCCGGTCACGGCATCGCCGCATCGTTCGGCTACGACGACGGAGACACCCCGCGCGACGTCATGATCGATATGGTCGGCCGGATCGCGGCGGCCGTGTCCGTCCCCGTCACGGCCGACCTGGACGACGGCTACGGCGATGCGGGGGAGACCACCCGCCTCGCGATCGCCGCCGGCATCGTCGGCGCGAACGTCGAGGACCGCCTCAAGCCGCTCGACGAATCGGTCGCCGTCGTCGAGGCCATCGTGAAGGCTGCGGAGGCCGAGGGCGTGCCGTTCGCCCTCAACGCCCGCACCGACGCGTTCGTGCGTGCCGGGTCGCGCCCCGTGGAGCAGAGCATTGCGGATGCGATCCAGCGTGGTCGCGCCTTCCTCGATGCGGGTGCCACCGCGGTGTTCGTCCCCGGCATCCTCGATGCGAACGTCACGCGGCAACTCGTCGAGGGCATCGGCGAGCGCAAGGTCAGCGTGATCGGCATCCCCGGGGCGCTCGCCGCCTCCGAGTACGAGAAGCTCGGCGTGGCCCGCATCTCCTACGGCCCGCTGCCGCAGCGGGTCGCGTTGACCGCGCTGCAGGAGCTGGCCGAGAGCCTCTACGGCGGCGGTGTCGTGCCCCAGGGGCTGCCGGCCCTCAACTAGCGACGAGGAGGGTGACCACGGCTCACTACACTTGAGCCGTGGTCACTCGTCTTTCGAACTTCTTCCTCCGTACGCTCCGCGAAGATCCTGCCGGTGCCGAGGTCGCCAGTCACAAGCTGCTGATCCGCGCCGGGTACATCCGACCGCAGGCCGCGGGCATCTTCGCGTGGCTGCCGCTGGGTCTGCGCGTCAAGGCGAAGATCGAGACCGTCATCCGCGAGGAGATGGCCGCCGCCGGTGCCCAGGAGGTGCACTTCCCCGCCCTGATGCCGCGGGAGGCGTACGAGGCCACCGGGCGCTGGGACGAGTACGGCGATCTGCTCTTCCGCCTCCAGGACCGCAAGGGCGGGGACTACCTGCTGGCGCCGACGCACGAGGAGGCGTTCACGCTGCTCGTGA
The DNA here is from genome assembly GCF_044756645.1 of Microbacterium sp. NPDC091676. Classification (NCBI taxonomy): domain Bacteria; kingdom Bacillati; phylum Actinomycetota; class Actinomycetes; order Micrococcales; family Microbacteriaceae; genus Microbacterium; species Microbacterium sp. NPDC091676. Next base: position 848,556 of record NZ_JBIVTI010000001.1, on the reverse strand, counting down.
AGGACCTGTACTCGTCGTACAAGGACCTGCCGCTGACGATCTTCCAGATCCAGGACAAGTACCGCGACGAGGCCCGGCCGCGCGCCGGGCTCCTCCGCGGCCGCGAGTTCACGATGAAGGACGCCTACTCCTTCGACGCCTCCGACGAGGGGCTGGACGCGAGCTACCAGGCGCAGCGGGACGCGTACGAGCGCATCTTCCAGCGGCTGGGCCTCGAGTACGCGATCGTGCAGGCCGACGCGGGGGCCATGGGCGGTTCGCGCAGCGAGGAGTTCCTGCACCCGACCCCCGTGGGCGAGGACACGTTCGTCCGCAGCGCCGGCGGCTACGCGGCCAACGTCGAGGCCTTCAGCACGCCCGTCCCGGCTCCGGTCCCGTTCGACGCCGACGGCGCCCCCGTGATCTTCGACTCGCCCGACACCCCGACCATCGAGACGCTCGTGGCGCACTGCAACCGCGAGCTCGACGGCGAGTACACCGCTGCCGACACGCTCAAGAACGTCGTGCTCGCCCTGAAGCACCTCGACGGCACCCGTGAGCTCGTGATCGTCGGCATCCCCGGCGACCGCGAGGTGGACGAGAAGCGCGCCGAGGTGGCGTTCGCGCCGGCGGAGGTCGAGACCGCCACCGCGGACGACTTCGAGAACAACCCCCTCCTGGTGAAGGGCTACATCGGTCCCTGGTCGCCCACGGGTGCGGTGCTTGGCGAGGAGTCCGCCACGGGCATCCGCTACCTCGTAGACCCCCGTGTGAGCGAGGGCACGAGCTGGGTCACCGGCGCGAACATCGACCAGAAGCACGCGCACTCCGTCGTCGCCGGGCGCGACTTCGAGGCGGACGGCATCGTGGAGATCGCGAACGTGCGCGCCGGCGATCCCGCGCCCGACGGCTCCGGTCCGGTCGAGCTCGCCCGCGGCATGGAGATCGGTCATGTCTTCCAGCTCGGACGGAAGTACGCGGAGGCTCTCGGCCTCAAGGTCCTCAACGAGAACGGCAAGCTCGTCACGGTCACCATGGGGTCGTACGGCATCGGCGTCACGCGGATCCTGGCGATCATCGCCGAGCTCAACAACGACGACAAGGGCCTCATCTGGCCGGCCTCGGTGGCCCCGTTCGACGTGCAGGTCGTCGCCGCGGGGCGCGACCAGGTCGCCTTCGACGTCGCGGAGGACCTCTCCGCACAGCTCGAGGCCGCCGGGCTCGACGTGCTGTACGACGACCGTCCGAAGGTGTCGCCGGGGGTCAAGTTTGGCGACGCCGAGCTGGTCGGCGTCCCGAAGATCGTGATCGTCGGCCGGGGAGCCGCCGACGGCCAGGTGGAGTTCTGGGACCGCCGCACGGGCGAGCGCGAGGCCGTCTCGGTCGCCGACGCGGTCGCACGGGTCTCCGCCGCGCGCTGAATCGGAGCCCGGCCGCTCAGCAGGTGATGCGGCCGTGGTTCATGATGTCGTCGTCCGGGGTGTCTCGGGTCACCAGTGCCTTGAGCGCCCCGGCGGCCATCGCGACCTTGCCCTTCGCCGGCTCCCAGAACTCGGCGACGACCGGGGTCACCTTGAGCAGGGCGATGCCGGGGGTCTCCAGCCCGTCCTCGAACCAGATGTCGAGGGAGGGGGAGTAGAGCTCCTCCATCTTCGCGCGGTCATGGACGACCTCGGCGGTGCCGGCGACCGACACGTAGCGCATGCCCTTGGCGTCGCAGTACGCGAGACCGACGTCGTGGTGACGGCGGGCCTCCTCGACCTTCTCCGTGTCCTCCGCGGTGAAGAACCAGATGGCCCCCGCCTCGTCCATCTGCCTGGTGGACATCGGGCGGCTGACGAGGTGGCCGTCCGGGTCGGTGGTGGTGAGCATGGTGAAGTCGATGTCCTCCACGAGCTCGGCGATGCGGGCGAGGGCGTCGGGACCGGTGATCTCTGTCATGTCGCCATCGTCCCTCCGCTGCCGCCGGCGGGCACGGGCGTTGACACCGCGCCGGGCCCGTGCTGGGGAGCGCGGGGGCGGGGATCGTCGGCGTTGCGTCCCGTCGGCCGGATGCCGCGTGGGACGCTGGGACCATGACCGAGGAACCACTGCCGGCCGCTCTGAGCGACGAGATCAACCATGTGCTGGACGAAGCGGGGGTGTCCACGGACCGCCGCCTCGTGATGCGCATGCTCCGCACGGCCCTGCTGCTCGGTGAGGACGACACGGACCGCCTCGACCTCAAGATCGCCTCCGCCGCGCTGGCCGAGATGCGCGACGCGTTCCGCCTCTTCGCCCCGTTCCGCGGGGTGCCGAAGGTGACGGTGTTCGGCTCCGCGCGCACGCTTCACGACGACCCGCTGTACCTGCAGGCGCGCGATGTCGCCGCGGCGCTCGCGAACGACGGCTGGATGGTGGTGACGGGCGCCGGTCCCGGGATCATGCAGGCGGCGGCCGAGGGCGCGGGTCCGGCGCTGTCGCTCGGCGTCTCCATCCGGCTCCCCTTCGAGGAGAAGGCGAACAGCCTGGTCGCGGGAAGCGATCAGGTCGTCGCGATGAAGTACTTCTTCACCCGCAAGCTCATGCTCATCAAGGAATCCAGCGGCTTCATCTGCCTGCCCGGCGGGTTCGGGACCCTCGACGAGATGTTCGAGCTGCTCACCCTGCAGCAGACCGGCAAGGCCGAGCCGACGCCGATCGTGCTGCTCGACGAGAAGGGCGGGTCGTTCTGGCAGGGCATGCGGCGCTTCGTCGACGAGCACCTCGCACCGATGGGGGTGATCTCCCCCGGGGACTTCGATCGCGTCGTCATCACCGACTCGGTCGAGGAGGCCCGCGCCGAGATCACCGGGTTCTGGCGCAACTACGACTCGCTGCGGTGGGTGGGGGACACGCTCGTGCTGCGACTCAAGGCGGAGCCGACGGATGCCGAGATCGAGGAGCTCAACACCGCCTTCGCGACGCTTCTGTCCACGGGGCGGATCGAACGGACGGCTCCGCGTTCCCCCGAGGTGGCCGACGACGACCGGCTCGACCTCCCGCGCCTCGCCCTGCACCTGGATCAGCGTCAGGTGGGCAACCTCTTCCGCCTCATCGGCGCCCTCAACGCGCTCCCGTCCGCGCCGCGGGGCTGACCCGGCGCCGGGTCGTCCGCCGGAACAGGCGCCCGCGCGGAAGCAGGCTGCTCGCGCGCAGAGAGCCTGCTGTCGCGCGCGTGCCTGGGCCCGCGGGGCCCGGATGGCCCGGCAGCGCGGCACACGGTATCGTTGTACGGATGTCGCGCGTGCATTCGGGCGCGACGAGAGCTGAATAGGGAGGCCGTCATGGACATCGAACTGAGTCTGCTGCGAGGGATCGAGAAGGAGAAGGCGATCCCGTTCGACGAGCTCGTCGCGATCATCGAGCAGGCGATCCTGACCGCGTACTCCAAGCACGTCTCGCCCGACGGGGCGACGCCCGAGGGCGTCCGCGTGCACCTCGACCGCAAGACCGGCCACGTCGCCGTCCTCCAGGTCGTCCGCGACGACGAGGGCGCGATCATCGGCGAGGAGGAGACGACCCCGGACGACTTCGGGCGCATCGCCGCCTTCGCCGCGAAGCAGGTCATCAGCCAGCGCCTCCGGGACATCGCCGACGACGCCGTCCTCGGCGAGTTCAAGGGCAAGGAGGGCGACATCGTCGCCGGCGTGATCCAGCAGGGGCCGAACCCGCGCATGATCCACGTCGACCTCGGCTCCGTCGAGGCGATCCTCCCTCCCGAGGAGCAGGTGCCCGGCGAGGAGTACTCCCACGGATCCCGACTGCGCGTCTACGTCACCAGCGTCGCCAAGGGGCTCAAGGGCCCGCAGATCACCGTCTCGCGCACGCACCCGGGCCTGGTCCGCAAGCTCTTCGCACTCGAGGTGCCGGAGATCGCCGCCGGGCTCGTCGAGATCGTCGCGCTCGCCCGGGAGGCGGGCCACCGCACCAAGATCGCGGTGAAGGCCAATGACCCGTCGATCAACGCCAAGGGCGCGTGCATCGGCGAGATGGGGCGCCGCGTCCGCGCTGTCACGGAGGAGCTGGCGGGGGAGAAGATCGACATCGTCGACTACGACGCCGACCTGCCGACGTTCGTGGCGCACGCGCTGTCGCCCGCGAAGGTCACGAGCTCGTTCGTCCTCGACGCGAGCACCAAGGCCGTCCGCGCCCTCGTGCCGGACTACCAGCTGTCGCTCGCCATCGGCAAGGAGGGTCAGAACGCGCGTCTGGCCGCCAAGCTCACGGGGGCGAAGATCGACATCCAGCCGGACAGCGTCCTCGACTGATCCCTGTCCGTCCTCGCCGCCACGCCCGGCGGCGGCGAGGACGGACGGAACGCAGGTGTAAGATGGAACCCGTACGAACGTGCGTCGGTTGCCGCACGCGTGCTCCCCGCTCCACTCTGCTCAGGGTGGTTGCCCAGAACGACACCCTCATCCCCGATGAGCGTGCTGTCCTGCCGGGGCGCGGCGCGTGGGTGCATCCGACACCCGAGTGCATGGAAGCCGCTCTGCGGCGTCGAGCTTTCGGAAGAGCACTGCGTGTGACCACTCAGCTGGACACACGGACCTTCGAACAGCACCCACCAAGAAACAAAGGCTGAACAGCTATGGAAACAAAGTGAACGGCTCGAAATGAGACCCGTCCGCGACTAGTGGTCTGCCCTGTCTGGGCAGACCGACCCAGACAGGAGAATTGTGGCTGGTAAACCACGCGTACATGAGATCGCCGCCGAACTCGGCGTCGACAGCAAGGTCGCTCTTGCGAAGCTCAAGGAACTCGGCGAGTTCGTGAAGAGCCCGTCATCGACGGTCGAGCCCCCGGTGGCGCGCAAGCTGCGCGCCGCGATCGAGGCCGACCCGTCGCTCAAGGCCGGGTCCGAGCCCGCTGCGGCGAAGCCGGCGGCCAAGCCGGCACCCAAGTCCTCGGGGCCGACCCCTGGCCCGAAGCCCGGCCCCAAGCCGGGACCCGCGGCCCCGGCCGCTCCGGCACCGGCGCCCGCCCCCGAGGCGGAGAAGGCTCCGGCACCGTCGGCGCCCGCGAAGCCGTCCGCTCCGGCGCCGGCCGCACCGACCTCCGGTGACGGCAACGCGCCGAAGCCCGGCGCGCCCCGCCCCGGCAACAACCCGTTCTCGTCCGCGCAGGGCATGGGCCAGCGTCCCGCCGGTCCTCGTCCCGGCAACAACCCCTTCGCCTCGGCGCAGGGGATGGGCCAGCGGCCGACCCCCGGCAATATCCCGCGCCCGCAGGCGCCCCGCCCCGGTGCTCCGCGCCCGGGTGCCCCGCGTCCCGGCTCGCCGCGACCCGGCGCGCCCCGCGGTGGTCAGGGCGGTCGTCCCGGTGCTCCGTTCCAGCAGCGCACGGGCGGCCCCGGTCGTCCCGGCGGCGGTGGCGGTCCCGGTGCGGGCCCCCGTCCCGGTGGTGGCTTCGCCGGTCGTCCCGGCGGCGGCGGAGGCCGTGGCCGTGGTCCCGGCGGTGGTACCGCTGGTGCCTTCGGCAAGGGCGGCGGCAAGAGCAAGCAGCGCAAGTCGCGGCGGGCGAAGCGGCAAGAGTTCGAGATGCGGAGCGCCCCGGTCGTCGGTGGCGTCAACGTCACCCGCGGCAACGGGGAGATCATCCGCATGCGTCGCGGCGCGTCCATCGCGGACTTCGCCGACAAGATCGAGGCCCTGACCGGCTACACGGTGCAGCCGGGCACCCTCGTCACGATCCTCTTCAACCTCGGCGAGATGGCCACGGCCACCGAGTCGCTGGATGAGGCCACGTTCGAGGTCCTCGGCGAGGAGCTGGGCTACAAGGTCCAGATGGTCTCGCCCGAGGACGAGGACAAGGAGCTCCTCGAGGGCTTCGGTCTCGACCTCGAGAAGGAGCTGGAGGAGGAGAGCGAGGACGACCTCGAGATCCGTCCCCCGGTCGTCACCGTCATGGGTCACGTCGACCACGGTAAGACGCGCCTCCTCGACGCGATCCGTCAGACCAACGTCATCGAGGGTGAGGCCGGCGGCATCACCCAGCACATCGGTGCCTACCAGGTCTGGACCGAGCACGACGGCATCGAGCGGGCGATCACGTTCATCGACACCCCTGGTCACGAGGCGTTCACCGCCATGCGTGCCCGTGGTGCGCAGGTCACCGACCTCGCGATCCTCGTGGTCGCGGCCGACGACGGCATCATGCCGCAGACGGTCGAGGCGCTGAACCACGCCCAGGCGGCGAACGTGCCGATCGTGGTCGCGGTGAACAAGGTCGACAAGCCCGAGGCCAACCCGGCCAAGGTGCGTCAGCAGCTCACCGAGTACGGTCTGGTGGCCGAGGAGTACGGCGGCGACGTGATGTTCGTCGACGTGTCGGCTCGTGCCAACACCGGTATCCAGGAGCTCCTGGACGCGGTGCTGCTCACCGCGGATGCCGGTCTCGACCTCACCGCCAACCCGAACAAGGCCGCTCGTGGTGTCGCCATCGAGGCGAAGCTCGACAAGGGCCGCGGTTCGGTCGCGACGGTGCTGATCCAGTCCGGAACCCTCCGCGTCGGCGACGCGATCGTGGCGGGCACCGCCTACGGCCGCGTCCGCGCGATGATCGACGAGAACGGCGAGATCGTCGAGGCGGCTGCGCCGTCCCGTCCGGTCCAGGTGCAGGGTCTCAACTCCGTGCCGCGCGCCGGCGACGTCTTCATCGTCACCGAGGAAGACCGCATGGCCCGTCAGATCGCGGAGAAGCGCGAAGCCGTCGAGCGCAACGCCCAGCTGGCCAAGGCCCGCAAGCGCATCTCGCTCGAGGACTTCACCCGTGCTCTCGAAGAGGGCAAGGTCGAGTCGCTCAACCTCATCATCAAGGGTGACGTCTCCGGTGCCGTCGAGGCGCTGGAGGAGTCGCTCCTCAAGATCGAGGTCGACGATTCGGTGCAGCTGCGCATCATCCACCGCGGTGTCGGTGCGATCACCGAGTCCGACGTGAACCTGGCGACGATCGACAACGCGATCATCGTGGGCTTCAACGTCCGTCCCGACACGAAGGCGCGCGAGCGCGCGCAGCGTGAGGGTGTGGACATCCGCTTCTACTCCGTCATCTACAACGCCATCGACGAGATCGAGAGCTCGCTCAAGGGCATGCTCAAGCCGGAGTACGAAGAGGTCCAGTCGGGTGTGGCCGAGATCCGCGAGGTGTTCCGCTCCTCGAAGTTCGGCAACATCGCCGGTGTCATCGTGCGGTCGGGGACGATCACGCGCAACGCCAAGGCTCGGGTCATCCGCGACGGCGTCGTCATCGCCGATGGCCTCGCCATCGAGTCGCTGCGCCGTTTCAAGGACGACGTCACCGAGGTGCGGACGGACTACGAAGCCGGTATCGGCCTCGGCAAGTACAACGACATCCAGATCGGCGACGAGATCGAGACGACCGAGATGGTGGAGAAGCCGCGCGGCTGATCCGTCGACTCCGGCGGCTGCCTCCTCCTCCCATGACGGGGGAGGGGGCAGCCGCTTCCACGGTTCGCTGGGAACCGCGATGCACACAGGTGGGAGAAGGAACAATGGCTGGTGAACGACAGGCCCGACTCGCGGATCGCATCCGTGTGATCCTCGCCGAGCGCTTGGAGAAGGGGCTGCGCGACCCGCGTCTCGGCTTCGTGACCATCACCGACGTCCGCGTGAGCGGCGATCTGCAGCACGCCTCCGTGTTCTACACGGTGCTCGGCACCGAAGAGGAGCGCCTCGCCAGCGGTGCGGCGCTGACCTCGGCGACCGGCATGCTGCGCAGCGAGGTCGGACGACAGCTCAGCACCCGGCTCGTCCCCACGCTCGAGTTCATCCCGGACGCCCTGCCGGAGAACGCCGACCACATCACCGCTCTGCTGCGTGAGGCGCAGGAGCGGGACGCGGAGGTGGCCAAGCTGGCCTCGTCCGCCACCCACGCCGGTGAGGCCGACCCCTACCGTGCGGACGACGACGAGGACTGATCCCGTCTGATACCCTCGGGTCCGCGGCGGGACGTCCGGTGGATCTGGGGGGATCGACATTCAGGCGACCAGCACGCCCGCGGGGCCCTTCGTCGCGCCCGCCGTCGTCGAGCCGCTGCTCGACGAGCTGCGGCACCGTGATCTGCTCTGCGCGCCGCACGTGGCGGCACAGCTCGCCGCGGCGCTGTCCGAGGATGCCGATGCCGTCCTCGCGGTGGCGGCCCGCCTGACGCCCGAGCAGCGACACGGCTTCGGTCGCTTGCCCTGGCCGCTGCCGTCCGCGACCGACACCGGCCGGCTCGCCGGACTTCCGACCGCGGACCGGCTGCTGCTGCTCACCGTGGTGCTGGCGCTCGAGGAGGAGCTGGAGCCGATCCTCGCGGCCGTCGGGCGCAGCGTGGAGGACGTACGGGCGAGCGCCGCCGCGCCGTTTCTGACGATCCATGCCGGGTCCATCCGACTCACCGACCCGCGCACGGCGGCGGAGGTGTACGCGGCCGCGTCGCCGACGGAGATCGCGTGTGTGCAGGGGCGATGGGCTCGTGCCGCGGGCACGCGCGGAGATCGGGTCGCGGCGGCGTGGCATCGCGCCCGGGCGTGCGCCGCGCGGGACCGTCGGTCGGCCGTGGCGTTGACGGCCGCCGCGCGCGCCGCCGCCGCAGCGGGGGCCACAGAGCGCGCGCTCCTCCTGGCCGGCGAGGCTGCGGCGCACGCCACCGGCGCGCTCGGCGAGGAGGCGCGACTGGTGGCCGGCTGCACGGCGCTCGCGTGCGGTCACGCCGCGGAGGCCGAGGCGTGGCTGGGCGGGCTCTTCCCCGGTGCCGCGGAGTCCCGGCGGACCCGGGCGCTCGGCCCCTACCTCGCCGCCCGTGCCCTTCGGCACGGGGTCGTCCCCGCCGTCGATCCCCGCCGTCTCGCTCCGGGTTCCGGGGCGGACGCCACGGCGTGGGCACGGTCCGCGGCGCTCGTCGCGGTCCTGTGCGCGGAGCGTGCCGACCACGCCGGGACGCGCCGATGGCTCGCCCAGGTCCGTGAGGCCACCTCCCGCGCTGCGGAGGGTGGCGTTCTGGGAGGCGCGGTCGCGAGCTTGTGCGGTCTGCTCGTCGGCGACGCCGTGGACCCGGACGGGTCCCGTCGGGTCGGGGTGCGGGGTGGGGTGTCGTCGGCGCTGCACGCGGCGTGCGAGGGCGACATCGACGAGGCCCTGCGGCTGGTGCGCACCGTGCCGCTTCCCGGAGTGGGGGAGGTCGACCCGGTGTTCAGCGGCTTCGAGGACAGTCCGGTGGCGCGGGCGTATCGAGCCGTCACCGAGGTGCTGCTCCTGGTCTGGCGGGGCGACATCGGTCCCGCCAGGGAGCTGCTGCGCCGGGCGGCGGTCGAGCTGCCGGTCGCGGTCCCCTTCGCCGGGCTCGGGGTCGTCCTCGCGCGACGGCTCGACCTCGCCGTCCTCGGCGCCCTCGGCCCGATCGCGCGCGCTCTCACCGACGTGCTGCCTCCCGCGGCCGCCGTGGACGTGCTGGTCGACCGCGCCGTCGAGGCGTTCCTCGACGGCTCCTTCGAAGCGGCTGTCGGGGCCATGGGCCTGTGGCGGGACCGCGGGGCGCCGCAGTCGCCGTTCGCGGTGCCGGGAGTCGACGAGGTCCTCTTCGGGGCGCCCCCGGGAAGCCGGGCGGTGCCCGTGCGCCCGCCGGAGAGCGACCTCGCTGCGGCGCTGCGACGGGCCGTCGCCGGGTCTGCGGACGGCGCGTGGCGCACCGACCAGGAGGCGCTGCGCCTGGCGGCGCGCGGGCTGCGATCGCCGTTCGCCCGAGGGCGGGTCGAGGCGCTGCTCGCCGTCCGGTCCGGCCTGCACGGAGACACGGTCTCGGCGCGCACGCACCTCGCGCAGGCCGAGCGACTGTTCGACGCCGCCGGAGCGCGGGCGTGGGAGCGCGCCGTCCGACGACGCCGGGAACGGCTGGAGGCGTCCGCGAGCGCAGCGGACGGGACGGAGGCCTTGCGCGGCTGCCGGAGCGCCTGGGCGCAGCGTCTGACGTCGCGGGAACTGGAGGTCGCGATGCTCGCCGTCGGAGGCACGGGGAACCGCGCGATCGCGGAGCGCCTGTCGGTGTCGATCCGGACGGTCGAGGTGCATCTCGGGCGCGTGTTCGCGAAGCTGCACGTGCGCAACCGCGTCGAACTGACCGTGCTGGCGCACCGCACCGAGCAGAGCCTCTGAGGCGGCATCACCGCGGCAGCGCGAGGGCCTCTCCGTCGGCTTCCGCGAGTCCGTCGGCGATGAGAGAGTCGATGGCACGATCCCGCTGCCGCGCGTCGGGCCAATCCGGGAGAACCGCCAGGAGCGGGACAGCGGCGGGGGCGGCGTCGCGCAGGAGTCGGAGCACGGCGCCGCGGGCCTGGCGATCCGAACCCTCGTACGCAGCCTGTCGTCGTCGCTCGTCTCCGGTGTCGGGGCGCCCGGCCGCCACCCAGGCACAGGCGTCGGCCAGGGGGCAGCGCTCGCACCGGGGCGCACGGGACGTGCAGATCGTCGCGCCGAGTTCCATCGCCGCGGCGTTGAGGACGCTCGCCTCCGCCGGGTCCTCGGGAAGCAGTGCGGCCATGCGGGCGAGGTCACGGCGGGACGGTGGTCCCGGTTGTGCCCGCCCCTCGATCGCTCGGGCCAGGACGCGGCGGGTGTTGGTGTCGACGACGGGATGATGGTCGCCGTAGGCGAAGACGGCCACCGCGCGGGCGGTGTAGTCGCCGATGCCGGAGAGGGCGAGGAGGGCGTCGACGTCACGCGGTACGACGCCTCCGTGCCGCTCGACCACCTCCACGGCCGCCCGGTGCAGCCACAGGGCGCGCCGCGGATAGCCGAGGTTCGCCCACTGCTGGACGACGTCCGCGGTGGACGCGGCCGCCATCGCCCGGGGTGTCGGCCAGCGCGTCAGCCAGGCGTCGAGATGCGGGATCACCCTGGTCACGGGCGTCTGCTGCAGCATGAACTCGCTCACCAGGACGCCCCAGGCGCCGTAGGTCGCGTGGAAGTCCGGACGGCGCCAGGGAAGGTCGCGCGCCGCGGAGGCGTACCAGCCGAGCAGGGGCGTCATCGTCGCGGGGGACGGTGCGGGCGCGGCCATCCCTCCAGCCTAGGCGAGCGGGCGCCGCTCCCGGCCTCGGTAGGCTGGAGGGATGGCGACCCCCGGCATCCTCCTCGTCGACAAGCCCGGCGGGCTGACCAGTCATGACGTCGTCGCCCGCACCCGACGGGCCTTCGGCACCCGCAAGGTCGGCCACGCCGGGACTCTCGACCCGATGGCCACGGGCCTGCTCGTCATCGGCATCGAGGGTGCGACCCGTCTTCTCACCTACATCGTGGGTGCGGACAAGACGTACGAGGCGACCATCCGGCTCGGTGCCGTCACGTCCACCGACGACGCCGAGGGGGAGATCCTCCACCGTGCAGACCGGAGCGCCCTCGCGGCGGTCGAGGATGCGGCGATCGACGCGGGAGTGACCGCCCTCACCGGCGCGATCTCCCAGGTTCCGAGCGCGGTCTCGGCGATCAAGGTCGACGGCCGCCGCGCCTACGATCGCGTCCGTGCGGGGGAGGAGGTGGTCCTCCAGCCGCGCGACGTCGTCGTGTCCCGGTTCGACGTGGTCGCGCGTCGCCGCGACGACCACGCGATCGACCTCGATGTCGTCGTGGACTGCTCGTCCGGGACCTACATCCGCTCGCTGGCCCGCGACCTGGGCGCCGCCCTCGGCGTGGGTGGCCACCTGACCGCTCTCCGCCGCACCCGTGTCGGCCCGTTCGACGTGCGTGACGCCGTGACGATCGACGCCCTCGAGGGCGCTCCCGTACTCACCCCCGGCGCCGCCGCCGGCCGGGTGCTCTCCGTCCTCCCCGTCACGGCGGACGAGGCGCGGGACCTGCGACACGGCAAGCGTCTCGCCGGGCAGGCCGCGCGCCTGGACGGACCGCTCGCAGCGGCCGTCGAAGACGACGGCACCCTGGTGGGGGTCGTCGAGAAGCGCGGCGCCGATGTGAAGAGCGCCATGAACATGCCGGAGGTCTCCCGATGATCCTGTGGTTCACGATCGTCCAGATCGTCGTCGCCCTCGCCGCGGGGCTCTTCTGCCTTGGCGCAGGGTTCGCCGGTCGCCGCCCCAGCGACTTCTCCGTGGGGGCGCTCGCTCTCGTCGAGGTGCTGCTCGTCGCACAGATCGTCGTCGCCATCGTGGCGCCCCTCGCCGCGAACCCGCCGACCGGGGACCTGCTGGAGTTCTGGGTGTATCTCGTCTCGGCGGCCCTGCTGCCCGTGGGCGCGGTGCTCTGGGCCCTCATGGAACGCAGCCGGTGGAGCACCGTCGTCCTCGGCGTGGCCGCCCTCGCGATCGCGATCATGCTCTGGCGCATGCAGGTCATCTGGACCGTGCAGGTCGCCTGAGGAGCACCCGGAGCGGACGCCGGGGAGCCCACCCGGCTCTAGGATGGAATGCGCTATGAGCTCCACCGCCCCCTCCACTCGGATGACCGGCATCGGTCGTGTCCTGGTGATCGTCTACGCCGTGATGGCGCTGGCGGCCACCGGGCGCAGCTTCGTGCAGATCGTCCGTCGCTTCGACGAGGCCCCGTTGGCCTACAGCCTCTCGGCGCTCGCCGCGGTCGTGTATGTCCTGGCGACGCTCGCGCTCGTCTTCGCGCGTCGTCGCGGCTGGTACACCGTCGCGTGGGTGGCGATCGTCTTCGAGCTCACCGGTGTGCTGGTCGTCGGCGTGCTCAGCCTCGTTCTGCCCGACCTGTTCCAGCACGAGACCGTGTGGTCGCTGTTCGGTCGCGGCTACCTCTTCATCCCCCTGGTGCTCCCGGTCTTCGGCATCTGGTGGCTGCGCACGCATCGGCCCGTCGACGCCGCGCGTCCGGTCGAGGTCGCCGCGTGATCGTGTTCCGGAGTCCGGACGAGGTGCCGGAGAACTACGGTCCCAGCGCCGTCGCCATCGGCAAGTTCGACGGAGTGCACGAGGGGCACCGCGCCGTCATCCGCCGCCTGGAGGAGGCTGCCGCGGCGACGGGGAGCCGAGCTGTCGCTGTCACGTTCGACCGCAACCCCCTCGCCGTCCTCCGTCCCGACCGGTGCCCCGAGAACGTCGTGACCGTCGATCGCAAGCTGGAGCTCCTGGGCGAGCTCGGGCTCGACGCGACGCTCGTGCTCACGTTCGATGAGTCCCTCGCCGCCCGGAGCGCGGAGGACTTCGTCGTCGACATCCTCGTCGGCGCGTTGCACGTGTCCACGGTGCTCGTCGGCGCCGACTTCCGCTTCGGGCACCGCGGCGCCGGCACCCCCGAGCTGCTGCGGGAGCTCGGCCCTCGGTACGGCTTCACGGTGGAGGTCGTCGACGACGTCTTCCTTCCGGGGTCGAGTCGGCGGGTCTCATCGAGCTGGATCCGCGAGCTGCTGATGGCGGGGGACGTCGCCGAGGCCGCCCGTGCGCTGGGGCGCTACCCCGACGTGCGCGGCGTCGTCGTCCACGGGCTGAAGCGCGGACGCGAGCTCGGCTTCCCGACCGCGAACCTCTCCACCATCGTCGACGCGTTCGTCCCCGCCGACGGCATCTACGCCGGCTGGCTCGTCGACCACGACACCGGCATCCGGCATCCGTCGGCGATCTCGGTGGGCACGAACCCCACCTTCGACGACGTGCTCGTGCGTCAGGTCGAGGCGCACGTGCTGGGGGAGACCGGGCTCGACCTCTACGGTCACGACGTGACGGTCGAGTTCGTCCAGCGGCTGCGCGGCATGGTCGCCTTCGAGGGCATCGAGAAGCTGATGACGCAGATGGCCGCCGACGTCGCGCAGGCCGCGGCCCTCCTGCACGTCTCCCCGTAACACGGCGGCGCCGTGCTCCCGCGGCCGGTGCCAGGGATGACATAGAATGGGAACAGGCTCTCGCCGGTCCCGCCCTCATCGCGTGCTCCGGAGGGAACACCGATCCACAGTCCGCACGGTCCTGGCTCACGCCACACGCGGACGACGAGAACGGCTCGCGGCTCCCTGGGGGCGCCGGAGCCCTTCAGGCTCAGGAGGAGCATGCCGACCACGGCAACCGCCGCCCCGCGGCGCAAGAAGACGTCCCGTCGCGACGACGAGGCACCCCTCATCCCGATCCTCGCGCGCAAGGTGCGGGAGATCGAGGCGAAGTCCCAGCGCGGCAAGCTGGGCCCCACGAACCGCACGAAGTTCCAGGTGATCGCCTTCCTGGTGCGCGAGGAGCGCGCCAGGGTGAAGGCCGACTCCGAGATCACCGACGCGGCCCGCGCCGAGTTGCTCAAGCGCCTCGACGGTGTCGCGACGATCCTCGCGAAGACGGCCGCACGGGACACCTCGCTCATCCAGCTGCTCGAAGCCGACCAGGCCACCTCGCCCGTCGCCAAGCGGATGCGACGCGACTGGTTGCTCGAGTCCGGGGCCGAGCTCCCGCCCGAGGAGCTCATCATCGCCGACCCCGCGCCCGTACAGGTGTCGGTGGTCCCCGCGGCCATCGCGGAGCGTCAGGTCACCCCGCCCTCGGTGGAGGCGCGTCAGCTCGCCAACCCGTTCCTCGCGCCCGACCTGACCCCGCGTCCGGCCAGCACGCCCCGCCGCCGCCTCGACGGCTGGGAGCTCATGGGGCCGCTGTACAAGGCCTTCGAGACCGGCGCGGGCGGTGCTGCGGCCTCGATGGAGCTTCCGCCGGCGCCGGAGTTCGACCACATCTCGCCCAAGGGGCGCGAGGTCATGGTGCACCAGTCGCGTTTCCTGGAGGCTGTGCGCGCCGGACACCGGAGCTTCCTGCTCGCCGACGAGCCGGGCCTCGGCAAGACGGCGCAGTCGGTGCTCGCGGCCTCCGTCGCCGGCGCCTATCCGCTGCTGGTCGTCGTGCCCAACGTCGTGAAGATGAACTGGGCGCGCGAGGTCGAGCGGTGGACGCCGCAGCGTCGTGCCACGGTCATCCAGGGCGACGGCGACGACATCGACGCCTTCGCCGACGTGTTCATCGTGAACTACGAGATCCTCGACCGCCACATGTCGTGGCTCGCGTCGATCGGCCTGCGCGGCATGGTCGTCGACGAGGCCCACTTCATCAAGAACCTCTCCTCGCAGCGCTCGCAGAACGTGCTCTCGCTCGCGGCGCAGGTGCGCGAGCGCACGCCGGGGCACGATCCGCTCATGCTCGCGCTCACGGGTACCCCGCTCATCAACGACGTCGAGGACTTCGACGCCATCTGGCGTTTCCTCGGCTGGACGAACGGCGAGAAGCCCGGACCGGAGCTCATGGAGAAGCTCGACGCGACGGGGCTCACCCCCGCGGACAAGGCCTTCTACCCGGAGGCCCGCGAGGCGGTGATCTCGATGGGCATCGTGCGACGGAAGAAGAAGGACGTCGCCGCCGACCTCCCCGACAAGCTCATCGCCGATCTGCCGGTGCAGCTCGACGACGAGTTCGGGCGCAGCATCCGGCAGGCCGAGCGCGAGCTGGGGGAGCGGCTGGCGGCCCGCTACCGCCGCATCATCGAGGCACGCGGCGACCGCGGACTCGCGCCGGGAGAGATCGACGACGACATCGTCCGCCTCGTGGCGCAGAACGAGCTCGAGGAGTCGAAGGCGGCCGGCACCGGGGGCGACAACGTCTTCACCATGGTGCGCCGCATCGGCCAGGCCAAGGCGCTCCTGGCGGCCGACTACGCCGCACAGCTGCAGCGGTCGGTCGGCAAGGTCGTGTTCTTCGCGAAGCACATCGACGTCATGGACCAGGCGGAGGCGCACTTCGCCTCGGCAGGCATCCGCGCGGTGTCCATCCGCGGTGACCAGACGAACACGGCGCGGCAGCAGGCCATCGACGACTTCAACGGCGACCCCGAGGTCGGCATCGCGGTGTGCTCGCTCACGGCGGCCGGCGTCGGGCTCAACCTGCAGGCGGCGTCCAACGTCGTCCTCGCGGAGCTGTCGTGGACGGCGGCCGAGCAGACGCAGGCCATCGACCGGGTGCACCGCATCGGGCAGGACGAGCCGGTCACGGCGTGGCGGATCATCGCCGCGCACACGATCGACACGAAGATCGCGGAGCTCATCGACCAGAAGCAGGGCCTCGCGGCGCGTGCACTGGACGGCGAGGCGACGGAAGAGGCGGCGAGCGAGTCGGTGCAGCTGGCAGCGCTCATGCACCTTCTTCGCGAGGCTCTGAGCGGCCGCTGAGGGAGCGTCAAGAACGCGGGTTCTTAACGGCGATTCCGAGGGTGGATCCTGCCGCGGGGCGAAGTTCGGCGTGATCGCGCGCAGCGGCCGTCAAGATCCCGGGTTTTCGACGCCCTCGAATGGCCACGCGAGGGGGCGGCGCGCTAGTGTCGATCGCAGGCACTGTCGCCGCACCCCCATCCCTCGACCTCCGAAGGCAGCAGCATGAAAATCGGCATCCTAACGAGCGGCGGCGACTGCCCCGGACTCAACGCGGTCATCCGCGGCATCGTGCTCAAGGGCACCACGACCTACGACCTCGAGTTCGTCGGCATCCGCGACGGATGGCGCG
Source organism: Microbacterium sp. NPDC091676 (assembly GCF_044756645.1). NCBI lineage: Bacteria > Bacillati > Actinomycetota > Actinomycetes > Micrococcales > Microbacteriaceae > Microbacterium > Microbacterium sp. NPDC091676. The sequence continues at coordinate 832,067 of NZ_JBIVTI010000001.1, read as the reverse complement.
GTGTCGTCGAGGGTGACTTCATGCCCCTGACGCGGCACGAGGTGAAGGGCCTCTCCAAGGTGGGCGGCACGATCCTCGGGACCAGCCGCACCAACCCGTACGAAGGGGAGCGCGGGGGCGCCGACAACATCGCGAAGACCCTTTACGGGCACAAGATCGACGGCATCGTCGCGATCGGCGGCGAAGGCACCCTCGCCGCGGCGGACCGCCTCGCGAAGGACGGCATCAAGGTGCTCGGCGTCCCGAAGACGATCGACAACGACCTCCGTGCCACCGACTACTCGTTCGGCTTCGACACCGCCGTGAACATCGCCACGGACGCCATGGACCGGCTCCGGACCACCGGCGACTCGCACCAGCGCTGCATGGTCGCCGAGGTCATGGGCCGTCACGTCGGCTGGATCGCCCTCCACGCCGGCATGGCCGCCGGTGCGCACGTCATCTGCATCCCCGAGGTGCCGATGTCGCTGGACGAGATCACCGCCCTCGTCACGAGCGCCCACGATCGCGGTCGCGCGCCGTTGGTCGTCGTCTCCGAGGGCTTCAAGCTCGCCGGCATGGACGAGGCCTACAGCGACAAGGGCCTGGACGCGTTCAACCGCCCGCGCCTCGGCGGCATCGGCGACCTGCTCGCCCCCGAGATCGAGCGGATCACGGGCATCGAGACGCGCGCCACGATCCTCGGCCACATCCAGCGCGGCGGCTCGCCGTCCGCCTTCGACCGCGTCCTCGCGACCCGGCTCGGCCTGCACGCGGCGGACGCGATCGTGGACGGCGCGTGGGGACAGATGGTCGCGATGCAGGGCACGGACATCGTCCGCGTTCCGTTCGCCGATGCCCTGGGCGAGCTGAACACCGTGCCTCGCTACCGCTACGACGAGGCCGCCGCCCTCTTCGGCTGACCTCCACGGACGCCGGTTCTCCCGCCGCGTCAGGCCCACGCCCTCGCGCACACTCAGGCCCTCGCGCACACTCAGGCTGTCTTGCTGGCCATCTGCCTGATTCCGCGCGTGGGCCTGAGACCGCGCGAAAGCCTGTCCTGGCGCATTCACCCCGCATCAGGCACTCAGCGCGCCATCAGGCGTATTGCTGCCGGTTCGGCCTGTTCTCGCGTGAGGGCCTGCGTCCGCGTGACCGCCTGTTCTCACGCCCCTCGCGCCGCATCAGGCTCTCGCGCGGCATCAGGCATTCGGCTGTCGGCATTGCCTGTTCTCGCGTGAGGGCCTGTTCTCGCGTGAGGGCGTGTTCTCGCGGGAGGGCCTGAGGGCGCGTGACGGCGTGAGAAGAGTCAGGAGTGCGCCACTAGCGGCGGCTGCTCGCTCGACGGTCCGCGCGATGGAGCCCCTGCGCGAGCGCGGCAAGGACGGTGTCCTCGACATGACCGTCGTCGACCATGACCTGGTGGTAGTCGAAGCGCAGGACGGTGTAGCCGCGGAGCGCGAGCCTCGCATCGGCGGCGAGGTCTCGCCGCCGATCGCCCGCGGCGCTGTGGTGGCGGAAGCCGTCGATCTGGATGGCGAGCCGTTCGCCGATGACACCGTCGAGCGGATGGCCGTCCACCCACACCTGCTGTCGCACGTCGATGCCGATCGCGCGCATCCGTTCGACGAAGACCGTCTCGGGACCGGAGTCCGACCGGCCGCGGACGGTTCGAGCGAGGCGGTTCGCGGCGTCGCATCGCCACCGCACTCGCGCGAGCGTATCCAGTTCCACCGCCCCGCGGCGGACGGCGGACTCCCAGATCGCGCGGGCCTCGATCGGCGGCCGGCATCGTGCGACCTGGAAGAGGACGTCCAGGACGGGATCGACCGCCGCACGTGGATGCACGGGCACAGGCCCCCGCGCGCAGTGCACCTCCAGGCCGGCGCGATCGAACCGAGAGGCGGTGCGGGGGAGGGCGACGTGCACCTCCGAGGCGCCGACATCCCACCATCCGGCGAGGGCCGCAGCACTCACACAGGTGACTCTCCCGCCTACCGAAGCAGCGGCCCGGCGCCGCGCATCGACATCGGGGACGAGCAGCCACGAGCGGCGCACGCGCTCGAGCGTCCCTTCCTGCACCGCGCGACGCATCTGGTACTCCGTGAAGCCCGCCTCACGCACGCGTGACGAATGCGCGGATCCCCCCTGCTCTCGAACCCAGCTCTCCACCCTCGTGCGCCTCACCCGTCCACCTTGAGGGCTAGCCCGGCCCCCTTCACCGCCGCACCATGCATGGGGATGAGCTTCGCGGGATCCTTGCCCTGTGCAGAATCAGTGGTCGCGTGTGGGCACCACAAGTCGCTGGGATCAGGCAGCGACAGCCCCTCGAGCCTGATGTCGCGCGCCTGCCTGATGCCGCGCCGAAGCCTGAGCCGACGCAGGACGCATGCGCGCAGGCGTGCGCGCGAGATCAGGCAAGGAGGGGTGTGGGTGCCTGATGTCGCGCGAGTGCCTGATGCCGCGGGTCAGGCGAGGTGGAGGGCGTCGAGCAGCCAGGCGAGCTCGAACGCCCGCTCGCGCCAGGAGTTGTACCGTCCGCTCACGCCACCGTGCCCGGCGACCATCTCGCACTTGAGCAGCACATCCTTCGCACCGGCCTCTCGCAGCCGGGCGACCCACTTCGCCGGCTCCACGTAGAGCACGCGGGTGTCGTTCAGCGAGGTCACCGCGAGGATGCGTGGATAGTCCACGCCATCCCGCACGTTCTCGTACGGCGTGTACGACTTCATGTACGCGTAGACCTCGGCGTCGTGCAGCGGGTCGCCCCACTCGTCCCACTCGATCACCGTGAGGGGGAGCGACGGATCGAGGATCGTCGTCAGTGCGTCGACGAACGGCACCCCCGCCAGGATCCCGGCGAAGAGCTCGGGCGCGAGGTTGGCGACCGCGCCCATCAGCAGCCCGCCCGCGCTGCCGCCCTCCGCGACGAGCTGGGCCGGGGTCGTGGTGCCCTCGTCGACGAGGTGCCGGGCGCAGGCGACGAAGTCGGTGAAGGTGTTCCGCTTGTGCAGGAGCTTGCCGTCTTCGTACCACTGCCGACCCATCTCGCCGCCGCCGCGCACATGCGCCACGGCGAAGACGACTCCGCGGTCCAGCTCCGAGAGCCGTGCGACGGAGAAGCCGGGGTCGATCGAGTGCTCGTACGAGCCGTAGCCGTAGAGGTGGACGGGACGCGCGGTCGCACCGGGCCCGCCGAAGGAGCGCTTCCACACGAGCGAGATCGGCACGCGGGTGCCGTCCTCCGCGGTGGCCCACTCGCGCCGCTGCCCGTAGTCGGCGGGGTCGTAGCCGCCGAGCACCGTGACCTGCTTGCGCAGCACGAGCTCCCGCGTCGCGAGGTCGAGCTCGTAGACCGTGCCCGGCGTGACGAACGACGTGTAGCCGAGACGCAGGAAGGGGGAGTGCCACTCCGGGTTGCCGCTGACACCGGCGGAGTAGAGCGGCTCGTCGAACCTCAGCTCCTCCACCGCGTTCGTCGCGTAGTCCAGCAGTCCGACGCGTTCGAGGCCTTCGCTGCGGTACTCCACCGTGGCGAAGTCGCGGAAGGCGTCCACCCCGAGCAGACGTCGCCCCGGCCGATGGGGGACGACGACCTGGCGCGCACCCTGCGGGTCGTCCGCGGCGACGGAGACGAGCTCGAAGTCGAGGGCGTCGTCGTTATGCAGGATGAGGAGCCGGTCCTCACCGTCGACCACCGCGTGCTCGAGCGAGTACTCCACGCCCTCCCGTCGCGGCCACACCGGACGCGGCTCCGCGGTGATGTCGCCCGCGAGGTCGACGAGGTACTCCTCGCTCGTGATGCTGGACCCCACGCCGATCACGAGGTAGCGACGGCTCCGCGTGATCCCGGCGCCGAGCCAGAACTTCTCGTCGGGCTCGTGGAAGAGCCGGATGTCGTCCGACACCGGAGTCCCGAGCCGGTGCAGCCACAGGGTGTCGGGGCGCCACGCCTCGTCGCGGGTCGTGTAGAGGATGCCGGTGCCGTCCGGGGTGAAGAACGCGCCGCCCGTATCCGGGATCTCGTCGTCGAGGGTGACGCCCGTCTCCAGGTCGCGGACGTGCACGGTGTAGAGCTCGTCGCCCTCGAAATCCGTCGACCACAGCAGCTTCGTCGCGTCGTCGGAGGTGTCGAACGCGCCGAGCGAGAAGAACTCGTGCCCCTCCGCCTCGGCGTTGCCGTCCAGCAGCACCACCTCGCCGGGCACGGGCACCCCCGGCTCGAGCCGCGGGGGCGTCCAGTCGCCGTCGACCGCGGCGGCGCGGCAATGGATGCCGTACTGCGCGCCCTCCTCGGTGCGGCTGTAGTACCACCAGTCTCCGCGCCGTGTCGGCACCGAGAGATCGGTCTCCTGCACCCGCCCCTTGATCTCCTGGAACAGCGTCTCGCGGAGCGCGGCCAGGTGCGCGGTCTCGGCCTCCGTGTGCGCGTTCTCCGCCTCCAGATGCGCGATGACCTCGGGGGAGTCCTTGGCGCGCAGCCACTCGTACGGGTCATCGACCGTGTCGCCGTGGTGCGTGCGGAGGGTGGAACGGCGGGCGGCGATCGGGGCGTCAGTCACCGTCCCACGCTATCCCAGGTCGAGTTGACCGGCACGGGGGACGGTGGCAGGATTTACCGGGGCCGGTAAACGGAAGTCAAACCCACGGTGAACTCTTCGTTCGTCACGTCGATCCCGTCGACATCTCCCTCTTCCTCAAGACCGAAAGCGAACGGTGGAAACCGCAGCCCTCATCGTCGTGCTCGTCATCGCGCTGGCACTCTTCTTCGATTTCACGAACGGGTTTCACGACACCGCGAACGCGATGGCGACGCCCATCGCGACCGGCGCCCTCAAGCCCAAGACCGCGGTGCTCCTGGCCGCCCTGCTGAACCTCGTCGGCGCCTTCCTGTCGACGGAGGTGTCCAAGACCATCTCCGGCGGCATCATCCAGGAGGATGCGATCATCGCCGCAGGGGCGGAGCTGTTCCTCTCGCTCATCTTCGCGGGACTCATCGGCGCGATCACCTGGAACATGCTGACCTGGCTGCTCGGCCTGCCGTCCAGCTCGTCCCACGCCCTCTTCGGCGGTCTGATCGGCGCGACGCTCGTCGGCGCCGGTCTCGGGGGCATCGACTTCGGCGCGGTGCTGTCGAAGATCGTCCTCCCGGCACTCATCGCCCCGATCACGGCCGGGATCATCGCGTACGTCGCGACGAAGATCGCCTACTCGATCACCCGTCGCTACGACGGCAAGCCGGACGGACGCGACGGCTTCCGGTGGGGTCAGATCTTCACGTCCTCCCTCGTCGCCCTGGCGCACGGCACCAATGACGCCCAGAAGACGATGGGCGTCATCACGCTCGCGATGATCACCGTCGGCTGGCAGTCGGGTGCGCACCACGAGCCCGAGCTCTGGGTCATCATCGCGTGTGCCTTCACGATCGCCCTCGGCACGTATCTCGGCGGCTGGCGCATCATCCGCACGCTGGGCAAGGGCCTGACCGACGTCAAGCCCGCGCAGGGTTTCGCGGCCGAGAGCTCCACGGCCGCCACCATCCTCGCCTCCAGCGCTCTCGGGTTCGCCCTCTCCACCACGCAGGTGGCCTCCGGCTCGGTCATCGGTTCGGGTCTCGGCCGACGGGGTTCGACGGTCCGCTGGCGGACCGCCGGCCGCATCGGGGTCGGCTGGTTGCTGACGCTGCCGGCAGCCGGCGGCGTCGGCGCCCTCGCGGCGCTGCTCGTCGTCTGGCTCGGTCCGTGGGGCGTGGCGATCGACGCCGTCCTCGCGGTGGTGATCATCCTCGGGCTCTACATGCGTTCGCGGCGCAACGCCGTCACGCCGGCCAACGCCATGAGCGACGTCGCCGAGTCCCACCTCGCGGTCGAGGTTCCCGACACCCCGCCGCCCACGCGTCGTCAGCAGCGCATCGCGCAGGCGAAGGCCGAGGCGAAGGCCCGAGCCGAGGCCAAGGAGAAGGCGAAGGCCGAGGCCAAGGACAAGGCGAAGAAGAAGGCCAAGGCCAAGGCCGACGCGAAGGCCGCGAAGACCGGCAGCGCGCCGACGTCCGACGCGTCGCAGAACGGGGACTCGGCATGAACGTCACGATCGACTGGATCGCCTTCCTGCAGGTGTTCGCCGCCGCGCTCATCGGCGCCGCCGCCATCGTCACCTTCTACGCCCTGGGGCTGCGCCTGCTCGTGCGCAGCGGACGCGCGCCCGTCGTGAGCCCTGCGGAGTTCACCGACGCCATCACGGTGATCTCCGAGAAGGAGCTGAAGCGCGCGGCGAAGCAGGCGGCGAAGGCGGCGAAGAAGAGCCCGCTCACGGAGGGGCAGAAGACCCTCGCCCTCGTGGGCGCCTACGGCTGCTTCGTGCTCTGCGGTGCCGCGGTGATCGCCGGGATCCTCCTGATCGTCATCGGCCACTGAGTCCGCGGCGCGCCAGGTCCGCACGTCGGTGACCCGCCCTAGGCTGGGCTCATGTCGGCAGCGAACGGAACACCTCCGGTCTTCGGTCGGTACGCCCCCGCCTCCCACGTCCTGATCCATGTGAGCGATCCGCACTTCCTCGCCGGAGGTGCCGCGCTGGGAGGACGGTACGACGTCGAGCGCACGTTCGCGCAGACCCTCGAGGCGATCCGCGCCGTCCATCCCGCTCCCGCAGCGATCGTGATCACCGGGGATCTGGCCGACCTCGGCGAGCCGGATGCGTACCGCCGGCTCCGGGCCGCGGTGGCGCCGGTCGCCGCCGAACTCGGCGCACCCGTGGTCTGGGTCGCGGGGAACCATGACGAGCGCCCGGCGCTACGCGAGGTCCTCCTCGACGCCGAGCCCACCGAGGAGCCGGTCACCGGGGTGTGGGATCTCGACGGGCTGCGCCTCGTGGCCCTCGACACCAGCGTTCCGGGCTGGCACCACGGCGACCTCGATCCGGCCCAGCTCGCGTGGCTCGCCGAGGTCCTCGCCGAGCCCGCGCCGCACGGCACGATCCTGGCGATGCATCACCCGCCGCTGCCCAGCCACCTGCCGCTGTTCGACATCCTCGAGCTCCGTCATCAGGACGAGCTCGCCGCCGTCATCCGCGGCAGCGACGTCCGCGGCATCCTCGCCGGCCACCTGCACTACTCCGCCCACGGTCTGTTCGCCGGCGTCCCGGTGAGCGTGGCGTCCGCGACCTGCTACACCATGAACGTCGCCCGTCCGGCGGCGGAGGTGAACGGCATGGACGCCGCCCAGGCATTCCAGCTCGTGCACGTGCGGCCGGAGACCCTCACGCACACGGTCGTCCCGGTGGTCGACGCGCCGACCGGCGACTACTTCTCGGAGGAGTGGATCGCCCGGATGGCGGCGCTGACCCCGGAAGAGCGCCTGGAGGCGTTCTCCCGGAAATCCCCGCAGGGACCGGCGTAGACTGGTGGCATCCCCCACTTTTCCGTTCGCCACGACCCACGAGGATGTGACATGGCTTCTGCCGCGCCCGCCAATACCCGCACCGAGACCGATTCGCTGGGGAGCATGGAGATTCCCGCCGACGCGTACTGGGGGATCCACACCGCCCGCGCCGACGCGAACTTCCCGATCACGAAGCGCCCCATCTCGGTGTACCCCGAACTGGTGATCGCACTCGCGATGGTGAAGCAGGCCAGCGCCAGGGCCAACAAGGAGATCGGCGTCCTCGACGCCGAACGGGCCGACCTCATCGACCGCGCGGCGCAGCGCGTCATCGACGGCGAGTTCCACGACCAGTTCACGGTCGGCGTCATCCAGGGCGGCGCCGGCACCTCGACGAACATGAACGCGAACGAGGTCATCACCAACATCGCGCTCGAGATGGCCGGACGCGAGAAGGGCGACTACGCCTTCCTCTCTCCGATCGACCACACGAACCGCAGCCAGTCGACCAACGACGTCTACCCGACCGCGGTCAAGATCGGCCTCTCGCTGACGCTGCGCTCGCTGCTCGACGAACTGGACGCGCTGCGCGTCGCGTTCCTCGGCAAGGCGGGGGAGTTCCACGACATCCTCAAGGTCGGCCGCACGCAGCTCCAGGACGCCGTGCCCATGACGCTCGGCCAGGAGTTCCACGGCTTCGCCACGACCCTGGGCGAGGACCACAGCCGCCTCACCGAGAACGCCTCCCTCATGTTCGAGATCAACATGGGCGCGACCGCGATCGGCACCGGCATCACGACCCACCCCGACTACGCGCCGGCGGTGCTGAAGCACCTGCGCGAGATCACCGGGCTCGACCTCGAGACGGCGACCGACCTCGTCGAATCCACGAGCGACACGGGCGCCTTCATGTCGTTCTCCTCGTCGCTCAAGCGGAACGCGATCAAGCTCTCGAAAATCTGCAACGACCTGCGCCTGCTGTCGTCGGGTCCGCAGGCGGGCCTCGGCGAGATCAACCTGCCGGCGCGTCAGGCCGGCTCCAGCATCATGCCGGGCAAGGTCAACCCGGTGATCCCGGAGGTCGTGAACCAGGTGGCGTTCGCGGTCGTCGGCGCCGACATGACCGTGACCATGGCCGTCGAAGGCGGTCAGCTCCAGCTCAACGCCTTCGAGCCCGTCATCGCGCACTCGATCTTCCAGTCGATCACCTGGATGCGTCAGGCCATGTGGACGTTGCGCGTCAACTGCGTCGAGGGCATCACCGCCAACCGCGACCGCCTGGGCGCGATGGTCGGCGCGTCGGTCGGCGTCATCACGGCGCTCACGCCGTTCATCGGCTACGCGGCGGCCGCGGCTCTGGCCAAGACCGCCCTGCTGACCAACCGCAACGTGGCCGACCTGGTGGTCGAGGCCGGGCTCATGTCCCGCGACGAGGTCACCAAGCAGCTCTCTCCTGCCCGTCTGTCGGGTCTGGAGGCGGTCACCGCGGCCATCCCGATCGTCACCCCGGACGACCTCATCCAGATCTGAGCGTCGACCGGATACGCGAAGGGGACGGGAGCGCGCAGCTCCCGTCCCCTTCGTCGTGTCCGGGTCAGTCGAGGATGCGGCAGTGCGTCGTGAGCTCGCCGATCCCGTCGATGCCGACCGTGACGGTCGAGCGGTCACGGAGGAAGATCTGCGGGTCGCGGGAGTAGCCGGCCCCGCCGGGGCTGCCCGTGGAGATCAGGGTGCCGGGCAGCAGCGTGAGCGACTGGGAGAGGTGGGCGATGAGCTTCGCCACCGAGCGCACCATCTGGTCGGTGCTGGCGTCCTGCACGGTGTGCCCGTCCACGACGGTCCAGATGTGGAGGTCCTGCGGGTCGGCGATCTCGTCTGCGGTCACCGCGAACGGGCCGGTGGGGGTGAAGCCGTCGAACGACTTGCAACGGGACCACTGCGCCTCGGAGAACTGGATGTTCCGCGCGGTGATGTCGTTGACCACCGTGTAGCCCCAGACATGCGCCAGGGCGTCGGCTTCCGAGACGTCCTTCGCCGGGGTGCCGATGAGCACGCCCAGCTCGGCCTCGTAGTCGACGGCCTCGCTGAGGCTCCGGGGCCAGGAGGTCGTCTGGTCGTGCCCGGTGAGCGAGTTCGGCCACAGGGTGAAGACCGTCGGCGCCGCGTCGGTCTTCAGGCCGAGCTCGCTGGAGTGCGCGGCGTAGTTGAGACCGACGGCGAGCACGGCCGGCGGCGCGATGACGGCGGACGCGAAGCCCCAGCCGCTCAGCGGGTGGCGGGGTGCGGTGCCGTCGCGCAGGGCCGCGCGGAGCTCGTCGAGTCCGGCGTCTCCTCGCTCGATCAGCTGCTGCAGGGTGGCAGGCGCGTCGGACAGGAGATCGGAGACGAGGATGGCGTCCGAGCCCTCCACCACGGCGAGAACCGCACGGGAGGAGTCTGGACGGCGCAGGTGAGCGAACCGCATGGTTCTACGCTACCGGGTGCGTGCGGCCGGTCGGGTGGAGGAAGCCCCCAGAGCCCGGCGCGGATGCTTGTGCCCCATAAGCTTTGAGCATGACCTTCGGAGGACCGTCCGACCCCCAGCAGCCCGCCCGGTACACGCCGCCGTCCGCGCCCCCCGCGCAGCCGAGTGCGTACTCCGCCGCGCAGTACGCGCAGTCGCCGTATCTGCCGCCCTCATTCGGACGGCAACCGGGCTACGCGTCGGCCCTCGCGCAGCCGACCCCCTACACGCCGCCCGCGCCGGTGGCGCCGTCGCCTGCGGAGTCCCTGCCGGCTCTCCCGGTGCCGAACAAGAAGGGCCGCACGATCTCGTTGTGGCTGTTCGGCTTCCTCGGCTTCCTCCTGCTCGCGCTCATCGGCTACTTCGGCTGGGCGCTCGGGCCGACCGCCTCCGTGGTGGGGCTCGTGCTGGCCCTCATCCCGCTCACCATCGTCTTCCTCGGGGTGCGCATGATCGACCGGTGGGAGCCGGAGCCCAAGCGTCTCGTGGCGTTCGCGATCGCCTGGGGTGCCGTGGCCGCGGTCGGCCTCACGCTCCTGGTCGACATCGGTCTCACGATGCTGCTCGGCATCCGCTCCGAGGAGTTCTCGGCGGTGGTCCAGGCGCCCATCGTCGAGGAGTTCTGGAAGGGCCTCGGGGTCTTCCTCATCTTCCTGCTCGCGCGACGGTCCTTCGACGGTCCGGTGGACGGCGTCGTCTACGGCGCCCTCGTCGGGGCGGGCTTCGCGTTCACCGAGAACATCCAGTACTTCGCCATCAGCCTGATCGAGGGCGGCGGAGAGCAGCTCGGGGTCACTTTCATCGTCCGGGCGGTGCTGTCGCCGTTCGCCCACGCGATGTTCACCTCGCTGACCGGGTTCGCCATCGGCCTCGTCGCCCGCCGTCATGCGTCCGCGGGTGCGGCCGCCGGAGCCGGCCTGCTCGGCATGGTCGGAGCGATCCTCCTGCACGGGCTGTGGAACGGCTCGGCCACGTTCGCCGACTTCTTCGGGCTCTACTTCACCCTCCAGGTGCCGCTGTTCATCGGCTTCATCCTCGGGATCATCGCGTTGCGGCGCGAGGAGGCCCGCCTCACCCGCGCCCGCCTCGCCGAGTATGCCGCCGCGGGCTGGTTCACGCCGGAGGAGGTCACGATGCTGGCGACGCCGGCCGGCCGGAAGGTGGGGCTCGCCTGGGCGGCGCAGCTGCGCGGCGACCGCAGGCCGCTGATGCGGGAGTTCATCAAGGACGCGACGGCTCTGGCGGCCGTTCGCCAGCGGGCGATCACCGGTCGCGACCCGCTCGCGGTGGAGGACGAGCGTGCTCTGCTGATCCGGACCAGGGCGGCACGCGCGGCGCTGCTGGCCTACTGAGCGGCGTCCCCGGAGACAGACTCAGCGCCCGGTGCTGCGGCGATGCCTGCATGTCTCCCGGGCGCTGAGTTGATCTGCCACCAGGGTGCACCCGGCCCCGGGGATGTGTCAAGAGCCTCCGCGCCGGGGCGGTGGAGGCGGCTCGGCGAGGTGTTCGCTGTGAGCAGGTGCGGTCGCGTTGACCGGGTGCGCGACGGTCGGGTTGGATGGAGCCATGACTGATCGCACAAAGCCCGAGTTCGACGCCCCGACCGGCCCTGCGCCCGCAGAACTGGTCATCCGCGACATCATCGAGGGTGACGGTGCCGAGGCCAAGCCCGGCGACACCGTCACCGTCCACTACGCCGGTGTGGAGTTCGAGTCCGGCGAGGAGTTCGACTCGTCGTGGGGTCGCGGCGAGACCATCCAGTTCCCGCTCCGCGGCCTGATCCAGGGCTGGCAGGACGGCATCCCCGGCATGAAGGTCGGCGGTCGCCGCGAGCTGATCATCCCGCCGCACCTCGCCTACGGCCCGGCCGGGGGAGGCCACTTCCTCTCCGGCAAGACGCTGATCTTCATCATCGACCTCGTCGCCGTCGGCTGACATTCGTGTTCGGAAGCGCCCCGCACCCTGTGGTGCGGGGCGCTTTCGATGTCTCCGGACTTTCTGCTCCACACGGGAATACATGCGAGTGAATGTATGTTGTGGGAAGGGTGCCGCGGACGATCGCGGCGCCATCCCTTTCGCCGCCACCGCGGCCGACGACTCCTGAGGAGCAATCATGAGCAGCATCGACATCCCCGGTTACCGCCCCGGCACCTGGGTCCTCGACCCGTCCCACAGCGAGGTGACCTTCAGCGTCCGTCACATGATGATCTCCAAGGTGCGCGGCACCTTCGGTGTGAAGAGCGCGACGCTCGTGGCCCCGGAGAACCCCCTCGACGCCAAGGTCGAGGCTTCCGTCGACGTGACCTCGGTCGACACCAAGGACGACGGCCGCGACCAGCACCTCCGCTCCGCCGACTTCTTCGACACCGAGAACTTCCCGACCATGGACTTCGTCTCGACCGGCGCGCGTGTCGAGGGCGGCGACTTCCTCGTGGACGGCGACCTCACCATCCGCGGCATCACCAAGCCCGTCACCTTCGAGCTCGACTTCGGCGGCTTCGGCAGCGACCCGTGGGGCAACTACAAGGCCGGAGCCTCCGCCAAGACCGTCATCAACCGCGAGGACTTCGGCCTCACCTGGAACGCCGCGCTGGAGACCGGCGGCGTGCTCGTCGGCAAGGACGTCACGATCACGCTCGACCTCCAGGGTGCGCTGCAGCAGGACTGACGCGCAGACCTCTCCGAACCCCGGGCCCGTCAGGGCTCGGGGTTCTCTGCGTCGTAGTCGCGGAACCGGGGGTGTCGTCGGGCGAGGAGGGCGACGATGGCGATCACCAGGATCCCGCCGAGCAGCGGGGGGAACCACAGCGCCGTCAGGGTCGCGAGCGTCCCGGCGTAGAGGGCGCCGACGCGCGGACCTCCGGTCACCACCACGACGAACAGCCCCTGCAGCCGTCCGCGCATGGCGTCGGGCACGGCCGCCTGCATCATGGTGTTGCGGTAGATCGAGCTCACGTTGTCCGAGGCCCCGGAGAGGGCCAGCGCCACGCAGGCCGCGACGATCAGTGCGACGTGCGGCCGGTCCTCTTCGGCAGGCGTCGCGGAGAACGCGCCGATCAGGAGGACGACGCCGAACAGGGCGATCGCGGCGCCGTAGGCCTCGATCGCACGGGCGATCCCACGACCGTGCCACCGGTACTGCACCACGCGGCCGGAGAACAGGCTCGAGGAGAAGGTGCCGACCGCGACCGCGGCCGTGAGGATGCCGGTGGTGAACGCCCCGCCGCCGAGGATCACGGTGCCCAGCGCGGGGAAGAGGACGAGCGGCTGCCCGAACGTCATGGCGGTGATGTCCATCACGTACTGCATCCGGATGTTGCCCGCCCGGCGCAGGAATCGCCAGCCGTCGACGAGCGAGGCGAGGCCGGGACGCACGATGTCGCCTTCGGGGCGCAGGGCGGGGAGGGTCCACAGGCCGAGGAACATCGACAGCATGAGCACGACGTCGATCGTGTAGGTCCAGCCGTATCCGGTGAGCGCGACGAGGAGTCCGGCGAGGGCGGGGCCGGCCATGACCGTGAGCCCGAAGGCGACGCCGTTGAGCGCGGACGCCGCCGCGAGCATGTGGCGGGGGATCAGTCGAGGGACGATCGCCGTCCGCGTGGCCATGCCGACGGAGTTCGCCGCGGAGTTCACGATGCTCAGTGCGTACAGCCACCAGATCGTCTCCGTGGCGGTCCAGGTGAGCGCGGCGAGCAGCGCCGTGGAGGCGAAGGTCACGGTGGCCGCGATCAGCGCGACCCTCCGGCGGTCGAACGCGTCGGCGAGCATGCCGCCGTAGAGACCGGCGAGGATCATCGGGAGGAGGCCCGCGACGGCGATCATCGAGACGGCGAACGTACTCGCGGTCAGATCGAACACGTGCAGCATCACGGTCACGATGGTGAGCTGACCGCCGATGCCGGCGAGGGTGGAGCCGATCCACATGCGGGCGAAGGCCGGACTCGCCTTCAGCGGGGTGAGGTCGATCAGATGGCCGCGGCGGGAGCTCACAGGTCGATCTTCTTCAGCACCTCTCGAGCCTAGTCGACCGCGGCAGACCGATCGGGAGGCGGTGTCCCGCGCTCGTCGTCCGGGCTGGTAGACTCGTCAGGTTGCCGTTCGATCGGCCGCGGATAAAGAGAGCTCACGCATCAGGCGTCGGGCGCCGCGCAACAAGCAGAGAGGGGATCGAATCTATGGCACTGGAAGCAGACGTCAAGAAGGCGATCATCGAAGAGTACGCGACGCACCCCGGTGACACCGGATCCCCCGAGGTGCAGGCCGCGATGCTGACGCAGCGCATCAAGGACCTCACCGAGCACCTGAAGGAGCACAAGCACGACCACCACTCGCGTCGTGGTCTGTTCCTGCTCGTGGGTCAGCGCCGTCGTCTGCTCGGCTACCTCCAGAGCGTCGACATCGAGCGCTACCGCTCGCTGATCGCACGCCTTGGTCTTCGCCGATAAGGCACCACGGACCCAGCGTTCAATCGCGCAGAACATTCTTGAGAAGGCCGCCCCACGGTGTGGGGCGGCCTTCGTCATGTCCAGGCGGTGCGGATCCGTTCAGGCGGTCGTCTGCACCAGGTCGGGGTGGTGGATGGCAGCCACGTCCGGGTGTGCCCGCAGGCGGGACTTCATGGCGTTCTCGCCGTAGGTCGCGTGGATCGGATTGCTCGGGTCCTCGGTGACTCCGGTCGCCTCGGCGGCGAGCTCGGCGGGGAGCTCGAGGAGCGGCAGCTGCTGGTCGAGTGCGGGGTTGAAGAAGAACGGGATCGAGATCCGCTCCTCCGGCGCCCGCGGCGAGATCACACGGTGGTTCGTGGCCTTGAGGTATCCGCCCGTGGCGTACTCGAGCAGCTCGCCGATGTTGACGACGAACGCGCCGGGCACCGGGGGAGCCGACACCCATTCGCCGTCACGCTCGACCTGGAGACCGCCCTTGCCGGGCTCGACCCAGAGCAGCGTCAGCACACCGGAGTCCTTGTGCGCACCGACGCCCTGCTGCGGCTCCGGCTCGTTCGTGCCCGGATACCGCACGATCTTGATCAGGGTCGACGGCTCGCGGAACGGCTCGTCGAAGTAGGTCTCCTCCGCCCCGAGGGTGAGAGCCCAGGCGCGCAGGAGCTTGCGGGCGATCTCCGTCAGGGTGTCGTGCCACTCCGTGACGATCTCCTTCAGCTCCGGCTGCGCGGCGGGCCAGAGGTTCGGGCCGGTGAGGCGGTTGAAGACGGGCCCGCCCTCGACCGGCTCGCGCTCGGGGCCGATGTCGATCTGTTCGCGCCAGTCGACCTTGCCCTGGGTCCGCTCGCCGCCGATCCGGGTATAGCCGCGGAAGTGCGGGCTGTTGACGTTCTCGATCGCGAGCTTGTCCTCCTCCGGCAGCGCGAAGAAGTCGAGGGCGGCCTGGTGCAGCCGCGCTTCCAGCTCCGGCGAGATCCCGGTGCCGGTCAGGTAGAAGAAGCCGACGTCGTGGGTGGCCGCGCGGAGGTCGTCGCGGAAGCGCGCCGCGGCCTCGGGGCCGTCGTCGAGCTGGGACAGGTCGAGGATGGGGAGCGAGAGTTCAGCCATGGACCGAGGCTATGTCGCGGATGAGGGCCGAGGATGCTCTGTTGCACTCCATTACTTCGGTGGCCGGTGTCGGGCGGGCGCCGATCACGGTGCTAGAGTCTCGGTGGTAAGGGATGCCTTACCTCAGTCGCCCGTCAGAGAGTGTGTCTCCCGTGCTCGCCACTTTCCTCATCGGACTCCGCGAGGGTCTCGAAGCCGCGCTCGTCGTCGGCATCCTCGTCGCCTACCTCCGCCGGCTCGGGCGCCGCGACGCGCTGCCGCGGATGTGGACCGGCGTCGGTCTCGCGGTCGCCCTCGCTCTGGGCATCGGCGCGGTCCTGACCTTCGGGGCCTACGAGCTGACCTTCCAGGCCCAGGAACTGATCGGCGGCGGTCTCTCCCTCGTCGCGGTGGCGATGGTGACGTGGATGATCTTCTGGATGCAGCGCGCCGGCCGCACCATGAAGGCGACGCTCGAGGGTGGCATCGACCGGGCGTTGACGGCCGGGGGCCTCTGGGCGCTCGTCGCGATCGGCTTCGTGTCCGTCGCCCGCGAGGGCATCGAGACGACGCTGCTGCTGTGGTCGATGGTGCAGTCCTTCGGCGATGCCCCCTCGGCTCTTCTCGGCGCCCTCCTCGGGCTGTCGGTGGCGGTCCTGCTCGGCTGGCTCATCTCCCGGGGCGCGCTGCGACTGGACCTGCGGCGCTTCTTCGCCTGGACCGGTGGTTTCCTCGTGATCGTCGCCGCCGGCGTCCTCGCCTACGCCCTCATGGATCTGCAGGAGGCGGGCGCGCTTCCCGGCCCGTTCACCGCCGCCGCCCCGCTGGACCCGGTCACCGGTGCCGTCGCGGTGGGCGCGGCGGGCTTCCCCTTCGGCTGGGCCTTCGACGTGTCGGCCGCGATCGCCCCGGGCGGCCCCCTCGCCTCCGTCCTGCAGGCCACGGTCGGCTTCATGCCCGCCATGACGTGGCTGCAGGTGCTCGCATGGGGCCTCTACCTCCTCATCGTCGGAGGCCTCTACCTCCGCGGGCTGCGCTCGTCGCGCCCCTCGACGCGCGGCGCCTCGGCCGCCACCCCGACCTCCTCCCTCACACAGCAAGGAGCAGCATGATCACCTCGCACCGGGTCCTCGCCGCGGCGGCCGCCGCGGGTACCGCCGTCCTCCTCCTCAGCGGCTGCGTCGCGAAGAGCGACGCCGCGGCGACCGGGGCGTTCGACGTGTCGTCCACCGACACCGATTGCGCCGTCTCCGGCTCCACCGCGAAGAGCGGGACGCTGACGTTCGACGTGACGAACGACACCGACCAGGTCTCCGAGTTCTACCTGCTGGCGGAGGACGGCCTGCGCATCGTGGGCGAGGTGGAGAACATCGCCCCGGCGGCGTCCCGCACGCTGACGGTCGTCGCACAGCCGGGAGAGTACTTCACGCTCTGCAAGCCGGGCATGGTCGGCGACGGTGTCGGCCGGGCCTCGTTCACGGTGACCGGAGACCGGGTGGCGGTGGACGGTCCCGACGCCGAGCAGAAGCAGAAGGCCGTCGATCTCTACGGGGCTTTCGTGAAGGATCAGGTCGGGCAGCTCGTACCGGCCGTGGAAGACCTCGTGGCCGCGTACGAGTCCGGTGACGACGAGACCGCCCGCACGCTCTTCCCGCAGACGAGGGCGTTCTACGAGCGCATCGAGCCCGTCGCCGAGGCGCTCGGGGACCTCGACCCGCGGATCGACTACCGAGAGGTCGATGCGGTCGCGGAGGGGCTGGACTGGACCGGCTTCCACCGCATCGAGAAGGACCTCTGGGTGCCGGCGAAGGACGCGCTGAACGCCGACGGTGAGACGCCGGCGTGGCAGGACTGGGCGCCGTCCACCCCTGCGGAGCGTGCCGACTACGGCGATCTGCTGCTGGCCGACGTGCAGGAGCTGTACGACTACGTGCACTCGGACGACTTCACCACCGCGCTGGACGACCAGGGGATCGGCGGCATCTCCAACGGCGCGATCGCGCTGCTCGACGAGGTGGCCACGGGCAAGATCTCCGGCGAGGAGGACTGGTGGTCCGGCACGGACCTCTTCGACTTCGCCGCGAACGTCGAGGGCTCGAAGATGGCCTTCTCGCTCGTGCAGGACTTCGCCGCCGCACAGGGCGATGATGGTGAAGCCCTCGTCTCCGAGATCGAGAACGGCTACGCCGCCCTCGAGGAGTCCCTCGCCGCGCACGGCTCGCTCACGGAGGGTTTCGTCGGCTACGGCGAGCTGACCGAAGCGGACAAGCGGGAGTTCACCGATCTCATCAACGCCCTGGCGGAGCCGCTCTCGCAGCTCACCGGCACGGTTCTCGCCTGACGACGGCCCACGGGGAAGCACGGACGTGAACGAGTCGGAACCGCCGGAGGCCCGGGAGAGCGCAGCGGGGGCGCCTGCCGTGCCCTCCGGCGGCGGTCTCAGCCGTCGCGGGCTGCTCGGGCTGGCCGTCGGCGGCGGGGTCGCGGGTCTGGCCGTCGGCCTGGGGGCCGGGACGGCCGGCGGCGTGGCGCTCGGACGCGCACGAGCCGCGGAGGAGGCCGGGTCGCGGTACGAGTTCTTCGGCGCGCACCAGGCGGGCATCACGACGCCCGTGCAGGACCACCTGCACTTCGCGAGCTTCGACATGATGCCCCGCACGGACCGCGATGACCTCGTCTCGCTGCTGCAGGACTGGTCCTACGCCGCGGCGCGGATGACGCAGGGTCTGGAGGTGAGCGCGAGCGGTGCGGTGAACGGTCCCGCCGAAGCGCCCCCGGACGACACGGGGGAGGCGCTGGGTCTCCCCGCCGCGGGGCTGACCCTCACGTTCGGGTTCGGGCCGGGGCTGTTCGAGAACGAGGACGGCGATCGCTACGGTCTGGCCGCCCGGCGGCCGCCCGGTCTCGAACGGCTCCCCGCCTTCCTCGGGGACGACCTCGACCCCGCGGCGTCGCACGGCGACCTGTGCATCCAGGCCTGTGCCGACGACCCCCAGGTCGCCGTGCACGCGATCCGCAACCTCAGCCGCATCGCGTTCGGGCGCGCGCGGCTGCGCTGGTCGCAGCTCGGATTCGGCAAGACCTCGCGCACGACAGCCGGCCAGGCCACACCCCGCAATCTCTTCGGCTTTAAGGACGGTACGGCCAACATCCTCGCCGACGACACCGCGGCGCTCGCCGACCACGTCTGGGTCGCCGACGGTGACGAGCCGTCCTGGATGGCGGGCGGTTCGTATCTGGTCGCCAGGAAGATCGCCATGCTCATCGAGACCTGGGACCGGGTGCGCCTCGCGGAGCAGGACACGATCATCGGACGGGACAAGGGGGTGGGGGCGCCGCTTTCGGGAGGCGACGAGTTCACGCCACCGGACTTCCACGGCACGACGATCGATGCGAACAGTCACGTCCGGCTCGCGCATCCGGAGCAGAACGACGGCATCCGCATCCTGCGCCGCGGGTACAACTACGTCGACGGCAACAACACTCTGGGGCGCCTGGACGCCGGGCTGTTCTTCCTGTCCTACCAGCGCGATCCCGCGCAGTTCATCAGCCTGCAGCGACGGCTGTCGACCGACCGTCTGAACGAGTACATCCGTCACGTGGGCTCAGGGATCTGGGCGATCCCGCGGGGCGCGCGACCGGGCTCGTACGTGGGCGCGGAGCTCTTCGCCTGACGAGCGCTCAGCGGGCGACCGCGACCTCTTCGAGGACAGCGACCGTCGCGGCCGCGAAGGCATCCGCTCCGGCGTGATCGTGAGCGGTGACGGTCACGACCGCGTCGTCGAGGAACAGGAGGAGCTGGCCGTGGGCCCCGTGCAGCCGCCACGCCCGCCCCGGACCCTGCCAGCCCGCGAGCGCATAGCGGTCGTAGCCCGGGTTCACGCCCGCGACGACGCCGTCCTGATGCATGGCGTCGATCCACTCCGGCGAGACCAGCTGTCCACCCCGCCAGGACCCGCGATCGCGGATGAGCAGACCTAGGCGCGCCACCTCCTCGGTGCGGAGCGGCAGTCCGCCACCCGCCTCGATGCGGCCGTTCGGGCAGCGGGACCACGCCACGTCCTCGATGCCGAGCGGGGCGAACAGGTGGGTCGAGAGGTAGTCGCCGACGTCGCCCACGCGGGCCGCGAGAGCGGTCATCGCGGTGTAGGTGCTCGCGTTGGAGTACTGGAACACGCGGCCGCGTGACGGCCGTCGCAGGAACTCCCGGGCCAGATCCGGCCAGTCCGTCATCAGCGTCTCCGACCAGGGCAGGTCGATGCCGCTCGACATCGACAGCAGGTGACGCAGGGTGACGTGAGCGACGCCGTCGCCGAGCTCGTGATCGGGCAGGAGGGCGGCAACGCTCTCGTCCAGTCGGACCAGCCCGTCGTCGGCGGCGAGGGCGGCGGCCAGCACGCAGACACCCTTCGCGATCGAGTGCACGTCTTCCCGGACGTCGGGCGTCCAGCGGTGATCTGCGGTGTCGTCGCCGATGCGCACGTGGAGTCCGTGCGCGGCGAAGCCCTGGGACGCGACGAGGGCGACGAGCCGATCCCTGACCACGGACGCGGGGTGGGCGGCCCTCATCGCGGACGCCGGGATCCGGTCGGATCGTTCCGGCGGCCCTCGCGCGAGGCGAGCTCCGGATCGGCGAAGAGCCACCGCGGCCGGGGCTCCACGAGCGGACGGAACACCCGCCGCACGGGCGCGGTCGCGAGCAGCAGTGCGAGGACCACCGAGAGCGCCGTGACCGCAGGGAGCCAGAACCAGGTCGGCTCGAGGTCGCGCAGCACGCCGCTCTCACGGAACGGGTAGAGCACGAAGGAGTGCAGGAGGTAGACGTACATCGTGTACTGACCGAACGTGGTCCACCAGTACGATCCCCGGGGGATGAGGGCGAAGAACGCGGCACACAGCACGACCGCCAGCAGCATGAGCAGGATGCGGATGCCGCCGGCCCACCACTGGTCGCCGACGAGGTCCACGTAGGAGTCCTCGTAGAACAGCCAGTGACGCAGGTCGACCGCCTGCCAGATGGGCAACCAGTTCCAGGCCGCCCACCCGGCCGCGCCGAGGATGACGACGGCGATGACCCGGATCCACCACGGGCGGACGTCGAGGAGGCGGAGGCGGTCCACGACGTTCCGCTCGCGGAGCCACCAGCCCAGCGTGAAGAACGGCAGCAGGCCCAGGGTCCGGGAGAGCGAGAACGTGCTGTCGACGTTCGGGAGGTAGCCGGCGCCGATGGAGATCACGATCGTCCACAGCAGCGGCCAGCGCAGCAGGGCGAGATAGGGGAGGACGAGGCGGAAGATGCCCAGCGCGAGGAGGAACCAGAGCGTCCAGCTGGGCTGGGTCGGGTTCGGCGTCGTCTCTCCCTCCACGAGCCACTTGGTGAGCGTCCAGAGCGCTTCGAAGATGACGTAGGGGAGGATGATGTCGGTGATCACGCGGGCCATCTGCGTGCGGGTGGGCGAGCCGGACTTGGAGAAGTATCCGGAGATGATGGCGAACGCGGGCATGTGGAACGCGTAGAGCGCGAGGTAGAACGCGAAGGCGATGTCCGAGTCGTAGCTGAGGCGCTGGATGGCGTGGCCCAGCACGACCAGGACGATGCAGGCGTACCGGGCGTTGTCCCAGAAGGGCACGCGGCGGCGTCTGCGGGGAACCGGTCCGGTGCTGGGTCCTGTGGTGCCGACCCCGGTGGTGCTCATGCTCCGAGGCTACCGGTCGGGAATAAAGTTGCCCTGCACGCGTTGACCCAATTACATTCAAATGAATAGAACCGGATGTCGAGCATCCGATTCGGAGAACACGGAGCAATCATGAGCGAGCAGTCAGGCGCGCAGGCGATGCAGTTCGGCATCATGTCGGTCAGCGACATCACCCGCGACCCCACCACGGGAGTCACCCCCAGCGAGCAGGAGCGGATCAAGGCGACGCTGGCCATCGCCACGCACGCCGAGGAGGTGGGCCTCGACGTCTTCGCGATCGGCGAGCACCACAACCCGCCGTTCTGGTCGTCGAGCCCCACGACGTTCCTCGCCGCGCTCGCCGCTCAGACGGAACGCCTCATCGTCTCGACCTCGACGACGCTGATCACGACGAACGACCCGGTGCGCATCGCCGAGGAGTACGCGATGCTGCAGCACGTCTCGGACGGCCGCATGGACCTCATGCTCGGCCGCGGCAACACCGGCCCGGTGTACCCGTGGTTCGGGCAGGACATCCGTCAGGGTCTGCCGCTCGCCATCGAGAACTACGCCCTGCTGCACAAGCTGTGGCGTGAGGACGTCGTCGACTGGGAGGGCAAGTTCCGCACCCCGCTGCAGGGCTTCACCTCGACACCCCGTCCGCTCGACGGCATCGCCCCGTTCGTGTGGCACGGCTCCATCCGCACCCCGGAGATCGCGGAGCAGGCCGCCTACTACGGGGATGGCTTCTTCGCGAACAACATCTTCTGGCCGAAGGAGCACTACCAGCGCCTCATCGAACTGTACCGTCAGCGCTTCGAGCACTACGGCCACGGCACGCGCGAGCAGGCGATCGTCGGTCTCGGCGGCCAGGTGTTCATGGCCGCGAAGTCGCAGGACGCGGTGAACCAGTTCCGCCCGTACTTCGACAACGCGCCCGTCTACGGTCACGGCCCCAGCATGGAGGACTTCACCGAGATGACCCCGCTGACGGTCGGCTCGCCGCAGCAGGTGATCGATCGCTACGCCGGCATGCGCGAGCACTACGGCGACTACCAGCGCCAGCTGTTCCTCATCGACCACGCGGGTCTGCCGTTGAAGACGGTCCTCGAGCAGCTCGACATCCTCGGCTCCGACGTCGTGCCGGTGCTCCGCAAGGAGCTCGCGAAGGACCGCCCGTCCACGGTGCCCGACGCGCCGACCCACGCCGCGCGCGTGCAGGCGACGTACGGCGACGGGCCCACCCGGCAGGCGCGCCCCGGTGCGAACCGCGGAGACAACCTCACCGGGGACTCGCCCTACCAGGACACGCCGGCGCCCGCGGGCGCCGCCTTCGGACTCGGCCGGAAGGAGGCCTGACATGACCACGCGTCGCATCGCCGTCGTCTCGGCGGGGCTGTCCAACCCGTCGTCCACCCGGATGCTCGCCGACCGGCTGGCCGCGGAGACCGTGAAGGCGCTCGCGGAGCGCGACATCGAGGCCACCGTCGACGTGATCGAGCTGCGCGACCACGCGCACGACATCACGAACAACATGCTCACCGGTTTCGCGCCCCCGGCGCTCGAGACGGCGATCAACACCGTCGTCTCGGCCGACGCGCTGATCGCGGTCACCCCGATCTTCTCGACGAGCTACTCGGGGCTGTTCAAGTCGTTCATCGACGTGCTCGACCCTGATGCGCTCACCGGGAAGCCGGTGCTGATCGGGGCGAACGCGGGGACACCGCGGCACTCGCTCGCGATCGACTACGCGATCCGTCCGCTGTTCGCCTACCTGCATGCCGAGGCCGTCTCCACGGGCGTCTTCGCGGCGTCGAGCGACTGGGGCGGCGCGGGAGACGACGTCGCGCCGCTGGCGAAGCGGGTCGAGAAGGGCGCGAGGGAACTCGCCGAGGCGGTCGCGCGGCGGGATGCCGCCGCGGTCGTCGACCCGTACGACCCCGCCACCTACCTGGGTGAGGGGCGCTCCTTCGGCCACATGCTCGGCGGTCTCGCCGGAGAGTGACCTCGACGGCCGCCCGACAGCGACGTGCCCCGTGCCTTCCGGCGCGGGGCACGTCCGTGTCTGCGGAGGGGATGCGGGAGCAGGAGACCGGCTCCCGCATCCTCGCGGTCAACCGCTCTTGCGTCGGAACTCGCGCCGCGTCTGCGGGGCGTTGGCGGCGTGCACGGCGGAATCGCCGTCGAGGTGAGCCTCGCCCTGCCGGTGGTGCGCGTTCTTCTTCTCGAGCGCTTCCTTGAACTTGCGCTTCATGTCCTCGGAGGAGGAGCCGGCGCCTTCTTCGGTGCTCATGCTCCCGAGCCTAGAGCACGGCCGGACGAGCGGCGAGGGTCACCGCGTCGGTCGCGACCGGCCCCGGGGCGGTGAACGGGAACCAGAGCGCGGACAACCGGTGACCGTGATCCAGCATCCGGTGAACATCCGGTGCCCGACGCGGATTCCCCGCGGCGGGGACGGGGAACGCCGCCATCCTGAGGGGGTGAGAGTCGCGATCGTCACCGAGTCCTTCCTTCCGCACATGAACGGTGTGACCGGATCCGTGATGCAGATCCTCCGTCACCTGGAGCGCCGGGGGCACGACGCGTGCGTGCTCGCTCCGGCCGCGATCGGCATCCCGGCGGCGTTGCACGGCGCGCCCGTCGCGGCGATCCCCAGCGTCCCGCTCCCGGGCTACCGCGACGTCCGCGTCGGCGCCGCGACCACCCGGAGGGTCGGCGCAGAGCTCGACCGCTTCCGTCCCGACGTCGTCCACCTGGCATCGCCGTTCGCGCTCGGATGGCGGGGCCTGGTCGCCGCAGAGCGCGGCGATGTCGGGACGGTCGCGGCGTACCAGACCGACGTGGCCGCGTACACGGAGAGGTATCGCGTCGCGGCGACGACCGGAATCGCCCATGCCCACATCGCTCGACTGCACCGGCGGGCGACCCTCACGCTCGCGCCGTCCACCGAGTCGGCGCAGCAGCTGAGCCGGCTCGGCATCGACCGCATCCGGTCCTGGGGGCGGGGCGTGGACGCCGAGCTCTTCCACCCCTCCCGGCGCAGTGCCGCGCTCCGGGCCGAGTGGGGAGCGGAGGTCGTCATCGGCTACGTCGGACGCCTCGCCCCCGAGAAGCAGGTGGAGGATCTCGCCGCGCTGCACGGCATCCCCGGCACGCGTCTCGTCATCGTCGGAGACGGCCCCCGAAGGGAGCGGTTGCAGGAGCAGCTTCCCGACGCCCTCTTCCTCGGGCGGCTCGACGGGGAGGCGCTCGCCGCGGCGTTGGCCTCCTTCGACGTCTTCGGGCACCCGGGGGAGAGCGAGACCTTCGGGCAGACACTCCAGGAGGCGCACGCGAGCGGTGTCCCTGTGGTCGCCACAGGCCGAGGAGGCCCGCTCGACCTCGTCCGGCCCGGCATCGACGGGTGGTTGTACCGGCCCGGAGACCTCGCGGACCTCCGCGGTCGCGTGACCGCGCTCGCCGGAGACGAGCGCAGGCGTCGGGCCCTCGGGGAGGCGGGCTGGGGCGCGGTGCAGGGCCGGAGCTGGGCGCACCTCGGAGATCAGCTCCTGGATCACTTCGAGGAGGCGCGGACGCTGCACGCCGTGGACCGTCGTCTGGGCGCTCGCCGCCTCGTCCGACCAGAGCCGGCCCCGCCCGCCCCCGCGCGCCGGTGGCGACGGATCGTCGCCCTCGGCGACTCCGTGACCGAGGGGCTCTGCGATCCCGGACCCGACGGTGCGCTGCGCGGGTGGGCGGACCGGCTCGCGCTGCTTCTCGCCGCGCGGGGAGGCCTCCACTACGCCAACCTCGCGATCCGGTCGAAGCGCGTGGCCGACGTGTGCGGACCCCAGCTGGAGCAGGCGAGGCAGCTCCGCCCCGATCTGGTCACCGTCCTGGTGGGCGCCAACGACCTCGTGAGGCACCGCGTCGACGTGCCCGCGCTCGCCGCGAGCCTGGAGGCGGCGGTGCGGCGGCTGCGCGCGACCGGTGCCGACGTGATCCTGGTCACCCCGTTCCTGCCCGACCGCCGCGCGGCGGCGCTGTACGCCCGGCGCTTCTCCGCCTTCGCCACGGCGTTGGCGGGGATCGCTGCGCGGACCGGTGCGATCCTCATCGACACGGATCTGCATCCGGGACTGGGGGAGCGGCAGCACTGGGGCGAGGACCTCGTGCACCTCGGCAGCCGAGGGCACCGCTTCCTCGCCTATCGCGTCGCGGAGGTGCTCGGGGTGCCGCACGCCGACGCGCTGGGAGTGCTGGATGCGGCGTTGCACGAGAACGAGCCGATCGGACGTGCCGCCTGGTGGCGGCAGTATGCGCTCCCGTGGGTGTGGCGACGACTGCACGGCCGTGCCGCGGGGGACGGGCGTCGGGCGAAGCACGACGACTACGTCTACGTCGGGCGCTCCACGGTGCCGCGGGACGCCAGCGTGGTCTGATCGAGGCGAGGTCTCAGCGTCGCCCCATCCCGCGGTACGTCCAGCCGGCAGTCCGCCAGGCGTCGGCGTCCAGACAGTTGCGCCCGTCGATCACGATGCGACCCCGCACGAGTCCGCCGGCGTGCTGCGGAGTGAGCTCGCGGCGGTACTCGTCCCACTCCGTGACGACGACGACCGCATCCGCGTCCCGCAGGGCCTCGTCCCTGGACGCGGCGTACCCGAGCTGCGGATGCCGTGCGCGGGCGTTCTCGATCGCCGCGGGGTCGGTCACCACGACGTCGGCGCCCAGTCCCCGCAGCCGCACGGCCACCTCCAGAGCGGGAGAATCGCGGACGTCGTCGCTGAAGGGCTTGAAGGCCGCGCCGAGGACGGCGATCCTCCGCCCGAAGACGAGGCCGCCGAGGGCATCCACCACGAGGCGCACCGCCCGATCCCGTCGGCGGAGGTTGATGGCGTCCACCTCGTGCAGGAAACCGACGGCCTCCCCGCGTCCGAGCTCTTCGGCGCGCGCCGCGAACGCGCGGATGTCCTTGGGCAGGCAGCCGCCCCCGAACCCGATCCCCGAGCCCAGGTAGCGGCGGCCGATGCGCGAGTCGTGTCCGAGTGCTTCGGCGAGCAGGGTGACGTCCGCTCCTGCCGCTTCGGCGATCTCGGCCATGGCGTTGATGAACGAGATCTTCGTCGCGAGGAACGCGTTGGCGGCACCCTTCACGAGCTCCGCGGTGGCGAGGTCGGTGACGAGGAAGGGCGAGCCCGCGTCGATCGCCCCGGCGTACACGCGGCGGAGCAGGTCGACGGCGGCGGCGCCCTGCGGAGTGTCCTCGGCGCCGACCACCAGACGGTCGGGGCGGAGGGTGTCGTGGACGGCCCAGCCCTCCCGGAGGAACTCGGGGTTCCAGGCGAGCGTCGCGCCGGTCTCCGCGATCCGGCGGGCCAGACGGGCGGCGGTGCCCACGGGGACCGTCGACTTCCCGGCCACCACCGCCCCCGGCCGCAGGTGGGGGAGCAGCCCGTCGATCGCCGCGTCGACGAAGCGGAGGTCGGCCGCGGGGCCGGAGGCGGACTGCGGGGTGCCGACCGCGAGGAAGTGCACATCCGCCCCGGCCGCGGCCGCCGGGTCCGCGGCGAAGCGCAACCGCCCTGACCGCAGCCCTTCCTCGAGGAGCTCGGTGAGGCCCGGCTCGAAGAAGGGCGCGGCACCCGCGGCGAGGTCGGCCACCTTGCCCTCGTCCACGTCGATCCCCACGACGTCGTGACCGAGCGAGGCCATCGCCGCGGCGTGCACCGCTCCCAGATACCCGCATCCGATCACTGACATCCGCATGCGCTCAGCACAGCCGAGCCGTCTCTCGCCCCGGCGCACGCCCGGTGAACGCCGGGTGACGGTCCGGTGTCGGGACCGGGCCGGGCGCGGAACCCTCGGGTCTTCGCGGACACGCTGGTAGTGTGGTCGAGGGTGACTCCGGTCATCCGACAATTTCACATCGACTCATGGAGCGATCGGCGGAGAAGCTGGTCCCCTGTGGTGGGTTCCTCGGCGCATGTCGGGTGGCTTTCTACTGGTGGCCAGCGCAGGCGAGATTCGCGGGAGTGCCCGCGCGCCCGAACCCTTCCGTTCCGCTCCTTTGAACACGCTCGCGCGTCACACGGATGCGCGAGTCTAAACAAAGAAGGAGAGACCTCTTGGAAGGTCCTGAAATCACCGCCACCGAGGCCGTTCTCGACAACGGCCGCTTCGGCACCCGCACCATCCGCTTCGAGACCGGCCGCCTCGCGCAGCAGGCTCAGGGCGCTGTCGCCGCCTACCTCGACGGCGAGACCATGCTCCTCTCGGCCACCAGCGCAGGCAAGCACCCGCGCGAGGGCTTCGACTTCTTCCCGCTGACGGTCGACGTCGAGGAGCGCTCCTACGCCGCCGGCAAGATCCCCGGCTCGTTCTTCCGTCGTGAGGGTCGTCCCTCCACCGAGGCGATCCTGGTCTGCCGACTGATCGACCGTCCGCTGCGTCCGTCGTTCGTCGACGGCCTGCGCAACGAGGTCCAGATCGTCATCACGGTCCTCTCGATCGCCCCGGGCGAGTTCTACGACGCCCTCGCGATCAACGCCGCGTCCGCGTCGACCCAGATCTCGGGTCTGCCGTTCTCGGGCCCCGTCGCCGGTGTGCGTCTCGCGTTCATCCCCGGCCACGGTCAGCACGAGGACCAGTGGGTCGCGTTCCCGACCGCCGAGCAGGTCTCCGAGGCCGTGTTCGACCTGATCGTCGCCGGTCGCGTGGTCACCAAGGCCGACGGCTCCGAAGACGTCGCGATCATGATGGTCGAGGCCGAGGCGACCGAGGGCAGCTGGAACCTGATCAAGGCCGGTGCCACCAAGCCCGACGAGACCATCGTGGCCCAGGGCCTCGAGGCCTCGAAGCCGTTCATCGCCCAGCTCGTCAAGGCGCAGGCCGAGCTCGCCGCCACCGCGTCGAAGGAGCCGGGCGTCTACCCGGTCTTCCCCGCGTACAGCGACGAGGTCTACGACTTCGTGTCCGAGCGCGCGTTCGCCGAGCTGAGCGACGTCTACCAGATCGCCGACAAGACCGAGCGTCAGAACGCCGACGACGCGATCAAGGACCGTGTCAAGGCCGAGCTCATCGAGGCCACCGAGGCGGGCTCGCTCCCGGCCGCGGCCCCGCTGGAGTTCTCCGCGGCGTACAAGTCCGTCACGAAGCGGATCGTCCGCGGTCGCATCCTCACCGAGGGCACCCGCATCGACGGCCGTGGCCTGGCGGACATCCGTCCGCTCGACGCCGAGGTGCAGGTCATCCCGCGCGTGCACGGCTCCGCGATCTTCCAGCGCGGCGAGACCCAGATCCTGGGTGTCACCACGCTGAACATGCTGAAGATGGAGCAGCAGATCGACTCGCTGTCGCCCACGACCAGCAAGCGCTACATGCACCACTACAACTTCCCGCCCTACTCGACCGGTGAGACCGGCCGCGTGGGTTCGCCGAAGCGTCGCGAGATCGGGCACGGCTTCCTCGCCGAGCGCGCTCTGGTGCCGGTGCTGCCGAGCCGCGAGGAGTTCCCCTACGCGATCCGTCAGGTGTCCGAGGCGCTCAGCTCCAACGGCTCCACCTCGATGGGCTCCGTCTGCGCGTCGACCCTCTCGCTGCTGAACGCGGGTGTGCCGCTGCGCGCTCCCGTCGCCGGCATCGCGATGGGCCTCGTCTCGGACGAGGTCAACGGGGAGACCCGCTACGCGGCGCTGACCGACATCCTGGGTGCGGAGGACGCGCTCGGCGACATGGACTTCAAGGTCGCCGGTACGAGCGAGTTCGTCACCGCCATCCAGCTCGACACGAAGCTCGACGGCATCCCGTCGTCGGTGCTCGCGGGCGCGCTGACCCAGGCCAAGGACGCGCGACTGACCATCCTCAACGTCCTGAACGCCGCGATCGACGCCCCCGACGAGATGGCGCCCACCGCGCCGCGCGTCATCAGCGTCCAGATCCCGGTGGACAAGATCGGCGAGCTGATCGGCCCGAAGGGCAAGACGATCAACGCGATCCAGGACGAGACCGGCGCGCAGATCTCCATCGAGGAGGACGGCACCGTCTACATCGGCGCGACCGACGGCCCCTCGGCCGAGGCCGCCCGTGCCCAGGTCAACGCGATCGCCAACCCGACCAACCCGGAGGTCGGCGAGCAGTTCCTCGGCACCGTCGTGAAGATCGCCACCTTCGGCGCCTTCATCTCGCTGCTCCCGGGCAAGGACGGGCTCCTGCACGTCACCGAGGTGCGCAAGCTCGCCGGTGGCAAGCGTGTGGAGAACGTCGAGGACGTGCTCTCCGTCGGCCAGAAGATCCTCGTGAAGATCACGAAGATCGACGACCGCGGCAAGCTGTCGCTCGAGCCCGTGCTCGACGACGCGCCCGCTGCGGACGAGGCTCCGGCCGAGGACGCCGCCGAGTAAGACACGGATGACACGGAACCCGGGCTCCTCCGTCAGGAGGGGCCCGGGTTCCGTCGTCTGTTCCGTGATCGAAACGTTATGGGAAGTTTGCGCGCCGTTCCCCGGATTGGTCGGGACGTTCGCGCACGTCGCATACCCTCGAAGTACGCACCGGGGGGTGCCAGCGAAGCAGTGATGTCGATCGGCTCCGGCCGATCACGGCGGGGGTGAGAGTATGCGGTTGTTCAGCGTAGGCGCAGGAACACCTGGTGAACGCGCCCCGCAGGAGCACGAGGACCACCCCTCCGCCCCCATCCCGATCGTCGGGCCCGGCGTCGGGGAGTCCATCCGCGCCGCCCTCGGCGAGACCGGATACGAGACGTTCCCGCTGATGCTCGGCGCGGCGGAGTTCGGGTGGAACGTCGATCTCGAGACGAGCCACGGCATCCTGGACCGCTACGTGGAGTTCGGCGGCAACGCCATCCACACCGCCGACGGATTCTCCGGCGGGCGCAGCGAGCACATCCTCGGACAGTGGCTGCGGTCTCGCGACCAGCGCGAGCGCGTCGTTCTGAGCGTGCGCATCGGAGCGCACGCCGACAACCCCGGTCTGGGATCGGTCAACCTCGTCCGCGCCGTCGAGGGGTCGCTCACGCGGCTCGGCGTCGATCGCATCGACGTGCTCTATCTGGACGCCACGCTCGATGCGACCACCAACCTGGAAGACACGCTGGCGACGGTCGAGTGGCTCGTCGAAGCCGGGAAGATCGGCGCGCTCGGCGCCTACGGGTTCAGCCCGGAGCGGCTCGTCGAGGCGCGCATCCTCGCGTCCGCGGGATACCCGCGGATCACGGTGATCGACACGCCGTACAACCTCGTCCGTCGGCAGCCGTTCGAAGGCGACCTCCGGCTCGTGGCCGGTGCGCAGAACCTCGCCGTGACGCCGTCCCACGCCTTGGAGCACGGGTTCCTGTCGGGGCGCCACCGCACGAAGGCGCTCGCCTCCCGTGGTGTCCGCGGCGAGCAGCTGCGCGGGCACCTCAACCGTCGGGGGACCAAGGTGCTGCGGGCGCTCGATCAGGTGGCCGCCGAACTGGCCGTCCCCGTGGCGGCCGTCTCCATCGCGTGGCTGCTCGCGCAGCGCACGGTCGCCGCGCCGATCGTGAACACGTTCGCGACCGACCACGTCGACGAGCTCATGCAGGGTGCCGGTGTCACGCTGTCCCGGGTGCAGGTTGCCGACCTCACCCGCGCGGGCGCCTGAGCGTGCGTCGCCCGTGACATAGGGTGGAAGAGGAAGACCGGCGGATGCTGGCGAAGAGGCGAGCGAGCGAGTTGTGACGCACTACATATATCTGGTCAGACACGGTGAACATCAGGATGCCGAGCACGGCCTCGCCGACGGACCCCTCTCGCCGCGCGGCCAGCGGCAGGCGGAGCTCATCGCGGATCGGCTGTCGGGCCTCCCGCTCGATGCCGTCTGGCATTCGCCTCTGCTCCGCGCCGCGGAGACGGCGCGAGCGATCGCCGGTCGACTGCCGTCCGTGGACCCGGAGCCGTCCGCGCTGCTGTTCGACTGCGTGCCGACGGGGATGACGGAGGAGACGCCGGCGGTGTTCGAGCCGTTCTTCGGATCGGTGACCGAGGCGGAGATCGAGGCGGGCCGCGCGCAGATGTCGGATGCCGTCAACGAGTTCCTCGTGCGGAAGACCGGCGACGTGCACGAGGTCCTCATCACCCACAACTTCGTGATCTCGTGGTTCGTGCGCGAGGTCCTCGCCGCTCCGGACTGGCGCTGGATGACTCTCAACCAGTCGCACTGCGGTCTGACGGTGATCGCGCAGAAGCAGGGGCGGCCGTGGACCCTGCTCACGCACAACGACACCGGCCACCTGCCGATGGAGCTGCGGACCGGGATCCCCGACGCGCTGCTGGTGTGATCACCGCCTCCGCGCGCCGCGACCCCCGGCCGACGCCCGGAAATAGACTGGACGCATGACCACGAAGGTAGCCCTCGTCGGCGGGACCGGAAAGCTCGGGACGATCATCGCTGCGGTGATCGAGGAGCTCGAGGGCTTCGAGGTGAGCCGCGTGCTGACGTCCACGAGCGACCTCTCGGAGCTCGCGAACGCCGACCTCGTGATCGATGCCTCCACCCCGCAGGTCAGCATCGACGTGGTGCGTACCGCCGTGGAGCACGGTCTCAACATCCTCGTCGCCACCTCCGGCTGGTCGGCGGAGCGGATCGCCCTCGTCCGTCCGCTCGTCGAGGCTGCGGACACCGGTGCGGTGTTCATCCCGAACTTCTCGCTCGGTTCGGTGCTCGGCTCTGCCCTCGCCGCGGCCGCCGCGCCCTACTTCGGCTCGGCGGAGATCGTGGAGGCGCACCGGGAGACCAAGGTCGACTCGCCGAGCGGGACGGCCGTCCGCACGGCGGAGCTCATCGCCGCCGCGCGTGCGACCCAGGGTCCTGTGAGCGCCCCGCATGCGGACCAGCGCGCACGGGGGCAGCAGGTGGGCAGCGTGCCCATCCACTCGCTCCGCCGCCCCGGGGTGATCGCCAAGCAGGAGGTCATCCTGTCCGGTCCGGGGGAATCGCTCACGTTCACGCACGACACCACCGACCCGGGCCTCGCCTACGCACCGGGTATCCGGTTGGCCGTGCCCTACGCGGCCACCGCCACCGGTGTCGTGGTCGGTCTGGAGAGCATGCTCGACATCGGCATCCGCTCGTGATGTCGCGGATCGGGGTCGGGCTGATGGCCGCGGCCCTCCTGCTCTACCTCGTCGTGGCGGGCTGGCTCGCCGTCATGTTCCTCGCCGTGGGGACGCCGATCTCCATCGGGATGGGCGTCACGCTCCTGGTCCTCGCACCCGTGGGCGGGTGGGCGCTGGTGCGCGAGATGCTGTTCGGCTTCGGCGCCGACCGCCTGGGGCGGCTGCTCGACGCCGAGGGCGGCATGCCGCCGGTCGAGACCGAGCTGACGCCCAGCGGGCGCCTCGCCCGGAAGGACGCGGACGCGCTCGTCGCGCGCTACACGGCGGAGGCGGACGCGGCGCCCGAGGACTGGCGGGCGCGATACCGTCTCGGCGTCGTGCAGGACGCGGCGGGACGCCGCAAGGACGCCAGGGCGAGCATCCGGAAGGCGATCAGCCTGTCCCGCGCCTGACGTCCCCCGGGTTCAGGCCAGCGTCGCCTCGAGGGTGATCTCGATGCCGGCGAGCGCCTGGGACACCGGGCACCCGGTCTTCGCCCCCTCGGCGATCTCCTGGAACTTCTCCGGCGTCAGGCCCGGCACGGTGGCGTTGACGTTGAGGTGGCTGCCGGTGATGCCGACGCCGGGCTTGAACGTGACCGAGGCGCTGGTGTTGACGCGCTCCGGTGCGGTGCCGTTCTCGGCGAGCGCGTGCGAGAGCGCCATGCTGAAACAGGACGCGTGGGCCGCAGCGATGAGCTCCTCGGGCGTCGTGGTCGTGTCGCTGCCCTCGCTGCGGGACTTCCAGTCGATCGGGAACGTCCCCAGGTGCGAGGAGGAGAAGGCGACCGTGCCGGAACCCTCCGTGAGCGATCCGGTCCAGGTGGCGGCGGCTTCACTGGTGACGGGCATGGTTCCTCCGGTTCTGACGCCACCGGGGGAGCGGCGTCGCTTGGTCGCCAGCCTACCGAGCGACCGGGCCGCCGGGAACCGGGGTCACGCGGTGCGGCGCGGTCGCCCGGTCAGCCCGGCGCGCTGCAGCAGCAGGTAGAGCTGGCAGCCGAGGCAGAAGGCGAACGCGGCGTTGAGGAAAGCGGCGAGGAACGCCGCGGCGGTGGCGATCGGGAGGGCCCACGGCACGCCGGCGAGGTGGAGCAGGAGGCCGAGCCCCACCACGACGAGACCCACGCCCTGGGCGAACCGCGGGGGACGGGGATCCTCCAGCTCGGCGGGTGGCGTGAGGCGCGGACGGACGAGGCGGCGGTAGAGGACGCCCCACGGTGCGGTGGCCGGGGAGACCACACCCCAGAGGAACAACAGCGCGATCAGCGTGGCCAGGAGGAAGCCAGGGTCGAGCACGCGCGCGACGGGCCCTGCGGCGGAGACCGCCCAGCCGCCTCCTCCGATGAACGCGAACTCCGACGACGCCGTGAGCGCGAACCAGCGATCGGTGGTCCGCGCGGTGGAGATCCCGATGAGGGCCAGGAACGTCGCGACGGCGAGCAGGAGTGCGGTGATCCCGGCGGCGAAGCGGGGCCCGCGCGGATCGATTCCGGGGGGAGGGGTCATCATCTGCTCCAGACGGGGTCTCAGACGGCGGCGAGGGCGTGGGTCAGGCTCTCGCGAGCGGGTATGCCCGCGAACCGAGCCTTGACGCGCCCCGTGGCGTCGAGCACGAAGGTGGTCGGTGTCTGCAGCACACGGTAGCGCGCCGAGAGATCAGGGCGGTGCGTGAGATCGATCTCGAGGTGCGCGAGGCCGGCGTCCACGGACGCGAACGAGCTGAGAAGACGACGCACCTGGGGGCAGCGGGCGCACGTCTCCGTGCTGAACTGCACGAGCGTCGCGGTGGCACCCAGCGCCGCGCCCTCCGCGTCGGCGGGATCGAACCGCAGGTCGCCGCCGTCCCGGCGGCGGCCCTCTCTCCCGCGCAGCACGAGACCGACCACGGTGGCGAGCACCAGCAGCGCGGCCAGGGCGGCGAAAGCGAGCGCGGGGGACATCCCTCGAGGCTAGAGCCGCGGCCGTGGAAGCGTCGCGATGTTTCGGTACGTGACGCGCGGATCGCGTCACGGTCACCGCCTCCGAGGGGAGCGGGGCGGGTATCCTGACAACCATGAGCGCCGCTGTCCCGACTCCGTACGAAGACCTGCTCCGCGATGTGCTCGAGACCGGCACGCACAAGAGCGATCGCACCGGGACGGGGACCACCAGCGTGTTCGGGCGCCAGATCCGCTTCGACCTCGCGCAGGGGTTCCCCCTCATCACCACGAAGCGGGTGCACTTCAAGTCCATCGCGTACGAGCTGCTCTGGTTCCTGCGCGGCGACTCCAACGTCCGCTGGCTGCAGGAGAACGGCGTCTCGATCTGGGACGAGTGGGCGGATGCGGACGGCGATCTCGGCCCGGTGTACGGCGTCCAGTGGCGGTCCTGGCCGACTCCCGACGGCGGCAGCATCGATCAGCTGACCGAGGTCATCGAGCAGATCCGGCGCTCACCCGACTCGCGGCGCCTGCTCGTCTCCGCCTGGAACCCGGCAGACATCCCCGATATGGCCCTCGCGCCGTGCCATGCGCTCTTCCAGTTCTATGTCGCCGACGGAAAGCTCTCCTGCCAGCTCTACCAGCGCAGCGCGGACATGTTCCTCGGCGTCCCCTTCAACATCGCCTCCTACGCGTTGCTGACGATGATGATCGCGCAGCAGGTCGGGCTGGAGCCCGGCGACTTCGTCTGGACCGGCGGAGACTGCCACGTCTACGACAACCACGTCGAACAGGTCCGCGAGCAGCTCACGCGGGAGGCCTACCCGTATCCCACGCTGCGTTTCGCGCGGAAGCCGGAGTCGATCTTCGACTACCGGTTCGAGGACTTCGTCGTGGAGGACTACCAGCACCACGCACCGATCAGGGCGGCGGTGGCGGTATGACCTGGGTCGGGCTCATCTGGGCCGAGGCCGCCGGCGGGGTGATCGGCGCCGAGGGAGGCATGCCCTGGTACGTGCCGGAGGATCTGGCGCACTTCAAGGAGACCACCCAGGGCGCGCCGGTCGTCATGGGGCGCAAGACCTGGGACTCGCTGCCGGAGCGATTCCGCCCCCTGCCCGGTCGCGACAACATCGTCGTGACCCGCCAGCAGGACTGGACCGCAGAGGGCGCCCGCCGTGCGGCCACGGTGTCCGAGGCCGTCCGCGGTCAGGAGAAGGTGTGGATCATCGGCGGTGCGGAGATCTTCCGCCAGGTGATCGCCGATGCCGACCGTCTCGAGGTCACGGAGCTCGACCTCGAGGTCGACGGCGACACCTTCGCTCCGCCGAAGACCGGATGGCGCGTGGTGGATGAGGGGGAGTGGCAGACCTCCCGCACCGGTATCCGGTATCGCTTCCTGAGGTACGAGCGCTGATGCCCACCGCACTGATCACCGGAGCCAGCGCCGGGCTGGGCGCCGAGTTCGCCCGTCAGCTGGCTCGTCGGCGCGCCGATCTCGTGCTCGTGGCCCGCTCGGAGGAATCGCTGTCGGCTCTCGCGACGGAGCTGCGCGGCGAGTGGGGAGTCGCCGTCGAGGTCCTTCCGGCCGATCTGTCGGAGGAGGCCGGCGTCGAGCGCGTCGCGGCGCGGCTCCGCGATCGGGACGACCCGATCGACCTGCTCGTGAACAACGCCGGGTTCGGGTTGCCGTTGCAGTTCGCCGACAACGACATCGAAGACGAGGTGCGGCACCTGCGCGTGCACGTCGAGGCCTCCATGCGTCTGATGCACGCCGCCCTGCAGACGATGCGGGGGCGGGGAGGCAGGATCATCAACGTCGCGTCGGTGGCCGGCTTCATCTCGCGGTCGACGTACTCGGCGTGCAAGGCCTGGCTCATCGACTTCAGCCGATGGGCGAACACGGCCTACGGTCCGGACGGCGTGAGCGTCACGGCGCTCTGCCCCGGTTTCACACACACCTCCTTCCACGAGCGCATGGGTCTCGCGGTCGGCGAGGAGGGCGTGCCGCCGTTCCTGTGGCTCGATGCCCGCGACGTCGTTCGCGAAGGACTCCGCGACGCCGCGCGCGGGAAGTCCGTGTCCATCCCCTCGCTGCGTTACAAGGCCGTCGTCGCCGTGACGAAGGTGCTGCCCCGATCCCTCACCGCGGCCGTCGCGCGTCGGGGCCGGGTCTGACGCCTCCGGTCAGCGGAACCGACCGAGGCGGATCCCGGCGAGAGCGATCGCGGCGATCGTCTCCCCGTCGGTGATCCGACCGTCGGCGATCATCC
Organism: Microbacterium sp. NPDC091676; assembly: GCF_044756645.1. NCBI lineage: Bacteria > Bacillati > Actinomycetota > Actinomycetes > Micrococcales > Microbacteriaceae > Microbacterium > Microbacterium sp. NPDC091676. Next base: position 795,695 of record NZ_JBIVTI010000001.1, on the reverse strand, counting down.
GGAGGACCTCCCCGAACGCCACCCACTCGACGGTGTCGATGCCCTCCTCCGCGCGGCTGTCGACCGCGTCGTCGACGCGCTCGATCTCTCGTGCCAGGAAGACGTGCTCCGTGGCCTCCGCGATGCCGTCGAGCGCGTGCGTGCTGCCGAGGTGCTCCCACCGGTGCGCACGGTACCCGGACTCCTCCCGGAGCTCCCGTTCCGCGGCGGCACGCGGATCCTCGCCGTCGGTGCCGCCGGCCGGGACCTCGACGGACGGTCCCACCGTGTAGCGGTCGACGGTCACCAGGCAGACCCGGTCGTCGGCGTCCATCGCGACGATGAAGACCGCGGGGTTCCTCACCGTCATGACGCCGTAGACGCCGCGACCGCCCGGTCCGGTGACGTCGTCTTCGCGGACGCGGATCCAGGCGTTCTCGTAGGTCGTGCGTGAGGCATGCGTGATCCAACCCATGGTGCGAGCCTATGGCCGACAGGGGAGGAGGACGCGGACGCGTCCGCGGCAGCGGCATCCGACCCGATACGCTGGACGCATGACGCACTCGGGCAACCCCTTCGGACAGGTTCTCGTCGCGCTCGTCACTCCGATGACGGCCGACGGCGAAGTCGACTGGCCCGCCGTCGAGAAGCACATCGATGACGTGATCACCGCAGGCGCGGACGGCATCGTCGTGACGGGAACGACCGGCGAGACCTCGACCCTGACGGACCCCGAGAAGCTCAAGCTCGTCGAGATCGGCAAGTCCGTCTCCTCGGGACGCGCGAAGATCATCACCGGCGGCGGTTCGAACGAGACCGCGCACGCCATCGAGCTGTACAAGGCCAGCGAGAAGGCCGGTGCCGACGGCATCATGATCGTCACGCCGTACTACAACAAGCCGACGCAGGCGGGCATCCTCACGCACTTCCGGCTCGTCGCCGATGCCACCGACCTGCCGGTCATCCTGTACGACATCCCCGGGCGGACCGGTGTCCCGATCAAGTACGAGACGATCCTCCGGCTCGCCAAGCACCCGAACATCCTCGCGGTGAAGGACGCCAAGGGCGACTTCTCCGAGGTGAGCCGTGTGCTCAACCAGACCGACCTCATGTACTTCTCCGGTGACGACGCGAACGTGCTGCCGCACCTGTCGATCGGGGCGACCGGCCTCATCGGCGTGACGGCGAACGTCGCCGCCGCTCCGTACCGGACCATCATCGATGCGGTGAACCGGGGCGACCTCGCCACGGCGACGGCCGAGCACAAGCGACTGGAGCCGCTCGTCAGGGCCGTCATGACGCACGTCCCCGGAACGGTCGCCGCGAAGTACATCCTGCACGGGCTGGGTCGCATCTCCAGTCCGCGTGTCCGCCTTCCCCTCGTCGGCCCGGAGGAGTGGGAGGCCGCCCTCATCGAGGACGAGCTCGACCTCGTCAACGGCGTGCCGGGCGCGGACTTCTCGAACTTCCGGCCCGACCGCAACGCGGCCGCGGGCGGCGCCCTGCCGAAGGTGCACGGCACGACGCGCTGAGCCGCGTCACCATGAACGAACGGACGCGTGGAGTGTCCGACTGAGGAGACAGCATGTCCATTCCCCTGGCCGAACCGTCCGCTCTCGACGAAGGGACGCTCCGGGTCATCCCGATCGGCGGCCTGGGGGAGATCGGTCGCAACATGACCGTGTTCGAGTACGCGGGCAAGATCCTGATCGTGGACTGCGGGGTGCTCTTCCCGGAGGAGCACCAGCCGGGCGTCGACCTGATCCTCCCCGACTTCGAGCCGATCCGTGATCGTCTCGACGACATCGTGGGTGTGGTGCTGACGCACGGGCACGAAGACCACATCGGGGCCGTTCCGTACCTGCTGCGGCTGAAGAGCGACATCCCGCTGATCGGCTCCGGACTCACGCTCGCCCTCGTCGAGGCGAAGCTGAAGGAGCACCGTATCAAGGCCTTCACCCTGACCGTGAAGGAAGGTCAGCAGGAGAAGGTCGGACCGTTCGACCTTGAGTTCGTCGCGGTGAACCACTCCATCCCCGACGCGCTGGCCGTCGCGATCCGCACCCCCGCGGGCATGGCCCTCGCCACCGGCGACTTCAAGATGGACCAGCTGCCCCTGGACGGCCGCATCACCGATCTGCGCGCGTTCTCGCGGCTGGGGGAGGAGGGGGTCGACCTCTTCCTCGTCGACTCCACCAACGCCGACGTGCCCGGCTTCACGCCCACGGAGCGCTCCATCGGCCCGGTCCTCGACCAGGTCATCGGCAAGGCTCCCCGCCGGGTGATCGTCGCGAGCTTCTCCAGCCACGTGCACCGCGTGCAGCAGGTCATCGACGCCGCGCACGCGCACGGACGTCGGGTCGCGTTCCTCGGCCGCAGCATGGTCCGCAACATGACGATCGCGGAGCAGCTCGGCTACCTCAAGGTGCCGGCGGGCGTGCTGATCGACTTCAAGAAGGCGCGTGACCTCCCGGACGAGCAGATCGTCTACATGTCGACCGGCTCGCAGGGGGAGCCGATGGCCGTGCTGAGCCGCATGGCCAACATGGACCACGCCATCGAGGTGAGCGAGGGTGACACCGTCATCCTGGCGTCGAGCCTCATCCCTGGCAACGAGAACGCCGTCTACCGCGTCATCGACGGACTCACCAAGCTGGGCGCGAACGTCGTGCACAAGGCCAACGCCCGCGTGCACGTGTCCGGACACGCCGCGGCCGGCGAGCTGCTCTACTGCTACAACATCCTCAAGCCGAAGAACGTCCTCCCTGTCCACGGGGAGTACCGGCACCTGATCGCCAACGCCAAGCTCGCCCAGGACACCGGGATCCCCGAGCAGAACACGATCATCGCCTCCAACGGCACCGTGATCGACCTGAAGGACGGTGTCGCCCGGGTCGCCGGACAGCTCGACCTCGGGTTCGTCTACGTCGACGGCTCGACCGTCGGCGAGATCACCGACGCCGACCTCAAGGACCGCCGCATCCTCGGCGAGGAGGGGTTCATCTCGGTCATCGTCGTGGTGGACGCCGCCACCGGGCGCATCATCTCCGGACCGGAGATCCATGCGCGCGGTGTCGCCGAGGACGACGCGGTCTTCGACGACGTCGCCCCGAAGATCGTCGCCGCCCTGAAGGAGGCGTCCGGCAACGGCGTGCGCGACACGCACGCGCTGTCGCAGGTGGTGCGTCGCACGATCGGCCGCTGGGTGAACCAGAAGCTGCGTCGTCGTCCGATGATCGTCCCTCTCGTCATCGAGGCCTGACCGTCGGATCACGGCGTGCCCTCGCGCGCCGTGATCGTCGAGTTCCGCGTGGTGACGCGGAGATGTCGGTCTCGGGTCGTACCGTGGAGGCATGGCCAGGAGCAGCACCAAGACCGAGCGCGCCTCGACGAGCGCCCCGTCGCGCCCCAAGCGGCAGGCGGCTCCGAAGGCGCAGCCCGCTCCGAAGAAGTACATCGACGAGGCGGACAAGCCACCCGTCGCCGCGCGCGCCTGGAACGGGCTCGCGCACGGCGTGGGCGGACTCTTCCGGGCCTTCGGGCCGGAGACGCTGCAGAAGGACGACCGCAGAGACGGCTTCCCTTTCCTGCTGGTGATCCTGGCGGCGCTCGGCGCCGTCAACGAGTGGTTCTTCATCGGCAACGAGGTCGCGGGGAACATCAGCGCCTACTCGGTGGGGCTCTTCGTCGGTCGGGTGGCCTTCATCATGCCGGTGCTGCTGCTCTTCCTGGCGGGATGGCTGTTCCGGCACCCGTCGTCCGTGCACGACAACGGGCGCATCGGGATCGGCTTCGGGATGTTCGTGCTCGCTCTGGCGGGCATCTTCCACGTCGCCGGCCCCCGTCCCCACCCGAACCAGGGCATGCCTGCGCTGAGCGAGTCGGGTGGTCTGCTCGGATGGCTCGTGGGGCAGCCCCTGACGTACCTGACCGACATCCCGGCCTACATCATCCTCGGGCTGCTCGCCGCCCTCAGCATCCTCATCCTCACGAAGACCCCGCCGAACCGCATCGGTGCCCGCCTGGGAGACCTCTACGCCTGGATGTTCGACGCCGAGCGCCCGGAGAAGCCGGCGAAGGACTCCTCGGCCGCGGTCGACGAGGCCGACAAGGTCGACGACCCGGACGTGCTGCCCTGGTGGCGGCGCAACAAGACCGGCCGCGAGGAAGACCCCGACGAGGGGACCCTCGCCTCGGACGACATCACCGCGCTGCTGTCCACGACCGAGGCCACCCCGGCGTACGACCAGGCCGTGACGGTGGCGAACCCCTACGACGCGGCGACCGAGGTGCTCAGCGACGTCCGCTCGGTGACGGACACGCTCGCCGAGCAGCAGACGACCGCGCTCCTGGACGACGAGTCCGACACCGGCGAGATGCCGGAGCTCCCCGGACTGGACGGCTTCGGGACGGAGGGCCCCGGCGACCGCGGCCCGCAGGCCCCCGTGGCTCCCTACATCCTCCCGTCGCCGGGCGTGCTGTCCGAGGGGCCGCCCTCGGTCGCCCGCTCGGAGGCGAACGACCGCATCGTCGAGCAGATCACGAGCGTCCTCGACCAGTTCAAGGTCGATGCCAAGGTCACCGGCTTCTCCCGGGGCCCGACGGTCACGCAGTACGAGGTCGAGGTCGGCCACGGCGTCAAGGTCGAGAAGATCCTCCAGCTCAGCAACAACTTCGCCTACGCGGTCGCCTCCAACGACGTGCGCATCCTTTCGCCGATCCCCGGCAAGAGCGCGATCGGCATCGAGATCCCGAACACCGACCGCGAGACGGTCGCCCTGGGCGACGTGCTGCGGTCGGGAGCCGCGCAGAAGAGCACGCACCCGCTCACGATCGGCGTCGGCAAGGACGTCGGCGGCAACTTCGTCGTCGCCAACCTCGCGAAGATGCCGCACCTCCTGGTCGCCGGTTCCACCGGCTCCGGTAAGTCCAGCTTCGTGAACTCGATGATCACGAGCCTCCTCATGCGGGCGCGCCCGTCCGACGTGCGCATGGTCCTCATCGACCCGAAGCGCGTCGAGCTGACCAGCTACGCGGGTGTTCCGCATCTGATCACCCCCATCATCACGAACCCGAAGAAGGCGGCCGAGGCGCTGCAGTGGGTCGTGAAGGAGATGGACATGCGGTACGACGACCTCGCGTCGTTCGGCTTCCGCCACATCGACGACTTCAACCGCGCCGTGCGTGCGGGGGAGGTGGAGGTGCCGCCGGGCAGCGAGCGGGTGCTCAAGCCGTACCCGTACCTCCTCGTCGTGGTCGACGAGCTCGCCGACCTGATGATGGTCGCGCCGCGGGACGTCGAGGACTCGATCGTCCGCATCACCCAGCTCGCCCGGGCCTCCGGCATCCACCTGGTGCTCGCCACGCAGCGCCCGAGCGTCGACGTGGTCACCGGCCTCATCAAGGCGAACGTGCCGTCCCGCCTGGCCTTCGCCGTCACGAGCGTCACCGACAGCCGCGTGATCCTCGACAGTCCCGGCGCCGACAAGCTCATCGGTCAAGGTGACGCGCTCTTCTCGCCCATGGGTTCTTCGAAGCCGTTCCGTCTGCAGGGCGCATGGGTCGACGAGAAGGAGATCGACGCGGTCGTCAAGCACGTCACGCGTCAGGCGCGCCCCGAGTACCGGTCCGACGTCCAGGAGGCCATGGAGCCGGCGAAGAAGAAGGAGGTCGACGAGGACATCGGCGACGACCTCGAGCTCCTTCTCGCGGCCGCCGAGCTCATCGTCTCCTCGCAGTTCGGATCCACGTCCATGCTCCAGCGCAAGCTGCGGGTCGGCTTCGCGAAGGCCGGACGCCTGATGGATCTCCTCGAGTCGCGTGAGGTCGTCGGCCCCTCGGAGGGCTCGAAGGCACGCGATGTGCTCGCGACCCCCGAGCAGCTGCCGCAGGTCATGGCGAAGCTCCGCGGCGAAGACGTCCCGTCGGCTCCGGCTGCTCCGGCTGCGCCCGCGGCGGCGCCGCCCGCCGAACGTGATCCCTTGGAGGCGCAGTACGACGGCCTGCCGGTCGTCGAAGCAGAGGGCGACGAAGACGCCTGGGGCCTGACGGGACGCGACTGATGGCGATCCCTCGGCAGCTCCCCAACGCCATCACGGTGGCGCGCATCCCGCTCGCCGTCGTGTTCTTCGTGCTCCTGCTGGTCGGCGGGACGTACGGCCTCGACGATCTCACAGTGCGCTGGATCGCCGCCGTCCTCTTCATCGTCGCCATCTCGACCGACTGGGTCGACGGCTACCTCGCGCGTCGGTACGACATCGTCAGCGACTTCGGGAAGCTCTGGGACCCGATCGCGGACAAGCTCCTCACCGGCGCGGGATTCGTGGGGCTCGCGATCCTGGGCGAGGTCTCGTGGTGGATCGTCGTGATCATCCTCGTCCGCGAGTGGGGGATCACCATCCATCGGCTGGTCGTCGCGAGCGAGCACGTGGTCGCGGCCGCTTGGATGGGCAAGATCAAGACGGCGTTCCAGGGCGTCGCCCTCGGATGGGCGCTCCTGCCGTTGCACGTGTTCATCGGGCTCGGGCCGTGGACGGTCGTGACGACCGTGCTCATGATCATCGTCCTCGTGCTCACCGTCGTCAGTGGGATCGACTACATCGTCGCTCAGGTGCGCGGCGCCCGTCAGAGCCGATGAGCGACACGACGCCCGTCGAGGTCCTGACCGCTCTGCGCGCGCGGGGGTGGACGCTCGGCGTCGCGGAGTCGCTCACCGGTGGTGCGCTCTCCGCGGCCCTCGTCGCGGTCCCCGGGGCGTCCGCGGTGCTCCTCGGGGGCATCGTCGCCTATGCGACGCCGGTGAAGCACACGCTGCTCGCCGTCGATGACGAGCTGCTGGAGCGCCACGGACCGGTGCACGCGGAGGTCGCGCGACAGATGGCCGTCGGCGTGCGCGAGGCCGTCGCGGTCGACGGGCGTGCTGCCGACGTCGGGGTGTCCACCACCGGCATCGCGGGGCCGAACTCCCCGGATGGGCAGCCCGTGGGCACGGTTCACATCGGCGTCGTGACCCCGACGCGGAGTCGCACCGCGCAGTTCCGTTTCGCCGGCGATCGCGCGGCCGTGCGCGCGCAGTCGGTCGCGGCCGCCCTCGATGTGCTGGCCGCCGCGCTGCGGGAATAGCGACGCCCGGCGTCATGTTGATACGGGTGTGCTCACATTCAAACCACAGAGTGCAAGGGTAGATTCTGTGCAAGCCAGGAGGACTAGACTGGCCGTCTCTTCGAGGGAGACCTCGATTCACGAACTGCGGAGGAGGTTCCGATGATTCTTGTACGACAGGAGATCGGCGACGTGCTGAGGGACTTCCGTCTGCAGAAGGGGCGGACGCTCCGCCAGGTCGCGAGCAAGGCATCCGTCGCTCTCGGTTACCTCAGTGAGGTGGAGCGCGGTCAGAAGGAGGCCTCGAGCGAGATCCTCGCTTCGGTGGCGGAAGCTCTCGACGTCCCCATCTCGACGATCATGCGCGAAGTCGGGGACCGCATCTCGGTCCTCGAAGGCATCCAGGTCTTCCCCGACGTGGTCCCGGACGACCTGGTCGCCTCCGTGGAACCCGAGCTCTCGCTCCGCTGATCCCCGGAGAACTTCTTCATGCGACGCAGTGAGTTCCTGCGCGCCGTGGACGCTGAATTCGAAGCGCGCGCGTCCTCCCTGCTGAACGACCTCGTGCTCTCCGGGATGGGCGGGCGCACCGCGCTCGAAGCTCTCGACGCCGGGGTGCCCCCGCGGGACATCTGGCTCGCACTGTGCGCCGACATGGATGTGCCCGATTCCCGGCGCCACGGGGTGGGTCGCCTGGAGCCGCGCGGGCGGTGACGGGCGTGTCCCGGTGTGCGGATGTTCGACACGCCGACTTCGGCGTGGTGTCGAAAATCTGTTCGAACCGGGCGTAGTCTTCTGCACAAGTGGTCAGAAGGCTCTGATCCTCACGATCCGTGGCTCCTCGATGCAATGTCGGAGGCCCGCCGTACCGTGAGGGCCAAGCTGAAAAGCCATACGCCTTGTCGGAGAGTTCCTTCCAGCCGGAAGAGCCGCGACAGCCTACAGGCGGCAGCACACGCGCAGAAGGAGCACACCATGCCATCACCCGCCGACCGCGAGAAGTCCCTCGAGACAGCCCTCGCTCAGATCGACCGCCAGTTCGGAAAGGGCTCGGTCATGCGGCTGGGCAGCGATGAGCGGGCCCCTGTGGCCGTCATCCCCACCGGCTCCATCGCCCTCGACGTCGCCCTCGGCGTGGGAGGTCTGCCGCGTGGCCGCATCGTCGAGATCTACGGCCCGGAGTCCTCCGGTAAGACGACGCTGACGCTGCACGCAATCGCCAACGCCCAGCGGGCCGGCGGCATCGCGGCGTTCATCGATGCCGAGCACGCGCTCGACCCCGACTACGCCGCGAAGCTCGGCGTCGACATCGACGCTCTTCTCGTCTCCCAGCCCGACACGGGTGAGCAGGCGCTCGAGATCGCCGACATGCTCGTGCGTTCCGGAGCCATCGACCTCATCGTCGTGGACTCGGTGGCGGCCCTGGTGCCGCGTGCCGAGATCGAGGGCGAGATGGGCGACTCCCACGTGGGTCTCCAGGCCCGCCTCATGTCGCAGGCGCTGCGCAAGCTCACCGGTGGGCTGAACCAGACCAACACCACGATGATCTTCATCAACCAGCTGCGCGAGAAGATCGGCGTGTTCTTCGGCTCGCCCGAGACCACCGCCGGTGGTAAGGCGCTGAAGTTCTACGCCTCGGTGCGCATGGACATCCGCCGCATCGAGACGCTCAAGGACGGAACCGACGCGGTGGGTAACCGTACGCGCGTCAAGATCGTCAAGAACAAGATGGCACCGCCCTTCAAGCAGGCGGAGTTCGACATCCTCTACGGCGTCGGCATCTCCCGTGAGGGCAGCCTGATCGACTTCGGTGTCGAGCACGGGATCGTCAAGAAGTCCGGATCCTGGTACACCTACGACGGCGATCAGCTGGGCCAGGGCAAGGAGAACGCGCGGACGTTCCTGCTCAACAACGCGGACATCGCGTTGGCGATCGAGAGCCAGATCAAGCAGAAGCTCGGCATCGGCGGCCCGGCCGCGGCTCCGGGCGCTGATGAGCTGGCCGAGCGTCGCCCGGCCTGATGAGTGATCAGCGTGGGGGCGATTCCGAGCGGATCGCCCCCATCATCCCTCTCTTCGGCGGAGCTGCGCGCGCGGGGAAGTCGCCGGATGACGGGGCAGACGAGTCTGCTCCCGGTCCCGTGACACCGTCTGCATCGTCAGCGGATGCAGGCGGGGTCTGGCGCTCGACGTGGCATGAACCCGTGGCGGCGGGAGCGGGACCGGCTGACGACGGTGCGCCCAGCGCGCGCCATCCCGCTCGCGGAGCCTCGGCGCGGGCCGCTGCCACGAGCGGGAAGACGAACAGGCTGCGCGCCGTCGGCGGCGTGTCCCGATCGACGGAAGCGGACGAAGAGAGCGGCCCGTCGGCGGAGGAGATCCGAACGACGGCGGAGGAGTCGTTGGTGCGGAAGCTGCGAACGCGGTCGCTGTCGGTCTCCGAAGCTCGGCTGGTGTTGAAGGGACACGGACTCGCCACGGACGCCATCGACGACGTGATCGACGACTTCGTACGGCGTGGTTACCTCGATGACGCCGTGCTCGCGGATCTCCTCGTCACGTCCGGTGTCGAACGCAAGGGGCAGGGCCGGGTCGCCCTCTCTCGAGCGCTGTCGCAGCGAGGCATCCCCCGTGAGGTCATCGACGCCGCTCTCGACGAGCTCCCCGACGACGACGCCGAGCGCGCGCTGGAGTTCGCACGGACCAAGGCCCGCTCGATGGGACGTCTCGATCCGGACGCGGCGCTTCGCCGATTGGTCGGACAGCTGTCTCGCCGCGGGTACGGGGGAGCGGTCGCCATGAACGCGGCGAAGACAGCGCTGCGCGAAGCCTCGTTCGGCGGGGGCCCCTCCGGGGTGCGGTTCGTGGATTCCGACTGACGGTCCGCACGCGGTCGGCTCTCGGCGACGCTCGTACAATGGGAGCATCATGACTATCCCCCGCAGCGAACCGACGATCATCAGCGCGTCGTCAGCGGCCGTCGACGACGACGGGCGCCAGCGATCCTACGAAGTGCGCACCTTCGGTTGCCAGATGAACGTCCACGACTCCGAGCGCCTCTCGGGATCCCTGGAGAGCGCAGGCTACGTCCGTGCCGATGCGGGCTCCGAGGCGGACGTGGTGATCATCAACACCTGCGCCGTCCGGGACAACGCCGCCGGGAAGCTGTACGGCACTCTCGGGCACCTGGCCGCCGTCAAGCGCCGCAAGGCCGGGATGCAGATCGCCGTCGGCGGCTGTCTCGCGCAGATGGACAAGCAGGCCGTGCTCGACAAGGCCCCCTGGGTCGACGTGGTCTTCGGCACGCACAACATGGGGTCCTTGCCCGGTCTCCTGGAGCGCGCGCGCCACAACGGCGATGCCGAACTCGAGATCCTCGAGTCCCTCGAGGTGTTCCCGTCGACGCTCCCCACCAAGCGCGACTCCGCGCACAGCGGCTGGGTGTCGATCTCCGTCGGCTGCAACAACACCTGCACCTTCTGCATCGTCCCGAGCCTCCGGGGCAAGGAGAAGGACCGTCGGCCGGGAGACATCCTCAACGAGATCCGCCTGCTGGTGGAGGACGGCGCCATCGAGGTCACGCTCCTCGGGCAGAACGTGAACTCGTACGGGGTGGAGTTCGGAGACCGTCAGGCGTTCGGCAAGCTCCTCCGCGCCGCCGGTGAGATCGAGGGGCTCGAGCGCATCCGCTTCACGAGCCCGCATCCCGCCGCCTTCACGGATGACGTGATCGATGCGATGGCAGAGACTCCCGCCGTCATGCCGCAGCTTCACATGCCGCTGCAGTCGGGGAGCGACCGGATCCTCAAGGCGATGCGCCGCTCCTACCGCAGCGAGCGGTTCCTCGGGATCCTGGACCGCGTCCGCGAGCGCATCCCGCACGCGGCCATCACGACGGACATCATCGTCGGGTTCCCCGGGGAGACCGAGGAGGACTTCGAGGAGACGATGCGCGTCGTCGAGCTGTCGCGCTTCTCCGGAGCCTTCACCTTCCAGTACTCGATCCGCGAAGGGACCCCGGCGGCCACCATGCCCGACCAGGTGCCCAAGGAGGTCGTGCAGGCGCGCTACGACCGGCTGATCGCGCTCCAGGAGCGCATCTCGCTCGAGGAGAACCAGAAGCAGGTCGGCCGTGAGGTCGAGGTTCTCGTGTCCACGGGCGAAGGCAAGAAGGACACGGAGACGCGTCGCCTCACCGGGCGGGCGCAGGACAACCGGCTCGTGCACTTCGAGGTCACTCCCGGGTCGGAGCTGCCGCGGCCCGGTGACGTCGTCACGGTGACGGTGACGCACGCCGCGCCTTTCCACCTCCTCGCCGACGACCCGACGGGCGCCCCGCTCCGCATCCGCCGGACGCGCGGTGGCGATGCGTGGGATCGGGGGCAGGCCGAGTCGTGCGCCGTGCCGGCACCGAGCGACGGTGCTCCGCGCGCCGTCTCCCTCGGTCTGCCGACCCTCCGCGTCGGAGTGTGACCGCGCCTCGGCTCTGGGCCGTCGTCGGCGCGACCGGCACGGGAAAGAGCGATCTGGCGCTCGATCTCGCGGAGGAGCTCCGACGCCGCGGCAACCCGGCGGAGATCGTCAACGCCGATGCCATGCAGCTCTACCGCGGCATGGACATCGGCACGGCGAAGCTGTCGGTGGCCGAACGGCGAGGCATCCCGCACCACCTGTTCGACGTACGCGCGGTGACGGACGACGCTGCGGTGGCTTGGTACCAGCCCCTCGCGAGAGAGGCCGTGCAGAGGATCCATGGCGCGGGTGGCGACGCGATCCTCGTCGGCGGATCCGGACTCTACGTGTCGAGCGTGGTCTACGAGTTCCACTTCCCCCCTCGGGATGCGGTCGTCCGCGAGCGGTTGGAGGCGGAACTGGCTCGCGACGGTGTCGACGTGCTGCTGCAGCGGCTGCGTGCCCGCGATCCCGAGGCCGCGGCGCGAGTGGACCCTCGCAACGGGCGACGCGTGATCCGGGCGCTCGAAGTCGTCGAGCAGGGGGGCACGACGCATGGTGCCGTCCTCCCGGAGAAGCCGACGCTCTGGTATCCGCACACACGGCTGATCGGCGTGCAGGTGGATCGCGCCGAACTGGTCGCCCGCCTCGATGCCCGCGTCCGGCGCATGTGGGAACGCGGTCTGGTGGCCGAGGTCGCCCGACTGCGTGACGAAGGTCTGGAGCAGGGGACGACGGCCCCCCGGGCGATCGGGTACGCACAGGCGCTCGCGTATCTGGAAGGACGCTCCAGCGCCGAGGAGGCGATCGCCGAGACCCAGGCGCTCACCCGGCGCTATGCGCGTCGGCAGGTGTCGTGGTTCAAGCGCTACCCGGAGCTGGAGTGGGTGACGCCGCCGGTGTCCGCCGCTGACCTGCTGGACGTCTGACCGATGTCGGTGGCCCGTGCGAGCATGCGCACATGGCCACTCATTACTTCACCGCGTCCAGCCTCGACGGCTTCATCGCCACCATCGAGCATTCCCTGGACTGGCTGCTGAGCCAGGACATCGATGAGGAAGGCCCGATGGCCTACCCGATCTTCGAGAAGAGGATCGGTGCGCTGGTGATGGGGGCGTCGACGTATGAGTGGGTCCTGCGTCATGAGGAAGGCCGCTGGGCGTACGAGCAGCCCACGTGGGTGCTCTCGCATCGTGATCTCGCGGTGCCGGAGGGGGCCGATGTCCGTGTGACGAGTGCCGACATCCGCGACGTGCACACGGCGATGCTCGACGCCGCGGGGGGCAAGGATCTCTGGGTGGTCGGCGGGGGAGACCTCGCCGGACAGTTCGCCGACGCGGGGCTGCTGGACGAGGTCTGGGTGCAGTACGCACCGGTGACGCTCGGGAGCGGGGCTCCGCTCTTGCCCCGGCGTCTCGACCTGGAGCTGATCGAGGTGGCCCGCAACCGCAGTTTCCTCTGCGGGCGCTACCGCGTCGCACGGCCGAGTGCAGGGCCTTCGGCTCCGTAGACTGGTTCCATGGTCGCATTCACCAAGGGGCACGGTACCGGCAACGATTTCATCATCATCGCCGACCCCGATGGCGGGCTGGAGCTGACCGCGGAGCAGGTCGCGGTGCTCTGCGACCGCCACTTCGGGATCGGTGCCGATGGCGTGCTGCGCGTCGTGCGATCGTCCGCGATCCCGGAGGGTGCAGCGGCCCTCGCCGAAGAGCCGAATGCCGAGTGGTTCATGGACTACCGCAACGCGGACGGCTCCATCGCGGAGATGTGCGGCAACGGGATCCGGGTCTTCGCCCACTACCTCGTCCGCTCGGGTCTCGCGGCGATCGAGCCCGGCAGCACGCTCCCGATCGGCACCAGAGCCGGCGTCCGTGACGTCACGCGCAGCGTGAGCGGCTATCAGGTCGACCTCGGAGCGTGGAAGCTGTCGGGAGACGACCCGCTGGTGCGCGCGGACGGGCTGACCGTCACCCGTCCGGGCCTGGGGATCGACGTCGGGAATCCGCACGTCGTGGTGGCACTCGCGTCCGACGCGGAGCTCGGGCTCCTCGAACTCACGCGCACACCCGAGCTGGAGCCGGCTCCGCCCGCGGGAGCCAACGTCGAGTTCGTGGTGCCCGGTGAGCCCCTCGTGCGCGACGGCATCGGGCACGTGCGGATGCGTGTGTTCGAGCGCGGGGTCGGCGAGACGCTGAGCTGCGGAACGGGCGTCGCCGCCACGGCTCTCGCTGTGCGTTACTGGGCCGGCGCCCAGGCCCCCGACAACTGGCAGGTCGAGGTTCCCGGCGGCACGCTCGGCGTCCGCATGTTCCCCGCCGAAGACGGGGAGCACGTCGCCCTGTCCGGACCGGCGCAGCTCGTCTATCAGGGCGAAGTCGATCTCGCCTGAGGTCGCCGACGGACGAGCCGCTCAGACGACGTCGATCGGCTCCGTCGGGGGCGTTCCGTGCTTTCTCACCTTGAGGATGCGGTAGCCCTTGCCGGTCGCCGTCCGGAAGACGCTGTAGCCCGGCTGGAAGGTCGCCGCGATCCAGCGCTGCAGGGAGTCGGCACCGAGGTTCCGCTGGACGACGAGCCACGCATCGCTGCGCTCGTCGAGTCTCGGGATCCACTTCTCGAGCAGACCGTGCAGCTCGTTTTTCCCGACCCTGATCGGAGGGTTGGACCGGATCGTGCGAAAGGTCACGTCGGCGGGAACATCTCCGGGCAGTGCGGCGTTGACATTGGTGAGGCCGAGGGCTGCGGCGTTGCGTCGCACGAGGTCCAGAGCCCGCTCGTTCACGTCGACCGCCCAGATGGTCGCGTGGGGCGAGGCCAGCGCCATCGACAGGGAGATCGGCCCCCACCCGCTGCCGAGGTCGAGAAGGTGACCTCCGGGTGGAACGGGAGGCATGTTGGCGAGGAGCACTGCGGTGCCGGCGTCGAGTCGATCCGGGCTGAAGACGCCACCCGCGGTGGTCACTTCGAGCTCACGGCCTGCCAGGGATACGCGGATCTTGCGCAGGTGCTCGGGGCTAGCCGGGGCCGCAGTGAAGTAGTGGTCGGACCCCATACGGTGAGCGTACCGGACGGCGCGGGCTAAGGTTAAGGCTCGCGAGGAAACCAGAGACAGGAACGGATGACGGAGACGAAGACACCCTCCACCGACGACCAGACGGTCGACCGCGTGCTGGCGAACGCAGAGAAGCGCTCGGAGGTGCGGACGTTCGGCGCCGCGCAGGCGCTCCAGGACGAAGCCACCGCCGCGCACTCGACGGCGGACGGCGCCCAGTGGGACCTCGAGGATCGGCACGCGCTGCGGCGTGTGGGCGGTCTGTCGACGGAGCTCGAAGATGTCACCGAGGTCGAGTACCGCCAGCTGCGACTCGAGAACGTCGTCCTGGTCGGCGTGTACCCGCAGGGTGCCCAGGAGGACGCGGAGAACTCCTTGCGCGAGCTCGCCGCACTTGCGGAGACGGCAGGCGCCGTCGTGCTCGACGGCGTCCTGCAGCGCCGTCCGCACCCGGACGCCGCGACCTATCTCGGACGCGGCAAAGCGCAGGAGCTGAAGGACATCGTCGCGGCCGTGGGCGCTGACACCGTCATCGCCGACACCGAACTGGCCCCCAGCCAGCGACGCGCGCTCGAAGACGTCGTGAAGGTGAAGGTCATCGACCGGACCACCGTGATCCTCGACATCTTCAGCCAGCACGCCAAGAGCCGCGAGGGCAAGGCCCAGGTCGAGCTCGCGCAGCTCGAGTACCTGCTGCCGCGCCTGCGCGGTTGGGGTGAGTCGATGAGCCGTCAGGCCGGTGGACAGGTCGGCGCCGGTGGCGCGGGCATGGGCTCGCGCGGTCCCGGTGAGACCAAGATCGAACTCGACCGCCGACGGATCCGGACGAAGATGGCCCTCCTGCGCAAGCAGATCCGCGACTTCGCCCCCGCGCGCGAGGCGAAGCGGGCCGAACGCAAGCGGAACACCATCCCCTCCGTCGCGATCGCCGGGTACACGAACGCCGGGAAGTCGAGTCTGCTCAACGCTCTGACGAGTGCGGGTGTGCTCGTGGAGAACGCGCTGTTCGCGACCCTCGATGCGACCGTCCGTCGGTCGGAGACAGAAGACGGCCGCGTGTACACGCTGACCGACACGGTCGGATTCGTGCGCAACCTGCCGCATCAGCTCGTCGAAGCCTTCCGCTCCACGCTGGAGGAGGTCGGCGACGCCGACGTCGTCCTGCACGTGGTCGACGGGTCGCACCCCGACCCGGCGGGCCAGCTGCAGACGGTCCGTGACGTGATGGGCGATGTCGGCGTGCGCGACATGCCCGAGATCGTCGTCTTCAACAAGGCCGACCTCATCCCGGAGGACGAGCGGCTCGTGCTGCGCGGCCTGGAGCCCCGGGCACACTTCGTGTCGTCGCGCTCCGGAGAGGGCATCGTCGAACTCCGCGCGGCGATCGAAGAGGCCCTGCCGAAGCCGGCCGTGGAGCTCCACGCCGTGATCCCGTATGACCGCGGCGACCTCGTCGCGGCGATCCACGAGACCGGGATGCTGTTGTCGGTCGAGCATCGGGAGGCGGGTACCGCCGTCCACGCGCACGTGTCCGAGCGCCTCGCCGCCGATCTCGCGGACTTCGTCGTCAGCGACTGACGGCGAAGGCTCAGCGAGCGAGGAAGCGCGCCTCGACGGTCGCCGTGAGGACGATGTCCTGCGGCTCGTACTCCATGGCCGGCGCGGTGTCGGCCGCGAAGGCGACGGCACCCCGCGCCTTGCCCAGCGGCGTGCCGGACGACGGCGCAGCGGAGAGCAGGCCCATGTCGGCGATCTCCAGGGGCGTCACCTCGGCGAGGCCGAGCGCGGTGGCGTACGCCTCTGCTCTCGTCACCGCGACGCCGACCGCCTGTGCAGCGACCTCGCGCTCCACCCGGACGCGGGTCTCGGGGGTGAGGTGCCAATCGACCCCGCCGATCTCGACACCGTCCCACGCGGAGACGTCGGAGATCCAGAGCGAGAGTTCCGAGGCCTCCGTGAAGGTCGCGGTCACGTCGATGCTCGCGTAGTACACCGGGGCGAGACGCTTGCCCTCGGCGTTCCACGGGCGCTCGGCACGCACCGAGAGGCGCGTGCTGCTCCAGTCGAGGGCGGTGCCGGCGTCCACGCGTCCCACGATGCTGCTGCGGACCGGCTCGGCCAGGCGCATGACGTGATCGACGACGGTCGCTCGTTCCGGGCCCTCGGCACGCACCGTGACATGCACGGTGGCCCGCTCCGGCGCCAGTCGGGCTTCGTGTTCGCCGCGGACGGTGACTGTCACATCGCTCATGGGGCGACTCTACGCGACGGGCACGGCGGCGGGAATGGCGGCGGAGGCGCAGACGTTGTAGTCTGTGATGCTCGGGCGCTCGTCGTCCGAGTCTGACAATTCCACAGCGTGACAGCGGCTCCTTCGAGAGAAGGACCACGGGGCTGATCGGTTTCGACAGCGCCTGTGAATCCACGAGAAGCGGGCCGAGGATGCAGAGTTATCTCGTAAACGCTCTCTGCAAAACAATAGTTGCCGAAACCAAGCGCAACGACTTCGCCCTCGCTGCCTAAGCGAGCCCGATAGTCCGTCAGACCGTATGTGATTCCGATACGGATCCTGGCGTCATCTAGGAATCTTGCTGCGTGACGGCGTCTGGACGTCACGTGGGACTCTTCCCAGGCTGGGCTCGTCGACTTAGGTGTCTGTGACAAAGGTCGGAGCCGAGCAGAACGCTTCCACAGACTGCGCCCGGAGAAGGCGTGGAGACTCAGCGTTGGACGGGGGTTCGATTCCCCCCAGCTCCACCAGGTCGCTGTCACACAGAACGAGGCCCGCCTCCCCGGTGATCACCAGGGAGGCGGGCCTCGTTCGTATCCGGGGAAGGGGCGGCCGAGACCCCGCGGGGTCGGTTCATCGAGCTGGCTACGATGGGAGGATGTCGTCCGCACTCAACCCCTCTGCGCGGACTCGGCGGCGCCGCACCGGCTGGCTCATCGCGGCGATCGCGGTGGTGGTGGCAGGGGTGCTCCTCCTCGCCGCAGCGTGGGTGCTGGGCCGGCGGGGGGACCTCGCCACCAACGTGACCATCGCGCTGAGTTACGTCGGCGACGACGGGCGGACGTACTCGTGCACGTACGACTACAGGACCCCGCACCGCGCGCCGATGCCCCCCGAGATCGCGGAAGAGATGAACGGCCGCGACTGGTCCCAGACGGGCCAGCTCATCTACGAATGGGCGAAGACCCATCCGGCCGAATCCTGGACCACAGAGGACGAGCTTCCCGCGGACGACCCCGGATCGACCAGAGCGGACAGCTCGTGGGCCCTCGCACTCGACCGCTACATCACCTTCCCGCCGTGGACGGTCGAGACCCAGGACGGGCCCGAGTACGCGCTGTGGTGGGAAGCCCGCCAGGGAAGCAACTGCGAAGACGGTCTGCGATAGGCTCCGCGGCGCTGTGACCGCGATCCTCTACGCGGTCACCCAGCGGACGCCGTCGGCATCGGGGGCGAAGCGGCGTCCGCCGTCCGCCTCCAGCTCCTCCATGAGCGGGACGATGACGCTCCACAGCGCCCAGTGCTCCGGAGTGCCTTCGCCGCCTTGCGCCTTCCCTTCCCACCGGGCGGAGGCCGGAAGGGGAGCGCGGAAGCCGAACCGGGTCCCTGTCGAGTCGGTGACCTCTGCGCTCAACGACCCCGCTCCGGCAGCCAGATCCGTCAGCGTGAACCCCTGAGGGACGATGAGCGTTCCGCGTGCGCGATCCCAGGCCTGACGGACAGCCGTCAGAAACGGCCCCGCGATGATGTCGGTCGTCATCTGAAGTCTCCTTCCCCGATCGGCGGGACAGCGCCCGCCCGTTCGACTCCCTCACCGCGATAATCGCAGGCGGAGGGACCGGATGTCTGTCCCCTCTTCGGGGGACGCGACCGCTGCGCGGTGCGCGTACGACCGAACCGGCGCGCGCGCAAGGGGGTCGGAGGCGACGGCGATCGCGCGGTACCAAGGGGGTTCACGACGAAGGGAGACGCCATGCCGAAGGGCGATGTCGACACGTTCCACCAGGAGGGTGGCTGGTTCAACCGCGTCCAGGGCGAGGTGAACACGTTCAGCGGGCCGCACGGCACGAAGGACGAGGCGGTCGCCGTCGGGCGTGAGACGGCTCGGGCGCGTCAGGTCGAGCACCTCATCCGACGGGAGGACGGCACGATCGGGGAGCGGAACAGCTACGGCAACGACCCGCGCGACGTTCGCGGCTGAGACCAGGCGCTCGTCACTCGTCCCCGGTGCTCGCCGGGAGCTCGTGATCCCCGGTCGTCCACGGTTCACCGGGCTCGGCGGGCGCGGGGCGCAGGATGGCATCGATTCGCCTGCGCACCTCCGCCACCTCCTCCTCGTTATCGGGGGCTTCGAGGGCACTGTTCGTCGTCTGCCGCATCGTCACCCCTGAGGATCGACTTCTCTCCCTACGTCACGTGCTTCATGGCCCGAGGGTAGGCTCGACATCCCGCCCGCCCTGACCCCTTGACGGAACGATTGCGGGGTGGGCGTCGCGTTCGCCGACCGGCGCTGCAGCACCGATACCGCTGGTCCTCGTCGCGCGCGAGGCCTACCATTCGCACATGGGGTTCATCATGTACGACAGCACGAGCCAGCTCCACATCGAGGACCGCGCGCTCGCGCACCTCAAGGTCGTGATCGCGACGAAGCTCCGGCGCAACGAGAGCTTCACGGTGTCGTGGACCCACCCCGAGGGCGACGCATACGGACGCTCCACCATCTGGCTGCACCCGTCGATCCCGCTGCGCTTCACCTTCGAAGGGCGGGAGCCGCCGAAGCTGAATCCGAAGTGGATCGACGACCTCATGCAGTCGGCGAACTCGACCGGAGGCATCACGCTCGTCGACGAGATCGTCCAGAGCTCGACGACGGAGTGACAGCGCAGGAGCCCCACCTCGTGCGAGGCGGGGCTCCTGTCATCGCGGACAGCGGGCTCAGTGCGAGCGGTCGGGGTCCTCGGCGAGCACGTCGTCGCCGTCGTCATCCGATCCGTCCGTGGGCGGAACGGTGCGCGGCTCGCCCTTGTTGTCCTCGGCGCCGAGGTTGTCGTTCTCCTCGGGGCCGGGGGAGGGCTCGGTGCTGATGTCGTTGCGGTCGCTGTCGTTACCCATGGGCGTTCCTTTCCTCGGATACCCCCAGCCTCGTCGATCCTCGGCCGCAGGCCCAGCCGCTTGACACCGCGGGCCGGATGGTGTGCGCCGTCAGCTCTGTCCCTCGATGAGGAGGAGCCCCTGCTTCGTGTCGGCGACCTTCACCCAGCCATCGCCGAAGAGGTAGGTCATGCCGTACCCGTCTTCGTCCGTGCTCATGGCGAACTGCGGGTCTTCGGTGACGTACACGCCCTGCGCGTCTTCCTCGCTCCGCCACCCCTCGTCCTCGAGGCCCGCCTGTGCGCGCTCCGCATCGGCGGTGGAGACGAGGGACCAGCCGTACATCTGACCATGGTCCGAGGGGACGCTGAAGTCGGCCCAGAAGCAGAGGAGTCCCTGTGACAGCTCGACGCCTCCGACGCGGAACTCCCGTGGCTCGGCCGTCCACCCGGCGTCGGTGAGGGCCGCGACGGTGCCTTCGGAGATCATGGACTCGCACGTCAGCTCGTCGCCGCCCGGCGCCGTGGTCGCGCCGGCGTCTGCGGTGGGCGTCACGGAGCCCTGTGACGATGACGGACCGGGCGCGCCTCCGCCGGTGCACGCGGTGAGGATCGTCCCCGCGAGCACGAGACCGGTCAGGATCGCGAGTCGTCGGGTGGTCATCGTGGCCTCGGAGAGTCAGTCGTGCAGGAGACGGAGGAAGTCGTCGTGAAGGGTGCCGTTGGTAGCGAGCGTCGAGCGCGCGGAGATCGTCTCGGAGCCGTCGAACGCGGTCATGCGTCCGCCCGCCTCCTGGACGATCGCCACGGCCGCCGCGATGTCGTATTCCTTCACATCGAATTCGGCGACCGCCTCCAGCCGTCCCTCGGCGAGGAGCATGTAGGCGTAGACGTCGCCGTACGCCCGATCGCGCCAGACACGCTCGCTCAGGCGCAGCAGGGCATCCAGCTGTCCGGCGTCGCGCCACTGCGCGATGCTCTGGAAACTCACGCTGGCATCGTCCAGCGAGGAGACGGTCGAGGTGGCGAGACGTCGCTCGGTGCGGTCGCTCACCGTCCACGCGCCGTGTCCTGCGGCGGCCCACCAGCGCCGCCCGAGGGCGGGCATGCTGACCACGCCGACACGGGGCACGCCATCGATCGCCAGGGCGATCATCGTCCCCCACAGCGGGACACCGCGGAGGAAGTTCGCGGTGCCGTCGATCGGGTCGATGATCCACTGCCGCGCGGTGCCGCCCTGAGCCCCGAACTCTTCGCCGAAGATGCCGTCGTCGGGGCGCTCCTCCTCCAGGATGCGGCGGATCGCGCGCTCCGTGGCCAGGTCGGCGTCGGTCACGTGCGAGCGGTCCGCCTTGGTGGAGATCTCCAGATCGGCGGCGTCGAAGCGGGGGAGGGACTGGGCGTCCGCAGCATCGGCGAGGCGAAGGGCGAGCTGGAGGTCGGCGCGCAGGTCGGCGGCGTCGGGAGTGGCGGTCACGCTCTCAGGATAGTCGTCGCCCCGACCGCCCCCGCAGAGACCATCGGCCAGGATCGGCGGGCGAAACGCCCGGGCCACGCCCGGGCCGCGGCGGATTTCGTGTCGGCGCCAACCGCTGGTAATGTAATTCCTCGGTCGGGGTTATCCCGGGCCACGCACCTCTAGCTCAATCGGCAGAGCAACTGACTCTTAATCAGTGGGTTCAGGGTTCAAGTCCCTGGGGGTGCACGGAACAAGCCTCGGAGATCTCGCCATCTCCGGGGCTTTTTCTCTGCCCGTTCCGGTGCCGGCTCGCCCGGGCGGGATCGAAATCGTGCCCCGGGCGGCCAGGGAAGGCACAGTTTCGCACCCGCAGCGGAACGGACGCGACGGTGCGCGATGCGAGATCGGGAACGCGTGGCCGGCGGGCGGGGTCGCGGGTCAGGCGCGGCGTACCGAGAGCAGCTGCCAGCCCTCAGGGACCTTCGCCTCGATGCCCGCCATGTCGTCGGCCTCGATCTGCTCGACGCCGTCGACGCGCTGGAACGTTCCCGTCGCCTCCATCTTCGCCTCGCCCTTGAGCATGCGCACCGGGGCGGACGTCAGCGCGTAACCCGGCTCGCGGTGAGCATCGAGCTGGGTGCGGACGTCTTCGAGGGATGTGCCGGAGACGTCGACGGTCATGGATCCCCGGGGGCGGATGAGAGCGACGAGCATCCGTCCAGTCTACGAGCGGGCCGTGCTCCTCAGAGATCCCAGTCGAGCGTCGAACGGACGTCGATGGGGGCATCCTGCCCCGTGTCCTCGCGGATCAGGTAGACGACCACCCGGGATTGGGCGGTGATGAGCACGCTCGTCAGCGCATCGCCCGTCGCCAGGTCGACGAAGGTAGGTTGCGAGCGGGCAGCCGCTTCGATCCGAGACATGAGGTCCGCGACGTCCGTGCTGCGAGGCAGGAGGAAGTCGTGCCCATCGATCTCGATGTGCGTCGTCGTCATTCCCGTATGGTTCCCCATGGCTCCACGGTACGAAGGGACAGGACCGATGCGAAGGGGGGTTGAACCCGCTCTGTCGGCGTGTTAGGAGCGCGTGAGAGCGCTCTCGCGCTCGTCCGGCTGCTGCTGCTCTGCAGGCTCAGGGACGAGATACAGCCCGCTCGGGGCGTTCGCCGTGAATGCGAGAGCCTCGATCCAGGCGCGGTTCACGCTGGGCTGCCGGCTGCCGTGGTACTTGTACACGAGCGAGCTGCCGGCATGGATCCAGACCGTCGTCCGGCCGCCGCCCATGCTGACGTCGTCCTTCCACGTGAAGCCGAAGGGCTCGCCACGGCGGAGCTTCGCGGTCATGACCAGCTGGATGTGAGTGAGAGCGCGGTCTTCGATGTCGACCTTGACGCTGTTCTCGTAGATGAATTTGCCCATTGCAAGATTCCCTTCTCGCCACGGGAACCTGTGCCAAGAGGCGCGGACGAGATGACCGCTGGTGTGGGGTGTGCTCAGCGTTTCACACTTCTGCCCTATCTCCTACCCGACCGGGTGTCGTGCGTCGTCGCGTGTCTCCCCGTTTCAGGCCACCGGATCGAGAAGCGTGGGATCGGAGGGGTCCACGGTGCGGGTGTTGCTCACCTTGCGGTCCACGACGTAGCCGTGCAGCGTCGCGGCGACATCGGCGGAGGTGTGATCGAGCATCGCCAGCGTGTCGAGCTTGGTCTGCCCGGTGAGCTTCTCCGGTGTGAGCCAGGCGTCCCAGGTGTCGGGGGTCAGGAACGCGGGCATCCGGTTGTGCACCTCGCCGCCGGCGTCTCGCGCCTCCCGGGTGACGACGACGAAGCAGCGCACCTTCTCACCCTCGTGCTCCATCGACCATGTGAGCCCGGCAGCGGCGAGCAGGCCGTCCCCGTGGAGGAAATGCGGCGTCTTGTGCCCCTTCTCTCCCGTCCATTCGAAGTACCCGCGCATCGGTACAAGGCAGCGCGCCGCGGAGAACGCCGGTGCCCAGAAGCCGGCGGCGAGCTTCTCCATCCGGGCATTGATCAGCGGAGCGCGCTGCGGGCGGTTGGGGGGACTCTGCCAGTCCCACCTCACGAGTTCGAGGATGCGGCCCTCGCCGCGGTCGCGGACGATGGGGGCGCTTTCGGTGGGGGCGATCGAGTACGCGCCGTGCCAGGACTTCCACCAGTCCTCCGGTCGGCCGCCCTCGGCGACGAACTCCCGGATCAGCTCGTCCGTCGTCGCATCGTTCGCGAATCGTCCGCACATGTCATCGCCTCCGTCTCGCCGGTCGCTCGCGCCGCGGCCCGCATCGCCTCCATCATGAGGCACGGCGCCGACATCCGGGGCGTCAGACGACGTCGATCACGGTGCCGGCGGTCAGATCCGACAGCTGGGCGAAGGTCAGCGGCATGACGGTGTGCGGGTGGCCCGCCGCCGCCCAGACCACGTCGTACGCCTGCAGCGCGCTGTCGATGAAGGTGGGGAGCGGCGCGGGGTGGCCGACGGGCGCCACCCCGCCGATCGCCTGCCCGGTGGCGTCGCGCACGGTGGCAGGCGGTGCCATGACGACCTCGCTCGCCCCCACGCTTCGCGCCAGGACGGCGAGGTCCGCCCGGTGCCCGCCACTGGTCATGACGAGGACGGGCCGACCGTCGGCGAGGAAGACGAGGCTGTTGGCGATCGCGGCGACGTCGCAGCCGATGGCGGAGGCGGCCTCCGCGGCGGTGCGTGCGGAGTCGGGAAGGACCCGGATATCCGTCTCCACGCCGGCCGCGTGGAGGTGGTCCTGCACCCGTCGGCTGCGCTCGGGGAGGGGAGGAGCGTCGGTCATGTCCCCACGGTAGCCGAGGGGGTCAGCCGGCGTCACCGACGAGGATCGCCGCCGCGTCCTCGGCGGTCGCATCGGCCGGCTCGTCGTCGATGTGCGCGAGGACCTTCCGGCCGAGAAGGATCGTCAGCGCGGCCAGCAGGACGGCGGCGGCGGCGAAGAGGTACGGCACGGTGGCGCTGAACAGGTGCCACAGCAGCGCCGCGATCGGCGGGGCCATCGCGCCGCCGAGGAAGCGGACCGCGGAGTAGGCCGAGGAGGCCACCGAGCGGGGGAGGTCGGTCGCCTCCATGACGGCCTCGGTCAGCACGGTGTTCATCACACCGAGGAGCAGGCCGCCCACGATGATGCACACCACGAGGGCAGCCGGCTCGGCGACGACGAGTCCCGCGACCACGAGGTCGACGGCGAGCAGGGGCAGCACGGTGAGGATCACGTGCGTCCTCGGCATCCGGCGCATCAGCACCGGCGCGACCCACACGCTGGTGATCGCGAGGGCGACGCCCCAGCCGAAGAACGTCAGGCCGATGCCCATCGCTCCGAAGCCCAGGGGGAAGGGCGAGAACGCGAGCAGCACGAAGAAGCCGATGTTGTAGAACAGGGCGGCCACGGCGAGGATCGCGAGCGCGGGACGGCGCAGGGCCGTGAAAGGCGCGGAGAACTTCACCGGCGTGCGCTTCTCGCCCGGACCCCGCAGCAGCACGAGCACGGCGATGAAGGCGATGGCCATCAGGGCCACGACGCCGAAGAACGGTCCTCGCCAGCTCTGCTCGCCGAGGATGCCGCCGAGCAGCGGACCCACGGCGATGCCGAGGCCGAGAGCCGCCTCGTACAGCACGATGGCCGCGCTGCTGCCGCCGGATGCGGCGCCGACGATCGTGGCCAGCGCGGTCGAGATGAACAGCGCGTTGCCCAGCCCCCAGCCGGCACGGAACCCGATGACCGCGTCGACGCTGCCGCTGATCGCGCAGAGGAAGGCGAACACGACGATCAGGCCGAGACCGACGAGGAGGGTGGCCTTGGCGCCGATCCGGCTGGAGATCCAGCTCGTGACGAGCATCGCGAGGCCGGTGACCAGGAGGTAGCTGGTGAACAGCAGTTCCGTCTCGACCGGCGTGGCCTCGAGCGACTCCGCGATCGCCGGGAGGATCGGGTCGACGAGCCCGATCCCCATGAAGGCGACGACGCACGCGAAGGCGACGGCCCACACCTGGGCGGGCTGCCTCCAGACCGAGGGGGCGGGTGTTGCGGGGGCGGTGTTCAACGGATGTCTCCTGTCCGATCTGCGGAGGTGCGGGCGGCGAGGATCTCGGCCGCACGGGTGAGGGCCTGCCAGTCGTCGTCGTCGAGGTCGGCGAACCGCGGTGCGATCGTCTCCCGGAACTCGGAGCGCCAGGCGGCCAGGGCCGCCGTGCCGTCGGGAGTCGCGGCGACGACGGTGGCACGGGAATCGTCGGGGTCGGGGGAGCGGCGGACGAGGCCCTCGCGTTCGAGGGTGCCGAGCAGCCGGGTCATCCCGGGCTGCGTCGTGCGGGCCGCCGCGGCGAGCTCGCCGACGCGACGGGGACCCGACTGGTCGAGCAGGCTGAGCACCCGCCATTGCGCGGCGGGCGCCTCGTTCCCCGCGTCCTGGGC
Organism: Microbacterium sp. NPDC091676; assembly: GCF_044756645.1. NCBI lineage: Bacteria > Bacillati > Actinomycetota > Actinomycetes > Micrococcales > Microbacteriaceae > Microbacterium > Microbacterium sp. NPDC091676. The sequence goes on along the minus strand of NZ_JBIVTI010000001.1, from coordinate 770,097 downwards.
GGCGATGCGACCCAGCGCGTAGCCCGAGAGGACGAGCGACGGGATGACCTCGGAGCGATTCATACCAGAAAGTATATACCGGCTGGTATGTATCGGGGTCACCGTCGAGCGTGCGCGATCCTCGCCGAGAGCTGGTGGGCGTGCGCGAGGAGGATCCGGCCGAGCTCGGCCTGACGCTCCGGGCCGAAGCGGAAGGCGACACCGGTGAGGCTGAGCGCCCACTCCGGGCGTCCGGCGCGGTCGAACACCGCCGCGCCGAGGCCCCAGCTCCCCTCGACGATCAGGCCGGGGTTGACGGCGAACCCGCGTTCCTTCGTCTCGGCGAGGCGCTTCCGCAGCGGGCGCTCGCCATGAGCGCGTCCCCAGTTCTCGACGAGTTCCGGATGGCGCTCCAGATAGGCATCCACATCGTGGTCGGGGAGGAAGGCGAGGATCGCGAGGCCGGCGCTCGCCACGCCGAGCGGGAAGCGCACCCCCTCGCTCAGCACGAACGAGCGGATGGGGAACGAACCCTCTTCCCGCAGCAGGCAGACCGTCTCGTCCGCGCGCCGGACGGAGAAGAATGCGCTCTCCTCAGTCTTCACGGCGAGCGACCGCACGATGTCCCTGGCCAGGGCTGTCACGTCGTAACGGGCGGCAGCCACCGACCCCATGAGGAAGAGCTCGGGGCCCGGCATCCAGCGGCTGCTGTCCGCGTCGCGGTCGACGAGCCCCTCCGCGCGCAGGGCGCTGAGCAGGCGATGCGTGGTGGGCCGGGACAGCCCGGCGCGTGCCGCGAGCTCCTGCAGGGTGGCCCCGTCGGTGCCGGCGGCCGTCACCAGCCGCAGGAGACGCGCAGCCCGCGCGACGGCCTGAGTGCCGGGGACGGGGTTCATCGCAGTGTCCACATCGTGGACGCTAGTAGTGCGGGCGTCCACATCGCAAGAGGGCGCTGGCCGTGACGCCGCCGGGGCGGGAGGCTGGAGGGGACACGGAACCGAAGGAGCAGACGTGATCGACAAGCAATGGGAATCCGCGGAGGCCGCTGTGGCCGACATCCCGGACGGCGCTTCGCTCGCCGTCGGAGGCTTCGGACTCTCCGGGAACCCGATCGCGCTCATCGAAGCGCTCCTCGTGCAGGGCACGACCGACCTGAGCGTCGTCAGCAACAACTGCGGAGTGGACGACTGGGGACTCGGCATCCTGCTCGCCGCCCAGCGCATCCGGAAGATGACCTCGTCGTACGTCGGGGAGAACAAGGAGTTCGAGCGGCAGTTCCTGTCCGGGGAGCTCGAGCTGGAGCTCACGCCTCAGGGCACCCTCGCCGAGAAGCTGCGGGCGGGAGGATCCGGAATCGCCGCGTTCTTCACCCAGACGGGCGTCGGCACCCAGGTCGCCGAGGGGGGTCTTCCTCGCCGGTACCACTCCGATGGCTCGATCGCGGTGGCCTCGCCGCCCAAGGACGTGCGCACGTTCGCCGTGCACGGTCAGCCCCGCGAGTTCGTGCTGGAGGAGGCGATCACCACCGACTTCGCCCTGGTGCACGCGGCCCGCGGCGACCGGCACGGCAACCTGGTGTTCACGAAGGCCGCGCGGAACTTCAACCCCCTCGCCGCGATGGCCGGCCGCGTGTGCATCGCGCAGGTCGAGCGGCTCGTCGAGCCCGGCGAGCTCGACCCGGACACGATCCACCTCCCCGGGGTCTTCGTGCACCGGATCGTCGAGGTGGGTGCGGACATCCCCAAGCGCATCGAGCGGCGCACCGTCGCCGCGGAAGGAGCCTGACATGGCGCTCACGAGAGATCAGATGGCCGCGCGCGCGGCGGTCGAGCTGCCCGACGGCGCGTACGTGAACCTGGGCATCGGCCTGCCCACGCTCGTCCCCAACCACGTCCCGTCCGACGTGACCGTGGTGCTGCAGTCGGAGAACGGCATCCTCGGGGTCGGGCCGTACCCCCGGGAGGACGAGGTCGATCCGGATCTCATCAACGCGGGGAAGGAGACGGTGACCACGCTCCCCGGAGCGGCGTTCTTCGACTCCGCCCTCAGCTTCGGCATGATCCGTGGCGGGAAGATCGATGCCGCGATCCTCGGGGCGATGCAGGTCTCCGCCACGGGCGATCTCGCGAACTGGATGATCCCCGGCAAGATGGTCAAGGGTCCAGGGGGCGCGATGGACCTCGTGCACGGCGCCGGACGGGTGATCGTGCTGATGGAGCACGTCGCGAAGGACGGCTCGGCGAAGATCGTCGACGCCTGCACGCTGCCGTTGACCGGACGCGGCGTCGTGGACCGGATCATCACGGACCTCGCGGTGATCGACGTGACGCCGGACGGGCTGGTCCTGGTCGAGCTCGCCCCCGACGTCACGGTGGAGCAGGTGCGGCAGGCCACGGAGCCGCCCCTCCGCCTCGCCCCGGAACTGGACAACGGAAGGACCGAGAGCAATGAGTGAGAACGATGTCGTCATCGTCGCCGCGGCACGCACGCCGCAGGGACGGCTGAAGGGGCAGCTCGCCGCGTTCACGGCACCGCAGCTGGGGTCGTTCGCGATCCGCGGTGCCCTGGAGCAGGGCGGAGTGGACCCGGAGGACGTCGACGCGGTCATCGTGGGACAGGTGCTCGCCGCCGGATCCGGTCAGAACGCCGCCCGTCAGGCGGCCATCGGCGCCGGGATCGGCTGGGACGTCCCTGCCCACTCCGTGAACAAGGTGTGTCTGTCCGGGCTCACCGCCGTGATCGATGCGGCGCGCATGATCCGGACCGGGGACGCGGAGGTCGTCGTCGCCGCCGGCATGGAGTCCATGACCCGCGCACCCCACCTGCTCATGGGATCGCGCGATGGCTGGACCTACGGCACCGTCGAGGTCCTCGACCATATGGCCTACGACGGGCTGACGGATGCCTACGACCGGGAGAGCATGGGCGCGTCGACGGAGCGCCACAACGCGCGGTACGAGCTCACCAGAGAGATGCAGGACCGGGTCGCGGCTCTCTCGCATCAGCGGGCCGCCGCCGCGCAGGAGAGCGGTGTGCTGGACGCGGAGATCGTCGCCGTCGAGGTGCCGCAGCGCCGGGGCGAACCCGTGCGGGTGACCAGGGACGAAGGGGTGCGCCCCGAGACCACCGTGGAGACCTTGGCGGGACTGCGAGCCGCCTTCGCCGAGGGCGGCTCGATCACGGCGGGCAACTCGTCCCAGATCTCGGACGGCGCCTCCGCTGTGGTCGTCACGACGCGGGCGACCGCCGAGGCCAAGGGCTGGCCGGTGCTCGTGACCGTCGGCGCGAGTGGCCAGACCGCCGGTCCGGACAACTCGCTCCAGGCGCAGCCCGCCCGAGCGATCGAGCAGGCGTGCCGGAAACAGGGGATCACCCCGCAGGACCTCGATCTCGTGGAGATCAACGAGGCGTTCGGGGCGGTGGTCGCCCGCTCGCAGACCGAGCTCGGGCTGGACGGCGACATCGTCAACGTGCACGGCGGCGGCATCGCGATCGGTCATCCGATCGGTGCCTCCGGCAACCGTCTCGTGGTGCACGTCGCGCAGGAGTTGGCCCGCCGAGGTGGCGGAACCGCGGCGGTCGGCCTGTGCGGCGGCGGCGGTCAGGGCGAGGCACTCATCCTCACGCGCTGACGCGGGAGGCGCGGGGGTGCGTCAGGACCGCTTGTCCTGGGCGTGCCCCTGCGCGTCGGCGAGGGCCTTCTGCGACCGGAACTGCAGACGCTGCGCCTTCTTGGACTTCTTCACCGACTGCGGGGAGTCGGCGTCCACGGGCACGCCGTGGCGTTCGCGGCGCATGTCGACGACCGCGCCGACCGCGAGCGCCATCGTGATGCCCCAGCTCACCCACGACAGGAGCGAGCGCCAGGTGATGGGTTCGTTGCGGGTGCCGCGCAGCAGCGAGATCCCAGCCGAGATCGCGGCGACGAGTCCGGTGCTGAAGAGGTAGCGCATGCCCCTACGGTACCCGCAGCCGGGGTGCGCGGGCCGGAGCCTTGACAAGCCGGGGGAGAGGCTGGCAGGGCGCCCGCCCAGGGGCACCGGATATCATGGGAGGGTCGCGGTTCGCCCGCGGCCGCAGAAACCGTGTATCTACCGGCCGTCGGCGTCTCCGGCGGACAGCGGCGGCACCCGACATCGCGTCGTCGACGCGCGAGAGCCATGACACACGCCAGCACCACTCCCGATACCGCCGAGCCGAGCCTCTTCCGCCTCGCCGGCCTGCCCTACTTCCTCATCGCGTTCATCGCGCGACTGCCCTTCGCCATGATGGTCGTCGGCGTGCTGACCGTCGTCGTCTCGGCCCGCGGGTCGCTCTCGCTCGGCGGGCTCACCTCCGCCGCCGTCGGGCTCGGCACCGCCTGCTTCGGCCCGCTGCTGGGCGCCGCCGCCGACCGCTTCGGGCAGCGCACGGTCCTCCTCGCGCTCGCCGTGGGCAACACCGCGATGCTCCTGCTGTTCACGGCGGTCGTCTACGGCCCGGCCGCCGACGGGTTCGTGCTCCTCGCCGCGATCGGCATCGGGGCGACGGCGCCGCAGGTGGCGCCGCTCTCGCGCTCCCGCCTGGTGACGATCATCGGCGAGCGGATGCCGGCGGAGCGCCGCGCCCGCACCGTCTCCGGCACGATGGCGTACGAGTCCGCCGCCGACGAGACCGTCTTCGTCTTCGGGCCCTTCCTCGTGGGCGTGCTCGCCTCGGCGCTCGCACCGTGGGCACCGCTGGTCGGCGCCGCCGCGCTGACCCTGGTGTTCGTCGGGGCCTTCGCGCTGCACCCGAGTGGGCGACACGTCTCCCCGGACCGCACCGACGACGGTCGGGCGCCGTCGGCCGTGTCCGAGCTGTTCCGGCCGCAGCTCCTCATCGTCGTCCTCGGCATCCTCGGCGTCGGCATCTTCTTCGGCACGATGCTCACCTCGCTCACGTCCTTCATGGCCGATCGCGGCGCCCCGGAGCAGGCAGGCCTGCTGTACGGAGTGATGGGCGTCGGATCCGCGCTGCTGGCCCTCGGCGTCGCCTGGCTCCCCGCCCGGTTCTCGCTGCGTGCCCGCTGGCTGGTCTTCTCCGGAGTGCTGCTCGCCGGATCGCTGCTCCTGGGCGTCGTCGACTCCCCGGCGGGCATGGTGCTGGCCCTGGCGATCATGGGCATCGGCATCGGGCCGACGCTCGTCACCCAGTACAGCTTCGGCGCCGCTCGAAGCCCCCGTGGCCGGTCGGCGACGGTGATGACGATGCTCGGCTCCGGCGTGATCGTCGGCCAGTCGATCGGCGCCGCGGTGGCGGGGGAGATCGCGGAGAGCCTCGGCACCTCCGCCGCCCTGGTCCTCCCGATGATCGCGGCCGGCATCGCGTTCGCGGCGGGCCTCGGGAACTGGGCCCTCAGCGGTGTGCACCGCGCGACCTCCGCTGTCAAGGCCTGAGGGAGGACCGGCGGTCGGCGCGCATCCTCGATAGGTTGGAAGCTACTGGACCGAGGAGTGCCCCTGTGACCGCTGCTGATTTCGTCGTCGTCGCCAACCGCCTCCCGGTGGACCGGGTCGTGGGCCCCGACGGCGAGGAGACGTGGCGGACGTCGCCCGGCGGCCTCGTCGCCGCCCTCGAGCCCATGATGCGCCGCGTGCACGGCGCCTGGGTCGGCTGGCCCGGTCAGCCGGACGTGGAGCTCGAGGCCTTCGACGCCGACGGCATCCATCTCATCCCGGTGGCGTTGAGCTCCGAGGACGTCGCGGACTACTACGAGGGCTTCGCCAACGACACCATCTGGCCGCTCTACCACGACGTCATCGCGCCGCCGCAGTACCACCGCGAGTGGTGGGACGCGTACGTACGGGTCAACCGTCGCTTCGCGGAGGCCGCCGCGGCCGCCGCCGCCCAGGACGGTACCGTCTGGGTCCACGACTATCAGCTCCAGCTCGTGCCGCAGATGGTCCGCGAGCTGCGCCCCGACGTCACGATCGGCTACTTCCACCACATCCCCTTCCCGGCGCACGGCCTGTACGCGCAGCTCCCGTGGCGTGACCAGGTGCTCCGTGGGCTGCTCGGCGCCGACGTCATCGGCTTCCAGCGGGCACAGGATGCGACCTACTTCCTCACCGCCGTACGGCGGCGGCTGCGGTACGAGGTGAAGGGGTCCAGCATCACGGTCCCCGATCAGGGCGGCTCGCGGACCGCCATCGCGAAGGCGTTCCCGATCTCCATCGACACCGCCCCGTACCTCGAACTGGCCGCCAGGGAGGACGTCCGGGCGCGAGCCGCGGAGATCCGCGCGAGTCTCGGCAACCCCAAGCGCATCCTCCTGGGCGTCGACCGCCTGGACTACACCAAGGGCATCGGGCACCGGATCAAGGCGTACGGCGAGCTCCTCGAAGACGGCCGCCTGGACGTGGAGGACGTCACCCTCATCCAGGTGGCCAGCCCGAGCCGGGAGCGGGTGGACGCCTACGCGCACCTCCGGGACGAGATCGAGCTCGCGGTGGCCCGCATCAACGGCGACCACGACACGGTCGGCCACTCCGCGATCCGCTACCTGCATCAGGGGTACCCGCGCGAGGAGATGGTCGCGCTGTACCTCGCGGCGGACGTCATGCTCGTCACGGCGCTGCGCGACGGCATGAACCTCGTCGCAAAGGAGTACATCGCCACCCGGACCGACAACCGCGGTGTGCTGGTGCTCAGCGAGTTCACCGGCGCGGCGGACGAGCTCCGTCAGGCGGTGCGCGTCAACCCGCACGACATCGCCGGCCTCAAGGACGCCATCATGGAGGCGGTGGAGATGTCGCCCGCCGAGCAGGGACGCCGGATGCGATCCCTGCGGCGACGGGTGCTGGACAACGACGTGAACGCCTGGTCGTCGTCCTTCCTCCAGGCTCTGGCGGACGTCCGCAACCGCTGAGCGCCCTCCCTGCACACCCTTCCTCTTCCCCGATCGGAGACACCGTGACGCGCCCCTGGATCCCCGGAACCGCCGACGCCGACCTCACCGCCCTCGCGACGACGCCGCGCCTGGTGGTCGCCCTCGACTTCGACGGCACCGCCTCTCCGCTCGTGGTGGACCCCATGGCCGCGCGCGCGCTGCCGGAGGTCGCCGCGCAGATGGACCGCCTCGCCGCGATGCCGGACACGGTCGTCGCCTACGTCTCCGGGCGCAGCATGCACGACCTCCGGGAGATCACCGAGCACACCGATGATTCCGTCGTCGTGCTCGCCGGCTCCCACGGTGCGCAGTACTGGTTCCCCGGCGAGGGGGCCGCCGACGCCCCGGGCGATGCGACCGAGACCGGGGCGCGGGAGGAGCTGTGGGCCGCTGCGCAGCCGATCATCGACCGCTACGAGGGGGCGGAGCTGGAGCCCAAGACGTTCGGCATGGGCGTGCACACCCGCCGCGCGGACCGGGACACCGAGGAGAAGGTCTTCGCCGAGATCGATGCCCTCGTCGCCCAGCGCTTCCCGCAGTGGCGGCGGCGTGCCGGCCACCGGGTGCTGGAGTTCTCGTCGCGGAACGAGGGCAAGGACGCCGCGATGATCGCCCTCCGGGAGCGCTTCGACGCCACCGGGATCCTCTTCGCCGGCGACGACGTGACCGACGAGGACGCGATGCGCGTGCTGCAGGAAGGCGACCTCGGCGTGCGTGTCGGACCGGGGGAGAGCGCCGCGACCCTCCGTGTGGACTCTCCACAACAGATCGCCGCGCTTCTGGAGACGCTCGCGAACGAGAGGGCCGTCGCGCAGGAATAGACTCTCGTCATGTCCTCGCATGATCCCTCCGCCAGCGCGCCCATCGACATCAAGCCCCGCAGTCGCGTCGTCACCGACGGCATCGAGGCCACGACCTCCCGCGGCATGCTCCGCGCCGTCGGCATGGGTGACGCCGACTGGGACAAGCCGCAGATCGGCATCGCGTCCAGCTGGAACGAGATCACGCCCTGCAACCTGAGCCTCGACCGACTTGCTCAGGGGGCGAAGGAGGGCGTGCACTCCGGCGGCGGGTACCCGCTGCAGTTCGGGACCATCTCCGTCTCCGACGGCATCTCGATGGGTCACGAGGGGATGCACTTCTCGCTCGTCTCCCGCGAGGTCATCGCCGACTCGGTCGAGACCGTGATGATGGCCGAGCGCCTGGACGGCTCCGTCCTGCTCGCAGGCTGCGACAAGTCGATCCCCGGCATGCTCATGGCCAGCGCCCGTCTCGACCTGTCGAGCGTCTTCCTCTACGCCGGGTCGATCGCGCCGGGCTGGGTCAAGCTCTCCGACGGCACCGAGAAGGACGTCACGATCATCGACTCGTTCGAGGCGGTCGGCGCCTGCCGTGCCGGCCTCATGAGCGAGGAAGACCTCAAGCGCATCGAGTGCGCCATCGCGCCCGGTGAGGGCGCGTGCGGCGGCATGTACACCGCCAACACCATGGCCTCCGTCGCCGAGGCGCTCGGGCTCAGCCTGCCGGGCTCCGCCGCGCCGCCCGCCGCCGACCGCCGTCGCGACTACTTCGCGCACCGCTCGGGCGAGGCGGTCGTGAACCTGCTCCGCCAGGGGATCACCACACGCGACATCCTGACCAAGGAGGCGTTCGAGAACGCGATCGCCCTCGCGATGGCCCTCGGCGGCTCGACCAACGTCGTCCTCCACCTGCTCGCGATCGCCCGCGAGGCCGAGGTCGAGCTGAGCCTGCACGACTTCAACCGCATCGGCGACAAGGTCCCGCACGTGGCCGACATGAAGCCGTTCGGCAAGTACGTCATGAACGACGTCGACCGGCACGGCGGCATCCCCGTCATCATGAAGGCCATGCTCGACGAGGGCCTCCTGCACGGCGACGCGCTCACGGTCACCGGCAAGACGCTCGCCGAGAACCTCGCGGACCTCGACCCGCAGCCGATCGACGGCGAGGTCATCCACACCTTCGACAACCCGATCCACGCCACCGGCGGCCTGACGATCCTGCACGGCTCGCTCGCGCCGGAGGGCGCCGTGGTCAAGACCGCCGGCTTCGACGCGGCCGTATTCGAGGGCCCGGCCCGCGTGTTCGAGCGCGAGCGCGCGGCGATGGACGCGGTCGCCGAGGGCACCATCGAGCCGGGGACGGTCATCGTCATCCGGTACGAGGGCCCCAAGGGCGGACCGGGTATGCGCGAGATGCTCGCCATCACCGCGGCCATCAAGGGCGCGGGGCTCGGAAAAGATGTACTACTCTTGACGGACGGACGATTCTCAGGCGGCACAACCGGCCTGTGCATCGGCCACATAGCACCCGAAGCGGTGGACGCAGGTCCCATCGCCTTCGTGCGCGATGGTGATCTGATACGGGTCGATATCGCAGCTCGCTCTCTCGATCTACTCGTCGACGAGGCAGAGCTCGCCTCCCGCCGCTCTGGCTGGGAGCCGCTTCCCCCGCGCTACACCCGAGGCGTTCTTGCCAAGTACTCGCGCCTCGTGCGGTCCGCCGCCGAGGGAGCGACGACCGGCTGATCCATCGACCGGCTCAGCAACCGCTCGATCGGAGCGCCGGTGTCCCGCACAGTTCATCAGAAGGAAAGTCATGACTGCTGACTCCGTCTCGGCCGTGCCGAGGCCGCCCGCCCGTCCATCCGCTCCGGAGATCACCGGTGCGGAGGCCGTCGTCCGCTCGCTCGAGCTGCTCGGGGTCACGGACGTCTTCGGTCTTCCCGGCGGGGCGATCCTCCCGGTCTACGACCCGCTCATGGACGCCTCGCAGCTCCGCCACATCCTCGTGCGGCACGAGCAGGGCGCGGGCCACGCGGCCGAGGGCTATGCCTCCGCGTCCGGCAAGGTCGGGGTGTGCATCGCCACCTCCGGCCCCGGAGCGACCAACCTCGTCACGGCGATCGCCGACGCCTACATGGACTCGGTACCGCTGCTCGCGATCACCGGTCAGGTGTTCTCGACGCTGATGGGGACGGATGCGTTCCAGGAGGCCGACATCGTGGGGATCACGATGCCGATCACGAAGCACTCGTTCCTGGTGAAGGACGCCGCCGACATCCCCGGCGCCATCGCCGCGGCCTACGAGATCGCCGGCACCGGTCGCCCCGGTCCCGTGCTCGTCGACATCACCAAGGATGCGCAGCAGGCGACGGCGCCCTTCGTGTGGCCGCCGAAGATCGACCTCCCGGGGTACCGCCCGGTGACCAAGGCGCACGGCAAGCAGATCCAGGCGGCCGCCGCCCTCCTCGCGGAGGCGAAGAAGCCGGTGCTGTACGTGGGCGGCGGTGTCGTCCGCGGCCGCGCCGCGGCCGAGCTGCTCGAACTCGCCGAGTCGACCGGTGCGCCCGTCGTCACGACGCTGATGGCGCGCGGAGCCTTCCCCGACTCGCACCCGCAGCACCTGGGCATGCCCGGCATGCACGGTACCGTTCCCGCCGTGCTGGCGCTGCAGGAGGCCGACCTCCTCGTCTCGCTCGGCGCGCGGTTCGACGACCGGGTCACCGGCAAGGCCGCCCTGTTCGCGCCGAACGCGAAGGTCGTGCACGTGGACATCGACCCGGCGGAGATCTCCAAGATCCGCACGGCCGATGTGCCGATCGTGGGCGACGTGCGCGACGTGCTCACCGACCTCGACGCCGCCTTCCGCGGAGCGACGGCCGACGCGAAGCCCGACATCGAGGAGTGGTGGTCGTACCTCGACGGGCTCCGGAACGAGTTCCCGCTCGGGTACGCGCCGACGACCGACGGTCTGCTCGCGCCGCAGTACGTGATCCAGCGCATCGGCGAGCTCACCGGGCCGGAGGGCATCTTCGCCTCCGGTGTGGGGCAGCACCAGATGTGGGCCGCGCAGTTCATCAAGTACGAGCGCCCGAACGCCTGGCTGAACTCCGGCGGTGCGGGCACGATGGGCTACTCGGTGCCGGCGGCCATGGGCGCCAAGGTCGCGGAGCCGGAACGCCAGGTCTGGGCGATCGACGGCGACGGCTGCTTCCAGATGACCAATCAGGAGCTCGCCACCTGCGCGATCAACAACATCCCGATCAAGGTCGCGATCATCAACAACTCGTCGCTGGGCATGGTCCGGCAGTGGCAGACGCTCTTCTACGACGGCCGTCATTCCAACACCGACCTGAACACCGGGCACGGCACGATCCGCATCCCCGACTTCGTGAAGCTCGCGGAGGCGTACGGCTGCCTCGCGATCCGCGTGGAGAAGGAGGAGGAGGTCGACGCCGCCATCCAGCTCGCGCTGGAGACGAACGACCGCCCCGTGGTGATCGACTTCGTCGTGAGCGCCGACTCCATGGTGTGGCCGATGGTGCCGCAGGGGGTCAGCAACAGCTATGTCCAGTACGCGCGCGACCACGCGCCCGCGTTCGACGAGGAGGACTGAGCCATGTCGACCCACGTCCTGAGCCTGCTGGTGGAGAACACCCCCGGCCTTCTGACCCGCGTCGCCGGCCTGTTCGCGCGCCGGGGCTTCAACATCGACTCCCTCGCCGTCGGCGTGACCGAGGTGCCGGGCATCTCCCGCATCACGGTCGTCGTCGATGTGGAGGAGCTGCCGCTCGAGCAGGTGACCAAGCAGCTCAACAAGCTGATCAACGTCATCAAGATCGTCGAGCTCGACCCGGCGTCGTCCGTGCAGCGCGAGCACATGCTCGTGAAGGTGCGCACGGACAACGCCAGCCGCTCGAACGTGATCGAGGTCGTCAACCTCTTCCGCGCCTCGGTCGTCGACTACGCCGCCGATGCCCTCGTCATCGAGGTCACCGGAGACAAGGGCAAGGTCGAGGCGCTGCTGCGCGCTCTGGAGCCCTTCGGCATCAAGGAGATCGCCCAGTCCGGCCTCCTCGCGATCGGCCGCGGCGGCAAGAGCATCACCGAGCGCGTCCTGCGCGGCTGACCCTTCGACAGACTCTGGGACCGCGCGTCCCGCACAACCACAACCAAGGAGAGAAACCAGTGAGCACCGAGATCTTCTACGACGACGACGCCGACCTGTCCCTGATCCAGGGCAAGAAGGTCGCGATCGTCGGCTACGGCTCGCAGGGCCACGCCCACGCCCAGAACCTGCGCGACTCGGGTGTCGAGGTCGCGATCGCCCTCAAGGAGGGCTCGAAGTCCGCCGCGAAGGCCGAGGAGGCCGGCTTCCCCGTGAAGACCGTCGCCGAGGCGACCGAGTGGGCCGACGTCATCATGATCCTCGCGCCGGACCAGCACCAGCGCACGATCTACAGCGAGTCCATCGCCCCGAACCTGACGGCGGGCAAGACCCTGGCCTTCGCGCACGGCTTCAACATCCGCTTCGGCTACATCGACGCTCCCGAGGGCGTCGACGTGATCCTCGTCGCGCCGAAGGCTCCCGGCCACACCGTGCGCCGCGAGTTCGTCGCCGGTCGTGGTATCCCGGACATCATCGCCGTCGAGCGCGACGCGTCCGGCCAGGCCTGGGACCTCGCGCTGTCGTACGCGAAGGCAATCGGCGGCACCCGCGCCGGCGTCATCAAGACGACCTTCACCGAGGAGACCGAGACCGACCTGTTCGGCGAGCAGGCCGTGCTCTGCGGCGGCATGAGCCACCTGGTGCAGGCAGGCTTCGAGACCCTCGTCGAGGCGGGCTACCAGCCGCAGATCGCCTACTTCGAGGTGCTGCACGAGCTCAAGCTCATCGTCGACCTCATGTGGGAGGGCGGCATCGCCAAGCAGCGCTGGTCGATCTCCGACACCGCCGAGTTCGGCGACTACGTCTCCGGTCCGCGCGTGATCGACGAGCGCGTCAAGGAGAGCATGAAGGGCGTCCTGTCCGACATCCAGTCCGGCGCGTTCGCGAAGCGCTTCATCGAGGACCAGGACAACGGGGCCGAGGAGTTCCTCGCCCTCCGCGCCAAGGAGGAGCAGCACCCGATCGAGGCGACCGGCAAGGAGCTGCGTTCGCTCTTCGCATGGAAGCAGCAGGACGAAGACTACGTCGACGGCAGCGCCGCGCGCTGATTCGACTCGCGAAAGAACGGGCGTCCCTCCGGGGGCGCCCGTTCGGCGTTTCGCGTGCCATTCATCGGCGCAGACATCGGATGTCTGTGCCAGGATGGACGCATGCGACAGGAATGGTTTGATGACGCCCGCTTCGGCATGTTCGTCCACTTCGGCCTCTACAGCGGGGCCGCGCGGCACGAGTGGGTGCAGAACTACGAACGCCTCACCGACGAGGAGTACCGCCCCTACTTCGACAACTTCGATCCCGACCTCTTCGACGCCGCAGCCCTGGCGAAGACCGCCAAGGAGACGGGGATGGGCTACGTCGTGCTCACGACGAAGCACCACGACGGCTTCTGCCTCTGGGACTCGAAGCTGACCGACTTCACCTCCGTGACGGCGGTCGGACGGGACCTCGTGCGCGAGTACGTCGACGCCCTCCGTGCCGAGGGGATCCGCGTCGGTCTCTACCACTCGGTCATCGACTGGCATCACCCCGACTTCACGGTGGACTGGAACCACCCCCGACGCGACGACGAGAACGCGCACGCCCTGAACGAGGGGCGCGACATGGCCCGCTACCGCGAGTACCTGCACGGTCAGGTCCGCGAGCTGCTCACCGGGTACGGCGACATCGACTACCTGTTCTTCGACTTCACCTACCCGGAGTCCAAGGACGGCTGGGAGGGGAAGGGGCCGCAGGACTGGGACGCCGAGGCGCTGCTCGCGCTGTGCCGGGAGCTGCAGCCGGAGATGCTCGTCAACGACCGTCTCGGCATCCCCGCGGACTTCGTGACGCCCGAGCAGTACCAGCCGACGGCTCCGATCGTCCGCGACGGCGTGCCCCTCGTGTGGGAGGCGTGCCAGACGCTCAACGGGTCCTGGGGTTACCACCGGGACAACACCGACCAGAAGTCGCCCGTGCTGCTCGTGCAGATGCTCGTCGACTCGGTGTCGATGGGCGGCAACATGCTGCTCAACATCGGTCCGGACGGCCGCGGGGCGATCGCCCCCCGGGACGCGGCGACCCTCGCCGAGATCGGGGAGTGGATGCGCCTGCACGACCGCGCCGTGATCGGGGCCGGTCATGCGCCGTTCACGCCACCCCGCGAGGGCGTGTACACGCTCCGCGGCGACCGGCTCTACCTGAGCCTGTTCAGCTGGCCGCTGGGCTTCGTGCACCTGCCGGGACTCGCGGGCAGGGTCTCGTATGCGCGCCTGCTGAACGACGGGTCCTGGCTGCGCACGAGCGTCAGCGACCCGGACCAGCAGGCCGACCTGATGACTCCGGCGGGCGAGGCCGAGGGGACGCTCACGGTGCATCTGCCGGTGCGGCGTCCCGACGTGCTGATGCCGGTCATCGAGCTGCGCCTCACGGGGGAGTGAGGCGGGAGGTGGCGGCTCAGGCCGTCGCCACCGGGATGTCCATGCCCTCCAGGGCGAGGCGCGCCGCGCCGTGCAGGATCGCGTCCGCGCCGGTGGCTGCGGCCTCGATCCGCAGCCGCTGGGTGGCGAGCGGGTGGCAGGCCTCGTAGACCCGGCTGCGCACCGCGGCGATGAACGGCTCGGAGGCGCTCATGCTCCCGGTCAGGAAGAGGGCGTGCGGGTTGAAGAAGTTCACGACCCCGGACAACGCCTGACCCAGATGGGTCCCGGCAGTGCGGACGAGCGTCGTGGCCAGCGGGTCGGCGTCCCGCGCGAGTGTCAGGACGTCGGCCGTGGTGCGGACCTCGGTGTTGCCGCGCTCGCGCATCTGGCGGACGAGGCTCGCGCCGCTGGCCACGGTCTCCAGGCAGCCGGTGTTGCCGCAGGAGCAGGGGATGTCCCCGCTGCCGTCGATGCGCGTGTGCGTGATGTCGCCGGCTGCGGCGGTCGCTCCCCGATGGATGTGCCCGTCCACGATGATCCCGCTGCCGATCGCCGTGCCCGCCTTGACGGTGATGCTGTGCTGGGTGTGCCCGAGCTGGCGTCGGTGCTCGCCGAGGGCGGCGAGATTGGCGTCGTTGTCGACGACGACGGGGACGCCGTGGCGCTCCGCGAGGTGCTCGCCGACGCGGAAGCCGGGCCACCCCGGCATCCGCGAGGGCTGGTCAACGGCACCGGTGGCGACGTCGACGGGGCCCGGCAGGCTCACGCCGATGGCGTGGACCCGCGTCTCGGCGAGGAGTCTCTCGAACACCGCGGACACCCGGTCCAGCGTCGCCTCCGGGCCGTCCGCGACATCGATCGCGATGGTCTCTGAGTGGAGCAGGCCGCCGCTGAGGTCGTGACGGCCGATGCGGGCATGACGCCCGCCGAGATCGGCGGACAGCACGATCCCGTCGCCGGCGATCCGGAGCACGCGCGGCCGTCGTCCGCCGCGGGAGGTGCCGGCCCCGGCCTCCTCCAGTACACCGGCATCGAGAAGCGCCTGCACGCGCAGGCCGACGGTGGAGGCGGCCACCCCGAGAGCGGAGGCGAGCTCGGAGCGGGAGCGGGCCTGCCCGCGCGCGACGAAGTCGAGGATGCGCCGTGTGTGCGGATCGTCGACGGGGGTGTCGGCGGGGTTCGTCATGGAGGCCCTTCGTCTCGGAGCATCGTCAGCGTAGCGGGGGTGTCGCATGTTTCGGGGGAGTGACGAATTATCACCAGCCTATAAACATCGGATGTTCAGCTTGCGGCACCTTGCGAACTATGACAGCGTAACTTCATACGAAATCCTAATTGGTTAGTTCGAGTCTCGAAATAACCTATCCCTTCTCAGGAGGCATTCAATGAAGAAGTTGCGTGTGGGGGCTGTCGCCGCTGTCGCGGGCGTGGCCGTGGCGATGACCGGCTGTGCGAGCAGCGGGGGATCCGGAGGCTCGGCCGACGGCGACACCATCGTCGTGGACATGTGGGCCGGCAGCGAGTCGGACGTCGACGCGCTGGAGGCGCAGATCGAGTTCGCGCAGAAGCAGAACCCGGACATCAAGATCAAGCTGCAGACCTCGCCGTGGAGCGACTTCTTCACGAAGCTCACCACCAACATGGCCAGCGGCAACATGGCCTGCATCACCGGCATGAGCGGCGCGCAGCTCGGCGGCTACACGGCGGGCTTCCGTCAGCTCAGCGACGAGGACCTCGAGACCGCGGGCATCGACTGGTCGGAGTTCAACCCGAGCGCCGACGGCATCCTCAGCTTCGAGGGCAAGGTCTACGGCGTGCCGTTCGACGTGGCCACCATGCTCGTCTACTACAACCAGGACATGCTGAGCGCCGCCGGCGCCGCGACTCCGGAGATCGGCTGGACGTTCGACGACTTCGCCACGATCGCGGCCGACGCCACGAAGGACGGCAAGTACGGCTTCGGCATGGGCATGGGCGGCTACCAGTGGATGTCGATGCCGATCGCCTACTCCGCCACGCAGCCCGCCTCCGAGGACGGCACGCTGCACATCGACGACGAGGACTTCGTCGACGCGGCCTCCTGGTACGCCGGACTCGTCACGGACAAGAAGGTCGCGGCTCCGGTCGCCTCCGCGTCCGACACCGGCTGGGGCGAGAACCAGTACACGGGCGGTAACGCGGCCATGGCCGTCGACGGCACCTGGAACGCGGTCAGCTACCTCAACAACGAGTCCGGCTTCGCCGCCGGCATGGTGCCGCTGCCCGCCGGCGTGGACGGCAACCCCGGTCCCATCCTCGGCTCCGGGTACGGCATCGCGGAGAACTGCAAGAACCCGGAGGCCGCGCTGAAGGTGCTCGGCTCCCTCGTCGGCGAGGACGCGCAGGACTACATCGCCTCGTCCGGCCGCTCGTACCCTGCCCGTATCTCGTCGCAGCCGCTGTACTTCGAGTCGATCGACGAGCAGTACCGGGACCAGGTCCAGTCGGTGTTCGAGGCCGCGTTCGGCGACACGGTGCCGCTCTACATGACCAAGAACTGGCAGAAGCTCGACAGCTACATCCAGCCCAACCTCGTCAGCGTCTACAACGGCCAGATGACGATGGAGGAGCTGCTGTCGAACGCCCAGGCGCAGTTCGGCGAGTGAGCCGGATCCGGCCCGCACAGCAGTAACAGAGAAAGACAACGAGATGACGATCACGACGAGACGTCGAGGATCGCTCGCCAAGGTCGAGGGCCGCCAGGCGCTGGGTTTCGCAAGCCCGGCCCTGGTGGGCCTCGCCCTGTTCACGATCGTGCCCGTGGGGCTGTCGATCGTGATGAGCGTCTTCGACTGGCCGACCTTCGGCGAACGCACCTTCAACGGGGTGGACAACTACGTCAAGCTGTTCACCAGCAGCCCGGACTTCTGGCCCGCGCTGCGAAACTCGGCCGTGTACACGCTGCTGTACGTGCCGTTGAGCGTCGCTCTCTCGCTCGTGCTCGCCCTCGGCCTCGGCCCCCGCATCCGCGGTCGCGGCGCCCTGCGCGTCCTCTTCTTCATCCCGGTCGTGACCCCGATGGTCGCGAACGTCCTGGTGTGGAAGATGATGCTGCAGCCGCAGGGGCTCTTCAACGGCCTCTCGGTCACCTGGTTCGGCGTCGAGCTGCCGAACTTCCTGGCCGACCCCAACTGGGCGATGATCATGGTCGTCGTGATGAGCGTCTGGCAGGGTCTCGGCTACAACATGCTGATCTTCTCCGCGGCCCTGGAGCAGCTCCCGGAGAGCGTGCTGGAGGCCGCGAGCATCGACGGCGCGCAGGGCTTCCGGCGGGTCTGGAGCATCATCATCCCGATGATCTCGCCGTCCATCTTCTTCGCGACGATCATGACGATGATCACCTCGCTCCAGGTCTTCGTCCAGCCGCAGATGCTCACCGGAGGCGGCCCCGGCAACGCCACCAAGCCGCTCGTGATGTACATCTGGGAGCAGGGCTTCACCTTCGGCGACCTCGGACTCGCCGCCGCCGCCGCATGGATCCTCTTCGCGATCATCATCGCGATCACGGGCATCCAGTTCGCCGCACAGAAGAAGTGGGTGCACTATGAGCACTGAGACCCTCGTCCGGCCCACCGGCACCGCCCCGCGGCGTCAGCGCGAGCGGGAGAAGGCGCGCGGTGCGGCGACCACGCCCGGCGCGCGTGCCCGGCTGATCCTCGCGCACGTCACCATCTACATCGCGGCGGTCATCTTCATCGCGCCCCTCGTCTACGCGTTCTTCTCGGCCCTCAAGCCGAACTCCGAGATGTTCTCGATGCCGCCGACCCTGGTGGGCTCCGAGATCCGCTGGAGCAACTTCGTCGACGTCTTCGCCTACGGACCGTTCCTGACGTACATCATGAACTCGTTCATCGTGGCGATCGGCGGCACCCTGGTCGTGCTCGTGGTGTCCACCACGGCCGGATACGCGTTCGGGCGCCTGCGGTGGAAGGGCAGGGACGCGGTCTTCGTCCTCTTCCTCGCCACCCTGATGGTGCCCGCCGAGGTGCTCGTCATCCCCATGTTCCAGGTCATGCAGTGGTTCAACTGGGTCGACACGTATCAGGCGCTCATCCTGCCCTTCGCGTTCGGCGCCTTCGGCACGTTCCTGATGCGGCAGTTCTTCCGCGGCATCCCCTACGAGCTGGAGGAGGCGGCCCGAGTCGACGGCGCCGGCCCCGTCCGGTCGTTCCTGCAGATCATCCTGCCGCTGTCGAAGTCCGCGGTCGCGGTGCTCGCGGTGTTCACTTTCCTCTCGTTCTGGAACAGCTACCTCTGGCCCCTCATCGTCACCGTCGACTACAACGCGCACGGCACGCTGCCCGTCGGCCTGGCGAGCTTCGCCGGCCTCACCGGCACCCGCTGGGACCTGCAGATGGCCGCCGCGATCATCTCGATGATCCCCACCACCCTGCTCGTGATCGTGCTGCAGAAGCATCTGGTCAAGGGCATCGCGATGGCCGGGCTGGGCGGACGATGAGCGCGGTCGGGCAGCAGACGGACGACCCTCGACGAACGACCACGGGCCTCGGGTCCGACCTGGCGCTGGCGGGGGTGGACATCGGGGGCACGAAGATCGCGGCCCTCGTCGTGGACGCCTTCGGAGACGTCCTCGCACGCGGAAGCGTGCCGGCGCCTGCGAGCGTCGGCGGCTCGGCGATGGCGGATGCGGCGGCCGCTCTCGTCGCGCGGCTGGCGGTCGAGGCCGATGTCGCGGTCGCCGCGGTGGGGGTGGGCGCCGCGGGGGTCATCGACCACGAGAGCGGCACCATCCGCGCCGCGTCCGCCCTGTTCGCGGACTGGGCCGGTTTCCCGCTCGGCCCGGAGCTGGCGCAGCGCCTCGGCGTCCCGGTGCGGGTGGAGAACGACGTGAACGCCTTCCTCCTCGGAGAAGCCGCCGTGGCGGGTCCGGGCGTGCCCGATGTGCTCGGGGTGATGCTCGGCACGGGCGTCGGCGGCGCGCTGGTCATCGGCGGGGAGCTGCACCACGGCCCGCACGGCGCGGCCGGGGAGATCGGGCACACGCCCGGTTACAGCGACCTCGTCTGCACCTGCGGGCAGACCGGTCATCTGGAGACCCTGGCCTCCGGGACGTCGATCGCCCGGCGCTTCGCGGAGCGCACCGGGCGTCCGGTGAACGATGCCAGGGAGGTCGCGGAGGCCGCCAGGGCCGGCGACGCCGACGCCCGCGCGGTGTTCGACGACGCCGGGCGCGCGCTCGCTCTCGCCTGCGCGAGCGCCGCGACGCTCCTCGACCTGCCGACCGCCATCGTCGGCGGCGGGGTCACGGCGGCCTGGGACCTCCTGTCGCCATCGATCGAGCAGACCCTGCGCACCGACGCCCCGGTGTCCGGCATCGCGCTGCGCATCGTCCCCGCCGTCCTCGGCGCCGACGCCGTCGCGCTCGGCGCCATCGAGAGCGCCCGGCGCGCCCTCGCCCCCGTTTCCTGACCACGACTGCGACCGCAGAGGAGAACAGCACCGTGACCGCACGCCCGGAAGCCCACGAGATCTGGATGGGTCCGCTGCCGCCGCTCGCCGAGGGCGGGCTCGCGCGGCCCCGGATCGGCATCGGCGGCATCTCCATCGAGTCGAGCACGTTCTCCCCGCACATCTCCGGGGACGAGGCCTTCACGATCCGGACCGGCGATGCCCTGCGGGCGTACTACCCGTTCCTGGATGCCGGGCGTGAGCTCGCCGAGGCCGCGGAGTGGGTCCCGCTCACCCACGGGCGGTCGCTGCCCGGCGGCGCGGTGGATCCGGACACCTATCGACGGATGAAGGACGCGCTCGTCGAGGGGATCCGCGCACAGGGGCCGTTCGACGGCTTCTTCTTCGACATCCACGGCGCGATGAGCGTCGTCGGGATGGACGATGCCGAGGGGGATCTGGCTCTCGCGGTGCGGGAGGCTCTCGGCCCGGACACGCTCGTCTCCACGTCGATGGACCTGCACGGCAACGTCTCGGAGACGCTGCGCGACGCGGTGGACCTGCTCACCTGCTACCGCATGGCCCCGCACGAGGACTGGCTGAACACGAAGGAGCGGGCGGTGTGGAACCTGCTCGACCGTCTCCGTGGCCCGCGCGGCGGCGACGTGCAGGCGCGGCGACCCTTCACCGCCTGGGTACCCGTTCCGGTGCTGCTGCCGGGGGAGAAGACGAGTACGCGGCTGGAGCCCGCGCAGAGCATCTATGCCGAGCTCCCCGAGATCGAGGCGCTGCCCGGTGTCGTCGACGCCTCGGTGTGGATCGGCTACGCGTGGGCGGACGAGCCGCGCTGCCAGGCCTACGTCGTGGTCACCGGGGACGACCGTGAGGTCATCGCCCGGGAGGCGGAGCGCGTGGCCCGGATGTTCTGGGAGGCGCGGGAGGACTTCGTCTTCGTCGCGAAGACCGGAAGCCTCGACGAGGCGCTGGAGGAGGCTCTGGCGTCCGGAGCCCCGCGTCCGTATGTGATCTCCGACTCCGGGGACAACCCGACGGCCGGGGGAGCGGGCGATGTGACTTGGACCCTCGCCCAGCTGCTCCAGCGACCCGAGCTCACCGACGGGACGCACACGACGCTGGTCGCCTCGATCTTCGATCCGCGGGCCGTTGCCGAAGCCGTGGAGGCGGGCGTCGGTGCGACGGTCACGCTGTCCGCCGGAGCCGCGGTCGACTCCGGGCCGCACGGACCGGTCGAGATCACCGGCACGGTGTTCTCGGTCACCGACGGCGACCCGGACGCCGGCACCCAGGTGGTGATCGCTGTCGGCGGGCTGCACGCCATCGTGACCGCGCGCCGCAAGCCCTTCCACCATCTCTCCGACTTCCGGATGCTGGGGCTCGAGCCGACGACGGCCGACGTCGTGGTCGTGAAGATCGGCTACCTGGAGCCGGAGCTGTACGAGCTGGCGGCGGGATGGACGCTGGCGCTCACTCCGGGCGGGGTGGACCAGGACCTGCTCCGCCTCGGACACCATCGCCTGCGCCCCGGGGTGTTCCCGTTCGACACGACAGGCGACCCCGATCTGACCGCGGTGGTCGTGCGCCGCGGCGCCGACGAGGAGGACACGGCATCATGATGAACTTCGAGAAGCGCACCGGCCCCGACTTCGGTGCGGCGGCCCCGGTCTACCCCGCGAACGGCGTGCCGGACTGGTACCGCGACGCCAAGCTCGGCTTCTTCGTGCACTGGGGCCTGTACTCCGTGCCGGCGTGGGCCGTGCAGCACGGGGAGGGCGTGAACATCCCCACCGAGGACGCCTATGCGTGGCACCAGTACGCGGAGTGGTACGGCAACACGGTGCGCATCCCGGGCAGCCCGACGTGGGAGCGCCACCAGCGCACCTACGGTCCCGGGACCTCGTACGAGGACCTCGCCGACCAGTGGGACGCCGACGCCTTCGATGCCGACGCCTTCGTGGGTGAGCTCGTGTCGGCGGGGGCGCGTTACGTCGTGCCCACGACCAAGCACCACGAGGGGTTCTGTCTGTGGGACACCGCCACGACGGGATTCAACGCCGTCGCGCGCGGCCCTCGCCGCGACCTCATCTCCGAGTTCCACGACGCCACGCGGCGGGCCGGAGCCAAGTTCGGCGTGTACTACTCCGGAGCGCTCGACTGGCACGTGAGCGACTTCCCGCCGATCGAGTCGGACACCGACCTGTTCCGGTTCCGTCGCAACGACGCCCACTTCTCCCGGTACGCCGCCGCGCAGCTCGAGGAGCTCGTGGAGCGGTTCGCGCCCGACGTGCTCTGGAACGACATCGAGTGGCCGGACGGCGGCAAGGGCACGGAGGACTACGCCGTGGCCGCACTGCTGCGGCGTTACTTCGACGCGGTTCCGGACGGTGTCGTCAACGACCGGTGGGGCGTGCCGTACCACGGCTTCCTCACCCGCGAATACACGGACATCCCGGACATCATCCCCGAGCCGTGGGAGTCGACCCGCGGGCTCGGCTACTCGTTCGGGTTCAACCAGGCGGAGGACGAGCGGCACTCGCTTTCCGGGGCGGCCCTGGTCCGGCTCCTCGTCGACGTCGTCGCGAAGAACGGCAACCTGCTCATCAACGTGGGTCCCGCGGCGGACGGATCCATTCCGGCGCTGCAGCGGAAGGCGATGCAGGAGCTCGGCGGCTGGCTGGCCGTGAACGGCGCGGCGATCTACGGCACGCGGCCCTGGACGCGGATGGGGGAGCGGACGGGGGCTCCTCGCCGCTACACCACCTCCACTGACGCGGTGCACGTGCATGCGCTCGATCCGGCGGACGGCGAGTTCGAGCTGCCGTCCGAGCTCGCGGCCGCTGCGCTGTCGTGGGCCGACGGGACCCCGGCCCAGGCGACCGTGGACGGCGGTGCGACCCGCATCGTGATCCCGGCCGGTCTCCGCGAGGCTCCGGTGGCCGTGCTCACCGCGCACGGCGCCTGACACAGGCTCCGCAGAAGGGCCCCGTCGGTGATCCGACGGGGCCCTTCGTCGCTGGGCTAGGGGCGCGTGCGCTCCTCGAGAACCTCGATCACGTGGCGGTACGGGCGGCCGGTGGCGCGGGTCATGCCGATCTCGCACGTGCGGTTGGCCGACACGAAGGCGTCGAAGCCGCCGCGGGCCGCATCGGCCGCGGACACTTCGGCCGATTCCTGCGCCGTCGCGCTCGCGGTGAGCTCGGGGTGCAGCATGCCGCGGTCGCCGGCGAACGCGCAGCATCCCCAGCCGTCGGGTACGAAGACCTCGTCGGCGACGGCGGCAGCGATCGCCGTCAGTGCCCCGGTCGCGCCGAGCGCGGTCGTCGAGCAGGTCGGGTGCACGGCGATCGAGGGGAGCTTCGCATCGACGGAGAGGCGCGGCAGCACCTCCCGCGCGACGAACGTGGTGGCGTCCTCGATGCGCAGTCCCGCGTACTCCGGGTGCGCGGCGACGGCCTGGGTGAGCATCACGTCGAGGCCCTCGGTGCAGGAGGCCGCATCGCAGACCACCGGGAGCTCCCCGTGGCGGCTGGCGTCCCAGAGCGAGGCCAGCACCCGGTCGGACATGAGGCGATAGCCGTCGAGGTGTCCCTTGGACTTCCACGGCGTCCCGCAGCAGAGCCCGCCGTTCTCCTCCGGGACCACGACGGGGATCCCGGCGCGGTCGAGCAGGGCGCGCAGGGCGTCGCGGGAACCGGGACCCTCGTCCTCCGGGCCGAACATCGTGCCGATGCAGGCGCCGAAGAAGACGGCCTGGGCATCGGGCGGTGAGACCGGTCGGGGCGGCGCGGTGCCGCCGCGGGGGAGTCCGCCGTCGTAGAGGGGCACGGTATCGGCGCCGAGCACCGCGCGTCCGACCCGCGTCGCGCCGCGCACGAGCGGGACGGGGAGAGCGTCGGCGACCGTGAGGGCGACGCCCCCGGCGCGCGTGACGGTGCTCCAGTGCTTCGCCGCCGCTCCCCACGCGGCCCCCTCCACGGCGTTCTCCTGCTCGGCGCGGAGGCGGCGGACGAGGTCGCCGGTGTTGATGTCCACCGGACACGCGACGCCGCACATGCCGTCGACCGCGCAGGTCTGCACGCCGTCGTAGTCGTAGTCCGCGCGCAGGTCGCGCAGCAGCGCCGTGTCGCCCTGCTCCTCGGCCCAGGCCATGTCCCGGCGCAGCACGATGCGCTGCCGCGGTGTGAGCGTGATGCTCTTGCTCGGGCACGTGGGTTCGCAGTAGCCGCACTCGACGCAGCGGTCCACCTCGCGCTCGACCGTGGGCACGCGCTTCAGGTCCTGCAGATAGGAGTCCGGGTCGTCGGAGAGCACGACGCCGGGGTTGAGGATGCCGTCCGGATCGAACAGCCGCTTGATCTCCCACATCATGTCGGTGAGCTCGTCGCCGTACTGCCGCCGCACGAACGGTGCCATGATGCGGCCGGTGCCGTGCTCGGCCTTGAGGGATCCCTCCTGCGCGAGGACGAGCTCGACGAGGTCGTCCGTGAAGCGGCGGTACCGCGCCACGCTGTCGGGGTCGTCGAAGCGCTCGTTCAGCAGGAAGTGGACGTTGCCGTCCTTCGCGTGCCCGAAGATGACGGACCCCTCGTAGCCGTGTTCGGCGAACAGCTCGATCAGGCGTTCGCAGGTGGCCAGCAGACGGGGGACGGGGACGACGATGTCTTCGAGGAGGGCGGTCGTGCCGGACGGCCGTGCTCCGGCGACCGCCGTGTAGAGGCCCTTGCGGACGTGCCACAGCGCGGCGCGCTCTCCCGCATCCGTGGTCAGGCGCGGAGCGACGGCCAGAGGAAGGGCGTCGAAGTGCGCCTGGGCGGTCGCGCTCGCGACGGCGAGGCCCTCGTCGTCGGCGGCGTGCACCTCGACGAGGAGGGCGGCGTGGCCCTGGACGTCGATCTCGGAGATCGCGGCGGGGACGTCGCTCAGGCCCTGGGCGACGCGCAGGGAGGCGGCGTCCAGGAGCTCGATCGTCGCGAGTCCGAGCTCCGTGAGAGCGGGGAGTGCGGTCATCGCCGCCGACAGCGTCTCGAAGACGAGCAGACCGGTGGCGATCGCGGGGCGCACCTCGATGGTGCGGAAACGAGCCTCCGCGACGAAGCCGAGGGTCCCTTCCGATCCGATGAGGAGGTGTTCGAGGATCCGCACCGGGTCGTCGAAGTCGAGCAGGGCGTTCAGTCCGTAGCCCATGGTGTTCTTCATCGAGAACTGCTGTCGGAGGAAGGCGACGTTCTCTGGCGCGGCGAGCAGCCGCTCCCGGAGCGACGACAGCCCGGCGAACAGGGCGGGTTCCGCGTCGCGGAGCACGTCCGCGGCGTCCGCGCGTCCGGTGTCCAGGACGGTGCCGCTGGGCAGCACGACGACCATCGAGGTGATCGTCTGGTACGAGTTCTCGGTGATGCCGCAGGCCATGCCGCTGGAGTTGTTGGCGACGACGCCGCCGATGGTGCAGGCGATCTCGCTGGCCGGATCCGGTCCGAGCTTGCGGCGGTACCGGGCCAGCCGCGTGTTCACCTGCCGGACGGTGGCCCCGGGGCCGACCCGGACCGCGGCGCCGTCGTCCTCGATGTGGATGTCGCGGAAGTGGCTGCGCGTGTCGACGAGGATGTCGCCGCTGATGCCCTGTCCGGAGAGGCTGGTGCCGCCGGAGCGGAACGTGAGCGTGCGCCCGGCCGCCCGGACCGCCGAGAACGCGCGGGCGACGCCCTCCGCGTCCGCGGGGGACAGCACCGCGTCCGGGACGAGCAGGTAATGCGAGGCGTCGTGGGCGCGGGCGAACCGGTCGATGGATCGGGCGTGGACCTGCGTCTCGGTCCCCAGCAGTGCGGGATCGAGGGGGTGGTCGAGGGTGGTGGGCACGGTGCTCCTCTGCTCCGCTCGAAGATTGTCTGACAAGTGTACTGAACGACGGCCGCCTCGCTAGACTGTTCCGCATGACCTCGATCGCGGAGCGCCCCCTGGGCGTGGTCGGCGTGGTCGACGCCGTGACCGGACAGCTGCGCAGCCGGATCCTCTCCGGCGAGATCCGCTCGGGGGAGCCGCTGACCGAGGCGGCCGTCTCCCAGGCCTACGGCGTCGCCCGGCCCAGCGCCAAAGCGGCCATCGAGCAGCTCGTGGCCAGCGGGCTGCTCGTGCGGACGGCGCATCGCACGGCGCGCGTGGTCGGCATCGAGGCGGAGACCGTCCGCGACGTCTACCGCACGCGGATCCGGCTGGAGAGCGCGGCGCTGCGCGAGCTGGCGGAGAGCGCTGTGGTCCCGGCGGCCGCCGTGGCGGCGAACGCCGAGCTGCAGGCGATGGCACCGGGCCCCGATCCCGCGACGGTCGATCCCGACCTCCGTTTCCACACGGCGCTCATCGACGGCCTGGGCAGCGAGCGCACCAGTCGCATGTACCGGAGCGTGCTGGACGAGGTGCGGCTGTGTATGGCGCAGGTGCAGGGGCGGCGTCTCCTCGACGCGGAACTCATCGCCGCGCAGCACGCGGAGATGCTCGAGGCCGTCGCCGCCGGCGACGCGGAGCGCGCGGCCGCGGTGCTGCGTGCGCACCTCGCCTCGGCGGAGGATCGTCTCGTCGAGGCCCTGAGCGCCTCCTGACGTCAGCCTTCGTCGGCGGGGGCGTCCTGGATCTCGATGGGTGCGTCCGTCGGGTCGGCCCAGACCGGGGCAGGCAGAGGTGTGTCGACCTGGCCGGCCTGGATTGCGCGGAGGGCTTCGGTGATCTCGTCGGCGTTCTCGGGCACCGCCAGGCCGCAGGTGCGCAGCTCGGACGCGAACTGCAGGGTGAGCCTGATCTTCCCCGCCTCGATGGCCTCGGAGGTGGTGCCGGTGCGGATCTCGCTGCCGGTCTGGATCGCGGGCACCTCATCGCAGACGTGGTAGACCTTGCCGCCGTCGACCCACACGACCTCATCGGCCCCGAGGAGCTGGATCACGGCCGACTGGTCCGCGGTGTATTGCTCGACGGACGGTGGGGCGAAGCTCGTCCCGACGATCGCGGCGAGGACGGCCAGGACGATGCCGACGATGCCGGCGGTCGCCTTCTGCCCCTTGTCCATGTCCTTGTTCAGGAAGATGAGGACGACGAGGGGGAGGAAGGCGACGACCGCGATGATCGCGCCGAGCTGGTTCTGGACGAAGAACCGCGTCTTGTCCGCGCGCCGCGCCGGGTCGAGGGTGTTGGCCTTCTTCCACAGGATCGAGCCGATGATCGACAGCGCGGCGATCACGACCAGCAGGACGAGCAGGGCGATGAACGCCCACTGCGGGAACTGCGCCGTCGCTCCCTGCTCTTCCAGGAGGCCGGTGTCCGGATCGCGGACGAGCGCGCCGCCCTCGTCGACGAACTCGCGCTGGCGCAGGAGCCAGAAGATGCCCACGGCCTCGCCCGCGATCGCGAGCGCCCAGAGGACCGCGGCGATGATGCGGAAGCGCGTCGCGGAGGCCTTGGCCTCCGGGCTCGGCGTCCAGCCCGCGGGCGGTTCGCCGGTCGTGGCGCCGGTCGCGGGACGACGCGGCGCGGCGGAAGACGTCTGCTCGTTCTCGGCCATGGTTGTCCTTTCCCCCGAAAGTGCCCGGCGACCCCGCCGAGGCATCCCCGAGCCTAGTGGCCGCGGTGTCCTACGCTGGAGAGATGACATCCGATTCGGACGACGCCCTGAGCTGGGAGGGCGACGACAGCGCGGAGCGACGCCCTCGGGACGCCGCACGGCGCTCCACACCCGCTCCGGAACCGACGCCGGTCGAGGCCGTCGCGCCCGCGGCGCCCGCACCCGCGTCGGTGGACGAGACGACCGCGGCGCCCTCCGGTCTCAGCAACGCGATGCTGGTCCTCGTCGGGGTCGTCGGGGGCGTCTACCTGCTCTACACCCTGGGGTGGATCGCGGGCGGTCTCCGCCTGCAGCCGCTCGCCTCGTTCCTCGTCGCGGATTTCATGTTCCTGCCCTGGTCCGTGCTGGCGATCGCCGCCCCCGCGCTGTGGTTCCTCGCGACATGGCTGCTGACGCGGGGCCGGGCCTCCTGGATCCGCGCCGCCGTGCTCCTGGCGGGCGTCGTGCTGCTCGTGCCGTGGCCGTTCGTGACCGTGGGGGTGATCGGTTCATGACCGCTCCGAAGTCACCGACCGCCGTGGCGACCGGCTCGCCGCGCTGGCTCGTGTGGACCGTCATCGCCCTCGCCGGGCTCTTCTACGCCTACGCGGTGTGGAACGCGGTCGCGCACCTCATCACCATGGCCCAGACCGGCCTCACCGGCACCGGATGGGCGACGCTCCTGTTCGGCGTGGTGTTCCCCGTCATCGTGTTCGGGTTCGCCTTCGCGATCGGCCGGCGGCGGCGAGTGGGCGAACTCGCCCTGACGTTCCTCGCCGGACTCGGGATCGTCGCGGTGTTCTGGATGAGCCTGCTCGCGCTGAGTCTGACGCTGCCCAGCGCCTGAGTAGGATCCGTCACGCCGTCACACGGCACGGAGCGGTCCCGGCGCTCCGGTAGAGTTGTCGCGATCGCGCCCCCGACGGTGTGCGGCGCATCGGCCCCTACCGCCTGTCGCGCTGCCCCGAAGGATCCACTGTGCCGAAGCCTGTCGTGCTCATCGCCGAAGTACTCTCTCCCGCCACGATCGAGGCGCTCGGCCCCGACTTCGACGTCCGCCACGTCGACGGCACCGATCGCGAGGCGCTCTTCGCCGCCCTCGCGGAGTCGGACGCGGTGCTCATCCGCTCCGCGACCCGCATCGACGAGGAGGCGCTGTCGCACGCGCCGAAGCTCAAGGTCGTCGCGCGGGCCGGTGTCGGCCTCGACAACGTCGACATCAAGGCCGCGACCGCGGCCGGCGTCATGGTCGTCAACGCCCCGACGTCGAACATCGTCTCCGCCGCCGAGCTCACGGTCGGCCACATCCTCAGCCTCGCCCGCCGGATCCCGGCCGCGCACGCCTCGCTGTCCGCCGGCCAGTGGAAGCGCAGCTCCTTCACCGGTGCCGAGCTCTTCGAGAAGACCGTCGGCATCGTCGGACTGGGTCGGATCGGCGCTCTCGTCGCCGCTCGCCTCGCCGCCTTCGACATGCGGGTCGTCGCGTACGACCCCTACGTCACCTCGGCGCGCGCCCAGCAGCTCGGCGTGCAGCTCCTCTCGCTCGACGAGCTCGTCGCCGAGGCCGACTTCCTCACGATCCACATGCCCAAGACCCCGGAGACGACGGGCATGATCGGCGCCGAGCAGTTCGCCGCCATGAAGCCGACCGCCTTCGTCGTCAACGTCGCCCGCGGTGGACTCATCGACGAGGAGGCGCTGCACGAGGCGCTCGTCGCCGGCGAGATCGCCGGGGCCGGCCTGGACGTCTTCACCTCCGAGCCCCCGGCGGAGGGCGGCAGCGCCCGTGCTCTGCTCGACCTCCCGAACGTCGTCGTGACCCCGCACCTCGGTGCGAGCACGGAAGAGGCGCAGGAGAAGGCCGGCGTCTCGGTCGCGCGCTCGGTGCGGCTCGCGCTCGGCGGCGACCTCGTGCCGGATGCGGTCAACGTCGCGGGCGGCGTCATCGACCCGTACGTGCGTCCCGGCATCTCGCTCGTGGAGAAGCTCGGCCAGATCTTCGCCGCGCTGGCCACGTCGCCGCTCACGAGCCTCGACGTCGAGGTGCACGGCGAGCTCAACGACTACGACGTGAGCGTGCTCAAGCTCGCCGCCCTCAAGGGCGTCTTCACCAACATCGTGAGCGAGACCGTGTCGTACGTGAACGCGCCCCTCCTGGCGGAGCAGCGCGGCATCGCGGTGCGCCTGCTCAAGGATGACGTGAGCGAGGAGTACCGGAACGTCATCACCCTCACGGGGGCGCTGTCCGACGGATCGCAGCTCTCGGTGTCGGGCACGCTGACCGGACCGAAGCAGGCCGAGAAGCTCGTCGGCATCAACGACCACGCCCTCGAGCTGCCGATCGAGAAGCACCACGTCGTGATGCTCTACACCGACCGCCCCGGCATCGTGGCCGTCTACGGGCAGAAGTTCGGCGAGGCCGGCATCAACATCGCCGGTATGCAGATCTCCCGGCTCGCGGCGGGCGACCAGGCGCTCAGCGTGCTGACGCTCGACTCGCCCGTGTCCGAGGAGCTGCTGGACGACGTGCGCGGCGCCATCGACGCCGACCTCTTCCGCCAGATCGAGATCACCGAGGTCTGACACCGCAGAGCGGGGGAGAAGGGCGTGAGCGCGAGGCTCCCGCCCTTCTCCGTAACTGCGGCCTCATCCCGCGTCAGGCGGTGGCGCGCAGCACGAGGGCGATGAGATCGGCGAGCTCGTCGCTGCGCGGGACCAGGCGCTCCGGCCCGTGCACGTCGAGCGAGTTGTTGAAGTAGAGGCCGTCGCTCACGAGCATCACGAGGTCGAGGCTGGCGGTGTCGCGGACGTGCGGACGGATCGTCTCCGCCCAGCGACGCCGGGTCTCGCGGAGCATGTCGGACGCGG
Organism: Microbacterium sp. NPDC091676; assembly: GCF_044756645.1. Classification (NCBI taxonomy): domain Bacteria; kingdom Bacillati; phylum Actinomycetota; class Actinomycetes; order Micrococcales; family Microbacteriaceae; genus Microbacterium; species Microbacterium sp. NPDC091676. Next base: position 739,922 of record NZ_JBIVTI010000001.1, on the reverse strand, counting down.
CGGTCGAGCCGCCCTGGGCCAGCCGAGTCGTGGCGATGAGCGCCCGATCGAGGGCGTCGTCCTCCATCACCGAGGTCCGGACGTAGTACGCGACGGGGCCCTCGTCGGCGGTGCGCATGCGCTCCAGATCGAGGGTGGTCAGTTGGTCGAGGCGCTCCAGGAGTCCGGTCTCCAGGTCGTCCTTGGAGCGGAAGTGATAGAGCAGGCCGCCCTTCGACACCCCTGCGGCCTTCGCCGTGGCCTCGAGCGTCGCGGCGCGTTCGCCGTCGTCGATGAGGATCGCCTCGAAGGCGTCGAGGACCTTCTCACGGGCGAGGGGAGGGCGGGGCATCGGTCATCCTCTGAGCGGGATCGGGAGGGCGGCATCTGTTACTATACCAGCCGGACGGTTTAGTAACGAGCGGTCCGCAGGAAGGAAAGGTGTTCCATGACCCGTACTGCGTCGATCCCGACGACAGAGACGGAAGCTCCCCGCGTCGGGGCTCGGGGGTGGGCGGCGCTCGTCGTCCTCATGCTCCCGGTGCTGCTGGTGTCGGTGGACAACACGGTGCTGAGCTTCGCGCTGCCCGAGATCTCGATCTCGCTCGCGCCGAGCGGGGCCGAGCAGCTCTGGATCATCGACGTCTATCCGCTCGTGCTCGCCGGACTCCTGGTGACCATGGGGACACTCGGCGACCGCTTCGGGCGTCGCCGCCTGCTCCTCATCGGCGCCACCGGATTCGCCGTGGTCTCCGCGCTGGCCGCCTTCGCGCCGACCGCGGGCCTGCTGATCGCCGCCCGCGCTCTGCTCGGCTTCTTCGGCGCCATGCTGATGCCGTCGACGCTGTCGCTGCTGCGGTCGATCTTCCAGAACCGCGACCAGCGCCGCATGGCCATCGCGGTCTGGGCGTCCGCGTTCTCCGCCGGATCCGCGCTCGGTCCCATCGTCGGCGGCTTCCTCCTCGAGCACTTCGCGTGGGGCTCGGTGTTCCTCATCGCCGTGCCGGTTCTCATCCCGCTGCTCATCGCCGCGCCGCTGCTCGTGCCGGAGAGCCGTGACCCGAACCCCGGCCGCATCGATCCGCTCAGCATCGTGCTCTCCATGGCCGCGATGATCCCGGTCGTCTACGCGATCAAGTCGTTCGCGGTCGACGGTCCGTCGCTGTACGCCGGGGGATGGGCGCTGCTCGGCCTCGTGATGGGGACGCTGTTCGTGCGCCGTCAGCTCCGCGCCGACACCCCGATGCTCGACATGGCCCTGTTCCGCCGCGGGTCGTTCTCGGGCGCGATCCTGGTGAACCTGCTCAGCGTGGTGGCCCTCGTCGGGTTCCTGTACTTCGTGTCGCAGCACCTGCAGCTCGTGCTGGGGCTCTCGCCGATGGTCGCGGGCCTCGCGCTCGTACCGGGGATGGCGGCGATGATCGTCGCCGGACTCACGGTGGTGCCGATCTCGCGGCGGGTGCCGCCGCACGTGCTCATCCCGGCGGCGCTGGTGTTCTCGGTCGCGGGGTACCTCATCGTCGCGTTCACGACGCACGAGCACGGCGTGGCTCCGCTGATCCTCGCCTTCGCCGTCCTCGGCATCGGCATCGGCGCGGCCGAGACCATCTCGAACGAGCTCATCCTGTCCAGCGCCCCCGCGGCGAAGGCCGGTGCCGCCAGCGCGGTGTCGGAGACGGCGTACGAGCTCGGTGCCGTGCTCGGGACCGCGGTCCTCGGCGGCATCATCACCGCGTTCTACCGCGGCGCGCTGGTGCTGCCCGAGGGGCTTCCGGCCGAGGTGGCCCGCGCTGCACAGGAGACGCTGGCCGGCGCCTACACCGCCGCCCATGAGCTCCCGGCCGCGCTCGGCGACGCCTTGTGGCAGGCGGCGGCCGACGCGTTCGGCTCCGGCGTCACCGTGACCTCGCTCATCGGGGCGGGCCTCGTCGTCGTCGCCGCGGTCATCGCGGCCGTCACACTGCGCAAGGCACCCACGCACTGACCACTACGCTGGGGGGACCGGCCCGTTCGACCCGCGGTCGCGCCGCGGCCGGTCCACCCCCGTGCAGTGCGCAAGGAGTCTCATGTCGCGTGTCGTGAAGCTGGCCGTCATCCCGGGTGACGGCATCGGTCCCGAGGTCATCGCCGAGGCGGAGAAGGTGCTCGACGCCGTCACCGCCGACAGCGACGTGACGTTCGACAAGACCCGCTTCTCGCTCGGTGCCGACCGGTACCTCGCGACCGGCGACACGCTCACCGACGACGACCTCGCCGCGATCTCCGCACACGACGCGATCCTCCTCGGCGCCGTCGGCGGGACGCCGGGCGACCCGCGGCTGAAGGACGCGAACATCGAACGCGGACTGCTGCTGAAGCTCCGGTTCACCCTCGACCACTATGTGAACCTGCGCCCCTCGAAGCTCTTCGCCGGAGCTCCCGGCCCGCTGTCGAACCCGGGCGAGGTCGACTTCGTCGTGGTCCGTGAAGGGACGGAGGGGCCCTACGTCGGCAACGGCGGCGCGATCCGGAAGGGGACGCCGCACGAGGTCGCGAACGAGACCTCCGTGAACACGGCCTTCGGTGTCGAGCGGGTCGTCCGCTACGCCTTCGCGCTCGCCGAGCGCCGCCGTCAGAAGCTCACGCTCGTGCACAAGACCAACGTGCTCGTGCACGCGGGTGCCATCTGGCAGCGCGTCGTGAACGAGGTCGCCGCCGAGCACCCCGACGTCGCCGTCGACTACCTGCACGTCGACGCCGCCACCATCTTCCTGGTCACCGATCCCTCGCGCTTCGACGTGATCGTGACGGACAATCTCTTCGGTGACATCCTCACCGACCTCGCCGGCGCCGTCACGGGCGGCATCGGCCTCGCCGCCTCGGGGAACATCAACCCCGATGGCGCCTTCCCGTCGATGTTCGAGCCCGTGCACGGCTCGGCTCCGGACATCGCGGGTCAGCAGAAGGCCGACCCGACCGCCGCGATCCTCTCCATCGCGCTGCTGCTCGACCACCTCGGCCTGACGGCCGAGTCGGCGCGTGTGAGCGCCGCGGTCGAGGCGGACATCGCCGCCCGCAGCGATGCCCGCACCACCGCGGAGATCGGCTCCGCGATCACTGCCCGTCTCTGAACGGCGGGCGTAGGCTGACAGGGCGCGAGGATGCGCCCACCCCACGAGGATTGGATGACGACATGACGACGATCGACGCCGAGACGAGCGTGGCTCCCCTGGAGTTCGCCGTGACGAAGAACCTGAACGCGGCCTCGCCGGCACGCGTCGCCGAAGTGCTGGAGAACCCCGGGTTCGGGGTCGTCTTCACAGACCACATGGTCGACATCTGCTGGTCGGCCAAGGGCGGCTGGCACCGTCCGCGCGTGCAGCCCTACGGCCCCATCCCGCTCGACCCCGCCGCCTCCGTGCTGCACTACGCGCAGGAGATCTTCGAAGGCATCAAGGCCTACCGGCACGCCGACGGCTCGATCCACACCTTCCGTCCCGACCGCAACGCCGCGCGTCTGCAGGCCAGCGCCCGCCGCCTCGCGCTGCCGGAGCTGCCGACCGAGTACTTCATCCAGTCGCTGCGCGAGCTCATCGCCGTCGACGGCCGGTGGGTGCCCTCCGGTGCCGACCAGAGCTTGTACCTGCGACCGTTCATGTTCGCCAAGGAGGCCTTCCTCGGCGTGCGCGCGGCGCAGAAGGTCGCCTACTACGTGATCGCCAGCCCCGCCGGCGCCTACTTCAGTGGAGGCGTGAAGCCCGTGCGCATCTGGCTCTCCGAGGATTACGCGCGTGCCGGCCGCGGTGGCACCGGCAAGGCGAAGACGGGGGGCAACTACGCCTCCAGTCTCCTGCCGCAGGCCGAGGCCAGCGCGAAGGGCTGCGACCAGGTCGTGTTCCTCAACGAGAACCGCGACGTGGAGGAGCTCGGCGGCATGAACGTCGTGTTCGTCTTCAAGGACGGTCGTGTCGTGACCCCCGAGTCCGACAGCATCCTCGAGGGCGTCACGCGGGACTCGCTGCTGCAGCTCGCCGAGGACCGCGGCTACACGGTCGAGAAGCGTCCGATCTCGATCGACGAGTGGCGTGAGGGCGTGGCGTCCGGCGACATCGTCGAGGTGTTCGCCTGTGGCACCGCCGCGGTCGTGACCCCGATCGGCGCGCTCGTGGGCGAGGGCTTCGACGAGCCGCAGCCGCTGGGCGAGCTCGCGCTGTCCCTCCGCGAGGAGCTCACCGACATCCAGTACGGGCGCCGCGAGGACAAGCACGGCTGGCTGCTCCGCCTCGACGCCTGATTCGATTCCCGAGACCCCGTCTTCCCGCCGACACCCCGCCGTGTCGACGCAGGGAAGGCGGGGTCTCGGCGTGTACCCGGGGGCTCGCGCGCTGGGACGGTTCCTGCACAAGGCGGGGCGGGTGGGGGACGAGGGGTGGGGGGTGTGGAGAACGAGGGGAGAAGGGAGTCTGCGGGGGAGAGTGAGGGGATGTCGCGGCGCCTCTCGTTCTCTGAAGCCTGGGATCTCGTGCGGCCGCGGGGGGAGGTTCTGGACGCGGGGTGCACCGAGCGGGAGCTGGGGGCGGCGATCGCGCACGGCAGGTTGCGGCGCGTGCACCGCGGGGTGTACGTCGACGCGGAGGTCTGGGACGAGCTCTGGCCGGAGGGGCGGCAGCTCGTGCGGGTGTGCGCCGTCCGCAGAGCCAGCCCCGGTGGAGGCCCGGTTTTCTCGCACCTCTCCGCCGCCGCGCTCTGGGGGCTGCCGCTCGTGGGGCCGATCCGGGACGACGTGCACACCGCGATCCGCAGCCGTCGGCACACCAGGACCGAGGCCGGAGTCGTCCGGCACCAGATGATGCTCGACGAGGGCGATGTCGTCCGGCGGCACGGGCTCCGGTGCACGTCGCTGGCCCGCACCGTGTTCGACCTCGCCCGGCTGCTGCGACCGGAGGCCGTCATCGCCGCGGGGGATGCGGCACTGCGGCTGGTCTCGGTCGACGGGCACGAGGTGGACCAGGAGGCCGTCGCCGCGTGGCGCGCCGAGGTCGACCGGCTGTGCGCGCCCGGGCTCCGGGGCGTGCGGCGCGCGCGATGGATCGGAGCCTTCGCGGATGGACGGGCGCAGCTCCCGGGCGAGAGCGTGAGTCGCCTCCAGCTCCACCGACTCGGCTTCCGGGACATCGATCTGCAGGTTCCCGTCGTGGGCTCCGACGGTGCTCGGTACTTCGCCGACTTCGGGTTCCCGCGGTCGCGGGTCTTCGGGGAGTTCGACGGTGAGGACAAGTACCGGGATGCGGAGCTGCGGACGACGTCCACGGTGGCCGATGCGGTGATGGCGGAGAAGCACCGCGAGGACGAGATCCGCGGGGTCACGGGATGGCGGGTGGTGCGCTGGGGCTCCCGGCACATCCGCACCCCCGAGGACCTCGGACGACGGCTCGCCGCGTTCGGCGTCCGTCCTCCCGGCTGAGGTCTGTCGAGCCCCCGGGGTCGTGTCGAGACCCCGCCTCGCCTGCGCACGAGAGCCGGGGTGTCGACGAGAAAGTGGGGTCTCGACAGGGGAGCAGGGGATCTAGGGTGGAGGGATGAAGATCGCCCGGTTCAGCCACGACGACGCCATCATGTACGGGATCATCGACGACCGCGAGCTCGTGGTCCTGGCCGGGGACCCGATGTTCTCCGGGTACGAGACCACCGGTGCCCGCGTCCCGCTGACCGAGGTCACACTGCTCGCGCCCGTGATCCCGCGCTCCAAGGTCGTCTGCGTCGGGAAGAACTACCACGACCACGCCGCCGAGATGGGGGGAGTGGCCCCCGAGGAGCCGCTGCTGTTCCTCAAGCCGAACACCGCCGTGATCGGCCCGGACGACGCGATCGTGCGTCCCGTCGCGCTCTCCGAGCGGACGGAGTACGAGGGCGAGCTCGTGGTCGTGATCGGGCGGATCGCCAAGAACGTGAAGGCGGAGAACGCCCTCGACCACGTGCTCGGCTACACCATCGGCAACGACGTCACGGCGCGCGACCTGCAGCGCAAGGACGGGCAATGGTCGCGGGCGAAGGGCTTCGACACGTTCTGCCCGCTCGGCCCCGTGATCGAGACGGACTTCGACCCCGCGCAGGCCACGATCGAGACGCGGGTGAACGGCGAGGTCCGCCAGCATGCGCCGCTCACCGACATGATCCACTCGGTCGCCGCGATCATCGAGTACGCCTCCGCGGTGTTCACGCTCCTTCCGGGCGACGTCATCATGACGGGGACTCCCGCCGGCGTGGGCACGTTCGAGGCGGGCGACACGGTCGAGGTCGAGATCTCCGGACTCGGCATCCTCCGCAACACCGCGCGCGACGCCGCTCCCGCATCATGACCGAGGTCGCCCTCACGGCGACGCAGCAGCAGGCGGTCCAGCGCCGCACCGTGCTCGTGCTGTCGCTGGGGCAGGTGCTCGGCGGCATCGCGTTCGGAGCCACCGTGTCGCTCGGTGCGCTGCTCGCCGCGGACATCTCCGGCAGCGACGCGCTCTCCGGACTCGCGACGGCGTCGGTGACCCTCGGGGCCGCGGTCTGCGCGATCCCGCTCGCCCGGATGGCCGCGCGGCTCGGACGGCGTCGTGCCCTCACCCTCGGCAACCTCTTCGCCCTCATCGGCATCGCCGTGGTGATCCTCGCGGCATCCGTGCGCGTCTTCCCGCTCCTGCTCGTCGGCATCCTGCTGATCGGTGCGGGGAACGCGGGCAACCTGCAGTCCCGGTTCGCAGCGACGGATCTCGCGGCGCCGCAGCATCGTGGGCGCGACCTCTCGATCGTCGTGTGGTCCACGACGATCGGCGGCGTGGCGGGGCCGCTGCTGCTCGGCCCGGGGGAGGTCGTCGGGCAGGCGATCGGCATGCCCCCGCAGACGGGTTCCTACGTCTTCTCCTTCGTGGCGCAGTGTGCGGCGCTCGTGCTCTACCTCGTCGCCCTCCGCCCGGATCCGCTGCTCGCCGCGCAGCGACTCGCGCAGGCGGCGGCCGCCACGACGAGCGCCGTCGTGGCGGATCGCCCGCGCGTGGCGCGCTATGCGATCTTCGCGATCGCGGGGTCGCACGTGGTGATGGCATCGGTCATGGCGATGACCCCCGTGCATCTGTCCCACATGGCGCACGGCGCCCACGGTGCGGCGGCGACCCCGGCCGACGTCTCGGCCCTCGTCGGCATCACCATCGCACTGCACGTCGGGGGCATGTACGCGCTCTCGCCGGTGTTCGGCGTGCTGGCCGACCGCTGGGGGCGGCTGCGCGTGGTGCTGCTCGGGCAGGCTCTGCTCGGCGGCGCCCTGGCCTTCGCCGTCTTCGCGGGCACCGAGGCGTGGGGCGTCATGGTGGCGCTCATCCTCCTCGGCCTCGGGTGGAGCGCCGCCACGGTCGCCGGCGCCGCCCTGCTCACCGAGGCCTCGGCACCCGACGTCCGCACGCGGCGGCAGGGACGCAGCGACTCGCTGATGAGCCTGTCGGCCGCCGCCGGGTCGGTCCTCGCCGGCGTCGTGCTGTCGAACTTCCAGTACGCCGGGCTCGGCATCGCGGCCTCGGTGCTCGTCCTCGCGATCGTCGCGCTGTCGCCGTTCGCCCGGAGCAGCGCGCGGTGAAGGCCTGGGACGGCGTCGGGGAGGCCTATGCCGCGTCGTACGCCGCCCTGTGCGCGGGCACGGCCGATGTCCTCGCCGCCGCCCTCGGGCCGGCGGAGGGGCGCAGCCTCCTCGACGTCGGGGCGGGGGAGGGCGGTCTCGCGTCCGGCTTCGCACACCGAGGGTGGGAGGTGACGGCCTGCGAGCCCGAGCCGACCATGCGCGCCGTCGCCCACCGGATGCACCCGGCGCTGCGCATCGTCGACGGCGGCCTGCCGGCACTGCCGTTCGCCGATCGCTCCGTCGACGCCGTCGTGGCGAACTTCGTGCTGAACCACGTCTCCTCCCCGCGGACCGCCGCCCGTGAGCTGGGGCGGGTCGCACGGGAAGCGGTCGCCGCGACGACCTGGACCCGTTCCCCGTCGTGGTTCTGGACCGAGGTCGTCGAACGCGCGGGGCTGCCGCCGTATGCGGGGGAGAGGCTTCCGGCCGAGGAGGACTTCGCACGCACCGCGGACGGCTTCGCGGCCCTGCTCATCGAGGCCGGGCTCCCGGAAGTGTCGGTCAGCGAGCACACCTGGACCTGGCACGCCGACCCGGACGCCCTGTGGGTCTCGGTCGCGGGCGGCGTGGCCGGCGCCGGGGCGCAGTACGCCGGGCTCTCCTCCGCTGAGCGATCCCGATTCCGCGCGGGGTTCGAGGAGACCGTCGCCGCGCATCGGGTGGGTACGGTGCTGCCCCTGGAGCACCGCGCGGCCGTGGCGGTCTCGCGCCGGGGTTGACCGACCCGCACCCGTAGAATCGAAGGGCTATGGCTACTCCGCACCCCCTCACCACGACCGCCGCCGGCGCCGACGTCCGCGTCCGCTTCTGCCCCTCTCCGACGGGGCTGCCGCACGTCGGCATGGTCCGCACGGCTCTGTACAACTGGGCGTATGCCCGTCACAACGGCGGGAAGATGGTGTTCCGCATCGAGGACACCGACGCCGCCCGCGACAGCGAGGAGAGCTTCCGCCAGCTCGTCGACGCGCTCACGTGGCTGAAGATCGACTGGGACGAGGGCGTCGAGGTCGGCGGCCCGCACGCCCCGTACCGCCAGTCCGAGCGGCACGACATCTACCGCGAGGTCATCGACAAGCTCCTCGCGACGGGCGCGCTCTACGAGAGCTACTCGACGGCCGAGGAGATCGACGCCCGCAACGAGGCCAACGGCCGCGCGAAGCAGCTCGGCTACGACAACTTCGACCGTGACCTCACCGATGAGCAGAAGGCCGCCTTCCGCGCCGAGGGCCGGCAGCCCGCCCTCCGCCTGCGGGTGCCGGACGAGGACCTCACGTACGTCGACCTCATCCGCGGCGAGGTCACCTTCCCCGCCGGCTCCTTCCCGGACTTCGTCGTCGTGCGCCCCAACGGTGTGCCGCTGTACACCTTCGTGAACCCCGTCGACGACGCGCTGATGGGCATCACCCACGTCCTCCGCGGCGAAGACCTCATGCCGTCCACCGCGCGCCAGCTCTCGCTCTACGCCGCTCTCATCGACGCGGGTGTGACGACGTTCGTGCCGCGGTTCGCCCACATGCCGCTCGTGCTGGGGGAGACCGGCAACAAGAAGCTCTCCAAGCGCGACCCGCAGGCCGATCTGTTCCTGCACCGGGAGCGCGGCTTCATCCACGAGGGCCTCCTGAACTACCTCGCGCTGCTGGGCTGGTCGATCGGCCCGGACCGCGACGTCTTCTCGCTCGACGAGTTCATCGCCGCGTTCGACATCGAGAACGTGAACCCCAACCCGGCCCGCTTCGACCAGAAGAAGGCCGAGTCGATCAACGGCGACCACATCCGCATGCTCGACGTGAAGGACTTCGCCGAGCGCACGGTGCCGTACCTCGCTGCGGCCGGCCTGTTCGACGAGCCGACCCACGAGCAGCTCGTCCTCGCCTTCCGCGCGGCGCCGCTGGTGCAGGAGCGCGTGCAGCTGCTGGGCGAGGTGCCGGGCATGCTCGGCTTCCTGTTCCGCGATGAGGTGTCGTACGACGCGGATGCGCTCAAGGGGCTGCCGGCCAACGCCGCCGAGGTGCTCGACGCCTGCGTCACCGCGCTGGAGCCGGTCACCGACTTCACCCCGGAGAAGATCCAGGAGGCGCTGTCGACGGCGCTCGTGGAGAACCTCGAGCTCAAGCCGCGCGTGGCCTACGGGCCGCCGCGTGTGGCCATCACCGGACGCCGCGTCTCCCCGCCGCTGTTCGAGTCGATGGAGCTGCTGGGCAAGGACGAGTCGCTGCGCCGCCTGCGCGCGCTCTCGGCGTTCCTCGCGAACTGATCCGCGACGCGCCCGAGCGGCGACACGGCACCGGTGGTTTTGGTGATCGGTCGCCGCTCGGGTAAGCTTGACTCTCGGTGCGAGGCTCCGGTTTCGCCCTTGGGGTATGGTGTAATTGGCAACACGGCTGATTCTGGTTCAGTTGTTCTTGGTTCGAGTCCAGGTACCCCAGCACTTCGAAAACCCCCGCTCCGGCGGGGGTTTTGTCGTTCTCCTGCACCGTGGCCTCAGTGCACGAAGACCTTCAGCACGATGAAGACCATGCCGAACGCCGCGGTGCCCGCGGCGCCGAGCAGCCGTACCCACCAGACGCTGCCGCGTCCGAGGAAGGCGATGTAGCCGAGCAGCGCCAGGATCACGACGCCGGACCAGAGGGCGGCGTCGTTGGCGAGGTCGTCGGGGATGAGCCGCGTCGTCCCGGCTGTGAGGATGAGGCACGGTATGGCCGCGGCGCCGAGCATCCCCAGGGAGTCGGCGAGGGAGTGGCGGAGGGCCGCTCCGATGCCGATCACGTGGCCGTCGACCTCGCCGTGGCGGGCCACCGTGCCGGCGTACACGTGGGCACCCCAGAAGACCAGCACCGTCGCGATGACCGTGAAGAGCACCGACGCCGACGTCTCGCCATGGGAGGAGGACAGCGCGACCAGACCGCTCACCAGGATGGTGCCGTACACGGCGGACTCGGTGCCGAAACCGGGGCGCAGGGTGCGGCTGGCGTTCAGCAGGGCGGCGCTGGCGGGGTCGGGTCGAGGAGCCGGGTCGCTCATCGCCGTCACCTCCCTCCTCGCGTCGTCGGCCGTGGCCGTGCGGCGCGCACGCCGACGCGTCGAACCGTAGCGGGGAACCGGTCGGGGCACATCACCCCGGGAGTGTGACGACTCAGCTCGCCGCCGCGCGGCCGGGATCGTCGTCGACGGCGTCCTCCCGCACCCGCGGGTGCCGCTCCCAGCCCGTCACGACGCGCGCGACGACGGTGACGAGGAAGAGCTGCCCGACGACGGCCTCGCAGATCGCCACGCTCTGGGCGCCGGGCTCGACGGGGACGACGTTGCCGTAGCCCGTCGTCGTCATCGTCGTGAACGAGAAGAAGAGCACGTCGGTGATGGCGTCGGGCTCGCGTCCTCCGAAAAGCGGACCGCCGGTGAGCGCGATCGCGCTGAAGACGTAGGTGAAGAACATGCCGATCAGGAGATAGGCGCAGACCGCCGCCCAGAGGGTCCGGGCGTCGATGCGCCGCCCGCGCAGCTCGGAGGCGATGATCACCACCAAGGCGAAGAGGTAGGCGGCGGCCGCGGCGACGCTCAGCCCGACGGCGAGCACGGTGCCGGGCTGTCCCATCGCGAAGGCGGCGATGGTGACGAGCAGGACGATCCCGAGCGCGGCGTCGCCCACCGCTTCCGTCCTCCGCCGCACCCCTGCGGCGTGCAGCGCCGCCGCGACGGTGAGCAGCTGCGCGGCGAGCGCGACCAGGCTCGGGCTCGCCGACGCCTGCGCCGCCGTGAAGCCGTAGGAGACGACGATCGAGGCCAGGACCAGCGGGTAGCCGCGCAGATGCCGCCAGGCCGATCGCGCGCCCATGGGCTCAGCGCGCTCGATCGAGCTGGTCGTTCAGCGACAGCGCCGCGTCGATGAGCGCGAGATGCGTGAAGGCCTGCGGGAAGTTCCCGATCTGCTCCCCGGTCGGCGAGATCTCCTCCGAGAACAGCCCGACGTGATTGGCGTACGTGAGCATCTTCTCGAAGACGAGCCGTGCCTCGGCGACCCGCCCCGCGCCGGCGAGCGCCTCCACGTAGAGGAAGGTGCAGAGGGAGAAGGTGCCCTCCGAACCGGCGAGGCCGTCGGGGGACGCCGCCGGGTCGTATCGGTAGACGAGGCTGTCCGAGAGCAGCTCGTCGCCCATGGCGTCCAGCGTGGACAGCCACATCGGATCCCTCGGCGCGATGAAGCCCACCTGCGCCATCTTCAGCAGCGAGGAGTCGAGCACCGTGTCGCCGTAGTGCTGCACGAACGCCTGCCGCTCGGGGTTCCAGCCGTGCGCCATGATCTGCTCGTACACGGCGTCCCGCTCGCGGATCCACCGGTCGACCGGCGCCGGCCGACCGTGGATCGTCGCGAGACGGATGCCGCGGTCGAAGGCCACCCAGCACATCAGCCGTCCGTAGGTGAAGTCCTTGCGGCCGCCGCGGGTCTCCCAGATGCCCTCCTCCGGCTGATCCCAGTTGTCGACGAGCCAGTCGAGGAGTTCGCAGATGGTGACCCAGCCCGGATGACCGATGGGCGCGCCGTGCTGATCGAGGTACCAGATGGCGTCCAGGGCCTCCCCGTAGATGTCGAGCTGCAGCTGGTCGGCCGCGCCGTTGCCGATGTGCACGGGGGAGGAGCCGCGATAGCCGCTCCAGTGGTCGAGGGTCTCCTCGCGGAGGTCGGGGGACCCGTCCACCCGGTACATGATGGCGAGGGGGCCGGCGGCATCCGGCGCGCGTTCCGCGACCCGGTCCTTCAGCCAGCCGCCGAGCGTCACCGCCTCGTCGTGGAACCCCATCCGCAGCAGCGCGTGGACCGAGAAGGAGGAGTCCCGCACCCAGGTGTACCGGTAGTCCCAGTTGCGTTCGCCGCCGATCTGCTCCGGCAGTGCCGCGGTGGGAGCGGCGACGAGGCCGCCGCTCGGCGCGTAGGTCATCAGCTTCAGGGTGATCGCGGAGCGATGCAGGAGTTCGCGCCAGCGGCCCGAGTACGGCGACTGTCCCACCCAGTCCTGCCAGAAGCGCGCGGTGTCGTCGTGGAGCTGCTGGATCTCCTCGGGGCTGATCTCCCTCGGGACGGCGTCCGGACTCGTCTCCAGGACCACCCCGCGGACGTCACCCGTGTGGAGCGTCACCGTGAGGCTCAGGTCTCCGTCGTCGTCCGTGAGCGCACCCGTCGACCGGGGGGCGGTGGGGTGGCGCACCACGCTGACCGCGAGACGCGCGTCCTCGGCGACGAAGAGGGCTCCGACATCGCTCACCTCGAGCGTGTGCGCCCGCCGGCCGTAGTCGAACCGCGGGGCCATCTCGACGGCGAACGTCACGGTTCCGCGGACGCAGCGGAGGAGACGGATCAGGCTGTGTCCTTCGCGGGCGGAGTCCCCTGCCGTCGGCATGAAGTCGACGAGTTCGGCGACGCCGTCGTCGGTGAGGAAGCGGGTGATGAGGATCGCGGTGTCGGGGAGGTAGAGCTGCTTCCTCGTGAAGGAGTCTGTCTCCGGGCGGATGCGGAATCTCCCGCCGTCCTCGTCCAGCAGAGCACCGAAGATGCTGGGCGAGTCGAACCGCGGGCTGCAGAACCAGTCGATGGTGCCGTCGGTCGCGACGAGGGCGGCCGTCTGCAGGTCGCCGATGAGCCCGTGCTCGGCGATGGACGCCGGCGCACCGGGAGCCGCGGTGCTCACCGCTGCCGTCCCTGCTCGTGTCGAGCCTCCGCGGGTGGCGGTGCGGCCCCGTCCATCTCCTGGCGCAGGAGCGCGGAGATGTCGATCGGTTGCGTGTCCGTCGCGGTGGGATCCATCGTGCGCATGGCGACTCCCTCTTCGGCGCCCCCTGCGGACGCACGGCGCCACCGTACGTCCGGGGCGTACGGCGCCGGATCACTCCGAAGGGGTGATAGTGGGGAGACGGACGTGTCAGGTGCCCGACGGCAGCGAGCCGCGGTGGATCTCGTAGGTGCGCGTGACCCCCGGCGCCTCGGGATCGTCGACGATGGGCCGATCCGCCATGAACAGGCGGATGACGTTCGCGAGCTCGCGGGGGTTGCTGTAGTTGATGGCGTGCGCGGCTCCTTCGATGACCACCGCGAGCACGTGGTTGTCCGTGCGCGATGCGACCGCCTGCAGCCGCTCCGGTCCCGGCATCAGCGGGTCGCGGTCGCCGATGACGACCAGGGTGGGGATATCCAGGGCCAGCAGCCTCTCCAGCGACGGGTAGTGGGTGAGGGCCCGGAACAGGCGCGCGGTGCTCGATACCCCGAAGCGGAGGTAGTCGGGGCCGGCGATCCGCATCAGGCCCGGCGGCTCGCGCACGCCGTCCCTGGCGAGCTGCAGCATGGCGCGCTGCACGGGTTGGTTGTGCACTCCGCCCGCGGGCGACACCAGGACCGCCCGGTCGATGCGGTCGGGATGATGACGCGCGAACTCGCAGATGACGGGACAGCCCATCGAGTTGCCGACGAGCGTCGCGCGCTCGACCTGACGGTCGTCGAGGAAGCGGGCGACGGCGTCGGCGAGTCCCGGGACGTCCAGAGGGGTGCGGGGCCGGCCGCTCCGACCGGAACCCGGCAGGTCGGGCACGAAGGTGTGGAAGTCGTCGCGGAGCATCTCGGCGGTCGGGAGCAGGTACCGGCCGGACAGACCGAAGCCGTGGATGTGCATCATCGGGCGGGCGACCGGAGGCGCGGGGGACTCGCGATAGAACACGTCCACCCCGTCGATCGTGGTCCAGCGTTCGTCGAGTGCGGAGGCGCGGTGGCGTGGCAGGCGCCGCGTACGGGGCGCGGCGGCCGCCGGAGGAGGCGCCGGGCGCGCGGCCAGCCACCGCCGGTAGTCGTCGTAAGGATCGTCCGGTTCGTTCTCGGGGCTCGTGTTCCACGGGTGTCCCCGGCGTCGACGGTGGCTCATGGCGATGCCTCACCTCCTCCCGAGCCGGATGACGGGTCGCGCAGCACCTCGCGTGCGTTGAGGGTACTCACGGGACGCGCGGACGACGTCATCCGTCGCGGATGATGATGGCGGACCGGACCACTCCGGGAAAGTCACCCTGATCGGGTGATCCGCATCTCCCGGGGTGGTGTCACCCTCAGTAGGCTCCATCGCCACGGGAACTTCGCTGTCCCCCTCTCACGGGACCTCAGAGGAAGCGTCGCTGAATGTGCTGAAGGTCGTAAGCGGTCAGTTCATCCCCTCCTACGCCGTCGACAGGCCGGCGGCGCGCGGTGAGCTCGACGGTGCACTCCTGCGGCCGCTCACCCTGGTCACCGCGTCCGCCGGCGCGGGCAAGTCCGTGCTCCTCAGCCAGTGGGTCCGTGCGCACCCCGAGCGCCGGTTCGCCTGGGTGGACCTCAGCGACGACGACAACGATCCGCACCTCTTCGTGAAGCACCTCATCGACACCGTGCGGCGGATCGCCCCGGAGATGGGATCCGTTCCGGAGCCCGATCGCCGCGGGGGCGCCTCGGGCGAAGACCCCCTCCTGCTGCGGGGCCTCGCGGCGCGTCTCGGCGCCGTCGGGGACACCGGGATCGTGCTGGAGAACCTGCACGCCGTGCACAACAGGTCGATCGTCGCGGAGCTGAGCACGGTGGCCGCTCTCCTCCCGCCGACGGTGCACCTGGTCGTCTCCAGCCGGATCGACACCCCGGAGGTGTGGAACGAGAACAGGCTTCGCGGTGAGGTGGGGGAGATCGGGCAGTCCAGCTTCGCGCTCGACCTCGACGAGGCCGCCACGCTCCTCGCCACGCTCGCGGGCCGTCGTCTGGACGCCGAGGAGGTGGGGGTGCTGCTGGAGCGCACCGAGGGGTGGGTGACCGGCCTGCAGCTCGCGGCGTCGGAACTGCGCCAGCGCTCCGACACGGCCCGATTCGTCGCCGAGTTCCACGGGGCGGATCGCCTGGTCGCGGGCTACCTGACGAGGGAGGTGCTGGACCCCCTGTCGCCCGTGGCCCGCCGCGCACTCCAGGAGCTGTCGGTGCTGGACCGCTTCGACGTCGACCTGGTCGCTGCGCTCGGCCACCCGCAGTCCACGTGGGATCTCGTCCGCCGGCTGGAGCAGGGGGCGTTGTTCGCGACCGCACTCGACGACTCCCGGGAATGGTTCCGGCTGCATCCGCTCCTGCGCGAGCTCCTGCAGCATCAGCTGCGCGCGGCGGACGCGGCCGCGGAGACACGAGTGCTGCTGCGTGCGGCCACCTGGCACCTCGATCGCGGAGAGCCCGGCACCGCGATCGAGTACCTCCTCCGGGCACACGCCTGGGACCGCGCGATCGATGCGATCCTCGCCTGCAACGTCGATCTGTTCGAGCAGATCGACACCGTCGCGGTGGCGCGCCAGCTCAACGAGATCCCCGACTCCGCCCTGTCCGGCCACATCGACGTGCAGCTGCTGCGGGCGGTCCTGACCGCGACGACCGGTGCCACCGCGCTCGCCGAGGACCGCCTCCGCGCGATCCTGGCGACGCCGGGCATCACGGCGGGGGAGACGGCCTACGCCCAGACATTCCTGGCGAGCCTCGTGCACTGGAGGTCCCGGCCCGACGTCTCGATCGAGTTCGCCGAGCGGGCCCTGGAGGGGATCGACTCCCTCGTCGCCCCGGAGCTGCCGGCCTCCTTCCTCTCGCCGGCGATCCTCCGCACGATCGCACTGATGTCCAGAGGACGCGCGTACCTCTTCGTCGGGGACTTCCTCCCGGCGCAGCAGTCCCTCGAGGAGGCGCTCCGGTCGGAGGGCGCCGGCTACTCGGTGCTGAGGATCGGTGCCCTGGGCTCCCTCGCGCTCGTGCACGCGTGGTGCGGGCGCACCAGGGAGGCGAGCGACTTCGCGGCGGAGGCGCAGGCCCTGGCCCGGGAGCGCGGCCAGGAGGATCACCCCGCCACGGCGGAGGCGCATCTGGCGACGGCGCTGGTCGCCCTCGCCAAGGGGCGCCTCGACCGCGCCGAGACCGCGCTGCGCGCGGGAGCCCGACTGGCGAGCACGGACTGCCGCGCGTCGCTGAGCTGGGTGGCGTTCGCCGCGTTCTCCACTCTCGATGACCTGCGCGGCAGCGACCAGATCCGCACGACGCCGCTCGGCTCACCGCCCCCGCTCGTCGCCGAGGCACTGCTGGCCCGCCGCGCCAGGGCGATGCGGCTGAACGGTTCTCCGGAGGGCGCACGTCGTCTGCTGAGCGCCACCCCGGAGCTCACGACCGCCGTGATGTTCGAGAAGGTCGCGGCCGAGCTGACGCTCGGACAGCTCCCGAAGGCGCAGGCGCTGCTCCGGGAGTTCACGACGGTCCCCGATGCGCGCGGCCCGCTCGGCCGCATCCGCGGTCTGCTCCTCGCGTCGTGGTGCGCCGCGGAGGGCGCGATGGGCGGTCGTGCCCGCGCGCTTCTGCAGGAGGCCCTGCAGCTCGCCGAGGCGGAGGTGCTGGTGACGGTGTTCGTCCACGCCGGTCCTTCGACGCTGCGGAGAGTGGTCGAGATGACCGAGGGGCACCCGGCACCGATCGCCGAAGCGGTGCGGGCGGTCGCGCCGTACGGGACCGAGGGCCAGCGCGCCGACGGGCCGCCCGTGCACCTCACGGAGCGCGAGCGGGAGCTGCTCGCCCTTCTCCCCACGCGCTTCACCAACGTCGAGCTCGCCGAGAGGTTCTACGTCTCGGTCAACACGATCAAGACGCACACCGCCCACATCTACGGGAAGCTGGGCGTCTCCACACGGAGCGAGGCCATCGCACGAGCCACGCAGCTGGGTCTGCTGAGCACGCGCAGCACCCCGGCCCTGTCGCTCGTCGACCGCGACTACTGATCTCCCGCCTCATTCTCCGCGGGTGATGTCCCTCGTCGGCCCCGCGACCTACCCTCGATCGGGAAGGGAGCGGCACGATGACAGATTTCCCGTACGGACCCGTCGAGATCTACCTGATCGGATTCGACGGCGACCGCCCGGGCAGGGAGGTCGCCGCCTCGATCATCGACCTCGTCGAGGCCGGCACGGTGCGCGTGCTCGACCTGCTGTTCGTGTCCCGGCAGTGGGGCGGGACGATGACCGTGCGGGAGCTCGAGGAGGTCATCGACGATCACGGCCTCGCGAGTCTCGAGATCCTCGAACTCGGCCTGACGGGCGAGGAGGACATCCGCCAGCTCGGCGCGGCCATCGATCCCGGCACCTCGGCGGCGATCCTCGTCGTCGAGCACGTCTGGGCACGGCGGTTCGCCCAGGCGCTGTTCGAAGCGGGCGGGCGCGTGCTCCAGACGCAGGAGATCCCCGCCGCGGTCGTCAACGAGCTGGTCGCCGTCACCTGACGGCCGTGCACAGGAGAGGAGGGGGGATGTTCGGTCGCAGAGCGGGTCGCGGAGGGCTGATCCGCGCAGCCGCGGCCACGACCGTGGTCTCGGGGACGGCCCCGGCGGTCACCGGTGGCGTTCGTGCCCGACAGGACGTCAGGGTGCCGCCGGACGACCTCGACGAGGCGTACGCCCAGCAGCGGCAGCAGGCGCAGATCGATCTGACGGCGCAGCAGGCCGTGAGCGCGCAACGGCAGCGGTGGGGGACCCCGCCACCAGAACCCGCCCCGGCGAGCAGGGCGGGGAACGAGCTCGTCGCGCAGATCCAGGCGCTGGCCGATCTCCATGAACGCGGACTCCTGTCGGAGGACGAGTTCATCGCCGGCAAGGCGCGCCTGCTGATCTAGCCGCTCGTGGGGAGGTCCACGACGCGGCCGGGCGAGCGCGGCGCGCCACGGGGGCGCGGCCACCGGCGTCCCGGCATCGGAGGCGGGGCGGCCGTCGTCTCGCGCGCGGCGGCGGCGATCACGTCCTCGCGTGAGCCTCCCGCGGCCAGCACGGCCCGCTGCCGGGCGGCACCGGTGCCCCTGGCGAGGACCTCCTGCACCACGCCGACGGCGAAGCGCTCCTCCGCGTCGTCGACGAAGTGGGCGCGGACGTGGTCCAGCAGACCGTGCACGGCGGCGGCCGCCGGGACGGGGAGCAGGGTCCGCGGATGCAGGAGGACGTCGTCGAGGCCCGATTTGCTGGCCCGCCAGGATGCCAGGCGCAGCAGGGCGGCGGGGACCGGATCGGCGGGCTCCCCGGCTCGCCACTGGTCGGCGGCCGTGTCGACGAGCGCACGCGTGATCACGGCGAGGGCGGCGGACTCCTCCGCGCGGAGGCAGACGTCCATGATCCGCGTCTCCACGGTCGGGGCGTGCCGCGACAGGCGGGCATCGGAGTAGATCATCCCGGCGTCGAGGGAGACCCCCGTCCTGAGCATCGCCGCGGCCGCCGCGTCATACGCCGCCGCCGAGCCGAAGACCTCGTAGGCGCCGGCCGAGGGCCAGCGCCCCCAGGCCTGGTACCGATAGCTGGCGAATCCCGTGTCGATCCCCTGGAAGAGCGGGGAGTTCGTGCTGATCGCGAGGAGCACCGGGAGCCAGGGGCGGATGCGGTCCAGCACACCCACGCCCTCCTCGTCGGATTCGACGGCGACGTGGACGTGCAGTCCGCAGGTGAGCTGCTCCGTCATGGTGAGGCCGAAGCGCTCCTGCATGCGGCGGTAGCGCGGTACGGGTGCGAGATGCGAGTCGAACGGCACGGTGCCGGTGCCCAGGGCGACCGCGCGGGCACCGACCGTGCGCGCGGCGGCGTCGGCGGTCTCGCGCCCGAGACGCACGGTCGAGACGAGTTCCTCGACCGTGGTCAGGGGCGGACTGACGACCTCGATCTGCTCCTCCTTCACCTCGAACTCGAGCGCAGGGACGGGCAGGTCGTCGTCCTCCGCGGCCGGCACGCGGACGATCCGACCGGCGACGGGCACCGGGACCAGGGTCCGGGCGTCGACGAGGAGCAGCTCCTCCTCGATGCCGACGGTCCGGGGCGGGGGAGCGGGGGTACCCGAGCGACGGGAGTCCTCACGCCGCTTCGAGGAAGGGCTCATGGCGATAGCCCGTGTCGTCGAGGATCGAGACCGTCGATTCGGGAACCTCCTGGAACACCCCCGGCAGGTCGTTCAGCGGTTCGGAGACGATGACGTGGGCGTGCCGGCCGAACGCCCGCAGCCGCTCGGCCTCGGGGTACATCTGGCGAAGGGTCTCGATGTCGGTCGAATGGTAGAGCGAGCGCGAGCGGCCGACGCTGGAGTAGCGGAAGGCCCACAGGGTGGTGCCGTCGGACACGGCGAAGGTCCCCTGCACCGGGAAGCGGATATCGTGCTCATGCCCGATCCGCTCGGTCTCTCGGATCGCGGCCCGCATCCCCGCGATCGGATCGTCCTGCAGGCCGAGGGTCAGCGCGAGGTAGAAGAGCACCTCGGAATCGGTGGTGCCCTGGATCTCCGGGTACAGGGAGGGGTCGACGGCGAGAGTGAGGTCGCGCTTGATCGTCAGGAAGTCCGCCAGGCCGCCGTTGTGCATGAAGAGCCAGTTCGCGTGCCGGAACGGGTGGCAGTTGGTCTGCTGGACCGGGGGGCCGGCCGCCGCTCTGACGTGGCTGAGGAACAGCGGGCTCCGGACCGTGCGGGAGATCTCGCGCAGGTTCTGATCGTTCCAGGCCGGCTCCATGCTGCGGAACAGGGTGGGCTTCGGAGGCTGCCCGGCATCGTCCGGACCCGGCACGGGATACCAGCCGAGACCGAAGCCGTCTCCGTTCACGGTCTCCGCGCCGAGCGGCGAGTCCAGCGACTGCGCCACCAGGGAGTGCCGCGAGTCGAGGATCACCTCCGAGGGGTGCAGCGGTTCTCCTGCGTACGCCAACCACCGACACATGTCGACACCTCATCCCTGACCCGGTCGGGTCCTGGCCCGACGATACGATCGGTCGGCCGCCCGGTCGTCATCCGCCGCGGGTGATGCTGGCCGTCCCGCGCCGCGGGCGGGGGCGCGATCTCCTCACCCGGCGAGGATGAGATCCGTCGGGAGCCGGCGGGAGGCCTTCCGCTTCCGCGTCCGACCTGGCTACTCTGCCGCTGAGCGCCGGAGCGGCGGGGTCGAAGGAGCGGGCGATGATCGATGACGGCACCCTCACCGCCGAGGCGCGGGTGGTCTCGCTGGACGGACGGCGCTTCCAGTTCGCCGGGCCGTTGGAGCCGGGCTTCGAGCCGGGAGGGTTCGTGACGCTGCGCCCGGCCACCGGAGCGCTCCAGCTCGGCCAGGTCGAGGACGTCGCGTTCACGATCGGCGGCGACGTGCACGGTGGGGGACGGATCCTGGGGGCGATCCCCGGGGAGGGCGGCGCCCCCGACAGCCGGCTGTCCGTCCCGTTCCCGATGGCCGACATGCGCCCGGCCGCGGCCTCCATGATCGCGGCGCTGTACGACGGCGTCGCGGCGTCGCTCGACATCGGGTCGCATCTCGTCGACGGCGACGTCCCCGCGCACCTGCTGCCGCGCCGCCTGAACCGGCACACGTTCTGGTGCGGTCAGAGCGGCTCGGGCAAGACGTATGCCCTCGGCGTGCTCCTCGAGCAGATCCTCCTGCGGACCTCCCTTCCGATGGTGATCTTCGACCCGAACGCCGACTTCGTCCGCATGCGCGAGTCCGATGGGGGGAGCGCGCCGTCCGCGGCCCGGCACCTGCTGGCGGAGCGCGACATCCGTATCCTCCGGCCCACCGCCGACGGCGCGGATGCGCTGCGCGTGCGGTTCGTCGACCTTCCGATTCAGTCCAGGGCCGCGGTGCTCCGTCTGCATCCGCTGGACGATCGGGCCGAGTACAACGAGCTGGTGCGGCTGGAGGAGACGGTCGGCACGCTGGACTCGCACGCGGTGGTGCCGCGACTGCTCGAACGGCGGACTCCGGCGGCCCTGGACCTCGCCGCCCGCATCCAGAACCTCGGTCTGATCGACTGGAACGTCTGGGCGCGGGGGTCGGAGCCCGTGACCGCGGTGATCGATGCGCGTCCGGATGCGACCGTGCTGGACCTCGGAGGGTTCACCGCCCCCGATGAGCCTCTGGTCGTGGCCCTGGCGGTGCTGGACGACCTGTGGGCGCAGCGCGAGCGACGGCGGCCGATCCTGATCGTCATCGACGAGGCGCACAACCTCTGCGCGCCCGACGGAGGGAGCCCGTTGCGCGCCCTCGTCCGGGAGCGCATCGTGCAGATCGCCGCCGAGGGTCGCAAGTTCGGCCTCTGGCTCCTGCTCTCCACGCAGCGGCCCTCACGGATCGATCCGAGCATCCTGTCGCAGTGCGACAACCTCGCGCTCATGAAGATGACCTCGGCGGTCGACCTCGACGACCTCGCCAGGACGTTCGGCTTCGTCCCCGCCGGCATCCTCGCCCGCGCGACGGGGTTCCGCCAGGGCGAGGCCCTCTTCGCCGGGGGGTTCGCGCCGGCGCCGTCGGTGGTGCGGGTGGGGGCACGCCTCACCCGTGAGGGCGGTGCCGACGTCCCGGTGCCGGTGCGGGGCGGCTGAGGTTCACAGCGGCTTCGCGCGGCGCTGCCGTTCCTCCTTGCGCGCCACCCGCGTCGCCTTCCGGTCGGCGTCTCTGGCCTCGATCAGCTCCTTGGCCTCGTCGATGTCCCCGGTCAGCGGGCGCCACAGGCGGGCGCGCGGATCGGCATCGATGAGGATGGTCCGCACCAGCAGCGTCAGCGGGACGGCGAGCAGAGCGCCGACGGGGCCGAGGATGACGGCCCAGAACAGCACGGACACGAAGGTGAGCGTCTGGTTCAGTGCCACGACGTTGGCCACCAGGAGGGGTTGCACGATGGACTGGACGATCACGTTGATGATGCCGTAGACGACGATGACCGCGATGCCGGTGGGCCAGCCGCCCGCGAGGAACCCGAAGACGGCCGGCGGGATGATGGCGATGAAGTAGCCGACGTTGGGGATGAAGCTGCAGATGAAGGACAGCAGCGCCCAGAGGAAGGCGGCGGGCACCTGGAGCACCGCCAGCGCGATCCAGTTCAGGGTGCTCTGCAGGACGCCGAGTCCCGTGGCGGCGATCATGTAGCGGCGCACGCTCGTGGCGAAGCCGGCGAAGGCCCCCACGAGGTCGGGGCGGCGCGGACGCATCTGGTCCAGGAGTGCGGGCAGGTAGGCCCCGTCCATGGCCATCAGCATCACGAGGGTCAGGATCACGACGAGTCCGAACACGATCCCCGTCACGCCGCCGAGGAGCCCGGCGGCGAAGTCCAGGAGGTTCGACGGCTCGAGGCCCGACACGATCGTCTCCGCGGACGCCGCGTCGATCCCGAAGCCGGACAGCCACGCGCCGATGCTCGCGCCGATCTGCTCGAGCTGCGGCGTGTACTCGGGGATCAGCGTCGTGAACTGGGCGAGCGCGATGACCAGCGCCGCGGCGAACGCCGCCAGCAGGGCGAAGACGAGGAGCATGGCCGTGACCGTCGCCGCGCCGCGGGGGACGCGGATCCGCTCCAGGACGGCGCGGATCGGGTGAGCGCAGATCGTGAGGACGAGAGCGAGGAGGACCGGTGCCGCGATCCCGCGCACGGCCCAGAGACCGAACGCGGCGGCTGCCGCTCCACCGCAGCCCATGAGGATGAACGCCACCCGGGGCGGGCCCGATGCGGTGGGGAGGGGGTCGGCAGCCACCGACGGGGCTGCGCTCCGGTCCGGAGCAGCGCCCCGGTCCGGAGCAGCGCCCGCCCGACGCCGCCAGAAGCGGAGGTTCATGGTCCGACCCCTGGCGCGGTGCTCATCCCGCCTGGAGCGCTCTGCGCTTCAGATCCGCGAACTCCTCGGCGGTGATCGCTCCGGCATCGAAGAGCGACTTCGCCTTCGCGATCTCGTCGACGGAGCTGGAGCCCGCGACGCCCCGGATGTAGTCGTCCGTGGCCTGTCGGGTCTCGATCGCCTCCCGGGTGCTGCGTTCGGCCATGGAGCGCCCCCGGGCGATGAGATACACGAACAGGGTGAGGAAGGGCACGAAGATCAGGAAGATCATCCACAGCGCCTTCAGCCAGCCGTTCAGGTCGGGATCGCGAAAGATGTCGCCGATCACGGTGAACAGCGCCATGAGGTAGGCGACGAAGACGAAGCCCCAGAAGAACAGCCAGAGGATGTCCCAGAAGGAGTACCAGAAGTTCATGATCCGCCCTTTCGTCATGTGACGAACCCAGCGTGGCCGGGCGGTCATCCGCGGGCATCATCCGGGCGGGGTGATTCGGCGCACCGGGATATCACCCCGGGCGGGTGAGGCGGCGGCTGCGCGCGGAACGCCACCCTGATCTCACCATTCCGGGCCTCTCAGGGCCGTGTCGACGAGCGTCCGGAGCAGCGGCTCAGGACGACGAGGAGCGAACATGTCAACTGTCGACTCGCAGGCCGGAGGGACGCCGTCCGCGCCCACCGGCCGGGTGGCCGGACGGCCCAACTACATCAGCTGGGCGGCGCTCGCCCTGATGACCGTCTCCTCGGTCGCCAGTCTGCGTCCCGCCCCGACCATGGCGATCTACGGACTCGCCGCCGTCTTCCTCTACGTCCTGCCGGCGATCATCTTCCTGATCCCGACGGCACTGGTCTCCGCGGAACTGGCCTCCGGATGGTCCGGAGGCGTCGCCCGATGGGTCGGCGAGGGCATCTCGCCGAACATGGGTTTCGTGGCCGCCTGGCACCAGTACGCGATGACGATCTTCTACTATCCGACGCTGCTCTCGTTCGTGGCCAGCACCCTCGCCTACGTGATCTACCCGCCCTGGGCGTCGAGCGGCGTGTGGACGGCCGTGGTCATCATCTCGGTCTACTGGCTGGGCGTGATCATCGCGCTGCGCGGCGGCATCGGCGTCATCGCCAAGCTCGCCTCCAGCGGCGTGATGGTCGGCACCCTCATCCCCGGCTTCCTCCTGGTCGTCCTCGGGGTGATCTACCTGGGGCAGGGGAACGCGTCGGCGGCCCCGATGACCCCGGACCACCTGCTGCCCGCCTGGACCGGCATCGCCAGCATCGTCCTCATCGTCAGCAACTTCGGCGCCTACTCCGGGATGGAGATGAACGCCGTGCACGTCAACCGCCTCAAGGATCCGGGGAAGCAGTTCCCGAAGGCCATGTTCGTCGCGATGATCCTGGTGTTGCTGGTGCTGACTCTGCCGCCGCTGGTGATCAGCTGGTTCATCCCCGCGGAGGAGCTGAGTCTGACGGCGGGGGTGATGCAGGCGTTCGACGCGGTCTTCGCGCACTTCGGCATCCAATGGCTCACGCCGATCGTCGGTCTGGCCATCGTCTCCGCGTCGCTCGCCGGGTTCCTCACCTGGCTGTCCGGTCCGTCCAAGAGCCTGCTGCTGGCCTCGCGCGGGGGAGGGTACATGCCGCCGTGGTTCCAGAAGACGAACGCCGAGGGCGTGCAGATCAACATCCTCGCGGCCCAGGGCATCGTGACGACCATCCTGGCCCTGCTGTTCGCCTTCGTCCCGGCGGTGTCCGACGCGTACTGGATGTTCATGACCATCACGACCTCGGTCTACCTGCTCATGTACCTCTGGCTCTTCATCGCCGCGATGAACCTGCGCCGGCGCCAGCCGGATCACCCCCGGGGCTACCGCGCGCCGTTCCTCAACCTGCTCTGCGTGGTGGGTTTCACCGCCTCGCTCGCCGCGATCCTGATCAGCTTCGTGCCGCCGTCCCAGTTCGGCGACGGGAACCCCCTGATCTTCGTCGCCATCGTCGGCGGCGGAATCCTCCTGCTCGGCTTCGTCATCCCGTTCCTGCTCGTGAAGCTGCGGCGTCCGAGCTGGCAGGTCGCCCCGGCGACCACGTCCGAGGAGGCACCATCATGACCCATCGAATCATCTACGGGAGCGTCGGCGCCGTGATGGCTCTGCTCCTGGTGACGATGCTGATCACCTTCAACTACAACCGATCGACCGAGGAGGCCCTCGACAAGGCGCAGGAGCTCAACGTCGCCTTCCAGGAGGCCGGACTGCCGGAGCTGCGGGACCCGGTCGAGGTCGCCAGGGTGCTCGGCACCGACGGCGGGTCGGTGTGCGACGCGGTGGAGCCGGGGGTGGGACGCGGACTCGCGAAGCTGAACATGTCGGTCGGGGGCGCATTCTTCACCCGCGCCGTCATCGCCGACCGCACCCTGGCCACCGGCCTGCTGGCCATCGTGCAGACCTACTGTCCCGACAGCATCCCGGACGCCGAGGACTTCATCGACGGCCTGAATCTCAGCGACACGATCCGCCGCTGAGTCCGAGGCCGGTGCGGAACCCGACGAGAGAGAAGACCTGATGTCCGAAGAGAAGCTGCGATCGACCATCCACGACCTCATGCCGCAGGCGCAGCGCGACCTCGCATCCATGGTGGCCTTCCGGTCGGTGCACGATGCGGAGCAGTTCCCGCCCGAGGAATGCCAGGGGATGATCGACTTCCTCGTCGACGCCTTCCGCGACCTGGGCTTCCAGGACGTCCGGGGATACGAGACGCCCGACGGCAGCCAGGCGGTCTGCGGGCACAGACCGGGTCCGCCGGGCGCGCCGACCGTGCTGCTGTACTTCCACCACGACGTGCAGCCACCGCTCGACGACGCGGCATGGGACAGTCCGGTGTGGGAGCTGACGGAGCGGAACGGCAGATGGTTCGGACGGGGAGCGGCGGACTGCAAGGGGAACATCGCGATGCACCTCACCGCGTTGCGCGCGCTCGGCGACGATCTGCCGGTCACCGTCAAGATCGTCGGGGAGGGCTCGGAGGAGCAGGGCACGGGAGGCCTGGAGGCGTTCGTCCCCGAGAACGCCGATCTGCTGCGGGCCGACGCGATCCTGGTCTGCGACACCGGCAACTTCGCGGTCGGAGTGCCGAGCCTCACCACCAGCCTGCGGGGCATGACCAAGGTCGTCCTCACCGTCCGCGCCCTCACCAGTCCCATGCACTCCGGCATGTTCGGAGGCGCCGCGCCGGACGCGCTCGCCGCGCTCATCGCCATCCTCGCCACTCTGCGTGACGAACGGGGGAACACGACCGTGACCGGGGTGGACGCCTCGCAGCGGTGGGACGGCGCCCGGTACGACGCCGAGCGGTTCCGTGCGGATGCGAACGTCATCGACGGGGTGGACCTGCTCGGCGACGCCGTCGCCGACATGGTGTGGGCGCGCCCGACCGCGACGGTCCTCGGGATCGACTGTCCCGACGTCGTCGGCTCCTCCGCCGCGATCCAGGGCTCGGCCCGTGCGCGGATCGAGCTCAGGATCCCGCCGGGCACCGACCCCGCCGAGGCGCAGGAGGCCCTGATCGCGCACCTCACCGCCGCGGCACCGTGGAACGTGGAGGTCGAGATCGAGCCGGAGGCGGAGGGGGCGCCGTTCCAGTCGACGCTCGCCGGCCCGGGCTTCGAGACGATGCGGGCGGCGATGTACGACGCGTACGGTCGCGAGCTCATCACGCAGGGTCAGGGAGGATCGATCCCGCTGTGCGCCGTGTTCGCCGAGACGTTCCCCGACGCGGAGATCATGCTGATGGGGGTCGAGGAACCGCTGTGCCTCATCCACGCGCCGAACGAGAGCGTCGATCCCACCGAGATCGAGAACATGGCACTCGTCGAGGCGCTCTTCCTCGAACGGTACGCGGCGGCGGTCGCGGGCGATGCCTGAGCGCACCGGTCCGAGCGGACGCAGAAGGGAGTGGCGATGAGCAGCACACCGACCGCCGCGCGGACCGGAGGGGTTCTCGCGGCGACCTGCCTGTCGACCCTCGTGGTCAACGCCAACACGTCCGCCGTCAGCATCCTGCTTCCGGCGATCAGCGAGGACACCGGCATGTCGGTGACCGACCTGCAGTGGGCGGTCACCGGGTACTCCCTCGTCGGAGCGGCCGTCATCATCACGTCCGGCTCGCTCGGCGACGTGTTCGGGCGCCGACGCGTCTTCCAGCTGGGTCTGCTCCTCTTCGTCGCCTCCTGCGTCCTCATCGCGCTGTCGCCGAACGGGGGGATGGTGATCGCGGGCCGGATGATCCAGGGGGCGGCGGGTGCGACGATCCTCGCCTGCGGCATGAGCCTGCTGTCGGTGGCGAACAGCGGCCAGGCCCAGCTGCGCGCCGTCTCGCTGTGGGGGGCGGCGGCAGCGGTCGGTGCGGCGGCGGGACCGCTCCTGGGCGGCCTGCTGGTCGGGATCACCGGCTGGCAGGGCCTGTTCTGGGTGGATGCCGTCGTCGGCGTCGTGTGCATCGTCATCACCGCCGCCACGGTGTCCGAGTCGCGGGACGAGAACCGCTCGCACTCGATCGACTACGCCGGCACCGCACTGGTCGCCCTCACCCTCGCTCCGATCATCCTCGCCATGAGCAAGGGGGCCGAGTGGGGCTGGGGATCGCCGGCGACTCTCGGGTCCCTCGCCCTCGGCGTGGTCGCCGGTATCGCGTTCGTGCTCGTCGAGCGTCGGGTGAAGGTCCCGCTGCTGGATCTCGCCCTGCTGCGAAACCGGGTCCTGGTCGGCTCCACGGTCGCGATCCTGATCGGCGCCGGCACCGTGAACGCCCTGATGTACCTCCTGAGCCTGTACTTCCAAGACCCGGCGAGCCTCGGATTCAGTCCGCTCCAGGCGGGTCTGGCCACGTTGCCCGCCACGGTGGGCCTCGTCCTGGTCGCGCCCCTCGTGCCCCGCCTCGCCGCGCGTCTGGGCGGCAGACAGGTCGTCGGCGCCGGGTTCGCCATCTCCGCGGCGGGCTTCGCGGTCATCGGCTTCACCGGTGCCTCCTGGACCTACGCCGTCTTCGTCCTCCCGCTGATCGCCGTCGCGGTCGGCATGGGGCTCTCGAACGGTCCCGCGTCCTCGGCGGCGACGGCGGCGGTGCCCGCGAATCAGGTCGGCGAGGCGTCCGGGGTCTCGAACATGGCGCGGTACATCGGCGCCGCCGTGGCCACGGCGCTCGCGGCGTCGATCTACGGCTCGGTGATCGCGTCGCGGACCGCGGGCGGCGTCGACGCGTCCGACGCGCTGGCGGACGGACTCGCCGCGACCTCGTGGGTGATGGCGGGATTCAGCCTCGCGGGCGTGCTGATGGCCGTCGTCATGGGGCGGCACCGTCCGGCGGAGGGCACGATCGCGGATGCCGCCGCCGCGGCCGCGGCGATCAGCATCACCTTGCCGACCTCGGCGACGGCGTCCGGCGACGGGGAACGAGCCGGGGGACCGGCGGGCCGGGGACGCTGACGGCTCGCCGGGCCGGGATCCGGCGAGCCGTCCGCGTCACTCGTACGCGCCGTCGACGTCGCTGTCGAGCTCGTCCTGATCGACGGAGAGCTCGCGCCGCGTCACCCGGGTCGCGTGGACCAGCAGCTCCTCGACCTCGGCCGCGTCGTCGGGGTCAACGACGAACACGATGCCCGCGCTTCCCGCGTCCAGAGTCTCGCTGATGGCCTCGAGGTCCCGGGAGGGCGTCTTGCGGCCGATGTGTCCGGCGACGGCTCCGATGCCGGCGCCGGCCCCTCCGGCGGCCACGACGGCCGTCCCCACGGCGACGGCGGGGAACAGCGCGAGCGCGAGCCCGCTCGCGAGCCCGATGGCCAGGCCCTTGCGGGCTCCGTGGCTCCTGCCGCCGTCATCGCGCTTGACGATCGTGAGCCTGCCGTCCATCGCGCGGGCGATCACGGCCGCGTCGAGCGGGCCGTGCTCGTGCCTGTCGTCCTCGTGATAATGCGCGTGGATCGCGTCGAAGTCCTCGACGGCGTGTTCCTGGTCGGCGTACTGCGCCGCGACCGCGACATAGGTCTCGTCGGACATGCGTCACTCCTTCTCGTCAGCACTGATCTCCCCCGACCGGGCGGTCATCGACGCGCTGGTCACGCGAAGCCTAGGACCGCGGGGGAGTGCCCGACATCATCCGGATGAGGTGACGTCCGGCCGCTTCCGACGGAGCGGGGCGCTGCGGCTACTCGCACTCCCCGAGGAACCCGAGGTAGCACACGGCCTCGTGCGTGACGGCCGGCTCGGCATCGTCGTTCGAGACCTGGCGCGTGGCCGTCTCCGGTGTCCGGGTGAGGTGCCCGAAGTCGCCGAGCGAGGCCACGTACATGCCCTCGGTGTCCTCCGCGATCATCCGGTCGATCTCGGCGCGGTGCTGCGCGCACAGGTCCGCGGCGGCCGGGACGAGGTCGACCCCGGCGCACGCGCCCGCGTACTCGGCCTCCATGAGGCCGATGCAGTCCGTCCAGTCCTGGTCCACCGCGCACGGGCTCACGCCGTCGTCGGCGACGAGGTACTTGCCGGTCTCGTACTCCTCGCTGTGGAAGGTCTCGGGCTTCTCCGGCACGTCGATCTTGGTCCAGTGGCGCGCGGTCGTGAAGGCGAACACCGTCACGATCGCGGCGATCAGGAGCAGCGCGCCCACGATGCCCAGCGTCACCCAGAGTCCGACCCGGCTCTTCCGCTCCGGGCTCTCCGCGGGCGCAGGGTTCCACGGGGCGGCTGCGGGTGCCGGAGGGGGTGCCGCGGCGAATCCCGGCGCGGAGGCGACGGGAAGCTCGTGTCCCCCGAGCGGTGCCACCGCAGGGGCGGGCGCCGCCGACGCCGTGGTCGCGAGCCAGTAGTCGTACCAGGCCCGGCTCGCCTGCTCGTCCGCGGCGACCTGCTGCGCCTCGGCGTCGGTGAGCACGAGGCCCCACGCGTCACGGGCCGGTGCCTGGGGGAGGGCGCAGCGGAAGTCTTCGAACGACACGGGCATGCTCGCAGAATATCGGCTTCCTCCCCGAGGCCCCGGCGGTCATCCGATGTCCCCGGCTCCTGGAACAATGACGAGGTGATCGGTATGAAGTCCTTCTGGAACGCGTTGCCCACCGAGGGGCGCTGGTTGCTGTCGACCGTGGCGATCCAGACCCTCGGGCGCGGCATGACGCTGCCGTTCACGATCATCTACCTCCACGAGGTCCGCGGCTTCGACCTCGGGTTCTCCGGAGCGCTGATGAGCCTCATCGCGATCACGGGGCTCGTCGTCACCGGTCCCGGGGGCACGCTCATCGATCGCTTCGGCGCCCGGCGCGTGCTGATCGTGGGACTGCTCGCGATGATCGCGGGGTGCACGCTCCTCGCCTATGCCACGCATCCCGCCGTCGCGACCGTCGCGGTCGTGCTCATCGGGGTGAACTTCGGGGTCTCCTGGCCCGGCTTCAACGCGCTCATCGCCTCGGTGGTGGACGGCGAGGTCCGTCAGCAGTACTTCGGCGTGAACTTCGCCCTCGTCAACCTCGGCATCGGCGTGGGCGGCATCATCGGCGGGTTCTTCGTCGACGTGACAGAGCCGTCGACCTTCACCACGATCTTCCTCATCGACGCGGCCACGAGCCTCATCCCGCTCGCTCTGCTCCTCGGCCCGCTCCGGCACGTGCGCACGCAGCCGGACCCCGACCCGTCGGCCACCACCGAGGGCGGCTACCGGGAGATCCTCCGCCGACCGGCGGTGCTGTGGATGACGCTGCTGACCTTCTTCTCCGTCTTCATCGGCTACGGCCAGATCGAGGCCGGCTTCCCCGCCTACGCCCGTCAGGTCGCCCAGGTCTCGACGGCCGTCGTCGGCATCTCCTTCGCGGTGAACACGGCCGTCATCGTGCTGCTGCAGTTCGCTGTCCTCCGGCTCATCACCGGGCGCCGGCGCACCAGGGTCATGCAGGTCATGGCGCTCATCTGGGCCGTCTCCTGGGTCATGCTCGGGGCCGCCGGCGTGCTCCCCGACTCGGTCACGGCCGCGATCGCGGTCATCGCGTTCATGGGCGTGTTCGCCTTCGGGGAGACGATGATGCAGCCGACGATCCCGGCCATCTACAACGATCTCGCGACGGACCGCACCCGCGGGCGCTACAACGCCCTCAACTCCGCGGCCTTCCAGGGCGGTGCCATCCTCGGCCCGCTCGTCGCGGGGGTGCTCCTCGGCGTCGGCGTCAGCGGCTGGTTCATCGCGGTCATGGTCGCGGGCAGCCTCGCCGTCGGCGTGCTCGCGGTGGTGCTGGAGCGGGTGCTCCCGGCAGCGGCCAACGGCCGCAGCGCCGAGGTCCATCGAACGGACGAGGTCGAACGGACGCCGCCGGTCTAGGCTCCGAGCATGGCCCTCGAACCGCTCTTCCTCCGCCTCGACCGGATCGCGGGTGGGCGGCAGGCCGGCGTGCTGATCAGCGACGCCGGTCGCACCCATCCGCGGACCGTCCGCGCCTTCGCCTGGATCCTCTGGCTGCTCGTCGCCGAGCTGGTGCTCGGGGTGGGCGCCGTGGTGGTCGCCCTGGTGCTCGCCGCCGACGGCGACAGCGTGCCCTTCGCCGTGTGGATGCGCACTCTCGTGGTGCTGGCGATGACGGCGACGTTGTTCTACTTCGCGTGGCGCGCGCGTCGCGGATGGCGCTGGGCCTACCTCCGGCTGCGGCTGTTCGCGCAGATCTTCCCGGTCATCACGCTCGTCATGGCGGCGATCCCCGGCCTCTATCCCGTCTGGATGGTCACCGAGCAGATCGTCTTCAGCCTGATCATGATCGGCATCGCGGACTTCCTCACCAGCGACCACATGCGAGCGGTCTTCGCGAAGGACGCCGACGTGGATAGCACGCCGGCGGGGTGAGACGCCACTCCCTTCCCGCCGAGGTCGCGGTCGCTCCACACTCGGAGGAGCTGCACGGCGGGAGGAGAGACGCATGGCGCGACTGGTGCGAGTGGTACCCGGTCAGGACCCGGGTTTCACACGGAAGCGGACGAGCTCGGGATTCCGGTACGTCGATCCGACGGGGGAGCCGGCGCCCGAGGCGGATCGCGAACGCATCAGCGACCTGGTGATCCCTCCGGCGTGGCAGGACGTGTGGATCGCGGCCGACCCGCTCGCGCACATCCAGGCCGTGGGGATCGACACCGCCGGGCGCAAGCAGTACCTCTACCACCCGCTCTGGCGGGTCTCCCGCGACCGTCGCAAGTTCGTCCGTGCGCTGGACCTCGCCGCGGCCCTGCCCAGCGCCCGGGCGCAGGTCACGAAGGCTCTCAAGGAGGACGGGCAGACGAAGGAGCGCGCCCTCGCGATCGCCTTCCGCCTCCTCGACGACGCCGCGCTGCGGATCGGTTCGGAACGCTACCTGGCGCGCCACGGCAGCCGGGGCCTGACCACGCTCCGCCGCCGCGACGTCCGCATCGACGGCGGCGACGTCGCCCTCTCCTTCCCGGCGAAGAGCGGACAGACCGCCGCGATCGAGATCACCGACGAATCCCTCGCCGAAGCCCTCACCGACTTCGCGAGCGGTGCCTCGACCGCCTTCCTCCTGGCGTACCGGAAGGGTCGGCGGCGGGTGAAGATCACGCCTGCCGAGGTCAACACGTACCTCAAGGACGTGCTGGGTGCCAGCTTCTCCGCCAAGGACTTCCGGACGCTGCACGGCACGATCATCGCTGCGGATGCCCTCGCCCGCATCGGAGCCCTCGACCGCCGCGGTCAGCGCAACCAGGCCGAACGCCTCGCGGTGCAGGCGGCGGCGACCGCCCTCGGCAACACGACCGCGGTCGCCCGCAACAGCTACATCGATCCCCGCGTGTTCCGGCAGTACGGCCGGGGGCGGACGCTCGATCTCGACGTGACTCCGGAGACGGCGATCCGGCGGCTGCTGGGCGGACCGGAGACGTCGCGCAAGGTCAACCGGCGAGGAACAGCCACACGGCGGCGATGACGAGGGGCACGAGCGGCGTGAGGACCGCGGCGAGCACCGGCACCCCGCGGGTCCGGGTCTCGAGGTGTCGGGCCCGGGGTGCCAATGTGTCGCCGGCCCGGCGCACCGCCTCCGGATCCAGGGGTTCGGCGGCCTCGTCGCGGTAGAGCAGCGTGCGCCGTCCGAACCGTTCGTGCAGCACCGCGATCGCCGTGAGGAACCGGCTGAGCTCCGCGGGACGGGTGAGATCGAGCGCGGGGAAGTACACGTGCAGGGTGCTGTCGACGAGTTCGAGATCGAGGTCGGCGCTGGCGTCGAGGAGCACGGCCATCAGGTCGGGGGTCAGCACGTAGAGCGCCGCGGTCTCGGAGCCCGCAGGCACGGACACCTCGAACACGTCGCTGAAGTTCCCCTCCAGGCGCAGCTCCGTCCGTCCGCGGGGACGACGCGGCAGGAGACTCAGGGCTCCCGCGCCACGGCGCGACCGCAAGGCGATGCGCGGCACCTCGCTTGGCAACGGGATCCGCACCGCGCGGACCGTGTGCATGGTCGATCCCTCGCCGTCACCGGTGACGAACGTGCGCTCGACGGAGTCGAACGGGATCTCGGCGTCGCGCGCATCGAGGAGATCCGTGGCCGTGCGATTCCCGCGGTCGATCTGCTCGTCGATCGAACCTCCCCACAGACGATCGCCGACGTCGGGTCGATAACGCCAACCGGAGGCCCCGGCGAGCTCGATCAGTGCCGCACGCTGCCGCTGATGGCGGCGGATGCGGGTAGCGGTGGTGCCGACGAGCAGGGCGCCGCCCAGGATCACCGCGAGCTGGGCGGCGAGCAGCACTGTCCCGTGCAGGCCGAATCCGACCGGGAGGAGGTACAGGGCGACGACCGCGGCGATGCCCAGGTAGGCGAGGGAAAGCCCCGCGAGGAGGAGGACGGCGGGCGCGCCCCCCGATGCGCCCGCCGATCCGGTGTGGTGCTGCGGCGCCACCGTCAGGGCTTGTAGACGATCGCGATGTGGAGCTGTCCGGCATCGCGGGCCCACGCCAGCCAGCGCGGCTCGCCCAGACCGCTCAGGCGCTGGATCGGGATGACGTGGATGCCGTCCTCGACCCGGCTCAGCGCGCGGAACTCGGGCTTCTTCGAGATCCAGATCGAACCGCCGCCGTCCCACGGCTCCAGGCACGTGTACACGTAGCCGTGCTCGCGCAGATTGATGCTGTCGGCGAGGCGGTCGGCCTGCGTCCGCATCTCGGCGAGCGTCTGCTCCGGCACGTTGCCGTCGAGCGTGAACGCGGCGACGTCGTACACGTTGCCCTCGCCGAAGTCGCGCGAGGTGAGGATCGAGAGCTCCGTCACGCCCTTGTCGGAGGCGCGGGTCCAGAGGGCATGGGAGTTCTTGGCGCGCTTGTTCATCAGGAAGCCGCCGAAGTTCACCTTCTGGAAGGCGAAGTCGTCGAGCTTCGCGGCGATCGATGCGCGTGTGGTCATGGCCTGTCTCTCCTTGGTCCGGGGCGGGGCTCGCTCCGGAACCGAGAGTAGGGAGGGCTGCCGGACCGGCGGGGAAGCCCGAACGACTCCGAACGACCGCCCGCCGGACGGCTGCCCTAGGCTCGGGATCATGCCCGCCCCTCGCACGCTCGATGAGCTCAGTACGGGGCTCGGGCGTCTGCGGGCGGCGGCGGACACCCCCTCCTATGCGGAGATCGCACGGCGGATCGGAGACCTCCGCGGTGGGGAGGAGCCGGCCAAGGTGACGGTCTACGACTGTTTCCGACCGGGGCGCCGACGCGTCGACGATCGCCTCGTCGGCGATATCGTGCGCGCGCTCGGCGGCGAGCGCGCGGAGGCGGAGCGGTGGCGCACCGCGGCGCGCACTCTGAACGGCGAACGCTCGGGGGTGCATGTGGAGGTGGCTCTCGGGCCGCGCGAGAGTTCCGGCACCGCGATCGGTCGGGAGACGCTGATCGCGTCGATCCCGGACACCGGGGTCGTCGTCCTGTCGGGGCTTCCCGGCGTGGGCAAGACGACGCTCGCGTCTGCGGTGGCGGGGCCGGGGCCGGTGCTCACGGTCGAGCTCCGCGAGTCGCTGTCCGATCGTCCGCTTCCCGACCCCGTGGACATCCTGCGCCGCATGCTGGCGGCACTCGGTGCCCGTTCGCTGCCCTATGAGCTCGCACGGCTGCGTGCGCAGCTCTCCCGCCTCGCGAGTCGGACGACGGTCGTGATCGAGGACGCCGGCGACGCCCACCGGCTGGCGGCTCTGCTCGTCCCCGGCGTCCGCTTCCTCGTCACGACGCGCCGCGACCTGCGCGACCTCGACAGACGGATCCCGGGCGGCGGCGTCGGAGTGACGCACGTCGTGGTGCCGCCGATGGAGGACGCGGATGCGCGCCGCCTGTTGACGGCCCTGCTCGACGACGACGGTGCCGTCACTCCCGTCCGGGGAGACGGCATCGACGGCGAGGCGCTCGGACGGATCGTCGCCGTCGGCGGCGGCCTCCCGCTGGACCTCGCGATGCTCGCCGGCATCGTGAGGGAGCACCCGGGGTGGTCCTTCGACGATCTCGCCTCCCGCTTCGAGAACGAGCCGCGGGATGCGCGCATCCGTCCTGTCCTCGAAGCCGCCACGCGGTCCCTGCCGTCCGCGGACGCCGAGGCCCTCGCGGATGCCGCCCTGCTGGATCGCGACATCGACGAGGACGTGCTGCGCGCTGCCGTGGGGCGGGAGGCGGAGGAAGCGCTGGGGCGTCTGCAGGCCCGGCACCTGCTCGAACGGCATGCGGGGCGGGTGAGCATGCACGACACCGTGTTCGCCTTCGCGGCGGAGCGGTCGCGCGCGCTGCGGCCGTCCTCGACGCGGCGGAGGTTCGTGCAGCGGGCGGCGCAGGCGGTGCTCGACCGGATCGCGGACGACCCCGACTATGCCGCTCGGGAGGTGAACACGGTGCTCGCGGTGGCCGCCGCCGCGCGCGAACACGAGCTGGACGGCGCGGTGGAGCGTCTGGCGCTGGACGCGCACCCGGGCCTGGCGCGGTGGTCCCTGTGGAGCGAGTCCCTCGAGCTGCACGACCTCGCCGCCCGTGGTCGCGGGCTGGAGCTCGTGCCCGAGATCGCCCTCGGGGTCGCGCACGGTGCCGAGAAGCTGGGCCGGCTGGACGAAGCCCTCATCACCCTGCATCGCGTGCGCCGGATCGCCGAGGGCGCGGCGCTGGCGCGTACCTGGAACCAGATCGGCAACGTCCAGCGGTGGATGAGCCATCTGGAAGACGCCCTCGCGTCCTATCGCCGGGCCGTCGACATCGCCCGGGAGGCGGGCGACCGGGTGGTCGAGGGACGCGCCACGGGGAATCACGCGGACACGCTTCGCATCCTCGCCCGCTACCCGGAGGCGGAGGAGGGGTACGCCACGGCGCTGCGCATGGCCGTCGCCGAGGGGGACGACCTCAACATCGCCGTCGTGCGCGGGAATCGCCCCTTGCTCCTGCTGGCGGTCGGGCGCCTGGACGAAGCCGAGGCGGAGCTGCAGGAGCTTCTCGCCGCGTCGAGCGTGGCGTCCCTCCCGTTCGTTCGTCGGACGCTGGCACTCGTGGCGGAGGCGCGCGGTGACGACGGGCTCGCCGAGCTCCGCTGCGCCGATGCCGCGGAGACGCTGCGGGTGGCAGCCGAATTCGGCACCTCCGCCGACCTCGACCTGCTCTCCGCGCGCATCCGGGGTCGCCGAGGAGAGACGGCCACGGCGGCGGCCGACGCCGAACGGGTGCTCGCGGCGGCCGAGCAGGCCGGGTCGCCGCTCATCGCGACGGAGGCGGCGAACTCGCTCGCCGAGATCCTCGTGCAGGGCGCCGCTGCGGACGCCACCCGCTGGGCGCATGCGGACCGTCATGCGCGCGAGGCGCGCAGCGTCGCGGAGGCGACGGGCGATCGGGCCGAGGTGGCACGCAGCGACGCGATCCTCGCGCGCGCTGCGGCTGCCCGGGGAGACGAGGCCGAGGCCGCGGCGCGAAGAGCCGCCTCGCACCGTCTCTATGCGGCGATCGGACATCGGCTCGCGGCCGTGTGAGCGCGCAGACGCTCCCCGGTCGTCGCCGGGAAGATGCCAGGATGGGGGGATGCACACCGCGAACCTGACCCGTGAGGAGACCGCGGCGCGATCCGCTGCGATCACCCTGCACCGCATCCGCGTCGAGCTGGACCTGACCGGAGCCCCGGAGCGGGCGCGCACGGGCTTCCCCACCACGACCGTCCTGGAGTTGGATGCGACCGTCCAGAGCACGTGGCTGGACTTCATCGGCGAGGAGGTCCGGCGCGTCGAGGTGAACGGGCAGGAGCGGGACGTCGTCTACGACGGGGCGCGCCTCACGATCGACGGCCTCGCGGCCTCCAATGTCGTCCTGGTCGAGGCGGTCGGTGCCTACAGCCGGTCGGGGGAGGGCCTGCACCGGTTCCACGACCCGGCAGACGACCGCACCTACCTGTACACCCAGTACGAGCCCGCGGACTCCCGTCGGGTGATGGCCTGCTTCGAGCAGCCCGACATGAAGGCGGAGTACACCTTCGTCGTCGACGCACCGTCCGGGTGGGAGGTGCTCTCGAACCAGTCGCCGGCACACGTGGACCTCGGCGTCGGCGTGCAGCGGGTGCAGTTCGCCCCCACGCTGCCGATCTCCAGCTACATCACGGCCGTCGCGGCCGGCCCGTACGCCCGTGTCGACGGGGAGTGGACCAGAGACGAGCAGCGGGTGGCCCTCGGCGTGCTCGTCCGCCGTTCGCTCGTCGAGCACCTCGAGGCCGACGAGATCCTCGAGGTCACCCGGCAGGGGCTCGACTTCTTCACCGACGCCTTCGCCTATCCCTACCCGTGGGGCAAGTACGACCAGATCTTCGTCCCCGAGTACAACCTCGGCGCGATGGAGAACCCCGGTCTGGTCACCTTCACGGAGGGCTATCTCTCACGCGGTGCCGCCACCGAGGCGCAGCGGGCGAGCCGGGCCAACACGATCCTCCACGAGATGGCGCACATGTGGTTCGGCGACCTCGTCACGATGACGTGGTGGGACGACCTCTGGCTCAAGGAGTCCTTCGCCGACTACATGGGATCGCACGCCTCGGCGGTGGCCACCCGGTTCCACGACGCCTGGGTGACGTTCGCCATGCGGCGCAAGGCCTGGGCCTATCAGCAGGACCAGCTGCCGACGACGCACCCCATCGTCGCCGACATCCCCGACCTCGAAGCCGCGAAGCTGAACTTCGACGGCATCACCTACGCCAAGGGTGCCTCGGTGCTGAAGCAGCTCGTCGCCTTCGTGGGCGACGAGGCGTTCTTCGAGGGCGCCCGGCGGTACTTCGCAGCCAACGCGTTCGGCAACACCACCCTCGACGACTTCCTCGTCGAGCTCAGCGCGGTGTCCGGCCGGGACATGACCGACTGGGCTGCCGCCTGGCTGCAGACCACGGGCGTCTCGACGATCTGGACGGAGGGCGACGCCGACGGAGGACACCACCTCGTGCAGGACGATGTGCGTCCGCACCGCCTGCGGGTCGGCCTGTACGACCGGGTCGACGGGCGGATCGTGCGGCGGGAGCAGCGGGAGCTGGACCTGATCGGGGAGCGCGTCGGGATCGAGCTCCCGGAGGCCGATCTCGTGCTGCTCAACGACGACGACCTCACTTATGCGAAGGCGCGCCTCGACGAGCGGTCCCTCCGTACCGTCGAGGAGTCGCTGTCCGACATCGAGGATCCGCTCGCCCGTGCGCTGGTGTGGTCGTCGCTGTGGAATGCGACCCGTGACGGTGAGCTCGAGGCGGCCCGCTTCGTCGCCATCGTGCGTGCGCACGCCCCGCGGGAGTCCAACGGCGGCCTGCTGGCCGCGGCGCTCCTCGACGCCGCTTTCGCGCTGCGGCACTTCGTCCCCGACGACCGACGCGCCGCGGAGCAGCGCGCCTGGACGGAAGGCACCTGGTCGGCTCTGCAGGAGGCGGAGGCCGGCAGCGATGCCCAGCTCTCCTGGGCGCGCGCACTGGCGGCTGCCTCGGCGTACGACGACGTCCACCACGCTGAGATCCGCAGCCTGCTCGACGGCGACGTGCCGGAAGGTCTCGTCGTCGATCCCGACCTCCGGTGGCAGCTCCTCACGGCCCTCGTCACGACGGGTCATGCCGACCTCGCGGACATCGCGGCCGAGGAGCAGCGGGACGACACCGGCGACGGGCGCACCGCGGCGCGCCGCGCCCGCGCCTCCGTTCCTGACGCGGCGGTGCGTGCCGCCGCCTGGACGGCCGCGTGGGACGACCGGTCGCTGACCAACGACCACCTCGATGCCGAGATCGGCGGGTTCCGCGCCGGCGGCCGCCGCGACCACATCGAGGCGTACGACGAGGAGTACTTCGACCGGATCGGGACCGCGTGGACGGACCGGAGCATCGAGATCGCTCGTCGACTGGTGATCGGGCTGTTCCCCGCCCGGTCGTCGCTGGACCTCGTCGATGCCTGGCTCTCGGCCAGCCCCGAGGCCCCGGCGGCGCTACGGCGACTCCTCGTCGAGCAGCGCGACCACCTCGCCCGCGACCTGCGGGTGCGCGGCGCTCAGGGCTAGGTCGCGGCCTCCACGGTCATCCCCATCACCGTCCGCACGATCCACGGATGGGCATGGTCATCGGCGATGTGGGTCATCCCGAGCTTCTCCGCCACGCCTCGTGACGCCTGGTTCTCGGGGTGGATGATGGCGGTGAGGAGTGTCGGTGCGAAGGTCTGCGCGACGAGGTCGACGCAGGCGCGCGCGGCCTCGGTCGCATAGCCGCGTCGCTGGCGGTCGGTGCGGACGTGATAGCCGACCTCGAGCACGGGGGAGTCGTTCACCGACTGCCAGGTGAGACCGCAGTCGCCGAGGAACTCCCCGTCGTGCGTCTCGATGATCCAGAGACCGTGGCCGTCCTCGCGGTAGCGCTGCTGCATGCGCGCGATCCACGCGGCGGCTTCCGTTCGCGACTTCGGCGCCGGGTAGTAGGCCATGACCTCCGGATCCCCGAGGAGCGCCGCCATCTGGTCGAGGTCGTCGGCGGTCATCTCCCGGAAGGCGAGCCGCGGCGTCGGGGAGGGCAGGAGGCGTCGCGGTGCGGTCACAGATCCACGGCGTCGCCGGGCTCGAGCACGAGGAACTCGCCGCCGCCCTGCTCGGTCGCCCACTGCAGCCGCTGGCGGTGCATGTTCTTGCCGATCACGGACAGGGTCATGTCGTGCGTGCCGAACGCCCGGCGGGGCTTCACGGCGAGGACGTAGTCGATGGCCTCCCCGATCTTGAGCCACGGGGCTCCGAGCGGCGCGGCGAGGGTGCCGACCTCGACGCCCTCGGGCACCGCATAGGAGTCGCCCGGGTAGTAGAACGTGTCGTTGACGAGCACGCCCACGTTGTCGATCGTCGGGATCGACGAGTGGATCACCGCGTGCGTACCGCCGAAGAAGCGCAGGGTGAAGGCGCCGACCTCCACGGTGTCGCCGGGGGACACGATGGTGACCTCATAGCCCTCTGCCGCCTTCGCCACGCCCTCCGGCCCGAAGATCGGGGTCCCGGGGGCCGCGCGGAGGATCCGGTCGAGGTGCTCCGGCGTCCAGTGGTCGGGGTGCTCGTGCGTGAGCACGATGGCGACCAGTCCGCTGAGGTCGTGCAGCGGGGCGGTGAAGGATCCCGGATCGATCAGGAGGGTGTCGTCGTTCTGGTCCAGGCGAAGGGTGGCATGTTCGAACTTGGTGACGCGCATGAGACGAGTCAACTCCTTCCCGGGGTCTGCGGCAAACGGGAACTGGCGCGCCACGCCCGGGATCTCGGGTGGGGTGGCCTCGATTTGGCGCAGTGAGAATCGCCGTGGCATACTTGAACGGTTGTCGCGGAACGGAAAAGTTCCGCAAGACGGCCCCATCGTATAGCGGCCTAGTACGCCGCCCTCTCACGGCGGTAACGCGGGTTCGAATCCCGCTGGGGTCACACAACACGACGAAAGCCCTCCGGTTATCCGGGGGGCTTTCGCCGTTCCCGAGCGTGCGCGTCAGTCGTCCGCGCGCAGCGACAGGGTCCGGAACGCGCGAGCGCGGAGCGGCACGAGCATGAGCGCCATCATCGCGCCACCGGCCACGACGAACGGCACCCAGACGGCGGTGACGGTCGCGAGCGCGCCGAAGCCCGCCATCGCGAGCGGCATCAGGCAGTCGTCGCCGAGCCGGGTGAGGGAGCCCATCCGACCGAGGAAGGCGGTGTCCACCGTCGCGGCGAAGGTCGCGCTCAGCAGCACGGAGGCGTAGCCCGCAGTGGCGCCGACGACGGTGGCGGCGACGGCCACCGTCCAAGCGGGGCCGAACCCGAGCGCGACGATGCCCGCTCCCTGGACGAGGAGCGCGCCGAACCCGCTCCGCGCCTCGTGGCGCGGCCGCCATCTCGCGACCGTCGCAGCCCCCACGGCGGCGCCGAGACCGAGGAGTCCCTCGAAGAGGCCGACCGCGGGAGCTCCCCATCCTTCGGCGTGCGCCCGCAGAGCCAGGCCGATGCCGACCGCCGGGCCGACCGCGAGGTTGAGGCCGGAGAGAGCGATGACCAGCGTTCGCGTCGTGGGGTCCGCTCCGAGATGGGCGAACGCCGCGCCGATCGCGCGCAGGGACGACGTGCGCGGGGCCCGGGCGAGCCGGAACCGCGGGCGGAGGGTGATCGCCAGGAACCCGACGACCAGGGCGAAGGTCACCGCGTTCGCCGATGCGCTCCCCGCGAGACCGGCCTGGGCGACGAGCAGGCCGCCCAGTGCGGCGCCACCCATCGTGCCGAGGCGCGACGCCGTCTGGATGACGGCCGCGTAGGAGGGGAGATCGTCGGTGCGTACCAGCTGCCGCCCGATGGTGCCGGCGGAGGGTTCGTAGAACGCGTCGCACACCCCGAACGCCACGGCGGCGGCGAGCAGGACGGGCACGGTGGGCGCATGCGAGACCGTCCACACGGCGGCGGCGACGAGCACCCCCACACGCACCGCATTGCAGACGATCATCACCCGGCGGGCGTCGGCGCGATCCGCGATGACTCCGCCGAAGAGCAAGACCAGGGCGCGCGGAATCGTGCCGGCGGCGACGATGAGTCCGGCGACGGCGGGGGAGGCGATCTGCACGGCCGTCCACGCCAACGCGATCGTCCACACGGCGTCGCCGGCGTCGGACAGAGCCTTCACGCCGATCCACGCGTGCACCATCCGGTCACGCCGGAACGGAGGAGGACTGGAGAGCTCGACGGGCGGGGTGAGCGCGGTCATCACGGTTCCGTGGGGAAGGCGTGGGCGGAGAAGAACACCGGCGTGCGCGCCTGGCCGTCGTCTTCGTCGATCGAGGCCTGCCAGTCCCGCACCACGCCCAGCACGCGCGCGGAGAGGTCGCGCAGCTCCTCCGGGGTCGCCCACGCGGTGGTCTCCGTGTTGGAGGCGTCGTAGTCCGCGACGGCGGGATCCCCTCGTCGGCGGTGCCAGCGCTGCAGACGGTCGATCTGCATGCGGATGCCCTGCCGCTGTGCCTCCCTGGCGAGGAGCGCATCGCCGGGGGAATCGGCGAAGTCCTCCACCGACCAGGTCAGGCCCCGCCGTGCGACCGTCCACCAGCTCGTGCGCCGGTCGCCGGTCGGGTCGGCGGCGCGTTCGACGATGCCGGCACGCTCGAGCATCCGGAGGTGATGGCTGATGCTGCCGACCTGACTCCCGAGCGCGCGGGCGATCGCCGTCACCTGCGAGGTGCCGTACAGCAGGAGGTAGTCGTAGATGCGGCGTCGCAGCGGATGGTGCACGGCGGTGATCACGGAGATGTCTTCCACGCCCCGAAGGCTATGCAGCGGTGCGGAGACGCACAAGACTTCTTGTATACCGCGGAACGGCGGGCTACTCCTCCGTGCGGAGGGAAGCGTCCGCCGCCGCCCGGCGCCGTCGGCCGCGGCGGATGAGCCACACGACCAGGACGACGACAGCGGCCACCGCGAGCCAGGGGAGGAGGAAGCCGAACGCGATCACCAGGGCGTTGAGCGAGACCACCAGACCGTTCCATCCGGCCCGCAGCCCGTCTCCGAAGCCCGCGGGGTCCGCCGCGGCCGGTGCGTCCGCCCGCGACAGCTCCACAGTGAGGGACGACAGGGCGACCTGATCATCGAGCGCTGCGAGCTGCTGTTCGTACGACTCCAGCTGCGCCTGGCGATCGGTGAGCGCGACCTCGGCCTCGATGAGGTCGGCGACCGTGCCCGACTGGCTCATGAGCTCGGTCAGCCGCTGCACCGAGGCGCGGGTCGACTCCACGCGGGCACGGAGATCGATCGCGGTGGCGGTGACGTCCTGCTTCGTGACGGAGGACGACAGCACCTCGCCGGTGTCGCCGAGGGCGGCGATCACCGTGGTCAGGTCGTCGGCGGGGACGCGGACCGTGATCCAGCCGTACCCGGATTCCGCCGGGATCCGCTCGGCGGGGGCATCCGTCGCGACCGCCTTGCCGACCTCCGTGCTCTCGACGTAGCCGCCGTGCTCGACGGCGAGGTCGCCGATGGCGGCGGCGGCATCGGCGATGTCCTCCACCTGCACCGAGGCCTGGGCCGAGGCGACGATCTCCCTGGCGTCCTCGGCGGATGCCGCCGCGTCCGATCCGACGGCACCGGGCAGGGTCGCCCCTTCGACAGCGCGGTCCGCCACGGCCGACCCCGCCTCGTCGGTCGACCAGCCCACGACGCCGTCCGCTGTGGACACGGACGATCCGCCCCCTCCCACGGCACCGAGGATCGGCGGCGTCACCAGGACCCCGACGACGAAGGCCGCCGCGATCCCGCTGGCCGTGAGCCACCGGCGTCGACGTCTCCTGGCGCGCTCTGCGCGCGGCGAAACCGGCGACCGCTCGTCCTTGATCTCGGTGAAGACGGCCTCCTCGATCCGCGCGACGGTCGCGTCGGACACGGGCGGGAGGCTCTGCTGCGGGGTCTGGTCGTTCATGCGTCCCTCACTTCCTTGACGGCGCCGCGCAGCTGGGTGCGCACGCGCGAGAGACGGTTCCGGACGACGGCGTGCGTCACGCCGAGCTCGTCGGCGGCGGCCTGGTAGGCGTAGCCCTCGGACGCGCAGAGCCGGAAGATCTCCCGGTCGAGCGCGCTCAGCGTGCCCACCTCCGCGGCGATCCGGGCGGCGAGCGCTGCCG
Organism: Microbacterium sp. NPDC091676; assembly: GCF_044756645.1. Taxonomy (NCBI): domain Bacteria; kingdom Bacillati; phylum Actinomycetota; class Actinomycetes; order Micrococcales; family Microbacteriaceae; genus Microbacterium; species Microbacterium sp. NPDC091676. The sequence goes on along the minus strand of NZ_JBIVTI010000001.1, from coordinate 695,579 downwards.
TGATCACCTGGTCCTCGACGCTGACGACGTCGGGGAGCTGGTCGTCGGCCGCGTCCGTCGTGTGCGCCTGGTCGCGACGCCGCTGGCGCAGCCGGTTCGCCGCCTGGAAGCGGCAGATCGTCGCGAGCCAGGGGAGGATCGACTCTCCCTGCAGCTCCAGGCCCGGAAGCTTGCGCCAGGCGACCACGAAGGTCTCCTGCGTCACGTCCTCCGCGTCGGCGGCGGCGCCCAGGATGCCGTGGGCGATCCAGTACACGGGGCGCACGTGGGCACGGTACAGCGCGCGGAACGCGCTCTGATCGCCGGCCGCCGCTTGGGCGGCCCAGCGCTGGTCACTCGTCTGTGCGGGCATCCTGGTTCCGTTCGGTGTCTCTCCCTCGAGAGTGTCGGCGGATGTCCCATCGTCTCAGCACGGATCCGGATCCGCAGTCGTGTGTCGACTTCCTCGTCCCGACGACCCCCACCTCCGGTAGCATGGCCCGGGCGAGAGGGAGTATCCCGAATCCGCGCGTAACGTCATCACGAGCACCGACATCGCTGCTCCGGGCGCGCGCCGCACATCTGCGGGGGAGAGACTTTCGACTCATTCCCGACCCCTCGCGAAAGGTGCACAGCGCCCGTGGACATCCCCGTCTGGTTCGAGATCACGTCGATGGTCGTCCTCACGATCATCCTGATCGGCGACCTGCTCCTCATCCGGCTGCGCCCGCACATCCCCTCCACCAAGGAGTCGACCCTGTGGGTCGTGTTCTACGTGGGCCTCGCGCTGCTCTTCGCGGTGCTGCTGGGGAACGTGGGCGGATGGCAGAACGCCGGGGACTTCATCACCGGGTGGGCGCTGGAGTACAGCCTCTCCGTCGACAACCTGTTCGTCTTCGTGCTGATCATGGCGCAGTTCGCGGTGCCGCGACGTCTGCAGCAGCAGGTGCTGATGGTCGGGATCATCATCGCGCTGATCCTGCGCGGACTGTTCATCCTCGTCGGCGTGACGATCATCGAGAACTTCTCGCCGATCTTCTACCTGTTCGGCGCCTTCCTCGTCTACACCGCCATCCGTCAGGCGATGCCGGAAGGCGAGCACGAGGACGACGTCAAGCGCGAGAACTTCATCGTCCGGCTGCTCCGCCGTCGGATCGACATCAGCGAGACCTACGACGGCTCGAAGATCCGCACGACCGTCGACGGGAAGCGGATGTGGACGCCGATGATCATCGTGTTCATCACGATCGGGGTCACCGACCTCATCTTCGCGATCGACTCGATCCCGGCGATCTTCGAGATCACGACCAACGGCTTCCTCGTCTTCGCCGCCAACATCTTCGCGCTCATGGGGCTGCGCCAGCTCTACTTCCTCCTCGGCGACCTCCTGGACCGCCTCCGCTACCTGCACTACGGCATCGCCGTGATCCTCGGGTTCATCGGCATCAAGCTGATCCTGCATGCGCTGCACGTCAACGAGCTCCCGTTCATCAACGGCGGCGAGCACGTGGAGTGGGTGCCGGACATCGACAACATGGTGTCGCTCGCCGTGATCCTCGTCTCGATGACGGTGGCGACGGTCGCGAGCCTGATCGCCTCGTCCCGCGAGAAGCGCACCGAGAGGCGCACGGCTGCGATCCGGGACTGATCCGACGGGGCGCGGTTCAGAACGCCTGCAGGTTGGCCTGCAGGCCGCCGTCCGCGTACTCGCGGCGGAGGAGCCCGCGGCGGCGGAGAATCGGCACGAGCTCGTCGAGGGTCCGGTGCAGCGTCACCGGATGGAAGTCGCCCCAGAGGAGCACGCCGTCGTTGCCCCACTCGCCGAGCTCCTCGACGAGATCGGCGAACTCCTCCGCGGTGCCCACGAAGCCGCTGCGATCACGCAGACGCCCGGTCCTGGCCAGTGCGGTCAGGTGCGCGCGGAGCGGGGCCTCCTCCCCACGATCCCCGATCAGCCGCTGGATGCTCCCGCGGGAGACGTGAGCTCCGAAGATCGAGGGGTCGAGCGGGCGGTCCAGATCGAGGGCCGTGAGGTCGGTCTCCAGGTCGCTCGACTGCTTCCGGGCGATCTGGGCGAGCGCGGCGTCGTCCGGGTGTGCGGAGGCGGCCACGATCCGGTCGGCCTCCTCGGCGGACGCCGTGATCACGGGCTGGATGGCGAAGAGGACCTTGACGTCCTCGGCCCGGCGTCCGCGGGCGAGAGCCGCGTCGTGCACCCGCTGGCGATACTCCCGCACCGCCTTCTCGTGCAACGGGGCGAGCGCGAGCTGGACGTCCGAGTTCGCCCCCGCGAACGCCAGGCCGCGTCCGGAGCCGCCGGGGGAGACGATGGCCGGCTCGCCGTCCGTGAAGGGCAGGGCGTTCAGAGGGCCGTCGAAGTCGTAGTGGGTCCCGCGGTGCTGCACCGGACGCATGCGCGTCCCGTCCGCGTAGACCCCCGATTCGGGATCGGCGACCAGCGCGCCGTCGTCCCAGCTCCGCCAGAGCGCGCGGATGCCGGCGAGCCATTCCTCGGCACGGTCGTAGGCCTCGTCGTGGCCGAGCTGCGGGGCGGCAGAGAAGTGCCGGGCGCTGCCGGTGTCGGTCACCACGTTGATGCCGAGCCGGTGCCCGCTCAGGTGCTGCAGGGTCGCGAACTGACGGGCCGACGTGTAGGGCAGCGAGGCCGCCGGGTTCACGGTGGGCACCACCCCGAGGTGACGGGTCGCCTGGAAGAGGTACGGTGCGAGCAGCAGGGGGTCGTGCTTCGGGCCGCCGAACGCATGACGCACGCGCAGGTCGATCGTGTCCGCCGATCCGAGCGAGGGGCTGTCCTCGATGATCACGAGGTCGAAACCGGCCTGCTCCAGGGTGCGGGCGGCCTCCTGGTAGATCTCCGGGCGTGTCCAGTCGTAGTCCCAGTCCAGGGACGGGTACCCCCACCCCTGCGGACCGAAGCCCCGGGCGAGGAACCACCCGAAGTGCTGGAGGCGGCTCATGCCACCGTCTCCCGGACGCCCTCGAGCACCTGCGCGAGGTCGCCGATCAGATCGTCGACGTCCTCGATGCCGATCGACAGCCGCAGGGTGCCGGGGCCGACACCGAGGATCCGGCGTTCCTCGTCCGTGCGCTGCGCGTGGCTGGTCGTCCCGGGGTGCAGCACGAGCGACCGCACGTCGCCGATGTGTGTCATGTGGGTGAAGACGGACACCTCCTCCACGAAGCGACGCGCCGCGCGAAGACCGCCGCGCAGCGTGAAGGTGAAGATGGAGCCGAATCCGCCCTCGAGGTAGCGCAGCGCGGTCTCGTGGTGAGGATGCGAGGGGAGGCCGACGTAGTCCACGCTCTCCACGGCGTCGTGCGCGGCGAGCCAGCGTGCCACCGCGAGAGCGTTCTGGGACTGCCGCTCCACGCGGAGACCGAGCGTCTCGGTGCCTTGGCCGATGAGGAAGGCGTTGAGAGGCGAGGGCGATGCGCCGAACCGCGGCGCCACCGCCTCCCTGGCGTACCCGATGCGCGCGCGACCGCCGTGCCGGGCGTAGACGCTCGGCGTGCCACCGCGTCCCGGCAGCACGAGGTGCGGGGCGTTGTGCCCGGCGCGCTCCGCATCGAACCGGCCGTCGTCGATCACCACGCCGCCGAGCACCGCGCCCTGGCCCGCGAGGAACTTCGACGCGGAGTGCACCACGATGGCCGCGCCGTGCTCCAGCGGTCGGAGGAGGGCGGGCGTGGCCAGGGTGTTGTCGACGATCAGGGGGACGGCGATCTCGTCGGCCACGGCGCTGACCGCCGCCACGTCGAGCACGTCGTTGCGGGCGTTGGCGAGCGACTCCGCGAACAGCGCCCTCGTCGTCGGGCGTACAGCCTCACGCCAGGCATCCGGGTCCGCGATGTCGTCCACGAACGTCGTCTCGATGCCGAGTCGGGCGAGGTTGTCCAGGAACAGCCCGCGCGTGCCCTCGTAGATGTGGGTCGAGGAGACGATGTGGTCGCCCGCCCCCACGACCGAGAGCAGAGCGGTGGTCACCGCGGCCTGACCGCTGGCCACCAGCACGGCGTCGGCACCGGACTCCAGGTTCGCGAGCTGCCGCTCCACCGCGTGCACCGTGGGGTTGCCGATGCGTGTGTAGCCGAATCCGGTGCCGGTGCCGAAGTGGTCGGCGGCGTGATCGAAGTCGTCGAACTCGAAGCCCGCCGTCAGGTAGATCGGGGTCACGCGGGAGGCGGCAGCGGCCCGGCCTCTCGCGGCGTGCACGGCGCGGGTGGCGAAACGGGCGGTGTCGGCGGTCATGCGGGGCCTCTCGGTCGGTCGGGTGAGCAACAGAGTGTCACGGCGTGTCTCGGCGTGTCCCAGCGGTGGTAACCTGACGTCATGCGGACCGTGCTCCTTCTTAGCGGCCGCGGCGAGACCTCGATCTGAGCCCCTCCTCGTCGCGGAGTCCATCGTGGGCCGAACCGCCATCCACAGGAGACACGTCATGACCACCACCGCCGGTGCGGATTCCGCACGCCCCAGGACCCTCGCCGAGAAGGTCTGGGACGACCACCTCGTCGTCAAGGGCGAGGACGGCCAGCCCGACCTCATCTACATCGACCTGCACCTCGTGCACGAGGTCACCAGCCCGCAGGCCTTCGACGGCCTCCGCAGCGAGGGGCGCCCGCTCCGCCGGCTCGACCTGACGATCGCCACGGAAGACCACAACACGCCCACGTGGGAGATCGACAAGCCCATCGCCGACCTGACCAGCCGCACGCAGATCGAGACGCTGCGCCGCAACGCCGCCGAGTTCGGTGTGCGCCTGCACTCGCTGGGGGATGCGGAGCAGGGGATCGTGCACGTCGTCGGTCCGCAGCTCGGCCTGACGATGCCCGGGATCACCGTGGTCTGCGGCGACTCGCACACCTCGACGCACGGCGCGTTCGGCGCCATGGCGTTCGGCATCGGCACCAGCGAGGTCGAGCACGTCATGGCGACCCAGACCCTGCCGCTGAAGCCGTTCAAGACGATGGCGATCACCGTCGAGGGCACGCTGCGTCCCGGCGTCACCGCGAAGGACATCATCCTCGCCGTGATCGCCAAGATCGGCACCGGCGGCGGACAGGGCTACGTGCTCGAGTACCGCGGCAGCGCGATCCGCGCGCTCTCCATGGAGGGCCGCATGACGATCTGCAACATGTCGATCGAGGCGGGTGCGCGCGCCGGCATGGTGGCTCCGGACGAGACGACGTTCGCCTACCTCGAGGGGCGTCCGCACGCGCCGAAGGGGCAGGACTGGGACGACGCGGTCGCCTACTGGCGCACGCTGCCGACCGACGAGGGCGCCACGTTCGACGCCGAGGTCTTCATCGACGCCGACGAGCTGGAGCCGTTCGTGACGTGGGGGACGAACCCCGGCCAGGGCAGCTCGCTCTCCGCCGCGGTGCCGAACCCCGCGGAGATCGTCGACCCGAACGAGCGGGCCGCCGCCGAGCGGGCGCTGGAGTACATGGACCTGACGCCGGGCACGCCCCTCAAGGAGGTACCGGTCGACGCGGTGTTCATGGGCTCGTGCACGAACAGCCGCATCGAGGACCTCCGGGCCTTCGCCTCCATCATCCAGGGCAAGAAGAAAGCCGACGGCGTCCGGGTGATGGTCGTCCCCGGCTCCGCCCGCGTGCGACTGGAGGCCGAGGCCGAGGGCCTGGATCAGGTCATCAAGGACTTCGGGGCGGAGTGGCGCTTCGCCGGGTGCTCGATGTGCCTGGGCATGAACCCCGACCAGCTCGCCCCGGGGGAGCGCTGCGCCTCCACCTCGAACCGCAACTTCGAAGGGCGCCAGGGCAAGGGGGGCCGCACGCACCTCGTGTCGCCGCTCGTCGCGGCGGCGACCGCCATCCGCGGCACCCTGTCCAGCCCGAGCGATCTGGAGGCCTGACCATGGAGAAGTTCACCACCCACACGGGCATCGCCGCGCCGCTGAAGCGGTCGAACGTCGACACCGACCAGATCATCCCTGCGGTGTTCCTCAAGCGCGTCACGAAGACGGGCTTCGAGGACGCGCTGTTCCACGGCTGGCGGCAGGACCCCGAGTTCGTGCTCAACCAGGCGCCGTATCAGGGGGCCTCCGTCCTCGTCGCCGGGCCCGATTTCGGAACCGGTTCCAGCCGTGAGCACGCCGTCTGGGCGCTTCGCGACTTCGGCTTCAAGGTCGTGCTGAGCCCGCGCTTCGCCGACATCTTCCGCGGCAACGCGGGCAAGCAGGGGCTCCTCGCGGCGACCATCTCCGAGGCGGATCTGGAGCGGTTCTGGGCGATCATGGACGCCGATCCCGGCGCGCGCATGACGGTCGACCTGGAGGCGCGCACCGCCGCCATCGGCGACCCCACCGGAGGCGCGGAGGCCGGCTTCCAGGCCGACATCGGGATCGACGATTACACTAGATGGCGGCTCCTCGAAGGGCTCGATGACATCGGGCTCACGCTGCGCAACGAAGACAAGATCGCGCAGTTCGAGGCCCGTCGCGAGTCGTGGCGGCCGCGGACCCTCCCCGTCCAGTGAGACGGAGGGGGCGGGGGAGCCAGGGGTAACCCCGCCCCCGATGAATGAAGTGAGGCCCCGAATGACGACACCCGTGCGCGATGCTCTCTCCGACGACGTCCCCGCGCTGACCGGAGACGTCCTCGCCATCCGCGGAGGTCGTCCGCTGCGCGGACGCGTCGACGTCAAGGGCGCGAAGAACCTCGCCACCAAGGCGATGGTCGCCTCCCTTCTCGGGGAGACCACGAGCGTCCTGCGCGACGTGCCGGCCATCAGCGACGTCGCCGTGGTGCGCTCGCTGCTCGAGGTGCACGGCGTGCGCGTGTCCGAGGGCGATGAGCCCGGCTCGCTGGTGTTCGACCCCAGCGACGTCGAGTCGGCCCACTTCGAGGAGATCGACGCCCACGCGGGTGCCTCCCGGATCCCGATCCTGTTCTGCGGTCCGCTCCTGCACCGCCTCGGTCAGGCGTTCATCCCCGACCTCGGCGGCTGCCGCATCGGCGACCGTCCGATCGACTTCCACCTGGACGCTCTCCGCAAGTTCGGTGCGATCGTCGAGAAGCTGCCCAGCGGCATCCGCCTCTCGACGGGAGGAACCCGCCTGCACGGCGCGAACATCCACCTCCCGTACCCGAGCGTCGGCGCGACCGAGCAGGTGCTGCTGACCGCGGTCCGCGCCGAAGGCGTCACCGAGCTGCGCAACGCGGCGATCGAGCCCGAGATCATGGACCTGATCGCCGTCCTGCAGAAGATGGGCGCGATCATCTCCTACGAGCCGAACCGCGTCATCCTCATCGAGGGCGTCGAGAAGCTCCGTGGTTACGACCACCGGTCGATCTTCGACCGCAACGAGGCGGCCTCGTGGGCTTCCGCCGCTCTGGCCACGGACGGCGAGATCTTCGTCGGCGGTGCGAAGCAGCAGGAGATGCTCACCTTCCTCAACGTCTTCCGGAAGGCCGGCGGCTGGTTCGACATCCAGGAGGACGGCATCCTCTTCCGTCGCGACGGCGATATCAAGCCCGTCGTGATCGAGACCGACGTGCACCCCGGTTTCATGACCGACTGGCAGCAGCCGCTCGTGGTCGCGCTCACCCAGGCGCACGGCCGCTCCGTCGTGCACGAGACCGTGTACGAGAACCGGATGGGCTTCACCGAGGCGCTGGTCAAGATGGGCGCCGACATCGTCGTCCACCCGCGCGGTCTGCAGGACGGACCCCGGCGCGTGCCGCGTCGTGACCTGGAGCAGGCCGCCGTCATCACCGGCCCGACACCGCTCCACGGTGCCGAGATCGTCGTCCCCGACCTGCGCGGCGGCTACAGCCACGTGATCGCGGCGCTGACGGCCACCGGCGAGTCGACGGTCTCCGGGGTCGACATCCTGAGCCGCGGATACGAGAAGTTCCTCGCCAAGCTCGACGCGCTCGGCGCCGACTTCGACGTCATCCGGTGAGCCCCATGGCTTCCCGGTCTCCGGAGAAGACGCGGCCGAGCGTGTTCTGGCCGCTCGCGGCGATCGTCGTCCCGCTGGTGTCGCTGATCGCGAAGGTCCGCATCATCGGTGCGGACAAGCTCCCGCGGGAGGGCGCGTTCGTCCTCGCGCCGAACCACTACTCGGAGTTCGATCCGCTGATCGTCGCCTTGGCGGTCTGGCGGATCGGCCGCGCTCCGCGGTTCATGGCCAAGGAGAGCCTCTTCCGCGTGCCCGTGCTCGGGTGGTTCCTGCGCAAGACGGGGATGATCCCGGTCGCACGCACCTCGTCGGCGTCGTCCGCGAAGCAGACGATGGCCCAGTCGGCAGCCCTCGTGGAGCACGGCCGCGGTGTCATCGTGTACCCGGAGGGCACGCTCACCCGAGACCCCGACATGTGGCCGATGCGCGGCAAGTCGGGCGCGGTGCGGCTCGCCCTCGCCGACGGCATCCCGCTCATCCCCATGGCGCAGTGGGGCACCCAGGCGATCATGGGCCGCTACCAGAAGGGGCTGAGCCTCTGGCCGCTCCGCAAGCCCGTCACCGTGATCGTCGGCGACCCCGTCGACGTCTCCGACCTCCGCGGTCGCGCCGGCGAGCCGGCGGCTCTCACGGAGGCCACCAACCGACTCATGAACGCGATCACCGCGCTGCTGGAGCAGGTGCGCGGCGAGAAGGCCCCCGCGGAGCGCTGGAACCCGGCGAGCCACGGCCAGAAGGAGACCGGACGCCTTGACCCCTAAGAGAACCGCGCCGGCCGGACCCCGCGTCGCCGTGATCGGCGCCGGCAGCTGGGGAACGACGTTCGGCAAGATCCTCGCCGACGGCGGCGCCCAGGTCACGATGTGGGCGCGCCGTGCGGAGCTGGCGCACGAGATCGACGAGGCGAAGCGCAACTCGCGCTACCTGCCGGGCATCAACCTGCCCCGGACGATGGCGGCCACGCACGAGCTGGCGACGGCGCTCGACGGCGTCGACCAGGTGTATCTGTCCGTGCCGAGCCAGTCGCTGCGGGAGAACCTCAAGGCGCTGCGGCCGCTGATCGCTTCGGGCGACGCGAAGATCGTCAGCCTCATGAAGGGCGTCGAGCGGGGCACCGGCCTGCGCATGAGCCAGGTCATCCAGCAGGAGCTCCAGTGCGATCCGGACCGGATCGCCGTGGCCTCCGGCCCGAACCTCGCGCTGGAGATCGCGCGGGAGCAGCCGACCGCGGCCGTGATCTCTTCGCGCAGCCAGGAGACGGCCGACGTCGTGGCCCGGGCCGCGCGCAACTCCTATTTCCGGACCTTCGTGAACACGGACGTCATCGGCACGGAGTTCGGCGGGGTGCTCAAGAACCTCATCGCCGTCGCCATCGGGATCGTCGACGGCGTCGGCTACGGCGAGAACACGAAGGCGTCGATCATCACCCGCGGCCTCGTCGAGATGACCGACTTCGCGGTCGCGAACGGTGCCCAGCCGGAGACCCTGCAGGGGCTGGCGGGCCTCGGCGACCTCATCGCGACGTGTCAGTCGCCGCTGAGCCGCAACAACACCGCCGGGCGGCTGCTCGGGCAGGGCTACAGCTTCCAGGACGTCGTGAAGCAGATGCAGCAGACGGCCGAGGGGCTCGCCTCGGTCGCGCCGGTGCTGCAGCTCGCTCGCGAGGCCGATGTGCACATGCCGATCGTGGAGCAGGTGAAGATGGTGCTCGACGGCAAGATGGATCCCCGGGACATCGCCCCGCATCTCACGACGGACGACGACACCCCGCAGGGGGAGAGGACCAACCATGGACAAGCAGACGGTGGTGGTGCTCTTCGGAGGGCGCTCCAGCGAGCATTCGATCAGTTCCGCAACGGCGGGGGGAGTGCTGGGCGCGATCGATCGTGACCGGTATGCCGTGATCCCGGTAGGGATCACCCGCGAGGGCGCCTTCGTCCTCGAGGACGACGATCCGGCGAAGTTCCCGCTGGACGCCGCGCACCTGCCCGAGGTGGTCGACAACGGCACCCGGGTGCTCTGGCCGGAGCCGGGCGGAGACCGCACTCTGCGGGTCGTGCACCCGGGCGGCGAGACCGAGGGGCTGGGCGAGATCGACGTGGTCCTGCCGATCCTGCACGGACCGCACGGCGAGGACGGCACGATCCAGGGCTACTTCGACACGCTCGAGGTGCCGTACGCCGGGGGAGGCGTGCTCGACTCGGCGCTGTGCATGGACAAGCACTTCATGAAGATCGCCCTGCGAGCCGCCGGGATCTCGGTGGCACCGGGCGTGACCGTGCGCCGCCGCGACTGGGACACCGATCCCGCGGCCGTCCGCCGTGACGCTGCTGGCCTCGGCCTGCCGGTCTTCGTCAAGCCGGCGCGCGCCGGATCGAGCGTCGGCGTCTCGAAGGTGACGGTGCCGGAGGAGCTCGACGCCGCCCTCGCCATCGCGTTCGCCGAGGACGACAAGGTGCTCATCGAGGCCGGCGTCACCGGTCGGGAGATCGAGGTCGCCGTCCTGGAGACGGCCGAGGGCGTCCGCGCCTCCCTCCCCGGTGAGATCGTGCTGACCGAGCGGGGCTTCTACGACTTCGAGGGCAAGTACCTCGGCGGCGACGGCGTCGACGTGGTGTGCCCCGCGGAGCTGACCGACGCGGAGGTGGCCGCCATCCAGGACGCCGGTCTCCGGGCCTTCGACGCGGTGGACGGCCGCGGCCTCGCCCGGGTCGACATGTTCCTCACCCCGGACGGCGAGCTGATCGTCAACGAGCTCAACACCATGCCCGGGTTCACGCCCATCTCGATGTTCCCGAAGTGCTGGGTCGCCTCCGGACTGAGCTACGGCGAACTCATCACCGAGCTCGTCGAGGCGGGTCTGCGCCGCTGACGCCGTGGTTCCCCGCGGGCCTTCAGCTCGCGGGGAACTCCACCCGGTCCGTGCACTGCGCGGTGGCCGGGGCGAGCCCGGACTGGATGTTCGACGAGAGGCTGTCCACGATGGTCTGGAAGTCGACCTGCTCTCCTCGTCGGATGATGACCTCGATGGCTGGCTCCCGACCGTAGGTCACGAGGCGCTGGCGCTCCTCCTCCTGCTCCAGGACCAGCCAGTCGACGCCGCCGAGGGTGGTGCAGACGAGGTCGGACGGGGCGGGCGGCTCCACACCGCAGCGCAGGACGACCGTGGGGTCTCCCCAGGCGCCCGTCGCCTGCGCGTCGGTCCACACGCGCTCGTAGCCGCCGACGGTGTCCGGCAGGAGCACGGAGACGTTCGCGCAGGCCGGATCGTTCGCATCGGCCGCCGGCTCGAGGTGCACGGTCGTGGAGCATCCGGCGAGTGCGGCGGCGAGGGCGATCGCCCCCGCGACGGCAGCGAGGCGGCGGGAACGAAGCATGCATCCAGGCTACCTTTGACGACATGCCCTCCCGACCCGACTCCGACGATCCGCGCCTGGGAGACCTCTCGGAGGGCCGCATCCTCCGCGCCATCCTCCAGCGCACCGCGCCCGGCGCACACACGCTTCTCGGTCCCGGCGACGATGCCGCCGTGGTCGCCGCACCCTCGGCATCGGTCGTCGCGACGACGGACACGCTGGTGCACGGACCGGACTTCCGGCTCGCCTGGACGAGCGGCTACGACCTCGGCTGGAAGGCGGCGGCGGTCAATCTCGCCGACATCGCCGCGATGGGCGCACGCCCGACCGCGCTGCTCGTGGCTCTGGCCGTCCCGCGCGACCTCCGGCTGTCCTTCGTGGAGCGCCTGGCCGACGGCTTCCGCGAGGCCTGCGCGGCGCTGGCCCCCGGGTGCGCGGTGGTCGGGGGTGACCTCACGGTGTCCGAGGTGCTCACGGTGGCCGTGACGGCGCTCGGCGACCTCGCAGGGCGCCCGCCGGTGACCAGGGCGGGGGCGCGGCCGGGCGACGTCGTCGCCGTCGCCGGAGAGCTGGGTCACGCCGCGCACGGACTGGCGGTGCTCTTCGGGCGCTTCCGGGACGGCGAGACGCCGGTGCCGGTCGATCCCGCGGCTCTCGCACCCGGAGAGAGTGCCGCGGTCGCCGCGCAGCTGCGGCCCTCGCCGCCCATCGGCCTCGGCGTGGTCGCGGCGGCGGCCGGGGCGACCGCGATGATGGACGTCTCGGACGGGCTCGCCCTCGACGCGCGTCGCCTCGCCGAGGCCTCCGGCGTCACCCTCGCGCTCGGCGGCGCCGCGCTCGGCGCGAACCCGCAGCGCGCACTCGCAGGCGGAGAGGACCACGCCCTGCTCGCCACGTTCCCGGACGGCGTGCTGCCCCCCGGCTTCCGCGTGATCGGTGTCGTGCGCTCGCGCGGAGAGGACGATCTGCTCTGCGACGAGCTTCCCGTGGACGTCAGCGGCTGGGATCCCTACCGGGACTGGGACTCCGTCGCCGGCTGAGCGGTCGCGGAGGCGGTGTCCTCGCGGTCGGGCTCCGCCCACCAGAGAGTGGTGTCGCCGTAGGTCTTCTCCCGGAACACGCGGAGCCCGGCCGCGGCGAAGGCGGGTGTGGACGAACGCCGGGCGCGCTCGACGACCACGACGGCGTCGTCGCTGAGCAGCGGGGCGAGCGCGGCGAGGTCGCCGTCCATCGCCTCATCATCGATGTCGTACGGCGGATCGGTGAACACGAGGTCGTACGGGCCGGTCGTCCGCCCGAGGAACGCCCGCACGGTCGCCTCCTGCACCCGTGCGGTCGCGGTGCCGGAGGCCTTCGCGACGGCCGCGACGTTGCGCCGCACGACGGCGGCGGCCTGCCGCCCGCGCTCGACGAGGTCGGCGCTCCGGGCCCCGCGGCTCAGGGCTTCGAGCCCGAGTGCCCCCGAGCCCGCGTAGAGGTCGAGCACCCGGGCGTCCGCGATCGCGTCGAGCGACTCCAGAGCGCCGAACAGCGACTCGCGCACGCGGTCGCTCGTGGGCCTGGTCCCGGCGCCGGGGACGTCGAGCCGGGTGCCGCGTGCCGTTCCGGCGATGATCCTCGTCACCCGTTCACGATACGACAGGCCGCGGACGGCCGTGTCCGTGCGGTTCCCTAGACTCGGAGCATGTCGCTCACGCTCGAATCCTCGCTGGAGGAGGCCCTCGGCGCGGCGTCGGCCAAGACGCTCGACCGGGCCTTCGGCATGAAGACCGTCGGCGACCTGCTCGCGCACTATCCGCGCCGGTACGCCGACCCGGGGGAGCTCACCCCCATCCGCGACCTCCCGATCGGGGAGACCGTCACGATCGTCGCCGAGGTCCTCTCCTCGAGCTTCCGCCGGATGCGCAACCGTCCGGGGGCCATGGTCGACGTCGTCATCGGCGACGGCGTCGGTCGCATGTCGCTGACCTTCTTCGCGAAGAACGTCGGCGCGGCGGAGTGGCGCTCCAAGGATCTGGCCGTCGGGCGCCGAGGGGTGTTCTCCGGCAAGGTCGGCGAGTTCAACGGGATGACGCAGTTCGCGCACCCGGAATACGAGCTGTTCGACGACGAGGACGCGGCACGCCGGCGTGCCGACGCCAGGGCGGCGGTGCCGATCCCGATCTACCCGGCCACCTCCGCGATCCAGACGTGGCAGATCGCCCGGCTCGTCGGGCGCGTCCTCGACGACCTCTCATCGGTCCCCGACCCGCTGACATCGGAGATCCGCACCCGCGAGGAGCTGCTGACGGCGCGGGAGGCGCTGGAGGCGATCCACCGCCCGCGCTCCCGCAACGACATCGACCCCGCCGTCCGCACATTGCGCATGCACGAGGCGCTGACGCTGCAGACGGCCCTGCTCCAGCAGCGCGACGCCGTGCGTGCCCTGGCCGCCACCTCGCGGCCGGCCGCACCCGGCGGGCTCCTGGAGCGCTTCGACGCTGCTCTGCCCTACACGCTCACGCCGGACCAGGAGACGGTCGGCGCCCAGATCGCAGACGACCTCGTCGGCTCCTGGCCGATGAACCGGCTCGTGCAGGGCGAGGTCGGTTCGGGCAAGACCCTGGTCGCGCTGCGGGCGATGCTGCAGGTCGCCGAGAGCGGCGGACAGGCGGCCCTGATCGCCCCGACGGAGGTCCTCGCGGGGCAGCATCTGCGTTCGATCACGAAGATGCTCGGCCCGCAGCTCGCCCCGCTGCTGATGCCGACGCTGCTCACCGGGCAGATGCCGGCGGCGGATCGCCGCAAGGCGGCGCTGCGCGTCGCCTCCGGTCAGGCGCTGATCGTGGTTGGCACCCACGCGCTCCTCGGGGAGAAGACCACGTTCGCCGATCTCGGTCTGGTCGTGGTCGACGAGCAGCACCGCTTCGGGGTCGAGCAGCGGGAGGCGCTGCGGGCGAAGGGATCCAGCCCGCACGCGCTCGTCCTCACCGCGACGCCGATCCCGCGGACGGTCGCGATGACGGTCTTCGGCGACCTCGACACCTCGGTCATCCGCACGATGCCCGCCGGTCGTGCCGGCATCGAGTCGTACGTCGCGCCGTTGGCCGAGCACCCGGGCTGGTTCAACCGGGTGTGGGAGCGGGCGGCGGAGGAGATCGCGCAGGGCCGGCAGGTGTTCGCCGTCTGCGCGGCCATCGACACCGCGGCGAAGACGGCCGAGGCGGGGGAGCAGGCGCTGCTCGCCCCGGAGGGCGGCAAGGGCCCCCGCTGGGGCGTCGTCCAGCTCGACGAGGCCCTGGCCACCCATCCCGTCCTCGGCGGACTCCGGCGGGCGGTCCTCCACGGGAAGATGCCCTCCGAGGAGAAGGACGCCGTCATGCAGGCCTTCGCCCGCGGGGAGATCGACCTCCTCCTCGCGACGACCGTGATCGAGGTGGGCGTGGACGTCCCCAACGCCTCGACGATGATCGTGCTGGACGCCGACCGCTTCGGCGTCTCCCAGCTGCACCAGCTCCGCGGTCGGGTGGGGCGAGGCGGCGTCCCGGGACTCTGCCTGCTCGTGACCGAGGCCGAGGCCGGATCGGTGGCCCGCGAACGCGTCGATGCGGTCGCCGCCACCCTCGACGGCTTCGCGCTGGCCGAGGTCGACCTCGAACTGCGCGGCGAGGGCGACGTGCTCGGCGCGGCACAGGCCGGTGTGCGGTCGTCCCTCAAGCTGCTGCGCGTCGTCAAGGATGCCGCTCTCATCACCCGGGCCCGTGAGCTCGCGGAGGACATCCTCGCCGCCGACCCCGAGCTGACGGCGCACCCCGGGCTCCGGGAGGCCATCGGACGGCGCGTCACCGACGAGGATCGCGCGGCGCTGGCGAAGAACTGATCGCCGTTCCGGGTGCCCTAGGCTGGATTCCATGAGCAGCCGGATCGCCGTCGTCCCGGGTTCCTTCGATCCGCCGACCCTGGGTCACCTCGACGTGATCCGGCGCGCGGCCGCCCTCTACGACGAGCTGCACGTGCTCGTCGTGCACAACCCGGGCAAAGAGGCGATGCTGCCGATCGCGCAGCGGCTCGCCCTCCTGGAGCGTTCGATCGTCGAGGACGGCATGTCCGGCAACATCGTCATCGGCTCCTGGAGCATGGGACTGCTCGTCGACTATGCGAGGGATGTGAACGCCGGCGTGCTCGTGAAGGGCATCCGCTCGCAGGTCGACGTGGCCTACGAATCGCCGATGGCGATCGTCAACCGTCACCTGGCCGACATCGAGACCGTCTTCCTGCTGCCCGACCCCGCGCACGCGATGGTCTCCAGCTCGCTGGTGCGCCAGGTCGCCGGTCTCGGAGGCGATGTCTCGCCGTTCGTCCCGCCGGCCGTGGCCTCGTTCCTCGACACCGGCGCGCGCGGGATCTGATCGGCGATCGCTGTCCCGTTCCCGGCGGTCTCCCGGCCCTCCTCTCCGGTGACCCGGGTAGCATGGCGGGGTGCGTTCCCGACTCAACAGCCCTTTCGTCCTCCCCGTCCGTGACATCGTCCGGCGCCCGGGGGAGATGCGCGAGCACTCCTTCTCGGTGCCCCTGACGGAGCAGTGGGGGGAGGGCATCGTCTCCTTCGAGGCGGGGTCGGAACTCGATCTCGACGTGCGGCTGGAGTCCGTCCACGAAGGCATCCTCGTCACCGGAGAGGCGGAGGGCGAGTACGTCGGCGTGTGCGGTCGATGCCTCACCGACATCGCTCGGCCCGTCGAAGTCGAGTTCCAGGAGCTTTTCGCGTATCCTGGTGAGGAAGAAACTGACTTCGAGGTTCAAGACGACCACGTGGATCTTGAAACTCTCGTCAGGGATGCGGCCGTACTGGCCCTTCCTTTTCAGCCGGTGTGTCAGCCGGATTGCCTCGGGCTCGACCCGGTCACAGGCGAGAGGCTGACCGAGAGCACCGGAACGGAGCAGGCCGCTCCCATCGATCCTCGGTGGAGCGCGCTCCAGCAGATCACAGACCAGGACGGCACGGCAGAACGCGGTGCCGCCGAGAAAGAAGAGAGCTAGTCATGGCTGGTAACCCCCCGAAGCGCAAGGTCTCCCGTTCGAACACCCGCTCGCGCCGCGCGCAGTGGAAGGCGGAGGCCCCCGCGCTCGTCAAGACCATCGAGAACGGCAAGGTCGTCTACAGCCGTCCGCACCAGGCGAAGGTCGTCACCGACTCGCAGGGCACCGAGCTCTTCCTCGAGTACAAGGGCCGCAAGGTCGCCGACGTCTGAGTCGCGAACCGTGACGGAGGTCCCCGGGGGGACGAGGCCTCTCCCAGACAAGCTCCGCGTCGATATCGACGCGGAGCTTCTGGAGTTGGCCCTCACCCACCGCTCCTACGCGTACGAGCACGGCGGCATCCCGCACAACGAGCGTCTCGAGTTCCTCGGCGACTCGGTGCTGGGTCAGGCCGTGACCGTCATGCTGTTCACGCGGCACCCCGAGCTCGACGAGGGGGAGCTGGCGAAGCGTCGTGCGAGCGTCGTGTCGACGGTCGCGCTGGCGGAGGTCGCCCGGGGCATCGACCTCGGCAGTCATCTGCTGCTCGGACGCGGTGAGGAGCAGACCGGTGGTCGGGACAAGGACTCGATCCTCGCGGACACCATGGAGGCCGTCATCGGCGCCACCTATCTGTCCGCGGGACCCGACGCCGCCACGGCGCTCGTCCTGCGTCTGACCGAGCCGCTGCTGGCCGACCCCGAGCGGTACGGCGCGGCGATGGACCCGAAGACGAGCCTGCAGGAGCTTGCGGCACGCCTCGGGGCCACGCCGCCGCAGTACGCGGTCGAGGCCAGCGGTCCCGACCACGACCGGCGCTTCACGGCGACCGTGGCGGTCGGCGATGTCCGGATGACGGGCACCGGCAGCAGCAAGAAGACCGCGGAGATGGCGGCCGCGCTCAGCGCCTGGCGCACGCTCAGCGAGCGTGCCTGAGCTTCCCGAGGTCGAGGTCGTCCGCTCTGGCCTCGCCCCTGCCGCGATCGACGCGGTCATCACGGGCGTCAGCGTCTTCGACGAACGCGCCCTCACCCGGCACACCGCCGGAGCCGCGGACTTCGTGCAGCGCTTGGAGGGTCGCCGTTTCACGGCGGCGGCACGGCGCGGCAAGTTCCTCTGGCTGCCTCTCGATTCCGATGACTCCGCGCTGATCGCGCATCTGGGAATGAGCGGTCAGATGCTGCTCCGCGCACCGGACGCGCCGTCCGAGCGCCACGAGCGCATCCGTCTGGGCATCGAGCACCCGCGACACGGGGAGCTCGCGATCGTGTTCGCGGATCAGCGCACGTTCGGATCGCTCGCCGTCGATGCTCTCGTCGCCGATGGGCCCTCGCAGGTCCCGACGCAGGTGGCGCACATCGCGCGCGACCCGCTCGACCCCTTCTTCGACGACGCGCTCTTCCGGATCGCGCTCGCCCGGCGGCACAGCGCGATCAAGCGGGTGCTGCTAGACCAGGGTGTCGTGAGCGGCATCGGCAACATCTACGCCGACGAGTCGCTGTGGGCGGCCCGCATCCATCCGGAGACGCCGGCCGACGCCCTGCCGACCCGAGCGGTGAATCGCCTGCTCGCCGAAGTGCGATCGGTGCTGCAGAAGGCTCTCGCCGAGGGCGGCACGAGCTTCGACGCCCAGTACGTCAACGTCAACGGGCAGGCCGGGTACTTCGCGCACTCGCTGAACGCCTACGGTCGCGGGGGGAAGCCCTGCCCGCGCTGCGGCACGCCGATCACCCGTGCCGCATTCATGAACCGCTCCTCGCACTTCTGCCCGCGCTGCCAGCGGAGGCGCTGACCCGTCAGGAACGGTCGGAGTGCTCCTGCGGCGTGCCCTCGCGCGCGGACGCCGCCCAGCTGCTGAGCAGCCGCATCCTCTCCTCATCGGCGCTGCCCGGTTCGGCCGTGTAGAAGGAGAGGTCGTTGCGCGTCCGCGTGCCGGCCGGGAGGAAGACGGACTGATAGGTCAGTTCGACCAGACCCACCTGCGGGTGCTGCAGCCGCTTCGTGCCCTCATGGCGGATGCGGATGTCGTGAGCGGCCCAGAAGCCGCTGAACTCGGGACTGGCTGTGGACAGCTCGCCGATGAGCTCCCGGAGAGCCTTGTCCTGCGGGTCTCGTCCGGCCTCCGCGCGCAGCAGGGCGACGGTCGCGGCGGCCCCGGATTCCCAGTCCACGTAGAAGTCCCTCGAGGCCTCGTCGAGGAAGTGGAAACGGGCGAAGTTCGGCACTCCGTCCGTGGACGTCGCGCTCTCGAACATCGGCGCATGCAACGCGCGCCCCAACGTGTTCGAGCCGATCACGTCCAGGCGGCCGTTGCGTACGAACGCCGCGGACAGGGTGATGGAGTCCAGCATCCACAGGACGTGCGGGGGAAGAGGGGCCTCCCGACGGCGGGCGGGCCGCCGGTGCGCCGGCTTGGCGGCCTGAGCGAGGTCGAGGAGGTAGGTGCGCTCGTCGTCGTCCAGGCGGAGGGCCTCGGCGACCGCGTCGAGCACATCGGAGGAGACGCCGGCGATGTGCCCCTTCTCCAGACGGGTGTACCACTCCGTGCTCACTCCGGCGAGCACGGCGACCTCTTCCCGACGGAGACCCGGGACACGGCGTCGGGCGCTGGTCGGCAGGCCCACCTGCGCCGGCGTCAGCTTCGCCCGCCGGGTGGCGAGGAAATCCCGGATGTCGGCGCGGTTGTCCATGGCTCCACCCTACGAGCGGTGCGGCACCGGAAGGGGGTGGAGTTTGTACCCGGAGAGATGAGACCTTCGTCGGCTGCAGCTTCGGCGATGGAATGGATCCGTCCCGCATCATCGATCCGAGGAGAACCATCATGCGTGCCACTGTCATGTACCAGGCGGGCGACGTCCGCGTCGAGACCGTGCCGGACTCGACCCTCCGGCATCCGACGGACGCCCTCGTCCGGATCACGGCCGCGTGCATCTGCGGCTCCGACCTCCACCCGTATCACTCGATGTCCGCGGCCGACGGCCCGGCCCGTATGGGGCACGAGCTCATCGGCGTCGTCGAGGAGGTCGGTGCAGAGGTCGCCACACTTCGGAAGGGCGACCTCGTCGTCTCGCCGTTCGCCATCTCGGACAACGTCTGCGTCCTCTGCCGGGAGAGCCTCCAGACGTCATGCCTCCATCACGAGGCGGCATTCTGGGACGGGATCCCTGACGAGGGCGGACAGGCCGAAGCCGTGCGCGTGCCGTTGGCCGATGGAACGCTCGTCAAGCTCCCCGTGGCCGCGGACTCGGCGCTGATGCCCTCGCTGCTCACGCTGGCGGATGTGCTGGGGACGGGATATCACGCCGCCCGGATGGCCGAGATCCGGCCGGGACAGGCCGTCACCGTGATCGGCGACGGTGCGGTGGGCCTGATGGCGGTGCTGTCCGCGAAGCGCCTGGGCGCCGAGCAGATCATCCTCATGGGTCGTCATCAGGACAGGACGGACCTCGGACGCGACTTCGGCGCCACGGCCGTGGTCGCGGAGAGAGGGGAGGAGGGCATCGCCCGGGTCCGTGACCTCACCGGAGGACTCGGCACCCACGCGGTGCTCGAGGCGGTCGGCCATATGCCCGCCTATCACCAGGCGCTCGGCGTCGTCCGCCCGGGCGGGGTGATCAGCCGCGTCGGCGTGCCCCAGTACGAGGAGGCTCCGATCGGCTTCGGCAGTCTGTTCCGGCACAACATCCGACTCGCGGGAGGGCCGGCGCCTGTCCGTGCCTCCATCGAGGAGCTGCTGCCCGACATCCTCGACGGCACGATCGAGCCCGGCCGGGTGTTCGATGCGGTCACCGACCTCGACGGCGTACCGGCCGGATACCGGGACATGGATGAGCGGCGGAGCCTGAAGGTCCTCATCCGCCCGTGACGCAGCGCGCGTGGCGGACCGGATGCGCCCGGCCCGCCACCGTCTCACGCCGGGGCGAAAGCGCGATCCAGCAGCGGGCGGGTCGCCCAGGTGCTCGCCCACACGACGCCGATGCCGACGGCGACGACCGTCGCGATCGTCATCAGCGAGAGGGGCGCGATGATCAGCGCGATGCCCACCAGCGGGAACACGAGCACCGCAGCGCACAGCGCGGACCCCACCGCCGTGACCAGCAGCGGCGACATGATCGCGCGACGACGCGCGCGGTCCACGGTCTCGACGGGCATGCCCAGGTGATGCAGGCTCTCGTGCAGGTCGCTCTTGTCGAGCACGTCCGAGGCCTGATTCACTCCCACGGAGGCGGCGACCATGAGGAAGGAGCCGACGAGGGTGATGATGAGGCCGGTCCGGATGTCCTCCGCGAGCGCGATGCTGGACGGATCCCCTCCGGCCCCCAACGTGTCGAGGAGCGCGACGCCGGTCCCCGCGAAGACGGCCATGAAGCTCGCCATCGCGATACCGCCGACCTGACGCCACGCCGCTTTCGGAGAGTCGAGAACGAGGCGCGCGGCCAGGAGCCGCTCCGGTCGCTCGGCGCGGCGGAGCTGTCGCCCGGCGGACACCTTCAGCACCCACGGGCCCAGCAGGTTGAGCACCGTGAGCGCGAGGGCGAACATCGCCGCGAGCACGGCGATCGTCGCCACGACCCCGCCGATCATGGGGAAGACCTTGATGAGCACGAACGCGGTGGCGATGCCCACGACCGCGATGACGGCCCTGATCCCGTGCACGTTCGTGGGCGCCGTGCGCGTCCGGACTCCGAGCGGCGAGATCACCACTCGACGCAGTCCCACCACGGCGCTTCCCGCGGCGAGCAGCAGGACGCCGGCCACGACGGCGGCGATCATCGCCGGCGGAAGCACGACCGCCTGCGCGCCGAGCGGTTCTCCCCGGAACGGGATGAGACCGATCAACGGGCTCAGGGCCAGGTGACCGCCGATGCCGATCACGGCACCGGCGGCGGCGACGAGGACCGACTCGACGACGGTGGCCGTCGTCACCCCACCCGGGGTCACCCCGAGCAGCCGCAGCGTGGACAGCCGTTCGTCGCGGCGCCGGGCGGACAACCGGGCGGCGGCGCCGCCGAGGGAGGTCAGCGGCACGACCAGGAGGACGAGCGCGATGGCGGCGAGGGCCTGGTAGAGCACGGCTTCATCGTCGGTCCAGGTCCAGAAGGCCTGCGCGCCGCCGATCACGGTGAGCACGAGGGTGGTGACCACGCCGAAGGCGACGATCGGCAGGGCGAGGACGCTGCGCTGCCCGGGCGCCGGACGCAGGAGCAGACCGAGGACGGAGAGGTTCACGCGTTCACCGCCGAGCCGAGGATGCGGCCGTCCCGGACGGCGACGGTGCGCGTGCAGCGGGCGGCGACGTCGGCGTCGTGGGTGACGACGACGAGGGTGCGGCCTTGCCCGGTCGTGGACCACAGGAGCGCGTCCATGACCTCGGTGGAGGTGTGCGAGTCCAGGGCGCCGGTGGGCTCGTCCGCGAAGACGAGGTCTGCACCCGTCGCCTGGGCTCTGGCGATGGCCACGCGCTGCGCCTGGCCTCCGGAGAGCTCGCCGATGCGTCGCTCCTCCAAGCCGCCGAGGCCCAGCGCCGCGAGCCAGGAAGCCGCGTGCGGCAGGGCGTCCTTCTTGGCGACGCCGTTGATCATCGAGGCGAGGGCGACGTTCTCCACCGCGGTCAGCTCCGGGATCAGCAGCCCCTGCTGGAAGACGAACCCGAACCGCTCGCGACGCAGCCGGGAGCGCGCTGCCTCCCCGAGCGCGGTCACCTCGATGGGCGTGCCGGTGGCGGGATGGAAGACCACGCGACCGGAGTCCGGTGCGGTGATGCCCGCCAGCACGTGCAGGAGCGTCGTCTTCCCCGAGCCCGACGCGCCCATGATGGCGACGGACTCGCCGCGGTGCACAGCGAGGTCGACACCGGCGAGGGCGTGGGTGACGCCATAGGTCTTCACGAGGGCGTGGGCTTCGATCACGGGAGTGTTCATGTTCCCAGCCTCGCTGTGGGCCGTGCGGGTGTCGTCGGCCCGGCGGATGAAGCTGAGCGACGGCCGTCATCCGCGAGGATGACGGCCGTCGCTCGTCGTCAGATCTTCTTCTGCCACGCCCCCGCGTACGACACGGGCACGAAGCCGATCGCCTCGTTGATGTCGAGCATCGGCCGGTTCTCCTCCGCGTTGAAGGTGGAGACCACGGTGGAGTCCGGGACGAGCTCCCGCCAGCGGAGGAGGTTCGCGCACTTGACGATCGTGCCGAGGCGGTGGCCGCGGTGATCCTTCGCGACCAGCGTGCCGAACTGGTGGGTGGTCCCGGTCTTCTCGGCGCTGATCAGCAGCTCGTTGTACGCGACCAGCGTGCCGGTGGGGACGTGCTCCACCGCCACCACGGAGACCGTCTGCCCGGCTCCGGTGAGACGCGCATCGCGGCGGACCACCCGCTCCGCGTCGTAGACCTCGGCGACGAAGTCCATGTCTCCACTGGGGGCGTCGGTCGACAGTCGGGCGAGGATGTCGGCGTAGCCCGCGCGGAACTCGGGCGGGGTGGGGAGCTGCCACTCGACCACGCGATAGTCCGGTCCCGCGGCCGCGAGCGCGGCGTCCAGCGCCCGGTGCAGAGGCTCCGGATCGGCGCGCAGGTCGAGCTCGCTGTTGCGCTCGACCTGCTCCAGGGTGAAGCCGTGAGCCCCGATGACATCGCTCAGGGGGGTCGCCGGGATCCGTCCCCAGCCGGTCCGGGGCTGGAGCATGCGCTCGGCCTCCTCGGGCCGGTGCAGGGTCCAGATCTGGAGGACGCTCCGACCGCGCTCCCTCGCCTCGTTCTCGGCGCGGTCGAGCAGTGCCTCCTCGACGCCGCGCCCGCTGTGGGCGGCCGGAACGAGGAGGTCGATCTCCGCGGCGCGCGCGTCCTCCTCCTGTGCGAAGGACATGGTCACCATGCCGATGATGTCGTCCCCCTCCCGTGCGACGAATCCGAGATCCAGCGCATCGGAGTCGTCCTGCCAGTTCGGCAGCATCTGCGCGGCGTCCGGCGCGAGGTCGGGGAGACCGACCTGCTCGTCGCAGATCTGTCGGTTGAGGGCACCGTAGGCGCGGAAGTCCGCGGCGTTCGCATCGGTGAGGGTGGCCGGGACGATCAGCGGCGTGATCGTCAGTGCGGCGGTCGTCATGTCAGGTCCTTCGTGTCGGAGGGAAGAGGAGGAGCCGGGTGCCCCGGCGTCCGTCCGCAGGTGCACGGACGGACGCCGGGTCGGTGTCGATGCGGTCGTCATCGCCCGGTCAGCGCATTCCGCGCTGCATGTCGTGCATGAGGAGGGCGTGCGATTCCGCGGCCGAACGATGACGCTGTTCTCCGACGAGGAACAGGTCTCCGGGATCGACGGTCCACGACCGGCGCGGACGTCGGGGCCGCTGCGCCCGCTGGAACAGCCAGAGGCCGATCCGGAGCGAGAGGCGGTCCGCGATGCCGAGCTGACGCAGCTCGTCGTCGCGGGGGATCTGGAGGACCTCGCGGTCCTCGGTATCGGGCGGATGGGTGGTGCTGCGTGACAGCGTGATGTTCACGATGGTTCCTTCGAAAGGGATGGATGGGGTGCGGAAGCACCACGTCAGGACCGAGTCGTCGGCCGCGGCGGGTGCGGACGAGAGCAGCGCCTGCGGAGCCGCGGAATGCGGAGGTCGGAGGCGGCGGGGATCCATGATCCGAGGGGATCAGAGGGTGGGACGCGACAGAACAGGCGGGAGAAGACCCGGATCGGGCCTGCGTTCCCAGGCTGCGGTTCTAGCCGAGCGAGCCGTGACGGACGCCGGCGGTCACCGATGCCGCGTGGCGCGGCGCAAAGTGCGCGGGCGCGGCGAGGCCAAAGACCTCTGCGGTGTGCTGAGTGATCATCATCGGTAACCTCCTTTCGTGTGGCGATCCGGAGGCCACCGTAGCGAAACTCTCAGGAGATCGTCAAGCATTTCGTGGTAGCACCGGCGTGTCGCGGTCGCACCGGGGTCCGCGATGACCGCGCGGGATACCGGCCGTTCCGCGGGATTCCGGTAGCGTAGCGGCGTGAATCTCCCCGGACGAGCGGTCGCCCCATGCACCTGAAGAGCCTGACGCTCAAGGGGTTCAAGTCGTTCGCGCAGCCCACGACCTTCGTGTTCGAGCCCGGCGTCACGTGCATCGTCGGGCCGAACGGCTCCGGCAAGTCCAACGTCGTCGACGCCCTCGCCTGGGTGATGGGGGAGCAGGGGGCGAAGACGCTCCGCGGCGGGAAGATGGAGGACGTCATCTTCGCGGGCACATCGACCCGCGGGCCCCTCGGGCGCGCCGAGGTGCAGCTCACGATCGACAACGCCGACGGCGCTCTCCCGATCGAGTACGCCGAGGTGACGATCAGCCGCACCCTGTTCCGCAACGGCTCCAGCGAGTACGCCATCAACGGCGAGAGCTGCCGTCTGCTCGATGTGCAGGAGCTGCTCAGCGACTCCGGCCTGGGCCGGGAGATGCACGTCATCGTGGGTCAAGGGCGGCTCGACACCGTGCTCCAGGCCTCGCCGGAGGATCGACGCGGCTTCATCGAGGAGGCAGCCGGCATCCTGAAGCACCGCCGGCGCAAGGAGAAGACGCTGCGCAAGCTCGACGCGATGGAGGCCAACCTCACCCGTCTGAGCGACCTCGCCGGGGAGATCCGTCGCCAGCTCAAGCCCCTCGGACGCCAGGCGGAGATCGCGCGCGAGGCGCAGACCATCGCGGCCGTCGTGCGCGATGCCAAGGCACGACTGTTCGCCGACGACGTCGTGGCGCTGCGCACGGCTCTCGCAGACCACACCCGGACCGAGCAGGAGCGGCACACCGAGCGTCTCGTGCTGTCCGACCAGGCCGAGACCGTGCGCGCCGGGATCGCTCGTCTGGAGAAGAACCAGAACTCGATCGCCGTCGACGAGGCGCGCAGCGTCGCGTTCGGACTGGAACAGGTGCAGGAGCGGATGCGCGGGCTCTACACCCTCGCCAACCAGCGCCTCGCGCTTCTCGGCTCCGAGGAGGACGACGCGGCCGTGACCGCGGTGACCGTCACGCAGGCGACCATCGACGAGGCGAAGGAGGACATCGAGACGATCTCCTCCGGCCTCGGTGACGCTCAGGACGCCGCGGCCGCCGCCAGCCGCGAGGTCGTGAACGCCCGTGCCGAGCTCGACACGCTCGACGTGGACATCGCGGAGCAGAGCGCCCTCGTCTCCGCGTATGACATGCGGCTCTCCTCTCTCCGCGGGAACGCCGATGCGGCCGCGTCGGCGTTGACCGCGGTCCGCGGCGCGGTGCTGCGTCAGGAGAACGCGCTCGAGGCCGCGCACGCCCGGCGGCGCGACGCCGAGGAGGCCCTGGAGGCGATCGACGACGCGGAAGCTCCCGAGGGCACGGCCGTCGAGTACGCCGCCGCCTACGAGAGCGCCCAGCGTGCGGCGACGGCGGCGGAGGCGGAACGCGAGAGCCTGCGCGAGCGCCTGCACGCCGCGGAGCGCGAAGTCGACGCTCTCACGGCGAAGGCTGCCGCGCTGAGCAGCGCGCTCTCGCTGTCGGGAGGCGCCGCCGAGATCGTCGCGGAGGGCGGTCCGGGGATCCGCGGCCTCGTCGGCGATGCCGTGCAGGTGCGCGCGGGGTACGAAGCCGCCATCGCCGCCGTCCTCGGGCCGCTGGCCGAGGGCGTGCTCGTCGGTTCCGCTGACGATGCGTTCGCCCTCGCGGCGGAGGCCGCAGAGCGCCGCCGGGGCGTGGTCGACTTCGTGGTCGCCGACGCCCCGAGGGAGAAGCCGACACCTCCGGATGTCGAGGGTGTGGTCGCCGCGACCGAGACGGTGACCGCGCCGGACGGGATCCTCGGGGTCCTGGCGCACGTGCTCATCGCCGACGACCTCGATGCGGCGCGATCCGCCCGGCGCGCACTCGATGCGGGGGGTGATGCGTGGACGACGATCGTGACCACCGGCGGCGACGTCATCACCGCCCAGACCCTGCGCACGGGTTCCGGCGGGGAGCGTTCCCGCCTCGAGCTCGCGGCGGAGCGGGACGCCGCGACCGAGCGGCTCACCGAGATCCAGATCGTCGTCGACTCGCTCCGCGAGGCCCGCATCGACGCCGATGAGGCGGTGGAGGAGACACGGCGTCAGGCCAAGGACGCCCTGCGTGCCCTTCGCGAGCACGACGCCGCTCTCGCGACGCATGCTGAGCAGCTCAACAAGGTCACGGTGCGTCACGAGGCGGCCGTCGCCGAATGCGATCGCCTGGAGACCGGGCTCGCTCAGGCGCAGGCCGCCGTGGCCGACGCGGAGGCGAAGGCGGAGGCCGCGAAGGCGGAGCTCGACGCCGCGGTCGCCGCGCCGCGTCCGGTGCTCGACGCCTCGGCGCGCGACGGTCTGCTGGAGGCCCTGGAGCGGGCCCGCGAGGGCGAGGTCCGTGCCCGCCTGGAGGTCGAGACGCTGCGCGAGCGCGTCCGTGCCGCGCAGTCACGGGTGACCGCGTTGGAGCGGCAGCGCGAGCAGGAGCGGGACGCCGCCGCCGAGGCCGCCCGTCGCGCTGTCATCCGCCGGGCGCAGCGCGAGGCGGCGTCCGGAGTCGTGGACGAGCTGCCGCGCATCCTCGACTCCCTCGACCGCTCGGTCACCGAGGCCCGCGTCGCGCTGGCGGAGGCGGAAGCCGCGCGGTCGGCGCAGAACGAGGAGCTCGTCGCCCTGCGCGCCCAGGAGTCGTCGCTGCGGGAGCGTCTGGCCGGGCTCACGGAGAGCGTGCACGGCCTGGAGCTGCAGATCCACGAGAAGAAGCTCCACCTGAACAGCCTGTTGGAGCGCGTGTCCTCGGAGCTCGCCCTCGACGAGGACGTGCTGGTCGCCGAGTACGGTCCTGACCAGCTCGTGCCGCGGGATCCCGGGGCGGAGCCGGCCGATGGCGAGATGCTCGACGACACCGCGATCCCGTTCGACCGGCGCATTCAGCAGCGGCGTCTCGCGGACGCGGAGCGGAAGCTCGCCCAGCTCGGTCGGGTCAATCCGCTCGCGCTGGAGGAGTTCGCCGCCCTGGAGCAGCGCCACGCGTTCCTCACCACGCAGCTCGCGGACCTGACGCAGACCCGGCAGGATCTCCTGACGATCATCGCCGACCTCGACGAGCGCATGCAGACGATCTTCGCCAGCGCGTTCGAGGACACCAAGGAGGCGTTCGGCCAGGTCTTCCCGCTGCTGTTCCCCGGCGGCACCGGCAGCATCTCGCTGACCGATCCGGAGAACATGCTGACGACGGGGATCGAGGTCTCGGTCCGTCCCGTCGGGAAGAAGATCGAGCGGCTGTCGCTGCTGTCCGGCGGTGAGCGGTCTCTGGCCGCGGTGGCGCTCCTGGTGGCGATCTTCAAGGCGCGTCCCAGCCCGTTCTACATCCTCGACGAGGTCGAGGCCGCGCTGGACGACGCGAACCTCGGCCGGCTGCTCACGGTCTTCGAGCAGCTGCGCGAGAGCTCCCAGCTCCTCGTCATCACGCACCAGAAGCGGACGATGGAGATCGCCGACGCGCTGTACGGCGTGTCGATGCGTCAGGACGGCGTCTCCGCGGTGGTCGGGCAGCGCGTCGGCGACCGCGCCGCCGCCGCCGTCTGACTCACCCGTCGGCGAGGCCGGGGCGGGTCAGATCGTGAGGGACTGTTCGAATGCCGTGACGGCGGCGGGGAAGTCGGGATGGTCCTGCGGGCGGTGGGCGAAGCCGGGGAGCACCAGGTGGGAGGCTCCGACGTCGACGAGCCGCCCGGCGATGATCTCGTACTCCTCGTTCCAGCCGCCGGTGACCACGAGGGTCGGCACCCCGGCGAGGGAACGCTCCCGGATGCCGTGTCCCCAGGGGAGATTCGCAGTCGCCCAGTGCTCCGCGACCGCGCGTTCGTCCGGCCAGGACTCGTGGTTCAGCGGGCCGCCGAACATGAGCGGACGGAACAGCGCCCAGAAGCCGTAGAGGTCGTTCTCGGTCGCGCGTGATCGTGCCTCCGTGACCACGGCGATATGCCGCTCGATCGGCGCCGCTCCCCGGGCGACGTCGTACAGGGCGGGCTCGACGAGGACCAGTCCGGACACCCGGAGCCCACCCGCCACCGCGCGGACGGCGGTGACCGCTCCGATGGAATGGGCGAACAGGATCGGCTCCCGGTCACGCGCGCTCTCGGCGAGGGCGTCGGCCTGGGACCTGATGGAGGAGCCCGCAGGGAAGCCGAGGAAGGTCCCGGACTCCGGATCCTGCGAGGGCCACGCGGCGGTGCCGCGTCTCCCGGCGCCGTGGAGGAACACCCGGTGCGGGAGCGGCGCGCGGTGCATCCCTGGATGCTACCCGTAGGCTGGACGCATGGCAGAGAAGTCCTGGTCTCTCGGTCGCGCGCTGCGCGGCATGTTCGTGAAGCCCACCATCGACGAGACGACGTGGGAAGACCTGGAGACGGCGCTGATCACGGCGGACTTCGGCCCCGACATCAGCGAGCGCATCGTCGACGAGCTGCGCGACAAGGTCGCGAAGTACCGCACCACCGACCCCAAGGACCTCCAGCGCATGCTGCGGGAGACCCTGGAGGAGCACTTCGCGAAGTTCGACACCACTCTGAAGCTCACCGAGCGGCCCGCCGTGGTCCTCGTCGTCGGCGTGAACGGCGTGGGCAAGACGACGACGATCGGCAAGTTCACGAAGTTCCTCCGCGGTTACCAGCGGAGTGTGGTCGTGGGAGCCGCCGACACCTTCCGTGCCGCGGCCGTGGACCAGCTCGCCACCTGGGCGCAGCGCGGGGGAGCGGCCATCGTCCGACCGCAGCAGGAGGGCCAGGACCCGGCCTCCGTCGCCTTCCAGACCGTGGAGTACGCGAAGCGCGAGGGCATCGAGATCGCCATCATCGACACGGCGGGACGGCTGCACACCAAGGGCGGGCTCATGGACGAGCTGGGCAAGATCCGCCGCGTCGTCGAGAAGCAGGCCCCGATCAGCGAGGTGCTCCTCGTCCTCGACGCCACGACGGGGCAGAACGGCGTCATGCAGGCGGAGACCTTCCTGCAGCACGCCGGTGTCACCGGACTCGTGCTCACCAAGCTCGACGGCTCGGCCAAGGGCGGCTTCGTGCTCGCGGTGCAGGAGCGCACGGGCATCCCGGTGAAACTCCTCGGCCAGGGCGAGGGCATCGATGATCTGACCGGTTTCACGCCGCACGTCTTCGTGCAGGCGCTGGTCGGCTGACACAGGGCTTCCGCCCCGAGCACCAGGCTGGTTTCATAGCGTTATGGCGATCGAACACGACTACTTCGGACTGCTGTCGTCGGGCCCCGACGGCTCGATCTTCTGGTCGGAGACGGTCGAGCTCGGCGACCAGAGCGTCACGGTGGACCTGACGGCCCCGGACCAGGACGATGTGTCCGCCGACGCCCTCGACATCGCCGCCGGACTCATCGCCGGCCTGGAGAACGTGGACGCGACGGCACGACGGGGGATGCTCGCCGAGGTGGACGACCGGACGAGCGAGGTGACCGAGTACATCCTGCAGCAGCAGGAGGTGTTCGGCGACGACCTCCCGGACGTCCTCATCGACGTGTCCGGAGACGCGGCCGTCGACATCATCCGATCGCTGCGCCTGATGAGCATGACGATCCTCGCCGACGAGCACGGCGGGTCCGAGCCGTTCGCGGTGCTGGAGTACGCGCTCGACGACAGC
Organism: Microbacterium sp. NPDC091676; assembly: GCF_044756645.1. Classification (NCBI taxonomy): domain Bacteria; kingdom Bacillati; phylum Actinomycetota; class Actinomycetes; order Micrococcales; family Microbacteriaceae; genus Microbacterium; species Microbacterium sp. NPDC091676. The sequence goes on along the minus strand of NZ_JBIVTI010000001.1, from coordinate 665,661 downwards.
GCCACCGACGACGTGCTGCTGGTGAACCTGGGCTCCGACGGCAGCGTGCAGTCGGTCATGAGCGCCGACTGACCGCCGCTCGTCAGACCGCCTGCGCGAAGCCGAGGTCGGCGCTCTCCGCGATGTGCGCGAGGTGCGCGGGGATCTCCCGTCCCTTCGAGGTCATGGACTGCGCCCAGAGCCGCCCGGCGCGGTACGAGGAGCGCACCAGCGGACCGGCGAGCACCCCGAGGAAGCCGATCCGCTCCGCCTCCTCCTTGAATTCGACGAACTCGGCCGGCTTCACCCACCGCGAGACGGGAAGATGCCGCGGCGTCGGGCGGAGGTACTGGGTGATCGTGATGATGTCGCAGCCCGCGTCGTGGAGGTCCTGCAGCGCCTGGACGACCTCCTCCGGCTCCTCTCCCATGCCGAGGATGAGGTTGGACTTCGTGATGAGTCCGGCATCGCGAGCCTGCGTGAGCACGTTCAGCGAGCGCTCGTAGCGGAACGCGGGGCGGATGCGCTTGAAGATGCGGGGCACGGTCTCCACGTTGTGCGCGAACACCTCGGGGCGGGCATCGAAGATCTGGCCGAGGAACGCGGGGTCGGCGTTGTGCTCGTTGGCCAGCAGCTCCACCCCGGTGTTCGGGTTGAGCTCGTGGATCCTGCGCACCGTCTCAGCGTTGAGCCAGGCCCCCGTGTCGGGCAGGTCGTCGCGGGCCACGCTCGTCACGGTCGCGTAGCGGAGGTTCATCCGCTGCACGCTCTCGGCGACGCGTCGCGGCTCGTCGGTGTCGTAGTCGGCGGGCTTGCCGGTGTCGATCTGGCAGAAGTCGCAGCGACGCGTGCACTGCGAGCCTCCGATGAGGAAGGTCGCCTCGCGGTCCTCCCAGCACTCGAAGATGTTCGGGCAGCCGGCCTCCTGACACACCGTGTGCAGGTCCTCGCTCTTCACGAGCGAGTGCAGCGCCGAGTACTCCGGCCCCATCTTGGCCTTGGTCTTGATCCACTCGGGCTTGCGCTCGATCGGGGTCTCCGCGTTGCGGATCTCGAGACGGAGGAGCTTGCGCCCCTCGGGTGCGGCGGTCATGCCGGGACTCCTGTCAGGTCGGGTGCGTGGGCGGTGCGGAAGGCGTCCTGCACGGCGTCGACGAGGTCGAGCGGACCGACCACGCGGCCGGACGCCTCGCTCACCGTCGTCACACCGGCGTCGGTGATGCCGCAGGGGATGATGTCGCGGAAGGGGGCGAGGCTGTTGTCGCAGTTGATAGCGAAGCCGTGCATGGTCACGCCCTGCTGCACGCGCACGCCGATGGCGGCCACCTTGTCCTCCGAGAGCGGCCGGCGCACCCACACACCGCTGCGTCCCTCGACCTGGTACCCGTCGACCCCGAACGGACGCAGCACCTCGATGAGGATCCGCTCCAGACGCCGGACGTGTGCGACCACGTCCATCGGCTCCGGCAGGCGGAAGATCGGATAGCCGACGAGCTGCCCCGGTCCGTGCCAGGTGATCTTCCCGCCGCGGTCGACGTCGATCACCGGGGTCCCGTCCTGGGGGCGCTCATGGTCCTCCGTGCGCTTGCCCGCGGTGTAGACGGCCGCGTGCTCGAGCAGGATGAGCGTGTCAGGGCGGGCACCGGACACGACGTCCGCGTGCACACGACGCTGCAGGGCCCAGCCGTCGGGATAGGGGACAGGGGTCGGCATGAAGCCGGGGGTGAGGATGTCGAGCATGCGTCGTCGCTTCCCTCTAATACATGGATTGCGTCCAACAATACAGCCTCGTCCGGGGTGCGGCGCGGCGCGCGGTACCGTGAAGTCATGAACCGGACTGGTCGCGCCGGCCGCCCGAGGGCCTCCTCGCGCGAGACCCTCGCCGAGGCCGCCTGCGAGCTCTTCCTGGAGCGCGGGTACGAGGCCACCTCCATCGCCGACATCACGCAGCGGGCGGGCGTCAGTCGTTCCAGCTTCTTCAACTACTTCACGTCCAAGAGCGACGTGCTGTGGTCCGGGATCGACGAGCGCATCGGGGTCGCGGTCGGCGCTCTGGACGACCTCGGTCGCAACGCCACGGGGGAGCGGGTGCGCGGGGTCCTGCAGGGGATCGTGGACGACTTCGCCCCGGATCCGTTGGCGCTGGCGCTGCGGAACGCGGAGGCGATGGCGCTCGAGGAGGAGCTGGTGCGGGAGACGGGTGTCCGTCTGGCCCGCCTCGCCGCCGCGGTCTCCCGTGCGGCGCGTGCGGCGGGTATCGATGTGATGCGTGCGGACGTGCTGGGAGCGGCGCAGGCCGCCGCCGTCCTGTCGGCCCTGCGCGTCTGGGCCGAGGAGGGGGCGGGCCGCGACACGCCGGAGTCCGTCCTCCGCGAGGCGCTCGCCCGCGTGCACGATCTGCCCTGGGGGGAGTGACGCGGCCTCGCGAGACCCCGGTTCCGCGCCGAGGCCCCGGCGTGCTCACGCATGCGGGGCGGGGTCTCGACGACACAGCGGGGCTTCGGCGACGCTGCTCCGTGCCGCGCTGAGCGTGGAGGCTCCGCTCGCGTAGAATCGTAGGCACCATGGCTACCTTTGGCACGCTCTCCGATCGGCTCACCGACACCTTCCGCAACCTGCGCACGAAGGGAAAGCTCACCGCCGCCGACGTCGACGGCACGGTGCGCGAGATCCGTCGCGCCCTGCTCGACGCCGACGTCGCGCTCGCGGTCGTCAAGGACTTCACCGCCAAGGTGCGCGAGCGCGCTCTCGGCGACGAGGTCAACAAGGCGCTCAACCCCGCGCAGCAGGTGGTGCAGATCGTCAACGAGGAGCTCGTGCAGATCCTCGGCGGTGAGCAGCGGCGCCTGCGGTTCGCCAAGACCGCCCCGACCGTGATCATGCTCGCGGGCCTCCAGGGTTCGGGGAAGACGACGTTCGCCGGCAAGCTCGCCAAGCAGCTCGAGAGCGAGGGGCACACGCCTCTGCTCGTCGCCGCCGACCTCCAGCGCCCGAACGCGGTGAACCAGCTCCAGGTCGTCGCCGAGCAGGCCGGTGCCACGGTGTACGCGCCCGAGCCCGGCAACGGCGTCGGCGATCCGGTCAAGGTCTCGCGCGACGGCGTCGAGCACGCCCGCCGTCAGCAGCACGACGTGGTCATCATCGACACCGCGGGCCGGCTCGGCGTCGACGCCGAGCTCATGAAGCAGGCCGCCGACATCCGCAAGGCCGTCGATCCGGACGAGGTGCTGTTCGTCATCGACGCGATGATCGGTCAGGACGCCGTCAACACGGCCAAGGCGTTCCAGGAGGGCGTCGACTTCACCGGCGTCGTCCTCTCGAAGCTCGACGGCGACGCCCGAGGCGGAGCGGCGCTGTCGGTCGCCTCGGTCACGGGCCGGCCGATCATCTTCGCCTCCACGGGCGAGCGGCTGGAAGACCTCGAGCCGTTCCACCCCGATCGCATGGCCAGCCGCATCCTCGACCTCGGTGACATCCTCACCCTCATCGAGCAGGCGCAGCAGGCGTTCGACGAGGATGAAGCGCGCAAGGTCGCCGAGAAGCTCGCGAACGAGGCCTTCACCCTCGAGGACTTCCTCGAGCAGCTTCAGCAGATGAAGAAGATGGGCTCGATGAAGAAGATGCTCGGGATGCTCCCGGGCATGGGCCAGATGAAGCAGCAGCTCGAGGACTTCGACGAGCGCGAGATCGACCGCACCGAGGCCATCATCCGTTCCATGACGCCGGTCGAGCGTCGCAACCCCAAGATCCTCAACGGCTCCCGCCGTCTGCGCATCGCGCGCGGCTCCGGCATGACCGTCACCGACGTCAATCAGCTCGTGCAGCGCTTCGAGCAGGCCGCGAAGATGATGAAGACCGTCGCTCGCGGTGGCACGCCGAACATCCCGGGCATGGGGCCGGTCCCCGGCATGGGCAAGCCCGGCGCCTCGTCCAAGCGCGGCAAGAAGGGCAAGGGCGGCGGAGGCAACCGGTCCCGCTCCGGCAACCCGGCGAAGCGCGCGGCGGAGAACGCCGGCCTCGCGGCTTCCACGGCACCCACCGGCTCGGGCTTCGGCCTCGGCGGGGGCGCGGAGGCGCCGTCGGAGGCCGACCTCGCCGAGATCCAGAAGCTGTTCGGCAAGGGCTGAGCGGCCGGGACCTCAGCGCACGGCGACGGCCGCGGCCGAGGGATCGACCGTGGTCGCCGGCGTGCCTCGCGGCCGCGCCGCGAACTGCCCGCCGACGAGGGCGGCGAGCGTGATCAGGATGCCCGTCACCTGGACCACGGTGAAGCTCTCGCCGGCGATGAGCGCTCCGAGCACCGTCGCGACGATCGGTGAGAGCAGGGCGAGCAGGCCGGGCACGATCACGGGCAGGCGCTGGATGCCGCGGAACCAGAGCGTGTAGGCGATGATCCCTCCCGCCGTCGCGAGCCAGAGGTAGCCGAGGAGTGCCCCCGCGTCGAGGGCGGGAGGCGGGCCCTCGACCGCGAAGGTGAGGGGGAGGAGCAGCAGTCCGCCCGCGCTGAGCTGCCAGCCTGCGTACGCCACCGGGCCGACGCCGGAGGGGCGTCCCCAGCGCTTGGTGAGGATCATCCCGAGGCCGGTGGCGGTCACGCCGCCCAGAGCCGCGATGAGGCCCCAGAGGTCCAGCGCGGCGGCCGGACCGAGGACGACGAGGGCGACCCCTGCCGCTCCCGCGACGGCGGCGGCCGCGGATACCGGTCGGACACGTTCTCCGAGCACGAGCGCCCCGAGCCCCAGGACTATCAGCGGCTGCGCACCCGCGACGGCGGCTGCCACCCCGCCGGGGAGGCGTTCGGCCGCGAGGAACAGCAGCGGGAAGAACGCGCCGATGTTGAGGGCGCCGAGCACGACGACCCTGCCCCACCAGGCGCCGTGCGGCAGGCGGCGGGCGAGCAGCACCGCGAGGAGGCCGGCGGGCAGCGAGCGGAGGAGGCCGGCGAGGAGCGGGTGCCCGGCGGGGAGCAGCTCCGTCGTGACCAGGTAGGTCGTACCCCACGCCGCAGGGGCGAGTGCCGTGACGAGGGTGAGGGTGAAGCGGTTCATGCTCCCAGCCTGCGCGCCGTGTCCAGATGAGTCCAACGCATTGTTGTCACGCTATTCATGAAGAGAGATCATGAATGTATGGAACTCCAGCATCTGCGATATGTCGTCGCTGTGGCGGACACCGGGTCGTTCACCCGCGCGGCGGAGCGCTGTCACGTCACGCAATCGGCCCTCAGCCATCAGGTCGCCGCTCTCGAACGCGAGCTGGGCGTACGGCTGTTCGCGCGCACGAGTCGCAGCGTCCGCGCGACCGAGTCCGGAGAGGCGTTCCTCCGGTCCGCGCGGCTCGCCGTGCGCGCCGCGGATCAGGCGCGGGAGGACGCGGCGGCGGCGAGCGGGGAGGTGGTGGGGACCCTGCGACTGGGCATCATCCCCACGGTGACCGCTGTCGACGTCCCCGCGCTCCTCGTGGCCTATCGCACCGCGCATCCGGTCGCTCGCGTGGAGCTCCGCGAGGGGAACAGCGACAGCCTCATGGCGGCGATCCGTCGGGGCGATCTCGACGTCGCATTCCTCGGGCTTCGGGAGGGAGCGGACCCTGAGGGGGTGGCCTCCCGCCCGTTGACCCGTGAGCCGCTCGTGGCGGTGCTGCCTCGCGGGCATGTCCTCGCTGCGAGGCGGAGGGTGCGGCTGAGCGATCTCACGGATTCCGCGTTCGCCGACTTCCCCGCCGGAACATCGGGACGCGCGCAGAGCGACGCGGCGTTCCTGGCCGCGCAGGTCGGGCGGGACGTGGCCTTCGAATCCGACACGGCTGCGAGCCTGATCGGCCTGGTCGCTGCGGGCCTCGCCGTCACGCTGCTCGCACCCGGCGTGGTGCGGGGGTATCGGGACGTCGTCGACACGGTGGCGGTCCAGGACGGCCCGGTCCGTGTCGAGCACCTGGCCTGGGACGCCGCGGCACCGCGCAGCGCCGCGCGCGCCTTCCTCGACATCGTCGCGGCAGCCTCCTGAGACCCTGTTCCGGGTGCACGGGCGGAGATCGACCCGGAGACGACGAAGCGGGCCCGGGAAGAACCCGGACCCGCCTCGTCGTGTGGTGATCAGCGCACGTCGTCGTCGACCCAGTCCATCGACTTCGTGACGGCCTTGCGCCACAGGCGCAGCTGGCGGTCGCGCTCGGCCTCGTCGAGCGAGGGCTCCCAGCGGCGGTCCTCCTGCCAGTTCGCGGACAGGTCGTCGAGGCCGCTCCAGAAGCCGACCGCGAGGCCTGCGGCGTAGGCCGCACCGAGCGCGGTGGTCTCCGCCACGACCGGCCGCACGACCGGGACCCCGAGGATGTCGGCCTGGAACTGCATGAGCGCGTCGTTGGCGACCATGCCGCCGTCGACCTTGAGCTCGCTGAGGTCCACTCCGGCGTCCGCGTTGACCGCGTCGAGCACATCGCGGGTCTGGAAGGCCACGGCCTCCAGGGCGGCGCGCGCGATGTGGTTCTTATTCGCGTAGCGGGTGAGACCGACGATCGCGCCACGGGCGTCCGGACGCCAGTACGGGGCGAAGAGACCCGAGAACGCGGGGACGATGTACACGCCGCCGTTGTCCTCGACCTTCTCGGCCAGCTCCTCGACCTCGGGGGCGGAGGAGATGATGCCGAGCTGGTCGCGCAGCCACTGGATGAGCGATCCGGTGACGGCGATCGATCCCTCCAGCGCGTAGTGCGTGGGCTGGTCGCCGAGCTTGTAGCCGACGGTGGTGAGCAGCCCGTTCTTCGAGCGGACGATCTCCTCGCCCGTGTTGAAGATGAGGAAGCAGCCCGTGCCGTAGGTGTTCTTGCTCTCGCCCTTCTGGAAGGCGGCCTGACCGAACGTCGCCGCCTGCTGGTCGCCGAGGATGCCGGCGATCGGCGTCTCGCGGAGCAGCGACGAGCTCTCGGCCGCACCGTAGACCTCGGAGGAGGAGCGGATCTCCGGCATCATCGAGCGCGGCACGCCGAACGCCTCGAGGATGTCGTCGCGCCACTCCAGCGTCTCGAGGTCCATGAACATCGTGCGCGAGGCGTTGGTGACGTCGGTCGCGTGCACGCCGCCGTCGATGCCGCCCGTGAGGTTCCACAGGACCCAGGAGTCGGTCGTGCCGAAGAGCAGGTCTCCGGCCTCGGCCTTCTCGCGGGCGCCGTCGACGTTCTCCAGGATCCAGGTGATCTTGGTGCCGGAGAAGTAGGTCGCCAGCGGGAGGCCGACGATCGACTTGAACCGGTCGACGCCCTCGTCGCCCGCGAGGCGGTTGACGATCTCCTGCGTACGGGTGTCCTGCCAGACGATGGCGTTGTAGACCGGCTTGCCCGTGGTCTTGTCCCACACGACGGCGGTCTCGCGCTGGTTCGTGATGCCCACGGCGGCGATGTCGTGGCGGGTGAGATCGGCGCGACCGAGGGCCAGACCGATCACCTCCTGGACGTTGCGCCAGATCTCGGCGGCGTCGTGCTCGACCCAGCCGGCCTTGGGAAGGATCTGCTCGTGCTCCTTCTGACCGGTGGCGACGATGCTGCCCTTCTTGTCGAAGATGATCGCGCGGCTCGACGTGGTGCCCTGGTCGATCGCGATGATGTAGTCAGCCATGTGTTCTCCTTTGAATTCCCGAGCGGTTGAGGGGGATCAGCCGGCGAGGCTGAGCAGGCCGGGGGCGGCGAGGGCGGCGATGACACCACCGATGAGCGGACCGACGACGGGCACCCACGAGTAGGACCAGTCGCTGGAACCCTTGCCCTGGATCGGCAGGATCGCGTGGGCGATGCGGGGACCGAGGTCACGAGCCGGGTTGATCGCGTAGCCGGTGGGGCCACCGAGCGACGCACCGATCGCGACCACCAGGAGGGCCACCGGAAGGGCGGTGAGCGGGCCGAGGCCACCGGGCGTGCCGACCTCGATGTCGCCGTAGTCTGCGAACGCGAAGATGACGAACACGAGGACGAATGTGCCGATGATCTCGGTGACGAGGTTCCAGCCGTACGAGCGGATGGCGGGGCCGGTGGAGAAGACGCCGAGCTTGTTGGCGGCCTCCGGCTCCTGGTCGAAGTGCTGCTTGTAGGCGAGCCAGACGACGATCGCGCCGATGATCGCGCCGAGGAGCTCCGCGGCGGTCGCGGTGAGGAACATCGCGAAGGTGATCTTGCCGGCGACGAGGAGGCCGATGCCGACGGCCGGGTTCAGGATGGCGCCGGAGTATGCCGAGACGAGGACACCCGCGAACACCGCGAGGCCCCATCCCCAGTTGACCATCAGGAAGCCGCCGCCGAAGCCCTTGTTCTTCGCGAGGGCGACGTTCGCCACGACACCGCAGCCGAGCAGGACCAGCATCGCTGTGCCGACGAGCTCGGAGAGGAAGTAGAGACCGAGATTGACGTCAGTCATGTCTTCGTTGACCTTTCTTGCGGGTCGGGGCCCCTCTGCCCCGACCCCTTATGGGGTAGCACCGCGAGGAGGGCGCGGTGGTCGGGGCCCCGTCAGCCGCGGGCGCGGGACGGGATGTGGAGTCCGTGTCGCTCGTTGAGCAGCACCCGCGTCTGCTCCACCTCGGCATCGTGACGCTCGCGGTCCCAGCCGAGGAGCGGAGCGAGGGCGTCGGCGATCTCGTCGAGCACCTCCGCTCGGGCGCCGCCGGTGAAGGCGATGCTCGTGCGGCGGAGGATGACGTCCTCCAGACGAGTCACCATCTCCTCGTTCACCATCCACTCCAGCTCGCGGGTGGAAAGGTCGCCGCCGGCGAGGGGCGCGTCGTCCCCCTGCTCGACGTACGCCCAGACGGCTGCCGCCCTGGTGCCGTAGCGGGCGAGGAGCTGGTCGGCCCGGGGACCCGCGCCGGCGAGGTTCTCCTGGATCCAGATCCGCTTGGCCTTCTCGGTACGCGGGAACTCGCGTCCGCCGCCGATCGCGCGGCCTGCGGTCGACACGGTACGCGTGCGGCCGAGGAGTCCGAGGACGGTGTCGGAGAGCGATTCGCCCAGAGCGCGGAACGTGGTCCACTTGCCGCCCACGAGGCTCACCAGCGGGACGGCGCCCTGGCGGTCGACCTCGACGCGGTAGTCGCGGGAGACGAAGCCGGGAGCGGTGTCCTCGTGGCGGGGGAGCGGACGGATGCCGGAGAAATTGTAGACGATCTGCTCACGGGTCACCGAGATCGACGGGAACACGTGGTGGATGAGGTCGAAGAAGTAGTCGATCTCCTCCTCCGTGCACACCGGCACCTCGCGCGGGTCGGCGTCGATGTCCGTCGTGCCCACGAGGACGCGCCCCTTGAGCGGGTAGATCAGCACGATGCGACCGTCGGAGTGCTCGAAGAAGATCTCGCGTCCCCGCGTGGCCTCCAGCAGCTCGGGGTGGTCGAGCACGATGTGCGAGCCCTTGGTGCCGCCCATGAAGTGGGTGTCGGTGCCGAGGGCGTCGTTCGTGAGGTCGGTCCACGGGCCGGAGGCGTTCACGACGACATCCGCGGTCACGGTGAACTCGGTGCCGCTCTCCCGGTCGCGGAGGGTGATCTGCTCGCCATCGCGGCCGATCGCCTCGACGTAGTTCAGTGCGACGGCACCGGGGTGGCTCGCGCGGCCGTCCTGCAGCACATCGAGTGCGAGGCGCTCGGGGTCGTGCATCGACGCGTCGTAGTACGTCGCGGTGTACTTGATCTTCGGGTCCATCGACGGCAACTCGGCCAGGGACTTCTTGCGGCCGAGGAAGCGGTGCCGGGGGACGGTGCCGCCGTCGCGCGAGAACGTGTCGTAGATGGTGAGGCCGACCTTGATGAGGAAGGCGCCGCGCTCCTTCGGCTTCCCGCTCTTGTGCGTGAGGAAGCGGAGGGGAGCGGAGAGGATGCCCGAGAACGTGGAGTAGATCGGGATCGTGGTCTGCAGCGGCTTGACGTAGTGCGGCGCGATCTTGAGCAGACCGTTGCGCTCCTCCACCGATTCACGGACGAGGCGGAACTCGCCGTTCTCCAGGTAGCGGATGCCGCCGTGGATCATGTGGCTCGACGCGGCGGAGGCGCCGGAGGCGAAGTCGCCGCGCTCGACGAGGACGACGTCGACGCCCTGCAACGCCAGGTCGCGGAACGTGGAGATGCCGTTGATGCCGCCGCCGATGACGAGGACACTGGTGCGTCCGGATTCACGGAGCGCGCGGACCGCGTCCCGCTCCGGGGACGTGTGGGTGGAATCGATCATCGTCGACCCTCTCTTCCTTGCTTGCCACCAGCATCGACCTCCGTGACGTCGCGCGCAAGCTCGCTGCACATATGTGCAAGGATCGAGGGAGAGGAGGTCAACGTGTCCGGATCCGCAGCGCCGTCGCGCGACGGGAAGCTGATCGCCGCGCTCACCGCCGCACAGCTCTACTACATGCAGGACAAGACCATGGAGGTCATCGCACAGGAGCTCGGCACCTCGCGATCCTCCGTGTCGCGACTGCTCAGCTTCGCGCGGGAGAGCGGCCTCGTCGACATCCGCATCAACTCGCCGTTGGAGCGTCTCGGCATGCTCGAGCAGCGCATCAGGGACCGGCATCGGGTGGTGGCGCACGTGGTGCCGATGGCCGAGATCGTGAGCGAGGTCGAGCGCCTGGAGCGTGTGGCGTTGACCGCGGGTCGGCTCCTCTCCCAGTTCGTGGACTCGAACATGATCGTCGGCGTGGCCTGGGGATCGACCATCAGTGCCGTCAGTCGCGGTCTCACGCAGAAGGAGACCCACAACACGACGTTCGTGCAGCTCAACGGTGCGGGCAACACCCAGACCAGCGGCGTGGAGTACTCCAGCGACATCCTGCAGCGCTTCGGCAGCGCGTTCGGGGCGCAGGTGCAGCAGTTCCCCGTCCCGGCGTTCTTCGACGACCCCGCCACCCGGGAGGCGATGTGGCGCGAGCGCAGCACCCGCCGCGTGCTCGACCTGCAGGCGAAGATGGACATCGCCGTGTTCAGTCTCGGCTCGCCGGCGGCGGAGGTGCCCAGCCGCGTCTACGTCGGTGGGTACCTCGGCCGCGAGGACTACCGCAGCCTGCGGGAGGACCACGCGATCGGCGACGTGGCCACGGTCTTCTTCCGTGCCGACGGATCCTGGAGGGACATCCGGCTCAACGCGCGGGCGACGGGTCCGGGGCTCGACCGGCTGCGCCGCGTGCCCCGACGCGTGTGCGTCGTCTCCGGAGTCCCCAAGCTCGCGAGCCTGCGCGCGGCGATCGCCGCCGAGCTCATCACCGACGTCGTGCTGGACGAAGGCCTCGCACGCCGCCTCGTCGAGGACTGAGCGGCGCGGGGATCACTCGCCTTCGATGGACGACTGCGGCCCGGTCCGGAACTCGCGGATGAGGTGCTGGACGACCGCGCGGAGATCGCCGTCCGTGGCGTCGGCGACCGCGAGCTGACGGGCGTAGCTCGCCCCGCCGTCGAGGATCGACGCGATGCTGCCGAGCTCCCGCACGCACCCGAGTTCGACGGCCACCGGGGCGAGCTCCTCGATCTTCTCGGTGAGGTGCTCGCGGACGGGCCGCTGCGTGCCGATCGTGTCGGTGATGACGCGGGCGTCGAGGCCGTACCGGGCCGCGCGCCACTTGTTCTCGCGGTGGAACCACGCGGGAAGGTCGGGGAGGGCTGCCCCGTCGTCCAGGAGCCGGGAGAAGTGCTCGACGAGGACCTGCACCAGCGCGGCCACTGCGGCCATCTCGGAGAGGGTGGACAGGCCGTCGCACGCCCGGACCTCGATCGTGCCCCAGCGCGGAGCGGGACGGATGTCCCAGCGCACCTCCGTGGCGTCGGCCATGACTCCAGTGCGGACCATGTCGTCCAGGTAGCGCTCGAACTCCGACCAGTCGCGCAGCGGCCAGGGCAGGCCCGCGGTCGGCAGCTGCTGGAAGACGAGAGCGCGATTCGAGGCGTACCCCGTGCGCTCCCCGGCCCAGAACGGGCTGGACGCCGACAGCGCCTGCAGGTGGGGGAGATAGGCCGACAGCGCGTTGATGATGGGGAAGACCTTGCGCTGCTCGTCGACGCCCACGTGCACGTGGATGCCCCAGATCATCATGTTGCGCCCCCACCACTGGGTGCGCTCGATGAGGCTGTGATAGCGCGTCTTGTCGGTCACCGACTGGTCGTACCACTGGGCGAACGGATGGCTTCCGGCGGAGAGCAGCTCGATCCCTGCAGGGTCGGTGGCTGACCGCACCGCCGCGATCGCGTTGGCGATGTCGTCGACGGCGTGGGCCACGGAGTCGCCGATCCCGCTGGTCACCTCGATGGTGTTGGTGAGGAGCTCGCCGGTGACGGTGTGGCGTTCGTCCTCGCTCGCCGCCTCCAGTGCGGCGAGGAGTTCCGGCGCGCGGCCGACGAGATCACCGGTCTCGGGATCGGCGAGCATGATCTCCCACTCGAGACCGACGGTGGAGCGGGCCGAAGCGGCGAAGTCGAGCTGCACGGGGACAGTCTGACACGGGGCCGGGCCTGCTCCGCAACGCCGTGTCGCCGGGTTTCGCACCCGGCCCGCGCATCTGGCAGAATAGAGGGTCGGACGACGTGCTCGACCCTCTATCCAGCACTCGTCCTCCTCATTTGAGCTTCCGCCGGGTGTGCACCCCACGCTCCAGGCGACCGGTTCGTTTCCTTCCACACCATTCAGGAGAATCGTGGCTGTCAAGATTCGTCTCAAGCGCATGGGCAAGATCCGCGCGCCGTACTACCGCATCGTCGTCGCCGACTCGCGCACCAAGCGCGACGGTCGTGTGATCGAGGAGATCGGCAAGTACCACCCCACCGAGGAGCCCTCGTTCATCGAGGTCGACTCCGAGCGTGCGCAGTACTGGCTCTCCGTCGGCGCGCAGCCGACCGAGCAGGTCACCGCGATCCTCAAGATCACGGGCGACTGGGGCACCTTCAAGGGAGACAAGGACGCCAAGTCCACCCTCAAGGTCGCCGAGCCGAAGGCCGCCTTCGAGGTCGACGGTTCCAAGAAGTCCGTCGTGAAGCCCAAGGCGGAGAAGAAGGAGGAGGCCCCCGCTGCGGAGGCCCCCGCCGCCGACGCCGACGCGGAGGCCGCTGAGGCTCCCGCCGCCGACGCCGAGTAATCCATCGTGCTCGCCGCCGCGCTCGAACACATCGTCAAGGGGATCGTCGATCACCCCGAAGATGTGCGCATCCACGAATCGTCGTCGCCGCGAGGCGACCTGCTCGAGGTGCGTGTGCACCCCGACGACCGTGGTCGCGTGATCGGGCGCGGCGGCCGCACGGCCAAGGCCCTGCGCACCCTCGTCAGCGCTCTCGCCGACGGGCGTCGCGTCCGCGTCGATGTCGCGGACGACTGACGTGGTGTCGCAGGACCGCACCCAGGGCCGTAACCAGCTGCGCGTCGGGCGCCTGGTCAAGGCCCACGGGCTCAAGGGCGCCCTGAAGCTCGAGCTCTACACCGACAACCCGGAGCGGCGCTTCGTCCCCGGGGCCGCGTTCACGTTGCAGGTGCCCGAGGCATCTCCGTGGCACGGCAAGGAGATCGTCGTCCGCGAGTACCGCGTGATGAACGGGAACCCCGTCGTCTTCTTCGAGGACGTGGACGACCGGAACGCCGCCGAGAGCCTCGTCCGCGCCATCCTCTGGATGGACCAGGACGAGGACGAGACCGAGGACAACGCCTGGTTCGACCACCAGCTCGTCGGTCTGGACGTCGTCCGCGACGAGGTGGTCATCGGCCGCGTGGTCCGGGTCGAGCACCTGCCCGCGCAGGACCTCCTGATCGTCAAGCCCACGTCGACCGGCAGCACGGACGAGGTGATGGTCCCGTTCGTCGAGGCCATCGTCCCCGCCGTCGAGGTGGGCGCCGGGCGCATCATCGTCACCCCGCCGGCCGGGCTCTTCGAGGAGCTTCCCGAGTCGGAGGACGAGACCACTCCCTCCGACACCGCCGAGTGACCGCTGATACGGTTCCCCCGTGCGCATCGACGTCGTCTCCATCTTCCCCTCGTACTTCGACGGACTGACGCTCTCCCTGCTCGGCAAGGCCCGGGGCTCGGGCCTGCTCGACCTCCAGGTGCACGATCTCCGCGACTGGACGCACGACCGGCATCGCACCGTCGACGACACCCCGTACGGCGGGGGAGCGGGCATGGTCATGAAGCCGGAGCCGTGGGGTCTCGCGCTCGATGAGCTCACGGCGGACGCCACCCCTGCGCCGACCATCATCTTCCCCTCGCCGGCGGGCGAGGTGTTCACCCAGGCGACCGCGCGGGAGCTCGCGGGGCGCGACCATCTCGTGTTCGGCTGCGGCCGCTACGAGGGCATCGACGAGCGCGTCTTCGAGTACGCCGCCGAGCGTGGCGAGGTGCGGTTGCTGAGCCTCGGCGACTACGTCCTCAACGGCGGCGAGGTGGCGACGATGGCGATGATCGAGGCCATCGGCCGTCTGATCCCGGGTGTCGTCGGCAATCCGGAGAGCCTGGTCGAGGAGTCGCACGAGGACGGCCTCCTCGAGTACCCGTCGTATACGAAGCCCTCGGTGTGGCGGGAGCGCGCGGTCCCCGATGTGCTCCTCAGCGGCAACCACGGTGCGATCGCGGCATGGCGTCGCGAGCAGCAGCTCGTCCGCACCCGCCTGCGACGCCCTGACCTGCTCCCGGACGCGTCGACCGACGGCTGACCCGACCGCGGCCATCCGCCGCGACGACGGCTGTTAGCGTCGAGTCATGGTGGATGTGACACGCGCGCGATCGTTCGAGGGCATCGGCGAGGAGTACGACCGCTACCGACCGGGGTTCCCGGAGCGTGCGGCCGACATCATCGTTCCGGACCGGGTGGCCACGGCGCTCGACCTCGGCGCCGGCACCGGGAAGTTCACGGGTCTGCTCGTCGCGCGCGCGGCGCGGGTGATCGCGGTCGAGCCTTCCGCGCCGATGCTCGCCGTGCTCGTGCGGACGTTGCCGACGGTCGACGCGCGGCCGGGGACCGCGGAGAGCATCCCCGTGCCGGACGGCTCCGTCGATGCCGTCAGCGTCGCTCAGGCGTTCCACTGGTTCGATCGGGACGCGGCTGCGGCTGCGATCGCCCGCACGCTCGTCCCTCACGGCACGCTCGGGCTGCTGTGGAATCGCGCCGACCCCGCCTGTGCGTGGGATCTCGCGTGTCACCGGGTGGCCCATCCCGCGGTCGGCGCCGACGACGATACCTCCGCATCGGCCGCGGAGCTCCCCGGCTTTGTGCTGGAGGTCCACGAGGAGGTGCGCTGGACGGAGCGGATCACCCGCGAGGACTACCTCCGACGGTGGGGCACGGTGAGCAGCTTCCTCGTAGCGGACGATGCCGAGCGCGAGGCGATGGCGGCGAGCCTGGAGGCGGTGCTGGACGGCGCCGACGAGACGCGGGGAGAGGCGGAGTTCGATCTGCCCCACCTCACCGACGTGTTCCGCTACCGCCGGGCATGAGGATCTGGTCGCTGCACCCCGAGTACCTCGACCGTCAGGGGCTCGTCGCCTGCTGGCGGGAGACGCTCCTCGCCCAGGCGGTGCTCGTCGACGCCACGAAGGGGTATCAGCGGCACCCGCAGCTCGAGCGCTTCCGGGCGTCGGCCGATCCGGTGGCCGCCGTGGGTGCGTACCTGAGGGGCGTCGCCGACGAGGCGGACGCCCGCGGCTATCGTTTCGACCGGACGCGGATCCAGCGGGCGGAGTCGGCGGTGCCGACGATCCCGGTCACCACGGGTCAGCTCGCGCGGGAGTGGGAGCATCTGCGGGCGAAGCTCGCCGAGCGCAGTCCGGAGGTGCTCACCCGTCACGGGTCTGTGCAACTCCCGACGGCGCACCCGCTGTTCGTCGTCGTGCCGGGGCCGGTCGCGCCCTGGGAGCGCGCCGGCCCCGCTGCCGGAGTCAGTCGACGCCGAGGAACGAGCGATCCGTCAGGATGATCGGTCCGTCCTCGGTGATGGCGATGGTGTGCTCGGAGTGCGCGCCGCGGGAGCCGTCCGCGCTGCGCAGCGTCCACCCGTCGGGGTCGGTGATCAGCTCGTCCGTCGTCGCGAGGAACCACGGCTCCAGGGCGAGCACGAGGCCGGCTCGGAGCGGGAAACCGCGTCCTGCGCGGCCGTCGTTCGCCACATGAGGGTCGCCGTGCATCGTGCGGCCCACGCCGTGACCGCCGAAGTCGGTGTTGATGGAGTACCCCTCGCCGTGCGCGACGTCGGCGATGGCGGCGGAGATGTCGCCGATGCGCTTGCCGACCACCGAGGTCTCGATCGCGGCGGCCAGCGCGCGCTCCGTGGTGTCGATGAGGCGCAGGTCCTCCTCCTTCGGCGTGCCCACGACGAAGGAGACCGCGGAGTCCGCGACCCAGCCGTCGACGGACACGGCGAAGTCGAGGGTGACGAGGTCGCCGTCCCGGAGCGTGTAGTCGTGCGGGAGGCCGTGCAGCACGGCGTCGTTCACCGAGGTGCAGATGACCTTGCCGAAGGGGCTCGCCCCGAAGGAGGGGTGGTAGTCGATGTAGCAGGACTCGGCGCCGGCCTTGCGGATCATGTCGTGGGCCCGGCGGTCGATCGCCAGGAGGTTGGTGCCGACCTTCGTCTCGTCGCGCAGGGTCGCCAGCGTCTCGGCGACGAACCGGCCTGCCGCGCGCATCTCATCGATCTCGGCAGGGGTGCGCAGTTCGATCATCAGTGTCCTCTCGTCGTCCTCCATTCTCCCTGATCGCACAGGTGCCCGGCGCCTGCCGCTCTCAGCGAACACCCGTGACGCGCCGGCGCGGTCGCCGTAGCATCGGAGCATGTGGATCCGACAGGCCTTCTTCCGCTGGCTGCTGCCGTCGGCGTTCCTCCTACCGCTGTGGCTTCTCATCGGCTGGGCCGTCTTCCAGGGCGGCTGGTCGATCCTCTGGGTGCTGCTCATCGCGATGCCCTCGGTCTTCGTGGGACAGCTCCTGCTCACGCTGCTGACCCGCTCCCGCCCGTCCGTCCGCGCCGAACGCGCCGTGTCGTGGTGGGACGTCGCCGGGTTCGGGCTCTGGCACGCGCTCACGATCGCGGTCGGCTTCTTCATCGACGGGGTCTTCGGCTGGCTGCTCGCGGCCGCCATCGTCGTCGGCATCGCCCTGGTCTGGCTGCAGCTGTGGCAGCTCTGGAACGAGGCGCGGGGGAGCGGGACGCGGATCCGCGAGACCATCTCCTGGTCGACGATGACGCCGCCGCGCACCGAGGCCCCGCAGACGAGCGTGCACGAGGTGATCGTGGTGCGGGAGACCGACGACCGGCTCTGACCTGTCGTTTTGGTCGGGCCTGTCATCCGTGGCAGAATGGTTGTTTGTGCCGTGACCGGCTCTGCCCCAGGGGAGCCCGCGGACGCGTCAGCGCCGTTCGGCACACTCCCATTCTTGTTCCTTCCTAATCCGTGCATCCGACCTGAGGCGAGTGCAGAGAGAGACGATCATGCAGATCCTCGACGCCGTCGACGCGGCTTCGCTCCGTTCCGACATCCCCGAGTTCTTCCCCGGTGACACCGTCAAGGTGCACGTCAACATCACCGAGGGCAACCGCTCCCGTATCCAGGTCTTCCAGGGCGTCGTCATCGGCCGCCAGGGCGACAGCGTCCGCGAGACCTTCACCGTCCGGAAGATCAGCTTCCAGGTGGGTGTCGAGCGTACCTTCCCCGTGCACTCCCCGGTGATCGACCACATCGAGGTCGTCACCCGCGGTGACGTGCGTCGCGCCAAGCTCTACTACCTGCGCGAGCTCCGCGGCAAGAAGGCGAAGATCAAGGAGAAGCGCGTCAACAACTGACGCGAAGCTTCTTCACAGCACCCCGGGACACGATGTCCCGGGGTGCTTTCGTTCTCCCCCCGGTGTGCGAACCTTGATACTGCCGTGCGCTCGCGGTGCATTCTTCGAGAAGGAACCAGATGACTGACTCTCCGTCCGCACGCCCGACACGACGGCGGCGCGGGTTCCTGGTCTTCCTCCGCGACGTGCTGGTCATCGTCGTCATCGCCGCGCTGGTGTCCTTCGTCATCAAGACGTTCGTCGTGCGCTCGTTCTACATCCCGTCGGCCTCGATGGAGCGGACGCTGCTGATCGACGACCGCATCCTCGTCGACGAGCTGACCCCGCGATGGACCGGCTACGAGCGCGGCGACATCGTCGTCTTCAAGGATCCGGGCGGGTGGCTCGACCCCATGCCGCAGGCGCCGGCGCAGCCGCCGCTGATCAAGGCCGTCGACTGGGTGCTCACCTTCGTGGGCATCTCGGCCACCGACACCCAGGATCACCTCGTCAAGCGCGTGATCGGCGTCGAGGGCGACCATGTGGTATGCTGCAACGCGCTCGGACAGATCACGATCAACGGCGCCCCGATCGACGAGCTGAGCTACCTGAACCTTCCCGAGGGGGACACCGCGGCCTCCAACGAGCCGTTCGACGTCGTGGTGCCGGAGGACTCGGTGTGGCTCCTCGGCGACAACCGGGACCGCTCCCGCGACGCCCGCGCACACCAGGAGCTGCCCAGCGGCGGTTTCGTCCCCGTCTCCAACATCGTGGGCAGGGCGTTCCTGACGACCTGGCCGCTCGACCGGTTCGGACCGATCGACAGCCACCACGACATCTTCACCGGAGTGCCGGATCCCGAATGACCGTCATCACGCCACGACTGACCCTGGAGCGGAAGCTCCTGGGGGAGTGCGACCTCATCATCGCCCTCGATGAGGTCGGTCGCGGCGCACTGGCGGGACCGGTGGCCGTCGGAGCAGCGGTCATGGACGCCCAGGGTGCCCGCCGCCGGGTTCCGGACGGCCTGCGCGACTCGAAGCTGGTCCCCGAGCGCCGGCGCCCGGATGTGGCCGCCCGCGCCGCCGCCTGGGTGCAGGCCTCGGCCGTCGGCTGGGCGACCGCGGCGGAGGTCGACGAGGTCGGGATCATGCGGGCCCTGGGTCTCGCCGCCTCGCGAGCCGTGGAGGCGGTGGTCGCACAGGGCGCGACGGTGGAGAACGCCCTGGTCCTGCTCGACGGCAATCACGACTACGTCTCGCGTGTGCATCCGGTGCCGCTGCGGGTGCACCCCGTCATCAAGGCCGACCGAGACTGCGCCTCGGTGTCCGCGGCGTCGGTGATCGCGAAGGTCGCGAGAGACGGTCTCATGGCGGAGCTGCACGAGGACCATCGCGACTACCAGTGGGATCGCAACAAGGGGTACGCGAGTCCGGAGCACCGGGAGGCGATCCGCTCGTTCGGCCTCTCGCCGTTCCACCGGTCGTCGTGGGCGATCGCCGACGCGCCGACGCTCTTCTGAGCCGTCACGCCCGGGATGCCGCGACCGGCGCCCGCCGACCATAGGATGGACTCATCATGGATGAGGAAGCCTTCGACGACTACGACCGCGAGCTCGAGCTCGCGCTGTTCCGCGAGTACCGCGACGTCGTCTCTCAGTTCCAGTACGTCGTGGAGACCGAGCGTCGCTTCTACCTGGCCAACGAGGTCAACGTCGTGCGGCGGGACACCGAGCACGACTTCTACTTCGAGATCTCCATGAGCGACGTCTGGGTGTGGGACATCTACCGGGCCGACCGCTTCGTGAAGGCCGTCCGGGTGCTCACGTTCAAGGACGTGAACGTCGAGGAGCTGCAGCGCCGCGAGTTCGAACTGCCGCAGGAGCTCTCCCTCGACGGAGAGTGACGCGGCGCGCGGTTCCTGCACAGCGGTGACATTCTTCGTCGTTTCCATAGCCTCTGGACCGTTCGCGCGGGACCGCGGCGGTGACCGGGAGCTGACGTCCATCCTGTCGGGATGGCAGCGAAAGACGACCTCGGGCGAGCCGGGGAGCAGCAGGCAGCGGACTATCTGACGAAGCGCGGGTATCGGATCGTCGACCGCAACTGGCGGTGTCCCCAGGGGGAGCTGGACATCGTCGCGATCATCGGCCCCCATGTCGCGGCGGTCGAGGTCAAGACACGGCGGTCAGCGGCGTTCGGGCACCCGTTCGATGCGATCGACGACCGCAAGCGGCGCCGGCTGTGGCGACTCGCCTACGCCTGGCGTGCGGCACATCCCGAGCTGGCCCGCGGGCGGACCCTCCGGGTGGAAGCGGTCGGCATCATCGGCGCCTCCCCGGCGACGGCTTCGATCGAGCACCTCGAGGACATCGCATGAGCACGGCGCGAACCTGGTCCGTGGCGCTCACCGGAGCCGAGGGGCATGTCGTCGAGGTCGAGGCCGACCTCTCCGCGCAGACGCCGGAGTTCCGGATCATCGGGCTCCCGGACAAGTCCCTGGGTGAGGCCGTGCAGCGCGTGCACAACGCCTGCGAGAACTCCGGCCTCCCGCTGCCGCGGCGACGGCTGACCGTCAACCTCTCGCCCGCGAGTCTGCCGAAGCACGGAGCCGCTTTCGACCTGGCGATCGCGGTGGCCTGCCTCGCCGCTGGCGACGTGATCGCCCGTCGTGCTGTCCGGCAGACCGTGCATCTGGGAGAACTCGGGCTGGACGGGCGGCTGCGTCCCGTGCGGGGCGTGCTGCCGGCCGTCTTCGCCGCCGCTCGTGCCGGCTTCGACCGCGTCATCGTGCCGCACGGCAATGCGGCCGAGGCGGTTCTCGTCGCCGGCGTGGAGGTGCGTGCCGCCGCGTCCCTCGCGGAGGTCGCCGCCTGGCACGGCGCGGAGGTCGAGGTGCCCGATGTCGAGCCGGTTCCGGGGCCGCAGCCGCCGGAGGAGAAGGCGGACGAGCGCGACCTGAGCGACGTCGTCGGGCAGGAGGAGGCCGTCGAGGCGCTCATCGTCGCGGCCGCCGGTGGCCACAACATGCTCTTGAGCGGTCCGCCGGGAGCAGGGAAGACCATGCTCGCGGGGCGCCTGCCCGGCATCATGCCGCCGCTGACCGCGCAGGAGGCGATCGAGGTGGCCTCGGTCCGCTCGCTCTGCGGCGAGGCCGTGACCGGACTCGACCACCAGCCTCCGCTCGTGAGCCCGCACCACAGCGCGTCGGTGGCGGCGATGGTGGGAGGCGGATCGCGGACCGCGCGTCCCGGCGCGGTCGCCCGGGCGCATCGGGGCGTCCTCTTCCTGGACGAGGCGGCGGAGTTCCCGCGGGTGGCCCTGGACGCGCTCCGTCAGCCGCTCGAGACGGGGTTCGTCGATGTGCATCGCTCGGGCTTCGTGGTGCGGTTCCCGGCGCGCTTCCAGCTGCTCCTGGCGATGAATCCGTGTCCCTGCGGCAACCGGGGCGTCCGTGATGGCGATTGCATCTGCCCTCCTCATGCGCTGCGACGCTATGCCACGCGGCTCTCCGGACCGTTGCGCGATCGGCTCGACATCGATCTTCCGGTCACCCGCGTCGCGGCGTCGCGCTCGCTGACGGGGGAACGGTCCGGTGTGACGACCGCCGAGGCCCGGAACCGCGTCGGCGCTGCGCGCACACGGGCGGAGCGTCGCTGGCGCGGTACGCCGTGGCGTCGGAACGCGGAGATCCCCGGCACCGTGCTTCGCCACGGCGGCTACCGTCTCCCGCCGGACGTGCGGGCGGGGCTCGATCGGGCCTTGGAACGCGGCGCGTTGACACTCCGTGGTTACGACCGCGTCCTCCGGGTGGCGTGGACCATGGCCGACCTGGCCGCACGGGACAGCCCCGGCACGGACGAGGTCGGACGGGCGCTCCTCCTGCGGACGGGGGTGGCGCGGTGATCGACGGACTCCTCTCCCAGAAGGATGCGCTCGACGCGGCGCGGGGCGTGCGCGGAACAGAGGAGGTGACGGAGGCGCTGGCGCGGGTCGCCTGGTCCGTCATCGCCGACCCCGGGGACGCCGTCGCCGCGACCCTCGTGCGCGAGTTCGGACCGGCCGACGGGCTGCGCTTCGCGCTGGACGGGGCGGGACGGTCGTGGCCGCTGGTCCGAGCGGTGGGGGCACGGCGCGCCCTCGATGACGCGCGCGCCCGCTGGCGGCAGCGGGCCGATCCGGGGGCGGTGATCGGCGCCCTCCGCGGCGCGCAGAAGGCGTGTGCGAATCTGCTGCTTCCCGGAGACCCCGACTGGCCGCTGTCCGTCGACGACCTCGATGCGGAGGCGCCGATGGTTCTGTGGGTGCGAGGACGCGCCGAACTCCTGACGAGCGCCGCGCGTGTCGCCATCGTCGGGGCGAGGGCGGCCACCGCCTACGGCGAGCGGGTCGCCGCCGACATCGCCGGAGACCTCGCTGTCGGGGAGACGGCGGTCGTGTCCGGCGGCGCGTACGGCATCGACGGCGCAGCGCACCGCGCCGCGTTGACGGTCGGCGGGGGGACGATCGCGGTCCTCGCCGGAGGAGTCGACCGCCCGTACCCCGCCGGTCACCGTAACCTCCTGGCCCGGATCGCGGTCGACGGGGTCGTCGTCAGCGAGGTGCCGTGCGGGACGGCCCCGACGCGGTGGCGCTTCCTCGCGCGCAATCGACTGATCGCGGCGCTGGGGCAGGCCACCGTGGTCGTGGAGGCGGGCTGGCGCAGCGGCTCCCTCAACACGGCGGGGCATGCGGCGACTCTGGGCAGGCCGCTCGGCGCGGTGCCCGGTCCGGTGACGTCCGCGTCCTCGGCCGGCTGTCACCGGCTGCTGCGCGAATACGACGCGGTGTGCGTCACCTCCGCGTCGGAGGTGGCCGAGATGCTCCCGGCCGGCGCACGGTCGCAGCGGGGACGCGATGCGACGGACGAGGCGCGGGTCGTGCTCCTCCGTGCGCTCGGCACCCGAACCGCTCGCACGGAGGCGGAGCTCGCACAGCGCGCTGATCTCACCGTCGAGCGGACCCGCGCCGTACTCGGCCTTCTCGATCTCGATGGGCTCGCGCGGCGCGACGGCGACGGCTGGCGTGGCGTGGGCGCGGCACGCACGTCGTAGGCAGGCTCCCGGCGGGGCGCGTCGCTCTGAAGGCGGGGGAGCGGCAGGCTGGGGGTCATGGACTTCGCGGTCGCTGTCGAGGCGTTCGCCGACCACCTCGAGAAGGTGCGTCGGCTCTCTCCGGCGACCGTGAAGGCGTACCGCTCCGATCTGCGAGACCTCGGGGCGAGCGTCGGGGGCGGCCCGGTCGACCTGATCGACCTCGAGATGCTGCGCGAATGGCTCTGGCAGGCGACCCAGCGCGGCGACGCCCGGGCGACGCTGGCCCGACGCGCAGCCACGGCGCGGGCGTTCTTCGGGTGGGCGCGCGAGCAGGACATCGTCCCCGTCGACCCCAGCCTGCGGCTCGTGGCGCCGAAGCGCGCGAGGACGCTGCCGACGGTGGCATCGAAGGACGCGATGTCGGAGCTGCTGGAGCGACATCGGCAGGCGGCGGCCTCGGGCGATCCCGCGGCCCTCCGCGATCACGCGGTGCTGGAGCTCCTCTACGGCGCCGCGGTGCGCGTCTCCGAACTCTGCGGCCTCGACATCGACGACCTGGATCTCGATCGGGGGACGGCCCGCGTGCGGGGCAAGGGCGACAAGGAGCGCGTCGTCCCGTTCGGCGCTCCGGCGCGGGACGCGCTCACCGCGTACCTGCGTCGCGCTCGACCAGCTCTCCTCGCACGGTCCGGCGCCGCCTCGCCCGCCGTCTTCCTCGGCAGTCGCGGTGGGCGCGTCGGTCCGCGGACGGTCTATGAGGTGGTCGCCCGTGCGCTCGCACCCGTCGTCGGCGCGGAGACCGTCGGGCCGCACGCCCTCCGCCACACGGCGGCGACCCATCTGCTGGACGGCGGTGCGGATCTCCGTGCGGTGCAGGAGATCCTCGGGCACGCGAGCCTGGGGACCACGCAGATCTACACGCACGTGTCGGCGGAGCGGCTGACGGCGACGTATCGCCTCGCGCACCCCCGGGCCTGAGCGCGGAGCCCGCCTGCCGGGTCATCCGTCGCAGCAGGGCAGGAGGCGCGCACGCAGGAGACCGCCGAACAGGAGCATCGGGTTGATGTACTCGCCGTCGCGTCGCACGCCGACATGCAGCGAGTCGGGGAAAGCGTGACCGCCCGTGGCGATCCGGCCGATGTTCTGGCCACGGTGGACCACGTCTCCCGGATGCAAGGGAGACTCCACCGGCTCGAACGTGCTCACGAGGCCATCCGCGTGTCGGATCGTGAGCAGCGGACGATCGACGACGACGCCCTGGAACGCGACGACTCCCTCCGCCGGGGCGACCACGGAGCCGCTCGCACCCGCGGCGACGTCCATCCCGCGGTGTCCGGGGCCGTAGGCGTGCGCCGGCGCACGGTAGGCGACGCTCACACGGCGCGGCCCGTCGACGGGCCACTGCCAGGGGACGTCGGAGACGAACTCCGAGGGCACGGGCGCGAGGCCGTGTGCAGCCGACGCCGCTCGCGCGAGGGGAGACGGCGCGAACGGAGCGCCCCCGCACAGCAGGACGACTGCGGCGAGCACGGCGGTGATCGCCACCCGGAAGGCCGGAGAGCGGTGCCGGCGAGAGCGAGGCTGAGGACGGGACGGAGGAGTCATCTCGCGAGTGTGCGCGACGGGTGCGGGGCGGCGGCGTGGGCTCTCTCCGCCGAGGTCGGTGCCAGGGGAGAAGGCCGAGGATCGCGCCGCTGTGGAGGAAGAGCTGGCGTCGCATGTTCCTGTATGCTGGACGAGCACCTCGATCTCGGGGTGACTACGCGTGCCCAGAGCGACTCCGTCGTGGCATCCGCTCCCGCAGGTCCCGTCTTGGACGGGTGGGGGTGGGCCGGGCACCAGGATGTCCGACCGTCCGGTCGGCATGACAACCTCAACGGCGCCCCGCGCCAGAATCAGGAGACGACCATGGCTGTGGTCACCATCCGCCAGCTGCTCGACAGCGGCGTGCACTTCGGACACCAGACCCGTCGGTGGAACCCGAAGGTGAAGCGCTTCATCCTCACCGAGCGCAGCGGCATCCACATCATCGACCTCCAGCAGTCGCTCGGCTACATCGACAAGGCGTACGACTTCGTCAAGGAGACCGTGGCGCACGGCGGCACGATCCTCTTCGTCGGCACCAAGAAGCAGGCGCAGGAGATCCTCGCGGAGCAGGCCACGCGTGTCGGCCAGCCCTACGTGAACCAGCGCTGGCTCGGCGGCCTCCTCACCAACTTCTCCACCATCGCGAAGCGTCTCGCCCGCATGAAGGAGCTCGAGGAGCTCGACTACGAGAACCCGTCCGCCTCCGGCTTCACGAAGAAGGAGCTGCTGCTCAAGAAGCGCGAGCTGGACAAGCTCCACAAGTCGCTGGGCGGTATCCGCAACCTCACGAAGACGCCGTCCGCCCTCTGGGTGGTCGACGCCAAGCGTGAGCACCTCGCCATCGACGAGGCCAAGAAGCTCGGCATCCCGGTGATCGGCATCCTCGACACCAACGCCGACCCGGACGACTTCCAGTACCCGATCCCCGGCAACGACGACGCCATCCGTTCGGTGTCGCTGCTGACGCGCATCATCGCCGACGCCGCCGCCGAGGGCCTGCAGCAGAAGCACAACCCGGAGTCGGGCGACGCCGAGCCGCTGGCCGAGTGGGAGAAGGAGCTTCTCGAGGCTCCCGTGCAGGAGTCCGCTGACGCCGCCGAGGTCGTGACCGCGGACGACGAGGCCGCTGTCGTCGAGACCCCGGCCGCCGACGCCACCGCCGCCGACGAGGCGGGTGCCCAGGCGCACGACGAGGCGATCGCCGCCGCTTCCGGTGAGGAGACCGCCGAGGTCGCCGCCGCCGAGGCCGCAGACGCCAAGTAATCCCTCGTACACCCACACAACGAAGCAAGGAGCCACCACACATGGCCAACTTCACCATCGCCGACCTCAAGGCGCTGCGTGAGCAGCTCGGCACGGGAATGGTCGACACCAAGAAGGCGCTCGAGGAGGCTGACGGCGACGTCGAGAAGGCCACCGAGATCCTGCGCCTGAAGGGTGCGAAGGGCAACGCCAAGCGCGCCGACCGTTCGACCAGCGAGGGCCTCGTCGTCGCTCGCGAGCAGGACGGCGCCGTGACGCTCGTCGAGCTCGCCTGCGAGACCGACTTCGTCGCCAAGAACGAGCGCTTCATCGCGCTGGCCGACAAGGTCGCCGACGCCGTCGCCGCCGTGAAGGCCGACTCGGTCGAGGCCGCCCTGGCCGCCCCGGCGGGCGACAAGACCGTCGAGCAGCTCATCTCGGAAGAGGCCGCCATCATCGGCGAGAAGGTCGAGCTCCGTCGCGTGCGCACCGTCACCGGTGACAGCGTCGAGGTCTACCTGCACCGCACGAGCAAGGACCTGCCGCCGCAGATCGGCGTCGTCGTCGCCTACACGGGTGACGACGCCGCGACCGCGCGCAGCATCGCCCAGCACATCTCGTTCGCCAACCCGTCGTACCTGTCCCGCGAGGACGTGCCGGCGGACGCGGTCGAGAAGGAGCGCGAGATCGTCACTGAGATCTCCCGCAACGAGGGCAAGCCCGAGGCCGCCCTGCCGAAGATCGTCGAGGGCCGTGTCGCCGCGTTCATCAAGCAGGTCGCCCTGCTCGAGCAGGACTACGCGAAGGACAACAAGCTCTCCGTCGCCCAGGTGGCGAAGGACGCCGGTATCACCGTGACGGACTTCGCGCGCTTCAAGGTCGGCGCGTAGCACTGTCGAAGGGGTTCGGATCGCTCGATCCGAACCCCTTCTTCATGCCCACCAGGCACTATCTTGAATCGGGACGAGAGGACATCCCCCATGACTGAACGCACCGGACGCCGCCGCGTCCTCCTCAAGCTCTCCGGAGAGGCGTTCGGCGCCGGGCAGCTCGGCGTCAACCCCGACGTGGTCAGCCAGATGGCGCGTGAGATCGCCGCTGCGGTCGACCGGGTCGAAGTGGCCGTCGTCGTCGGCGGCGGCAACTTCTTCCGCGGGGCGGAGCTCAGCCAGCGGGGTATGGACCGCGGGCGCGCCGACTACATGGGCATGCTCGGCACCGTGATGAACGCGCTCGCGCTGCAGGACTTCCTGGAGCAGGCGGGCGCCGCGACGCGCGTGCAGTCGGCGATCTCGATGACCCAGGT
Organism: Microbacterium sp. NPDC091676; assembly: GCF_044756645.1. NCBI lineage: Bacteria > Bacillati > Actinomycetota > Actinomycetes > Micrococcales > Microbacteriaceae > Microbacterium > Microbacterium sp. NPDC091676. Next base: position 638,725 of record NZ_JBIVTI010000001.1, on the reverse strand, counting down.
CGCCGAGCCCTACATCCCGCGGCGCGCGGAGCGCCACATGGAGAAGGGCCGCGTCGTGATCTTCGGCGCCGGGGCAGGTCTGCCGTACTTCTCCACCGACACGGTCGCCGCGCAGCGCGCGCTGGAGATCGGGGCGCAGGAGGTGCTCGTCGCCAAGAACGGCGTCGACGCGATCTACACCGCCGACCCGAACAAGCACGCCGACGCGGAGCGCATCGACCGGGTGACCTATCGCGATGCGCTGCAGCAGGGGCTCAAGGTCGTCGACTCGACGGCGTTCAGCCTGTGCATGGACAACAACATGGACATGCGCGTCTTCGGCATGGAGCCGGCGGGCAATGTCACCCGCGCGCTCCTGGGCGAGCCCATCGGCACGCTCGTCACCGCCTGAGCGCCTGCACGGGACGGGAGCCCGCTCCCGATAGAATTTCCAGAACACCCCGACGATAGGAGCCACCGTGATCGCGGACGTCCTCGCTGAAACCACCACCCGCATGTCCCGGGCCGTCGAGGCTGCCAAGGAGGACTTCTCCACGGTGCGCACCGGTCGTGCGAACCCGCAGCTCTTCCAGAAGGTGCTGGTCGACTACTACGGCACGCCGACCCCGCTCGCGCAGCTCGCCTCGCTCGCGAACCAGGAAGCGCGCACGCTCATCATCACGCCGTACGACAAGTCCGCGCTCAAGGCGATCGAGCAGGCCATCCGCGACATGCCGAACCTCGGGGCGAACCCCACGAACGACGGCAACCTCGTGCGCGTCACGATGCCGGAGCTCACGGCGGAGCGCCGCAAGGAGTACGTGAAGCTCGTGAAGTCCAAGGCCGAGGACGCGAAGGTCCACGTCCGCGGCATCCGCCGGAAGGCGAAGGACGAGCTGGACGGCCTGAAGAGCGAGCTCGGCGAGGACGAGATCGCCCGCGGCGAGAAGGAGCTGGACGCGCTGACCCGTCAGCACGTCGACCTCATCGACGACGCGCTCAAGCGCAAAGAGGCCGAACTCCTCGAGGTGTAGCTCGTATGTCCGATGAATCGCGCGGCGCCGAGGAGGGCACTCCGGTGACCCGCCGGGAGGCACAGCCGGACGGGGCCTCCGACGGGGGAGCCCCGCTCGGGGACGCTTCCTTCCCGGGCTTCGACGCCGGGAACGTGCCGCCGCGTCCGCCTCTCCCCGGGACGCCTCCCGCTCCGTCCGCGACGGCGGAGCGCCTGGACACCGCGGACCACAACGCGATCCGCGAGCAGTGGCGTCAGGCGCGGGACGAGTTCGGGACGCATGTCTCCCACGCCCGTGATCAGTTCGATCAGGCGAACGAGCGCATCAAGCAGCGCACCGGTCGGGACCTCGTGCTCGCGATCGTGATCGGCCTCGCCTTCGGCGCGGCCCTCCTCGGCTCGTTGCTGTTCATCAAGGCGCTGTTCGTGCCGTTCGCGCTGGCTGCAGCCCTCCTGGGCGTCTACGAGCTGTCGCGCGCGTTGCGGGCCGCCGGGCGTCGTGTCGACGTGATCCCGCAGCTCGTCGCGGCCACCTTCCTGGTGCTGTCTGCGTACTTCGCCGAGCCATGGCTCAGCTGGGTCATGCTCTTCGTGTCCGTGGCTTTCGTCATCGTGTGGCGGCTGCTCGCCCAGATGGTCGCCAAGGACGGTCGCACCTACGGCGACGTGCTCACCGACGCCGTGATCGGCGGCTTCGTCCAGGTGTACGTGCCGTTCCTCGCCGGCGTCGCCCTCATCCTGCTCGAGCAGGAGGGCGGCCAGTGGTGGGTGCTGAGCTTCATCGCGATCGCGGTGGCCGCCGACACCGGGGCGTATGCGGCCGGTCTGGCGTTCGGGCGGCACCCGATGGCGCCCCGCATCAGCCCGAAGAAGACGTGGGAGGGCTTCGGCGGCGCCGTTGTCGCCTCTCTGGCGGCCGGCGTTCTCCTGGCCATGTTCCTGCTCGATCTGCCCTGGTGGGGCGGCGTGATCTTCGGCGCGGCGATCCTGCTGTCCGCGACGCTCGGCGATCTCGGCGAGTCGATGCTGAAGCGGGACCTGGGCATCAAGGACATGAGTTCCTGGCTTCCGGGCCACGGTGGGCTCCTCGACCGCCTGGACAGCATCCTGCTGTCGACCATCCCGGCCCTGTGCCTGTACTTCCTTCTCTCTCCCTGGTTGGTGCTCTGATGAACGACAGCGGTGCTGTGATCAACGACGATGGAGTCGACACCTCCGCGCGCAGCACGGTGAAGCCCGCGTTCGCGCTCACGAGCGGTCGCACCAAGGGCTATCACCGCGCGGCGGTGGACGGCTTCCTCGCCTCGGCCCGTCAGGCGTTCGAGAGCGGCGGCGACGATCTCACCGCAGAGGACGTGCGCACCGCCTCGTTCCCCCTCGTCAAGGAGGGCTACGTGGTGGGTGAGGTCGATGCCGCGCTCGGCCGGGTCGAGGATGCGTTCGCGGCCCGAGAGCGCGAGCGCGCCGTGCGCGCCCGCGGCGCAGGGGCCTGGGTGGAACAGGCCAGAGCCGATGCGCAGGTGATCCTGGATCACCTGGCCCGTCCGCGACGGCATCGTTTCGCCCGCACCGGATTCCTCACCTTCGGATACCGGGTCGACGAGGTCGATCACGTGACGTCCCGCATCGTCCGGTACCTGCGCGACGGCGACCCGCTGACCGCCGAGCAGCTGCGGTCGGCGGCGTTCCGCATGCAGCGCGGCGGCTACCGCGAGGAGCAGGTCGACGCGCTCCTCGACGCCACGATCGACGTCATCCTGGCGGTCCGCTGAGCCTGCCTGATGGCCTGTTCAGGCAGGTATGCGTAAACTGTCCTCCATCGTGAACTCCCGAAACGACATGATTCCCGAACGAAGCGACGCCGCGCTGGTACCCGCAGCGACGGCCACGTCCGCCTCCCGAGGCACGCGACGCTGGTCGCGCCGTCGGGGCGTCGTCGGCGTCTTCAGCTCTCTCGCGGTCGTCGGATTCGCCGCCGCGATGGTCGCGCCGACCGGCGTCGCCCTCGCGCAGCCGGTCGCCACGGAAGCCCCGGACTCCGTCTACGCCGCGGCTCTCGCGGACACGCAGAACCTCACCGTCACGGTGGAAGGCGCAGCGATCACCCCCGTCGAGCGCGGTTCGTTCGAGGTGTACGTCAAGCCGAAGCCCAAGCCCAAGCCGAAGCCGGCGGCGCCCGCGAGCACGCCGTCGTCCGATTCGCAGGGCGGCTCCTCCGGCGGCGGTCTTCCGCCGTACAGCGGCGGCGGCGCGCCGGCGGAGTGGATGGCCGCGGCCGGCATCGCTCAGGGCGACTGGCAGTACGTCGACTACATCGTGTCGCGGGAGAGCGGGTGGAACCCGAACGCCACCAACTCCTCGTCCGGCGCCTGCGGCCTGGTCCAGGCTCTGCCCTGCAGCAAGGTGCCCGGCAACGGCTACAACCCCGTCGACAACCTCCGCTGGGCCACCGGCTATGCGACCGGACGGTACGGGAGCTGGGCGGGCGCCTACAACTTCTGGGTCACCAACCACTGGTGGTGAGCCGGCACCATGCCCCGGTCCCGCCGACGTCCTTCCGCGCGCCCTGAGGGCGAAGACTCCTTCGACCGCCTTCTGGCCGGGTGGAAGCGCACCGAGGTCCGCCGCGGTGTCGAGTGGACGGTGCAGCCCGTCTCCGCCGTCCAGGCGCAGAAGGCGTACGTCTGCCCTGGCTGCGGGCGCTCCGTCGACCCCGGGACGGCGCATCTCGTCGCCTGGCGCGCCGACGGTGTCCTGGGGGAGGCGGCGGCGCTGGCCGACCGCAGGCATTGGCACAACCACTGTTGGAGGATCGCATGACCATGGAGATCCGCGGACCGCTCGAGCTCCCGGCGCGGCGCGAGGACATCGAGCTGCACACCGCCGACGGGCTCACGCTGGTGGGTGAGCTGGCACAGCCGGAGACGGCCGCACCGCTGGCGACGCTCGTCACGCTGCATCCGCTGCCGACGGCCGGCGGCTTCATGGACTCGCACATCATCCGTAAGGCGTCCGCGCGCCTTCCCGCCCTGGCCGACCTCGCCGTCCTGCGGTTCAACACCCGCGGCACGACGTCCCCCCGCGGCACGAGCGAGGGGTCGTTCGACGGCGGGGGTGCGGAACAGTTCGACGTCGCCGCCGCGATGGACTTCGTGCGGGATCGCGGACTGCCGCGTCCCTGGCTCGTCGGGTGGTCCTTCGGAACGGAGCTCGCCCTGAAGTACGGTGCCGATCACGACATCGAGGGCATCATCCTGCTCTCGCCGCCGCTGCATCGCGCGACGGCCGAGGAGGTCGCGGCCTGGGCGGGGACGGATCATCGGGTGGTCATCCTCGTGCCCGAGTTGGACGACTACCTGCGCCCGGAGGAGGCCCGGGAGCGGTTCGCGAGCATCCCGCACGCGCACCTCATCGCGGTCGAGGGCGGGAAGCACCTGTGGGTGGGGGAGACGCAGACGCGGCGCGTGCTCACCGAGATCGTCGCCGCGGTCAACCCGTCCGCGCTGCCGTTGCCGACGCACTGGCCGACGGAGGACTGACGCCCCGCGACGTTCGCGGTCACCGCTCGTTCATGCGCGGGATCAGCACCTGCCGGTAGATGATGAGGATGCTGGCCGCCACGGGGATCGCGATGAGCGCGCCGAGCAGTCCGAGCAGGCTTCCTCCGGCGAGGGCTGCCACGACGACCACGGCGCCGGGCACCGACACGGCGCGGCTCATGATCCGCGGCGAGATCACGTACGCCTCGATCTGCATGTAGATGAGGTAGTAGATCGCGGCGGCCAGAGCTGTGCCGGGGGAGCCGAGCCCCGGGATCAGGCAGACGAGGACGATGATCGTCGAGCCCGTCAGCGTGCCGACCAGGGGGATGAGCGAGAAGAAGAAGGCGACGACGGCGAGCACGGCAGGGAACGGCGCGTCGATGATCGTCAGGTAGACGGCGCTGAGGATGCCGTTGATGACGCCCTGGCTGACCTGTCCCATGACGTAGTAGCCCACGGAGTCGGTGATCTGCTCGGAGAGGTCGATGAAGCGGTCGCGCTTGGACGCCGGGACGAGCTGGTACACCGCGCGCTTGAGCGAGGGCGTGGACGCCGTGAGGTAGATGGTCAGGATGAGGACGATGAAGGCGCCGAACACGCCGCTCAGCACGGCCCCGCTGGCGACGAGCACGCCTTGTCCGATCGATCCGCCGATCTCGGCGAGGTTCGTCGCCAGCCAGTCCTCGACGTAGGCGAACACGTCGTCGACGCGGAGGTTCGGGAACGTCTCCTGGATCCACGACCTCAGATCCTCGATCGCCGTTCCGCGCTGCACGATGGTCGTGATCTGCGCGATGAGCTGCGAGATCTGGTCGACCAGCACCGGGAGGACGATGAGCACGATGCCGCTGAAGACCGCCAGCACGGCGACGATCGTGACCAGGACCGCGAGCCAGCGGGGCAGGCGCCGTCGTTCGAGGAAGGTGACGAGCGGGTCGAGGCCGAGGCTGAGGAAGAGGGCGGTGCCGATGTACAGCAGCACCGTCGACAGTGTCTGCACGCTGCTGATCAGCACGATGCCGAGGCCCACGCCCAGTGTCGCCACGAGGGCGGTGCGGAACGGGTTGTGGATCTTCATGCAGACTCCTCGGAACGGCTGCAGCAAGGCTACCCATGACCGGGCACGGGACGTCGCCGACGTGCCGGACCGGGATCAGGGGAGGGGCCTCGTGGTCAACACACAGGTGACTTCGCTAGTCTGAAATGTCGAGTGTGGCGTCACGGGCGGGAAGCCGTGGTGCGTGAGGAGACTATTCGTGCGTTTCGTATGGGCCGTCGTGGCCTTCGTGCTGGCTGCCGTGCTGATCGGTGCGGGGATCGCCCAACGCACCGTCTTCGTCGGGCCTTCCTCCCAAGAGGCCCGCGTCGACATCGAGGAGCCGGCTCCCTACGTGCTGATGGACGGCGATGTGCTCCGGGTGAACCCCGGCGCGCAGAAGGTGCTGATCCGCGGCGAGGGGGAGATCTTCGCGAGCTACGGCCGTACGGCCGACATGGAGGCCTGGCTCTCCGACGCCGAGTACAACCACGTCACCGTCGGCGACGAGGACGAGCTCCTCGTCGAGCACGTCGTAGCACCGGACCCCGAGGACTCGAACGAGACGCCCGCGCCGGACGACTCCGAGACGTCCGCGCCGGAGGATGAGGACTCCGCGGAGCCCGCCGGGCGCAACCCTGCGGGATCCGACCTCTGGCTCGACTCGTTCAGCGAGAAGAACTTCCTCTCCACCGACACCATGCAGCTCCCCGAGGGGACGAGCGTGCTCATCGCCTACGACGGCACCAAGGATGCCCCGGACGACATCGTCGTCTCCTGGCCGCTGGACACGCGGACCCCGCTGGCGGGTCCTCTGATGGTCGCGGGGGGAATCGTGCTGCTGGTGGGGCTCGTGCTCTACGTGCTCGCGATCCGTCACCAGCGTCGTGGCCGTGGTCCGCGCCGGAAGGGCCCGGGCCCCCTGCCCACGACGCAGCCGATCGACGTGGCCGCGCTCCCGCCGTCCGAGCGGGAGGCGCTCGAGGCTGCGGACGGCGCAGAGCCCCAGGCTCCGGAGCGGAAGGATGACGTGGAGGACGCGGAGGTCGTCGACGAGAAGCCCACGGAGGGGAAGAACGCCATGCAGGGTGTGCGTCCGCGACGTCGTCGGCGTCTGCTCGTCGTGCCCGCGCTCGGCCTGACGGCTGTGCTGGCCGCCGGCTGCAGCGCGGAGTCGTGGCCGGAGTTCGGGGACGCGTCCGCGTCGCCGTCGCCCAGCCCCACCGTGATCGCCCCCGACAACCAGAAGCCCCCGGCGGTCACCGAGACGCAGGCCGACCGCATCCTCGGGGAGATCTCCGAGACCCTGGTGAAGGCGGACGAGGAGAAGGATCTCGATCTCGCGGCGACCCGCCTGGACGGGACCGCGCTGGCGACCCGCACCACGGACTACGCCCTGCGGGACAAGCTGCCCGACCGCCCCGCCCCGGCGGCGATCCCGACCGACGACGTCGAGGTCGTCCTCCCGGAGGCGACCGACCGCTGGCCCCGCACCGTCCTGATGCTCTCGAAGAGCACCGGCGACGACACCGTTCCGCCCGTCGTCCTCACCATGACGCAGGCGGACCCCTGGTCCAACTACAAGGTCACGAACATGGCCGAGATGTCGGCCGACGCCGCCTTCCCCGAGGTGGCGGCGAGCTGGCTCGGCACCTCCCTCGTCCCCGCGGACTCCGCGTTCCTGTCGGTGCCCCCGGACGAGGTCGCCGCCGCCTTCGCGGACGTCGTCGACAACGGGGAGAAGAGCGAGTCGTACGGGCAGTTCGACGAGCTGGCTCTCAACCTCGCGAAGTCGATCACCGACAGCCGCCAGAGCCTGGTGCAGGGGCTGGCCGACGCGGGTGCCGCGGAGACCTCGACGGCGGCCTTCGACATGACGCCGACCGAGGAGGATCCGGTCTCCCTGACGACCCTGGACAGCGGCGCCATCGTCGCCGTCTCGGTGCTCGACGTCGAGACGATCACCCCCACCTCCTCCGACGTCGTCATCCGCTTCGGCGACAACGAGGAGGCCAAGGCCCTCACCGGCGCCAACGAGTCCGCCAAGGGCGCCGAGACGACCTATGCGTTCCAGCTGTTCTTCGCCGTCCCCTCCCAGGGATCGAGCGACCCGATCCGGCTCCTGGCGTCGCGCCAGGACCTCGTGTCCGTGAAGGTGATCAAGTGAGCGAGATCTCTCCCGCCGCCCTGCGCGGTGCCGTCGACCTGTCCAGTCTGCGCAACCGCCCGTCCGGGCCGGCCGCCGGCTCGTCCGGCACCCCTGCCGGGCCTCTGGTCGCGGATGTCGTCGTCGACGCCACCGATGAGAACTTCGGCCAGGTGCTCGAGCTCTCCCGTACGGTGCCGGTCGTCGTCGACCTCTGGGCCGAGTGGTGCGGGCCGTGCAAGCAGCTGAGCCCGATCATCGAGAAGGTCACCCGCGAGCTCGGCGGTCGCGTCCTCCTCGCCAAGGTCGACGTCGACGCCAACCCGCAGCTCGCGCAGAGCTTCCGGGCGCAGTCGATCCCGATGGTCGTCGCCCTCATCGCCGGTCAGCCGGTCCCCATGTTCACGGGCGCGGTTCCGGAGCAGCAGGTCCGCGAGGTGTTCGCGCAGCTGCTGCAGGTGGCTGCGCAGAACGGCGTGTCCGGTTCGCTGCCCGTCGGAGAGGTCGAGGCGACCGAGGCCACCGCCCCTGCCGAGCCCGAGCTGCCGCCGCTGCACGCGGAGGCTTTCGCCGCGATCGAGCGCGGGGACTACCGTGCCGCCATCACCGCCTATGAGAAGGCCCTCGCCGAGAACCCGCGCGACGAGGACGCCATCGCCGGTCTCGGTCAGGTCCGCCTGCTCGACCGCGTGCAGGGACTCGACCTCCAGGCCGCGCGCGCTGCCGCCGCCGCCGCACCGCAGGATTTGCAGGCGCAGTTCGACGTCGCCGACCTGGACCTCGCGGGCGGGCACGTCGACGACGCCTTCGGACGTCTGCTGGACCTGTTCGCGGAGCTGCCGTCCGATCAGCGCGCACCCGTTCGCGAGCGCCTGGTCGAGCTCTTCGGTCTCATCGGAGCCGGCGACCCCCGCGTGATCGCCGCCCGCAACCGGCTCTCCTCGCTGCTCTTCTGATCGATCCGCGCGGGAAGCGTCCCGCGCGGATCGATCGTCCGCGGTCGCGCGTCAGCCGTTGTTCACGGTGGGGACGTGGGGCTCCGGCTGATGACGGAGCCACAGCGTCGACAGAGCCGGCAGCGTGATCGAGGCCGTCGGGGCGCCTCCGTCCCCGGGCTCCGCGATCACCATCCCGAGGTTGCCGGAACCGCGTCCGCCGTAGACGGCGGCATCGGAGTTCAGGATCTCCTGCCAGACGCCGGGGCGCGGCAGGCCCAGGCGGTACCCGGTGCGCTCCACCCCGGCGAAGTTGCTGATGACGACGAGACGTCCGCCGTGCGCGTCCCGCCGTTCGAACGCGATGACGGACGGATCCCAGCTCGGCGCCCCGAGCCGTGTGAAACCGGAGCCGTCGCTGTCCCGTTCCCAGAGCGGCGCCTGCGCCCGGTACACGCCGTTCATCGCGGCGACGAAGTCCTGGAGCTGGGCATGCGAGGGCTGGTCGCGGAGCCACCAGTCCAGCTCGCGCCCCTCCGACCACTCGGCGAGCTGGCCGAACTCCTGGCCCATGAACAGCAGCTTCTTGCCGGGGTGCCCCCACATGTAGGCGAGGTACGCACGGACGTTCGCCAGCTTGTGCCAGTGGTCGCCGGGCATCTTCGAGAGCAGGCTGCCCTTGCCGTGCACGACCTCGTCGTGACTGATCGGCAGGACGTAGTTCTCGCCGAACGCGTAGACGAACGAGAACGTCATCTCGCCCTCGTGGTGCGCCCGGTACATCGGGTCTCTGCCGATGTACTGGAGCGAGTCGTTCATCCACCCCATGTTCCACTTGAATCCGAACCCGAGACCCGCGTGGTCCGTCGGCGCGGTGACGCCGGGGAAGCTCGTGGACTCCTCGGCGATCATGAGGATCCCGGGGTGCAGCCGGTAGGCGGTGGCGTTGACCTCCTGGAGGAAGCGGATCGCCTCCAGGTTCTCGCGTCCGCCGTGGATGTTCGGCTCCCATTCGCCCTCGCGACGCGAGTAGTCGAGGTAGAGCATCGACGCCACGGCGTCGACGCGCAGACCGTCGACGTGGAACTCCTCGAACCAGTAGAGCGCGTTCGCGACGAGGAACCCGCGGACCTCGGGGCGGCCGTAGTCGAAGATGAGCGTGCCCCAGTCCTGATGCTCGCCGCGGCGGGGGTCGGGGTGCTCGTAGAGGGGCTGACCGTCGAAGCGGGCCAGCGCGAAGTCGTCCTTGGGGAAGTGTCCCGGCACCCAGTCCATGATCACGCCGATGCCGGCCTGGTGCAGGCGGTCGATGAGGTATCGCAGGTCGTCGGGGGAGCCGTACCGGCTCGTCGGCGCGTAGTAGCCGCTGACCTGATATCCCCACGACCCGCCGAACGGATGCTCGGCGAGGGGCATGAACTCGACGTGCGTGAACCCCGTCTCCTGCACGTGCGCGATCAGCGGATCCGCCATCTCGCGGTAGCTCAGGCCGCCGCGCCAGGAGCCGACGTGCACCTCGTACACCGCCAGAGGCTGCGCGACCGCATGCGTGGCGGCGCGCCGGGTCATCCACGCGCCGTCCTGCCAGACGTACGACGAGGCGGTGACGACCGACGCGGTCTCCGGCGGAACCTGCGCCGCCAGCGCCATCGGGTCGGCCTTGAGGATCCAGGTGCCGCTCCGCGTCCGGATCTGGAACTTGTAGCGGGTGCCGACGGGGAGGTCGGGGATGAAGAGCTCCCAGACGCCGCTGGCGCCGAGGGAGCGCATGGCGTGCCCCTCGCCGTTCCAGCCGTTGTGGTCGCCCACCACCCGGACGGCCGTGGCATCGGGCGCCCAGACGGCGAACGACACGCCCCGCTCGTCGCCCTGCATGCGGGGATGTGCTCCGAGCGCCTCCCAGAGGCGCTCGTGACGGCCCTCGGCGATCAGGTGCAGGTCGAGGTCGCCGAGCGTCGGCGCGTGGCGGTAGGGGTCGCCCACGATGCTCTCCTCCTCGCCGCGGTAGCGGGTCGCGAGGCGGTAGGGGAGCGGCGGTCCGGGGTGCGTGCCCTCCCACACGCCGTGCGCGGCATGGAGGAGCGTCAGGCGGCTCCCGTCGCCGAACACCGCCTCCACCGCCTCCGCGAGCGGACGACGAGCCCGGATCACGGTGACGGTCCGCCCAGCCGCGTCCTGGACGGGGTGAGCGCCGAGCAGGGCGTGAGGGTCGTGGTGCCGGCCCTCCGCCACGGCCTCCCGGTCGATGTTCGCGGTGTCGTCGATGCTGCTCATGCGCGCCCCCTCACCTTCAGGATGTGGACCGGCTCGGCGAAGGCGTCGAGCCGGACGTAGTTGTGATCGCTCCAGGTCCAGACGCTGCCGGTGAGCAGGTCCTCCACCTCGAAGCTCTCGCCCAGGGGGACGCCCCAGCGCGTGGTGTCGAGGTGGACGGTCGTCTCGCGCACCGAGTGCGGGTCGACGTTCGCGACGATGATCAGGGTGTCCGGGCGGCCGCTGTCCGTGAACGCCGCATCGAGGTGCTTGCTGTACACGAGGATCGCGTCGTCGTCGCTCCAATGGAGATCGAGGTTGCGGAGCTGGCGCAGCGCGGGGTGGGCGGCCCTGATCTCGTTCAGGCGCCGCAGGAGCGGCGCCAGCGACTCGCCGCGCTCCTCGGCCCCCGCCCAGTCACGGAACTTGTACTCGTACTTCTCGTTGTCGATGTTCTCCTCGGAACCGGGACGGGCCACGTTCTCGATGAGTTCGTATCCGGCGTACACGCCGTACACGGGGCCCGCGGTGGCGGCGATGCACGCGCGGATGCGGTAGGCGGCACGCCCGCCGAACTGCAGGTACTCGGTGAGGATGTCGTGGGTGTTCACGAAGAGGTTCGGGCGCATGTAGTCGGCCGTCTCGCGGGAGATCGTCGTGAGGAACTCCTCCAGCTCGGCCTTGGTGTTGCGCCAGGTGAAGTAGCTGTAGCTCTGCTGGAAGCCCACCGCGGCGAGCGCGCGCATCACGGCAGGTCGGGTGAACGCCTCGGCGAGGAAGATCACGTCGGGGTCCGTCTCGTTGACCGTCGCGATCAGCCATTCCCAGAACTGCAGCGGCTTGGTGTGCGGGTTGTCCACGCGGAAGATCCGGACCCCCTCGGCCACCCAATGCCGGACGATCCGCAGCATCTCGCCCGCGATGCCCTCCGGATCGTTGTCGAAGTTCAGCGGGTAGATGTCCTGGTACTTCTTGGGCGGGTTCTCGGCGTAGGCGATCGTGCCGTCCGGGAGCGTGGTGAACCACTCCGGGTGCTCGCGCACCCAGGGGTGGTCGGGCGAGGCCTGCAGCGCGAGATCGAGGGCGACCTCCAGGCCCTCCTTCCGCGCCGCGCGCACGAAGGCACGGAAGTCCTGGGGGGTGCCGAGGTCCGGATGGATCGCGTCGTGTCCGCCCTCCGCCGCTCCGATCGCGTACGGCGAGCCCGGATCGCCCGCTTCGGCGACGAGGGTGTTGTTGCGACCCTTGCGGTTGGTCGTGCCGATGGGGTGCACAGGGACGAGGTAGATCACGTCGAACCCCATCCGGGCGACCTCGGGCAGACGCTTCGCGGCCGTGCGGAACGTCCCGCTGCGCACGGTGCCGTCCTTGAGTCGACGCGCGCCCTCGGACCGGGGGAAGAACTCGTACCAGGCGCCGACCCCCGCGCGGGTGCGCTCCACGCGGAGAGCCTGCTCTGCGGAGGCGGAACGGAGCGTGGCGATCGGGCGGTCACGGAAGATCGCGGCGAGGTCGGGATCCACGGCCGCCGCCGCCGTGGTCGCGGCGTCGCCGGCATCGAGTGCCTCGGCGCGAGCCTTCAGGCGCGTGCGCTGCGCGGCGGGACGATCCTTCTCGGCGGCCGCTCTGCGGAGGAGCTCGGCGCCGAGCGCCGCCATCACGGGCACGTCGATGTCGGCGGCGACCTTCACGTGCGCGGCGTGCGCCCAGGTCGCGAAGTCGTCGGAGAACGCCTCGAAGCGGTACCACCACAGGCCCTCCGCATCGAGGGCGATCTCGGCCTGCCAGCGGTCGGTGCCGTCGGCGAGGGCCGTCAGCCGGTGCAGGCTCTCCTCGCCGGTCGGAGAGGTCAGGCGCAGATGCACGCCGATGAGATCGTGCCCTTCGCGGAAGGCGACGACACGGAAGGGGACGACCTCGCCGGCGAACGCCTTGGCGGGGAAGCCTCCTGGTACCGCGGGGGTACCGTCGAACAGCGGGATCCGGGTGGTCCGCAGCGCTCCGGGCAGGTCGACGTCGGCGGCGCGCGCCGGGATCTGGACGGGGCTCCGCAGAGCCGTGGGTCGGGTTCCAGCACGTGCAGTCACATGCCGAATCTACCGCTCGGGCCTTCCGGAACCTACCGCTCGACCCCGGCGCCGAAGCGTGCTATCAGTCCACGCGGAACAAGCGCATCGAGGTGCCGGGGATGGGCAGCACATCGCCCGGCGCGAACGTCTCCTCGGCCTCCGACGGGCGTTCCTCCGCACTCGACCAGAGCGAGACGAACCGGGTGGCGCCGTCGATCTCCTCCGGGAGCCGCACGTCGATCGGCGCCTCCGTGCCATGCACGATCAGCAGGATGCGGTTGGCGGCCTCCTTGTCCGGCGTGGAGGCGGCGACGTACTGCAGCGTGCGGTTGCCGGGGTCGGCCCACTGCGCCGGTTCCATGGTCGCGCCGTCCTGGTCGTACCAGTCCATGACCGAGGCGTTCGGGATGTGCTCGCCGAGGCGCGCGTACCGGCTCGGCCGCAGCGCGGGGTTCTCCTCGCGCAGACGGGCGAGGTGCGCGACGTGCGCCCGGAGGTCGTCCTGCCAGGGCTCGAGCTCCCAGGACAGCCAGGAGAGCGGCGAGTCCTGCGCGTAGGCGTTGTTGTTGCCCCGTTGGGATCGCCCCACCTCGTCGCCGGCGGTGAGCATCGGGATGCCGGCCGAGAGCAGCAGGGTGCCGAGCAGGTTGCGCATGGCCTTCCGCCGCGCGGTGAGGATCGCGGGATCGTCGGTCGGCCCCTCGACGCCGTGGTTGAAGGAGCGGTTGAGGTCGGCGCCGTCGCGGTTGTGCTCGCCGTTGGCCTCGTTGTGCTTGACGTCGTAGGAGACGAGGTCGTGCAGCGTGAACCCGTCGTGCGCCGTGACGAAGTTGATGCTCGCGAGCGGTCCGCGCTCCTCGCTGAAGGTGTTCGACGAGCCGGCGAGGCGGGTGGCGAAACCGCCGATCCCGACCGGTGCCGAGGCCCGTCGCGCGTAGTCGATGTCGCTCAGCCAGAAGTTGCGCACCCGGTCGCGGTACCGGTCGTTCCACTCGTGCCACCCGGCGGGGAAGTTGCCCGTCTGCCAGCCGCCCAGACCGACGTCCCAGGGTTCCGCGATGAGCTTGGTCTCCGCGAGGACGGGGTCGGCGGCGATCGCCTGCAGAAGCGGATGATCCGGGGTGTAGGTGTGTGCGCCGTCGCGAGCGATCGCCGTCGCCAGATCGAAGCGGAAGCCGTCGATCTGCATCTCCTCCGCCCAGTACCGGAGCGAGTCCAGCACCAGTCGGGCTCCGGCATCGGTCGCGGTGTTGAGGGTGTTGCCGCATCCGGTGGTGTCGACGTACACGCCGGTGTCGTCCTGCCGGTAGTACCGGGCGTTGTCGATCCCGCGGAGGCTGGAGCGCGGTCCGCCGATTCCCTCCTCCGACGTGTGGTTGTAGACCACGTCGAGGATCACCTCGAGACCGGCCTCGTGCAGCAGCCGGACCATGCCCTTGAACTCGGCGATGATCGCCTCTGGTCCCCGCTTCCGCGCGTCCTCCGTCGCATAGGCGGCGTGCGGGGTGAAGAAGTTGAGCGTGTTGTAGCCCCAGTAGTTCGTCAGCCCCCGCTCCAGCAGTCGCGGTTCCGGGACGAAGGCGTGGACGGGGAGCAGCTCCACCGACGTCACCCCGAGCGTGCGGAGGTACGCGATCATGGCCGGATGCGCGAGGCCCGCGTAGGTGCCGTGCAGCGCAGGCGGGATGTCGGGGTGCCGCTTGGTCAGTCCCTTGAGGTGGCCCTCGTAGATCAGCGTCCGGTCGGCGGGGATGCGCGGCTTCGTGGAGCCGCCCCAGTCGAAGCCGTCCTCGATGACCACGGCCCGCCATTCCTGGTAGCCGTGTCCCTGGGCGAGGCCCCGCGCGTAGGGGTCGAGGAGCAGCGTCTCCGGGTTGAACGTGTTGCCGGGCCCGTGCGGGCCCTCGACGCGGAGCGCGTAGCGGACTCCGGGCTGCAGCAACGGCGTCGTGACCTCCCAGACGCCCCCGGGCCGCCGTTCGAGCGGAGCCTGGTCGACGACCCAGTCGAGGTCCGTCGCGTCGAAGACGACGAGCTCGACAGCGGAGGCGTTCTGCGACCAGACCCGCAGCGTGCCGACACCGTCGTGCAGCCGGACGCCGAGATTGTCGAGGATCGCCCCACCGGGCACGACGGAGTCGGGGGACGAGGACATGGATACACCCTAAACGTGTTGCATTTCAGTCTCATGACAGGACGCACCCGGTCTCACGCGCAGACGGACCGTCCGGGGCGCGGATCGGGGAGAATCGAAGCATGCGGCACTATCTCGACCACGCGGCGACCACCCCGCTGCGCCCGGAGGCCAGGGACGCGTGGCTGGAGGCGTCCGTCCTCGTCGGCAACGCGTCGTCGACGCATGGATCCGGGCAGGACGCGCGCCGCGTGCTCGAGGAATCCCGGGAGCGCGTGGCCGCGGTGCTCGGGGCCGACCCGATCGAGGTGGTGCTGACCTCCGGTGGGACGGAGTCGATCAATCTCGCCCTCCAGGGGCTGTGGCACTCGCGTCGTCCGGGGACGACGGCTGTCGTGGTGCCGGACGGCGAGCATCACGCGACGATGGACACGGTCGCGGCCCTGGTGGCCGACGGCGCCGAGGCCCGCGCTGTTCCGCTGTCTCCGCGGGCGCGGATTGATGAGCGCCGCTTCGCGGCGGCTCTCCCCGATGCCGCGTTCGCGACAGCGCTCGTGGCCAACAACGAGACGGGGACGATCAACGACGCCCCCGCCCTGGCCGCTGCGGCCGCCGGCGCCGGAGTGCCGCTGCACCTCGATGCGGTCGCCGCGCTCGGACACGTCCCGCTGTCGTTCCGCGAGTTGCGGGGCCGTGCGGATGACGGCGTGGGCCTCGTGGCGCTCAGCATCGCCGGCCACAAGGTCGGAGCGCCGGTCGGCGTCGGGGCGCTGGTGGCGGCGCGGTCGGCCCGACTGACACCGCTCCTGCGGGGCGGCGGCCAGCAGCGGGGTCTGCGGGCGGGCACCCAGGACGTGCCGGGAGCGGCCGCGCTGGCGACAGCGATCGAGCTCGCCGAGCGTGAGCGGGCCGCCGAGAGCGTCCGGGTGGGCGACCTGCGCGACCGCCTGGTCGAGGGCATCCGCGCGCGGGTGCCGGCCGCCGAGCTTCTGGGCGACCCCGAGCACCGCCTCCCCGGCACGGCTCACCTCCTCTTCCCCGGCGCGGTGGGGGAGAGCCTGTTGTTCCTCCTCGACGTGGCCGGGGTGTCGGCCTCGACGGGATCCGCCTGTCAGGCAGGGGTCGCCGAGCCCTCGCACGTCGTGATGGCGATGGGGCGCAGCGAGACGGACGCCCGGAGCGTGCTGCGCTTCTCCCTCGGGCGCACCTCCACCGCCGAGGATGTGGATGCGGTGCTCGCCGCGATCGGCGAGGCCTACGAACGCGCATCCGGGTCCCGCGCAGCCAGGCGCTCGTAGACTGGTCCCATGCGAATCCTTGCGGCCATGAGCGGTGGTGTCGACTCCGCCGTCGCGGCCGCGCGTGCCGTCGAGGCGGGGCACGACGTGGTCGGTGTGCACCTGGCGCTCTCCCGCGCCGGGGGAACGCTCCGAACCGGCAGCCGCGGCTGCTGCACCATCGAGGACGCCCTCGACGCACGCCGGGCCGCCGACCTCCTGGGCATCCCCTTCTACGTCTGGGACTTCTCCGAGCGTTTCCGCGATGACGTGATCGACGACTTCGTCGCCGAGTACCGTGCCGGTCGCACTCCCAACCCCTGCATGCGGTGCAACGAGAAGATCAAGTTCGCCGCCCTGCTGGAGCGCGCCCTGGAACTCGGCTTCGACGCCGTGTGCACGGGACACTACGCGACCCTCGTCGACGGCGCGGAGGGCCTCGAACTGCACCGGGCATCGGACAACGCGAAGGACCAGTCCTACGTGCTCGGCGTCCTGACGGCCGACCAGCTCGCGCACACCTACTTCCCACTGGGGACCACGCCGTCGAAGGCGCTCGTGCGGGCGGAGGCCGAGGAGCGTGGTCTCAGCGTCGCGCAGAAGCCCGACAGCCACGACATCTGCTTCATCCCGGATGGGGACACCCGGGGCTGGCTGGCCGAGAAGGCCGGCACGGCCACCGGCGAGATCGTCGACCGCTCCGGTGCCGTCGTCGGTGCGCACGAGGGTGCTCATGCGTTCACGGTCGGTCAGCGGCGCGGACTCAAGCTCGGCGTCCCGGCGGCGGACGGCAAGCCGCGCTTCGTGCTCGAGGTGCGCCCCGTGTCGAACACGGTGGTCGTCGGCCCGAAGGAGGCCCTGGCGATCGCCGAGATCGCGGGGGAGCGGTTCAGCTGGGCCGGCGCCGCGCCGACCGCGTCGGTGTTCGCGTGCGACGTGCAGATCCGCGCGCATGCCGAGCCGGTTCCCGCCACGGCCACCGTGACGTCGGAGGGCGTCCGCGTGGTTCCGGACACGCCGCTCGACGGCGTCGCCCCGGGGCAGACCGCCGTGCTCTACGTCGGCACGCGCGTGCTCGGGCAGTTCACGATCGATGCGACCGTCTCCGCGGTCCCGGTCGGCGTCTGATCCGGACGCATGTCCGTCCCCGCTCCTAGACTGGCGGAGTGCCGGAGAACATCTCACTGGAAGACGCCCGCCGCGAGGCCGAGGAGCTGACGACCCGCATCCTCGAGGCGAAGGACGCGTACTACGGGCGTGACACGTCGCTCGTCGACGATGCCACGTACGACGGCTGGATGCGGCGCCTGGAAGAACTCGAACGCCTGCACCCCGAGCTGCAGGGGCAGGACTCGCCGACGCAGATGGTCGGCGCCGCGGATGCGACCGGACTCGCGACGATCGAGCACGCCGAGCGGATGCTCAGCCTCGACAACGTCTTCTCGATCGACGAGCTGCGCGAGTGGGCGCAGAAGACACGAGCGGCCGCCGGGCGCGACGTCGACTGGCTGACCGAGCTCAAGATCGACGGCCTCGCGATCAACCTGCGGTATGAGAACGGCGTGCTGACATCGGCCGCGACCCGTGGCGACGGCCGGGTGGGCGAGATCGTCACCGAGAACGCGCTCCGGCTCCCGGAGATCCCTGATCGGCTCTCCGGCGAGGGACACCCGCCGATCGTCGAGGTCCGCGGGGAGGTCTTCATCCCCGTCGCCGCGTTCGAGCGGCTGAATGCGGCACAGGCGGCTTTCCGGGAGCGCGCGTATGCGGACGCCCTCGCGCGCTGGGAGGCCAGGGGCGGGGCGAAGAGACCGTTCGACGAGGAGAAGGCGCGCACCGCGGCCGCGCGGCGCTTCCCGGCCTTCGCCAATCCCCGCAACGCGGCCAGCGGCGGCCTGCGCCAGCAGATCGACAAGAAGGACGGCCTGGAGCTGGAAGCGGGGCTGCTGCGCATCGAGTCGCTCGCCCTGTACGTGCACGGCATCGGCGCCTGGACGAACCCGCCGGTCGCGGCCCAGAGCCAGGTCTACGAGCTGCTGTCCGCCTGGGGGCTGCCGACGAGCCCGCATACGAAGGTGTGCCGCAGCATCGACGACGTCGTCGCCTTCGTCGAGCACTACGGCGAGCACCGACATGACATCGAGCACGAGCTCGACGGCATCGTGGTCAAGGTCGACGAGCTCGACCTGCATGACGAGCTGGGCGCGACGAGCCGGGCGCCCCGCTGGGCGATCGCGTACAAGTACCCGCCGGAAGAGGTGCAGACGAAGCTCCTCGACATCGTCGTCTCCGTCGGTCGCACCGGTCGTGCGACGCCCTTCGCGGTGATGGCTCCGGCTCACGTCGCCGGGTCCGTGGTCCGTCAGGCGACGCTCCACAACAAGGACGTGGTCAAGGCCAAGGGCGTCCTCATCGGCGACACCGTGGTGCTGCGCAAGGCGGGCGACGTGATCCCCGAGGTGCTCGGCCCCGTGGTCGAGAAGCGGGACGGGAGCGAACGCGAGTTCGTCATGCCCGCCGACTGCCCCGAGTGCGGCACGCCGCTGCGCCCCATGAAGGAGGGCGACATCGATCTCCGCTGCCCGAACGCCCGGTCGTGCCCCGCGCAGGTGCGCGGACGCGTCGAGCACATCGGCTCGCGCGGCGCCCTCGATGTCGAGGCCCTGGGCGAGGTGACGGCGGCGGCCCTGACCCAGCCCACGACCCCGGCTGAGCCTCCCCTGATCACGGAAGCGGGGCTGTTCGCCCTGACTCTGGAGCAGCTCGTGCCGATCGAGGTCGTCGTGCGCGATGCGGAGACGGGCTTGCCGCGCGAGGACGAGGACGGCCTCGTGAAGACCCGCGCGCCGTTCCGACGCAACCCGACCGCGGCCGAGAAGAAGTCGGGCCTGGATGGTCCGCAGCCGTCTTCCCAGGCGCTGACCCTGCTCGCAGAGCTGGAGAAGGCGAAGACCAAAGATCTCTGGAGGCTGCTGGTCGCCCTCAACATCCGGCACGTGGGGCCGGTCGCCGCGCGGGCGCTCGCGCAGTGGTTCGGGTCGCTCGACGCGATCCGGGAGGCATCGCGGGAAGAGCTCGCCGCGGTCGAGGGCGTGGGCGGCATCATCGCCGACTCCTTGCTCGCGTGGTTCGACGTCGACTGGCACCAGGACATCGTCCGGCAGTGGACGGATGCGGGCGTGCAGTGGGCGACGCCGGGCCACCCCGGTCCGGGAGCAGCGGTCGCCGCCGGGGGAGTGCTGGAGGGCCTCACCGTCGTCGCCACCGGCTCTCTCGACGGCTACACCCGTGAAGGCGCGCAGGAGGCGATCCTCAAGGCCGGCGGCAAGGCGGCCTCGAGCGTCTCCAAGAAGACCGACTTCGTGGCCGCGGGGCCGGGGGCCGGCTCCAAGCTCGCGAAGGCGGAGGAACTCGGCATCCGCATCCTCGACGCCGCGCAGTTCCACGTCCTGGTCACCGAGGGGCCCGCGGCGCTGGAATGACGACTCAGGCGCTCTCCGGCGCTGCCGTGGTGGGCGCGAGGAACTGCCGCAGCCGCGGCGAGTCCGCGAACCCCAGCTCCCGATAGAGACCCACGGCCGCCTCGCTCGAGTGCACGGTGATCCGCTCGGCGCCGACGGACACCGCGTGCGCACAGGCGGCGGCGACGAGGCCGCGGCCCGCGCCACGTCCTCGGTGCTCCGGCAGGACGAAGACGCTCTGGATGTCCGCGGAGAGGCGGTCCAGCGCCCCCGGCCGCGGGACGCGGGGCAGGAGGGCGACCCACGCGGCTCCGACGACACGATCGTCGTCCTCGGCCCGCGCGACGAAGGCCACATGGGTGCGCTCCTGCGCGCGCCACCAGTCGCCGAGTTCGCTGGTGAACGTGTCGAGCGATCGACCGGCCGTCAGGTCCGCGGGCACGTCCTGCCATTTGAGCTGGGCGAGCGCGGGGAGATCCTCCCTGCCGGCGCGGTCGATGCGCATCGTCGGTCCGCTCAGCCCTTGTGGCGGGGCTTCCGGAAGGGCTTTTCCTCGCGGTCGCGGGGCGCCGGGCGATCGTCGCGGTCGCGCCGATCGGTCCGGTCGTAGCGGGGCGGTCGGCCACGGCCGTCGCCGTCGCGCGAGGACGACCCGCGGCGCGCCCCGGGTCCACGGTCGGGGGCGATCTCGATCAGGCGTCCCGAGATGCGCGTGTCGCGGAGCTTGTCGAGGACGGCGGGGTCGAGGTTCGCCGGGAGCTCGACGATCGAGAAGTCGGGACGGATGTTGATCGCGCCGAAGTCGTCGCGGCCCAGGCCGCCCTCGTTCGCCAGCGCGCCCACGATCTGTCGCGGCTCGACGCGGTGCCGTCGCCCCACCTCGATCCGGTATGGGGTGTAGTCGCCGCGCCCGCGACGCTCCCGGGGCTCCCGGGGCTCGCGGGGCTCCCGGGTCTGCCGCTCGCGCGGGGGACGGTTGTCGGCGGCCACCGCCTGCGACAGGGCGTCCTGGGCGGGGTCGAGGAGCAGCGGCGTCGCCCCCTGGGCGACCACGGCGAGAGCGGCCGCGACGTCGCCCTCCGGCACGTCGTGGTGCCGGACGTAGTGGGCGATGATGTCGCGGAACGCGTCGATGCGCGACGTCTCCGAGAGTGCCGTCGTGATGGCGTCGTCGAAGCGGGCGAGCCGCGTCGTGTTCACGTCCTCCGTGCTCGGGAGCTGCATCTGCGTGGGCTGCTGACGCGTCGCCTTCTCGATGTGCTTGAGCAGGTAGCGCTCGCGCGGGGTGATGAAGCTGATCGCGTCCCCCGTGCGGCCGGCGCGCCCGGTCCGTCCGATTCGGTGGACGTACGACTCGGTGTCGGTGGGGATGTCGAAGTTGACGACGTGGCTGATGCGCTCGACGTCGAGGCCGCGGGCGGCGACGTCCGTGGCGACGAGGATGTCGAGCTTGCCGTCCTTGAGCTGGTTGACGCTCCGCTCGCGCTGCACCTGCGGCACGTCGCCGTTGATCGCGGCGGCGGAGTACCCGCGGGCACGGAGCTTCTCGGCCAGGGTCTCGGTCTCGTTCTTCGTGCGGACGAAGACGATCATCCCGTCGAAGTTCTCCACCTCGAGGATGCGGGTCAGGGCGTCCACCTTCTGCGCGTAGGAGACGACGAGGTAGCGCTGGGTGATGTTCGTGTTGGTCGCGGTCTTGGACTTGACCGTGATCTCCTCGGGGTCGCGGAGGTACTGCTGCGCGAGGCGGCGGATCTGCGCGGGCATCGTCGCCGAGAACAGGGCGACCTGCTTCTCCTCCGGCGTCTGGGCCAGGATCTGCTCGACGTCTTCCGCGAAGCCCATCTTCAGCATCTCGTCGGCCTCGTCCAGCACGAGGTACTTCAGCTCGGAGAGGTCGAGCGTGCCCTTGGCCAGGTGGTCCATGATGCGGCCGGGGGTGCCGACGACGACGTGCACGCCACGGCGGAGCGCGGAGAGCTGCACCCCATAGCCCTGGCCGCCGTAGACGGGGAGCACGTGCACGCCCTTCATCCGGGAGGCGTACGACTCGAACGCCTCGCAGACCTGGAGCGCGAGCTCGCGGGTCGGAGCGAGGACGAGGGCCTGCGGCGTCTTCTGCGTCACGTCGAGCCGCTCCAGCACGGGGAGCGCGAAGGCGGCGGTCTTGCCGGTTCCGGTCTGCGCCATGCCGACCACATCGCGGCCGGCGAGCAGCGTCGGGATGGTCTCGGCCTGGATGGGGGACGGCGTCTCGTAGCCGAGGTCCTTGATGGCCTTGAGGACGGGCCCGGTGATGCCGAGGTCCTCGAATCCGGGGGTTGCAGGGGACTCGTCAGGGGCGTCGGCGGGGGTCACTTCTTCAGGGGTCACTTCCCAAGGGTAGCGCGCCCGCCCACCCGGTACCTGTGCGGCCCCGTTCAGCCGCCCGCGGTGAGGGCGAGCAGCTTCTCCTTCACCTGCCGGCGGAGCACCTTGCCGATCAGCGACGTCGGCAGCTCCTCGACGATGAACACGCGGCGCGGCACCTTGTACGGCGTGAGGATGCTGCGCGCGTACTCGCGGATCGCCTCCACGTCGACGTCGGCGCCCGGGTCGACGACGATCGCCGCGACGACCTCTTCGCCCGAGTGCTCGCTGGGCAGCCCGACCACCGCGGCGTCGGCGACCGACGGGTGCTGGCGCAGCGCGTTCTCCACCTCGGTCGGGGCGACGTTGAAGCCACCGGTGATGATGAGCTCCTTGATGCGGTCGACGATGCGCACGAAGCCTCCGTCGTCGATCGTGACGATGTCGCCCGTCCGGTACCAGCCGTCGACGAAAACGGCCTCGGTCTCCTCGGGCTTGCCGTAGTAGCCGGAGAACACCTGGGGGCCGCGCACGACGAGCTCCCCGGCGGAACCGGCCGGGACGTCCTCGGTGGGATTCTCCGGATCGACGACGCGGCACTCCGTCCCGGGGAGCGGGAGCCCCACCGTGCCGGGGACGCGGTTGTCGGCCACCGGGTTCGCCATGAGCACGGGCGAGCACTCGCTCAGACCGTAGCCCTCGACGAGATAGCCGTGCGTGGCGGCTTCGAACGGGACGACGAGCTCGTGCGGCAGCGCCATCGCGCCGGAGATCGCCACTTCGATGCCCTCGAGGGAGACGCCCTTGGCGTTGGCGGCCGCGAGCAGCCGGTCGGCGATGGGCGGCACGAGCGGCAGGAACGTCGCCGGGTGCTTCTTGACCACGTCCAGCACGAGATCGGGATCGAACTTCGGGAACAGCACCAGACGTGCCCCCATCGACATGGCGAAGGTGAGGCAGAGCGTCAGGCCGTAGGCATGGAACATGGGCAGCACGGCGTACACGACGCAGCCCTTGCCGCGCTGGATGGACGGGACCCATGCCTGGGACTGTGCCGCGTTGGCGAGGAGGTTGCGGTGCGTGAGGGCGGCGCCCTTCGGCGTGCCGGTGGTCCCGGACGTGTACTGGATGATCGCCAGGTCGTCCGTGCCCGGCTGCGGATGCGAGGCGGGGATCGGGTCACCGGCGAGCACCGACTCCCAGAGGACGGTGCCGCGGACACGCTCGGTCAGTGCAGCCCGCGACTCCCTCGCCTTCGCGACCGGCAGCCGGAGGGCGAAGCGGGTGAGGGCCGGCATGGCGCGCGTGACGTCCACGGACACGAGCGTGGAGACGGCGAGGTCGCTCGGGAACCCCTGCACCGTCGCGACGACCTTGTTCCACACGATCGCGTGCTTGGCCCCGTGGTCCTCGAACTGCTTGCGCAGCTCGCGAGGGGTGTAGAGCGGGTTGTGCTCGACCACCACGGCACCGAGCCGCAGCACGGCGTAGAACGCGATGATGTGCTGCGGGCAGTTCGGCAGGACGATGGCGACCGGGTCGCCGGCGCGGACGCCGAGATCCCGGAGCCCCGCCGCGGCGCGATCGATCGCCTCCTGCAGCTGTGCGTAGGTGGTCTCCCTGCCGAAGAACTGGAGGGCCGGGGCATCCGGGTAGTCCCGCGCCGACGCGGCGACGATGTCCACGAGGGAGCCGCTGACGGGGGCGAGGTCCTCCGGAACGCCGTCGGCGTAGCTGGCGATCCACGGGCGAGGGGGCTGGAACGTGCTCACGCGCCCAGCTTAGGCGGGCCGCGCCGCGCCGAGCGGCGGGCGGCTCGCCAACTAGACTGAGGGCGTGTCTGAAATCACCCCTGATCTTGTGCGCCATCTCGGCGTGCTCGCGCGCATCCAGCTGAACGACGACGAGGTGACGCGGCTCACGGGCCAGCTCGACGCCATCGTCGACAACATCGCCAAGGTGTCCGAGGTCGCGACCGCCGATGTCGCCGCGACCAGCCACCCGATCCCGCTGAGCAACGTGTTCCGTCCCGACGTGGTCGGCGAGACGCTCACGCACGAGCAGGTGCTGCAGAACGCCCCGGACCAGGCCGACGGCCGGTTCCGCGTCACCGCGATCCTGGGAGAAGAGCAGTGAGCGACATCATCCGACTGACGGCGGCGGAGCTCGCCGACAAGCTCGCGGCGCGGGAGGTCTCCAGCGTCGAGGCCACGCAGGCGCACCTCGACCGGATCGCCCAGGTCGACGGCGACGTCCATGCGTTCCTGCACGTCAACGAGCACGCGCTCGACGCGGCGGCCGACATCGACGCCCGTCGCGCCGCGGGGGAGGACCTCGGGCCGATCGCCGGTGTCCCGCTCGCGATCAAGGACGTGCTCGTCACGACCGATCAGCCGACCACGAGCGGCTCGCGGATCCTCGAGGGCTACCGCTCGCCCTACGATGCGACCGTCGTGGCCCGCTCCCGCGCCGCCGGACTCATCCCGCTCGGCAAGACGAACATGGACGAGTTCGCGATGGGCTCCTCGACGGAGCACTCCGCCTACGGCCCGACCCGCAACCCCTGGGACCTCGACCGGATCCCCGGCGGCTCGGGTGGGGGCTCTGCCGCCGCGGTCGCCGCCTTCGAGGCCCCGCTCGCCCTCGGCTCCGACACCGGCGGATCGATCCGCCAGCCTGCGCACGTGACCGGCACGGTCGGCGTGAAGCCGACCTACGGCGGCGTCAGCCGCTACGGCGCCATCGCGTTGGCGTCGAGCCTCGACCAGGTCGGCCCGGTCACCCGCACGGTGCTCGATGCCGGGCTGCTGCACGACGCGATCGGCGGCCACGACCCGAAGGACTCCACGTCGCTCGACGAGCAGTGGCCGTCCTTCGCGGCGGCCGCACGCGAGGGTGCGCGCGGGGACGGCCTCAAGGGCCTCCGCGTCGGCGTCATCCGCGAGCTTCCCGACAGCGGTTTCCAGCCGGGCGTCGCGGCTTCGTTCCGCAGCGCGCTGGCGCTGCTCGAGGCGCAGGGCGCCGAGATCGTCGAGATCGGTGCACCGCACTTCGAGTACGGCGTCGCCGCCTACTATCTGATCCTGCCGGCCGAGGCCTCGAGCAACCTGGCCAAGTTCGACTCGGTCCGCTTCGGTCTCCGGGTCACCCCGGCGGGCAACCCCACGGTGGAGGACGTGATGTCCGCCACGCGCGACGCGGGTTTCGGTGACGAGGTCAAGCGCCGCATCATCCTCGGCACCTACGCGCTGTCGGCGGGATACTACGACGCGTACTACGGCAGCGCGCAGAAGGTCCGCACGCTGATCCAGCAGGACTTCGCCGCGGCCTTCGCCGAGGTCGACGTCATCGCCACGCCGTCGGCCCCGACCACGGCCTTCAAGCTCGGCGAGAAGATCGACGACCCGCTGCAGATGTACCTGAACGACATCACCACGATCCCGGCGAACCTCGCCGGTGTCCCCGGCATCTCGATCCCGAGCGGTCTGGCGGACGACGACGGCCTGCCCGTCGGCATCCAGTTCCTCGCGCCGGCGCGAGAGGACGCCCGCCTCTACCGGGTGGGCGCCGCCCTCGAGACGCTGCTCGTCGACTCCTGGGGCGCGCCGCTGCTGTCCCGTGCCCCCCAGCTGGAAGGAGGCGCGCGCTGATGGCCGCCGCCAAGCTCATGGACTTCGACAAGGCGCTCGAGCTGTTCGAGCCGGTCCTCGGATTCGAGGTGCACGTCGAGCTCAACACGAACACGAAGATGTTCTCCGACGCGCCCAACCCTGCGAACGAGGCGTACCACGCGGCGGAGCCGAACACCCTGATCGCGCCGGTGGACCTGGGCCTCCCCGGTTCGCTGCCCGTCGTCAACGAGACCGCCATCCGGTCGTCGATCAGCCTGGGTCTGGCGCTCGGCTGCTCGATCGCCGAGTCCAGCCGATTCGCGCGGAAGAACTACTTCTACCCGGACCTCGGCAAGAACTACCAGATCTCCCAGTACGACGAGCCGATCGCCTTCGAGGGCTCGGTCGAGGTGGAGCTCGAGGACGGCACGATGGTGACGATCCCGATCGAGCGCGCGCACATGGAGGAGGACGCCGGCAAGCTCACGCACATGGGCGGCTCGACCGGTCGCATCCAGGGGGCGGAGTACTCGCTCGTCGACTACAACCGCGCCGGCGTCCCGCTCGTCGAGATCGTGACGAAGACGATCTTCGGCACCGAGCACCGGGCCCCCGAGGTCGCCAAGGCCTATGTCGCCGCGATCCGCGACATCGTCCGCGGACTCGGGATCTCCGAGGCTCGCCTCGAGCGCGGCAACCTGCGCTGCGACGCGAACGTCTCGCTGCGCCCTCGCGGTGCCGAGAAGCTCGGCACGCGCACCGAGACGAAGAACGTCAACTCGATGCGGTCGGTCGAGCGTGCGGTGCGCTACGAGATCCAGCGGCAGGCGCAGATCCTCGCCGACGGCGGCACCATCATCCAGGAGACGCGGCACTGGCATGAGGACACCGGGACCACCTCTCCCGGCCGTCCGAAGTCGGACGCCGACGACTACCGGTACTTCCCCGAGCCCGACCTGCTTCCGGTGCAGCCGCCGCGCGCGCTGATCGAGGAGCTGCGTGCGGCCCTGCCCGAGCAGCCCGTCGCCCGTCGGCGCCGGCTCATGGACGAGTGGGGCTTCACCCCGCTGGAGTTCCAGGACGTGCGCAACGGCGGTCTGCTCGACGTCGTCGAGGCCACCATCGCCGCCGGGGCCACGCCGGCCGCGGCGCGGAAGTGGTGGACGGGAGAGATCACCCGCCTCGCCAACGCGCAGGAGAAGGATGCGGTCGACCTCGTCAGCCCGGAGAACGTCGCGGCGCTGCAGCAGCTCGTCGACGCCGGGACGCTGACCGACAAGCTCGCGCGCCAGGTGCTGGAGGGCGTGATCGCCGGTGAGGGCACGCCGCAGGAGGTCGTCGACGCGCGCGGTCTCGCCGTGGTCTCGGACGACGGTGCGCTCATCGCGGCGATCGACGAGGCTCTCGCCGCGCAGCCCGATGTGATGGCCAAGATCCAGGACGGCAAGGTCCAGGCCGCGGGTGCCATCATCGGTGCGGTCATGAAGGCCATGAAGGGCCAGGCCGACGCCGCCCGCGTCCGCGAACTCATCCTCGAGCGCGCCGCGCAGTGATTCGTCCCCCTGGGCCTCGATGTCGGAGGCCCAGGGGACAATGGGTTCATGGGACACGGTGATGGCAGAGGCCGCATGGTGTCCTCGGCCGACGCCGACGACACGGGCACGCGCATCCTCCACGTCGACATGGACGCGTTCTATGCGGCCGTCGAGGTGCTGGACGATCCGAGTCTCCGCGGACTGCCGCTGATCATCGGTTCTCCGGACGGGCGCTCCGTGGTCTCCAGCGCCTCGTACGAGGCGCGGCGTTACGGCGTCCGTTCGGCGATGCCCGTGTCACAGGCCCTGCGACTGTGCCCCACGGCACGCATCGTGCCGCCGCACTTCCCCCGGTATCAAGAGGTGTCGCGGCAGGTGATGGCGATCTTCGAGTCGTTCACTCCGCTCGTGGAGCCGCTGTCGGTGGACGAGGCCTTCCTCGACGTGCAGGGTGTGCGCCGGCTGTGGGGGAGTCCTGCCCGGATCGCCGCGCAGATCCGTGAGCGTGTCCTCGCCGAGGTCGGCATCACGTGCAGCGTCGGTGTGGCGGCGACCAAGCACGTGGCGAAGATGGCGTCGACGCTCGCGAAGCCGGACGGGATGCTCGTGGTCGCCGAGCGCGACACGCTGTCGTTCCTCGCACCGCGTCCGGTGCGCGCGCTGTGGGGAGTGGGCCCGAAGGCGGCGGAAGGTCTGGAGGCCCGCGGCCTCCGCACGATCGGCGACCTCCGCACGGCATCGCCCGAGATGCTGGACCGCGCCGTGGGGCCGGCGCTGAGCGCGAGGCTCGCGCAGCTGGCGCGCGGTGAGGACGCCCGGGCGGTCGACACGGAGCGCGTGGAGAAGAGCATCGGCCACGAGGAGACCTTCGACCACGACATCGCAGACCGGGGGTTCCTCCGCGCCGAGCTGCTCCGGCTCGCCGATCGCGTGGGCGCCCGCCTGCGCCGCGCAGGGTGGGAGACCTCCACGGTCGCGATCAAGATCCGTTTCGACGATTTCCGCACCGTCAACCGCTCGCAGACCCTGGCGGAGCCCACCGCCGTCGGCCAGCGCATCGGCGAGGCCGCGCAGGGCCTGTTCGCGCTCATCGAGCGTCGTGATCCGATCCGCCTCGTGGGCGTCCGCGCCGAGAACCTCCGGCCCGCGGGAGGCAGCGCACTGGCGCTGTGGGACGAGGACGAGGACTGGCGCAAGGTCGAAGGGGCCGTCGACGAGGCCATGGCGCGGTTCGGCTCGGCGACGATCAGCAGGGCGCGCCACATCGGACGGGGCGAGGGACGGGGCGCCGCTCGGCATCCGAAGGATCACGGCGTCGATTGAGCGCCCGCGGGCGGCCGCTGTCGGCTACCGTGGGAGCATGCCGAACATTGCACTGGAACTCGGGAATCAGGTCGCGTCCTTCGGCGTGAAGAGCGCATACGGGGAACCGCAGGAGATCGACGGCGTCACCGTCACTCCGGTCGCGTTCACGTACGCGGGCTTCGGCGGCGGGAGCGGTGAAGGCGGCGAAGGCGGCGGCGGCGGAGGTGTGTCGGTCCCCGTCGGCGTCTACGTGCGCCGGGAGGAGGGGCTGCGCTTCGAGCCCAACATCGTGACGCTGCTGGTCGTGGCCGTGCCCTTCGTCTGGGTCACCGGTCGGGCACTCACGCGCATCATCCGTGCCCTCAAGAAGTGACGACGCGGTCGCAGCCGCCCTCTCGCAGGCCGCGACACTGATCGTCGAGGACGTCCGCGCACTCGCGGCGTCCAATCCAGTCGTGATCATCGACGGCGGAAGCGGCGCCGGCAAAACATCCCTGGCTGCGCGCGTGGCACGCGCCTGGCCGGTCGCCGGTCGTGTGCAGGTGATCGCGCTGGATTCCCTGTACCCCGGATGGGACGGGCTGGACGGCGGTGCGGAGCGGGCCCTGGAGGGGATCCTCCGCCCGCACGGGCGCGGCCTTCTCGGGGCCTGGCGTCGCTGGGATTGGGAGCGCGGCGAGGAGGCGGAGACGCACGCGGTCGATCCCGCACTCGGAGTCATCGTCGAGGGCAGCGGGATCCTGCGCCCGTCGACCGCACGGCTGGCCGACGTCCGCGTCTG
Source organism: Microbacterium sp. NPDC091676 (assembly GCF_044756645.1). Lineage (NCBI taxonomy): Bacteria > Bacillati > Actinomycetota > Actinomycetes > Micrococcales > Microbacteriaceae > Microbacterium > Microbacterium sp. NPDC091676. The sequence continues at coordinate 609,297 of NZ_JBIVTI010000001.1, read as the reverse complement.
GGTGGAGTCCGGGGAACACTCGCGCAAGTCACGCGCTCTCGCGCGGGACGGAGACACCTATCGCCCGCACTGGGACCGGTGGGCGGCGCAGGAGCGCCGTCACGTCGAGCGGGACAGCCCCCGCGAACTCGCCACGCGAGTGGTCGAGGTTCCCTGAGCGCGCTCAGCGGAGGGCGTCGGCGTCGCTCTCATCCACGGCTTCGATGAGGAGTTCGAGGCGGTAACCCAGCCAGTCATAGACCGCCTGACCGTCGCCGCCGACGTCGGGCTCGTCGTCGGTGATGCCGAGGCGCGTCGCGATCACGAGGCGGATGGCGGTGAGGGTGCGCAGCCAGGCGTCCACGTCCTCGCGGCGCACCAGGACGTCGCGGGAGACGCGGGCGTCCTCATCGGTCACCTCGGCGTCCGGATCGAACACCTGCAGCGACGCGCGCATCGTGCGGGCGTCGTGCAGGCGGCGGTCGAGGAGATCCGCGCGGGTGGCCGACGCGAAGGCAGCCGAAGCATCGTCGTCGTCCGGGTAGGCGTTCGGGGTCAGCCGGGCCACCCCGGGGTCATCCTGTTCGGTGTCCCGGAGCAGGTCCATGAAGTCATCGACGAGCCGGGCCAGATGCATCCCCTCGATCGTGGCGACGGAGAGGGTGATCGGTGGGGTGTTCATGCGGCCTTCCTGACGGTGGCCCAGAGTCCGTAGTCGTGCATCGCCTGAGCGTGCACCTCCATCGTCTCGCGGGGGCCGGTGGCGACGATCGCGTGTCCGTCGTGATGAACGGCGAGCATGAGGCGGGTGGCATGCTCGCGTGTGTACCCGAAGTAGGTGCGGAAGACGCGGACGACGTAGCTCATCAGATTCACGGGGTCATTCCACACCACCACCTCCCACGGCTCCAGAGGAGCAGCGAACAGGTCCGTGGTCTCCTCGATCTCGGGATGGACGGTCGACATGATCACGCCCACCCGAGCTCGTGCAGCTGCGCGTCGTCGATGCCGTGGAAGTGCGCGATCTCATGGACGAGGGTCGTATGGATCTCGTCGCGGAGCTGTTCGATGTCGTCGCACTGGGCGAGATGCGGTTCGCGGTAGACGATGATGCGGTCGGGCAGCTCGCCCAGCCCGTACTGTGTGCGCTCGGTCAGCGCGAGACCGTCGTACAGGCCGAGGAGATCCAGGCTCCCGTCCTCAGGACGGTCCTCCACGACGAACACGACGTTCTCGAGCTGCTCGACCATCTCATCGGGCAGCTGGTCGAGCTCGTCGATCACGAGGGCCTCGAAGGCCGCGGCGTCCATTTCCATCTCCTCCAGCCTACGGGGGGTGCGGCGGGATCCTCAGTGCAGGAGGACGAGGAGCGCCGCGACGCCGATGAAGAGGCTTCCGAACACGGTGTTGAGGATCCGCTGGCCGCGCGGGGAGCGAGTGAGGCGCCGGAAGGGGCGCGCCGCCGTGGCGAAGAACCCCCACATCACCAGGACGTCGACGACCACGACGGTGGCGACGAGAGCCAGATACTGGGGGAGCGGAGGCTGATCGAGCCGGATGAACTGCGGGATGAAGGCGAGGAAGAAGACGATTGCCTTGGGGTTGAGCAGGTTCACCCAGAACCCGCGACGCATCATCGACCAGTGGCTCTCCCGGGCATCCACCGGATCCGGGGCGTCGTCGAGCGCCGGGGCGGGGCGGGTCAGGATCAACCGGATGCCGAGGTACACGAGGTAGGCGGCTCCGGCGTATCGGATGAGGTTGAACAGCACGTCCGAGCGCGAGACGAGGAGCCCGACGCCCGCGGCGACGATCACGACATGCACGATGAGCGCGATCTGCTGGCCGATGATGCCCCAGATCGATCGTTTCCAGCCCTGCGTGAGGGAGTTGGACATCGTGTTGATCGCGCCGGCCCCCGGCGTGAAGCTGATCACCACGGATGCGGTGAGAAGAGAGAACCAGACCGCCAGTGACACCAGGACAGTCTAGGGCCGCGGGAGAGAAGAAGAGGCCCGGACCGAACCGGTCCGAGCCTCTTCGAGCTGGGGTGAGTAACGGGGCTTGAACCCGCGACCTCCTGGACCACAACCAGGCGCTCTACCAACTGAGCTATACCCACCATGCGCCCGCCGAAACAGGCAACCCCACGAGTCTATTACATGTTGGAGGCGAACTCCGACACGGTGCGCGCGGCGATCTCCTTGGCATCGTCACTGGAGGGGCCCGGCTCGTCCACGAAGACGGCCTCCCGGTAGTAGCGGAGCTCACGGATGGACTCCAGGATGTCGGCCAGCGCACGGTGGCCGCCGTCCTTGGCCGGAGCCTGGAAGAAGACTCGGGGGTACCAGCGGCGGGAGAGCTCCTTGATGCTGGAGACGTCGACGTTGCGGTAGTGCAGCCACTGGTCGACCTGCGGCATGTATTTCGCGAGGAACATCCGGTCGGTGCCGATCGTGTTGCCGGCGAGAGGCGCGCGGCGCTCGAGCGGGACGAAGCGGCGGATGTAGGCCAGCGTCTGCTCCTCCGCCTCCTCGAGGGTGACTCCGTGCGGGATCTCGTCGATGAGTCCCGAGGTCTCGTGCATGGCGGTGACGAAGTCGTTCATGTGCGTGAGCGCGTCCGCGCTCGGACGGATGACCACCTGGAAGCCGGGGTCGAGCGGGCGGAGCTCGAAGTCGGTCACCACGACGGCGATCTCGACGAGTTCGTCGACCGCGAGATCGAGACCCGTCATCTCGCAGTCGATCCAGACGAGGCGGTCGTTCTCCGAAGCAGTCACCATGTCGCCATCCTATCGACGGCCCCGACATCCGCCGGGGGAGCGCGGTACGGTAGAGACGTCCGCCTCCGTAGCTCAGGGGATAGAGCAGGAGCCTTCTAATCTCTTGGTCGCAGGTTCGAATCCTGCCGGGGGCGCAGGGAAATCCGGTCGAGACGGCCGCTGTCAGCAGTGCCGCAGCGCGTCGACCGCGTCGTCCGCGCGCCAGAATTCGCCGATCAGCCGGAAGCCGCCCGTCGCCAGGTGAAGCCGTTCCGCGCGGTAACGGAGGCCCAGAGGGTCGGCCACCACCCGCAGATGGCCGAGGACGTGGTCGCGGCTGTCCTGGACGCGCCACAGGTGATCGGCGGCACGGACGAGACGTTCGCGGCGCGACGCGAGCGGCGGCGCGGCGAGGGGCACTCCGGGAGCGGGGATCGAAGCGGTGGTGGCGGTCATGGTCTCTCCTTCCATGGTTCGAACGTACGACCGACCACGGACATTCGCTCGTGCTCCGGTATCCGGCGGTGACCTGGCTTCTTCTGCACAAAGCCCCGCCACCCGAGCTCGTCCACGGATCACGGGATCGCGTCCCCGCCACCTGCTCGGCGGGGTGCACGCTGGAGGGCATCCGGCCGCCGAGCCGGCAGCGAGAGGACGAACAGATGATCGACACCGTGACCGTCGTCGGGAGAGTCGCGACGGAGCCCACACCCGGGCGGACGAGCGCAGGAGTGCCCGTCACGAACTTCCGGCTCGCGAGCACGCACCGGCGCTTCGACGCGGCGAGCGGCTCGTGGGTGGACGCAGGGACCAACTGGTTCTCGATCGCGGCCTTCCGTCAGCTCGCCGAACACGCGCGGGCCTCGCTGCGGGTGGGGGACAGCGTCATCGTCTCCGGACGGCTCCGGGTGCGACCGTGGGAGAGCAACGGGAAGCAGGGGACGAGCGTCGACATCGACGCGGACACGATCGGGCACGACCTCCGGTGGGGGACCACGGCATATCGTCCGAGCGCTCGGCCCTCGCCCGCGGAGGCGGGGGAGGGCGGCGATCTCTCGACGGCGGATGACGAGGCGCGCGACGCGTGGGATCAGCCTGCGGAGACCGAGGCGGCCTAGACTCTGCTCGTGCTCCGATCGGTCCTCCCGTCCCGCGCTGCGGCGCTCGTGCTCGTCATCGGTGTCTCGGCAGCCGTCCTCGCCGGTTGCGCGCCGGAGCCGACGGCGACGCCGACTCCCACGGCGACGGCCACCGCTGATCCGACGCCGTCCGCCGCTCCTGCCCTGGTGCCGGACGGGAGCGCCGAGGACAACCTCCCCGTCTTCACGGCGGTGGCGGAGCAGGTCTGGGGGACGGAGCAACGCGGGGAGGGGCGCGCGTACGTCGACGGTCTCGTCGCGGCGGGATTCGATCGGGAGGCCATGCAGCTCACGCCGGACCAGTCCACCGTCGGGAACCCTGCGGAGAGCATCCAGTTCTCGGTCCGCTGGGGCGAGGACGAGTGCCTGATCGGACAGGTCGGTCCATCCACCGGTGCCGTGGTGACCACGGTCATGCCCCAGCTCGCCGGCGGGCGGTGCCTGGTGGGTGCGACGCGGCCGATCGACTGGTGACTCGCGTACACAGATAAGCCCACTCGCGGCCGGTAGGCTGGAGTGTCGATCTTCGACGCCAACAGAAGGAGCGGTTTTCGGTGGCTGAGTACATCTACTCCATGGTTCGTGCCCGCAAGGCAGTGGGTGAGAAGCTCATCCTGGACGACGTCACGATGGCGTTCCTGCCGGGCGCGAAGATCGGCATGGTCGGCCCCAACGGCGCCGGGAAGTCGACGATCCTCAAGATCATGGCCGGGCTCGACACCCCGTCCAACGGTGAGGCCAAGCTCTCGCCGGGGTACTCCGTCGGCATCCTCATGCAGGAGCCGGAGCTCGACGAGTCGAAGACGGTCCTCGAGAACATCCAGGACGGCATCGCCATCAAGGCCAAGGTCGATCGGTTCAACGAGATCTCCGCGCTGATGGCCGATCCGGACGCCGACTTCGACGCGCTCCTCGCGGAGATGGGGACGCTGCAGGAGGAGATCGACGCGGCGGACGGCTGGGACCTCGATTCCCAGCTCGAGCAGGCGATGGACGCCCTCCGCACCCCGCCCGGCGACGCGGCCATCGCTCCGCTCTCCGGTGGCGAGAAGCGCCGTGTGGCGCTGGCCAAGCTGCTGCTGCAGAAGCCCGACCTGCTGCTCCTCGACGAGCCCACCAACCACCTCGACGCGGAGAGCGTGCTCTGGCTCGAGCAGCACCTCCAGTCGTACAAGGGCGCCGTGATCGCCATCACCCACGACCGGTACTTCCTCGACCACGTGGCCGAGTGGATCGCCGAGGTCGACCGCGGACGGCTCATCGGCTACGAGGGCAACTACTCCACGTACCTGGAGAAGAAGGCCGAGCGCCTCGAGATCCAGGGCAAGAAGGACGCCAAGCTCGCCAAGCGCCTGAAGGACGAGCTGGACTGGGTCCGCTCCAGCGCGAAGGGGCGCCAGACGAAGTCGAAGGCGCGTCTGGCACGGTACGAGGAGATGGCGGCTGAGGCGGAGCGCACGAGGAAGCTGGACTTCGAGGAGATCCAGATCCCCGCCGGTCCGCGACTCGGCAACGTGGTCATCGAGGCCAAGAACCTCAAGAAGGGCTTCGACGGCCGCTCGCTCATCGACGGCCTGAGCTTCAGCCTTCCGCCGAACGGCATCGTCGGCGTCATCGGTCCGAACGGCGTCGGAAAGACGACCCTCTTCAAGACCATCGTCGGGCTGGAGCCCCTGGACGGCGGCGATCTGAAGATCGGCGAGACCGTCAAGATCAGCTACGTCGACCAGTCGCGTTCGTCGATCGACCCGAACAAGACCCTGTGGGAGGTCGTCTCCGACGGCCTGGACTTCATCACGGTCGGCAAGACCGAGATCCCGTCCCGTGCCTATGTCTCGAAGTTCGGGTTCAAGGGCCCGGACCAGCAGAAGAAGGCCGGCGTGCTCTCCGGTGGTGAGCGCAACCGCCTGAACCTCGCGCTCACCCTCAAGGAGGGCGGCAACCTGCTCCTCCTCGACGAGCCGACCAACGACCTCGACGTCGAGACCCTGAGTTCCCTGGAGAACGCGCTGCTCGAGTTCCCCGGCTGTGCGGTGGTCATCACCCACGACCGGTGGTTCCTCGACCGGATCGCCACGCACATCCTCGCCTATGAGGGCACCGACGAGAAGCCCGACCAGTGGTACTGGTTCGAGGGCAACTTCGAGGCCTACGAGCAGAATAAGATCGAGCGTCTCGGTCCGGATGCGGCGAAGCCCCACCGGTCGACGCACCGCAAGCTCACCCGCGACTGAGGCGGCCATGAGCACCGACTCGCCGGGTTCCCGCCTGCACATCCCGATCCACCTCCGCTGGGGCGATCTGGATGCGTTCAACCACGTCAACAACACCTCGATGCTCAAGCTGCTCGAGGAGGCGCGCGTGCGCGCGTTCTGGCGTGCGGGACCCGGCGAGGAGGCGCCGTCCACGGCCGTCCTCGACTCCGGGATCGAGGAGGGGATCCTGACGCTCATCGCGCGGCAGGAGATCGAGTACCTCGCTCCGGTTCCGTACCAGCGGCGCCCGCTCGAGGTGCAGATGTGGTTCGGGAAGCTCGGCGGCTCCAGCGTCGAGGTCTGCTACGAGGTGCACAACGACCCCGCCGCCGAGCCGCGCGAGCTCTACGCGCGATCCACGGCCATCATCGTGCTCGTCGACGCGAGCACGGGACGGCCGACACGCCTGACGGCGGAGATGCGCGAGGCGTGGGAGCCGTACGTCGGCCCCTCCATCGAGTACGCGCACCGCTGAGCGAACGCCTCGAAACCGTCCTGGGTGTCGCCGGGGGCTCCTGCGCGCGTCGAATAGTCTCGGAGGAGACGTCGGTCGACGTGCGCATCGGAGGGCAGCAGCTTGAGCAATGTGACGCCGGGATGGTATCCCGACCCGGAGGACTCGCGGTATCACCGGTGGTGGGATGGGTATCGGTGGACCCCGCACACCAATCGCCCTGAGGCACCGGACCCGGAGCCCCAGGGGCACCACGAGCAGAGGGGCCCAGAGCAGGCCGCCATGGCGGAGTCCACGCCGGGCGACCTTCCGGCACGGAGAAAGAGGGGGAGAGGCAAGACGGTCCTCCTCTCCGTTCTCGGCGGGGTGGCTGCCGTGGCTCTCGTGGTCGGTGGCATCGTCGTGGTCAACAACCTCTCCGGAGGATCGAGCGGACCGGTCGAGGCGGGAGGATATCTCTGGGAACCGGTGACCTATCTCCGGCCCGACGAACCGCTGGAGATCCCCTTCGAGGTCGATCCGGCGACCCTCGGCACCACCGGGGATGAGGGTCAGCCTGCTCGCGGCGTCATCGATGTGTACCTCAACGACGGGTTCACCATCGTGCCCCAGTCCTACTTGGTGTTCTGGTTCGACGGAGATCGCAACGCAGAGATCAGCGTTCGGGATTCCTCCACGTACAGCTGGTCCGCCGACTCCGAGAAGGCGGTATCCAGCGACTACGGCATCCCCGAAGATCTCGCGGTGGCCTCGGGCGGTGGGGATGCCGGAGTGGGGAGCATGTGGACCGAGATGGATCGGTACTACATCGTCCAGAGTTTCGACGCGAGCGGGAAGAAACTCGACGTCCCGATCGTCCATACCGTGGAGGCCGCAGACGAAGAGAACGTCATCCACGAGCCCATCGAGCTGACAACCTCCATCGGCGAGGCACCCGGTTCCGTCAAGCTGTCCTGGGACGAGCCCGAGGGGATGAGCGGAGACTTCACCTACTACATCATCAAGACGCGCCCCACGGACCTTCTCGACAAGGGCGAGTTCAGCGGGGAGCGGAAGGTCTGGCCCGAGGTCATCGCTGAAACGACGGAAACCACCTGGGAGTCCGAGGCAGTGCTGGACAACGAGGAGAACTCGGTCGCGAACCGGGAGCTGGCCCTGTACTCGCTGGACTCAGCGGATCAGCTGAACTTCGGTTCTGCTTCCGGGCTCGATGTCACACGCTCCAAGTCCGACCTCGCCGTGATCGCCCTCTCCGATGACCGCACGGAGCGGACCTCGATGTCTCTCAAGGAGGTCAAGGATGAGATCGGGGGGTTCCCGTACGAGAAGGCGTCCTGGCAGGCTCGCGACCTCTTCCCGGTCGATGCCGGGGACCTCACGAAGCTGCCGACCTGGTACCCGATCACCACGCTCGACGGCGACACGGCCAAGATGGGCGTGCGCATCGACATCGAGGCGATCGAGGTCAAGTACGAGGACTTCTGGTACCTCGATGGCCGAGGCGCCTTCTACGCCAAAATGCCCTTCACCGTCCTCGGCACCAAGATGAGCGACAGCATCACGGCGGTCATGCCGGACGGCGTCTCTGAGGCGGATTGGCTCGCGCAGTCCATCGCGAACGCCACGGCCTACAACGACCGTGCGGAGACGGAAGTCCTCCCCACCGGCGACGACACCATCGCGCAGGATCCCACGATGTCCCTCGACGCCTTCGCCGACATGCAGCCGGTCGTCGAGGTTCCGGACTCCGAGTACGAGGTGTACGGGAGCAACGAGTTCAGCACCTTCCTCGCCGGTCACATGGTCGCGGGCACCCGTCTCATCGATGTGACGAAGTTCATGGAGACCCCTGGATACCCCTCTCCGGACGAAGCCGCCTACGAGGCGATCCGTCAGAACCCGATGGCGCGGGTCTCGGTGGAGGACTACCGGCTCTCCGGGAACAAGCTCTACGTGAACTACCGCTCCACTGCGAAGGAGGATCAGACGCAGGTCGACAAGCTTGCAGACGAGGCGATCTCCGCAGCGCTCACGGAGGGGATGAACGACACCGAGAAGGTGACCGCGATCAACAAGTGGATCGTCGACAACATGGAGTACGACTACGAGGCGCTCGCGGGACTCGAAGGCACCTTCGGCCGCTCCATCGAGGACAACCAGCGGTACTCCGATGCGCGCGGCGGGCTCATCGACAAGCGGGTGATCTGCGGCGGGTACGCCGACACCTTCAATCTTCTGGCTCGCAAGGCCGGCCTCGAGTCCATCTACGTCAGTGGCGTCATCGCAGACTCGGGATCTGGCCATGCGTGGAACCGCGTCCGAGTGGACGGCGAGTGGAAGTCCGTCGACACCACCTGGAACGACTCCGATGACATCACGAAGTACCTGCTGATCAACGAGGCGGACTTCACCGGCGTCGCCGAACGGTCGACCAAGGGTACGGGATGGATCGTCTCTCAGTACCAGGGCGAATACACGACGCCGTGACCGGCATCGATACCGGGAGGACGCCCTCAGAGCGTTTCTGAGGGCGTCCTCCGGTTCGACGCTTCTCCGCGATCCTCGGGGACGCGGATCATGATCTCCTGCGCGACACTCGCCACCAGCGTGCCCTCTCGGGTGTAGACCCGGCCGGTCGCCAGACCGCGGCCGCCGCGGGCGCTCGGCGACTCCTGGACGTAGAGGAGCCACTCGTCCACGCGCGCCGGGCGATGCCACCACATCGCGTGGTCCAGACTCGCGACCTTCAGCCCGGGGAGCGACCAGGACACTCCGTGGGCGCGCAGGATCGACTCCTGGATCGTCATGTCGCTGAGATAGGCGAGTGCGGCCCGATGCAGCCGCTGGTCGTCGGGGAGCGGGGCCCGAAGGCGCATCCACACCGCCTGCCGCGGAACCCTCTCGTCTTCGTTCGGCAGATAGAGCGGGGAGTCGACGTGTCGGATGTCCGCGGCACGCTCGCTCAGCATGCGCCGTGCGCCGCCGGCGAGGCCGGGCACACGATCCTCATCGGGGGCGAGGTCTTCCGGGACGGGCACACCGGCGGGCATGGGCTCGGCGTGTTCCACCCCGGGGTCGGCATCCTGGAATGAGGCGATCATCGAGAAGATCGGGACGCCGTTCTGGTACGCCTGGGTGCGGCGGGTGGAGAACGAACGTCCGTCGTGGATCCGGTCGACGGCGATGGTGATGCCCTGGCTCGCATCGCCCGGACGGAGGAAGTACCCGTGCATCGAGTGGACGGCGCGGTCCTCCGGCAGCGTGCGCTCCGCGGCCACGAGGGTCTGCGCGAGCACCTGTCCGCCGTAGATGCGGCCGCTCGGCATCGGGTGCGAGGAGCCGGTGAAGATGTCCTCGGTAGTCCGCGCCTGGGTGGCGTCGAGGTCGAGGACGTCGAGAAGACGCTCCACGGTCTGGATGGCGTGCTCGTCGGCGCTCATGTGTTCCCCTCCGCGGCCCCGGGTCGCCGCTCGTTGGTAGTTTAGAACGCGTGACCCCTCAGCTCCTGCTCGCCGATCCGGACACGGCGAAGGATGTCCTCACGTTCACGGGCCGCGCGGCCCGGGTGTCCGACGAGGGTGTGCGTCTGCAGGCCCATCACGGCGTCCTGGCGCTCACGACGGCGGTCCTCGCACCCCAGGGGCTCTTCGACCAGACGCCGACGATCCTCGCCATGCGCATCGTCCGTGCCGATCCGGAGCTCGAGTGCGACCTCGTGATCGACGCCCTGAGCCCGACGGACGACCCGCAGCGCCTCGGACTGCCGGAGACCGCTCTCTCGCCCGCGTGGGCCGGTGTCGCGCCGCCACGACAGGGATGGGCGCTGGAGTCGACGCTTCCCGCCTCCGTCGTCGCGCAGCGCGCGCAGTGGGGCATCTCCGCGGTCGCGCACGGCGCGGGACCGGGATCCGGCGAAGAGGCCGTGCGCGCGCTCCGTGCGGCGATCTGGGGCGAGCCGGACGACGACCTCGGCGGCCTGCCGCGAGGCGTCGCCTTCGCCGCAGACGCGCTCGGCTTCATCTCCGGCGAAGAGGATGTGCCCGTCACGCGTTCCGGTCGTTGGACGCGGCTCGCGTTCCGCCGCGGCCATGTGCTCGCGCGCGGTCCCGTGGCCACCGGACTGACCGGCGTACGAGCCACCGGCACCCGCGCCTGACGCGATCAGGGGACAAGCCCGGAGGACTGCTCGTACTCAGCCGAGGGCAGCCGCTGCGCGTCCGGCCTGACGGCCGGAGAACAGGCACCCGCCGAGGAACGTGCCCTCCAGGGCTCGGTAGCCGTGCGCGCCTCCGCCGCCGAAGCCGCTGGCCTCGCCCGCGGCGAAGAGACCCGGAATCGGCGCGCCGCTTCCATCCAGGGCGCGACCGTCGAGATCCGTGTTGATCCCCCCGAGGGACTTCCTGGTGAGCACGTGCAGCTTGACCGCGATCAGCGGCCCGGCGGAGGGGCCCTGGAGCCGATGCGGGGCCGCGGTGCGGATGAGCTTGTCCCCGCGATAGGCCCGCATCGAGCGCAGCATGCCGATCTGCGCGTCCTTGCTGAAGTCGTTGACCATCTCGCGGTCGCGGGCGACCACCTCGCGGCGTACGGCGTCGATGTCCAGGATCTCGCCCCCGGGGTGGGCCGCCATCTGCTCCAGCAGCGACTCGAGGTCGTTCTCGACGATGAAGTCCTCGCCCTCGTCGAGGAACGACTGCACGGGTCCGGTCGGTCCCTTCGCGAGGCGGGACTTGAGCAGCAGGGCCACGTCCTTGCCCGTGAGGTCCGGGTTCTGCTCGCTGCCGGACAGCGCGAACTCCTTCTCCACGATCTGCCGCGAGGTCACGAACCAGGAGTGGTCGTGGCCCGTCCGCCGCAGGTGCTCGAGCGTGCCGAGGGTGTCGAAGCCGGGGAAGAGCGGAACGGGGAGCCGGTGTCCGGTCGCGTCGAGCCACAGCGACGAGGGCCCGGGCAGGATGCGGATGCCGTGCTGCGGCCACACCGGGTCCCAGTTCGTGATGCCCTCCACGTAGTGCCACATCCGGTCGCCGTTGATGAGGCGGGCCCCGGCGGCGGCGCTCACGGTCTGCATCGAGCCGTCGACATAGGCCGGCACGCCGGAGAGCATGTGCGCCGGGGGCGTGCCGAGGCGCGAGGGCCAGGCCGCGCGGACGAGATCATGGTTTCCGCCGATGCCCCCCGAGGCCACGATCGTCGCCGTCGCGTCGATCTCGAACCCGCCGATGACCTCGCGCGAGGAGGGGACGCCACGGGCGGCGCCGTCCGACGCCAGCACGCTCCCGCGCGCACCCGTCACGCGTCCGTCGGTGAGGACGAGCTCCTCGACGCGGTGTCGGGCGAGAACGGTGAGCCGTCCCTCGCGCTCTCCCTGCTCGACGGCGGCCGCGAACGGGGCGACGATCCCCGGTCCGGTGCCCCACGTGATGTGGAAGCGAGGAACCGAGTTCCCCGGACCGAGGGCACCATAGCCGCCGCGCTCGGCCCAGCCGACCACCGGGAAGAAGCCGACACCGCGGGCGCGGAGCCACGAGCGCTTCTCGCCGGCCGCGAACTGCAGGTAGGCCTCGGCCCAGCGCCGGGGCCACTCGTCCTCGGGTCGGTCGAATCCGGCGGTGCCGAACCAGTCCTGGGTCGCGAGCTCGAGCGAGTCGGTGATGCCGAGGCGGCGCTGTTCCGGGGAGTCCACGAGGAACAGCCCGCCGAAGGACCACCACGCCTGCCCACCCAGGTTCGTCCGGGGTTCCTGGTCCACGAGGACGACCCGTCGTCCGGCCTCGAGGGCTTCCGCGGCGGCGACGAGACCTGCCAACCCCCAACCGATCACCAGGACGTCTGCGGTCGGGGGTGTGGTCGTCATGGGGTCTCCGTTGATTCCTGACGGGAGCGGGTCTCCAGGGTCGTGCGGCCCTGGGGTGCCGTGCCGATGCCGGACGGCTCGAATGTGTTCACCATGGCATAGGCGGCGCGCTCCAGGTAGTCCCAGAGGGTGGTTTCGTGCAACGGGGACAACTGCGCCTCATCCACGGCCGTGCGCATATGACGAAGCCAACGATCGCGGGCGTCGGGGTCGACCCGGAAGGGCATGTGACGCATCCGCAGGCGGGGATGGCCGCGGGTCTCGCCGTAGGTGCTCGGACCGCCCCAGTACTGCTCGAGGAACAGCAGGAGGCGCTCTTCGGCCGGACCGAGGTCCTCCTCCGGATACATCGGCTTGAGCACGGGGTCGAGGGCCACCTCGCGATAGAACACCGAGACGATCTTCGCGAACGTCTCGCGCCCGCCGACCTCGTCGTAGAACGTCACTTGTCTGCACTCCCGTCGCCGCCGGTGTTCTTCTTGCGCCGCCAGATGCCGCGATCCGGGATCACCGGCACCCCGGTGACCGCATTCGGGCGCGTCTTCGGCGGGTTGGCGCCCCGGACACGGCGCGCCCCCTCCAATCCGGTGGGCACGACGTCCGCGAGACGCGGCACGTCGATCTCCTTCTCCAGCAGAGCGGCCCGGAGGCGGCGTCGGAGCTCCTGTGCGACGTCGTCGCGCGCGTTCGCCCTGGTCTTGATGACGGCTCGCACCACGAGGGCGTCGCCGTCCACCGACTCCAGGCCCCACAGCTCCGGCTTCTCCACGATGCGGGTGCGCCACTTCGGGTCCTTCGCCAGGCCCTGCGCCGTCTCCAGCAGGATGTGCTCGACCTGTTCGAGGTCGGAGTCCGGCGCCACACCGATGTCGACGATGGCACGCGCCCAGCCCTGCGACATGTTCCCGATCCGGGTCACCTCGCCGTTGCGCACGTACCAGAGGGTCCCGTTCACGTCCCGCACCTGGGTCACGCGCACACTGACGTACTCGACGACGCCGCTCGCCAGTCCGAGGTCGACCACGTCGCCGATGCCGATCTGGTCTTCGGCGACGAGGAAGATGCCGTTCAGCACGTCCTTGACGATGTTCTGCGCACCGAAACCGAGGCCGGCACCGACCGCCGCCGTGAGGAGGGTGAGCGACCCGAGGAGAGCGTTGTCGATCGCATTGACGATGAGGATGATCGCGATGATCACGAGCATCACGTTGACGATGTTCTGCAGGATTGTGCCGAGCGTGCGCGTGCGCTGGACCAGTCGCATATCGGCCAGCGGGGAGCGTTCGAGTGCCTGCGTGTCGTCGACGGCGGCCTTGTTCTTGGCGGTGTCGACGATGCGGTGCACGACACGCCTGATCACCCGGCGCAGCACGAGCGCGATGAGGACGCAGGCACCGATGATCAGGGCGATCTGAAGGAGCTTGCCGCCGACCGTGGTGAGCACACCGAGCATGTCCTCCACCCACGGGGGGAGCTCGGCGGGCGTCGGCGCGGGGGTCGTCTCAGCGGAAATCAGCATCGTGTCGATGGTACCGAGAGGGCCTCTGCGCCGGCTGGAAGAGCGGCGGCAGAGGCCCGTGTCGGTGTCGGCGTCGGCGGCGGAGGGTCAGTCCTCGGCGTCGCGGGACTGCGCGGCGAGGGCGCGCTCCACGTCCGCAAGGTTCTCCAGCACGAGCCGGCGCAGGGCGGGCGGCGCGTCCTGGTGCTCGGAGAGCCAGCCCCGCGTCGCATCGCGCAGCGCGACGTCGGCGAGAGCGGTGGGGAAGAGCCCGACGATCAGGTACTGCGCGATCTGGTAGGTCCGCGACTCCCATACCGGCAGGAGCATGTCGAAGTACTGCGGCACGAAGGCGCCCAGCACCTCCACACCCGCCGGGTGGACGAAGCCGAGGGCCGCCGAGCGGACGATCGTGTTCGGGGCGTCGTCGCGCGCGATCAGCGCGTCCCAGGCCTCCTGCTTCGCGGCGGCGTCCGGAAGAGCGGCGCGCGCCTGCGCGGCGAACTCCGCGCCCTTGGCGGTGTTGTCGGCGGCGAGCGCGGCGTCGATGGCACCGGCGTCGGTCGCACCGATGGTCGCGAGGCCGACGAGGAGCTGCCAGCTGAGGTCGGCGTCCACGTCGAGTCCGGGGAGCGTCTCCTCGCCCGAGCGCAGACGCCCGACGATGCCGGCGTGCTCCGGCGTCACCAGGTTGTTCGCGAAGGCGGTGACGAACTGGAGCTGGCTGTCGCTGCCGGCCTCCGCCGACTCGGCGAGCGCCCAGAGACCGTCGGCCACCTTCAGCCGTGCGGCTTCGCGGTCCGCCGGAGCGACGTAGAGCGTCGCGGCCGTGCGCAGCTGCGCGAGCGTGGTCCGGACCGTGGTGGACTCGGTCTCCCGGCCGATGTTGCCGAGAACGAGGTCGATGTAGTCCGACGCCGCCGTCTCCGCGTCGCGGGTCTGGTCCCAGGCGGCTCCCCAGACGAGCGAGCGCGCGAGGGGGTCGTGGATGTCGGCGAGGTGGGCGATCGCCGTCGCGAGCGACTTCTCGTCGAGCCGGATCTTCGCATAGGCGAGGTCGTCGTCGTTGAGGAGGATGAGGTCGGGGCGGTCCAGGCCCTGGAGCTCGGGGACCTCGGTGCGGTCGCCGTCCACGTCGACCTCGATGTGGTGGATGCGCGTGAGCGCGCCGTCCTGCAGCGAGTAGAAGCCGATGCCGAGACGGTGCGGACGGATGGTCGGGTAGTCGGCCGGAGCCGTCTGGGTGATGGCGAAGCGCGAGATCTTGCCGTTGTCGTCCTCGGCCACGACGGGCTCGAGGGTGTTCACACCGGCCGTCTCCAGCCACTTCTTCGACCACGTTCCGAGATCGCGGCCGCTCGTGGCCTCCAGCTCCGTCAGCAGGTCGCTGAGCTCGGTGTTGCCCCAGGAGTGCTTCTGGAAGTACTGCGAGACACCGGCGAAGAACGCCTCGATGCCGACCCACGCGGCGAGCTGCTTGAGGACCGAGCCGCCCTTGGCGTAGGTGATGCCGTCGAAGTTGACCTGCACGTCTTCGAGGTCGTTGATCTCGGCGACGATCGGGTGGGTCGACGGGAGCTGGTCCTGGCGGTAGGCCCAGGTCTTCTCCATCGCGTTGAAGGTCGTCCAGGCTTCGGTCCACTCGGTCGCCTCGGCCGTCGCGATGGTGGATGCCCACTCCGCGAACGACTCGTTGAGCCAGAGGTCGTTCCACCACTTCATGGTGACGAGGTCGCCGAACCACATGTGGGCGAGCTCGTGGAGGATCGTCACGACGCGACGCTCCTTGACGGCGTCGGTGACCTTGCTGCGGAAGACGTAGGTCTCGGTGAACGTCACCGCTCCCGCGTTCTCCATCGCGCCGGCGTTGAACTCGGGGACGAAGAGCTGGTCGTACTTGGCGAACGGGTACGGCACGCCGAACTTGGACTCGAAGTAGGCGAAGCCCTCACGGGTCTTGTCGAAGATGTAGTCGGCGTCCAGGTGCTGCCAGAGGCTCTTGCGTCCGTAGACCCCGAGCGGGATCACCCGTCCCGAGGCGCTGGTGAGCTCCGAGAAGGTCGCCTCGTACGGTCCGGCGACGAGAGCCGTGATGTAGGAGGAGATCCGGGGCGTGGGCTCGAAGCCCCAGGTGGCCGAGACGCCGTCGTCGTGGACGATGGGCTCGGGGGTGGGGGAGTTGGAGACGACCTTCCACTCCGCGGGGGCGGTCACCGTGAACTGGAAGGTGGCCTTGAGGTCGGGCTGCTCGAAGACGGCGAACACGCGACGGGAGTCGGGCACCTCGAACTGCGAGTAGAGGTACACCTCGCCGTCCACCGGGTCGACGAAGCGGTGCAGGCCCTCGCCGGTGTTGGTGTAGAGGCAGTCGGCGTCGACGACGAGGACGTTCTCCTCCTGCAGTCCGGCGAGCGCGATCCGGGAGTCGGCGAAGACCTCGCGCGGGTCGAGCTGCTCTCCGTTGAGCGAGATCTCGCGCACGTCGCGGGCGATGAGGTCGATGAAGGTGAAGCTGTCGGGGGACGCGGAGAAGCGCACGACGCTCCGGGAGCCGAAGACCTCGGCGCCCTTGGTCAGATCGAGGGCGACCTCATAGGAGTGCGTGTCGACGACGTCGCGGCGCTCCTGCGCTTCGATTCGGGTGAGGTTCTCTCCAGGCAAAGCTGTACTCCCAGGGGTGAGGGGATGTAACCGGGGGTCGGCGCAGTTGGCGCCGACGGCAACCATGACAGCCTACGCCAGAGCGACGCGCGCGCCGTCGATCCTCGCGGACCGGGGATAGTCACGGTCGTGCGGACGCTCGTCGCCCGCGGAGGTGGGAAGATGGAGGGGTGACCGCGATCGAGCCGAATGTCGTTCCCTTTGCCTCGCCCGCCGCTGCCGGCGGCGACCCCTATGTGACCACGCCCGTCGCCTACGACGCCATCCTCTTGGCGAGCTTCGGCGGCCCGGAGGGCCAGGAGGACGTGATCCCCTTCCTCCGGAACGTGACGCGTGGTCGGGGCATCCCGGACGAGCGGCTGGAGGAGGTCGCGCACCACTACCGTCACTTCGGCGGCGTGAGCCCGATCAACGGCCAGAACCGCGTGCTCAAGGAGGCGCTGGAGAAGGCGCTCGTGGCCCGGGGGATCGACCTCCCCGTGTACTGGGGCAACCGCAACTGGGGTCCGTACCTCGAGGACGTGCTGCCCGAGGCGTCCGCCAACGGCCACACCACCCTCCTCGCCTTCGCCACGAGCGCGTACAGCTCGTTCTCGAGCTGCCGCCAGTACCGCGAGGACTTCGCCCGCGTGCTGACCGACACCGGCCTCGGCGAGTCGGTCACCATCGACAAGATCCGTCCCTTCTACGACCACCCCGGCTTCGTCGAGGCCTTCGAGGCGGGCGTGCGGGAGTCGGTGCAGGGCTACCTCGACCAGGGCTTCGCGCCGACCGAGATCCAGGTCCTCTTCTCCACGCACAGCATCCCGACCGCCGACGCCGAACGCTCCGGCGCCCGCGACATCGACTGGGGGGAGGGCGGGGCCTACGCCGCGCAGCACCTCGCCGTGTCGGAGTGGACGATGGAGCAGGTGCGGGCCGCCGTCCCGGGAGCCGCCGACGTGCCCTGGGAGCTCGTCTACCAGTCGCGTTCCGGCCCCGCGTCGCAGCCCTGGCTGGAGCCCGACGTCTGCGACGTCATCGCCGAGCTCCCGGCGCGCGGTCGCAAGGCGGTCATCGTCGTCCCCGTCGGCTTCATGAGCGATCACATGGAGGTCCTCTGGGATCTCGACACCGAGGCCGCCGAGGCCGCGGAGGAGGCGGGCCTCGCCTTCGTCCGCACGCCGACGCCCGGCGTCCGCGAGGCGTTCGTGGAGGGCATCGTCGACCTCATCGAGGAGCGCCTGCAGGGTCGCCCGAACGCGGAGCGTCCGCACGTCACCGATCTGCCCGGTGCGTTCGACGTCTGCCGTCCCGGGTGCTGCGAGAACGTGCGCGCGGGGTTCAAGCCCGCGGCTGCCGGCATCGCCCCCTGAGTCGCGGACACCGGATCCTAGGATGGAGACCATGCGCATCCACATCGCCACCGATCACGCCGGACTCGAGTTCTCGACCCGGCTGCAGGAGCATCTCCGCGCCGCGGGGCACGAGGTGATCGACCACGGCCCGGTGGAGTACGACGCGCTCGACGACTACCCGGCCTTCTGCATCCGGGCGGCGCAGGCCGTCGTCGTCGATCAGGCGACCGGGGTGCCGGCGCTCGGTATCGTCTTCGGTGGCTCGGGCAACGGCGAGCAGATCGCCGCGAACAAGGTCGCCGGGGTCCGGGCGGCGCTCGTCTGGAACCTGTCCACGGCCGAGCTCGCGCGGGAGCACAACGACGCGAACGTCATCTCCATCGGCGCGCGTCAGCACACCTACGACGAGGTCACGGCGTTCATCGACCGGTTCATCGCCACGCCGTTCTCCGGCGACGAGCGGCACGTCCGGCGCATCGGACAGATCGCCGACTTCGAGCGCGACGGCTCGCTCCTCCCGGACCCCCGGGCCTGACATGCCCGAGGGACATTCCGTCCACCGCATCGCGCGGCAGTTCGATCGCAACTTCGTCGGCAAGACGATGAGCGCCTCCAGCCCGCAGGGACGATTCGCCGAGGGCGCCGCCGTGCTCGACGGACGCCAGGCCGTGAGCGTGCAGGCCGTGGGCAAGCAGATGTTCCTCGAAGCGGAGGGCGACCTCTGGCTGCGCGTGCACCTCGGTCTCTACGGTGCCTGGGACTTCGCGGGGGAGATCCTCGTCGACCCCACCATCGCGTCGGCCAACGGCCGGATGGGCCAGACCAATCAGCGCGGCACCACTCTCGACGAGGCGATCCTCGACGACGCGGGGGAGAACTCGCTCGCCTCGATCGGGGCCCCGCGGCGCGCCAGGGTCCACGTGCGGATGTCCGAGCAGACCAAGGGCCTGACCGACGAGATCGACGAATGGCCGCCGCCCGTGGTGGGTCAGGTGCGGCTGCGCCTCATGACCGACATCACGGTGGCCGACCTGCGCGGTCCCACCGCGTGCGTCCTGCAGACGCCCGAGGAGATGCTGGCGACGGTGGCCAAGCTCGGCCCCGATCCGCTCGTCGGCGATCCGGCGGAGAACGAGGAGCGGTTCGTCCGCGCCGTGCGCAAGAAGCCGACCCCGATCGCGCTGCTGCTGATGGACCAGGCGGTCGTCAGCGGCATCGGCAACGTGTACCGCGCTGAGATGCTCTACCGGCAGCGGCTGAACCCGCACACGCCGGGCCGCGACGTCCCGGAGGATGTCGTCAGGGCGCTCTGGCATGACTGGGTGCGACTGCTGGCCATCGGCGTGGAGACCGGTCAGATGATGACCATGGACGGGCTGTCTCCCGAGCAGTACCGCGCCGCGATGGCGAGCCGCGACGACCGGCACTGGGTCTACCACCGTGCCGGCCTGCCGTGTCGGGTGTGCGGGACCGAGATCGCGCTGGAGGAGATCGGCGCCCGCAAGCTGTACTGGTGCCCGCGCTGTCAGGCGTGAGGGCGGGATCACCGGGGCTCCCGCCGCTCTAGGCTGGGATCCATGCGACAGAATCCGCGCTTCACGCTCGCCGATGTGGCCGAGATCCGCCGCGTCATCGACGCCAACCCGTGGGCGACGGTGGTGAGTGCGCCCGAGGACGGTCTGGTCGCCTCGCACTATGCCGTGCTCCTCGACGACGACCGCGATGATCTGACCGTCGTGGGGCACGTGGGTCGCCCGGACGACGCCATCCACGGTCTCGGGCAGCGGGAGATCCTTCTCGCGTTCCAGGGTCCGCACGGGTATGTCTCCCCGGGCTGGTACGGCGACGTCCCCGCGGTGCCGACCTGGAACTACACCGCGGTGCACCTGTCTGGTGTTCCCGAGATCCTCAGCACCGCGGAGAACCTCCGTGTGCTCGATGCGCTGGTCGCGCGGTTCGAGTCGCGCCTGCCCGACCCGCGCCTGATGTGGGAGCGTCCGAACGACGCGGGCTTCATCGAGAGACTCGAATCCGGAACGGTCGGCTTCCGCCTCACCCCGACGAAGGTCGTCGCCACGCGGAAGCTGAGCCAGAACAAGCCGGCGGAGACCATCGAAGTGGTGATCGCGGCGCTGCACGTCGAGGGGCCCTACGAGAACGCCGCCCTCGCCGCGGAGATGCGTCGTGCGCAGGACGCTCGGACGGGTGGTGGGGCGTGAGCGCCCTCGGCGTCGAGGTCGGAACGGTCCGCGCCGTCCGCCCCGTGGGTCCGGGGCGGGAGTTCCTGCTGGACGATGAGCCGGTCGATCTCCATCTCGCCGACGGACGCATCGTCGACATCGCGCCGACCGGGGCCCTGCCGGCGCGCGGCGAGGTCATCGAGGCCGACGGTGCCTGGGCGGTGCCCGGGCTCTGGGACAACCATGTGCACACCGTGCAGTGGGCCCTCGCCGTGGAGCGCGTGCCGCTCGGGGCCGCGGACTCGGCCGCCGGGGCCGCGAGGCTGATGCGCGACGCGCCCGTGCTGCCGGACGGACGGCGGATCGGCACGGGGTTCCGGGACGCGCTGTGGCCGGATCGGCCATCCGTGGGCGCGCTCGATGCCGAGACCGGCGTCGTACCCACCTACCTGATCAATGCGGACGTGCACAGCGTCTGGCTGAACTCGGCGGCCCTGGCGCGCGAGGGCTTCCGCGGGGACGACGGTCTGCTCCGCGAGGAGGACGCGTTCGAGATCTCCCGCCGGCTCAATGCCGTCGACCCTGCCCACAGCGATGAGGCGGTTATCCGTGCGGGGGCGGCGGCCGCGGCACGGGGCGTGACCGGTCTGGTCGACTTCGACATGGCGTGGAACGCCGATGCCTGGCCGCGACGGATCCTCGCGGGCTTCGCCGCGCACCGTGTCGAGTTCGCGTTCTATCCGGTGGATCTCGATCGGGCGATCACCGCGGGCCTCCGCACGGGGGAGCGCCTTGCGGTTTCGGATCCGACCGGGCTGGTCGGATCCCTCGTGCGGGTCGGGTCGTTGAAGGTCATCAGCGACGGCTCGCTCGGCACCCGTACCGCGGCGTGCTCACACTCCTACCCCGGCGACCCCGCGAACTACGGCGTGCTGACGGTGCCTCCGGAGGAGCTCACGGCGCTGCTGACCACGGCGGCGGGAGCGGGGATCGAGGTCGCCGTGCACGCGATCGGCGATCGCGCCGTGACGGCGGCCCTCGACGCGTTCGGCGCTTCCGGTGCCACGGGGTCGATGGAGCACGCGCAGCTGGTGCGGCACGCCGACCTCGCCCGATTCGCCCGGCTCGGGGTGCGCGCGAGCGTCCAGCCCCAGCATGCGGTGGACGACCGCGACCTCGTCGAGCACCACTGGGCGGAGCAGACCGCGATCGGCTACCCCCTCGCCTCGCTGCTGTCGGCGGGCGCGGAGGTGCGCTTCGGCTCCGATGCGCCGGTCGCGCCGCTCGACCCCTGGCACGCGATCTCCGCGGCGGTCTGGCGCACCGACGACGACCGGGCCGCCTGGCATCCGGAGGAGCGGCTGACGCTGGATCAGGCCCTCGAAGCGAGTGTCCGCACGTCGCTCCGTCCCGGTCAGAGCGCGGACATCGTGATCCTCGGGAGTGATCCTCGCACCGCTGACGCCGCGGGGCTCCGGACGATGCCGGTCGCCACGACGCTGCTCGGAGGCCGCCTCACGCACGTCGTCTGAGGCGGCGCGCAGACGACGAAGGGCGGCCCCGGATCGGAGCCGCCCTTCTTCGTGAGCGTGGTGTCAGGCCGCGATGTGCGACACGAGGAACCAGCGGTCCTTCTCCAGCCCGCGCTGGATCTCGATCGCCACGTCCTGGCTCGTGAGGTCGACCTCGTCGAGGCCTTCCACGGCCGCCTTCACATCGACGAGGATCGCGTCGATGTCGGCGATCACGGCGCGGATCAGCTCGTCGGACTGCGCGAAGCCGGCCGGAATGCCGGTGGCGCCGGCCTTCTCGGCGACCGCGTTCACGCGCGCGTCGATCGGAAGGCCCAGAGCGACGATGCGCTCGGCGGCGGTGTCGGCGAAGTCACCGGCGTGGGCGACGATCGTGTCGAGCAGCTCGTGCACGCCGACGAAGTTGGCGCCGCGGACGTGCCAGTGCGCCTGCTTGCCGTTGACGGTCAGCGCCTGGAGGCCGAGGACGACGGGGGAGAGGAACTGCGCCGCACCGGCGGCCACAGTCGGGTCGATGGCGGTGGTGGAAACGGTCTGGGCCTTGCTCATCTTCTTGCTCCTCCGAATGAAGTTCTCTGTCTGACGAGTACAACGTTACTCAGGCTCAGGCATTCCGCAAGGAAGCTGAGGCTCCACTCACTTCCGCGTGATTCCGGGGGAGTGAGGGTAGTCTCGCCTCATGAGCATCGCTGCCGGAGCCTCCGTCCTCGCCCTCCCGGATCGCACCCCCGAGCTCGACGACACCGCCTTCGTCGCGGACGGCGCCCGCATCGTCGGTGCGGTGTCTCTCGGAGCCGGTGCCAGCGTCTGGTACAACGCGGTGCTCCGCGGTGACTCCTCGCCGATCGTCATCGGACCGGGCAGCAACGTGCAGGACAACGTGTCGATCCACGTCGACGCCGGGCATCCCGTCCTCGTCGGGTCACGGGTGTCGATCGGGCACAACGCTGTCGTGCACGGCTGCACGATCGGTGACGGCTCTCTCATCGGGATGGGCGCCGTCGTCCTCAGCGGCGCCGTGATCGGAGAGGGCTGCCTGATCGCCGGCGGTGCCGTCGTGCTCGGGGGGACCGAGGTGCCGCCGGGTTCCCTGGTGGCAGGGGTGCCGGCGAAGGTGCGCAGGGCGCTCTCCGACGACGAACGCGCCGCGCTGCTGGCGAATGCCGCGATCTACCGGGAGCACGTGGCCACGCACACGCAGGCGAGCGAGGCGTGAGACCACGCCCCGCTAGGCTGGGGCGGTACGGGGCGGTGGCCAAGCTGGTTAAGGCAGTGGGCTCATAACCCAACGATCGTCGGTTCAAGTCCGACCCGCCCTACTCCCTGGCCTCGTCTGTCGTAATCGTCGACGCGCTCTCGTGTCTCTCCTCTGGAGGTCTCGACGCCCGTCAGCCTCCGGATCGGAGCAGGAGCCATGACGACCACGAGTGCGCCGAACGCGGAGACGCGTCGTCGGATCGAGGATGTGGGGCAGTTCGCGTTGCGTCTCGCGATCGCGGCGAGTTTCGCCCTCGCCGTCGCCGACCGTTTCGGCGTCCTCGGCGGCCCGGGGGCAGATGGTGTGTCGTGGGGCTCGTGGACGATCTTCCGTGCGTACACCGCGCAGCTCGTCCCTGTCCCCGTCGACGCGGTGGTGGACACGGCGGCGGTGCTGGCGACGACTCTGGAGACCGTCCTCGCCCTGCTGCTGGCCGTCGGGCTGTGGACCCGGATCGCGGCGGGAGTCGCTGCCCTGCTCACGGCGACGTTCGGTGTGACGATGCTCGTCTTCCTCGGACCGCTTGCGCCGTTCCGGTACCCGGTCTTCGTCTTCACGGCCGCCGCGATCCTGCTCGCGGGGCTGAAGCGCTACCGGTGGAGCATCGATGCGCTGCGAAAGGAGGTGCCGGGAGCGGGGAGAGACAACGATGCCCCCGGCACCAGGTAGACGGCGAATGCCTCTACAGACGGACGGACGCGTCGGAAGGGGAAGCGATCCGTCACAGGAGAGATGACGAGGGGACCGTTTCATGACGCCGCTTTCCGCAGGATCACGGCATATTGCGTGTGCCGCGAGAAACCCGTTCGGCCGAACCGCGTAACAGAACGTGCCGTTCTGCATCCCTTCCTGGGGACATCACTCGCGCGGAAGAAGCCACATGCGCGAGTTCATCGATCATCTGGGGAGTCGAAAGTGCCAGTCATTCAGCATGCAATCAGATCGGGCGCGCGGGGAACGCGCCTGACGACGTTCGTGGGTGCTCTGCTCGCGATCTGTCTGGCGGCCCTTGCGGCCGTCATCGCGACGCCGGCCACGGCCCGCGCTGCGGAGGTGGCGGGGATCACCTCGTTGACCATCACCGAACCCACCGACCAGATCAAGGTCTGGGACCGGATCGCGTTCGAAGCGACCTGGGCAGTGCCGGACACGGCGACCGCGGGGGACACGTTCCGCCTCGCCTTCCCGACGAGCCCGAGCCTGACCGGGGTGCGGGATTCCTTCGCCCTGACGGCGCCGGATGGCCAGACCGTCGGAACGTGCGAGGTGTCGACCGGTGAGCTCGTGTGCACGCTCACGGACTATGTCGACAGCCACACCGACGTCAGCGGCACACTGCACTTCCGTGCCAGGGCCGACGAGGAGACCACACTGACGGAGATCCCGTTCACCACGGGCGGCGGAACCGTCGTCCCTGTCGACGTCCCGGGCGGGATCGGACCGGTCCCCGAGTTCCCGGCGCCGACGACCCCGACCAAGTGGGGCGACGTGACTCTCGACGGTCGGAACATCGCGTGGGGCGTGAACATCCCGTCCTCCGCCCTGGCCGGGGAGGCTCCGACGCTCACCGACACGTTCACGGCCGGCCTCGTGCTCGATCCCGCGTCCGTCACCGTGGCGTACGTGCTCGCGAAGGACTGGGCGGGAGGCAAGTACACCGTGTCGACGGCGCTGCAGTCGGGCAGCGACTTCACCGTCACGGAGGTCAACTCCGAGTCGTTCACGGTGACGGTGGACGCGCCGATCGTCGCCGACGCGATCTACGTGCTCCGCTACAAGACGGCTCTGCCCGCCGACGTCCGTCCCGGTGATGCGTTCCACAACACCGTGACCGGCTCCCGGTGGGTCACCGAGAGCACACCGGTCATCTACTCCCAGGGCGGGGGAGACGGTGAAGGGGTGCTCCCGGTCGGCGGGTTCACCGTGACCAAGGAGGTCAGCGGTTCCGGCGCCGCTCTGGTGCCCGACGACCGCGAGTTCCGGGTGGCCTACACGTATCAGCGCGCAGGACAGACGGTGGAGGGCGAGCTCGCCCTGCGGTCCGGACAGACCGATGGCCTGAAGGATCTGCCGGCGGGCACGGTCGTCACCCTGTCTGAGATCACGCCGGCGGACGTCGACGGCGTGACCTGGCAGGCGCCGGTCTTCTCCGGCACCGGTGTCGCGATCACCGATGGCGGCGCCACCCTCACCATCGCGCGGGGCGCGACGGTCGCGGTGACGCTCACCAACCCGACGACGGTCACGCCGCCGCCGGTCGGGGGCTTCACGGTGACCAAGAAGGTCACGGGGGCGGGGGCCTCCCTCGTCCCCGCGCAGCAGACCTTCACCGTGGCGTACTCGTACGAGCTCGCGGGGCAGCCCGTCCGCGGTGAACTCACGCTCCGCGCCGGGGAGAGCGAGGGGCTCGCGGATCTGCCGGTGGGTACTGTCGTCACGCTCCGCGAGAAGGCGCCGAGGGCCGTGGAGGGCGTCACATGGAAGAGCCCGCGCTTCACCGGCGCAGGAGTCGACGTCGGCGACGGCGGCGCGACGCTCACGATCTCCGAAGACGCGACGGTCGGGGTGGCGCTCACCAACGGGACCGGCGTCACTCCTCCGCCCCCTCCGGGCGGTGAGCTCGCCCTGACCGGATCCGAGGGGCCCACCGGCCCGATCCTCCTGGGAGCGCTGCTGCTGCTCGCCGGAGTGGCGGCACTCGGCATCCGCCAGCGGGTCGCGGGTTCGCGCACCGGCGACTGAGGGCGGGGAGAGGCCACGCAGATCGATCACGCGACGACTTCACCGTCGTCGCGTGATCGATCGCGCCGTTCGGCGTCCTGTCGTCGTCGAGGGGCTCTCCCTCGACGACGACGTCGACGCTGCAGCGCGTCGGAGAAAGGCACTTCTCATGAACAAGACGCTCCTCGCCCGTACCTCGGCCGCCGTCGCCGTGGCCGCCGCTCTCTCGCTCGGCGGCGCGGTGCTCGCTCCCGCCGCCCACGCCGAGGCGACGCCCGTGGATCCGACCGCGTCGAGCACGCAGAGCACGGGGGTTCTCGCGCAGCGCGTCGGGGCCGCCTGTCTCTTCTTCCAGTACACGTTCAACATGAGTCCGACCGATCCCCAGGTGGGGGACACCGTGACGTACACCATGCAGTTCCTCAACAACGGCGAGGTCGACTCCACGAAGAGCGCGCTCACTTTCCGCCTGGACGGCCTCCTCGACGACTCGACATGGGCGGCGTCGACCCTGGAAGCGACCTCCGGCCGCCCCTCGGCGGCGGGGAACGCCGTCACATGGAACGGCCCTCTCGGTGCCGGAGAGGATGTCGTGCTGCGCTTCACCGGCGTGTGGACCGGCGACGGCGATGGGCTCGCGTTCCCGCGGGTCGAGTCGTACGGCTACGTGAGGTGAGGTGCGGTCGCGTGCCGCGGCCCCGTTTTCCACGGTATCCGCGGCGACGTGGCGCGCTCGTCGTCGAGAGGCTGAACGGACACCGACCGAAAGGCAGCCATGCAGCTCTCCACGGACTCCGAAGCCATCGTCCGCGCCACCGCCTGCGTCGTCGCCGCACACGCCGACGAGATCACCACCCTGTTCTACCGGCGCATGTTCGAGGCGCATCCCGAGTTGTTGAACGTCTTCAACCGCGCGCATCAGGTCCAGGGGGATCAGCCCAAGGCGCTGGCGGCGTCCGTCGTGGCGTTCGCGGTGCACCTCATCGATCCGGACGCGCCGGACTTCTCCCCGGTGATGCGGCGCATCGCCCACCGTCACGTCTCCCTCGGTATCTCGGCGCGCCAGTACACGATCGTCGGCCGCTATCTCCTGGCCGCGGTCGATGACGTGCTCGGCGACGCGGTCACTCCGGCAGTGCATGCGGCATGGGACGAGGTGTACTGGCTCTTCGGCTGCTCCCTCATCGCCGAGGAGGCGCGGCTCTACGCGGACGCCGGCACCGACCCGGACCACCCGTGGCGACCGCACCGGGTCGTCGAGCGCGTGGAGGAAGCCCGCGACGTCATCTCCCTCATCCTGGAGCCGGCGGACGGGCGCCGAGCACCCCATCGCACCGGGCAATACGTGGCCGTCGCCGTCGACCTGCCTGACGGCACGCGCCAGCCCCGCCAGTACACGATCTCCTCGTCGACGCCCGAGGCGGCACTGCGCGTCACCGTGAAGCGGGTGCGCGGCGCGGATGGCGCCCCGGACGGACAGGTGTCGACCTGGCTGCACGAGAACGCCCACGTCGGAACGGTGCTCGACGTCTCCCAGCCTGCCGGTGACCTGCTCCTCGACGACTCCGACGACGCGCTGGTGCTGATCTCGGCGGGAATCGGCATCACTCCCGTCGCGGCGATGGTGGACGACCTCGCGCGACGGCGTCCCGACCGGCCGGTGCGGCTGTTCCACGTGGACCGGGAGCCCGACACCCACGCCCTCGTCTCGGACGTTCGCGACCGTGCGCAGCGGATGAGCGACCTCCGCAGCCTGACCTGGTACACCGCGGGCGGGACGGAGGGACCGGCGGTGCGCTCCGGCCGGATGGATCTCGCCGACATCGACCTCCCGCAGGCGCCCCGCGTGTTCCTGTGCGGGCCGCTGCCGTTCATGCAGGCGATCCGAAGCGCTCTGACGGCACGCGGCATCGCGCCGGAGCGCATCGAGTACGAGGTCTTCGGTCCGGATCTCTGGGCTCGTCAGCCGAAGTCCGGCGCGGCGTGAGCGTGCGCCGAAAGGCCTGAGCGCGGCCGTGTCAAGCCCCTCCTCGAGGCTGCGGCGAACTGGCATGCTCCCCGAGAGCGGCACCGCGCCGCGGGAACGGGAGAGACTATGAGCATCGGCAGCGGAATCGCGCTCTTCGTCATCGGAGCGATCCTCGTGTTCGCGATCAACGTCGACGTGCCGTGGGTCGACCTGGACATGGTCGGCTACATCCTCATGGGTGCCGGCGTGATCATCTTCCTCATCGGCATCGTGCTGCTCGCCCGCCGGCGCCGCACGGAGACGGTGTCGCGGACGTACGTCGACCCGGCGACCGGGGAGCCCACGACGCGGCGGTCCGTCAGCTCGAGTTCCGACGAAGGGCTCTGAACGGACGCAGACGGAAAGGAGAAGGGCCGCGGGAGAACCCGCGGCCCTTCTCGTCAGACGACGTCCGCGCCTTCGAGATGTTCCTCGACGAGGGTGATGCCCCCGCTCGAGTTCGCGGAGTGCGCGAGCTCCTCGATCCAGCGTCGGCTCAGCTCGGGCGGCTCGGTCTCCTCGAAGACGAACCGGAGCGGGATCGACGGGTGCAGCCACAGCGTGGACCGGCCGGGAGCATCGCCCTCCGGGTGACGCCAGGAGAGCGTGAAGCTCTCGTTCCGCCGCAGCTTCGTGGCGATGACGACCTTGAGGTGCGCGAGCGCACGGTCTTCGATCTGGATCGGCGTCTGGGTGTCGCCGTAGTACAGGCTGCCCATCGTCAGCCGACCTTCGCGGCGGGGGCGGCGGGAATGTTCATGGCGCTCCTTGGGAACGTTGGGGGGGAAGACGGCAGACCGCTCCCGGGGATACTTGGACTCTAGCCAATTTGCGCACGACATCGTGCGCATCAGGGCGACGCGCCGTCTGCTGCGAACAGAGTATGCGCGCGGTGTCAGTCGGCCGTCATCGAGCGGTCAGGACGGGCGGATTCCCGTACGCCTCGCGATAGGCCACGGCGAAGCGGGAGACGTTGCTGAACCCCCACCGGCGCGCGATCGCGGACACCGAGGTGCCCTTGCCGTGTCGCAGATCCCGATGCGCGCCGTCGAGCCGGGCGCGCCGCAGAGCCTCGTTCGGGGTCATGTCGAGCGCGCGGCGGAAGGCATACTGCAGGCCGCGGGTGGACATGTAGGCCGCCGCCGCGACGTCGTCCACCGTGATGGGCAGGTGTGCGTTGTCCTCGATGAACGCGAGGGCGCGGCGCACCGAGGCCGGCGCCGCGGAGCGTTGAGCCGGACGGTGCAGCGACTCGCTGAAGGTGGTGGGGAACGCCGACATCGTCAGCAGGAGCGCATGGCGTTCGAGCTCGGCGGCGATGAGCGGATCGGTCCCGTCCGCTCCGAACGAGCCGTCGATGTAGGAGAACATCCGCTCCCACCGCGCCCCGTCCTCGCGAGTGTGCGGAGCGAGCCCGGTGGCGCGGAGCTCGAGGCGGTCGTCACCGGTGATCTGCCTGACCGAGTCGCGCGCCGCCGCGCGATCGAACACGAGAGCACGGACGCGGGCGACCTGGTTCCACTTCGCCTCGACCCGGACGCCGTCCGTGAGCCACGGCTGACCGGCGTCGAGTCCTTGCCGGCCCGACCAGATCCGGGCATCGGCGGCATCGACGCGACACACCAGCAACTGATCCTCCGGCTCGGCGCGGGAGTGCACCTGGGCCGCGAGCTGATAGCGGACGAGCGACATGGACGCCGCCTCCACCGAACGCCAGTCGAAGCGGAACCGGCGGGGGTCCACATCCTGGAGGGTCGCCGAGGGCACGAACTGCTGCCAGGTGGACTCCACCTGCTCGATGTCCGTGGATGTGAACTGCACCGACACTCCTTGCTGCGCCTCGTCCGGGCGGCCGGGGCTTCTTGGACAGTAACCCACGCCGCTGACAAGACGGTGGGGACGCCCCGGGGGTATCCGCCGAGCAAGCGGGAGCGCCGAGGCCTCGTAGACTCGGACCATGAGCGTGCCTTCCCCCTATGCGGAGCGATTGAGCCGGATTCCGGTGCAGCGCCAGGAGGTGGAGGTGCGCGGCGGAACGACGGCGTACTGGGTCTACGGTCCGGACGACGCCGAGACGACCGTCATCGCGGTTCACGGCTTCCGGGGTGAGCATCACGGACTCGAGTCGGTCCTCGCCTTCCTTCCGGAGCTCCGCGTGCTCGCGCCCGATCTGCCCGGATTCGGGGAGTCCGCGCCGCTGCCCGGTCGGCGCCACGACCTGCAGGAGTACGCGGGGTGGTTGACCGACTTCGCCGCGGCCACCGCGCCGGGTGCCGTCATCCTCGGCCATTCCTTCGGCTCCATCGTGAGCGCGGCCGCCGTCGCCGGAGGACTGGAGACGCCGCGGCTGATCCTCGTGAACCCCATCGGCGCACCGGCGCTCGAGGGGCCGAAGGGCATCATGACCCGGCTGGCGGTGCTCTACTACGCGCTCGGCGCCCAGCTTCCGCCGCGGATCGGGACCGCGCTGCTGCGGAACCGGGTGATCGTCCGCGTGATGAGCATGACCATGGCGAAGACGCGGGATCCGGAGCTGCGCCGCTTCATCCACGACCAGCACGACACCTACTTCTCGCGATTCTCCGATCGTGACGTGCTGCACGACGCCTTCGTCGCGAGCGTCTCGCACGACGTCAGGGAGTTCGCCTCCGCGATCGACGTGCCCACACTCCTCATCGCCGCCCAGCGGGACGACATCACCCCGATCGAGGCGGAGCGGAAGCTGGTGACGCTCTTCCCTGACGCGTCTCTCGTCGAGATCGCCCAGGTGGGCCACCTGATCCACTACGAGACCCCGGCGGAAGCGGCCGGGGCGATCCGTCGGTTCCTCAGGATTCCCGTCGCGCGAGGCCGATGAGCCCGGCCACCCGGAACGGGATCACCTCACCCATGGCGAGCGAGGTCTCGGTCCGCTCCACACCCTCGATGGAGAGGATCCGGGCGTCCGTGTCGAACAGATGACGGGCGTCGCGGCACGCCACGCGCGCCAGCAGGTCGATGGATCCGCTCAGGCCGTGCGCCTGGACGACCTCCGGGATGCGCGCCAGCTCGTTGATGATGCGGGGGAGCTCGGTCTGGCGGACGCCGATGCTGACGAACGCCTGCAGCGGGAACCCCAGGACATCGGGGGAGAAGGCGCGCTCGTAGGAGAGGAAGACGCCGCTCTGCTCCAGCCGGGCCATCCGCGCCTGGATGGTGTTGCGCGACAGGCTCATGCGCTCGGCGAGAGCGACGATCGTCACGCGCGGGTCGTCGGCGAGGGCGGCGAGAAGCTCCAGGTCGATCCGGTCCAGTCCAGGCATAGTGCCAAACCCTAGCAGCACGGCACCCGAGAAAAATGAGCAACATGCTCAATCGGTATGGAGTTGCTTGAGCGAGGTGTTGACCAGACGTACCCTCAGACCATGCCGGTGATGACGCCGGCTCCATTGCGCGTCGCCCCACGAGGGCCGCCAGGGACGAGGAGGACGATGATGTCGCCGCAGACCACCCCCATCGCGGACACCGCCCAGGATCTGGAGCTCTCGGAGCGGATCCTCACCCCGGACGGGACGCGTGTCTCGAACGGCCGCCTCGACCCGTTCGTCGCCGGTGTCGACGCCGCGCAGCTGCGCGCCCTCCATCGCGACATGGTCATCCTCCGCCGCATCGACGCCGAGGGCGTCGCGCTGCAGCGCCAGGGCCAGCTCGGGCTCTGGGCGCCCTGCCAGGGCCAGGAGGCCACGCAGATCGGCACCGCCCGGGCCCTCGACCCGCAGGACTACGTCTTCCCGAGCTACCGCGAGACCGGCGTGATCTACGCCCGGGGCGCCGAGCCCGGCGACTATGTGCGCATGTGGCGCGGCGAGGAGGGGGCAGCCTACGATCCCGCAGCCCTGCGGGTCGCTCCGCTGCAGATCATCATCGGCGCCCAGACCCTGCACGCGGTCGGCTACGCCCTCGGCATCCGGCACGAGAACGCGCCGGAGGTCGCCGTGACCTACTTCGGGGACGGGGCGACCAGTCAGGGCGACGTCAACGAGGCCATGATCTTCGCCGCGTCCTACCAGGCGCCGGTCGTGTTCGTCTGTCAGAACAACCACTGGGCCATCTCCGAGCCGGTCACGGTGCAGTCGCAGTATCCGATCGCGGGGCGTGCCCCCGGATTCGGGATCCCGAGCCTGCGCGTGGACGGGAACGACGTCCTCGCCTGCCTGGCTGCGATGCGCTGGGCGCTGGAGCACGCGCGTTCCGGAAAGGGTCCGGCGTACATCGAGGCGGTGACGTACCGGATGGGTCCGCACACCACCGCGGACGACCCCACCCGGTACCGGGACGAGGCCGAGTTGGAGTCGTGGCGGCGTCGCGACCCCATCGCGCGCCTCGAGGCGTACCTCCGCGCCACCGGTGACCTCACCGCGGAGCACGTCGCCGAGACGCAGGCGGCTGCGGACGCCGTCGCCAAGGAGATGCGGGCGACCTGCCTGGGCATGGTCACCCGTCCGCCCCTGGCGGTCTTCGACGGCGTCTACGCCGAGCCGCACACGGGGCTGGAGCGGCAGCGCGACGAGTACGCCGCCTATCTCGCGTCGTTCGAGGGCGAGGCGTGACCATGACGGAACTCACTCTCGGCAAGGCGCTCGGCGCCGGTCTCCGCCAGGCGATGCGCGAAGACGAGAAGGTCGTGCTCCTGGGGGAGGACATCGGGAAGCTCGGCGGCGTCTTCCGGATCACGGACGGCCTCCTCGACGAGTTCGGGGCGGCCAGAGTCATCGACACGCCCCTCGCGGAGTCGGGGATCGTCGGCACGGCCGTCGGCCTCGCCTTCCGCGGCTACCGCCCGGTCGTCGAGATCCAGTTCGACGGCTTCGTCTACCCGGCCTTCGACCAGATCGTCTCCCAGGTCGCGAAGCTCCACTACCGCACCCAGGGGCGCGTGAAGATGCCGATCACCATCCGGATCCCCTGGGCCGGTGGCATCGGTGCCGCGGAGCATCACTCCGAGTCTCCGGAGGCGTACTTCGCGCACACCGCCGGCCTGCGGGTCGTCGCCGTCTCGAACCCGGAGGACGCCTATCGGAGCCTCCGGCAGGCGATCGCGTCGGACGACCCTGTCGTGTTCTTCGAGCCCAAGCGGCTCTATCACCACAAGGGCGAGGTCGACCTCGAAGCCCCGCTCGCGGACGCGCCGCCGATGGGACTCGCGCGGGTCGTGCGCTCCGGGACGGACGTCACGATCCTCACCTACGGGGCCATGGTGAGCACCGCCCTGCAGGCGGCGGAGGCCGCTGAAGACGAGGGCGTCGCCCTGGAGGTCATCGACCTGCGTTCCCTCTCGCCGGTGGACTACGACTCCGTCGCCGCCTCGGTGCGGAAGACCGGGCGTGTGGTCGTGGCGCATGAGGCCTCCCGGGAAGCCGGGCTCGCCGCGGAGGTCATCGCGAGCGTGACCGAACGCTGCTTCGAGTACCTGGAGTCCGCCCCGCTACGGGTCACCGGCCACGACGTGCCGTACCCGCCGGCCAAGCTCGAGAAGTACCATCTGCCCGACCTCGACCGGATCCTCGATGCGGTCGACCGCGTGATGGATCGCCCGCACAGCCTGACGGGAGCAGACGCATGATCGCCGAATTCCGCCTTCCGGACCTCGGCGAAGGTCTCACCGAGGCCGAGGTCGTGCACTGGCTCGTCGCGCCCGGCGACAGCGTCGCGCTGAACCAGACCCTCGCGGAGGTCGAGACCGCCAAGGCGGTCGTCGAGCTGCCGTCGCCCTATGAAGGCACGGTCACGACCCTGCACGCGGACGCCGGGCAGACCGTCGCCGTGGGAGCTCCGCTGATCGCCTTCGACATCGAGGGGGAGGATCCGCCCCTGCCGCCGTCCGGTGGCGGGCAAGAGGCCCCCGCGGAGAAGGCGCAGCCCAATCTCGTGGGCTACGGCGCCGCCCCGACCTCGAGCGGGCGCCCCGCGCGTCGGGCGCGACGCCGAGGCGCTGCTTCCGACGGGGCTTCGGTGGCCGACACGGCCGTTCTCGAGGCGGCGCCGCACGATGCGACGCCATCGGTCGCGGTCGAGCCCGTTCTGGAGCGACCACGGTCCACCCCTCCGGTGCGCGCCTACGCCAAACGACGGGGCGTCGACCTCGTCCTCGTCGCCGCCGCCGTCGGAGACCGTGTGATCACGAGAGCGGATGTGGACGCCTACGCCGAGCGCGTCGGAGCGAAGCCATCACGGCCCGCGGGCACGCCTGAGCGCGAGACCACCGCGGCATCCGGAACCCTTCCGCGCGCGGAGGGGAGGCCGCGGGAGACGCGCATCCCGATCCGCGGGGTCCGCAAGCACACGGCGGCGGCGATGGTGCAGAGCGCCTTCACCGCCCCGCACGTCACGGTGTTCCACACGGTCGATGTGACCGCGACCATGGAGATGCTGGCACGCCTCCGCGAGGACCGAGTGCTCGCGGAGCACCGGATCGGTCCGCTCGCCGTCGTCGCGAAGGCGGTCTGCCTCGCCATGCGCCGTGCTCCGGGCCTGAACGCGCGGTGGGATGAGGAGTCCGGAGAGATCGTCGAGTACGGCTTCGTCGACCTGGGCATCGCCGCCGCGACCGACCGTGGTCTCATCGTGCCGATGATCCGGGATGCGGAGCGGATGAATCTGGTGGAGCTGTCCGCAGCGATCCGTGCGCTCGCGGAGACCGCGCGTGCGGGGAAGACCTCGCCGGCCGAACTCGCCGGAGGTACGTTCTCACTGTCGAACATCGGGGTGTTCGGGGTGGACGCCGGCACACCGATCCTCCCGCCGGGGCAGTCCGGCATCCTCGCGGTCGGTGCCGTGCGTCGGCAGCCGTGGGAGTACCGCGGGGAGATCGCGCTGCGTCAGCTCATGACGCTGAGCCTGTCCTTCGACCACCGCCTCGTGGACGGGGCTGAGGGCGCGACGTTCCTCAAGGACGTGGCGGACATCCTCGAGGATCCGGGGCGGGCGATGCTGCTCAGCTAGCGGCGCGCAGCGCGGCCTCGGCCATCGCGACCAGCACGGTCGCGGTGGCCGTGTGCCGTCTCGTCGCGGCGCGGGTGCTGTGCGGGGTCGAGTTGATGAGACCGAAGCACGCCTGCACGCGCAGCCGCAGCTCGTCGCGGTCGAGGGGCTCCGGACGATCGAGGGCGGCGAGCGCATCCATCCAGAGCTCGATGTAGGCGCGCTGCAGCCGGCGGACCTCGGCGCGGTCGTCGTCGTCGAGGAAGGCGAGGTCGCGGTCCTGCACCTGGATCACCTCGGCGTTGCCCAGCGCGAACTCGACATGGAAGCGGATGAGTCCGCGCATCCGCTCGTCGGCTGCCGTCGTCTCCTCGGACACGCGTCGTCCGCCCGCGACGAGATCCTGACTGACCTTGACCAGGACCGCGCCGAGAAGGGCCTGCTTCCCGGCGAAGTGGCGGTACACCGCGGGGCCGGACACGCCGACGGCGGCGCCGATGTCCTCCAGGCTCACGCCGCTGTACCCGCGCGCGGCGAAGAGCCGTGCCGCGGCGTGTAGAAGCGCGTCGGAGCGTTCCGCCTTGGCGCGGTCGCGGGCGGTGGCGGGGCTTGTCATCTCAGTTAATCCTCGCTAACCTGAATCAACGGGTTAGTGAACACTAACCGAGAATGCATGCAGCGCGCCAGGTTCCCGCCCGGCGCGACGTGGGTCGAGGAGGACGTCACGATGCCGGCAACCCAGGAAGCGCTCGCCCAGCAACTCCGCGATCGTCTCGCCGCGGCAGCGCAGGGCGGGCCGTCCGCCTCCCGTGAGCGCCACGTGGCCCGCGGCAAGCTGCTGCCGCGCGACCGGGTGGCGCGCCTCCTCGACGAGGACAGTCCGTTCCTCGAGGTCGCGCCGCTCGCGGCCGACGGCCTGTACGGCGGCGAGGCACCCGGGGCCGGTGTCATCGCCGGCATCGGCCTGGTCCACGGCCGGCACGTGATGGTGGTCTGCAACGACGCCACCGTGAAGGGCGGGACCTACTACCCGCTCACCGTGAAGAAGCATCTGCGGGCGCAGGAGATCGCCCTCGAGAACCGCCTGCCCTGCCTCTACCTCGTCGACTCGGGTGGCGCCTTCCTTCCTCGCCAGGATGAGGTGTTCCCGGATCGGGAGCACTTCGGACGGATCTTCTTCAACCAGGCCCGCCTGTCCGCGCAGGGCATCCCGCAGCTCGCGGCGGTCCTCGGCTCATGCACGGCCGGGGGAGCCTACGTGCCGGCGATGAGCGACGAGACCGTCATCGTCCGTGGACAGGGCACGATCTTCTTGGGCGGGCCGCCGCTGGTGAAGGCGGCGATCGGCGAGGTGGTCACGGCGGAGGAGCTCGGTGGCGGGGAGCTGCACGCCCGTCGCAGCGGGGTCGTGGATCACCTGGCCGACGACGACGAGCACGCCCTGGAGATCCTCCGCGACATCGTCGCGACGCTGCCGCCGCCGCTCGCCCCGGCCTGGGACGTCGGGGAGAGCCGCGCCCCGGCGGACATCGGCTCCCTGTACGACGTGGTCCCCGTGGACGTCAACGCCGCGTACGACGTGCGTGAGGTGATCGCACGCCTCGTCGACGGCGACACGTTCCATGAGTTCAAGGCCGAGTACGGCACCACACTGGTGACGGGTTTCGCGCGGCTGCACGGCCACCCCGTCGGCATCGTCGCGAACAACGGCGTGCTGTTCAGCGAGTCGGCGCTCAAGGGTGCGCATTTCATCGAACTCTGCGATCAGCGCGGCATCCCGCTGCTCTTCCTGCAGAACATCACCGGCTTCATGGTCGGGTCCGACGCGGAAGCCGGTGGCATCGCGAAGGACGGGGCGAAGATGGTCACGGCCGTCGCGACCACCCGCGTCCCGAAGCTGACGGTCATCATCGGCGGCTCCTTCGGAGCGGGCAACTACTCGATGTGCGGACGTGCCTACTCTCCGCGGTTCCTCTGGACCTGGCCCGCGAGTCGGATCTCGGTCATGGGCGGAGCACAGGCCGCCTCCGTGCTCGCCACCGTGAAGGACGACCAGCTCTCCGCGCGCGGCGAGTCCTGGACCGCGGAGGAGCGGGCGGCGTTCGAGGAGCCGATCCGAGCGCAGTACGAGGAGCAGGGGGAGCCGTACTACGCGACCGCGCGGCTGTGGGACGACGGCATCGTCGACCCGGAGCAGACCCGCGACCTCCTGGGCCTCGCTCTCGACGTCGTCGCCCGCAGCCCCCTGCCCGAGCCGCGCTTCGGCGTCTTCCGGATGTGAGCCCCATGTCGCACTCGCCTTCCCTCTCGTTCTCCTCGGTCCTCGTCGCGAACCGCGGGGAGATCGCGCGCCGGATCATCCGGACCCTCCGCGACCTCGGAATCCGCAGCATCGCGGTCTACAGCGACGCGGACGCGGACGCCCCGCACGTCCGCGAGGCGGATGCCGCCGTGCGGATCGGTCCGGCGCCGGCGGGGGAGTCCTACCTCGACATCGACGCCGTCATCACGGCGGCTCGCGCCTCGGGGGCGGAGGCCGTCCACCCCGGGTACGGATTCCTCTCCGAGAGCGTCGGGCTCGCACAGGCGTGCGCGGAGAGCGGCATCGTCTTCATCGGCCCCACCGTTGAGGCCCTGCAGATCATGGGCGACAAGGCGCGAGCCCGTGAGCACGTGAGCCGCAGCGGCGTGCCCGTGGTGCCGGGCTTCGACGCGCGCGGGCTGTCCGACGCGGAGATCCGTGAGGAGGCGGAGGCGGTCGGATTCCCCCTCCTCGTGAAGCCGAGCGCAGGCGGGGGCGGGAAGGGCATGGAGGTCGTCGCCGACAGCGCCGGTCTTCCCGGCGCCCTCGGATCCGCTCGACGCGTCGCGGCATCCGCCTTCGGCGACGACGCGCTCATCCTGGAGCGTCTCATCCGCCGACCGCGTCACATCGAGGTGCAGGTGTTCGGCGATGCGCACGGCACCGTCGTGGCGCTCGGTGAGCGC
Organism: Microbacterium sp. NPDC091676; assembly: GCF_044756645.1. Taxonomy (NCBI): domain Bacteria; kingdom Bacillati; phylum Actinomycetota; class Actinomycetes; order Micrococcales; family Microbacteriaceae; genus Microbacterium; species Microbacterium sp. NPDC091676. Next base: position 571,706 of record NZ_JBIVTI010000001.1, on the reverse strand, counting down.
GAGTGCACGCTCCAGCGTCGTCACCAGAAGGTGATCGAGGAGGCGCCGTCCGCCGGGATCCCGCCCGCGACCCGCGACCGGCTGCTCGCGGCGGCCGTGCGCGCCGCGGAGAGCGTCGCCTACGTCGGAGCCGGCACCGTGGAGTTCCTCGTCGACGCGGACGCCCCTGAGGATGCCTTCTTCATCGAGATGAACACCCGGCTGCAGGTGGAGCATCCGGTGACCGAGGAGGTCACCGGACTCGACCTCGTCGCGCTGCAGCTCCGCATGGCCGATGGACAGCCGCTCGACGTCGAGCCACGGACGACCGGCCATGCCGTGGAGGCGCGGGTGTACGCCGAGTCCCCGGAACGCGGGTTCCTGCCCTCGACGGGGACCGTGCTGCTCTTCGAGGCGCCTCCGGGCGTCCGGGTGGATGCGGCCGTCGAGTCCGGGAGCGTGGTGAGCGGGTTCTACGACCCGATGATCGCGAAGGTCATCGCGTGGGCGGAAGACAGGCAGGCGGCGCTGCAGCGCCTGGACGACGCTCTCGCGCGCACCGTGGTGCTCGGCGTGGAGACCAACATCGCGTTCCTGCGCCGGCTCCTCCAGGACCGCCGGGTGCGCGAGGGCGACCTCGACACCGGCCTCATCGAGACCCTGCTCCCGCTCGCACCGACGCCCCCGTCGGCGGCGCAGCTCGCGGCGGCCGCCGGCGTGGTGCAGAGCGGCCCTGAGGCGGTCACCGCGCGCGCGGGAGCCGGCCCGCTGTGGCAGAGCCTCCCGGGATGGCGTCTCGGAGCCGCGCCGCACGCCCCCGAACCCGTCGCCCTGCTCACCGACGACGACGAGATCGTGCGCGCGACGCCGCCCCTGATGCGCTCCGACCGGGTGCACGCGGCCCGCGACGCCGAAGGCGCCGTATGGCTCAGCGAGGAAGGACGGACGCTCCGACTGCGTCCCCTGGACCGCCGCGGCCGGATGCGCAGGCGCCTCGCCGCCGCGGAACGCGAGGCCAGGGCCACGGAACCCGAGGCTCGTGCGCCCATGCCCGGCGGCGTCGTGGCCGTTCACGTCGAGGACGGGGCGGCGGTCCGGGCGGGAGCGCCTCTCGTCGCGATCGAGGCGATGAAGATGGAGCACCCCGTGCTCGCGCCGCACGACGGCGTGGTGCGGCTGCTGGTCGCGGTCGGCGACCAGGTGCGGCGCGACCAACCGGTCGCCCGCGTGACGATGACGGAGGAGGACCGATGATGCACGATCTCACCGAGGAGGAGCGCGAGCTCGCCGCGATGGTACGCGAGTTCGCCGACACGGTCGTCGCGCCGCAGGCGTACGAGGCGGATCGCACGCACACGCTCTCCATGGACGTCGTGCGGCAGATGGGAGAGCTCGGCCTCTTCGGACTGCCTTTCCCCGAGGAGTACGGCGGGCAGGGCGGCGACTACATGGCGCTGGGCCTCGCGATCGAAGCCCTGGGGCGCGTCGACCAGTCGATCGCGATCACACTGGAGGCGGGGGTGAGCCTCGGGGCCATGCCCGTCTTCCGCTTCGGCACCGAGGAGCAGAAGCGCGAGCTGCTGCCGGATCTCCTGGCCGGTCGCGCCCTGGCCGGGTTCGGGCTCACGGAACCCGAGGCGGGAAGCGATGCGGGGGCGACGCGGACGACGGCGCGGCTCGACGGTGACGAGTGGGTGATCGACGGCTCCAAGCAGTTCATCACCAACTCGGGCACTCCGATCACCCGGTTCGTGACGGTCACCGCGGTCACCGGCCAGAACGAGGGACGCAAGGAGATCTCGACGATCATCGTCCCGAACGGAACCCCGGGATTCACGGTCGAACCGCCTTACGACAAGGTGGGGTGGAACGCGTCGGACACCCACCCGCTGACGTTCGACGGAGCGCGGGTGCCGGCGGGCAACCTCCTCGGCGAACGGGGGAGCGGGTTCCGCAACTTCCTCAGCATCCTTGACGAGGGCCGCATCGCGATCGCCGCTCTGTCGACCGGCGCGGCGGAGGGATGCCTGGAGGCGGCGGTCGAGTACGCCAAGAGCCGCACCATCTTCGGCAGCGCCCTCAGCACGCGGCAGAACGCCCAGTTCACGCTGGCGCGGATGCGGGCGCGCGTGCACACCGCGCGGCTCGCGTGGCACCATGCCGCGCGCCTCCGCGACGCGGGAGAGGCGTTCGCCGAGCAGGCGGCGATCGCCAAGCTCGTCGCGGGCGAGGCGGCGATGGACAACGCCCGTGACGCGACGCAGATCTTCGGCGGCAACGGGTTCATGAACGAGTTCCCGGTGGCGCGCCACTACCGTGACTCCAAGATCCTCGAGATCGGCGAGGGGACCACGGAGGTCCAGCTCCTCGTGATCGCCAGGGCGCTCGGGCTCGCCCGGTAGCGTGGAGGCATGACCATGCGCGAGATCGTGCAGCGCGGCCTGTACTACGAGGAGTTCGAGACCGACGTCCGGTATGTGCACCGCCCCGGCCGCACGGCTACGGAAGCGGACAACGTCCTCTTCACGACGCTGACGATGAACACCCAGGCGCTGCACCTGGACGCCGCGTTCGCCGATGCCCAGGAGCCCTTCCACGCGCGCCTCATGAACTCCATGTGGACGCTGTCGACGATGGTGGGCTCCTCCGTCGCCCAGCTGACACAGGGGACGCTGGTGGCGCAGCTCGGCCTCGGCGACATCGCCTTCCCGCATCCGCTGTTCGCCGGGGACACGCTCACGACCGAGAGCGTCGTCGTCGACAAGCGGCTCTCGTCGTCCCGCCCCGGTCAGGGCGTCGTGCAGATCGCGCACACCGGACGCAATCAGGACGGCACCGTGGTCGCGACCGCCGTCCGGACGGTGCTGGTGCGCTGCCGGCCGGAGGAGGACGCCGCATGAGCTTCGACCTCGGCCCTGCTCTGCTGTTCTGCCCGGCCGACCGCCCGGAGCGCTTCGCGAAGGCCCAGGAACGGGCGGATGCCGTGATCCTCGATCTGGAGGACGCCGTGCTGCCGGAGGCGAAGAGCGAGGCCCGCGAGAACGTCGTCGCCGCTGACCTCGACCCCGCGCGCGTCATCGTGCGCGTGAACGCCCCGGACTCCGCGGCGTTCGCGGACGACCTCGAGGCCCTGGCACGGTCACCGTTCCGGACCGTGATGGTCGCGAAGACGGAGAGCGCGGAGAGCCTGGACGCCTTCGGCGCGGGCTTCACCCTGCTGGCGCTGTGCGAGACGGCGCGCGGGATCCATGCGGCTCCCGACATCGCCGCGCATCCGGCGGTCGCCGGACTGATGTGGGGCGCGGAGGATCTGGTGGCCTCGCTCGGCGGCACGTCATCCCGGAATGACGAGGGCGGCTACAGGGACATCGCCCGCTACGCCCGTTCCCGGGTGCTGCTGGAAGCCGGTGCGCACGGGAAGGCGGCGATCGACGCCGTGCACGTCGACATCGGCGACATCGCGGGGCTGGACCGGGAGGCGAAGGACGCGGCGGCCTCCGGGTTCCGCGCGACGGCGTGCATCCATCCGAGTCAGGTCTCGGTGATCCGGACGGCGTATGCGCCGGACGCCGAGACCGTGGCGTGGGCCCGCGAGGTGCTCGCGGCTGCGGCGCAGGAGCGCGGTGTGTTCCGCTTCCGGGGACGGATGGTGGACGAGCCCGTGCTGCGGCACGCGCGCGCCGTGGTCTCCCGCGCCCGCTGAGGTCCGGTCAGAGGACGGGCGTCTCCTCGAGCAGCCGGAGGTAGCCGGGCGCCGCGACGAACCGGTGCGCGGAGCCGTTGCGCAGCACTTCGCCGTCCCGGGGGAGCGTGCCGCCGGAGACGTGGTCGATGACGGCGCGGATGACGCCGCCGTGGGTCACGACGAGCACCGACTCCGCCTGCGGCGCCGACCTCCGCCGGGCGTCCCGCGCGATGCGGTGCAGCGCGGCGATGGCGCGGACGCCGACCTCGTGCAGCGATTCCGCTCCCGGCACCTCCGCGTGCCAGTCGCCGTAGGTGGAGATGTAGTCGGGGACGAGCATGCCCTCCCCGTCGCCGAACTCCCGCTCCCGGATGTCGGGGACCACGCCGGCGATCTCCAGACCCAGGCGCTCCGCGATGATCCCGGCGGTCTCGCTCGCCCGCACGAGGGGGCTCGTGTAGACGGCATGGTGCGTCGTGCCCGCGAGCTTCTCGGCTGCCCACCGCGCGTCCTCGCGGCCCGTCTCGTTCAGCGGAATGTCGGTGGACCCCTGGATACGGCGGGCGAGGTTCCAGTCGGTCTGACCGTGGCGGATGAGGGTGAGATAGGTCACGAGAGCATCTCCTGCAGGGCGGGGAGCACGTCGCTGGTGCCGGCGGCGATGGTGACATCGGCCCAGGCGTCCGCGCGGGTCGGCTCGCGATTGACGATGATCAGAGGGATGCCGCGTCGACGCGCACGGTTCACGAGGCGCACGCCGGAGTTCACGACGAGAGAGGATCCGGCCACGATGAGCGCCTCGCTGGAGCGCAGCAACGATTCCGCGGCGCGGAAGCGGTCCTGCGGCACGTACTCTCCGAAGAACACCACGTCGGGCTTGAGCATGCCGTCGCAGACCGTGCAGGTCGGGACGAGGAAGCCCTCGGTGCTCTCCGGGAGGACGTCGCCGTCCGGGGCCAGCGCCACGTTCTCCGGGACGGTGATCCAGGGATTGCGCTCCTCGATCTGCACGGCGATGTCGCGACGGTCGAACACCTGGCCGCAGTGCAGGCAGAGCACGCGGCGCATGGTCCCGTGCACCTCGATGACGTGCGAGCTGCCCGCGCGGAGGTGCAGGCCGTCGACGTTCTGGGTGATGACGCCCGAGACCACGCCTCGGGACTCCATCTCCGCCAGGGCGCGGTGGCCGGGATTGGGCGCCGCCTGCGCGAACGCCCGCCAGCCGAGGTGCCCGCCGACCCAGTAGCGACGTCGCGCGGCCTCGTCGCCGAGGTAGGTCTGGATCGTCATGGGGTTGCTGCGCGTGCGCGCCCCCTCGCCGCGGTAGGCGGGGATGCCCGAGTCGGTCGAGATGCCGGCTCCGGTGAGGAGGGCGATCCGCTTGCCGCGCAGCAGGGTGGCGGCGTGGGAGAGCTCGGCCGACGGCTCAGCGGTGTTCGTCACGCTCACAGGACCTCCTCGATCGAGTCTACGGGGCGTGGGGAGAACGAGAGCCGGGATGGCAGAGTGGAGCGGTGGACCTCCAGCATGTGACCGAGATCGACGACCCGCGGCTGGACGACTACCGCGGCCTCACCGACAGCGCGCTCCGGGCCGTCCGAGAGCCCGCGGAGGGGCTCTACATCGCGGAGACCGCGAAGGTGATCGAGCGCGCGCTGGCCGCCGGACACGAAGCCCGGTCGGTGCTGGTCTCGACCCGGCGTGTCGAGGAGCTGCGGCGCGTTCTGGGCGAGCGCGCCGTCCCGGTGCTCGTGGTCCCGGACGAGGTCGCGGAAAAGGTCACCGGCTACCAGGTGCACCGAGGGGCCCTCGCCGCGATGCACCGCCCGGCCCTGGCGCCGATCGCGGACGTGGTGCGCGACGCACGGCTGGTGCTGGTCCTGGAGGACCTCGGCGATCACACCAACGTCGGTGCGGCCTTCCGTGCCGCCGCCGGGTTGGGGGCGGATGCGGTGCTGGTGTCGCCGCGCTGCGCCGATCCGCTCTACCGTCGCAGCGTCCGGGTGAGCATGGGCACGGTGTTCCAGGTGCCGTGGACCCGGATCGACGACTGGGAGGCGGCCGTGGGCGTTCTCCATGGGGACGGCTTCGACATCGCCGCCCTCGCGCTCAGCGACGCGGCCGTGGACCTCCGGCTGTACGCGGCACGGCGGCCGGAGAAGGTGGCGCTGCTCTTCGGCGCGGAGGGAGACGGTCTCACGCGGACCGCCCTCGACAGCGCGGACACGGTGGTGACGATCCCGATGGCCGGCGGCGTGGATTCGCTCAACGTCGCCTCGGCCGCCGCCGTGGCACTGTGGGCCCTCGCTCCCGCGGAGTGAGGGCGCGCGTCACTCCTTGCCGGGGAAGATGACGGGGGAGGGCTCGGGACGCTTCGCCGCGATGTGGTCACCGGAGGACTGGTGACGGAGACGACGGAGCACCCAGGGCACGAGGTGCTCCCTCGCCCAGCCGAGATCCTCGCCGCGGGCTGCGCGCCACGTGCGCAGGGGCAGGGGCTCGGGCTGCATGGCCTCGAGGTCGTTCGGCACGTTGAGGGCGCGGAGCACCATCCGCGCGACCTCGTGGTGGCCCAGCGCGTTGTAGTGGAGGCGGTCGTCGTCGAAGAAGCGGGCGTCCTGCACGACCTTCAGCGCCCACTGGTCCGCGACGATGCAGTCGTGCCGCTCCGCGATCGCGCGGACGTTCTCGTTGTAGATCGCGACCTTGCCGCGGAAGGGACGGAAGACCGGCGTGAACCCCGTGTCGATGCCGGTGAAGAGGATCACCGCGGCCCCGGTGGACGACAGGCGCGCCACCGCGTCCTCGAGCTGGGCGGCGATGGCGTCCGGGTCGGTGCCGGGCCGGATGACGTCGTTGCCGCCGGCGCAGATCGAGATGAGGTCGGGGCGCAGCGCGACGGCGGGCTCCACCTGGTCGGCGACGATCTGCGCGATGAGCTTCCCTCGGACGGCGAGGTTGGCGTAGGCGAAGTCGTCGACCTGCTGGGCGAGCACCTCGGCGACACGATCGGCCCAGCCGCGGTGGCCCCCGGGGGCCGCCGGGTCCGGGTCGCCGATGCCCTCGGTGAACGAGTCGCCGATCGCGACGAACCGGCGCCAGGGGTGCGGGGTCTCGTTCGCGACGTACGGGGTCCTGGTCGATTCCTGATCGCTCATCCGGCTCTCCTTCACGAACGCGTACGCGCACGATGGTGACCGCTGCGCAGTGACCGAGCCTACCCGTGCCGCTGCTCGGGAGGGGGGACGCGCGCGGCGTCGCGGCGGATGCCCCGGTGTCGGTGGGAGCGATTATCGTGGAGTCGATGCTCTCTCCGTCCTTCCCTCAGCGCGCCCCGTGGGGAACGGCGAACAAGCTGCGGGCATGGCAGCAGGAGGCCCTGGACGCGTACTTCCAGGCCGACCAGCGTGACTTCCTCGTGGCCGCCACACCGGGCGCCGGCAAGACCACGTTCGCGCTCACCCTCGCGGTCGAGCTCATGCGCATGGGGGAGGTCAACCGCGTCATCGTCGTGGCCCCCACGGAGCACCTGAAGACGCAGTGGGCCGATGCCGCCGCGCGCGTGCACATCCGTCTCGACCCGCGCTTCCGCAACAGCGACTGGGCTCCGGCACGGCACTATCACGGGGTCGTGGTGACGTATGCCCAGGTCGCCGCGAAGTCGTCGGTGCATCGCCACCTCACCGAGGACGCGAAGACCCTGGTCATCCTCGATGAGGTGCACCACGGCGGTGACGCCCTGAGCTGGGGCGACGCGATCCGCGATGCCTACGGGCCGGCGAAGCGCCGACTGCTCCTCTCCGGGACCCCGTTCCGCAGCGACACGGCGCCGATCCCGTTCGTGGAGTACCTCCCGGACGAGACCGGGGCCCGGGTCTCCAGCACCGACTACGCCTACGGGTACGGTCGCGCTCTCGCGGACGGCGTCGTCCGTCCGGTGCTCTTCCACATGTACGCGGGGAAGATGCGCTGGCGCACCAGCGCCGGAGACGAGCTCGAGACCCACCTCGGGCAGGACAACACGAAGGACGTCACGTCGCAGGCCTGGCGCACGGCCCTCGACCCCGAGGGCGACTGGATGCCGGCCGTGCTCTCGGCCGCCGACCGCCGCCTGACCGAAATCCGGCACCACATCCCCGACGCCGGCGGACTCGTGCTGGCCACGGATCAGACCGTCGCCAGGGCCTACGCCAAGATCCTGCACAGCATCACGCGCGAGCAGCCGACGATCGTGCTCTCCGATGACGCCACCGCGTCCGAGCGGATCGAGAAGTTCTCCGAGGGCACCGCCCGGTGGATGGTCGCGGTGCGCATGGTGTCGGAGGGCGTCGACGTGCCGCGGCTCGCGGTCGGCGTCTACGCGACCTCGTCGTCCACCCCGCTGTTCTTCGCCCAGGCGATCGGCCGCTTCGTGCGCGCCCGTCGTCGCGGAGAGGCGGCGAGCGTCTTCCTCCCGCACGTGCCCGTGCTGATGAAGCTCGCGAACGAGATGGAGAAGCAGCGCGACCACGCGCTCGACCGGCAGTCCAAGGACGACGACGGCCTCGACGACTCGCTGCTGGAGAGCGCGAACCGCGAAGACGAGGCCTCCGACGCACTGACCCAGGAGTTCAGCTACCAGGCGATCTCCTCCGTCGCGCACTTCGACCGCATGGTGTTCGACGGTAAGGAGTTCGGTCAGCTCGCCGAGCCGAACACGCCCGAGGAGGAGGAGTTCATCGGCTTCCCCGGCCTGCTCGAACCCGAGCACGTGCACGAGCTCCTCATGCAGCGGCAGGCCCGCCAGTCCCGGCATCGCGAGGTCCGGGAGGCCCAGGCCGAGCCGACGCAGACCACGACGCTGCCCGCACCACTGCACCGAACCCTGCGCGAGCAGCGCCAGCTCCTGAACAGCCTGGTGGGCCTCTACGCGCGGCAGTCGGGCCAGCCGCACGGTGCCGTCCACGCCGAGCTCCGTCGTATCTGCGGCGGCCCGGCGGTGGCGCAGGCGACCGTGACGCAGCTGCAGTCGCGCATCGAGGTGCTGCGCAAACGCGTCCGCTCCTGACGGCGGTCTCTACGCCGCTTCGGATCCCCGAAATGCTGGCAATCCTGGCCAGGACGCGGCCTGCGCGACACCCCGCGGATAGCGTGGAACGGTTGCCCGGACGCCGGGCACGGTGACACCTGGAGGTTCCATGACCGCCCCTGCCGCAGCCGATTCCACGGCCGCCGACCGTCGGCGCTGGGCTCGCTATCTCGTCGAGGAACGAGCGGAGGGCGCCGTCTATCAGCGACTCGCCGTTCGCCGGTCGGGGGAGGAGCGGGCGATCCTGCTCGGGCTCGCCGAGGCCGAGCGCCGGCACGAGAAGCACTGGCTCGATCTGCTGGGCGGCGAACCGACGCGCCTGCCGCGGGCGGGGGTCCGCTCCCGCCTCCTGGGGTGGATGGCCGGGCGCTTCGGCTCGATCTTCGTCCTCGCTCTCGCCCAGAGCGCCGAGGCCCGCTCCCCGTACGACGCTGAGCGCTGGGCCACCCCGGCCATGCGCGCCGACGAGAAGGTCCACCACGAGGTCGTCCGCGGCCTCGCCGCGCGGGGCCGTCGGCGCCTGTCGGGCTCCTTCCGCGCGGCCGTCTTCGGGGCGAACGACGGCCTCGTCAGCAACCTGGCCCTGGTCCTCGGGATCGGCGCCACCGGCGTGAGCTCGGGCTTCGTGCTGTTCAGCGGCATCGCTGGTCTCCTCGCGGGCGCGCTGTCCATGGGCGCGGGGGAGTTCGTGTCGGTGCGATCGCAGCGGGAGCTCCTCACCGCCACCGAGGCGAACGAGGACGCCGCGGCGGCCGCGGCCGACCTCGACATCGACGAGAACGAGCTCGCGCTCGTGTACCGCGCCCGCGGCATGGACCAGGGCGAATCCCTGGCCAGGGCCCGCCGCATCGTCCAGGCCGCCCAGGAGGGCGTCCGCCGGGCCGCTACGGGGCCGGTGGCCGTCCAGGGCGGGGACGCGCACGAGGTCGTCGGCAGCGACTGGACGGCGGCCATCTCCAGCTTCCTCCTCTTCGCCTCCGGCGCGATCATCCCCGTCCTGCCCTGGATCTTCGGCATGGAGGGCACCGCGGCGATCGTGCTCGCGCTCGTGCTCGTCGGCATCGCGCTGCTCAGCACCGGTGCGATGGTCGGCGTGCTCTCCGGCGGCCCGCCCCTGCGTCGCGCCCTGCGGCAGCTCGCCATCGGCTTCGGTGCGGCGGCGGTGACCTACGCGCTGGGTCTGCTCTTCGGCGTCGGCGCGGTGTGACGGTCCTGCGGTCCCGCCTCGTGCGGGACCGCACCGGATCGCGGTGAACGCATCAGGAACGACGAAGGCCCCGGATCCGTGGATCCGGGGCCTTCGCTCTCTGTGCGCGGAGGGGGACTTGAACCCCCACGCCCTATCGGGCACTAGCACCTCAAGCTAGCGCGTCTACCATTCCGCCACCCGCGCAGGTGTTGGATTTGATCGTTGCCGACCGAAGAATGAGATTAGCACGTTCTCGGAGGCGTCTCGAACCGAGCGTGACGCCCGGGCGTGGCACGCGGTTTCGATAGCCTGAGTCCATGACCGAATCCTCGCTCCCGGAGGTCGCCCGCGTCGCGAGCGACCTCATCCGCTTCGACACCTCCAACTACGGCGGCGGCAACGCGAAGGGGGAGCGGGAGGCCGCCGAGTACGTCGGTGCCTATCTGGAGAAGCTGGGGCTCGAGGTCGAGTACTACGAGCCCATCCCGCGGCGGACGAACGTCATGGCGCGGGTCCCCGGCCGTGATGGCACCAAGCCGGCCCTCGTCGTGCACGGCCATCTGGACGTCGTGCCCGCGGTCGCCGAGGACTGGACGGTGGACCCGTTCGCCGGCACCGTGCAGGACGGCATGCTGTGGGGCCGCGGCGCCGTGGACATGAAGAACATGGACGCGATGATCCTCACCGCCGTGGCCGACATCCTGCGCGCGGGGGAGCAGCCGGAGCGCGACCTCGTCCTGGCGTTCTTCGCCGACGAGGAGAACGGCGGGGTCGAGGGCTCCGCGCTCGTCGTGAAGGACCGGCCGGAGTGGTTCGCCGGGGCGACGGCGGCGATCAGCGAGGTCGGCGGCTACTCGATCTCGGTCGACGACCGTCGGGCGTACCTGCTGCAGGTGGGGGAGAAGGCCCTGATCTGGATCCGCCTCGTCGCCACCGGCCGGGCAGGACACGGCAGCCGCCTGCACGAGGACAACGCCGTCACGAAGCTCGCCGAGGCCGTCGCAGCCATCGGCCGCACGCGGTGGCCGGTCCGGCTCACGCCGACGACGGAGGCGTTGCTCGAGGGTCTGAGCGCGTTGAGCGGCCGGAGCGCCGACGACCCCGACGCCCTCGCCGCCGCGGCCGGTCCGGCAGAGGCCTTCCTGCGGTCGACGTTCCGCACGACGACCAACCCGACGGCCCTCACCGCCGGGTACAAGCACAACGTCATCCCGGAGCGCGCCGAGGCGCTGATCGACGTCCGGGTGATCCCCGGGACCGAGGACGACGTGCTCGCCGAGCTCCAGCGCATCGTGGGCGACGACATCCGGATCGAGACCGTGGTGCGCGACATCGGCATGGAGACGCCGTTCGCGGGGGAGCTCGTCGACGCGATGGTCGCAGCCCTGGGTCGGCACGACCCCGGCGTGCCGGTCATCCCGTACCTCCTGGGAGCCGGGACCGACAACAAGGCGCTGGCCGCTCTCGGCATCACCGGTTACGGCTTCGCCCCGCTGCGCCTGCCGGCCGATCTCGACTTCACCGGGATGTTCCACGGAGTCGACGAGCGGGTGCCCGTAGACTCACTTGTCTTCGGTCAGCGGGTGCTGGCCGATCTGCTGCGCACGTACTGAGCGGTCTCCACGCGCTCCGTGCCGTCCCGAAAGACGAAGGCCTCTCCATGCACCTGCTCGAAGCACTGATCCTGGGAATCGTCCAGGGCCTCACCGAGTTCCTGCCGATCTCCTCCAGCGCCCACCTGCGTGTCGTCGGGACGTTCCTGCCGTCCGGGGAGGACCCGGGCGCGGCGTTCACCGCCATCACGCAGATCGGCACCGAGGCCGCGGTCGTCGTGTTCTTCTGGCGGGACATCGTCCGCATCGTCTCGCAGTGGTTCCGGTCCCTCACCGGCGCGGTGCCGCGGAACGATCCGGACGCGCGCATGGGCTGGCTCATCATCATCGGCAGCATCCCGATCGTGCTGCTCGGACTCCTGTTCCAGGATCAGATCGAGACCGTCTTCCGGTCGCTCTGGATCGTGGCGATCATGCTCATCGTGTTCGGCATCCTCCTGGGCATCGCCGACCACGTCGGTGCCAAGCGCCGCAAGCTCGACGACCTGACCTACCCGCACGGCATCGCCTTCGGTCTCGCGCAGGCGCTGGCCCTCATCCCCGGCGTCTCGCGATCCGGCGGCACGATCACCATGGGGCTGTTCCTCGGCTACGAGCGCGCCGCCGCCGCCCGCTACGCCTTCCTGCTGGCGATCCCCGCGGTGTTCGGCAGCGGTTTCTACCAGCTGTTCAAGAGCTGGGGCGAGCCGTCCTTCTTCTCGCTCGGCGACACGGTGGCCGCGACGGGCGTCGCCTTCGTCGTCGCACTCGGCGTGATCGCGTTCTTCATGAACTGGATCTCGAAGCGCAGCTTCCTGCCGTTCGTGATCTACCGGATCCTGCTCGGCGGCGTGCTGCTCGTGCTGCTCGCGATGGGTGTCATCCCGGCCTCGGCCTGAGCCGGGCCCGGCTCAGCGCTTGCGGTCGCCGCGGCCGTCGTCGCGGCGCCGCAGATAGCGCTCGAAGGCCTGGGCGATCGCGTCCCCGGATGCGTCGGGGGAGTCCCACGTGTCCCGCGTGCGCTCCAGCTGCCGGATGTACTCCGCCATGTCCTCGTCCTCGGACGCGGCGGCATCGATCGACGCCTCCCAGGCCGCGGCCTCCGTGCGGAGGTGCCGGCGGTCCACATCCACACCGGTCAGCTCCTCGAGACGGTCGAGGAGCGCGAGCGTGACCTTCGGCGACGGGGCGGCCGAGGCGACGTAGTGCGGGACGCTCGCCCACAGGCTCACGGAGGGGATGCCGGCGTTCTCGGCGAAGTGCTCCAGCACGGTGAGGATGCCGACGGGGCCTTCGTACACCGACCGCTCCAGGGCGTGGGCCTCACGGACCTGCTCGTTCTGGCTCGACGCGAAGATCGAGATCGGGCGGGTGTGCGGGACATCGGAGAGCATGGCGCCGAGGGTGACGAAGCCGGTGATGTCGTCGCGCAGCGCGACATCGATGAACTCGGACGCGAACGCCTGCCAGGTGCGCGCGGGCTCCGCCCCGGTGAGGAGCCAGAACTCCGGCCCGGAACCCGGGTCGCGCGGGCGCCACAGTCCGGCCTCCGGCCAGGTCATCTGACGACGTCCCTCGGCGTCGAGCCGCGTCGCCGGTCGCGTGTACTGGTAGTCGAAGTAGAGCTCCGGATCGACCGAATGCACGAGGTCGTAGCCGCCGGCCGCCTGCAGGGCGCCGACGGCTCCCGTCGCGGCCTCGCCGGCGTCGTTCCAGCCGTCGAAGGCGGCGATGATGATGCGTGAACCGAGAACGTCCATGCCGTGCTCCCTTCGAGGTCGAGGATTCGATCCCCCCAGGCTAGCCCGCGACGAGGGGATGTGGGCGGGCCCGGCTAGCATGGGTTCAGTGAGCAACAAGCCCCGCGCGGTCCTCTGGGACATGGATGGAACACTCGTCGACACCGAGCCGTACTGGATGGCGGCCGAGACCGCACTGGTGGAGTCCTTCGGCGGCACCTGGACCCATGAGGACGCTCTGCAGCTGGTCGGCAGCGGCCTGATCGACAGCGCGATCATCCTGCAAGGCGCGGGCGTCGACATGGCGCCGGAGGCGATCGTCTCCCACCTCACGAGTGCCGTGCAGGAGTCGCTGCGCACGCAGGGCGTGCCTTTCCGCCCCGGCGCCCGGGAGCTTCTCCGTGACCTCCGCAGCGCCGGGATCCCGACCGGTCTGGTGACGATGTCGCTGCGTCGGATGGCGCTCGACGTCGTCGGTCTGATCGACTTCGAGGCCTTCGACATCGTCGTCGCCGGCGACGACGTCGAAAACCCCAAGCCGCACCCGGAGCCCTACCTCCAGGCCGCCGCGCTCCTCGACGTGGACATCGCCGAGGTCGTGGTCATCGAGGATTCCCCGACCGGTCTCCGCGCGGGCCTCGCATCCGGTGCGCTGACGCTCGGCGTGCCCCACATCGTCCCGCTCGACGGCTTCGGAGCCCACGAGCTGTGGCCCACCCTCGACGGCCGGGGTGCGGCCGACCTCGTGGACCTGTTCGGTTCCCGCGCCGCGATCACGGAGGCCACCCGATGACGACCACGTCCGCTCCGCGCCCCAGCGGGCCCTTCCGCGAGGGCGATCGCGTGCAGCTCACCGGGCCGAAGGGCCGCCTGCACACCGTGACCCTCCGCGAAGACGGCGAGCTGCACACCCATCACGGCGTCCTCCGCCACCGCGACCTCATCGGCCTTCCCGACGGCTCGGTCGTGGCGAACAGCTCGGGACACGAGTACCTGGCGCTGCGGCCGCTGCTGCGCGACTTCGCGATGTCGATGCCCCGTGGCGCCGCCATCGTCTACCCGAAGGACGCGGCCCAGATCGTCATGCAGGCCGACATCTTCCCCGGCGCCACCGTCGTCGAGGCCGGTGTCGGGTCCGGTGCCCTGTCGCTCTCGCTCCTCAGAGCCGTGGGCGCCACGGGGCGTCTGCTCTCCTTCGAGCGTCGTGAGGACTTCGCCGAGGTCGCCCAGGCCAACGTCGAGACCTTCTTCGGGGAGCGCCCCGACTCGTGGCACGTCGTCGTGGGGGATCTCGTCGCCGCCCTGCCCGCGGAGGTGGAGCCGGGCACCGTCGACCGGGTGGTGCTCGACATGCTCGCGCCGTGGGAGTGCATCGACGCGGTCGCGGACGCCTTGACCCCCGGCGGTGTCGTGCTCTGCTACATCGCCACCGCCACGCAGCTCTCGCGCGTCGCGGAGTTCATCCGGGGTACCGGTCTCTTCACCGATCCCGAGGCGTCCGAGACGATGGTGCGCGGCTGGCACGTCGAGGGACTGGCCGTCCGTCCGGACCACCGTATGGTCGCCCACACCGGCTTCCTCCTCACGGCTCGCCGGCTCGCCCCCGGCGCGGTGGCTCCGTCGGTGAAGCGTCGCGCCTCGAAGAGCAGCTACAGCGACGACGACGTCGAGCTGTGGACGCCGGGCGCGGTGGGCGATCGCGAGATCACCGACAAGAACCTCCGCAAGCGCGCCCGTGAGGCCGGGAAGGCAGCCGAGGGCGCGCGGTTGGCGGCGGCGTCGCGCGAATCCGAGCACACGACGGAATAGACTGGAGCGCGTGCGTAAAACGTCCGCCGTTCTGGCCTCCCTCAGCCTCGCCGCCCTCGCCCTGACGGGGTGCAGCGTGACCTCCTCGTCCGCCGACGCCTCGTGCGATCGCGGCGGACACGCCAACGGCATCGACAGCGCCGTCACGGTCAGCGGCGAGGTCGGCTCCACGCCGGATGTCGAGATCTTCGCCCCCGTGCGCCTCACGGAGACGTCCTACGCGGACGTCGTCACGGGGGACGGCCGTGCACTCGTCGACGACGCACAGCCGCTCGTCGCTCAGATCTCCATCTACGACGGCGCGACCGGTGAGCAGGTCTTCGCGACCACGTACGACGAGGACACCACGCGCGCCTCGACCATCGGGGCCTGGGCCGCGCAGTCCCCGGGCCTCGCCGATGTCCTGGAGTGCGCGACCGGCGGGACGCGCATCGTGGCGGGTCTGACCCCGGAGGACTTCGGAGAGGCGAACCTCGGCGGCTTCGGCATGGGCGAGGACGACATCGCGGTGTTCGTGATCGACGTCGTCGACGCGTTCCTCCCGAAGGCGGAGGGCACTCTGCAGTTCAACGACGCGCAGGGCATGCCGACCGTCGTGCGCGCCGACGACGGCACCCCGGGCATCATCATCCCCGACAGTGCCGCCCCGGAGGAGCAGGTCGTCCAGACGCTGATCCGTGGAAACGGCGACGAGCTGACGGAGGAGCAGACGCCGCTCGTCCACTTCACCGCGGTGAGCTGGGACGACAAGACCGTCCTGCAGAGCACCTGGGGGCAGTCCGCCACCGACGGCATCCGGCAGATCGCCGCGCCGGTCGCCGACGCGCTGGTCGGTGAGCCGGTGGGTTCCCAGGTCCTCGTCGTGCTTCCCCAGACCGAGAGCTCCGCGGCCATGGCCGTCGTGGTCGACATCCTCGGCGTGTCCCCGGTCGCCGCACCCTGATGGCCGCCCGGATCCCTGCCGAAGAGCGCCTGACGAACCTCGTCGTGGCGCTGATGGCCACGGAGATCGGGCTCACCAAGCAGCAGATCCTCGACAACGTCTCCGGCTATCGCCAGCGCGCCGACGCGGGGACGCGGTCGGACGCTCTCGAGAAGATGTTCGAGCGGGACAAGGACGAGCTCCGTTCGCTCGGTGTCCCGATCGAGACCATCGGCGATGCGGCCGATCCGAACGACCTCCGTGAGGCCCGGTATCGCATTCCGCAGGCAGAATACGATCTGCCGGGGGACATCGAGTTCTCCCCGGCGGAGCTGGCCGTGCTCCGCCTCGCCGGCAGCGTCTGGAGCGCGGAATCGGTCTCCGGAGACGCACAGTCCGGGGTCAGGAAGATCCGGGCCCTGGGCATCGACGGCGACGAGCCCATCATCGGCTTCGCGCCGCGGATCACTGCCCGCGACCCCGCGTTCGCGCCGCTGCAGGACGCGATCGAGCGCAGCAGGGTGGTCTCCTTCGACTACTTGAAGCCGGGCGAGGATGCGCCTCGTCGCCGTCGGATCCGGCCGCTGGCCCTCGTCGACTACGAAGCGCGCTGGCATGTGTACGGCGTCGACGTCGACATCGATGAGGACCGGACGTTCCTGCTGAGCCGCATCGTCGGCGATGTCGTCATCAGCGCGAGTACGTTCGACCCCGCGTTGCGCGAGGGTGCGGGGGAGCGGGCCTTGAGCGGACTGGAGCGCGTCGCGGCGGAGAATTCGGCGCTGCTGGAGGTCACGCCCGGCACGGAAGCCGCGTTGCGCCTGGGGCGGCGGGCGACTCCGGCCGCCCAGGGCATCCACGTGCCCTTCGTCGATCTGCACATCCTGGCGGACGAGCTCGCGTCGTACGGTCCCGAGGTCCGCGTGGTGGAGCCCGCGCCGCTCAGGGACGCGGTGATCAGCCGTCTGCGCGCGGTGGTCGAGGCCCACACCGATACGGGGGTGCCGGCATGAGCGCCGCGCCCAAGCCTCTCCTCGCCGCGGAGCGCGTCCGTCTCTACCTCACGCTCGTCCCGTATCTGCTCGAGCACGGGCAGGTCTCGCTCGCCGAGGCCGCCGAGGAGTTCGGCGTGACCCCGAGGGAGATGCGGGCGATGGTCGAGAAGCTGACCGTCATCGGCCTTCCCGGCGAGGCAGGCTACTGGCAGCAGCCGCAGGAGATGTTCGACATCAACTGGGATCTCCTCGACCTCGAGGACGTCATCGAGATCACGAACGACGTGGCCCTGCGTCGGGTGCCGCGTTTCACGGCGCGGGAGGCCGCGGCCCTGCTCGCGGGCCTGCAGATGGTCGCCGCTGTGCCGGCCGTGTCCGACTCCGGTCTCGTCGCCGGCCTCATCTCCAAGCTCTCGCGGGGAGCAGCCGATGCCCCGGCCGACGTCGTGGTCGCCCCGACGGCGGTGGACGAGGTGCGCGAGGTCGTCGCCCGCGGCCTGCAGAACGGGGTGGCCGTGTCGTTCACGTACCAGGCCCCTGATGCCGCGCCCACCACGCGCACGGTGGATCCCGTGCAGATCCTCATCACGAACGGGCAGTGGTATCTGCAGGGCTGGTGCCACATGCGCGAGGCGATGCGCACGTTCCATCTCGATCGCGTCAGCGCACCCACCCTCACCGACATCCCCAGCACACACGGTGGCGACCGGGTGCCGGAGGCGTTCGCGGGTCTGGAGGAGGAGCGGGAGGTCACCGTTCGCGTCCCGGAGCGCCTCGCTCCGCTGCTCAGCGGATTCGTGCCCACCGAGACGCTGCGTGCCGGCGACGGCATGGTGACGACGCAGCTCCACCTCGCCGACCCCCGCGGCATCAAGCGGCTCGCCGCCCGTTTCGGTGGCGCGATGGAGGTCACCGATCCGGGGATCGCGCGGACCGCCACCCGGGAGTGGGCCGCCGCCGGACTCGCGCTCTACCACCGGCCTGATGCCGAGGTTTGATCTGTAGACTGGGGCGGAAAGCCCCCCTACGACGGGATTGTCGATATGTTCGCTGGAATGCAAGGCTGGCACCTGCTCATCGTGCTGGCCGTTATCCTCCTTCTCTTCGGCGCTGCCAAGCTGCCGGCGCTCGCGAAGAGCATGGGCCAGTCGGCCCGCGTCTTCAAGGGTGAGATGAAGGCCATGAAGGAAGAGGACGCGAGTCGTGCCGAGTCGGCACCCGCGGAGCCGACGACGGTGAAGGACTCGGGCACCGACCCTGAGACTCCCCCTCGCGCCTGACGGCCGTGGCAGCCATCGAACCGGCCGTGACGCCGACGGCGGAGCGGGATCGACGGATGTCGCTGGGAGCCCATCTCGTCGAACTGCGGAAGCGCCTCATGTACGCGGCGATCGCTCTCGTCGTCGGCATGGTGGTGGCGTTCCTCATCGCGGACCCGGTCATCCACTTCATCACCGGTCCGATCCGCATCATCTCGGAACAGCGCGGTGATGACTTCAGCGCCTTGAACTTCGGGACAGTGACGTCCGCGTTCGACATGCGCATGCGCATCGCCCTCACGATCGGCCTGTTCCTCTCCGCACCCGTCTGGCTGTGGCAGATCTGGGCGTTCATCATGCCCGGTCTCACTCGCAAGGAGATCCGCTACACCGTCGGCTTCGTCGTCGCCGCGGTGCCCCTGTTCTTCGCGGGGTGCTATCTCGGGGTGCAGATCATGCCGCACGTCATCGAGCTCATGTGGAGCTTCACCCCGGAGGGCGGCACCAACTTCTACTCGGCACAGGAGTACTACGACTTCGTGTTCAAGCTGATGATCGTCATCGGCATCTCGTTCGTCCTCCCCGTCTTCCTCGTCGCGCTCAACCTCGCCGGGGTGATGTCGGGCCGAGCGATCCTGAAGGGGTGGCGGGTGGCCATCCTCATCGCGACGATCTTCGCCGCACTGGCCACGCCCGCGGCGGACGTCGTGAGCATGCTGATGCTGGCCGGCATCCTCATCGTCCTCTTCTTCGCAGCGGCAGGGCTCTCCCTCCTCTTCGACCGGCGCAGGCGCAAGCGCGACTCCGCTGCGGGACTCGTGCCGGACGCCACATGAGTTCGCCCTCCGAACGGTACGCCCAGGCGCAGGAGAGCGTGGCGCACCCCGAGACAGCGGCCTTCGCCGCGCGCCAGCGCTTTCACCTCGACCCGTTCCAGGTGGCGGGTTGCCACGCCCTGGAGAACGGACGCAGCGTCCTCGTGGCCGCTCCCACGGGCGCCGGGAAGACCATCGTGGGGGAGTTCGCGATCCACCTCGCGATGCAGACGGCGACGGACAAAGCCTTCTACACCACCCCGATGAAGGCGCTCTCGAATCAGAAGTTCCGTGAGCTCGTCGACGTCTACGGCGCGGACGACGTCGGTCTGCTGACGGGCGACACGAACATCAACGGCAACGCCCGCATCGTGGTCATGACGACCGAGGTGCTGCGGAACATGATCTACGCCGACTCCGCGGCGCTGCGCGACCTGCGCTACGTCGTGATGGACGAGGTCCACTATCTGGCCGACCGCTTCCGGGGCGCCGTGTGGGAAGAGGTCATCATCCACCTCCCGCCCCGCGTGCGGCTGGTCTCGCTGAGCGCGACCGTGTCGAACGCCGAGGAGTTCGGCGACTGGCTCGACACCGTGCGCGGCGACACCGAGGTCATCGTCTCCGAGATCCGTCCGGTGCCGTTGGAGCAGCACGTGCTCGTCCGCGACGACCTGCTGCCGCTCTTCGACGACCGCGCCGGCATCGCCACGGCGCAGGTGAATCAGGAGCTCATGCGGATCCGGTCCTTCACCGGTTCCACCTACGAGAGCAATCGGCAGGCCCAGTCCTACCGCAGCAACCGCCACGCCGGGCGTCAGGCCCCTCGTCCGCCTCGGGGCGGACGCCGGCCGGTGCGGGCCGCGAACGCCCGCCGGATCGAGCGCATGGACCGTCCCGATGTGGTCGAGCTGCTGGAGCGATCGAACCTCCTTCCGGCCATCTTCTTCATCTTCAGCCGCGTGGGCTGCGACGCGGCGGTGCAGCAGGTACGCCGCTCCGGTCTCCGTCTGACCTCGTCGGAGGAGCGAGCCGAGATCCGGGCCATCGTCGAGGAGCGCACCCGCACGCTTCAGGACGAGGACCTCGGGGTGCTGGGCTACTGGGAGTGGCTGGACAACCTCGAACGCGGCGTGGCCGCCCATCACGCCGGCCTCCTGCCCGCCTTCAAGGAGGTCGTCGAAGACCTCTTCCAGAGGAAGCTGCTCAAGGTCGTCTTCGCCACCGAGACGCTCGCGCTCGGTATCAACATGCCCGCGCGCACCGTCGTGCTCGAGAAGATGGAGAAGTTCAACGGCGAGGCCCGTGTCGCGATCACCTCCGGCGAGTACACGCAGCTCACCGGTCGTGCCGGCCGCCGCGGCATCGACGTCGAGGGGCACGCGGTCGTGCAGTGGAGCGAGGGCATGGACCCGCAGGCGGTCGCGGCCCTCGCGTCCCGGCGCACGTACCCGCTGAACTCGAGCTTCCGCCCGACGTACAACATGGCGGTCAACCTGATCGACCTGTTCGGCCAGGCCAGGGCACGGCAGATCCTGGAGTCGTCGTTCGCGCAGTTCCAGGCGGACCGGGCGGTCGTCGGGCTGGCTCGTCAGGTGCGGGAGGCCGAGGAGTCGCTGGCCGGCTACCAGTCGGCGATGGCGTGCGAGCACGGCGACTTCCCGGAGTACGCCGCCATCCGCCGCGAGCTGAGCGACCTCGAGAAGAAGAACCGGCAGGACACCCAGGCCCCGCGCGCTGCTCGGGACAAGCGGATGAAACGGATCCAGACGCTCCGCACGCGCATGCAGCGCCACCCCTGTCACCGGTGCCCCGACCGCGAGAAGCACGCCCGCTGGGCCGAGCGCTACTGGAAGCTCAAGCGCCAGACCGATCGCACGCGCCGTCAGATCGAGACCAGGACCGGCACGGTGGCCCGCGTCTTCGACCGCGTCGTCGAGGTGCTGGAGACGCTGGACTACGTGCGTCGCGCCGAGGACGGGATGCACCTGACCGACGCCGGGCGCACCATGCGCCGGATCTACGGTGAGCGCGATCTCCTCGTGGCCGAGTCGCTGCGTCAGGGGCTCTGGAAGGGACTGGACGCACCGTCGCTCGCCGCGATGGCGTGCTGCCTGGTGTACGAGCCGCGCCGCGACGAAGCCAACGCGGGGGAGCGGGGGCTGCCACGCGGGGCCTTCCGGGCGGCCTACGAGAAGACGACAGCGCTGTGGGCCGAGCTCGACGACCTGGAGCAGGACCACCAGTTGCCGGGAAGCGAGCCGCTGGCGGCCGGACTGGCCGGGGCGATGCACACCTGGGCGCGCGGCGGCATGTTGGATCGCGTGCTCATCGACGCGGACATGGCGGCCGGCGACTTCGTACGGTGGGCGAAGCAGACCATCGACCTCCTCGATCAGCTGTCCATCGTGGCCGAGGACGCCACGCTCGCGCGGACCGCCCGGGCCGCGCTCGACGGTGTGCGCCGTGGCATCGTCGCCTACTCCTCGATGTGAGATCCGCCCGCATGACCGAAACCCCTGTCCGCCGACGCGCCCTCCTGCCCCTCTGGCTGGCCGTACCCGTCGCCGCCCTGGCCGCGCTGCTCATGGACCTCACGTTTCCCGAGGCCGCGATCTGGATCCTGGCCTTCCCGGCCACGGGCCTGCTGCTCCTCGCGCTGATCGGGCGGCGGGCCGGGGGAGCACTGCTCGTGGGGCTCGTCTACGGCATCGTGTTCTTCGCTCTGCTCGTGTCCTGGACCTCTCGATACCTCGGGCCGCTGCCGTGGGCCGCCCTGAGCGTCGTCGAGGGTGCCCTCACGGCCGTCGCGCTGATCCCCCTGACCCTGGCGTACCGATGGCTGCCCCGGGCCTGGCCGGGCACCGCAGGACGTCTGCTGACCCTCCCTGCGGTCATCGCGGCGCTGTGGGTCGGGCGGGAGTTGTTTCTCGGCTGGTGGCCGTACGGCGGCTTCCCTTGGGCCCGCCTCGGGATGAGCCAGGCCGAGAGTCCCCTCGCCGCGCTGTCCTCCTGGATCGGTGTGAGCGGACTGAGCTTCCTGATGGTGTTCCTCGTCGCGATGGTGATCGAGATCGTGCGCCTGGGACTGTGGCGGAGACCGGTCACCCTGCTCGCGCCGGCCGCCCTCGTCCTGATCCTCTTCTTCACGCCGCTCTTCCCGACCACGCCGTCCGGATCGATGCGCATCGCCGCGGTGCAGGGGAACGGTCCGACCGGATACTTCGACGAGCGGGAGCCCTTCGCCGTCGTGCAGGCGCAGACCGAGGCGACCGAACCGTTGTACGGCGAGGACGTGGATCTGCTCGTGTGGCCGGAAGGCGGCCTCGACACGGATCCCTTCGCGAACTCCGCGATCGCGCGGCGGATGACCCTGGTGGCGAACCGCATCGATGCGCCGCTGCTCGCCAACGCCGCCACCGGCCGCGGGAACCTGTATTACAACACCTCCATGCTCTGGATGCCGGACGGGACGGCGCCGCAGAAGCACGACAAGCGTCATCCCGTCCCGTTCGGGGAGTACGTGCCGGATCGCGCCTTCTTCAACGCTCTCGTCCCCGACCTCATCGGGTTGATCCAGCGCGAGTACACCCCGGGGACCAACCCTCCGATCGTCGAGGTGGACGATGTGCGCGTCGGCCTGGCGATCTGCTTCGACGTCATCTACGACGACGTCATCACCGAGGGTCTCCACGGCGGCGCCGAGGTGCTGGTCTTCCAGACGAACAACGCCGACTTCCGCGGCACGGATGAGAACCTCCAGCAGCTCGCGTTCGCGCGGATGCGCGCGATCGAGACGGGCCGGAGCGTCGTCAACATCTCCACGGTCGGCACGAGTCAGATCATCCTCCCGGACGGGCGGACGGTCACGAGCCTGGACGCAGATGAGGCCGGAGCGATGCTCGAGGATGTCGAACTGCGCTCCGGCCTCACGGCGGGAATCGTCCTGGGCCCCTGGCTGCAGCAGGTGCTGCTGTGGGGCGGGCTGGGCGCGCTCGGTCTCGGGTGGTGGCGCGCCCGTCGGCGTTAGGCGCCGATCTTCTCTCGGGTGGGGTCCTCACCGGCACCGCGCCGGGCTCGGATGTAGGCGAGACGCTCTTCGAGAAGCTCCTCCAGCTCCGCACGGGTGCGACGCTCCATGAGCATGTCCCAGTGCGTGCGAGCGGCCTTCTCGTCGGTGGCCTCGAGGGTGACGGCCTCGCCGTCGACCTTCAGTCGGGCTTCCGCGCCGCAGGAACGGCACTCCCAGGTCTGAGGCGGTTCGGCATCGGCCGCGAACATGAGCGTGGTGTCGTGTCCGCAGGTGTCACAGGTGTAGGTGGTCTCACGGCGCTCCATGAAAACGACGCCCTCTTCGCTCTGTAGGCTCTGGGCGCCGAGTCGGATGCCGCGCAGGCTGCGATCTGCCATTGTGTGGTCCTCTCGTCGCTGTCAGGTATAACGTTCGAGCCTGTGCGCTTCATCCACGTCGGGGCGTTCTCCGCGGTATTCACAGGGGAATCCCAGCGCCGGAGGATAATGGGCGCTCAGGGCTTCCGGAGCGTGGCGACGGCGAGGTCGGCGCGGTCGGTCACGATGCCGTCCACACCGGCGTCCACGAGGCGGCGCATGTCGTCCGCATCGTTCACCGTCCACACGTGCACCTCGGTGCCGGCACGGTGGGCGGCGCGCAGGAGTGCCGGCGTCAGCACTCTGAGCGCCCCGTGACGCTCGGGGATCTGCAAGGCATCGATCTCCCGCAGCAGTCTGCCGGGGGAGAGGCCCACGGCGGAGAGCGCACGCAGCGCCGCGATGGTCCGACTGCCGCCGGAGGTGGCGGGCCGGAGCGCGGTGCCTGTCTGCCGCACGGCCTCCACCGTCGCCCGCCGGTTGGCATCCGAGAAGCTGGTCACCAGGACGCGATCCGTGTGCGCGGCGAGGACGGGGCCCAGCGGCGCCGCGGCAGCCGGCGTCTTCACATCGATGTTGAACCGGGTCTCCGGGAAGGCGGAGAGCGCCTCGGCCACCGTGAGCAGACCGCCGTGCTCGGCGAACAGCGCGCTCAGCTCCCTCGTCCTGACCTCGTGGACGGCGCGCGGATCGTCCACCAGACGGCGGAGGTCGTGGTCGTGGAAGAGCACGACGTCGCCGTCCGCGGTGACCTGGCAGTCCGTCTCGATGTACTCGGCCCCGGCGGCATGCGCCGCGGCGAAGGCGGCCGCGGTGTTCTCCCAGACGCCGGATTCCCGCCCCTCGACGGTCACGAGACCCCGATGGGCCAGGATGCGGGGCTGCTCGGCCTTGACGAAGTAGGGGTGCGTCACGCGCCGGCAGGGGGAGTGGTCGAACCCGGGCCCGTCTTGGGGGTGAAGGCCGTGCCGATGCCCTTGAGCGCCTCGGTCAGCTCGCTCGGGATGATCCAGAGCTTGCTGGACGGGCTCTCGCTGATCTTCGGGAGCATCTGCAGATACTGATACGCGAGGAGCTTGTCGTCCGGCGCGCCCTGGTGGATCGCGGAGAAGACGCTCTGGATCGCCTCGGCCTCGCCCTGGGCGCGGAGGACGGCGGCCTGCTTGTCACCCTCGGCGCGGAGGATCTCCGCCTGACGGAGGCCTTCCGCTTCGAGGATCGCGGACTGCTTCGTGCCCTCGGCGGTCAGGATCGCGGCACGGCGATCCCGCTCGGCGCGCATCTGCTTCTCCATCGAGTCCTGGATGGAGACGGGCGGGTCGATCGCCTTGAGCTCGACGCGGCCCACGCGGATGCCCCACTTGCCGGTCGCCTCGTCCAGGACGACGCGGAGCTGTCCGTTGATGTTGTCGCGGCTCGTCAGCGCCTCTTCGAGGTTCAGGCCGCCCACGACGTTGCGGAGAGTCGTCGTGGTGAGCTGTTCCACGGCGCCGAGGTAGTTCGCGATCTCGTAGGTGGCCGCGCGCGCGTCGGTGACCTGGAAGTAGACGACCGTGTCGATGGACACGACGAGGTTATCCTCGGTGATCACGGGCTGCGGCGGGAACGACACCACCTGCTCACGCATGTCGATCAGCGGCCGCAGGCGGTCGATGAACGGCACGAGGATGTTGAGGCCGGGGGAGAGGGTCTTGTGATAGCGGCCGAGCCGCTCGACCACGCCCGCGGTCGCCTGCGGGATGATGCGGATCGCCCGCGCGATCGTGACGATCACGAAGATGATGACCGCGATCACCAGGATCCAGATGATCACGGTCGGGATGATCGATGCGTCGTCCACGCGTGCTCCTAGTCGTTGAGGGGTCGGACGATGGCGGTCGCGCCGTTGATCGCGCTGACGGCGACGGGCGCCCCCGCGGGGATCGCCATCGGGGTGGTCGTTCGGGCGGTCCAGGTGTCGCCGTTCGCGAGCTTGGCCTGACCGGAGATCTGCGTGATCTCGCTGAGCGCGATGCCGCGGAGGTCGACGAGCGCCTCCACGTTCGAGCGTGTGGGGTCGGCACCGCGGTGCAGGCGCCGCAGGAGGGGCGGCCGAAGGAAGAGGATGAAGAGGGCGGATGCCAAGGCGGCGATCAGGATCTGGATCCAGACCGGGAGCCCGACGAAGTCGGTGACGAGTCCGATCACGCTGCCGAAGCTCAGCATCAGGAAGGTGAAGTCGAGGGAGAGCATCTCGATGACGAGGAAGACCGCGATGAGGACCAGCCATCCGATCCATGCCCAGTGGTCGATGAACGTGACGAACGTCGAGAAGTTGTCCATGCGGCCTCCTTTGCCGTCAACGTACCACGCGCGGCGACAGCCGACCGGCCGCCACCGCGCCCCCTTGGTAATCTGTGAGAGCCGTGCGCTCACGGCGTTCCACGCACCATGAGGAGTCACCCGTGACCGACGTTCTTCCCGCAGGATCCCTCGACGGCAAGGTGGCCCTCGTCACCGGCTCATCGCGGGGGATCGGCGCCGACACCGTGCGATACCTCGCCGAGGCCGGTGCCGACGTCGTCATCAACTACCGGAACAAGGCCCCGCGCGCGGAGAAGCTCGCGGCGCAGCTGCGCGAGCTCGGCCGCCGGGCGCTCGTGGTCGGCGCGGACCTCACCGACCCCGCATCGGTCGCCGAGATGTTCGACGCCGTCCGTGCCGAGTACGGACGCCTCGACGTGCTCGTCCTGAACGCCTCGGGCGGGATGGAGTCGGGGATGGCCGAGGACTACGCCCTGAAGCTCAACCGCGACGCGCAGCTCAACGTCCTCAACGCCGCGACGCCGCTGCTGTCGGACGGCGCACGCGTGGTGTTCGTCACCAGCCACCAGGCGCACTTCATCCGCACGACGCCGACGATGCCGGAGTACGAGCCCGTCGCGCTCTCCAAGCGCGCCGGTGAGGACGCGCTGCGGGAGCTCATCCCCGGCCTCGCCGAGAAGGGGATCGGCTTCACAGTCGTGTCCGGAGACATGATCGAGGGCACGATCACGGCGACCCTGCTCGAGCGGGCGAACCCGGGCGCCATCGCGGAGCGTCGCGAGTCCGCCGGTCGTCTCTACAACGTCTCGGAGTTCGCCGCGGAGGTCGCCAGGGCCGTCGTCGACCCCGTGCCCGCCGACAACACCCGCCTCGTCGGCGACGTGAGCGCGTTCGCCGCGGAGTAGGCAGACGACGACGAGACGCCCCGGACCCGCCGTGCAGGTCCGGGGCGTCTCGTGTGTCGGGGTCAGATGCCGGCAGCGCCCGTGGTGAACGCCTTCTCGTCCTTGCCGAGCGTGATCGCGCGGATGATCTGCACGATGCCGAGCACGACGAGCGCGATGCCCAGGAGCAGCCACAGCGCGAATCCGGCGATGGCCGGCGAGAAGAGCACGATGATTCCGGCGATGATGCTGAGGATCGCGTAGATCACCGTCCACACCCGGGAGCCGTCGCTGCCGAGCAGCGAGAGCGCGACCACGCCGTCGACGATCCAGCTCACGCCGATGAAGATCACGACGACCAGGGCGAGGGCGGCGGCGGCGACGTTCAGGTTGAAGAACGCGATGACGCCCGCGACGATGTAGAGCAGGCCGAGGACGATGTGCCCGACGCGGGACCAGCCGCCCTTGGCGCCGGAGAAGATCCCGAGGCCGATGTACACGACGCCCGCGACGATCAGGTAGGAAGCGAAGATCGCCGTCACGATGACGGCGGACTTCACCGGCCAGACGAGCAGCGCGATGCCCGCGAGCAGCGCGAGCACGCCGGAGACCGCGAGTGCGACGCGGATGGATTTGAAGAACGACTTCGTTTCAGCGAGTGCTTCAGACATAGCGGGGAACCCCTTCTGAGAGAATCCTGTGAGGATGCCCCCAGGGTAGCGTCGGAACCCCGACAGCGGGGGAGGAGGGCCTCCGCGCGTCGCGGATGGTCATTCCGCGTCTTCGGGCGTCATGGCAGGATCGTCACGTGACACCGGTGGATGAGGCTCGCTTGCGGGAGCTGGTCGTGATGCGGAAGGTGCGCGACCGCATCGACCGGGAGTATGCGAAGCCGTTGGACGTCGAGGCGCTGGCGCGCGGGGTGCACATGTCCGCCGGGCATCTCAGTCGGCGGTTCCGCGAGGCCTACGGCGAATCCCCGTACTCCTACCTGATGACCCGCCGCATCGAACGCGCCATGGCCCTGCTGCGTCGCGGCGACCTCAGCGTCACCGAGGTCTGCTTCGCCGTGGGCTGCTCCTCGTTGGGAACCTTCAGCACCCGGTTCTCGGAACTGGTGGGTGTCTCACCCCGCGTGTACCGTGAACGCGCCGCCGACGTCGAGGGCATCCCGTCGTTCCAGGCCAAGCAGGTCACCCGACCGATCAGGAATCGAGAAGCGCCGCGCCCCGAGGCGCACCTAACGTGAGCATCATGAAGATCAGCATCCATTACGCCTTCCTCCCGCACACCGACGCCGACGCCGCTCTCGGCTTCTATCGCGACGCCCTCGGCTTCGAGGTGCGCAACGACGTCGGCTACGACGGACTCCGATGGCTCACCGTCGGTCCGGCCGGTCAGCCCGAGACCTCGATCGTGCTCCATCCGCCGGCCACCGACCCCGGCATCACCGACGCGGAGCGGCAGACCATCCTGGAGCTCATCGCGAAGGGCAGCTACGGCGCGCTGACTCTGGCGAGCGACGACCTTGACGCCTTGTTCGATCGGCTGGTCGCCGTCGGTGCCGATGTGGTCCAGGAGCCGATGGACCAGCCGTACGGCGTGCGCGACTGCGCCTTCCGCGATCCGGCGGGCAACCTGCTCCGTATCAATCAGGCCGCCTGACGGCCCCACCACCACGAAGGACGCCGCATGACCGCTGCCGAGCACCCCGCGGACACCCACGACCTCATCCGCGTCCAGGGCGCGCGAGAGAACAACCTCAAGGACGTCAGCGTCGACATCCCGAAACGACGTCTGACGGTCTTCACCGGGGTCTCCGGATCGGGGAAGAGCTCTCTCGTCTTCGACACGATCGCCGCCGAGTCGCGGCGCATGATCGACGAGACCTACAGCGCGTTCGTGCAGGGCTTCATGCCGTCGGTGCCGCGCCCCGACGTCGACGTGCTCGAGGGGCTCACCACGGCGATCATCGTGGACCAGGAGCGTCTCGGCGCCAATCCGCGATCGACCGTCGGCACGGTGACGGATGCGAATGCGATGCTCCGCATCCTGTTCAGCAAGCTCGGCCAGCCCTATATCGGGGGGCCGACCGCGTTCTCCTTCAACATCCCGACGCAGAAGGCCAGCGGCGTCATGACCGGGCCCGGGGGCGAGAAGAAGATCGTCAAGGACGCGATCTACCTCGGTGGCATGTGTCCTCGCTGCGAGGGCAGGGGAGCGGTGTCCGACCTCGACCTCTCCCAGATCGTGGATGAGTCGAAGTCCCTCGACGAGGGCGCGATCATGGTGCCCGGGTACACCGCCGACGGCTGGATGGTGAAGGGTTTCTCGCAGTCCGGGTTCTACCCGGGGGACAAGCCCATCTCGTCGTTCACCGACAAGCAGCGTCACCTCTTCCTCTACGGAGAGGTGACCAAGGTCAAGATCTCCGGCATCAACATGACCTACGAGGGTCTGATCCCGAAGATCACGAAGTCCATGCTCTCGAAGGACCTCGACGCGCTCCAGCCGCACATCCGTGCGTTCGTCGAGCGCGTGGCCACCTTCGCGGTGTGCCCGGAGTGCGACGGCACCCGGCTCACCGAGGGCGCACGGTCGTCGAAGATCGACGGCGTGAGCATCGCCGACGCGTGCCGCATGCAGGTGACGGATCTCGCCGCCTGGGTCCGCGGCCTGGATCTCCCGGGTGCCGGGCCGCTGCTCCAGGCGCTGAGCGCCAACCTCGACGCCTTCGTGACCCTCGGCCTGGGGTACCTGAGCCTGGATCGGCCGTCGGGCACGCTGTCCGGGGGAGAGGCGCAGCGGATCAAGATGCTGCGCCATCTCGGCTCCTCGCTGACCGACGTCACGTATGTCTTCGACGAGCCGACGATCGGGCTGCACCCGCACGACATCGAGCGGATGAACGGCCTGCTGCTCCGCCTTCGCGACAAGGGGAACACTGTGCTCGTCGTCGAGCACAAGCCGGAGACCATCATGATCGGCGACCATGTCGTGGATCTGGGTCCGGGTGCCGGAAGCGCCGGGGGAGAGATCTGCTATCAGGGGAGCATCGAGGGTCTCACGACCAGCGGAACGCTGACGGGGCAGCACCTCGACGACCGTGCACAGCTCAAGGACGCCGTGCGTGACCGCACCGGCGCGATCGAGGTGCGCGGCGCATCCACCAACAACCTCCAGAACGTGGACGTCGACATCCCGACCGGTGTCCTGACCGTGGTCACCGGTGTCGCCGGATCGGGGAAGAGCTCGCTCATCCACGGTTCGGTGACCGGACGCGAGGGCGTGGTGGCGATCGACCAGTCCGCCATCAAGGGCTCGCGTCGCAGCAACCCGGCGACGTACACGGGGCTGCTCGAGCCCATCCGCAAGGCCTTCGCGAAGGCGAACGGCGTGAAGCCCGCCCTGTTCAGCGCGAACTCCGAGGGCGCGTGTCCCACGTGCAAGGGCGCCGGTGTCATCATCACCGAACTCGGATTCATGGACACGATCGAGACCCCCTGTGAGGACTGCGGAGGTAAGCGCTTCCAGGCGGCGGTGCTGGAGTACAAGCTCGGCGGGAAGGACATCACCGAGGTGCTCGACCTTCCGGTGTCCGAGGCCCGTGTGTTCTTCAGCGAGGGTGCGGCGAAGCTCCCGGCTGCGGCCGCCATCCTCGGACGCCTGGAAGACGTCGGGCTCGGCTACCTGTCGCTCGGACAGCCGTTGTCGACTCTGTCCGGCGGTGAGCGCCAGCGCATCAAGCTCGCGATCCAGATGGGTGAGAAGGGCGACGTCTACGTGCTGGACGAGCCGACGACGGGCCTGCATCTCGCCGACGTCGACACGATCCTCGGTCTGCTGGATCGACTTGTCGACGCGGGCAAGACGGTGGTCGTGATCGAGCATCATCAGGCCGTCATGGCACACGCCGACTGGATCATCGACGTCGGACCGGGTGCCGGCCACGACGGCGGTCGCATCGTGTTCGAGGGAACGCCCGCCGAACTCGTCGCAGACGGGTCGACGCTGACGGGTGAGCATCTCGCGGCCTACGTGGGCGGTTGACGGACGCGGATGATGGATTATCCGATAATGCACATTATGTCAGCTTGAGGAAATAACCCCTCTCCTGAGCCCGCGGGCGCGGCGGTGACACCGGTGGATGCTGCATGATGGGCCTGTGCCCACCCGTCCATCCCCTCGGAATCACGGGCGCGTCGGCGTGCTCGCGTCCTTGAGCGCCCTCGCGCTCTCGCTGGCGGCGTGCGGGATGTCGGACTACAGCCTGACCGAGGCCGATGCATACGGGACCTGGCAGGCAGGAAGCGACCTGCCGACGACACTCGAGCTCGCTGACGACGGTACCTTCCAGGCGACGGCGTGGCCACGAGATGTGGGGTGCGGCGGGAGCCCGCCACGCACCGCGGCGGAGCTGCGCGGGGCCGATGCCGTTGACTTCTCCGGGACCTGGGAAGAGGGTTCGGGCGGTGCGCTGAATCAGATCACGCTGGCGACGGATCCGGATTCACCATGCGGGACCACCTGGATCTACGCCGGTTTCCGAAGCGAGGACAGCGTCCTCTATACCTGCCTGCTCCTGGACGTGCATGTCGACGAGGCGACGGCGGAGAACTGGTTCATCCTCTACAAGGCTGAGCCGGAGTCGACGCCGGATTCGAGTCGGTGCTTCAACTACAACTAGCCCGCTCCCCTGCCGTCACCGCGACTCCCTCCGGATCTCCTGCGCCCGCGCCACGATGTCATCCACTCGCGATTGGAGGAACGGACCGGGACACTCCGTTCCCGACCAGGTCTCCTGGTGGGTGATGACGTGCTCTCGGTCGATCCGGAAGCGCACCGGAACGCCGTCCAGGGTCCGGCCGTCGAAGCCTGCGAGCCACGCGATCATCTGCGCGATCTCCTCCACCTGCGCGGTGGTCACCGTGTACTCCGGGGCTCCGGTGAAATCCAGCGTCTCCACCGCCACGGACCGCCAGTTCCAGTCCGCGCCGGTGGATGACGGCTTCGCTCCCGGGCGGATGGTCTCGATGACCGAGCCGTCGTGTCGCAGATAGAAGGTGGGAGCCGATGATCTCCTGTTGCAGCGGGAGAAGAACTCCAACTGGTCGGATGTCGTGCCGGTGTGGTGGATGATGAAGCGGTCGATGACCGGGCACACGGTTCGACGTTCGCTTCCCGCTCTGCTCCGTTCAGCGCGCACCGTGGGGTGGGCGCAGTCCTCGAAGCCGAGCGGGACCTCGAGACCCGCGACCGCGCGGCCGTAGACCGGCTCGTACTCTGGCAGCCCTCGGGGGTTGTCCGGGCTGCGTCCGGTGTCGTCTGCCTCTCCCCCGGCGTTCGCGGAGAGCCAGATGCCGACGCCGGTCACCGCGACGCCGGTTCCGGCAGCGATGAGGAATCCCCGCCGCGTGTGCCTCGGGACGTGCTCATCGGCGTCCCGTGCTCCCGGGCCCTCCGGATGCTGACCCTCCCCGCGCGTGCTCACGCGGGCTGGTCGCCGTCTCGGGGTGCGCGGAACTCACGCGGCCGGCGTCGTCCTGGCCAGACGAAATGCGCGACCGAGAAGGCGAGGACCGTCCACGAGACGATGAACACCCACCACGGGAGCGCCGCTCCCCCGCTTCCGCCCACCAGCACGACCGACACGATGCAGGCACCGAGTCCGACGATGACGCCGAGGACGGTGATCTCGCCGTGGGCGAGCCACCGTGCGCGCAGCGCCGAGACGAGGCGAAGGGGCAGGCCGATCACCAGGGCGGCGACCATCGACACGACGGACAGGACGACGGCGATGATGCTCGCTCCGATGAAGGACGTCACTCCGTCGTACTCGTCCGCAGCTCCGAGCGCGAGGAAGAAAGCCACGATGAACAGGAAAAAGCCACCGACGAAGAACTGGCCGAGGATGAGCGAGGCGGTCGAGTCGTCGGCTCCCCGGAAGCCCCCGCGTTTCCGTAGGTCTGCAGGGACGCGGCGAGGGGAGGTCATATCGCGATCCTACGAGGTGCGGCTTCCCGAGGGGGGTGCTCCGTGCGGGCTGCTCGGAGATCTGACGACCACTAGGGTGATTGCGTGAGCGATGGGGCCGAGAACGCAAGTGCTGACAGTCGAGCGCGTCGGCTCACATGGGTCACCGGCGGAGTCCTGCTCCTCCTCTCGGTCGTCATCTGGTTCACAGCCCGCGGGGAGCTCGCCGACTTTGCGATCGCGAAAGATGCCGTGTTCGCATCGGCGGCCGTTCTGCTCGTGATCGGTGTCGGTCATGCGGGTAGCGTCACTGCTCGGCGGCCCGTGAGCACCGTCGCGACCCTCGCGCTGGCTGTCGCGCCGTTCGCCCAGTCCCTCTGGTTCGGCCTCGTCCCGGAGTCGCCCGGCGACCCGAATGCGCGCGAAGACGCCTGGGTGCTTGCTGCCGCGCTGTACTACGGGAGTCTGGCCGCGTTCGCGATCATCGCCGCTGTCGGAATCGGACGCGCAGGGGTCCTCCCGTCGCCCTGGCGCTGGGCCCCGCTGTGGGTCGTCCTCTGGACGCCCCTCGCGTTCGTCGTCGGCATCACCGTTTCTTCGTCGGCGCCCTTGGGCACAACGACATCGAGGATCGCCGGTCATCTCGTCCTGGACGGGCCCGCAATCGGCACCGCTTTCCTCGGCATCGTTGCCCTCGTCCTCGGCATCCGCGAGCAACGTCCGCGCGTCGCGTCGGTCACCACTACCTGAAGACCGCGCTCATCCTCCCGCACCGGGCCTGTCGTACACACCCGCGGAGTGCGTCCTGACGGTCAGGATGTTCCGACCGTGGACGGAGGGCGGGCGTTCCCGCCCGGACTCGACGAAGCCGAGCTTCTCGAGCACCCGCCGGGACGGGAGGTTCCATTCCCAGACGCCGGCCCAGACGCGGTCGAAGCCCGCCCCGTCTGCCCAGGCCAGGACGGCCTGGGCAGCTTCGGTGGCATGCCCCCGGTTGTGCTCGGCGCGCAGCAACTCGAACGCGAGCTCCGGTTCGGTGCCCACCCCCTCGCCGCCATAGACGAGACCGCAGTACCCGATCGGATCCCCGGTGTCGATGCGTTCCACCGTGAGCAGCGACGACTCCTCGGCATCGCGGATATGCGCTCGGATGTCGTCCAGGTCGGGGCGGCCATCCGGGTCGAGCCGCCGGTGCGCGGGGACTCGTTCGTCGCGTTCGGTCCACAGGTGCCGGAACACGGGCGCGTCCTCGATCGCCTGCCTGCGCAGGCGGAGGCGCGATGTGTCCATCTCCGGGATGCGGGGCAGGTGACTCATCCTCGCAGTCTGGCACTCATCCGCCCCCGCGCTGTGATCTGCAGCGCCTCCTGGGAGGACCAGACGCCGAGCTCATTGCCGCTCGGGTCGGCGAAGTGAAGGCGCCGGCCACCGGGGAACGCATACGGCTCCTGCAGGATCCGGCCGCCTGCATCCTGGATCGCCTCCCTCGTCGCATCGAGATCGTCGGAGTAGAGCAGCACGAGCGGACCGCCGACGGGTCGCGGCGCGTCCGCGAGCAGGAGTCCGCCGACCTCGCTCCCGTCTCCGCGGGGCGAGAGGATGCTCGCATAGCCGGGCCCGTAGTCCTGGAAGCTCCACCCGAAGGCGGTGGTGAAGAAGCGTTTCGCCGCGTCGAGGTCGGTGACGACGAGCTCGACGTAGTCGAGGGCATGGTGCTGCGAGGAGGCTGTCATGCGGGCACTCTAGCCACGGCGTCGGACATCGCCTGTCAGGAGTAGCGTGGAAGGGTGCCTCAGGTCTCCCACTCCCCCGTCTCCACGCCGGGGTGGCGGGCCTGGGCGATCTGGTCCGTCGGCGTCGCGGCCTACGTGCTCGCCATCACCAACCGCACGTCTCTGGGTGCCGTCGGCGTCGAGGCCGCCGACCGGTTCCAGGCGGACGCCTCCACGCTCGCGCTCTTCGCGGTCGTGCAGCTCGCCGTCTACGGGGGGATGCAGATCCCCGTGGGAGTCCTCCTCGATCGCTACGGATCCCGTCCGATCATCACGGCGGGGATGCTGCTCATGGCGGCCGGACAGCTCACCATGGCCCTCTCCCCCAGCATCGGCATCGCGATCGTCGCGCGTGTCCTCCTCGGAGCCGGCGACGCCGCCGTGTTCCCCGCCGTGCTGCGACTGGTGGCCACGTGGTTCCCCGCGCAGCGCGGGCCCGTCATGGTCCAGTTCACCGGGATCATCGGGCAGGCCGGGCAGCTGATCGCGCTGGTGCCGGTCGCCGCCCTGCTGCACGCCACCACCTGGTCGATCACGTTCGGCAGCATCGCCGGTCTCGGCCTGCTCTTCACGATCCTCGTGTGGCTCATCGTGCGCAACAACCCCGCCGAGAGCGGTCCGGACGTGTCGGTGAACACGGACACCGGAGTCGTGCGTGTCGTGACGTCGGCGATCGACACGGGCGTCGGCATCCGGGCGGCCTGGGCGCATCCCGGCACACGGCTCGCGTTCTGGTCGCACTTCACCACCCCGTTCGCCGGCACGGTGTTCGTGCTGCTGTGGGGCATGCCGTTCCTCACGGCCGGCGAGGGCCTGACCACCGCCCACGCGGCGGGGATCATCTCGATCTACGTGGTCGCGGGCATGATCCTCGGCCCGATCATCGGCGATCTCTCCCGCCGCCTGCCGAACCACCGCTCGCTCGCCCTCGTCCTCCCCGCCGTCGGTGTGCAGATGGCCGCCTGGATCGCGGTCATCGCCCTCCCCGGCCCCGCCCCGGACTGGCTGCTCTGGGTCCTGGCGATCGCTCTGGCGACCGGAGGCCCCGCGTCGATGATCGCCTTCGACCACGCCCGCACGCACAATCCCGTGCACCGCCTCAGCACGGCGACCGGCGTGACGAACGCGGGCGGCTTCATCGCGGCTCTGATCGCCGTGTTCGTGATCGGTCTCCTCCTCGACGCCCAGGGCGCCGGCACCCCGGACACCTACACGCTCGACGCGTTCCGTATCGCGTTCCTCACCCTGATCCCGCTCTGGGTCCTCGGAGTCGTGTTCATCCTGATCGAACGCAAGCGGACGCGGATCCGCATGGGGCTGGATCCCGAGCGGCGTCGCTGAGCGCCCATAGGATGAGGCATGGCCTCCGCTCCCCCGTCGACCGCCGCCCTCCCGAGCGCCCGAGACGAACGCATGAGGCCGCCGTTGACGGCAGGACTGCTCGCCGGGCTGCTCCTCGGCGCACTGTGGATCGTCTCCGGCGCCATCGCCCGACTGACCGGTTCCGACATCGTGCTGACGCGGTTGCTGAGCTTCGTGGGTATCGGTCCGCTGCAGAGTCATGCCTGGCTTCTCCCCGGCGCGTGGGGCGTCCTCGTACTGGCGATGACGGCCGCCGTCCTGTGCAGCGTCGTCTGGATCGTGGGACGCGGTGCGCAGGGTGCCGGCCGGGCTCCCGCGTTCCTCGTGCTCTGGTTCGGTGCCGTCCTCGCCGCAACGGCCGTCGGGCTGTGCGACGACGTCACGCGGGTGCTGTCCTTCCTCCCTCTCTCGGGCCTGCACGGTCTCACCGCGGCGGTCGTCGAGTCCGCGCCGGACACCGCCTACTGGGGGCTCGCCTGGGGATGGATCCCCGCCTGGGCCTTCTCGCGCAGAGCCGGCGAGGAACCTGCGCGGCGATGGTCTCCGCGCCTCCTCGGTCTCGCCCTCGCGAGCGTGGTCGCTCTCGTCGTCGTCGGGAGCCTGGCCGATGCCGCGTGGCAGCGCCAGATCGTCGAGGAGAACGCCGCGCTGCAGGGCACCACCGACGAGTCCGGAGCCTTCGTCGATCCGGCGGCCGTAGGCGATCCGGTGCCGGAGCGGGCCCCGGGCGCCTCGACACCCCAGCTCTCCGCGGACGCCTGCACCCCCGACCGGGCCACCCTGCTGCTCGGAACGGCCGACGGGGCCACGGGGCACCGTGCCCAGAGCATCCGTCTGATGAACGTCAGCGACGAGCCGTGCGTGGTCGAGGGGTATCCCGACATCGCCTTCGCCGACCAGAACGGCCATGCGCTCGACGTCGAGGTGCGGCCCGGTTCGTCCTTCCTGGCCACCGACCCCGGCTCCGCGCCCGTCACCGTACCACCCCAGGGCGAGGCGACCGCGGTGATCGGATGGGACGCCCACGCGACGGACGGCGCCCTCGTGGCGCGTGCGCTGCACGCCGCCCTGCTCCCCGGGTACGACCGCGGTTCGTGGCCCGTCGAGCTCGACATCGTGTCGGGCTCCGAGGTCGAGATCACCGCCTGGCACCTCGGGGCCGCACCCGCCGCGCCGTGACGACACTCCGCGCCGTCAGCGCAGCAGGTGCTGGACCGTCTCCATGATCAACTCGACGCTGACGCGCTCCGGCACCTCCGCGTCACCCGCCTCGAACTCGGCGAGCTCCACGCCGCGGACGTCGGCGGCCGGGATCGCGGCGAACAGCGCGGCCACCTGGTGCGGCAGCAGACCGTCGCCGACGCGATAGGCCGCGGGGATGTAGCCCGGCTCCAGCACATCCCAGTCGACATGGATCCACACCGGTCGCCCGTCGATGAGAGCGCTGAGCCGCTCCGGCGTGCTCTCCGCGGGGTTGAGGACGGTCACGCCCGCGCCGGCGAGGAGCTCTCCCTCGGCGGGGTCGATGTCGCGGCCGCCGACGACGATGACCTGCCGCGGGTCGATCCCGGCCCCGTGGCCGCTGTCCCACAGCCCGCAGGCGGCGGCGAGGACCATGCCGCCGAGGTAGCCGGAGTCGGTGGTGTCCGGCGTGTTGAAGTCCCCGTGCGCATCGATCCACAGCACCACCGCGTCGGGATGGTGCTCAGCGACGCTCGGCAGCGTTCCGAGGCTCGCCGCACACGTGTTCGTCACGACGAGCGGCGTCATCTCCCCCGCGATCGCCTCCTGCACCGCGGCACGGAGGCCCGCGAGCGTGCCTGCCGCCTCGGGCAGCGCGACCGACCAGTCGTCGAGCCGGGCCGGCTCCGGGGTGCCGACGACGAGGGGCTCCCGCCGCAGAAGCGAGGACAGGGCGTCGGCGACACGACGCGCCCCCACGAGGGCTCCGTCCGTGCGGTCGGCGACGCGACCCTGGTTGAGGATGAGCGCGAAGGGCCTGGTCATCCGTTCAGTCTCCCACCCGGCGCAGACCACGGCCAAAACCGCCGCGCGCCCACGCTAACGCCGGCGCGGGGTCCATCCCGACGGCACCCCGCCGTCGACGAAGGCGCGGTCCCGATCCGCGGCGGCCGACCAGCCCTGCGCCTCATCCTCGGTGTCGAACGCACCCCGAGCCACGCGGAAGCCGACGTCCTCGTGGTGCATGCGCGGCGCTCCCCCGCGGCGGACCGAGGCGCGCACGCTCCAGGCGTCATCGGCGAATCCCCCGCCGCGGAAGACCCGGTAGTCGTCGTACCGCGCGGGGTCGAGGAGATCCCAGCACCATTCCCACACGTTCCCGAGCGTGTCGAAGAGCCCGTGCAGATTCGGGAGCTTTCCGCCCACGTCTTGCGGCGTTCCCACGCCGTCGGCCGCCGTCCAGGCGGCCTCGGCAAGCGGGGCGTAGTGCGGTCCGGTGGAGCCGGCTCGGCAGGCGTACTCCCACTCGGCCTCGGTCGGAAGGCGGTAGCCGTCCGCCGTGGTGTCCCAGGCCACGTCCTCACCTTCGAAGTGGTACACGGGATCGAGACCCTCCCACTCCGAGGCGGCGTTGCAGAAGTGGATGGCCCGCAGCCAGCTCACGTCGGCGACCGGGCGACGAGGATGCCGTGACGGGGTGCCCAGCACCTCGGTGACCTGCTCTTCGGTCACCGGGAAGACACCGAGGGCGAAGGGTTCGAGCTCGACGGTGCGGCGCGTGCGGCGCCGGGCGTCGTGCAGCGTGACCGACCCGGCGGGAAGACGGACGAGTTCGATGTCGCTCATGCGCGGCGCACGACGACGCTCACGCCGGAGTCCGCTCGACCCAGGTCGGGTACTTCGCTGCCCGGCCGTCTCCCGACGAGGTCCTCGTCACGCGTCGACGCACCCAGGGCCCGACGAACTCCCGGTAGTAGGCCAGGCCCGCCGGCCCCGCGGCCCAGCGGTCCAGCGGCGCCCACCAGGCCGCCGGCGGCTCGAAGCCGAGCCCGTGCAGCACGCGGGCCGCGACGCGATGGTGCCCGGCCGCGTTCATGTGGAGCCGGTCGTCCGACCAGTAGGCGGGCTGCGACAGCTCCGTGTCCGGCCAGTTGAGGGCGCGGATGACGTCCGGGCGGTCCTCGATGCGCCGCAGGACCGCTTCGGAGAGCAGGTCCCCCCGGCGCTGGACGAGAGAGCCCATCGGCAGCTGCCCGCTGGGGTTGGCGCCGGAGAGCAGGATCATCGTCACCCCCTCTTCGTCGCACCGTCGCAGGACCCGGCTGAACGCATCGGCGATGTGCTCCACGTCGGTCCGCGGCCGCAGCATGTCGTTGCCGCCACCGTTGAACGACAGGTGCGTGGGACGCAGGGCCAGCGCTGGTTCGAGCTGCTCCTCGACGATCGGCCAGGCCAGCTTCCCGCGGATCGCCAGGTTCGCGTACTGGATGGTGTGGCCCGCGGCATCCGCCCATCCCTGCGCGGCGATGTCGGCCCAGCCGCGCTCGCGCCCATCGGGGAGCACATCGCCCACGCCTTCGGTGAAGGAGTCGCCTATCGCGACGAAACGTACATCAGCCACGCGCCCAGCCTATTCCCG
This sequence comes from Microbacterium sp. NPDC091676, assembly GCF_044756645.1. Taxonomy (NCBI): domain Bacteria; kingdom Bacillati; phylum Actinomycetota; class Actinomycetes; order Micrococcales; family Microbacteriaceae; genus Microbacterium; species Microbacterium sp. NPDC091676. The sequence continues at coordinate 532,372 of NZ_JBIVTI010000001.1, read as the reverse complement.
GTCCCGGACGTCACCGGTCGTCCAGCGCCGCTCCGCTCCGGTCGACCAGACCCCACGCCGCGGCCGCCGCGAGGAGGAAGCAGGCCGCGAACACGACGAACAACAGGGGGGCGCCACCGACGCCGAGGAGGACGGGAACGGCGAGGGGCGCCACGATGGAGGCGATGCGCCCCACCCCGGCGGCCCAGCCCGCCCCGGTGCCGCGCAGCGAGGTCGGGTAGATCTCGGGCGTCACCGCGTACAGCGCGCCCCACGCGCCGAGCGTGAAGAACGACAGGGCCATACCGGCGCCGATGATCATCGGCACGGTCGTGGCGGTGCCGAAGACCACGGCCGCGGCGGTCGCGCCGAGCAGGAAGACCGACAGCGTGAGGCGTCGTCCCCACACCTCGATGAGCCAGGCCGCCACGGCGTAGCCCGGGAGCTGCGCGAGCGTGATGATGAGGGTGAACCCGAACGAGCGGACGAGGTCGAATCCGGCGTCGACGAGGATGCTGGGGATCCAGATGAAGGCCCCGTAGTAGGCGAAGTTGACGCCGAGCCACACGAGCCAGAGGCACGCCGTCCGCACGCGGAACTCCGGATTCCAGAGGGTCGTGAGCCGGGCCCGTGCCGTCTTCGCGATGGCCCGCGACGCCGGTTCCTTCCGGAGGGGTGGCGTGTACTCGACTCCCGCGTCGGCCTCGAAGGCCGCCACGATGCGATCGGCTTCCGCGATGCGTCCGCGGGACGCGAGCCAGCGCGGCGACTCGGGCAGGCCCCAGCGCACGACGAGCGCGTAGACCGCGGGGATGGCGCCGAGCGCGAAGGCCCATCGCCAGCCTGCCTCGGAGGCGGGGATCACGAAGTATCCGATCAGGGCCGATGCCGTCCAGCCGACGGCCCAGAACGCTTCGAGGATGACGATCAGCCGCCCGCGGATGCGCGCGGGTGCGAACTCGCTCACGTAGGTCGAGGCGACCGGAAGCTCCGCGCCGAGCCCGAGGCCGACGAAGAACCGCAGCACGAGCAGGGCCGCCACTGATCCGACCAGCGCACTCGCTCCGGTGGCCACGCCGTAGATGAGCAAGGTGAGGGCGAACACCTGCCGGCGGCCGAAGCGGTCGGCGAGAAGACCGCCCAGGGTCGCACCGACCGCCATGCCGACGAAGCCGAGCGAGGCGATCCAGCCGGCCTCCCCCTTGGAGATGCCCCACTGCTGTGTGAGCGCCGCGATGATGAAGGAGATGAGCCCCACGTCCATCGCGTCCAGGGCCCAGCCCACGCCGGACCCGGTGAGCAGGCGCAGGTGTCGGCGGGTGAACGGGAGGACGTCGAGGCGCTCGGCGAGCGAGGTGCGGCTCGGCAGGGCGGTATCGGCCATGATTCTCATCGTAGGGCCGCCCGTCCCACCGAGCCGCGAGATGACGCCCGCTCAGTCGCGGTCGGCGAGGAGCTTCCGCACCCGAGGGATCACCTCGGTGCCGTACAGCTCGATGCTCCGCATCATCGACTCGTGCGACAGGGTGCCTGTCGCGTACTTCAGGTCGAAGCGGCCGAGCCCGAGGGTCGTGATCGTGTCGGCGATCTTCGCCGCCACGCGCTCCGGCGAGCCGGCGTAGAGGGAGCCCTCCGGACCGATGTCGTTCTGGAACCGCGCGCGGCTGTACGGCGGCCAGCCGCGCTCCCGACCGATGGTGTTGTGCATCGCCTCGAAGCCCGGGTAGACCTCGTCCCACGCCTCCGCGTCGGTGGGCGCGATGTGCCCTGGCGAGTGCACGGCCACCGGGTGAGCGGTCGTGCCGAAGGACGCGACCGAGCGGTGGTAGAGGTCGACGAACGGCTTGAATCGCCCGGCCGGCCCGCCGATGATCGCCAGCATGAGGCCGAGGCCGTGGCGGGCGACGCGGACCACCGACTCGGGGCTGCCGCCGACGCCGACCCACGTGCGCAGTCCCTTCTCGGTCTTCGGGAACACGTCCGCGTTGTCGAGAGACGGCCGCAGCGAGCCGGACCACGTCACGGGCTCTTCCTTGAGGAGCTCGACGAACAGCTCGAGCTTCTCTTCGAAGAGTCGGTCGTAGTCGCGCAGGTCGTAGCCGAACAGCGGGAAGGACTCGATGAACGAACCGCGCCCGAGGACGACCTCTGCGCGGCCTCCGGACAGGGCGTCGAGGGTCGAGAAGCGCTCGAAGACGCGCACCGGATCATCCGAGGACAGCACGGTCACGGCGGTGCCCAGCCGGATCCGCTCGGTACGGGCGGCGATCGCCGCGAGCACCATCTCCGGAGAGGACACCGCGAACTCGCGCCGATGGTGCTCCCCCACGCCGAAGAAGTCCACGCCGACGGTGTCGGCCAGCTCCGCCTGCGCGACGACGTTCCGGATGGTCTGCGCGCCGCTGAGCAGCTCGCCGTCCTGATCCCGCGTGATGTCGCCGAACGTGTCCAGCCCGAATTCGATGTCCATGTCACACCTTCCTATTCAGGTGAATGGAACGCGCGGACTCGAGCCGGCATTCCCTTCACCGAGGGAGCAGCGCGCTCCGCAGCGTGTCCAGTCCGACGCCGCCGAGATCGAGAGCGCGCTTGTGGAAGCCCTTGAAGCTGAACGCGTCGCCCTCCGCCTGCTGGACGGCGTCGCGGACCTGCTCCCAGATGCGCTGACCGACCTTGTACGACGGTGCCTGACCCGGCCAGCCGAGGTACCGGTTGACCTCGAACTGCACGAACTGGTCCGACATGTTGACGTTGCGGCGGAGGAAGTCGAGCGCGTACTCGGCGTCCCAGATGCCCTCGCCCTCGAGGCGCGGCTTGCCGAGGTGCACGCCGATGTCGAGCACGACGCGCGCCGCCCGCATCCGCTGCCCGTCCAGCATGCCGAGGCGATCCGCCGGGTCATCGAGGTAACCGAGCTGCTCCATCAGCCGCTCCGCATACAGCGCCCAGCCCTCCGCGTGCCCCGACGTGCCGGCGAGCAGCCGCCGCCAGGAGTTGAGCTCGGCGCGGTTGTAGACGGCCTGGGCGATCTGCAGGTGATGCCCCGGCACACCCTCGTGGTACACGGTGGTGAGCTCGCGCCACGTGTCGAACTCGGTGACGCCCTCGGGGACCGACCACCACATGCGACCGGGGCGGGAGAAGTCGTCGGTGGGACCGGTGTAGTAGATCCCGCCCTCCTGCGTCGGCGCGATCATGCACTCCAGGGTGCGGATGGCCTCGGGGATGTCGAAGTGCGAGGCGCCGAGCTCGGCGACCGCGCGGTCGCTGGTCTCCTGCATCCACCGCTGGAGCGCGTCCGTGCCGACGAGCTTGCGCGCCGGGTCGGATTCCAGGTGCGCGACGGCCTCCTCCACGGAGGCGCCGGGGAGGATCTCGTTCGCGATCGCCGTCTGCTCGGCCACCATGCGGGCGAGTTCTTCGCGACCCCACTCGTAGGTCTCGTCGAGGTCGATGGTGGCGCCGAGGAATCGGCGGGAGTTGAGGGCGTACAGTTCGCGCCCCACGGCGTCCGTCTCACCGGCCTCGGGTGCGAGCTCCTCGGCCAGGAAGCGCCGCAGCTCGCCGTAGGCGACCCGGGCAGCCGCGGAGTTGTCCGCCAGCGTGCGGGCGAGCGAGGCGGGAAGCTGGCCCTCCTCCGGGTCGGCGTGCGCGACGAAGGCAGCGAAGAACCCGTCGTCGGCGATGTAGCGGTCGATCTGGGTGGCGACCTCCGCGACCTGGCGGCGGGCGGGGGTGACGCCCTCGGCGATGCCCAGACGGAGCGTCTCGATGTACCCGCGCAGCGCCGCGGGCACGGCGGAGAGCCGGGTGGAGACGACCTCCCAGTCCTCGACCGTCGCGGTGGGCATCAGGTCGAAGGCGGAGCGGACCTCCTGCGCGGCGGATGCGATGACGTTCAGATCGCGCAGGTGCCACTTCGCATCGTGCAGCTCGAGGTCGAGGCGCAGCTCGGCGCTGAGGTCGGTCTTGGTGACCTCGTCGATCGCGTCGACGGGCTCCAGCGCCGAGAGCTTGTCGAGCGTGGCCCGCGTCGCCGCGGCGATCTCCTCATGACCTTCCGGGCTCAGATCGCCGAACCGGTCGTTGACCTCGGAGCGGCCGATGTAGGTGCCGAGAGTCGGCGCCAGGACGGCGATCGTGTCGACCCATTCATCGGCGACCCTGTCGATGGCGGAGGGGGTGCGGGGTGCTGAAGTCATACCTTCCAGCCTAATCCCCGCCCCCTCCGGCCACCGGGGTCAATGCGCGGCTTCGTTCCAGTCCCGACCGCGGCCCACCTGCACGTCGAGCGGCACGGAGAGCTGCGCGGCGTCACCCATCCGCGTGCGGACGATCTGCTCCACCGCATCCCACTCCCCGGCCGCGACCTCGACGACGAGTTCGTCGTGGATCTGCAGCAGCACGCGCGACTCCAGCTTCGCAGCGTGGAGGTCGTCGTGGATGTGGAACAGCGCGATCTTCATGATGTCGGCCGCGCTCCCCTGGATCGGGGCGTTCAGCGCCGCCCGCTCGGCGTTCTCCCGCAGCACACGGTTGGGGCTCGCGAGATCGGGGAACGGCCGCCGACGCCCGAAAATCGTCTCGGTGTAGCCGACCTCCTTGGCCTTCATCACCGAGGCCCGCAGGTAGTCGCGGACCGCGCCGAACCGTGCGAAGTACTCCACCATGAGCTGCTTGGCCTCGGACTGCTCGATGCGCAGCTGCTTGGACAGCCCGAACGCGGAGAGGCCGTAGACGAGGCCGTACGACATCGCCTTGACCTTGGTGCGCATCGCCGGCGTGACCTCGGAGGGATCGACGCCGAACACGCGGGCGCCGACGAAGCGGTGCAGGTCTTCGCCGCTGTTGAAGGCCTCGATCAGCCCCTCGTCGCCCGAGAGGTGCGCCATGATGCGCATCTCGATCTGCGAGTAGTCGGCGGTGAGCAGGGTCTCGTACCCCTCGCCGACCTCGAAGGCGCTGCGGATGCGCCGCGACTCCTCGGTGCGGACCGGGATGTTCTGGAGGTTCGGGTCGGTGCTGGACAGGCGCCCGGTCTGACTGCCGGTCTGCACATAGGTCGTGTGCACCCGGTGGTCCTCGCGGATCGCGGTGTCGAGGGACTCGATGATCTGCCGCAGCTTCGTCGCCTCGCGGTGCTGCAGCAGCAGGCTCAGGAACGGGTGCGGGTGCGACTCCTGGAGGTCGGCGAGCACCGCGGCATCGGTCGAGTACCCGGTCTTCGTCTTGCGCGTCTTCGGAAGCTGCAGGTCTTCGAACAGCACCTCCTGGAGCTGCTTCGGCGACCCGAGGTTGAACTCGCGACCGACGACCGAGAACGCCTCCTGGGCCAGGGCATCCGCCCGCGTCGCGAGCTCCGCCGAGAACGTCGACAGCACCTCGTGCGACACGGCGACGCCCGCGAGCTCCATGTCGGCGAGCGTGCGGAGCGTCGGCAGCTCGATGTCGCGGAGCACCGCATCCACCGGCTCGGGCAGATCGTTCCGCAGCGCCTCGGCCACGCGGAGGATGAACCACGCCTCCTGTGACGGCGTGGCGCCCTCGGTCTCCGGCACGAGCTGCGACGGATCGGCCTCGGGGAGCTTCTCCCCCAGGTAGCGCTGGACGAGGTCGGACAGCGTCTTGTCCGGGAAGCTGGGGCGCAGCAGCCAGCCCGCGAGACTCGTGTCGTAGGCGAGCCCACCCAGACGGATGCCGTGACGGAGCAACGCCTTCACCTGCGGCTTGGCGTCGTGCAGCACCTTGGGCGCGTCGGACTCCAGCCACGGACGCAGCGCCGCGGCCGCCTCCTCCGACCAGTCGAGCTCGTGCAGCTCGCTCCCGGTGGCGACGCCGACGCGCACAGGTGCCCCGGACTGCACCACGACCCGGAGAGCGATGTCCCCGTCCTGAGCCGCGGCCCAGGTGGCCAGATCAGCGGCGGACACCTGTGCCGGCGCGGGCATCTCAACGACGGAGGCCGGGTCGTCGGCCACCTCGCCCGCACCGACGGCTTCGAAGACCCGCGGCAGCAGCGTGCGGAACTCCAGCCGGGCGAAGATGTCGCGGACGGCCTCGGCGTCGATCGGCGCGACCGCGAGGTCGGCCGGCGCGACCGGCAGCTCCACGTCGGTGAGCAGGCGGTTGAGCTTGCGGTTGCGGCGGACGTCGTCGATGTGGTCGCGGAGGTTGCCGCCGACCACACCCTTGATCTCGCCGGCGCGCTCGAGCAGCTCGTCGAGGGAGCCGAACTGCGTGAGCCACTTGACGGCCGTCTTCTCCCCCACCTTCGGCACACCGGGGAGGTTGTCGCTGGTCTCGCCGACGAGGGCGGCGATGTCGGGGTACTGCTCGGGGCGGACGCCGTAGCGCTCCTGCACCGTCGTCGGGTCGTAGCGCTTGAGCTGCGAGACACCCTGCACGGACGGGTACAGCAGCGTGACGTCGTCGGTGACGAGCTGGATGGTATCGCGGTCTCCGGAGACCACGAGCACGTCGTAGCCCTGGGCCGCCCCCTGGGTGGAGAGGGTGGCCAGGATGTCGTCGGCCTCGATGCCCTCCTGCGTCAGCACCGGGATCGACATGGCGGCGAGGCAGTCCTGCAGCAGCGGGATCTGGCCCTTGAACTCCTGCGGCGTCTCGGATCGGGTGGCCTTGTACTCCGGGTACTCGTCGGTGCGGAACGAGTGGCGGGAGGTGTCGAACGCGATCGCGAGGTGCGTGGGCTGCTCGGCCTTGATCAGGTTGACCAGCATGGACAGGAACCCGTAGATGGCGTTCGTGTGCTGGTTGTCCTTGGTGGTGAAGTTGTCGACCGGGAGGGCGAAGAAGGCCCGGTAGGCGAGCGAGTGGCCGTCGACGACCATGAGGGTAGGCTTTGCGGAGTCCGTCACCCTGTCAGCCTAACGAGGAGCACGGACACCCGCAGAGGAGGATGCATGAGCGAGGTCGCCACCAGCGAAGGACTCGAGTGGGCGGCCGCCCGCGGCATGGGAGCCCTGGCCGAGAAGATGGGCATGGAGTTCGTCGAGTTCGGCGTCGATCGGTGCGTGGCGACGATGCCGGTGGAGGGCAACACCCAGCCGGTCGGTCTCATGCACGGCGGCGCCTACGTCGTCCTCGGCGAATCGCTCGGCTCGATGGCGGCCAATCTGCATGCGGGAGCCGGCCGACTGGCGGTCGGCGTCGACATCAACGCCACGCACACCCGGTCCGCCACCTCGGGCGTGGTCACCGGGGTCTGCACGCCCGTGCACCTGGGCCGGAGCATCACGGTGCACGAGATCGTCGTGACCGACGATCAGGGCCGGCGCTGCTCGACCATCCGCATCACCAACATGATCAAGGACGCTCCCGCCGCGCGCTGAGCGGCTCTTCCAGCAGCAGCTGGAAGAGGATGTGGTCCTGCCACTCCCCCGCGATCCGCAGGTACTTCGGGGCGATGCCGATGCGCTCGAAGCCGTTGCCGGTGAGGACGCGCTGGGAGGCGACGTTGTGCAGCAGCGTCGACGCCTGAAGGCGGTGCAGCCGCAGCTCGTCCCGCGCGTGCTCCGCGATGAGGGCCACCGCCCGCCCCGCGAGACCGCGCCGCAGTCGGGTGGAATCGATCCAGTACCCGAGATCGGCGCTCCAGAACGCGCCGCGCACGATGGTGTTCAGGTTCATCCGGCCGCGGATCTCGCCGTCATCCGAGAGGATCACGAACCGGGAGCTCCGGCCGAGCGCCGCTTCGGCGACGCACTGCTGTGCGTTCTGCTCCTGCCACTCCTCGGTGAAGAACGCCTCGGAGCGCAGCGGCTCCCAGGGGGCGAGATGCTCCCTGTTGGCCCGGTACGCGCGCGCGAGCGCGGCCCCGTCGCCGGCGCGGACCGGCCGCAGAACGTGTTCTGCGTCGAGCCGGAGCACCGGATGCCCTACTTCTTGGGAGCGAGCTGTTCGATGATCGCCTTGGCGACGTCCTGCATCGTCAGGCGACGGTCCATCGACGCCTTCTGGATCCAGCGGAACGCCTCGGGCTCGCTCAGGCCCATCTTCTCGTTGAGCAGGCCCTTGGCCCGATCGACGAGCTTGCGGGTCTCGAACCGCTCGACCATGTCGGCGACCTCGGCCTCGAGAGTGATGATCTGCTCGTGGCGGGCCAGGGCGATCTCGATCGCGGGGAGGAGGTCGTTCGGGGTGAAGGGCTTCACGACGTAGGCCAGGGCCCCGGCCTCGCTCGCCCGCTCCACGAGCTCCTTCTGGCTGAACGCGGTCAGCAGCACGACGGGGGCGATGTTGCCCTTGTGGAGCTTCTCGGCAGCGCTGATGCCGTCGAGCTGGGGCATCTTCACGTCCATGATGACGAGGTCGGGACGCAGCTCGGTCGCGAGGGCCACCGCCGTCTCGCCGTCGCCGGCCTCGCCGACGACATCGAAGCCGTTGTCGCGGAGGATCTCGACGATGTCGAGACGGATCAGCGATTCGTCTTCGGCGACGACGACGCGTCGGGGTGCGGATGCCGTGGGCTGCTCAGCCTGTTCTTGCTCGGTCACCCCTCCATCCTAACGGAGAGGTCCTCACCACCGGCTGAAGACAGCGGTCACGCGGAGAACCCCGCGTCGTCTGCGCTACAGTCGAAGTCGCGAGACACGGGCCGGCGTGGCGGAATGGCAGACGCGGAGCACTCAAAATGCTTTGTCCGAAAGGGCGTGTGGGTTCGAGTCCCACCGCCGGCACCAGCAGCGCGAACCGTCCGTCCCGTCACTCGGCGAGGGCGGCGAGTTCGGCCATGACACGGGGATGGGCCAGGATGCGGAAGTGCCCGCCCGTCTCCACCACGACGTTCTTGGCACCAGGCAGCTCGCTCCCCTCGGGGATGTGCGGATCGAACGCGGCGTAGACCGAGACGATGCGGGCGTTCACGTCGACCTCCCGCCCCAGCGCCACGATCGAGGGGTCGTCCGGTGAGAAGGCCCGCAGCACCCGTCCGGGGAGCAGCCGCGCGTAGCGGGAGCCTCCGAACGGCGTCGCGATGGCGAGCATCCCGCGGATCCGCGCACCCTCGGGGCCGGTCATCACCAGCTTCCCGGCGAGGCCACCCTTGCTGTGCGCGACGAGGATGACGCCGGAGAGGTCATGGGTTCGCAGGTAGTCGGCCACCTGATCGGCTTCATCCTGCACCGGGAACTGGTTGCGGCGCAGCGCGTCGACGACGTGCACCGGGTGCCCCCGCTCGTGCAGCGCGACGATGAGGGGCTCCAGGAATCGCCAGGTCTCGTAGACACCGGCGAGCACCACGATCGGGACGCGGTCCCCGGTCGCGAAGTCGTCGGCCTGGTCACGGCCGAAGAACGAGCGGACCTGCCAGAACCCCGCGTAGGCGTAGTCCGCGGCCCACCAGCCCAGCATCCTCAGGACGTCGATGGCGTCCTCCCCCGCCGGCGGGCTGCGGCCGGCGCCGCAGTCGGCCACGCAGCCGCCGTATGAGCCAGGATCGCGGACGCCACCGCCCGCGGCGCGGACTGCTGGGCGACATGGTGGTGACCGGGGATCTCCACCAGTCTCGACACGGCCGCCGCGTCGCGCAGGCGCCGGCACCACCGTCGTCCGGCGATGGGATCGTCGCTCCCTCGGACGACGAGCACCGGCATGGTGAGAGCGGCGATCCTCTCCTCCAGCGGGAACGCGAGCATGTGCCGGACCTGGCGGAGGTACCAGCGCACACCGCAGCGCAGGTAGTCGGTGAAGACGATCGCGTTGATCGCAGGCGTCTCGCCCAGGGTGTCGGCGGCCAGCGCCCTGGTCTGCGCTCCCAGGGTGCGGTGGGCGTCGTCGACGACGGGACCGATGGCGACGACCGCTCGGACGTACTCCGGGTGCTGGAACGCCGTCTCGGCGGCCCACTGCGCCCCCATCGAGTGCCCCACGAGCACGATCCGGTCGTCGTCGAGGCTCGCCACCACATGAGCCAGGCCTGCCGCCATCTGCGGGATGGAGACGTCGAAACGCGGCTGGGGAAGACCGCCGAAACCCGGCAGATCGACCGAGACCACCCGGGTCGTGGCGGCGAGCTCGGCATGCAGCCGCGACAGGTACCGATGCGACATCCCGATCCCGTGCACGAGCACCACGGTCGGTGCGGTGCCGCCCTCGGGCCGCGGACTCTCCAGGATGCGGAACGTCAGACCGGAGGTGACGAGGAGGCGACGGAGGACCATGAGAGCACGCTAACCGAGGTCGGCGACGCAGCCGAGAGGCTTGACGCCCCGGTCCGGAGATGACAGAGGGGCGAGGCCGAAGCCCCGCCCCTCTCTCGAACCGCCTGGCGTCAGACGCCGGCCTTGTAGATCGGCGCCGCGCCCCGGAGCGCGTCGCCGACCTTGTGCACGCGCAGGTCGTTCGTCGAACCGATGATCCCGGGAGGGGAACCGGAGATGACGACGACCTTGTCCCCCTCGACGGCGAGGCCGTTCTCGAGGAGATACTCGTCCACCTGGTGGTACATGAGGTCGGTGTGCTGCACCATGTCGACGAGCGTGGAGCGCAGGCCCCAGGTGAGCGCCATACGGCGACGGATGCCGGGCTCCGGCGTGAAGGCCAGCATCGGGATGCGGGAGCGCAGGCGGGACAGACGGCGCGCCGAGTCGCCCGACTGCGTGAAGACGCAGAGGAACTTGGCGTCGACGAACTCGCCGACCTCGAGAGCGGCGAGCGTGATGGCACCGCCCTGCGTGCGCGGCTTCGTGGTGAGCGGCAGGATGCGCTCCAGGCCGTGCTCCTCGGTCGACTCGATGATGCGGGCCATCGTCTCGACGACGACGACCGGGTAGTCGCCCACGCTGGTCTCGCCGGAGAGCATGACCGCGTCGGCGCCGTCGAGGACGGCGTTGGCGACGTCGGAGGTCTCGGCGCGGGTCGGCACCGGGCTGTTGATCATCGACTCGAGCATCTGCGTCGCCACGATGACGGGCTTCGCGTTGCGACGAGCCAGCTCGACCGCGCGCTTCTGCACGATCGGGACGGCCTCGAGGGGCAGCTCCACGCCGAGGTCACCACGGGCGACCATGATGCCGTCGAACGCGTCGACGATCTCCTCGAGCGCGTCCACGGCCTGCGGCTTCTCGATCTTGGCGATCACGGGGACGCGGACGCCCTCCTCCGCCATGATCTCGTGCACGCGGGTCACGTCCGAGGCGTTGCGCACGAACGAGAGCGCGATGAGGTCGGCGCCCGTCCGGAGCCCCCAGCGGAGGTCGTCCTCGTCCTTCTCGCTGAGCGCGGGGACGTTGACCGCGACGCCGGGCAGGTTGATGCCCTTGTTGTTCGAGACGGCACCGGCCACGACGACGCGCGTGGTGACCGTGACGCCGTCGGTCTCGACGACCTCGACCCGGACCTTGCCGTCGTCGATCAGCAGGAAGTCCCCGGGCTTGACGTCCTGGGGAAGGCCCTTGAACGTGGTGCCGCAGATCTCCTTGTTGCCGATGATGTCCCCGGTGGTGATCTTGAAGATGTCGCCCTTGGCGAGCTCGTACGGGCCGTCCTCGAACCGGCCGAGACGGATCTTCGGACCCTGGAGGTCGACGAGGATCGCCACGGCACGACCGGAGTCCTCCGCGGCGCGGCGGACGTTCGCGTAGTTGTTCTCGTGCACGGAGTAGTCACCGTGGCTGAGGTTCAGTCGGGCGACGTCCACACCCGCATCGATCAGTGCGCGCACCGTCTCATACGTGGAAGTGGCGGGGCCCAGGGTGGCGACGATTTTCGCGCGTCTCAACATGTCTCCAGGGTAGAAGTGGGGGATTACAAACAGGCGACACTGCCGGCCTCAGCCTACGCGGGCTGGAGGCCGATCGCGACATCGCTGGGGCGCACGGGCTCCGGCAGCACGGTGGTGCCCATGAGGAAGCGGTCGACGTTCGCCGCCGCCGCCCGGCCCTCCGCGATCGCCCAGACGATGAGCGACTGTCCGCGCCCCGCGTCGCCGGCGACGAACACGCCGGGGACCGACGACTCGTAGCTCGCGGCACGACGGAAGGCGCCGCGCTCGGTCACCTCCGGCCGGGTGTCCTCGGTGTAGCCGTCCTGCTCCGGTCCGGTGAAGCCCATCGCGATGAGCACCAGGTCGGCAGGGATCTCCCGCTCCGTGCCGCTCTTGGGCACGCGGCGACCGTCGATGTACTCGGTCTCGGCCACGCGCAGCGCGCGGACCTCGCCGACGTCGTTCGACAGGAACTCCACGGTCGAGGCGAGGAAGACCCGCTCCCCGCCCTCCTCGTGAGCCGAGGCCACCTCGAAGATCGTCGGCATCATCGGCCACGGCTGGTGATCCGGCCGCGTCTCGCTCGGCTGCTTGCCGATGGCGAGGTTGGTGACGCTGAGCGCTCCCTGGCGGTGCGCGGTCCCGATGCAGTCGGCGCCCGTGTCGCCGCCGCCGATGACGATCACGTGCTTGCCCTCGGCGGTGATCTGGTCCGGGACGGTGTCGCCGGCGACCGCGTGGTTCGACTCGACGAGGTACTCCATCGCGAAATGCACACCGTCGAGGTCGCGACCAGGGATCGGCAGGTCGCGCGGGACCGTGGCGCCGGTGGCGATCACGACCGCGTCGTACCGGGCGCGCAGGTCGGCCCACGAGATGTCCTTGCCGATCTCGACGCCGGCACGGAACCGCGTGCCCTCCTCCTGCATCTGGCGCAGGCGTGCTTCGAGCTGGCTCTTCTCCATCTTGAAGTCCGGGATGCCGTAGCGCAGCAGGCCGCCGATGCGGTCGTCGCGCTCGAAGACGGCGACGGTGTGCCCCGCGCGCGTGAGCTGCTGGGCGGCCGCGAGACCGGCGGGGCCCGAGCCCACGACGGCCACGGTCTTGCCCGTCAGGCGCTCCGGCGGCTCCGGCTCGACCCAGCCCTTGGCGAAGGCCTCGTCGATGATCGAGACCTCGATCTGCTTGATCGTCACGGCCGGCTGGTTGATGCCGAGGACGCACGAGCTCTCGCACGGCGCCGGGCAGAGGCGTCCCGTGAACTCCGGGAAGTTGTTCGTCGCGTGCAGACGCTCGATCGCCGCGCGCCCCTCCCCGCGCCAGGTGAGATCGTTCCACTCGGGGATGAGGTTGCCCAGCGGGCACCCGGAGTGGCAGAACGGCACGCCGCAGTCCATGCACCGGCCGGCCTGGCGGCGGAGCACGGCCTTGTCGCCGGGCTCGTACACCTCTTTCCAGTCCATGATGCGCACGGGCACCGGACGGCGAGCGGGAAGTTCCCGCTCGGTCACCTTCAGAAAGCCTTTGGGGTCAGCCACCGGTCACCTCCAGGATGCGGTTCCAGACGATGTCGCCGTCGGGGTCGATCCCCTCGGCCAGTGCCTCCTCGCGCATGCTGCGCACGGCGGCGAAGTCGCGCGGGAGCACCTTCACGAACTCCGCAGCGCTCGCGTCGAAGTCCTCCAGCAGAGCGGCGGCGCGCGGCGATGCCGTGCGCTCCACGTGCTCCACGAGAAGCCCGCGCAGCACTTCGAGATCGGCGCGGTCCAGCGGCTCCAGCCGGAGCTCGCCGCTGCCGAGCGACTGCGCGTTGACCTTGCCGGTGTCCAGGGCGTGCACGTACGCCACTCCCCCGGACATTCCGGCACCGAAGTTGCGCCCGGTCGAACCCAGGATCACCGCCAGGCCGCCGGTCATGTACTCGAGCGCGTGGTCGCCCACGCCCTCGACCACGGCGGTCGCACCGGAGTTCCGGACGAGGAAGCGCTCGCCCACCACGCCGGAGATGAACATGGTGCCGGATGTGGCGCCGTACCCGATCACGTTGCCCGCGATGACGTTCTCGTGCGGGGCGATCGCGGAGCCGCGCGGCGGCCGGATCGTGATGTCGCCGCCGGAGAGGCCCTTGCCGACGTAGTCGTTCGCGTCGCCCTCCAGCCGGAGGATGATGCCCGGCGGCAGGAACGCGCCGAGCGACTGGCCTGCGGTGCCGGTCAGGGTGACGTCGATCGTCTCCTTCGGCAGTCCGGTGGCGCCGTGGCGCGAGGTCACCTGATGGCCGAGCATCGTCCCGACCGCGCGCTCCGTGTTGGCGATCGGGAGCTCCGCCATGACGGGCTCCCCGTTCAGCAACGCCGCCTTCGCGATGTCGATGAGCTGCACGTCGAAGTGCTTGTCGAGCTCGTGGTCCTGGGCGCGGCCGCTGCGACGCGGCTCGCCGGCCGGGAACGCCGGTCCCTCCAGCACCGGGCTGAGGTCGAGCCCCTCGGCCTTCCAGTGCGCGATCGCCTCGTTGGTCTCCAGCAGCTCGGTGCGGCCGACGATCTCGTCGATCGAGCGGTAGCCGAGCTCGGCGAGCAGCTCGCGCACCTCCTCCGCGATGAACTCCATGAAGTTCACGACGAACTCGGGCTTGCCGGTGAACCGGTCGCGCAGGACGGGGTTCTGCGTGGCGACGCCCACCGGGCAGGTGTCGAGGTGGCAGACGCGCATCATGATGCAGCCGCTGACCACGAGGGGCGCGGTGGCGAAGCCGAACTCCTCGGCACCGAGCAGGGCGCCGATGATGACGTCGCGCCCGGTCTTGAGCTGACCGTCGACCTGCACGACGACGCGGTCGCGCATGCCGTTGAGCATGAGCGTCTGCTGCGTCTCGGCGAGCCCGAGCTCCCACGGCGTCCCGGCGTGCTTCAGCGAGTTCAGCGGGCTGGCGCCCGTACCGCCGTCGTGACCGGACACGAGGATCACGTCGCTGAGCGCCTTGGCGACGCCGGCCGAGACCGCGCCGATGCCGGACTGGCTGACGAGCTTCGTGTGGATGCGGGCCTCGGGGTTCGCCCGCTTCAGGTCGAAGATGAGCTGCTTGAGGTCTTCGATCGAGTAGATGTCGTGGTGCGGCGGCGGGGAGATCAGTCCCACACCGGCCGTGGCGTGACGGGTACGCGCGACCCAGGGGTACACCTTGGTCGGCGGGAGCTGACCGCCCTCACCGGGCTTCGCGCCCTGGGCGAGCTTGATCTGGATGTCGTCCGCCTCGGTGAGGTAGAGGCTGGTGACGCCGAACCGGCCGGAAGCCACCTGCTTGATGGCGCTGCGCCGCTCGGGGTCGACGAGACGGTCGGGGTCCTCCCCGCCCTCCCCCGTGTTCGACTTGCCGCCGATCCGGTTCATCGCGATCGCGAGGGTCTCGTGCGCCTCCTTGGAGATGGAGCCGTAGCTCATCGCCCCCGTGGAGAAGCGCTTGACGATCGCCGAGACGGGCTCGACCTCGTCCAGCGGCACCGGCTTGCGCGTGCCGGTCCGCAGCGAGAACAGGCCGCGCAGCGTCTTCAGCTCCGCCGCCTGGTCGTCGACGAGCTTCGTGTACTCGCGGAAGATGTCGTAGCGACGGGTCCGCGTGGAGTGCTGCAGCTTGAACACCGTCTCCGGGTTGAAGAGGTGCGGGGAGCCGTCGCGACGCCACTGGTACTCGCCGCCGGTCCACAGGCGCTCGTGAGCACGGGCCGCGGCGTCCTCCGGGTAGGCGTAGTCGTGACGGGCCTGGTTCTCGGCGAAGATCTCCTCGATCCCGATGCCGCCCAGCTTCGACTCGGTACGGGTGAAGTAGGCGTCGATGAACTCCGGGCTCAGGCCCACGGCCTCGAACACCTGCGCGCCCGCATAGGACGACACCGTGGAGATGCCCATCTTCGACATGATCTTCAGCACGCCCTTGCCGAGCGCGTAGATGAGGTTCTTGACCGCCTTCTCCGGGGAGATGCCCGTGATGTAGCCGGTCCGCACGAGGTGCTCGACCGTCTCCATGGCCAGGTAGGGGTTGATCGCGGAGGCGCCGTAGCCGATGAGGGTCGCGACATGGTGCACTTCGCGCACGTCGCCGGCCTCGACGATCAGACCGACCTTCATCCGGTTCTCGCGCCGGATGAGGTGGTGGTGGATCGCCGACACCATGAGCAGCGACGGGATCGGGACGAGGTCCTTGTTCGAGTCGCGGTCGGACAGGATGATGAACTCCGCACCGTCCTCGATGGCCTGATCGACCTCGGCGCACATCTCGGTGAGGCGCTCCGCGAGGGTGTGGGGTCCCGCGTCGAAGTGGTAGAGGCCGCGGATCGTGGCGCTCGACCGGCCGGGCAGGGCCTTGTCGATGTGCCGGATCTTCGCGAGCTCGTCGTTGTCGATGACCGGGAAGTCGAGCGACACCGTGCGGGTGTGCTCGGGACCCCAGGTCAGGAGGTTGACCTCAGGGCCCAGGCCGAGCTTGAGGCTCGTGACGACCTCTTCGCGGATCGAGTCGAGCGGCGGGTTGGTCACCTGCGCGAACTGCTGCGTGAAGTAGTCGAAGAGCAGCCGCGGGCGCTTGCTGAGCACGGCGATCGGGGTGTCCGATCCCATGGCCCCCAGAGGCTCGACACCCGTCTGGCCCATCGGGGTGAGGAGGATGCGGACCTCCTCCTCGGTGTAGCCGAAGGTGCGCTGACGCCGGGTGATCGACGCCGGCGGGTGCACGATGTGCTCGCGCTCGGGAAGGTCGGCCAGGCGGACGGAACCGGCGTCGAGCCACTCCTGCCACGGGTGCATCGTCGCGAGGTCGCGCTTGATCTCCTCGTCCTCGACGATCCGACGCTGGGCGGTGTCGACGAGGAACATCTTGCCGGGCTGCAGCCGGCCACGGCGCTTGATGCGCTCGGGCTCGAAGTGCAGGACACCGGTCTCGGAGCCGATGACGACGAGGCCGTCGGTGGTCTCCGTCCACCGTCCGGGCCGCAGGCCGTTGCGGTCGAGGGTCGCGCCGACGAGCGTGCCGTCGGTGAAGATGAGGGCGGCCGGGCCGTCCCACGGCTCCATCTGGTTGGAGTGGTACTCGTAGAACGCGCGCAGCTCCGGCGAGATGTCGGCCTGCTTCTCGTAGGCCTCCGGCACCATCATCATGATCGCGTGCGGCAGGCTGCGGCCGGTGAGGGTGAGCAGCTCCAGCACCTCGTCGAACGAGGCGGAGTCGCTGGCGCCGTCGGTGCAGATGGGCAGCAGGGGCGAGATGTCGCCGAGGAGCTCGGACTCGAGCTGTGACTGGCGGGCGCGCATCCAGTTGCGGTTGCCGCCGACGGTGTTGATCTCGCCGTTGTGGGCCAGCATCCGCAGCGGCTGCGCGAGCGGCCACGAGGGGAACGTGTTCGTCGAGTACCGCGAATGCACGACGGCGAGCTCGGAGGCGAAGCGCTCGTCCTGCAGATCCGGGTAGAACGGCTCGAGCTGGAGCGTGGTGACCATGCCCTTGTAGCCGAGCGTGCGGCTGGACAGGGAGACGAAATAGGCGCCGAGCTCGTGGCCCGCGCGCTTGCGCAGACGATAGGCGACGCGGTCGAGCGCGATGTCGGTCAGCGGCGCATCGGCCAGGGTGGCACCGCCGGCGCTCACGAAGAGCTGCTCGAAGGCCGGACGGGCCTCGTCGGCGAGCTTGCCGAGGTTCTCGTTGGCCGTGGGGACCTCGCGCCATCCGAGGACGCGGAGCCCCTCCGCGCGGGCGATCTTCTCGATCCCGGCCTTCTGCTGGCGGCGCTCGCTCGAATCGCGAGGCAGGAAGGCCAGCCCGGCCGCGTACTCCCCCACGGGCGGCAGTTCGAAGCCGGTGACCGCGCGGAGGAATTCGTCCGGCATCTGGGTGAGGATGCCGGCTCCGTCCCCGGTGCCCGCGTCGGACCCGATGGCCCCGCGGTGCTCCAGGTTGCGCAGGGCCTCGAGGGCCAGCGCGATGATGTCGTGCCCGGCTTCGCCGCGCAGCGTTGCGACCATGGCCAGGCCGCAGGCGTCTTTCTCGAACGCCGGGTTGTACATGCCCTGCTTCGGGGGGTATGCGCCGGAGGCGCCGTAAGGGGGCTGGAAGTACACCAGTTACCGTCCTCAGATCTTCAGTGAAACCCGGGGACGTCGTCGGCCCGCTCGTTCAGTGCAATGGTTCTCCCGCCGCGAGTCGGCGTTATCGGGAGCCGTCCCCGCTCGAGGGAGCAGCGCTTGTGGCAGTGGCTCCGGCGGCGACTTCTTCGGCCGGAGGCTCGCTCACGTCCACGAAATCAGAGGGATTGTCCTGCGATTGTACATCAGCGTCCACGTCCTTCCGTCCGCGGCCCGGCTGGTACGGCGAGGGCTCGAGACCCGGGTGACGGCGCGTCTGCACCACGAGGATGACGAGGCCTAGGACGACGCCGATGATGGCGGCCCAGACGTTGCTGCGCAGTCCCAGGATGATCTCGCTCGGGTCGATGCGGATCGACTCCCACAGGATGCGTCCGGCGCTGTACCAGATGAGGTAGATCGCGAAGAGGCGCCCCCACTGGAAGAACAGCTTCCGGCCGAGCCACAGCAGCACGAGGACACCGAGCCCGTTCCAGATGACCTCGTACAGGAAGGTCGGGTGGAAGAGGGTGCCCTCGGGGAGCCCGGGAGGGAAGGCCGAGTTGTCGGAGGGGATCTCCAGTCCCCACGGCAGGTCGGTCGGCAGGCCGTAGAGCTCCTTGTTGAACCAGTTGCCGAACCGGCCCATCGCCTGCGCGAGGAGCAGTCCGGGAGCCAGCGCGTCCGCGAACGTCCAGAAGCGGATGCCCGTCCACCGGCAGCCCAGGTAGGCGCCGACGGCACCGCCGATGAGCGCACCGAAGATCGCGATGCCGCCCTCCCAGATCGCCCACACCGTTCCGGAGTGCCACTGGACGCCGTTCTCGAACGTGACCAGGACCCAGGGGTTGGCCCCTTCCCCGAAGTAGAAGTTCGGGTGGGTGACGACGTGGAAGATGCGGGCGCCCACGATCGCGAGCGGGACGGCGAGGATGGAGATGTCGATGACCACCCACGGCTCCGCGCCGCGCTTGGTGAGACGGTGGTTCGTCATCAGCACGGCGACGATGATGCCGGCGATGATGCACAGCGCGTAGATGTGGATACGGAGGCCGGGCCACACGTCGAAGTACGACACGGGCGGGCTCGGGATGCTGGCGAGCACGCCGGCGGCGGTGCTGTGGAGCGCGGAGGACATGAGTGCGATCCTACTTCTCTGAGGCGAAGCGCGCCGACGCGGTGCCGGCGGCCAGGGTTCGGGTGACTTCGGCGAGGGCGGGCACGCCGCCGTCGCGGAGGGCGCGGACGAGAGCGGTGCCCACGATGGCGCCGTCGGCGTACTCGGACACGCCCGCGATCTGCTCCGGCGTCGAGATGCCGATGCCCACGCAGGCGCGGCGGGCACCGTGGTCGCGGAGCCGCGAGACGAGGGTGCGTGCCGCACGGTCGAGCTCGGCCCGCTCCCCCGTGATGCCCATGGTCGAGACGGTGTAGACGAAGCCCGTCGAGGACCGCACCACGAGGTCGAGGCGCTCGTCCGACGAGGTCGGAGCTGCGAGGAAGACCCGATCGAGACCGAGCCGCACGCTGGCCGCGATCCACTCGCCGGCGGCCTCCGGGGTGATGTCCGGGGTGATGAGACCCGCGCCGCCCGCGGCGAGCAGGTCCTCGGCATAGCGGTCCACCCCGTACTGCAGCACGGGATTCCAGTAGGTCATCACGAGGACGGGGACGTCGGTCGCGGCGGTGATCGCACGGATCGCCGTGAAGAGGTCCTTCATCCGGAATCCCGCGGCGAGAGCCTTGGTCGTCGCCTCCTGGATGATGGCGCCGTCCATGACGGGATCGCTGTAGGGCGGGCCGAGCTCGATGATGTCCACGCCGTTCTCGGCGAGGGCGATCGCCGCCTCGATGCTCGTCTCCAGGTCGGGGAAGCCGACGGGCAGGTAGCCGACGAAGGCGCTGCGGCCGGCGTCGTGCGCGCGCTGGATGGCCTGTTCGACGCGGCTCACAGCTGCGGCTCTCCCTTCGATGCCGCGTCCTCGGCGGCGCTCTCCTCGGACACGTCGTGCGCGAGGGCGTCCTCGTCGTAGAGCTCGAAGTACCGGGCGGCGGTGTCCATGTCCTTGTCCCCGCGGCCGGAGAGGCAGATGGCGATCAGGCCGTCGGGGCCGAGCTCGCGGCCGATCCGCAGCGCGCCGGCAAGGGCATGGGCCGACTCGATGGCGGGGATGATCCCCTCGGTCCGGCTGAGCAGCCGCAGGGCCTGCATCGCCTCGTCGTCGGTGGCCGGGATGTACTCGGCGCGGCCGATGTCGGCCAGCCAGGAGTGCTCGGGACCCACGCCCGGGTAGTCGAGACCCGCGGAGATCGAGTGCGATTCGACCGTCTGGCCGTCTTCGTCCTGCAGCACGTACGTCTTCGCGCCGTGCAGCACACCGGGCCGACCGCGCTCGATGGACGCCGCGTGCTTGTCGGTGTCGACGCCGTCGCCCGCCGCCTCCACCCCGTACAGCCGCACGCCCTCGTCGTCCAGGAACGCGTCGAACATGCCGATCGCGTTGGACCCGCCACCGACACAGGCGACGACCGCATCCGGGAGCCGACCGACCTCGTCGAGGATCTGGGCGCGGGCCTCCTCCCCGATGATCTTCTGGAAGTCGCGGACCATCGCCGGGAACGGGTGCGGGCCCGCGGCGGTGCCGAAGATGTAGTTGGTGGTCTCGACCGAGGCCACCCAGTCGCGGTAGGCGTCGTTGATCGCGTCCTTCAACGTGCGCGATCCGGAGGTCACCGCGACGACCTCAGCGCCCAGCAGGCGCATCCGGGCGACGTTCAGCGCCTGACGCTCGGTGTCGACCTCGCCCATGTAGATGGTGCAGTCCAGCCCGAACAGCGCGGCGGCGGTCGCCGTGGCGACGCCGTGCTGGCCGGCGCCGGTCTCGGCGATGACGCGTGTCTTGCCGAGGCGCTTGGTGAGCAGGGCCTGGCCCAGCACGTTGTTGATCTTGTGCGAACCGGTGTGGTTGAGGTCCTCGCGCTTGAGGAAGACCCGCGCGCCCCCTGCGTGCTCGGCGAACCGGGGCACCTCGGTGAGCGCGGACGGTCGCCCGGCATAGGAGGACAGCAGATGGGCGAGTTCGGCACGGAACTCCGGGTCGGCGACGGCCTCCTCGTACGCGACGGTGAGCTCGTCGATCGCGGCGACCAGGGACTCCGGCATGTACCGCCCGCCGAAATCGCCGAAGAACGGACCATGCTGGTCGCGCAGACTCACTTCGCCTCCAGGAAGCTCTCGAGAGTAGCGACCGGGTCTCCGGTCACCAGGGCCTCGCCGATCAGCACGACATCGGCACCGGCCGAACGGTAGTGCGCGACGTCGGCAGGGGTGAGCACCGCGGACTCCGCGATCTTGATCGCCGAGTCCGGGATGCGGTCCACGAGCCGGCCGAACAGATCGCGGTCGAGCTCGAGTGTCTTGAGGTTGCGGGCGTTCACGCCGATCAGGGCGGCGCCGAGATCGATCGCGGCGTCCAGCTCCTCGGCGGAGTGGGTCTCCACGAGCGGGGTCATGCCGAGTTCGAGGATGAACCCGTACAGGTCGCGGAGGACGTCGGGCTCCAGGCCCGCCACGATCAGGAGTACGAGATCGGCACCCGCGGCGCGAGCCTCCAGCACCTGGTACCGGGTGGCGATGAAGTCCTTCCGGAGAACCGGCAGCGAGACCCGGGCGGTGACCGCCTCCAGGTCGGCGAGACTGCCGCCGAAGCGGCGCTCCTCCGTGAGGACGCTGATCGCGGAGGCACCGCCGGTCTCGTAGAGCGCGGCCTGGTGCGCGGGATCCGGGATCTCGGCGAGGGCACCGCGGGACGGACTCGCCCGCTTCACCTCGGCGATGATCTTCACCCGGTCCGCGGGAGCGAGGAACGACAGCGCGTCCTTCGCCGCGGGGCGCGCGAGGGCGTCACGCTCGACGACGGCGAGCGGGCGGGACTCGGAACGACGCTCGGCGTCTGCGACAGCGCCGGCCGTCAGGTCGGCGAGGACCACTAGTGCGCCTTCGGAGCGTACTTGGGACCCTTCACGCCGTATCCCGCCTTCGCGAGCACCCAGCCGACGATCGCCCCGATCGGGATCAGCGCGGCGGAGATCCACACCAGGGTCGGCTGCTCGAAGCAGAACGCGACGGTCGCGGCGGCGAAGCCGACGAGCATGATCACGACGGCGGTCCAGGCCGCAGGCGAGTGTCCGTGGCCGGGGTCAGCGATCGGGTTGGTCATGTTCTCCTCCGGGGACGACGTGGGGATCTGGATTCAGTCTATCGGGGTCAGCGCGTGGGGTCGGACCCGCGGGACAGCTCGTCCCAGGAATCCACCGCGTCGACGGGGCCGTCGTGCGGCGCGTCGGCGGGCGTGTCGGTGCGGTAGCGGCGGCCGCCGACCTTCCAGCGCCGCCACGTGGTCAGCACGACGACGGCGGCGGCGAGCAGGATCACCCAGCCACCGAGCGCGAGGTACGGCCAGGCCGACGGCACGATGCTCGCCGCGACCTCGTGGACCGCTCCGCTCCCGGCGAGCCCCGTCGTCTCGGTGACCGTCGCGGCGACGGCACCGTAGGCGTCGCCGAGGAGGAGCTGCAACGTGGACCACCCCAGGAACAGCGCCGCCGCGGCGGCCAGCACCCCGAAGACGAGGCGCACGGCCCGGCCGGCGATCGCGAGGGCCGCGCCCAGCGCGAGGACGGCCAGGCTCAGCGGAGCGAGCAGCACGAGGGCGGAGGCACCGGGGACGAGGATGTCCTCCCCCGCATCGGCGCGCTGCACCGTGAACCAGGTCTGCGTGGAGGAGATGATGCCGATTGCGCCGGCCAGCAGGAACCCGGTCACGGAGAGGGAGCGGCCGCGCTGCGCGATGCTCACGAGGCGCTCACCCCGTCGACGGCGTCCAGGTCGGTGGTGTCGAAGCATGTCCGCGTGCCGGTGTGGCACGCGGGGCCGGTCTGGTCGACGAGGAGCAGGAGCGCATCCCCGTCGCAGTCGAGCCGGGCCTCCCGCACGACCTGGATGTGGCCGGACGTGTCGCCCTTGCGCCAGTACTCCTGGCGGGAGCGGGACCAGTACGTCGCACGTCCCGACGTGAGCGTGCGGCGCAGCGCCTCGGCGTCCACCCACGCGAGCATGAGCACCTCGCGCGAATCCCACTGCTGCACGATGATCGGGGCGAGCCCGTCGGCGTTGAAGGCGACCTGCGCGATGCGGTCGTCGACGGAGACCTCGTCCTGCTTCGGCGTGTCGGTCATCGGACGAGCACTCCTTCCGCGCGCAGCGCGTCCTTCACGTCGCCGACGGTCAGAGCCCCGGTGTGGAACACGCTCGCGGCGAGCACCGCGTCGGCTCCCGCCTTGATGGCCGGTGCGAAGTCGGTCGCCCGCCCCGCACCGCCGGAGGCGATCACCGGGATCGGCGCCACCTCGCGCATGAGGCGGACGAGCTCGAGATCGAAGCCGTCGCGGGTGCCGTCGGCGTCGATCGAGTTCACGAGCAGCTCCCCCGCGCCGCGCTCGGACGCCTCGCGCGCCCAGTCGAGCGCATCCAGCGTGGTCTGCGTACGGCCGCCGTGCGTGGTGACGACGAAGCCCGACCGCGTGGTGTCGGCGCGCTTGACGTCGAGCGAGAGCACGAGCACCTGGGCTCCGAAGCGATCCGCGATCTCGCCGATGAGCTCGGGACGGGCGATCGCCGCGGAGTTCACGCCGACCTTGTCCGCGCCGACCGCGAGGAGCCGCGCGACGTCGTCGACGCTGCGCACCCCGCCGCCCACCGTCAGCGGCACGAAGACCTGCTCCGCGGTGCGCTGCACGACGTCGTAGGTCGTGGCCCGCGCATCCACCGTCGCGGTGACGTCCAGGAACGTGATCTCGTCGGCGCCCTGGGCAGCGTAGTGGCGGGCGAGCTCGACCGGATCGCCCATGTCGCGGAGGTTCTCGAAGTTGACGCCCTTGACCACGCGGCCGTCCGCGACGTCCAGGCACGGGATGACGCGACTCGCGAGGGTCATCAGAGCCTCGCCGCGTGGATCGCGGTGACAAGGATGGCCCGGGCGCCGAGGGCGTAGAGGTCGTCCATCACCTGGTTGACGCGCCGCCGCGGGATCATCACGCGGACCGCCACCCACGACGGATCGCGGAGCGGCGAGATGGTCGCGGACTCGCGGCCGGGGGCGATGGCCACGGCCTGATCGACCAGCTCGGTGGGGAGGTCGTAGTCGAGGAGCACATAGCGACGCGCCACCATCACGCCGCGGAGCCGGCGCAGCAGCGTGTCCACGCCGTCGGCCTCGCCGGGACGGCTGATCAGGACGGCCTCGGACTCCAGGATCACGGGGCCGAAGATCTCCAGCCCGGCCTGCCGGAGCGTGGTCCCGGTGGACACGACATCGGCGACCGCGTCTGCGACGCCGAGGCGCACCGCGGACTCCACGGCACCGTCGAGCTGCACGAGCTCGGCGTTCACGCCCTGGTCGCGGAGGAAGGACCCCACCAGACCCGGATAGGCGGAGGCGACGCGGACGCCGTCGAGGTCCTGGACGGAGCTGAAGCGTCCGGGAGGACCGGCGAAGCGGAACGTGGACGCCCCGAAACCGAGCTGCTCGATCTCGCGCGCCGGCTGCTGCACGTCGAGGAGGAGATCACGACCGGTGATGCCGACGTCGAGGGCGCCGGAGGCCACGTAGGTGGCGATGTCGCGCGGGCGGAGGAAGAAGAACTCGACGTCGTTCTCGGCGTCGATGACATGCAGGGTCTTGGGGTCGCGGCGGCCGGCGTAGCCCGCCTCCGCGAGCATCTCGGCGGCGGTCTCGGAGAGCGAGCCCTTGTTGGGAACGGCGATGCGCAGCATGAACGGCTTTCAGTTCGAAGGAGTGGGACCGGAGCGCATCACAGATGTCGGTAGACGTCCTGCAGGGTGAGGCCCTTCGCGAGCATCATCACCTGCAGGTGGTAGAGGAGCTGGGAGATCTCCTCGGCGGCAGCGGCGTCCGACTCGTACTCCGCCGCCATCCAGACCTCGGCGGCCTCTTCGACGATCTTCTTGCCGATCGCATGCACGCCGCCGTCGAGCTCCGCCACGGTGCCCGATCCCTCGGGTCGGGTCTCGGCCTTGACGCTGAGCTCGGCGAACAGCTCGTCGAAAGTCTTCACCCCTCCAGGCTACCGGCTCGCGCGAGGTCCCTGAGCCGGGTGACGGCCGCCTCCACGTCGTCGGCCCCGTAGACCGCGGATCCGGCGACGAAGGTGTCGGCTCCCGCTTCGGCCGCCTGGGCGATCGTCGCGTCGGAGATGCCCCCGTCGACCTGGAGCCAGACGGACGAGCCGCGTCGCCGCGCCTCGGCGGAGAGCGCCCGCAGCTTCGGCATGGTCTCGGGCAGGAAGCCCTGCCCCCCGAACCCGGGCTCCACGGTCATCACGAGGATCTGATCGAACTCGTCCAGGAGCTCGAAGAGTCCCTCGACGGGCGTCGCCGGCTTGACCGCGACCCCGGCACGGGCGCCGATGTCGCGCAGCCGACGCGCGAGAGCCACCGGCTCCCCCGCCGCCTCCAGGTGGAAGGTCACGCTTGCGGCGCCGAGTTCGGCGTAGCCCGGGGCCCAGCGATCCGGATCCGTGATCATGAGATGCACGTCCAGCGGCACCGGGCTGGTCTCCTGGATGCGCTGGACCATCTGCGGGCCGAACGTGAGGTTCGGGACGAAGTGGTTGTCCATGACGTCGACGTGGGCGAAGTCGGCCGTCGCGATGCGGGCGAGCTCCGCCTGCATGTTGACGAAGTCGGCGGCGAGGATGCTGGGGTTGATGCGCGGGGCGCGGGGCAGATCCATGGTCTCAACCTTCCTTCGGGGCGTCGGTCGTGTCCAGCGGGCGCTGCAGGAGTGCGAGGAACATCGCATCGGTGCCGTGGCGATGCGGCCAGAGCTGCGCGCTGCCCGTCTGCGCCCGCCCGTCGTCGGCGAGGTCGATCGGCGACTGCGCCACGCCGTGCAGCACCGCACGCGCGTCGAGCTCGACGAGCTCGGGACGGACCCGTCGCACCTCCTCGACCACCGCCGTCGTCTCCGCGAGGTGGGGCGAACAGGTGACGTACGCGACGACGCCTCCGGGAGCCAGAGCGTCGACGGCCGCGGTGAGCAGGCCCACCTGCAGCGGTACGAGCTCGGAGACGTCCGCCGGGGACTTGCGCCACCGGGCCTCCGGGCGTCGACGGAGGGCGCCGAGGCCGGTGCAGGGCGCGTCCACGAGGATCCGGTCGAACGCCTCCGGCCGCTCGGCCGCCAGCTCCCTGCCGTCGCGCTCGTGCACGGTGACCTCGCCCGGAACGGCGCGCAGGGCGTTGCGCACGAGCCGGGCGCGGGTGGGCACCACCTCGTTGGCCTCCAGGAAGGCGTCGTTCTGCCGGGCGACGGCAGCGAGCAGGGCGGTCTTCCCGCCGGGGCCCGCGCAGAGATCGAGCCACCGCTCCCCTGCGCGCAGCGGTGTCGCCGCGGTCAGCGCGAGCGCGACGAGCTGAGACCCCTCGTCCTGCACCCGGACCGCACCGTCGGAGGCGGACAGCGCGAGGCGCGGATCGCCTCCCGGAGACGCGAAAGCCGTGACGGCGTACGGCCGGCGCGGCTCCTGGGGCTCCGCGAGACCGGGGAGGGCGACCAGGGTGACCTCGGGCGAGACGTTGTCGGCCTCCAGCAGGGCGTCCAGCTCCTCGACACGCCCCTCGGCGGCGAGGGCGCGCCGCAGCGCCCGGATGATCCACACCGGGTGCGCGGCACGGAGGGCCAGGCGCTCGTCGTCCGATCGCGCCGCCGCCTCGATGCGCGCGAGCCAGTCGCCCGGCGACTCGCGGGCGACCCGCCGGAGCACCGCGTTGGCGAAGCTCGACGCGCCGCGCCCCGCCGTGAGGGCCACGAGGTTCACGGACTCGTTCACGGCGGCATGCGAGGCCACCCGTGTCGCGAGAAGCTGATGCACCGCGAGCCGGAGGGCGTCGAGCACCGCGGGGTCGATCGCGTCGGCGGGGCGGTCGGCGGCGGCGGCGATGATCGCGTCGTACGTGCCCCGGCGGCGGAGCGTGCCGTAGGTCAGCTCGGTCGCGAGAGCCGCGTCCTGCGGATTCAGGCTCGCCTCGGCGATCGCCGTCGGGAGGAGCAGGTTGGCGTAGGCGTCGGAGTCCGACACCGCCCTGAGCACGTCGTAGGCCACGCGGCGCGCCGGCTGGACCGACCGGTTCGGGCCGCGGCCGCCGCTGTTCCGCGCCCGGCCTTCGTGCTGCCGACCCGAGCCGGGGCGCCGTCCGTCGTTCGCGTTCACGAGCCGGCCACCGGGGTCGCGCCCTGCAGGCCCCGCCACCAGTCGGCGGCATTCATGGGGCCCTTGCCCGCCGGCTGCAGACGTGTGACGGCCAGCGGAGACGTGGCCGTCCCGATCAAGACCTCCGCTCGCGTGCCCGCCATGGCACCCGGTGGCAGATCCTCCCTCTCAGCGCCCGCGGGTCGTGCCTCGAGGATCTTGAGCCGCTGACCGTCGATCGTCGTGTGCGCCCCCGGCTCCGGAGTGACCCCGCGGAACCCGGCGTACACCACGTCGAACGGCTCGCGGAAGTCGAGGAGACCGTCCTCGAGCGTCAGCTTGGCGGCGAACGTCGGCTCGCCCTCCTGCGGCACCGCGCGGGCAGTCCCGTCCGCGATCGCCGCGACCACGTCCGCGGTGAGAGCCGCGCCGTCGAGGGCCAGGGCCTCCAGCGCCTCCCCCGCCGTCGCGGTGCCCGGGAGTTCGACGGCTCGCGTCGCGAACACGTCGCCGGCATCGAGCTCCGGGACGAGCTGGAAGACGCTCGCACCGAGGACCGGATCTCCGGCGATCAGGGCGCGCTGCACCGGAGCGGCACCGCGCCACGCCGGCAGCAGCGAGAAGTGCAGGTTGATCCACCCGGCCTCCGGCGTGGACAGCAGAGGCTCGCGGACGAGCCCGCCGTACGCGACGATCACGCCGAGCTCCGGGCGCAGGGCAGCGACCTCGGTCGTCACCGCCTCGTCCAGCCGGGCAGCGTGGATGACGGGCAGGCCGAGATCCTCCGCAGCCTGGGCCACCGGCGACGGCGTCAGCACGCGCTTGCGCCCGAGGGGGGCGTCGGGCCGCGTCACGACGGCGGCGATGTCGTGCTCGACGGCGAGGCGTCGCAGAGTGGGGACCGCGGCGGCGGGAGTGCCGGCGAAGACGAGGCGCATGAAGGTTCTCCGGAAGGGTCAGAGTTCTGGATCGAGGATATCGAGGCGGACCGAGAGCGTGCTGCGGGCGGCCTTGGTCCGGCCTCGGCGGCCGCTCACCGCCTCGGCCACGACGGCAGCACGGAGGGTGGTCGCGACGCGGCTCCCCGCGCCGTAGTCGAAGCGCACGAGCGCACGGACCCGCGGCGGGACGTCGTCCGATTCGACGGGGACGGGGCCGAGCACCGCGTCGGCGGGCAGGGAGAGCGCGGACAGCGCCTCCAGCGCCCGGGCGACGGCGGCCGCTGACCCCTCCACGAGCGCGACCCGTGCGGTCGGGGGCATGTGCAGCGGTGCGCGGTGCTCCAGCTCCGTGCGCGCGTAGGCGGCCTGGTTCCAGGTGGCCAGCGCTCTGGCGACGCCGGCGTCGACGCCGACGAGGTGGACGGGAGCGCCCGGGGCGGCCAGGGCGGCGGCATTCGACCACCACCGCAGACACGATTCGCCGATACGCAGATCCGGCGCCTGCAGCATCCGCGGGCCGTCGAGCAGGACGACCGCCCGGTAGCCGCCCTCCGCGAGCGGCTCGGCGCCACGGGTGGCGACCACGAGGGCCGGACGCGCATCGACGCGTTCCACCGGATGGCTGCCGTCCGCGACGATGACGCGGACGCCGGGGAAGGCCCGGCCCAGCTCATCGGCCGTCCGTTCGCTTCCCGACGAGGCGAGCCGGAGACGGGTCGAGGAACACGCCGGGCACGTCCATGCCCTGGCACCCCGCCCGCACCACCCGCAGACCGGGACCGCGCCGCGATGGCGGGCGCCGAGGGGGCCGCCGCAGTGCGGGCATCGGGCGGGGGCTCGGCAGTCGGCGCAGACGAGGGACGGCGCGAAGCCGGGCCGCGAGACCTGGATGAGCACCGGCCCCTCCGCGGCCGCGTTCCTGGCGGCGAGGAAGGCCGACGACGGCATGCGCTGCGGCGTCGGCTGCTCCATCTCCTGGGGGGTGCTGAGCACCACACGCGGCAGCACCCGCCGGGTCGCACGGACGTCCTGCAGCCAGCCGCGCGCCACGAGCCGCTCCACCTCGGTCGTCCGCGTATGACCGGCGAAGAGCAGCGCCGACCCCTCCGCCTCCTGCCGCAGCAGCGCCGCATCCCGGGCGTGGACGTAGGGCGCGAGCGGCTCGCCCAGCAGGCTGTCGCCGTCGTCCCACACCGCCACGAGACCGGCGACGACGGGGGCGTACACCGCGGACCTGTTCCCGACGACGATGCACGGCGCGTCCTCGAGCGTGCGCAGGAAGGAGCGGTAGCGATCCGGGTTGGTCTGTCGCGAGTCGTGCCGTGCGATCGCCTCCGCGGGGACGACCCCGTCGAGAGCCGCCAGGAGCCGATCGAGGTCGCGATGGTCGGGCACGACGAGGATGCTCGACTTCCCGGCCGCGAGCGTCGTCGCCGCGGCGGCGGCGAGCATCCGTGCCCAGCCCGGCGTGTCGTCGGTGAGCTGCGGGATGGCCTCGACGGCCGCACGACCGCTCTCATCGAGCACCGCCTGCAATCCGTCGTAGAGACCGACCACGGACGCGGCCGCGTCGCGCGCCTCGGGTCCGAGGAGCGGCGTCGGAGCGTCGGCGGTCCAGGCCTTCTCCACCCGCACCTGCCGCTTCGGGATCACCAGCCGCAGCACGTCGGACGCCGACCCTGCCGCGCGATCCGCGACGCGCCGCGCCAGCCGGTACAGACGATCCGGCAGCACAGGGACGCTCGACACGATGCTCTCGACCTCGGAGAGCGGCCGATCGGCGTCGTCCTCCACGTCCAGTTCCACCACGAACCCGTCGACCACGCGGCCGGCGGTCCGCAGGGGGACACGCACCCGGACCCCGGGCTCGACGTCACCGAGCTCCGGCGGGAGCGCGTAGTCGAACAGGCGGTCGAGCTGCGGCAGCGGCGACTCGAGGAGTACGCGGGCGATGCGCCGGCTCTCCGGAGAGATCAGCACTGCGGACCCGTCAGAGCCCGGCAGCGCGCCGCAGCTCCTCGGCCCGGTCCGTCCGCTCCCACGTGAAGTCCGGCAGCTCCCGGCCGAAATGCCCGTACGCCGCCGTCTGCGCGTAGATCGGACGCAGGAGGTCGAGCTGCTCGATGATGGCCTGCGGTCGGAGGTCGAACACCTCGTCGATGGCCCGGGTGATGACCTCGTCGGACACCCGTCCGGTGCCGAACGTCTCCACGTACAGGCCGACGGGTCGCGCGACGCCGATCGCGTAGGCGACCTGCACCTCGAGGCGGTCGGCGAGGCCCGCGGCGACCGCGTTCTTGGCGACCCAGCGGGTCGCGTACGCCCCGGAGCGGTCGACCTTCGACGGGTCCTTGCCGCTGAAGGCGCCGCCCCCGTGCCGTGCGGCACCGCCGTACGTGTCGATGATGATCTTGCGGCCGGTGAGCCCGGCGTCGCCCTTGGGGCCGCCGGTGACGAAGGGGCCCGCGGGGTTGATGTAGTACGTGACGTCGTCGAGGTCGAGGCCCGTCGTGCCGAGCACCGGGTCGATGACGTGCTCGCGGATCTGCGCCTTGAGGTCGTCCTGGGCGATGTCCGGGTTGTGCTGCGTGGACAGCACGACCGCGTCGACGGTCTTCGGGGTGAAGCCGTCGTAGCCGAGGGTGACCTGCGTCTTCCCGTCCGGGCGCAGGAAGGGCAGCAGCCCGCTGCGGCGCACCTCCGTCAGCCGCTCGGCGATGCGGTGCGCGGTCCATGCGGCCATCGGCATGAGCTGCGGGGTCTCGTTGGTGGCGAACCCGAACATGATGCCCTGGTCTCCGGCGCCGAGACCGTCGAGCGGATCCACGGACGAGCCGTCGCGGTGCTCCTGAGCGTTGTCGACGCCGTGGGCGATGTCGGTGGACTGCTCCCCCACCGAGACGCTGACGCCGCAGGAGTCGCCGTCGAAGCCGGTGTCGGAGGAGGTGTAGCCGATGCCGTTCACGACCTGGCGGACGATCGTCGGGATGTCGACGTAGGCGTCCGTGCGGATCTCCCCCGCCACGTGGACGAGGCCGGTCGTGACGAGCGTCTCGACCGCGACCCGGGAACCGGGATCCTTCGCGAGGAGCCCGTCGAGGATGCTGTCCGAGATCTGGTCGCAGATCTTGTCCGGATGCCCTTCGGTGACGGACTCGGACGTGAACAGACGCAGCGCGCTCATCGATGCTCCAGAACGGGGACGGACGGTGGGAGGGTGTGGCACCCATTCTGGACCGCGCCACCGACGTCGGGGCGGCGCGGTCGTCGAGTTACTCCGCGTGACGCAGGCGGAGCTTGTCCTCGTTGATCTCGTGCAGGGCGATGGTGAGCGGCTTGTCCTCGACCGAGGAGTCGACGAGCGGGCCCACGTTGTCGAAGAGGTTCCCCTCGTGCAGGTCGGAGTAGTAGTCGTTGATCTGACGGGCGCGCTTGGCGGCGTAGATCACGAGCTCGTACTTGGAGTCGACGCGCTCGAGCAGGTTGTCGATGGGGGGATCGATGATGCCGTTGTTGCGTCCGGCCATGGGTGGACCTCCTGATCAGGCGACGGGATTCGCCGCGAAGACGATGCTGCGGGCGCGCGTCCCTTCGACGGACTCGGGGACGGGCGTGGTGCTCGACCCCGGAAACGGGTCAGCGCGCAGAGCTTGTAGACAAGTCTACGACCTCGCGAGCGGCGGTGGCGACGTCCTCGTTCACGATGAGGTGGTCGAACTCGTTCTGCGCGGCCAGCTCGACCTTCGCGGTGCGCAGTCGGCGGGTCCGTTCCTCGGCGTCCTCGGTGCCGCGCCCGACGAGCCGGTGCACCAGCTCGTCCCAGCTCGGCGGCAGGAGGAAGATGAGCGTCGCGGACGGCTCGGCCTCGCGCACCTGGCGCGCGCCCTGCAGGTCGATCTCCAGCAGGACGGTCTTCCCCTCGGCCAGGGCGGCGTCGATGGGGGCGCGCGGAGTGCCGTAGCGGGAGCGGTTGTGCACCACCGCGTACTCCAGCAGCTCACCGTCGGCGATCAGACGATCGAACTCGGCGTCGTCGACGAAGTAGTAGTGCACGCCGTCGATCTCGCCGGGGCGCGGTGGTCGGGTGGTGGCCGACACGGACAGGTGGATCTCGGGGTTGTTCTCGCGGATGTGCGCGGCGACCGTCCCCTTGCCCACCGCCGTGGGGCCGGCCAGGACGAGGAGCCGGCTGCGCGCCCCGCGGGGCGTCGGCACCGGGAAGCGCTCGTCCAGCCACTCCTCCAGCACCCGGCGCTGCCGCGCCCCGAGTCCGCCGAGGCGCTTGACCGGCGAGATGTGCAGCTGCTCCAGCACCCGGTCGCGCTTTCCCGCCCCGATCGCCGGGAGAGCCAGGAGGAAGTCGGTGATGCGCATGGAGCCCTCGACGGAGTCGGGGTCCTCCGTCGCGCGATGCAGCACGGACTGCGGGGTGACGACGCGCATCGTCAGGTCGCGCTTCACCGAGGCCCTGGCACGTCGTCTCTCGACGGCGCGGCGCGCCGCGGCGGCCCTGTCGACCTCGGGGACGGTGCGGCGTTCCTCACCCACGGCTGACCTCTCGATACTGGGCGGCACGGTCGGCGATCGTCTCGGCGAGGGCCGCCGGGCCCGCGGAGAGGAGGCTGCGGCTCTCGCTCGCGATCACCGAGGCGGCCTGGGGGCCGAAGCGGCGGGCGAGATCCGCGGGAGTGGCGCCCTGCGCGCCGAAACCGGGGGCGAGGATCGGGGCGACGGGCGCGAACGGCGCGATGCCGGCCTGCTCCTGGTCCACCGTGGCACCGATGACGAAGCCGAAGCTCCCCCACTCCCCCGCGGGCGTCGCGTCGGCGTTCCGCCGCGACACCTCGGCGATGACGGCGGCGGACACCGTGGCGCCGTCCGCGGTCGTCGCCCGCTGCAGCAGGGTCGCCTCGGGATTGCTCGTCGCAGCGAGGACGAAGAGTCCCTTGCCGTGCTCCTCGGCCAGGGCGAACGCGCCCTCCAGGGCTCCGGCCCCCAGATACGGATTCACCGTCAGCGCATCGGCTTCCAGCGGCGCGCCGGTGGGCAGCCACGCCTGGGCGTAGTCCGTCATCGTCGACCCGATGTCGCCGCGCTTGGCGTCGGCGATCACGAGCAGTCCGGCCGCCCGCGCGGCGGCCAGCACCTCCTCCAGGGCGGCGAACCCGGCCGCGCCGTGTCGCTCGAAGAACGACACCTGCGGCTTGACGACCCCGACGCGACCGGCGGCGGCGTCGACGGCTCGAAGCCCGAACTCGCGGACTCCGGCCGCATCGGGCGTCAGCCCCCACGCCGCCAGCAGAGCGGCGTGGGGGTCGATGCCGACGCAGAGCGGGCCGTGCGCCTCGAGGGCCGCGCGGGCCCGCTCGCCGAAGCGTGCCGTCATACCGCGGCCATCCGGTCCTGCGCGTACTCCTGCAGGCTCTTGACCTGGAAGCCCTCGTGCGCGGCGTCCATCCCGCTCACGGCCGCACCGAGCACGGCGATGGTCGTGAAGAGCGCCTTGTCGGCGGCCACCGCGGCGGCGCGGATCTCGTAGCCGTCCGCGCGAGCGGCACCACCCGACGGGGTGTTCACGACGATGTCGATCTCCCCGTCGTTGATGAGGTCGACGATGTTCCGGGCGCCCGACTCCTGCGTCTCGCTGTACTTCTCGACCACTGTGACGGCGATGCCGTTGCGCGAGAGGATCTCCGCC
The DNA here is from genome assembly GCF_044756645.1 of Microbacterium sp. NPDC091676. Taxonomy (NCBI): domain Bacteria; kingdom Bacillati; phylum Actinomycetota; class Actinomycetes; order Micrococcales; family Microbacteriaceae; genus Microbacterium; species Microbacterium sp. NPDC091676. Next base: position 498,648 of record NZ_JBIVTI010000001.1, on the reverse strand, counting down.
GTGCCCTCGGTCGCGACGATCGTGAAGCCGAGCTGCTGCAGGCGGTGTGCCGGGAGGATCACCGCGCGCTTGTCGGAGTCGGCGACCGAGATGAACACGGTGCCCGAGGTCGGCATGCCGCCGTAGGCAGCGGCTTGCGACTTCGCGAACGCGGTCGGGAAGTCGCGGTCGATGCCCATGACCTCGCCGGTCGAGCGCATCTCCGGGCCGAGGACCGAGTCGACCGTCTTGCCGTCGGCGGTGCGGAACCGCTTGAAGGGCAGCACGGCCTCCTTGACCGAGACCGGGGCGTCCAGCGGGACGCGCGAGCCGTCCTGCGCGGGCAGCATGCCCTCGGCACGGAGCTCGGCGATGGTGGAGCCGGCCATGATGCGGCTGGCGGCCTTCGCCATCGGGATGCCCAGCGCCTTGGAGACGAACGGCACCGTGCGACTGGCCCGGGGGTTGGCCTCGATGACGTAGAGGACGCCGGCACTGATCGCGAACTGCACGTTCAGCAGACCGCGCACGCCGACGCCCTGCGCGATGGCGAGGGTGGCCTCGCGGACACGGTCGACGTCGCTGCGGCCGAGCGAGACCGGCGGCAGCGTGCAGCTCGAGTCACCGGAGTGGATGCCGGCCTCCTCCAGGTGCTCCATGACGCCGCCGATGAAGAGGTCGGTGCCGTCGTACAGGGCATCCACGTCGAGCTCGATCGCGTCGTCGAGGAACCGGTCGACCAGGAGCGGCTTGCCCTCCTCGATGATGACCTCCCCGGCCGTCCGCACGAAGTAGTCGCGCAGTGCATCGGTGCCGTAGACGATCTCCATGCCCCGGCCGCCGAGCACGAAGCTCGGGCGCACGAGCACCGGGTAGCCGATCTCCTCGGCGATGCGCACCGCGCCCTCCACGTCGATCGCCGTGCCGTTGCGAGGGGCGAGGAGTCCGGCCTCGTCGAGCAGTCGCGAGAACAGCTCGCGCTCCTCGGCCAGGTCGATGGCCTCCGGGCTCGTCCCGAGGACCGTGTAGCCGGCCGCCTCGATGCCCTTCGCGAGCCCGAGCGGGGTCTGGCCGCCGAGCTGGCAGACGACGCCGAGGATGGTGCCGCTCGCCGCCTCCGCGTCCAGGACCTCCAGCACGTCCTCGAGCGTCAGCGGCTCGAAGTACAGCCGGTCGGACGTGTCGTAGTCGGTCGACACGGTCTCCGGGTTGCAGTTGATCATCACGGTCTCGAAGCCCGCGTCGGACAGCGCGAACGAGGCGTGCACACAGGAGTAGTCGAACTCGACACCCTGACCGATGCGGTTCGGGCCGGAGCCGATGATGACGACCTTGGTGCGGTCGGACGGCGCGACCTCGGTCTCGGCGTCGTAGCTCGAGTAGTGGTACGGCGTCAGCGCGGGGAACTCGCCCGCACAGGTGTCGACCGTCTTGTAGACGGGGCGGATGCCGAGGCCGTGGCGCACGCCGCGGATCTCGGCCTCGCTCTCGCCGCGGAGCTGGGCGATCTGCGCGTCCGAGAAGCCGTGCTCCTTGGCGTAGCGCAGCGTCGCGTCGTCCAGCTCGCCGGCGGTGCGGACGACCTCGGCGACCTCGTTGATGAGGACGATCTGGTCGAGGAACCAGGGGTCGATGGCCGTGGCCTCGAACGCCTGCTCGATGGTCGCGCCCTTGCGCAGCGCCTGCTGCAGGGTGACGATCCGGCCATCGGTCGGGGTCTTCGCGATCTCGAGCAGTTCCTCGACGGTGCGCGGCTCCTCGCCCCAGTGGAAGCTGGAGCCCCGCTTCTCGAGCGACCGCAGCGCCTTCTGCAGCGCGGTGGCGTAGTTGCGGCCGATGGCCATCGCCTCGCCGACCGACTTCATGGTGGTGGTGAGGGTGGCGTCGGCGGCCGGGAACTTCTCGAAAGCGAAGCGCGGGACCTTGACGACCACGTAGTCGAGCGTCGGCTCGAAGCTCGCCGGGGTCACGCCGGTGATGTCGTTCGGGATCTCGTCGAGGCGGTAGCCGAGGGCGAGCTTGGCCGCGAGCTTGGCGATCGGGAAGCCGGTGGCCTTCGACGCCAGGGCGCTCGACCGGGAGACACGCGGGTTCATCTCGATGACGATGATGCGCCCGTTCTCGGGGTTGACCGCGAACTGGATGTTGCAGCCACCGGTGTCCACGCCCACGGCGCGGATGATGTCGATGCCGATGTCGCGGAGCTTCTGGTACTCGCGGTCCGTCAGGGTCAGCGCCGGAGCCACCGTGATCGAGTCGCCGGTGTGCACGCCGACCGGGTCGACGTTCTCGATGGAGCAGACGACCACCGTGTTGTCGGCGGTGTCGCGCATGAGCTCGAGCTCGTACTCCTTCCAGCCGAGGATCGACTCCTCCAGGAGCACCTCGGTCGTCGGCGAGTCGCGCAGGCCGGCTCCGCCGATACGGCGCAGGTCCTCCTCGTCGTAGGCGAAGCCGGAGCCCAGCCCGCCCATCGTGAAGGACGGGCGCACCACGAGCGGGTAGCCGAGCTGCTCGGCCCCGGCGAGGAGGTCGTCCATGGTGTGGGCGATGACGCTCTTGGCGACGTCCGCGCCCGCCTCGAGGACGAGCTCCTTGAAGACCTGACGGTCCTCGCCCTTCTTGATGGCGTCGACCTTCGCGCCGATGAGCTCGACGTCGTACTTCTCGAGGATCCCCTGCTCGTGCAGCGCCATCGCGGCGTTCAGCGCCGTCTGACCACCGAGCGTCGGGAGGATCGCGTCGGGCTTCTCCTTAGCGATGATCGTCTCGATCACCGCGGGGGTGATCGGCTCGATGTAGGTCGCGTCGGCGAAGTCGGGGTCGGTCATGATCGTCGCGGGGTTGGAGTTGACGAGGATGACCCGGACGCCCTCCTCACGGAGGACGCGGCACGCCTGGGTGCCGGAGTAGTCGAACTCGCAGGCCTGGCCGATGACGATCGGGCCGGAGCCGATGACGAGGACGGAGTGGATGTCGTCGCGCTTGGGCATTACTTTGCGTCCTTCTTGTTCGCGATGACCATGTCGCGGAAGCGGTCGAAGAGGTAGTTGGCGTCGTGCGGTCCGGCCGCGGCCTCGGGGTGGTACTGCACCGAGAAGGCGGGGATGTCGAGGGCGCGCAGGCCCTCCACGACGTTGTCGTTGAGGCCGACGTGGCTGACCTCGACCTTGCCGTAGCCGTGCGGGCTGTCGAAGGAGCCCTCCAGGGGCGCCTCGACGGCGAAGCCGTGGTTGTGGGCGGTGATCTCCACCTTGCCCGTCTGCTTGTCCAGCACGGGCTGGTTGATGCCGCGATGACCGAACGGCAGCTTGTACGTGCCGAGCCCCAGGGCCCGGCCGAGGAGCTGGTTCCCGAAGCAGATCCCGAAGAAGGGCAGCCCGTCGTCGAGGACCGCGCGCAGCAGTTCGACGTGGTCGCCCGACGCCGCGGGGTCGCCGGGACCGTTCGAGTAGAAGACGGCGACCGGCTCGATCGCCCGGATCTCGTCGATGCTGACGTCCTGCGGGAGGACGTGCACGTCGAAGCCGCGGGCGGCGAGGTTGTCGATCGTCGCCTGCTTCACGCCGAGGTCGAGCACGGCGAGGTTGCCGATGCGCTCCCCCACCGCCGGGGTGACGGTCGCGCTCTCGACAGACACCTGAGCGGAGAGGTTGAGGCCGGTCATCTCCGGGGCCTCGCGCACGATGCGCAGCTGCTCCTCCGGGTCGAGCTCCGCATCCGCCCCCGAGAAGATGCCGCCGCGCATGGAGCCTGCGGAGCGGATGTGCCGGGTGACCGCGCGGGTGTCGATGCCGCTGATGCCGACGATGCCGTCCTCGACGAGGACCTCGTCGAGGGACGCGTTCGCCCGCCAGTTCGACACGACGCGCGAGGGGTCGCGCACGATGTACCCGGCGACCCAGATGCGGCGGGACTCGGTGTCCTCGTCGTTCATGCCGGTGTTGCCGATGTGCGGGGCGGTCTGCAGGACGATCTGCCCGGCGTAGGACGGGTCGGTGATGGTCTCCTGGTATCCCGACATGCCGGTGGCGAACACGACCTCGCCGAGCGTGCGCCCGCGCGCGCCGTAGGCACGTCCGCGGTGTCGGGTGCCGTCCTCCAGGACGAGGACGGCGGGGTCGGGAAGGCGGGCCGCGGAGGCCTGCGGGGAGGAAGTCGAGAGGGTCATGACGAGGCTCCTGTGTCAGGGGCGGCGGGGATGAGCCGCTGCAGGTCGGAGATGAGGGTCGGGAGGTCGCCGCCGGTGAGGCGCACATAGCTGTCGACCACGGTCGTGTCGTCGACGTGCCACGAGATGCGCACGAGCCCGCCGGGCTCCACGACGCGATCGATGGTGACGGTCGCACGGTCGACGGAGACGAGGCGTTCGGCGGCGAGGAAGACGGTGGGGGCACCGTCCAGGGCCAGCGCGATGCCGCGGTCGGTCACAGCCAGCTCGCCGCGTGCGCGGAACGCCAGCGGGGTGATCGCGAGCCGTTCGAGGGGCTGCTCGTGCCGAGTGGTGGACACGTAGAGCACCTCGTCGCGGCGCGTCACCTCCGCGTGCTCCGGCACCCCGAGCGGGGCCGTGTACGCGGCATCGCGCCGCACTCGTCGTCGCCAGGCGAACAGCATCGAGAGCAGGATCAGCAGCGCGACGGCGATGATGATCGCGACCGCGAGGTCCCGTGCGCTCATGCGCCGAGCTCCTCGACGACGGCGCCGCCGTCGACCGTGAGGAGGCCGCCGTGCACGGTGTACTCCACGCGTCCGGGCAGGGCGCGGCCCAGGTAGGGCGAGTTCTCGCTGCGCCCGTGCAGGTCAGCGGCCGTGAACACGCCGTCGACCGCGGGGTCGTACAGCGTGATGTGCGCGGGCTGCCCGGCGGCGAGCGGCGTGCCGTGGCCGGAGAGCCGTCCGATGCGGGCGGGCGTCGCGCTCATGACCCGGGCCACGTCGGCCCAGTCGAGCAGGCCGGTCTGCACCATCGACTGGTGCACGACCCGCAGGGCGCTCTCCAGACCGACCATGCCGTTCGCGGCGGCCTGCCACTCGCACGCCTTGTGCTCGCTGGGGTGCGGCGCGTGATCGGTCGCGACGATGTCGATCGTGCCGTCGGCCAGACCCTCCCGGACCGCGAGGACGTCCTCTTCGCGGCGCAGCGGCGGGTTGACCTTGAATCGCGCGTCGTAGCCGCGGACGAGTTCGTCCGTGAGCAGCAGGTGGTGCGGCGTGACCTCCGCCGTCACGTCGACGCCGCGCTTCTTGGCCCAGCGGATGATGTCGACGGAGCCGGCCGTCGAGAGGTGGCAGACATGCAGTCGCGAGCCGACGTGCTCGGCGAGGAGCACGTCGCGGGCGATGATCGACTCCTCGGCGACGGCCGGCCACCCGGCCAGCCCGAGCTCGGCCGAGACGGTGCCCTCGTTCATCTGGGCGCCCTCGGTGAGCCGCGGGTCCTGCGCGTGCTGGGCGATGACGCCGTCGAAGGACTTCACGTACTCCAGGGCCCGGCGCATGATCAGCGGGTCCCACACGCAGAAGCCGTCGTCGCTGAAGACCCGCACCTGGGCCCGGGAGGTGGCCATGGCACCGAGTTCCGCGAGGCGCTCGCCCTTCTGCCCCACGGTGACGGCGCCGATCGGCTGCACGGTCGCGTAGCCGGCCGCCTCGCCGAGGGCGAGTTCCTGCTCGACCACGCCCGCCGTGTCGGCGACCGGAGAGGTGTTCGGCATCGCGAACACGGCGGTGAACCCGCCGGCGGCGGCCGCTCTGGTGCCGGTGAGGATCGTCTCGGAGGCCTCGAACCCTGGTTCGCGCAGATGGGTGTGCAGATCGACGAGACCCGGCAGTGCGACCAGGCCCGCGGCGTCGATCACGCGCGCGCCGGTGCGGGTGAGCCCCGCTCCGATCTCGGCGATGACGCCGTTCTCGATGATGATGTCGGCGCTGTCCGCGCCGAGCAGCTGTGCACCGGTGATGACGAGGGTCTCGCTCACAGGTCTCCCCCTCGTTCGTCGTCTCGTTCCCCTGCCAGCAGCAGGTACAGCACCGCCATGCGCACGGAGACCCCGTTCGACACCTGTTCCAGCACCGTCGAACGGGGGGAATCGGCAGCTTCGGAGGAGATCTCCAGTCCCCGGTTCATGGGTCCGGGGTGCAGGACAATGCTACCGCCCGGCAGAGCCGCCACGCGCCGTGCGTCCAGGCCCCACCGGCGCGAATACTCCCGCTCAGTCGGGAAATACGCCGCATTCATCCGCTCGAGCTGGATGCGCAGCATCATCACGGCGTCCGGCCCCTCCGCGAGGGCTTCGTCCAGGTCGTAGACCACGCGGACCGGCCACAGGGACACGTTCTGCGGAACCAGGGTGGGCGGCGCCACGAGCGTGACCTCGGCTCCGAGTGTCGTGAGCAGCCAGACGTTGGAGCGCGCCACCCGCGAATGCAGCACGTCGCCGACGATCGTGACGCGGAAACCGGCGAGATCGCGCCCCCGGCTGTCCGCACCGAATCGCCGCTTGCGGATGGTGAAGGCGTCGAGGAGCGCCTGCGTGGGGTGCTCGTGGGTGCCGTCGCCCGCGTTCACGACGCCGGCGGAGATCCAGCCGCTCGTGGCCAGGGTCTGCGGGGCGCCGGACCCGGGGTGCCGCACGACGACCGCGTCGGCGCCGATGGCCTCGAGCGTCTGCGCGGTGTCCTTCAGGCTCTCGCCCTTGGAGACGCTGGAGCCCTTCGCGGCGAAGTTGATGACGTCGGCGGACAGGCGCTTCGCCGCGGCCTCGAACGAGATGCGGGTGCGCGTGGAGTCCTCGAAGAAGAGGTTCACGACCGTCTTGCCACGGAGCGTGGGGAGCTTCTTGACCTCGCGGGACTGCGTATCGGCCATGTCCTCCGCGACGTCGAGGATGCGCAGGGCGGTCGCTCTGTCGAGCGTGCGGGTGTCGAGGAGGTGCCTCATTCGCCGATCGTCACCTCCTCGGCGCCGTCGTTCTCGAACAGACGCACGTTGACGCGCTCGGTGCGCGCGGAGGGGATGTTCTTGCCCACGAAGTCCGGGCGGATGGGAAGCTCCCGGTGTCCGCGGTCGATGAGGATCGCGAGCCGCACGACGGCGGGACGGCCGATCGACTGCAGGGCGTCGAGCGCGGCGCGGATGCTCCGGCCGGAGAACAGGACGTCGTCGACGAGGACGACCGTCTTCCCGTCGATGCCGCCCGGGGGGATCTCCGTCGGCTGCGGGGACCGCGTCGGGTGCTTGGCGAGGTCGTCGCGGAAGAGCGTCACGTCGAGGGAGCCGACCGGGACGGAGACCTGGGCGATCTCGCTGATCAGGGCGGCGAGCCGGTGGCCCAGCGTGACGCCGCGGGTCGGGATGCCCAGCAGGACGAGGTCGTCGGCCCCGCGATTGGACTCGAGGATCTCGTGCGCGATCCGGGTCAGCGCTCGTGAGATGTCGGCTTGGTGCAGCACAGTGCGCACACTCATCAGCCGCTCCCTTCTCCGCCTCACAGGACGGTGTTAAAGGTTGCTAATGCCCCCCAGTCTATCGGAGGGATCAGGCGCCGACGACCTCGACACCGCGCTCTCTGGCGACCGTCGCGAGACGGCGGTCGAAGGTGGCGAGAGTCGCGCCGAACGCCTCCGCCGTGACCAGCACCGCGCAGTCCGGGAGCTTCAGAGAGGTCGCGGCGCGGAGCCGCGCGATATGGACCGGTTCGTCGACCGTCTCCTCCCGACGCAGCAGCCCGAGGGAGTCGATCTTGGCGAGATCGGCGAGCTCTGTGCCCATCCGCGCCGGATGCACGAGCGCCTCCGCGAGGGTGATCGGGTGGATCAGAAGGTCTTCCTCGGTATCGAGGATGTCGAACGCCGCCTCCTGGTGGACATCGTCGGTGGAAAGGTGCGCGATGAGGACACCGGCGTCTACGACGATCACTCCGGCCAGTCCTTCCGGAGAGCGTCGAGATACCCCGGTGGATAGGCGATCGATCCCCGCGTCGCCTCGAGCGCCGCCCGCCGGGTCGCGCGCCGGTGGGATCCTCGCTCTGCGAGCCGCTCCGCCCCCAGCACCGCGAGCCTCGCCACCTGCTCCGACTTCGGTAGTCCTGGCCACTCGCTTTCCGCGAGTTCCAGCGCCTCGCGCAGCGCGGCGGTCTGCGTCACCTGGATACGGGTCAGAGCGGTCGGCATCGCCTCACTGTACCACCGGCTGCGCTCGGTGGTACAGGCGCGCTCAGCTCGCCTCGCGGAGCACAGGATCCGTCACGTCGTCGATCTTCGAGGAACGGATCGGGTGGCCGCTCGTGGAGAGGCAGCGTCCGGTCTTCAGATCCCACTTCCAGTCGTGCATGCTGCACGTGAGGATGCCGTCCTCGTCGACCTTCCCCGTCTTGGTGAGGTCGGCGCGCAGGTGCGGGCAGCGGCGCTGGACGACCCAGTCGCCGATCTCCGCGTCCTCGGTCTGGTCGGTCTGCTCCTGGTACCAGTTCTCCACGTACTCGATCCGGTCGACCGAGAGGCACTTGAGGAAGGTGGTGAGGAACTCGTTGAACTTGCCGCTGCGCCCGACCGAGAACTGCATCGACAGGAAGATCGAGTTCGACCAGTCGATCTCGTGGTCGCGGATGTTCGTCGAGACGAGGTCGGCCGGGATCGTGTACCAGTACACGCACTCCTCCCCCGCGTACTCGCGGACCTTGGCGCGCGGGAAGTCGACCACCATGTCCAGCTCCCCGATGCGGAAGCGGACGTGCCCGCCGACTCCGAGGCGGATGGTGCGCGACTTCTTCAGCAGCGGCTCCCACCACTCCTTGATCGCCGCCAGCATCTCGTCGGGCGGGATGATCTCGGCGCGGGACGCCTCCTCGTCGCGGATCTCCTGCTGCCTGGCCGCGCGCTGCTCCTCGAGGTACTCCCACTTCTCGTCGAAGATGTGGGCGAGCTCGGCCTCGGTGTAGAGCGTCTGCTCGGTGGTCACCGCACCGCCGTCGATCGTGACGAGCGTGCCGGGGACGAAGAGCTGCCCGTCGTACTTCGGCGCCAGCTCCTTCATGTGCGCGATGAACTGCTTCTGGTCCGTGAAGATGGACTCGCCGTTGCGGCCCATCCCGTTGAAGTCGAAGAGGTCGTCGCGGAGGAACATGGGCGGGCCCGCCATCGGGAAGACGTGCGGAGCGTCGACCTTCTCGATGTAGTACATCGCCCGCTTGTTCTGCGCCTCGCGCTTGAGTCGCGCGAAATTCTGCTTCGCATCCAGCGGGAGGTCGTAGACCATCGGCCACCAGATCGCTCCGGAGACCTGCGTGAAGTAGGCGTCGGGCTTCCCGAAGTGCAGCAGCTTGTCGAGGTCGAGCGGGTGCGAGTCGTTCTGGTTCAGCATCGATCCGGTGCCGTCGTCCACGCTGAGCGACGAGTCGCCGATCGGTCCGTCGCTCGGCGCGCGCAGCGGGGTGATCATCATCTTGAGCGCCCCGCGCTCGATGATCTCGCCGGCGGGCGCGTAGGTGATGTTCGTGTAGCCGAGCGCCCGGATGTCCTGCTCCAGGTCGTCGATCGGGTACTCCGGCAGGAGCACCTCGATGTCCTTGCGGATGTACCGCTCCAGCAGCGCCGGATCGAAGTGGTCGCGGTGCCGGTGCGAGATGTAGAGGAAGTCGGCTTCGCGGCCGTAGCGCTCCCAGTCGAGGGCTCGGTTGTCCGGGAACGGGAACCAGGACCCGAAGAAGGACGGGCCCAGCACCGGGTCGCAGATGATGTTGCCGCCGACCGTCTCGATGAACATGCCGGCGTGGCCGAGTCCCGTGATCCGCATTGCATTCCTCTCGAAGATGAACCGTTCGATTGTACCGACGGCTCCCTGAGCACCCGGCGGGACGGGCCGGGGAAAACGGTCTAGTCGTCGAAGAGACCGCGGATGTCGTCGGCGGTGAGCGCCTGGGCGAAGAGCGCGTCGTCGTCGAGCACGGCGGTGAACAGGCGGGCCTTGCGCCGCTGCAGCGCGAGGACCTTCTCCTCGATCGTGCCGGTCGCGATCATGCGGTAGACGAACACCTGGCTGCGCTGGCCGATGCGGTGCGTGCGGTCGACGGCCTGCGCCTCGGCGGCGGGGTTCCACCACGGGTCGAGGAGGAAGACGTAGTCGGCCTCGGTCAGGGTGAGTCCGAACCCGCCGGCCTTCAGGCTGATGAGGAAGACGGGCTGCTCCCCCTCCGCGAAGTCCGTGACCACGCGCTCGCGATGCCGCGTCGATCCGTCGAGGTGCGCGTACGGGATGCCGGCGGCGTCCAGACGGGCGGCCGCCATGTCGAGGAAGGAAGTGAACTGGCTGAACACGAGCGCGCGGTGTCCCTCCGCCTGCAGCTCGACGATCCGTTCCAGGAGGTCGTCGAGCTTGCGGGAGCCGAGGCGCGCGTCGGCCGGGTCGATCAGCGCCGGAGCGAGGCTCAGCATGCGCAGGAGCGTCAGGGAGCGGAACACGATGAAGCGGTTGCGGTCCAGGTCCTCCAGCAGGCCGAGCACCTTCTGCCGCTCCCGCTGCAGCACCGTCTCGTAGAGCTCGCGATGCCCGGCGCTGAGCTCGACCTCCAGCACCTGCTCCTGTTTCGGTGGGAGCTCGGGGGCGACGAGCTCCTTGGTGCGGCGGAGCACGAGCGGGCGGATCCGTCGTCGGAGCTGCGCGAGGCGGCGCTGCCGGTACGGTCCGCCCTCCACGTTCTCCGGGACCTTCCCCTGCTCGATCGGCTGGATGTAGTGCTCGCGGAACTTCCGCGCCGAGGCGAACAGGCCGGGCGCCGTGAGCTTCAGCAGCGCCCAGAGCTCCTCGAGGCTGTTCTCCAGGGGCGTGCCCGTGACCGCGATGGTGACGTCGGCAGGGAAGCGGGCGACGGCGCGGTGCAGCTTCGTGGCCGGATTCTTCACGAACTGGGCTTCGTCGAGGATCAGTCCGGCCCAGGCGACGGCTGCGAACCCCTCTTCGTCGAGCCGGGCGACGGCGTAGGTCGTGAGCACCACATCGGCCTCGCGAGCCATGACCGCCACGGAAGGGCCGCCGGTGGAATCCCGGGTGATCACGCGGAGTCCCGCAGCGAACCGCGCCGCCTCGGTGCGCCAGGTGGCCAGCACGGACGTCGGGACCACGACGAGGAACGGACGTCCCTCCCCCGCCGCACGGGCGTGCAGGATGAGGGCGAGCAGCTGGACCGTCTTCCCGAGACCCATGTCGTCGGCGAGGATGCCGCCGAGCCGGTGCGACCAGAGGAACGCGAGCCAGTCGAGGCCTTCCTTCTGGTAAGGCCGCAACTGTGCGGTGAGCCCCGGCGGGATCGCCACCGCCGGCACCGCGGTGGCGCTGCGCAGTCCCTCCGCCGTGGCTCGCCAGCTCACCGCGGGAAGCGCCTCGTCCGCCAGATCCTCGAACTCCTCCCACAGATCCGTCTGGTGCCGGCTGATCCGCGGCCCCGTCTCCCACTCGTCGAGGTCTCCGGCCTCGTCGAGGAGGGCGCGCAGCCGGTCGAGCGCCGGGTGGTTCAGGGAGAAGTAGCTGCCGTCGACGAGCAGGAGCTTTCGCCGGCCCGCGCTCAGGGCGGTGAAGAGCGGCTCGAACGGGATGCTCCGTCCGTCGATGCGGACGATGACGCCAAGGTCGAACCAGTCCGGGTCGGTGCTCTCCACGGTCGAGACGGTGATCTCCGGCTCGCCGGCGAGCTCGCGATACGTCTTGCGACGGCCGGACACCTCCAGCTCGACGCCCTCCGCGTCCAGCGCCGGGACCACGCGGGTCATGAACTCCGCAGCCGCCACGTCGTGGAAGGCCCCCGAGGGAGCGAACGCGACGCCGTGCTCCGCCCAGACGCTCCGGATCCGCTCCGTCACCCCGGCCTCGGCCTCCGGGTCGCGCACGGCCTCCGGACCGGGTGTGAACGGCACCCGCCCGAAGCCGCGATAGTCCCACTCGACGGCGTACTCCACGGTGTCTCCGCGACGGAATGCCACCCGGAGCACGGCCCGCGGCGGCGGGAGCGCGGGCAGCGAGACGCGGCCGACCGCGCGGACGGGGAGGCGGCGCGCCAGGAGCGGATAGGCATCCTGGAGGAAGGCCGTCTCCTCCTCCACGGGGACCACGAGCGTCTGAGCGCGGATCAGCGACTGCGCGGGGCCCGCGAGCGGAAGCTCCGCGAGCGTCACCTGGAGGCGCGATCCGCTCTGCGCGACCTCGTACACGCCGGAGCGCCCGAGGGTCCTGATGCTGCCCGGCGGCGTCTCGCGCCCGTCCACCGTCACGACCGGCCGGACCACGAGGCCGCCGTCGTCGTCGCGGGACACGGCCGCCGTCAGCTCCGCGGTCTCCGCGAGGACGAGCGTCGTCGACCGCTGCGACGCCACGAGCGGGATGCCGAGGTCGGTCGCCGACCGCAGATGCCCCCAGAGGAGCCGCGACTCGATCAGATCGGCGACGAGCCAGTCCCCCGCCGTGCCGGAGAGCAGCGTGTCCCGCGCGATGCTCAGCAGATCGGCGAACCACCGCGACCGTTCCCGACCGTACTGGTCCGGTGCGCGGCGGACCGCGTCCCAGGTGGCGGAGCCGAGCACCCAGGACCCCGTCGCCGCGCTCCGCTCCAGCGGACGGATGCCGAGGAGGATCTCTCCGGTCCCCTTCGCGACATCCCGTGGGGTCGCGGTGCGCTGCGGGCGTGACGCCCAGGGATTGGCTCCTCGGGCGTCGCGGACACGCACCTCGAACCCGAGGGCGAGAGGGGTCGCCGCCGTCGGCGCAGCGCCCGCGTCGAACAGGGCACGCCAGTCCCGCGCGCCGTCTCCCGGGGCGGCGGAGGCGGGCGGGCGGATCATGAGACGATCCTGCCCGGCACCGCCGACACCGCCGCTGCGGCGCTCAGGCCGAGCGCGCGACGCGGGCGAGCACGCCGTGCACGAACGCGCCCGACTCCTCGGTGGAGAACTCCTTCGCGAGCTCCACCGCCTCGTCGATCGCGACCGCGGTCGGCACCTCGTCGTTGTAGAGGATCTCCCACGCGCCGATGCGCAGCAGGGCGCGGTCGACGGCGGGCATCCGCTCGAGCTTCCAGTCACGGCTGTGCGTCGTGATCTGCTCGTCGATCTCGTCGCGCTGGTCGATGATGCCGTCGACGATCTCGCGGGCGTACAGCCACGACGCCTCACGTGCGGGCTCGTTCGCCGCGCGCTTCGCCTCGGCGGCGAGGGCCACCGCGACCTCGTCGCCGCGGACGTCGGCGGAGAACAGGATGTCGAGCGCGCGCTTGCGCGCCTTCGTGCGGGCGCTCACGCCTTACTTCTCGCGGCCGAGGTACTCGCCCGTGCGGGTGTCGACCTTGACCTTCGTGCCGGTCTCCAGGAACAGCGGGACCTGGATCTCGTAGCCGGTCTCGAGCGTGGCGGGCTTGGTACCGGCCGACGAGCGGTCGCCCTGCAGGCCGGGCTCGGTGTAAGTCACCTCGAGGATGACCGACGCCGGGAGGTCGATGTAGAGGGGGTTGCCGTTGTTGAGGGCGATGGTGACCTGCTGGTTCTCGAGCAGGAAGTTCTTCGCGTCGCCGACCGTGGCCGCCGGCAGCGTGATCTGGTCGAAGTCGGTCTGGTCCATGAACACGAACCCGTCACCGTCGGTGTAGAGGTAGGTGTAGTCGCGGCGGTCGACGTTCTCGATGTCGATCTTCGCGCCGGCGTTGTACGTGCGGTCCACGGTCTTGCCCGAGACGACGTTCTTCAGCTTCGTGCGGACGAACGCGCCACCCTTGCCGGGCTTGACGTGCTGGAACTCGATGACGCTCCAGAGCTGCCCGTCGATGCTGAGGACGACGCCGTTCTTGATGTCTGCGGTGGATGCCATGTGCGAGGAGTTCCGTTCCTGAGTCCGTGGGGGCCGGGGCGGCCGACAGTCGATTCTACGGGATGCCCGGCGCGGGCCGCCGCGGGGGCACGATAGACGCTCCTCCGCGAGAGCGGAAGCCCCGTGACGATGCCCGTCGCCCCGGGCAGCGTGGACGAGGACAGGAGGAGTCGACATGAGCGAGGACGATCGCGACCGGGACCCGACCAGGATGGCGAATCAGCCGGCGCTGCGGACGTCGTCCGGCGCGGTGTGGCTCATCGTCGCCACGATCTTCACGGCGGTCAGCCTCGTGCCCCTGATCGGGATCGTCCGCAGCGGGGGCGCCGCGGGGACCGTCGGGCTGGTCACTGCGATCATCCTGATCCTGGGCCTGGTCGCGATGGTCGTCATCCGCCTCGCGGTGGCGAGCGTGCGTCCTCGGCTCCGCGCGCTCGCCGCGTGCTTCCTCGCCATGGCCCTGCTGACGCTCGTGGGCATCACCGTGTGCGTGCTGCTCGTCGGCCTGCCCTGATCCCGCCGCGTCAGAGGTGCGTGATGAGCTCCCGCACCGCGTCGGCGTAGCCCGCCACGCCGCGTCCGATGACGCGGACCGCGGCGACGTCGTGCAGGTACGAGTGGTGACGGAACTCCTCGCGGGCGTACACGTCGGAGATGTGGACCTCGGCGAAGGGCAACGCGACGCCGGTGAGCGCGTCGCGCAGGGCCACCGACGTATGGGTGAGCCCGCCCGGGTTGATGACGATGCCCGCGCAGTCCGCGCGAGCATCGTGGATCGCGTCGATGAGGACGCCCTCGTGGTTGCTCTGCAACGCCCGCAGTTCGAACCCGAGCGCGGCAGCGGTCTCCGCCGTGATCCGCTCGACGTCGGCGAGGGTCGCCGTGCCGTAGACCTCGGGTTCGCGCGTGCCGAGGAGGTTCAGGTTCGGGCCGTTGACGAGCAGCAGCCGACGTGGCACCGTCATGCGGAGACGCTCCCCGTGTCGGCCAGGTCGCGACGCATGACCCATTCCCGCCCGAAGCCGGCGGTCTCGATCTCCCCGGTCCGGACGAAGCCGCGTCGACGGTAGACCGCCTGCGCCCGCTCGTTGTCCACGTGCACCTCGAGCACGAGCGCATGCAGGCCACGATCGCGTGCCCAGGCGGCCGCGGCGTCGAGGAGCGCGTCGATGACGCCCGCGCCGCGGTGCGTATCCGCCACGTAGACCCCCACGACCAGTCCGGCGTCGTGCTGCTCGCGATGCGGGAGCACGGTCACGGTCCCGGTCCAGGTGCCGTCGTCCGTGATCGCGACGAACTGCGCCGCGGCGGCGTCACCGGCCGCGTTGGCCGCGCGCTCCTGCCAGAAGCGGTCGGCCTGCGCCGTGGCGTGCTCGACGGTGTCGAGGAAGGCCATCGGCGCGGCCGGGTCGGCAAGGGCCTGCAGCCGCAGCGCCTTGACCTCCCGCCAGTCCTCCGGCGTGACGCGCCGGACGGCGATGGTCATGCGCCGATCTCCTGGTAGGCGGCGAAGAGCAGAGACTCGTCCGGCGCCTGGAGCACGGTGGGCTTGGCGATGTCGTCGAGGAGGATGAATCGGAGCATCCCGCCGCGGCTCTTCTTGTCGCGCTGCATCGTGGCGAGCAGCTGCGGCCAGGCGCCGGCACGGTACGACGTGGGCAGGCCCAGCGACTCGAGGATCGTGCGGTGGCGCTCCGCCGCGGCGTCCGAGAGGCGTCCCGCCAGCCGGGACAGCTCCGCGGCGTACAGCATGCCGATCGAGATGGCCGCCCCGTGCCGCCAGCGGTACCGCTCGGCGTGCTCGATCGCGTGGCCGAGCGTGTGGCCGTAGTTCAGGATCTCGCGCTGTCCGGCCTCGCGGAAGTCGTCCGAGACGACCTGCGCCTTCATGTCGATCGCGAGTTCGACCGCTCGGCGGAACTCGTCCGTCGTGGAGTCGACCGCGCGCGCCGGATCGGCCTCGATGATGTCGAGGATCTCCGGTGCCCAGATGAAGCCGGCCTTGACGACCTCCGCGAAGCCGGCGGTGGCCTCGTTGGGGCTCAGGCTGCCCAGTTCGTCGAGGTCGCCGATCACCGCGCGCGGTGCCCAGAAGGCGCCGACGAGGTTCTTGCCCTCCGCGGTGTTGACCCCGGTCTTGCCGCCGACGGCGGCGTCCACGAGGCCGAGGACGGTGGTGGGCACCTGGACGATCTGGATGCCGCGCAGCCAGGTCGCCGCGACGAAGCCGGCGAGGTCGGTCACCGCTCCCCCGCCGTAGCCGACCACGGCGTCCGTCCGCGTGAAGTCGGCCTGGCCCATGACCTGCCAGCAGAACGCGGCGACCTCGATGCGCTTGCCCTGCTCGGCATCCGGGATCTCGGCGAGCAGCACCTCGCGCGGGCCGTCCTCGGTGTCGGCGAGGAGCCGGTCGCGGAGCTCGGCGGCGCGGGCCGCGAGGGTCGGCGGGTGCACGACGAGGATCTTGCGGACGCCCGGTGCCAGGGCCGCCGACACCTGGTCGAGGATCCCCCGTCCGATCGTGATGTCGTAGGCGTCGTTCCCGGTGACGCTGATGGTCGTCGTGCTCATCGCTGTTCTCTCCTCCATGCCACGATCTCGTCCGCGATGCGCTGCATCGGACGCCGCGAGGTGTCGAACGTGGTCGACGCCACCTCGTCGTACCATCCTCGCCGTTCGGCGAAGATGCGCTTCCACTTCTCGACCGGGTCCTCGCCCGCCAGAAGCGGGCGCGTACCGCCGCGCAGGCGGTCGGCGACGGCGGCCTCGCTCACGGTGAGGAAGACCACGGGGTGGGCGCGCAGCAGCGCGCGCGTCTCCGGATCCGTGACGGCGCCGCCGCCGAGGGAGATCACTCCGCCCTCGGCGAGGGCCTCGCGGACCGCCGCGCGCTCCAGGTCCCGGAAGTGCGCCTCGCCGTGCGCGGCGAAGATCTCCGGGATGGGCCCGTGCGCGGCGACGATGCGCTTGTCGGTGTCGATGAAGGCGACGCCCAGCCGCCGCGCGACCCGTCGCCCGACGCTGGTCTTGCCGGCCGCCATCGGTCCGACGAGGACCAGCGTCAGCGGCTCAGCCTCGTTCGTCATGCGCGATGAGCGCCGCCTCGGACGCGGGGGCCGTGCGCAGCTCCGCGGGGATGCCGTCGAGGTACCCCTCCAGGTTGCGGCGCGTCTCGCGGATGCTGTCGCCGCCGAACTTCTCCAGCACGGCGCGGGCCAGCTCGATGGCGACCATGGCCTCCGCGACGACGCCCGCCGCGGGCACGGCACAGACGTCGGAACGCTGGTGGTGCGCGGTCGCCTCGTCGCCGGTCGCCACGTCGATCGTGCGCAGCGCATGCGGCACGGTCGCGATCGGCTTCATGCCGGCGCGGACGCGCAACACGGTTCCGGTCGACATGCCGCCCTCGGTACCACCGGCACGATCCGTGCCGCGGGCGATGCCGTCGGCGGTGACGAAGAGCTCGTCGTGGGCGGCGGAGCCGCGGCGGCGCGTGGTCTCGAAGCCGTCGCCGACCTCCACGCCCTTGATCGCCTGGATGCTCATGAGCGCCTGGGCCAGTCGGGCGTCCAGACGACGATCCCAGTGCACGTGGGAGCCGAGCCCCGGGGGCAGGCCGTACGCGAGGACCTCGACGATGCCGCCGAGGGTGTCGCCGTCCTTCTTGGCGTCGTCGACCTCGGCGACCATGAGCGCCGAGGTCGCGGGGTCGAAGCACCGCAGCGGGTCGGCGTCCAGCGCGTCGACGTCGTCCGGGGTCGGCAGCGCCGCCCCGTCCGGCACCCGCACCGGCCCGATGGAGAGGGTGTGGCTGACGAGGCGGATGCCGAGCTCGCCGAGGAAGGAGCGGGCGACGGCGCCGAGCGCCACGCGGGCGGCGGTCTCCCGTGCGCTCGCACGCTCGAGGATCGGACGGGCCTCGTCGAAGTCGTACTTCTGCATGCCCACGAGGTCGGCGTGCCCCGGCCGCGGCCGGGTCAGCGGGGCGCCCCGTCCGCGCGAGCGGTCGGTGAGCTCCACCGGCTCCGGGTTCATGACCTCGATCCACTTCGGCCACTCGGTGTTGCCGATGCGCAGGGCGATGGGGCTGCCCAGGGTCTTCCCATGCCGGACGCCACCGGAGATCGTGAGCTCGTCCTGCTCGAACTTCATCCGGGAGCCGCGTCCATAGCCGAGCTTGCGGCGGGCGAGGTCGGCCTGGATGGCCTCGGACGACACCGGGACGCCGGAGGGCAGACCCTCCATGACGGCGATGAGTTCTGGGCCGTGCGATTCGCCGGCCGTGAGCACGCGGAGCATGTGCTCTAGTCTCCCATGCGTTTCCCCCCGCGCCGTGCCGCGTTTCGTCGGGTGGCGCTCAGAGGGTGGCACGCATGGCGGCGAGGACCGCATGCTCGTCCGGCAGCGCGGTGACCGGATCGCCGTGCAGGAAGATACGGATCTGCCGGACCGCCTGATGCAGCAGCATCCCGAGCCCGGAGACCACCGGTGCCGCGCCCCATGCCGCCGCCAGGGCGGACGGCCAGGGGGCGTAGGCGGCGTCGAACAGCGTGCCGCCGGTCTCGGCAAGACGGGCGGCACTCTCCGGCGGCAGCGTGGTGCCGGAGGGCAGGGTCGCCACCGTGATGTCGACGACCGCGTCCGCCTCGTCGAGCGATCGCGGCGTGACCACGACGCCGCGTCGCTCCCCGATCCGGACGAGCCCCGCGGCGCGCTCCGGCCGACGGGCGGCGACCTCGACGCGTGTCGCCCCCAGGTCGGCGAGGGCGACGAGGGCCGAGGCCGCCGTGGCTCCGGCGCCCAGGATCCGTGCCGTCCCGACCTCGCGGATGCCGGTGTCCCCGAGCGCATCGACGATCCCGCCGACGTCGGTGTTGAATCCCGCCGGGGTCTCGGAGAGCAGGAGCGTGTTGACCGCGCCGGTCAGCTCCGCGTGGGTGTCCCGGGTGGTGGCGTATCGGTACGCCTCCTCCTTGAGCGGCATCGTCAGCGACAGGCCGCGCCAGGTGTGATCGAGCGCCTCGACCGCGTCCGCGAAGCCCGCCGCGCCGACCTGGCGGCGCCCGTACTCCCAGTCCAGCCCGAGCACGCCGTACGCCGCGGCGTGCAGCTCCGGCGAACGGGAGTGCCCGATCGGGTCGCCCCAGACCGCCAGCCGTCTCCGGTTCACCGCGTCAGCATCCGGCGTCGGGGTTCCCGCGGCACCAGTCCCGCCACTTCTCCACGCCCTGCTCGTGCTCCGCGAGGGTCTCCGAGAACTGCGTCTCGCCGGTCTCGAGGTTGACGGTGACGAAGTAGAGCCACGGCCCGTCCGCGGGGTGCATCGCGGCATCGATCGCGGCATCGTTCGGGCTGGCGATCGGCGTGGCCGGAAGCCCCTTGTTCACGTAGGTGTTCCACTCGTTGGGGTCTTCCAGAGCCTCCGCCGAGCTCGAGACCACGCCCTCGTGCAGGGAGCCGTACCCGTACTGCGCCGTCGAGTCCATCTGGAGCAGCATGTCGTCGTCGAGGCGGTTCTGGATCACGCGCGACACCTTGGCGAAGTCGTCCGTGCGGCCTTCGCGCTGGATGATCGAGGCGATCGTGAGGATCCGCTCCGCGTCCTCGTCCGGCACGCCGGCGGCGGCGAGCGATTCGCGCGTCCGGTCGACCATGCGCTGGATGACCTGCGTCGCGGTGACCTCGGGGTCGAACGTGTATACCGCGGGGAACAGCCACCCCTCCAGGCTCTGCGCCTCCACGCCGTACGCGGACGGATCGGCGACGGCCGCCTCGAGGTCGGCCAGTGGCATCCCGAGAGTCTCCGCCATGGATGGCAGGGCCGATGAGATCGTCCCGCCCTCCGGCATGGAGACGGTGTTCTCGAGCTTGTTGTCCTCGTTGCGGAGTGCGGCGAGGGCGTCCTCGGCGGTCATCTTCTCCTGGAGACGGTAGACGCCGGGATAGAAGGTCACCGCGATGTTCTCGTCGATGAGGTAGTCGTAGAAGACGTCCTCGGTCTTCGTGACGCCGGCTTCGTACAGGGCCGTCGACACGGGGCCGCCCGTGTCCCCCTGCTTGATCGTGACGTACACCTCGCCGGTCGCCTGACCGGGCTCCCAGTCCTTCGGCTCCCCCCACCCCATGGCGTCGGCGATGCGGTCGCCGAAGGTGTTCGCGACCCAGACGCCGCCGGCGGCGATGCCGCCGAGGATCACCAGGACGATGATCAGGGCGATGAGGCAGCCCTTGCGGCGCTTCTTCTTGGTCGGCGCACCGTGATCGCGGCCGTCGTCCTGCGCCGCGAAGATCTCGTCGAGTCCTCCGCCCAGCGCCGGTGCGGGGTCTTCGGTGCCGGTCGACCGGCGCGGGCCCGGGGCGGGGGCCTCGTCCGCGCTCGTCGCGGCGACGGGCATCGCGCGTGTCACGACCGGTTCGGCATCCGCGCGGGGAACCGCCGGCCGGTGGTCGTCCGCCGGTGTCTCCGCGGTGGTCGCCGCCGACGCCGAGACCGGACGGGCGGGCACAGCGGCACCGGGTGCGTCCGGAGCGGGCGGGGCGTCCTGCTCGCGCGCCGCGGCCTCCCTGGCCGCGCGGCGGGATCCGGGTGCCGGCGTGTCGTCCCCGGCGGTCGGGACCTGCGGGGACGGAGCGGGGAGGTTCTCGAACAGATCCCCCAACGGGGTGCTCTGCTCGTGCTCGGGCGCACGGCTCTCGCGTTCGGACATGTTCAGGCGGGCTCCTCGTCAACGGGGACCGGGGCACCGGCCGGGTTTCCGGTGCTCTTCTCCGTGTCGATCGCCTGCTGCAGCAGCACCACGGCGGCGACCTGATCCACAATGCTACGAGAGTTCTTCTGTGATCGCCCAGAACTCCGCAACGCCGCATGCGCGGAGACCGTGCTCAGACGCTCATCGACGAGGCGGACCGGCACGCCGCTGCGCCCCTGGAGCGCGGCCGCGAACTCCCGCGCATCGACCGTCGACGGCGTGTCCGCGCCCTGCATGTTCACCGGCAGCCCGACGACGATCTCCAGCGGCTCGTACTCCGCGGCCAGCTCCGCGATGCGCGTGAGCGAGCGCTCGTCGCGCGGCACGGTCTCGACGGGGACGGCCAGCATCCCGTCCGGATCGGACCGGGCCACGCCCACACGGGCGCGCCCGACGTCGATGCCGAGCCGGACACCGCGGCGGTAGCCGCTCACGCGCCGCGCAGCTCCTGGGAGACGGCCTCGAGCGCGGCGGGCAGTGCCGCTGCGTCGGTACCGCCGCCCTGAGCGACGTCGTCCCGACCGCCGCCGCCTCCGCCGAGCACACCGGCGGCGCGCTTCGCGAGCGCCCCCGCCTTCGCACCGGCACCGCGCGCGGCCTCGTTCGTGGCGACGACGACGACGGGGCGACCGTTGACGACCGCACCGAGCGCGACGACCGCGGGGTCGGAGCCGAGCCGGTCGCGCACGCCGTTGACGAGCTCGCGGACGTCGTCCGCCGAGGCCACGTCACCCAGCGTCTGTGCCGCCACGCGGAAGTCGCCCACGCGCGTCGCGGCCTCGGTGATCGCGGGGATGCGCCCCGCCCGCTCCTTCGCCTCGAACTGCGCGATGCGCTTCTCCGCGGCCTTGAGGCTCGCGGCGAGATCGGCGATCCGCTCCGGGAGCTGCTCGCGCGGGGTCTTCAGAGAGGCGGTGAGCTGCGAGACGAGAGCCCGCTCCGCCGCGAGCTCACGGAAGGCATCCGCGCCGACGAGAGCCTCGATCCGGCGGTTGGAGGCGCCGACCGACGACTCCCCCACCACGCTGACCAGACCGATCTCCGCGCTGGTCGACACGTGTGTGCCGGCGCAGAGCTCGCGCGACCACGGGCCGCCGATGTCGACCATCCGCACGACGTCGCCGTACTTCTCGCCGAAGAGCGCCATGGCGCCCGCTTCCTTGGCCTCGTCGAGCGTCACGATGCGGGTGGTCACCTCGAGGGCGTCCTGCACGGCGCGGTTGGTGATCTCCTCGATCTCCGTGCGGGTGTCCGTCGACAGCGCCTGCGACCAGGCGAAGTCGAACCGCATGTACCCGGCGCGGTTGAGCGAGCCGGACTGCGTGGCCGTCGGACCGAGCGTGTCGCGGAGGGCGGCGTGCACGAGGTGGGTGGCGGAGTGCGCCTGACGGGCGGCGCGCCGGTTCGCGGCGTCGACGATCGTCGTCGCGATGTCATCGACCGCGACCGTGCCGCGGGACACCTCGACCGTGTGGCTGATCAGCCCGGGGACGGGACGCTGCACGTCGAGCACCTCGAGCTCGTAGCCGGGGCCCACGATGGTGCCCTTGTCGGCGACCTGACCGCCGGACTCGGCGTACAGCGTCGTCTCGGCGAGCACGACCTCGGCGATCTGGCCCTCGGCGGCGCTGCGCACCGGCGCGCCGTCGACGAGCAGGCCGAGCACGCGGGACTCCACCTCGAGAGCCGTGTAGCCGTCGAAGCCCGTCTCGCCCAGCGCGCGCAGGTCGCGGTACACCGAGACGTCGGCGAGCTGGCGCTTGCGGTTGCGGGCGTCGTCCTTGGCGCGCTGACGCTGCTCCTGCATGAGCGAGTCGAACGCGGCGCGGTCCACGGCAAGCCCGGCCTCTTCGGCGACCTCCAGGGTGAGGTCGATCGGGAAGCCGTAGGTGTCGTGCAGCAGGAACGCCTCGGAGCCGCTGAGGGTCTTCCCGCCGCCCTTCTTCGTCTCGTCCAGGGCGAGGTCGAGGATGGTCGATCCCTGCGCCAGGGTGCGCCGGAAGGTCTCCTCCTCGGCGAAGGCCGCCGAGGAGAGCACGGACCAGTCGCGCTCCAGCTCCGGGTACGACGACTTCATCGCATCGCGGGAGGCGGCGAACAGCTCGGGGAACGCGGGGTCGTCGACGCCCAGCAGCCGCATGGCGCGCACGGTGCGGCGCATCAGGCGCCGCAGGATGTACCCGCGGCCCTCGTTCGACGGACGCACGCCGTCGGAGAGCAGCATGAGCGAGGAGCGCACGTGGTCCGCGATTACACGGAAGCGGACGTCGTCCTCGTGCACGGCCCCGTAACGGCGGCCGGAGAGCTCGACGGCGCGGTCGAGCACCGGACGCACCTGGTCGGTCTCGTACATGTTCTCGACGCCCTGCTTGAGGAAGGCGACGCGCTCCAGCCCCATGCCGGTGTCGATGTTCTTCATCGGCAGCTCGCCGACGATGTCGAACTCGGTCTTGCCGCGGATGTTCTCGATGAAGTCCTGCATGAACACGAGGTTCCAGATCTCCAGGAACCGCGAGTCGTCGACGGCAGGGCCGCCGTCCCTGCCGTAGGCCGGGCCGCGGTCGAAGAAGATCTCGGAGTCAGGGCCACCGGGACCGGGCTGGCCGGTGTTCCAGTAGTTGTCCGCGCGGCCGAGGCGCTGGATGCGCTCCGGCTTGAGCCCGATGATGTCGCGCCAGATCGCCTCGGCCTCGTCGTCGGTCTCGTAGACGGTGACCCAGAGGTCCTTCTCGTCGAAGCCGAGGCCGCCGTCGGCCTCCGAGCTCGTGAGGAGCTCCCAGGCGTAACGGATCGCGCCTTCCTTGAAGTAGTCGCCGAACGACCAGTTCCCGAGCATCTGGAAGAAGGTGCCGTGGCGCGCCGTCCGCCCGACCTCTTCGATGTCGTTGGTCCGGATGCACTTCTGCAGGTCGGCGATGCGCGGGTGCGGCGCCGGGACCACGCCCGTGAGGTACGGGATCATCGGGACCATGCCGGCCACCGTGAACAGCAGCGACGGGTCGTCGCTGACCAGCGACGCCGAGGGGACGATGAGGTGGTCGTTCTTCTCGAAGTAGGAGAGGTAGCGCTGCGCGATTTCCGCAGTTTTCATAGGAGTGCCGGATGTCCTTGCGTGAGGGGGCGCGCCGAGGCGCAGATGCGGGGGGTCAGTTCTCGCCCGGCTCGGTCAGCCGAGCCTCCTGCGCGCGATACGCGTCGCTGAGGATCGCGGCGAGGCCGTTGAGGCGGGCGTCGACGTCGGCCAGGATGTCGTGGCCCCGCGGGTCCTTGTTCATGAAGTGAGCCGCGACGAAGCCGCCGATCACGCCGATCAGGAACCACAGCACAGTCTTCATGTCGTCATCCTTGCCCTAGAGCCGCGAAGGCGCGGTCTCTCCATCGTAGGCGGAAACGACAGGAGGCGTCGGGAACCCCGACGCCTCCTG
Source organism: Microbacterium sp. NPDC091676 (assembly GCF_044756645.1). NCBI lineage: Bacteria > Bacillati > Actinomycetota > Actinomycetes > Micrococcales > Microbacteriaceae > Microbacterium > Microbacterium sp. NPDC091676. The sequence goes on along the minus strand of NZ_JBIVTI010000001.1, from coordinate 474,646 downwards.
CCTGATGCTCTTCCGCTGGATCAGCGAGCCGCGTAGTACTCGACGACGAGCTGCACTTCACAGGTCACGGGGACCTCGGCGCGCTTCGGACGACGGACCAGACGGGCCTGGAGCTTGTCGAGCTCGACCTCGAGGTAGCCCGGAACGGCCGGCAGGACCTCGGCGTGACCGCCGGCGGCCGCCACCTGGAAGGGCTCGGTGCCCTCGCTCTTGGGCTTGACGTGGATGAGCTGGCCCGGCTTCACGCGGAACGACGGGCGGTCGACGAGCTGGCCGTCGACGAGGATGTGACGGTGCACGACGAGCTGGCGAGCCTGCGCCGTGGTGCGGGCGAAGCCCGAACGCAGCACGAGGGCGTCGAGACGCATCTCGAGCAGCTCGACGAGGTTCTCACCGGTCAGACCGTCCTGACGACGGGCCTCGTTGAACGTGTTGCGCATCTGCTTCTCGCGGATGCCGTACTGCTCGCGCAGACGCTGCTTCTCGCGCAGACGGACGGCGTAGTCGCTGTCGGCCTTGCGCTTGGTGCGGCCGTGCTCGCCCGGAGCGTAGGGACGCTTCTCGAGGTAGCGGGCGGCCTTCGGGGTGAGAGCGACGCCGAGGGCGCGGCTGAGACGCACCTTGCGGCGGTCCTGGGACTTCGTGGTCACGAAGCTGTCCTTCCGATGACGCGGTCGCGACTTTCGCGACTCGCGGACGTATCACCCGCGTTCTTCCTTGGAGCGCACGCCGGGGCGCCAGCAAGGTGAGGTGTGAACGAGGAGATGCCCGAAAACTCGGTTTCGAGCCGCTCAAGTCTATCAGACGACGACGGAGGCCATGAGTGGCGGATCAGCGGTCTCCGAGGATGCGGCGGATGCGCTCCAGCCGCGCGCTGATGTCGCGCTCCGCGCCCAGGTTCTTCGGCTCGTAGTAGTGCCGTCCGTCGAGTTCGTCCGGCAGGTACTGCTGCGGCACGATGCCGTACTCGCTGTCGTGCGCGTAGCGGTAGCCACGGCCGTGGCCCAGGCGCTTCGCACCGGGATAGTGCGCGTCCCGGAGGTGGAGCGGCACGCGGCCGAATCCGCCGGCGCGGATGTCGGCGATGGCGGCGTCGATGCCGACGTACGCCGCGTTCGACTTCGCGGTCGTGGCCAGATACACGGTGGCCTCGGCGAGCGGGATACGCCCCTCCGGCATCCCGATGAAGGCCACGGCGTCGGCCGCGGCCACGGCGATGCCGAGAGCCTGGGGGTCGGCGAGCCCCACGTCTTCGGAGGCGGAGATGACGAGCCGACGGGCGATGAACCGCGGGTCCTCCCCGGCCTCGATCATGCGGGCCAGGTAGTGCAGCGCGGCGTCGGGGTCGGAACCGCGGATCGACTTGATGAAGGCGCTGATGACGTCGTAGTGCTCGTCGCCCTGCCGGTCGTAGCGGAGCAGCGCCTTGTCGACGGCCTGGGCCACGTCGTCCGCGGTGACCTCGGGGACGGCCGTCTCCTGGCCCTCGCCCTCGCCTTCGTCGTCGGCCGTCGCCGCGTGCGACAGCGCCACGGCGGCAGCGGCCTCCAGCCCGGTGAGGGCGCGACGGGCGTCCCCCGACGCCAGGCGCACGAGGGCGGAGCGCGCCTCGTCGCTGAGCGCGACTGCGCCGGAGAGGCCGCGAGCATCCGCCACCGCGCGGTCCACGAGCACCCCGATGTCGTCATCGGTGAGCGGCTGCAGGGTGAGGAGCAGCGACCGGGACAGCAGCGGCGAGATCACCGAGAACGAGGGGTTCTCCGTGGTGGCGGCGATGAGGATGACCCACCCGTTCTCCACGCCGGGAAGCAGGGCATCCTGCTGGGCCTTGGTGAAGCGGTGGATCTCATCGAGGAAGAGGATCGTCGTCTGTCCGTAGAGGTCGCGCTGGGTGATGGCCTCCTGCATGACCTCCCGGACGTCCTTGACGCCGGCGGTGATGGCCGAGAGCTCGACGAACCGGCGGCCGGAGGAACGGGCGATCGCCTGGGCGAGTGTGGTCTTCCCTGTTCCGGGCGGCCCCCACAGGATGATCGACACCGCACCGGGAGAGCTCGCCTCCGGGTCGGCGAGGGCGACGATGGGCGACCCGGCCCGCAACAGGTGGCGCTGCCCCGCGACCTCGTCCAGCGACACCGGGCGCATGCGCACGGCGAGCGGTGTCTGCCCGGAGAGCAGGGCGGAGGGAGAGGACATTCCTCCAGGCTAACGGCGGCCGGGGACACGAGGCGAGGCCGGGGCCCCGGTAGGCTCTCAGGCGACGTCGTGGACCGGCGTCGGACGGGAGAAGCAGGGCATGGCCGCACGCGGTTCCAAGAAGGCGCAGACACGCACCGAGGCGGAGCGCGCTCGGCTGCACACCGCTCGCACCCGCTGGCACCAGGACCAGATCCGTCGACGCACTCGCGACAACATCATCGCGGTCACCGTGGGATCTCTCATCGTCGTGGGCGCCATCGTCAGCCAGGTCGTGCACGCGCAGGTGGCCGCACCCGAGCCGACGCCGTCGCCCTCCTCGTCGACAGCCCCCTCGCCGTCCCCGAGCGACGGCCCCACCCTCGAGCCCAGCGCTCCCGCCACGCCGTCGGAGTGACCTCCTCGGCGTCGGGGCCCGTCACTCGTCGTCGACGACCGCGAGCCGGTACCCGCGCTTGACGACCGTCTGCACCAGATCCGCGTCGCCGAGGGACTCGCGCAGCCGCGCCACGGCGACCTCGACCGCTCGGGCGCTGCGTCGGCCGCCCGGAAGCACCTGGCCGATCTCCGCCCTGGTGAGCACGCGGCCGTCGGCGACCAGCAGCGCTTCGAGGATGCCGACGGCGCCGCGGGAGAGCGGGACGAAGCCGCCGTCGATCAGCGCGCCCCCGCTGCGCACGGCCACGCGTCCGATCACCGTCCGTCTCTCGGTGACGCCGCGCGCGAGCGGACCGAGAGCGGTGCGCGCGAGGTCGTCCGCGGTGGGCCCGCACGACGTCGCTGCGGGCAGCCCGCTCTCCGCCAGCCTCGTGGTCGCGGCGACGTCGGTCGTGACCAGCAGCAGACGCGCCGCCTGCGTCCGGCCGCGGATCGCCTCGAGCATGCCGAGTCGTTCCACGGCCGCCAGCCACGCGGCCACGCCCTCCGCGGCCGGGAAGAGCACGGCGTCCACCTGACCGGACGCGATCCGGTAGAGCGTCCGCTTCGTGCCTGCCGGGATCGCATGGTCCGCCCGCGGCGGGATGATCCGCGTGGCCTCCGACCCGGTCGCGGCGAGGGTGCGCAGGAGGGTGTCGACATCGACCGGCTCCGGCCGGACCGGCCGCGGCACCTCGACCACGACGACGCGGCAGCCGACGAGCGCCGGAGCGGGGCGCGGGGGCGCACTCACGCCGAGCCCTCCGCCGACCTCGCACCACCGGCACGTCCGCGCTCGCGCCGCCCCGTCGCCGCCGGACGGACCGCGCCGATCGGACGACCGGCGCGCGGAGACGCCGACAGCACGGGCCCGACCCCGCGGATCGGTGCCTCCGGAATGACGGCGCCGGCATCCCGGAGGGCGCTCACAGCCTCCGGCACGTCGTCCGCGCGGAGTCCGTCGACGCTGAGGAGACCCCGATCGATCCGCACCGTCGCATCGCGTCGCGCAGCGAGCCGCCCGATCACGACGAGGAGCGCCGACCCGACCTCGGTCCCGACCCGCACCTCCAGGACCGGAGCGACCGCGGTGCCTTGAACACGGACCTCGACGGGGGCTCTCCCCCGACCTTCAGACCACAGGACGGCTTCCGGCAGGGTGTGCTCCGGCAGCGCGAGCGCGAGGCGCCGCAGGCACGGGCCGCAGTCGCGGATCCCCCCGGTCGCGTCGAGGGCCTGGGCGAACGTGCGGATCCCGCTGCTGCGCAGCTGCGCTGCCAGAGCCTCCACGGACGGTGCCAGGAGCTCGTGGCCGCAGGTTCCCGTGCCGTCCCCGACGGCCGCGGCGACCAGGAGCGCGCGCACCGCCTCCCGACGGCCGGCGGCATCGCGCCCGAGGCCCGCCAGCGTGACGTGCGCGTGCCTCCCGATCAACGTCGCGCCGTGCACGACGCGGCCATCCGCGGAGAGCAGCACCTCGCCGAACATGCGGTCGCCGTCCGCGGGAAGCGGCACCCCGAAGGGCGCTCCGCCCTCGTCACCGTCCGCGAGGTGCAGGACGGCGATCTCGACGCCGCCGGGCGCCCCGCGCCACTCGCGTCCTGCGGCGTTCGCGACCGGATACCCGCACAGGGCTGCCGCCGCCCGATCCGCGGATACCTGCGCCGCCGCCCGTCCGCTCTCCCCCGCGCCCGCGGCGACATCGCCGATGGCGAGCACCCGCGGGTCGGCCGTCCTCCCGGCGGCGTCCACGAGGACACCGCCCTCCGCCCGTGTGGGCAGCCCGGCGTTCCGCGCCAGCTCATCCCGTGCGCGCGCCCCCACCGTGACGATGAGGTCGGCCCGGGTGAACGTCCCGTCCTGGAACTCCACGGCCGTCACCGCGCCCGTCGCGTCGGGGTCGACGCGCGTGACCCGCGTCCGCGACCGGACGGTGATGCCGCGGTCCTCGACGATCCCGCGGAGAGCAGCCGCGGCGGCCGTCCCGAGCCTCGCGGGAAGCAGACGATCCGCGGTGTCCGCGAGCGTCGTCTGCACCCCCGCGTCCTGCAGCGCGCACGCGGCGTCCACTCCGCCCTCGTCGCCGCCCACGACCACCGCACGGAGCGCACGCGGCACCTCGGTCGCGCGGACCGCGAGGAACGCACGCAGCCGGTGCGCGTCCTCCATCGTGCGCAAGGCGAACGAGCCGCGCGCGGCGATCCCCGGCACGTCCAGCCGATGCGCGTGGGTCCCGGTGGCGAGCACGAGGGTGTCGTAGTCGTACCAGCGCTGCGCGCGGGTGCGCACGCGGCGTCCCGCTCTGTCGATCCGCAGGACCCGGTCGTCGTCGATGAGGCGGACACGATCGTCGCGGAACGGCGCGCGGTCCAGGTCCCCCGCCGAGGCCGGGGCTCCGCCGACGACGCGAGCCACGACGGAGCGGTCGTAGGGCAGACGCCCCTCGTCTCCGAACACCGTGATCCGCACGGCGCGGTCCGGATCCTCCAGCATCCGCGCGACGAAGCGGTGCGCCGCCACCCCCGCCCCCACGACGACGATCTCCGCCGTACGCGCTGCGTTGTCGTCCATGGAACTCCTGTCGACCTGGGGACTGTCGTGGTCGCGACGATAGGAGCGCCGTGTTACCCGGAGATGACGCGGAGTGTTTCCTGCGTCGAACGTTCTGCTCACGAAACGGTAACGTCCCGCGCCGTGAGCCCCCGGGTCGTCGCCCACACCCCGCCTCATTCACGCACGAAACGCGGGGTCTCGGCGGGAAGACGGGGTCTCGCGGATCAGAGAGGGCGTACTAGGCTGAGCCTCGTCCTTTCCGCCTCCCGCGGCGTGACCGCGCAAGGAGAATCACCGTGTCTGCCAACGAGCCCGCGAAGCCGACCCCGCCCGTTCCCACCCCGCCTGCCGTGCCGATGCCGCGGAAGACGCCGACTCCGGCCGCCGTCGCCCCGGCCGCTACGAAGCCGACCCCGGTCTCCTCCGCCGGCGAATGGGGCCGCGTCTCCGAAGACGGCACCGTCGAGGTGCGCGAGGGCGAGTCCTGGCGCGTCGTCGGTCAGTACCCGGACGGGACCCCCGACGAGGCTCTGGCCTACTTCGTCCGCAAGTACGACGACATCGCCTTCAAGGTCGTCGCCCTGGAGCAGCGCCACCAGGCCGGCGGCGCCTCCGCGAGCGACCTGTCCAAGCAGGCCGCGCACCTCATCGACGAGGCCACGGATGCCGCGGCCGTCGGAGACCTCGCCGGGCTCCGCGACCGTCTCACCGCTCTGACCGCGTCGCTGTCCGAGGCCACCGCCCAGGAGGCGCAGCAGGCGAAGGAGCTCGTCGAGCAGGCCGTCGCCGAGCGCACCGCCCTCGTCGAGCGTGCCGAAGCCATCGCCGCCCGCGACCTGAGCAAGGTGCAGTGGAAGCAGGTCACCGCCGAGCTCAACGAGCTCTTCGAATCCTGGCAGGCGCAGCAGCAGAACGGTCCGCGCCTGTCGAAGGGCGTCTCGCAGCAGCTCTGGAAGCGGTTCCGCGATGCCAGGGCCGTCGTCGACAAGCACCGCCGGGCGTTCTACTCCGAGCTCGACGATGCGCACAAGGCGGCGCGCGACGCGAAGTCCCGACTGGTCGAGCGCGCCGAGGCCCTGGCCCCGCGCGGCGTCGACGGCATCCCCGCCTACCGCTCGCTCCTCGATGAGTGGAAGACGGCCGGACGCGCCGGACGCAAGGCCGACGACGCCCTCTGGGCGCGTTTCAAGGCCGCCGGCGACGCGCTCTACGCCGCACGCGCGGAGCAGGCCGCCGCCGAGGAGGCGGATTCCGCTCCCAAGATCGAAGCCCGGCAGGCGTTGCTCGAGCAGGCCAAGGCGGTCGCCGACGAGCCGAACATCAAGCGCGCCCGCGCCCTGCTCACGCGCATCCAGCGCGAGTGGGACGAGGTCGGTCGCATCTTCCCGCGTGACAAGGAGCGTGCGCTCGACGACAAGCTCCGCGTCATCGAGCAGGCGCTCAAGGCCCGCGAGGACGTCGACTGGAAGAAGAACAACCCGGAGACGAAGGCGCGTGCGAACGACATGAGCTCGCAGCTCCACGAGGCGATCGAGAAGCTGGAGGCGGAGCTCGCCGCCGCCGAGGCCTCCGGCGACAGCAAGGCCGCCAAGGAGGCCGCGGACGCCCTCGAGGCCCGTCGCGCCTGGCTCAACGCTCTCGGCGGCTGAGCTCTCCACAGGTCCGGCCAACTCCGTCTGAGCGGGGCGCGCGACGCCACACTGGCGTCATGCACCCCGCTCTGCTCTATCTGCCGGGCCTGCGGCTCAGCCAACCGGAACTCTGCGCTGCTCGCCTCGACGGGCATGTCGTCGAGATCGGCGACGCCTACATCCCTGCCGATCTGCCGGAGTCCGCCGACGTCCGGGCGAGCAGCATCGCCTCGCTCATCCAGGAAGGCGCCGCCGCCTGCGGGCCCAGCGCCGCCTGGATCCACGGCGCCGGCGATCGCCCGCCGACCGTCCACCATGCGCGTCGGTGGGTCGAGCGGCGGGTACGCCCGCGGATGGACAGCAGGGTGGTCTTCCACGACACCAGGCTTCCGCGGACGGACGTGCAGATCATCGGGGGCATCGCCGTGTCCACGCCCGTCCGCACGCTGTGCGATCTCGCCACCACGCTGCATCGGGATCCCCGCGTGCTCCCGTGGATGCAGGCGCTCGCCCAGGTCCACCCCGCGGCGCTCGACGACGCGATGGAGGCCCTGCGGACCCGGAACCGGGTCCCCGGGAGCGTCAGCGGCCTCGCCGCGCTGGAGCGTCTGGTCAGGAGGAGGTGACGCGGTACACGTCGTAGACCGCATCGATCCGGCGCACCGCGTTCAGGACGCGGTCCAGGTGCACGGCGTCGCCCATCTCGAACACGAAACGGCTCAGCGCCAGGCGCTCGTCCGTCGTCGACACGGTCGCCGAGAGGATGTTCACATGATGCTCGCTGAGCACCCGTGTGACGTCCGAGAGGAGGCCGGAACGATCGAGGGCCTCGACCTGGATCTGCACCCGGAAGACGCTCTTCTTGGTCGGCGCCCAGGAGACCTCGACGAAGCGGTCCTGCTCGCCGCTGAGGGCCTTCACGTTCACGCAGTCCGCCCGGTGCACGGAGACGCCGCTCCCCCGGGTGACGAACCCGACGATCGGATCGCCGGGGACGGGCGTGCAGCACTTCGCCAGCTTCACCAGGATGTCGTTCGCGCCGCGCACGAGCACACCGGAATCGCCGCCCCGGGTCTCGCGGGTCTGGACGCTTCCCGGCAGGTCGATCGCCCCGGTCGTGGGCTCGTCGGTGGCGACGAGCGCGGTGACCTTCTCGAGCACCGACTGGGTCGAGACGTGCCCCTCGCCGACGGCGGCATAGAGACCCGAGACGTCCTCGTAGTGCATCTGGTGGGCGACCTCGGTGAACGAGTCCTGGCTCATCAGCCGCTGCAGCGGCAGGTTCTGCCGGCGCATCGCGCGCGCGATGGCCTCCTTGCCCTGCTCGATGGCCTCTTCGCGGCGCTCCTTCGTGAACCAGCCGCGGATCTTGTTCCTGGCTCGCGTGCTCTTGACGAAGCCGAGCCAGTCCTGGCTGGGCCCCGCATCCGGGTTCTTGGACGTGAAGACCTCGACGACGTCGCCGCTCTTCAGCTCGGACTCCAGCGGCACCAGGCGTCCGTTGACCTTGGCGCCCATGGTGCGGTGCCCGATCTCGGTGTGCACGGCATAGGCGAAGTCGACCGGGGTGGCGCCGGCCGGGAGACCGATCACGCGTCCCTTCGGCGTGAAGACGTAGACCTCCTTGGCGCCGATCTCGAACCGCAGGGAGTCGAGGAACTCCCCGGGGTCTGCGGTCTCGGCCTGCCAGTCGGAGATGTGCGCGAGCCACGCCATGTCGGTGTCGGAGGCACGGACCTCGGCCTTGCCGCCGCCGTTCATCCGCTCCTTGTACATCCAGTGCGCGGCGACACCGTACTCCGCCTGGTGATGCATCTCGTGTGTGCGGATCTGGATCTCGACCGTGCGTCCGGCCGGGCCGATCACTGTCGTGTGCAGCGACTGATAGAGATTGAACTTCGGGGTGGCGATGTAGTCCTTGAACCGGCCGGGCAGCGGCGTCCAGCGGGCGTGGATGGCCCCGAGCACGGCGTAGCAGTCGCGCACGGACGAGACGAGGACACGGATCCCGATCAGGTCGTAGATGTCGTCGAACTCGCGGCCGCGGATGACCATCTTCTGGTACACCGAGTAGAGCTGTTTGGGCCGGCCGACGACCTTGCCGCGGATGCGCAGGTCGCGGAGGTCTTCGTCGATCTCCTCGATGACCTGGCTCAGGTACTTCTCCCGCTGCGGGGTGCGCTGGGCGATGAGGCTGTGGATCTCGTTGTAGATCTTCGGGTGCAGGACGGCGAAGGAGAGGTCCTCGAGCTCCGACTTGATCGCCTGGATACCGAGGCGGTTGGCCAGCGGCGCGTAGATCTCCAGCGTCTCCTTGGCCTTCTTCGCCGCCTTCTCCGGAGGGACGAAGCCCCAGGTGCGGGCGTTGTGCAGCCGGTCGGCGAGCTTGATGAGCAGCACGCGGATGTCCTTGGACATCGCGACGATCATCTTGCGGACGGTCTCGGCCTGGGCGCTCTCGCCGTACTTGACCTTGTCGAGCTTGGTCACACCGTCGACGAGCATCGCGACCTCGTCGCCGAACTCGGCGGTGAGATCGGTGAGGGCGTAGCCGGTGTCCTCGACGGTGTCGTGCAGCAGCGCGGCGGCGATCGCCCGCGGTCCGAGTCCCAGCTCCGCGAGGATCTGGGCGACGGCGAGCGGGTGCGTGATGTAGGGTTCGCCGCTCTGCCGCTTCTGTCCCTCGTGCTTCTCCTTCGCCACGGCGTAGGCACGGGAGATGACGGCGAAGTCACCCTTGGGGTGGTTGGCCCTGACGGTGCGGATCAGATTGTCGAGATCGTTGATCCGGGACGCACGCGAGAAGATGCGGGGCACCAGCCGTCGCAGACTCGAACCCTGCGATGCCGTCTGCGGCTCCGCCATCCACTCACCTCCGAATCAGACAATCCTACGCGCGCTGAGCGGGGGTCGGCCCCGCGGCGGGGCGTCAGACGTCGACAGCCGCTTTGCTCCGTGCCGCGCGGATGCGGGCGTCGCGCTCCTTGATCTGCGGCTCGTTCTCGCGGAAGAGCGAGTACAGCGGCGCCGCCACGAACAGGGTCGAGTAGGTCGCCACGAGGATGCCCACGAAGATCGAAAGCGAGATGTCGGTCAGCGTCTCCGCACCGAGCCAGAAGGCGCCGATGAAGAGGATCGCGCCGACCGGCAGCGCGGCCACCACGGAGGTGTTGATCGAGCGGATGAGGGTCTGGTTCACCGCGAGGTTGACCGACTCCCCGAAGAGCCGCGAGGTCTTCTCCCCGTCCTCCGTGGTGTTCTCCCTGATCTTGTCGAACACGACGGTGGTGTCGTACAGGGAGTAGGCGAGGATCGTCAGGAAGCCGATGACGGCCGCCGGCGAGATCTCGAACCCGGCCAGGGCGTAGACGCCGACGGTGATCACGAGCACGTCCAGCAGGCCGATGATCGCCGCCGCCGACATCTTCCACGTGCGGAAGTAGATGGCCAGGATGAGGAAGGTCAGTGCGAGGAAGATCGCCAGGCCCCACAGGGACTGTCGGGTCACGCTCTCGCCCCAGGCCGGGCCGATGAACGAGGAGGCCACCGCATCCGGCTCGACGCCGTAGGCGTCGGCCAGGGCGCGCGCCACCTGCTGCGTCTCCGCCTCGGTCATCTGGTCGGTCTGCACCCGGACGTCCTGGTCGTTGACGATGACGACCTTGGTCGCGGCCCCGGGCACGACGGACTGCACCGCTTCGGTCGCGGTGTCCTGATCCGTGGTGTCGGGCGCGGCGACGGTGAACTGCGAGCCGCCGGTGAACTCGATCGAGAACTGGATCGGGCGGAACAGCGGCACGAGGGCCGAGCCGACGACCAGAGCGATCGCGATGATGAACCAGAGGCGGCGGCGGCCGACGAACGGGAAGGACGTCTTGCCCGTGTAGAGGTTGTTGCCGAACTCATTCATGGAAGGCATCAGTTGTCTCCCTCACTTCCGGCCGTGGTCTGTCTCTCGGCGGCGAGGGCCTCCGCCCGCTTGCGCTCGGCGATGGTCTGCCGGCGATCCGCCTCCCCGCGCGAACGCGCGTTCTTCGCCCCGCGTCCCGCGGACGCCGTCGCGACCTCGCGGTACTGCGAGCGGCTCCGGTACACGGCGCCCAGCGCCTCCGGATCCAGACCGGAGAGCTTGTGCCCGCCGCCGAAGAACCGCGTACGCGCGAGCAGCTGCATGACCGGATGGGTGAAGATCACGAAGATCAGCACGTCGATCACGGTCGTGAGGCCCAGCGTGAAGGCGAAGCCCTTCACCGTCGAGTCGGCGAGGATGTACAGCACCACGGCGGCCAGGACGTTGATCGACTTGGAGATGTAGATCGTCCGCTTCGCCCGACCCCAGCCGTCCTCGACGGCACCCGTGATCGACTTGCCGTCGCGCAGCTCATCGCGGATGCGCTCGAAGTAGACGATGAAGGAGTCCGCGGTGAAGCCGATCGACACGATCAAGCCCGCGACGCCGGCGAGCGACAGGCGGAAGCCGATCCGCCACGCCAGGATGCAGATGACGATGTACGTCAGCACCGCCATGACCGCGATGGACGCGATGATCACCGTCCCGAGCGCGCGGTACGACAGCAGCGAGTACACCGCCACGAGCGCGAGGCCGATGAGGCCCGCGATGAGGCCGATCTGGAGCTGCTGGGTGCCGAGGGTCGCGGAGATCGTGTCCGAGCTCTGCACCTCGAAGCTGAGCGGGAGGGCACCGAACTTGAGCTGATCGGCCAGGGTCGTCGCGCTCTCCTGCGTGAAGCTGCCCGAGATGCTGGGGCGGCCGTCGAGGATGACGCCGTTCATGCGCGGTGCGCTGATGACCTCGCCGTCGAGCACGAAGGCGAACTGGTCGCGCGGCGACAGCCCGTCGATCCGGTTCTGGTTGAGCCGCGTGCTGACCTGGCCGAACGCGTCCGCGCCCTCGCCGTTCATGGTGAGCTGCACGATCCAGGCGCCCGAGCGCGGGTCGCGCCCCGCGGTCGCGTCGGTGATCGCGCGGCCGTCCAGCTCGGCCGGGCCGAGGATGAACTTGGCGGTGTCATCGGGCGAGCAGGCGATGACCGGCTCGTCCTTCGGCGCCTTCGACGGGTCGTTGGACGGATTGGCGCAGTCGTACGCCTGGAACTCCGCCGCGAGCTTGTCGGTCACCCAGGACAGGTCGCTGGCGTCGGTGGGCTCGGCCGTCGGCTGGTCGTTCAGCGAGGGGTCGGGGCTCGGGTACGGCGTGGAGTTACCGTCCTCCCCGACGAACTCCGTGCTCGCGGCCGTGGTGTAGAGCACCGGACGGAACTCGAGCTGGGCGCTGGACTGGATGCGCTCCCGCGTCTGCTCGTCCGCCTGACCGGGGATCTGGACGACGATGTTGCGTCCGCCCTCGGTCGTGATGTCGGCCTCGGCGACACCGGAGGCGTCGACACGCTGGCGGATGATCGCCGCCGCCTGGTCGAGCTGCTCCTGTGTCGGTGCGGCGCCGTCCTCCGTCTCGGCGCTCAGGACGATCTGGGTGCCGCCCTGCAGATCGAGCGCGAGCTCGGGTGTCCACGAGCTCTGCTTGAAGACGTACACACCCAGCGCGTTGATGCCGAAGAGCACGCCCGTCACGAGGAGCAGGCCGAGGAGGACCCGCCAGGCGTGACGGACAGGAGAGGATGAAGCCACGTGTGTTCAGCTTTCTGGAAGGACGGTGATCCGGGAGGCCGCGACGGCCCTCGTCTTACTTGTCGTCGGCGTCCCGCTCGAGGCGGGCGCGGGTCTCCTCCGGCGTCTCCAGCGCGGGAGCAGCGGTCTCGTCGACGACGTGGTCGTCCGCGGCGTCGACGGGCGCGTCGACGATGGCGTCCTTGGGCTCCACGACGCGGAGGATCGCCTGGCTGTGCACCTCGATGACGGTGCCGGGAGCGATCTCCACGAGCGCCGGGGAGTCGAGGTCTTCGGCGTCGTACGCGACGATGGTGCCGTAGATGCCGCCCTGCAGCAGGACCTTGGCGCCGGGAACCGTCTTGGTCGCCTTCTCCTCCTGCTCGGCCTTCATCTGCCGGGTGCGCTTGCGCGTGTTGAAGATCATGAAGATCAGCAGGACGGCGAGGAGTCCGAAGAGGACAAATTCCATGGGCATGGGGATGGCGCCTTTCTCAGGTGCACGCACCAGCCTTTGGGCGCACAGCGGTATCGGGGAAGTCTTCAGCGATTATAGGTCATCCAACTTCAGCATCCCGTCCGGGTGCGCCACGCCGAGGTGGGCGTAGGCCTCCGGCGTCGCGACCCGCCCCCGGGGCGTGCGGCCGAGGAAGCCGATCCGGACGAGGTAGGGCTCGACCACGCTCTCCACGGTCTCCGGTTCCTCCCCCACCGCGACCGCCAGTGTGCTCAGGCCGACAGGCCCGCCGCGGAACCGACGGACCAGGGCGTCCAGCACCGCGCGGTCCAGGCGGTCCAGGCCGATCGCATCCACGTCGTAGAGGTCGAGCGCCGCCCGCACACCCCCGAGGGTCGCCTCGCCTCCGCCGTGCACGAGCGCATAGTCGCGCACCCGTCGCAGCAGGCGGTTCGCGATGCGCGGAGTCCCGCGGGAGCGTCGGGCGATCTCGGAGAGCGAGTCCGTCGGGAGGTCGACGCCGAGCACCGAGGCGGATCGCCCGATGACCTGCTCCAGCTCGCCCTCGTCGTAGAACTCGAGGTGACCGGTGAAGCCGAAGCGGTCGCGGAGCGGGTTCGGCAGCAGTCCGGAGCGCGTCGTGGCGCCGACGAGCGTGAACGGGGACAGCTCCAGCGGGATGCTGGTGGCCCCCGCGCCCTTGCCGACCATGATGTCGATCCGGTAGTCCTCCATGGCGAGGTACAGCATCTCCTCCGCCGACCGGGCCATGCGATGGATCTCGTCGATGAAGAGCACCTCGCCGGGCACGAGGCTCGACAGCAGCGCCGCGAGGTCGCCGGCGTGCTGGATCGCGGGGCCGCTGGACATGCGCAGCGGACGATCGCTCTCGTGGGCGACGATCATCGCCAGCGTGGTCTTGCCCAATCCGGGAGGACCGGCGAGCAGGATGTGGTCTGCGGGCCGGGACTGGATGCGGGCCGCCTCCAGGAGGAGCTGCAGCTGCCCGCGCACCTTCTGCTGTCCGACGAACTCGCCGAGGCTCGACGGGCGGAGAGCGCCCTCGATGGCGAGTTCGGACTCGTCGGTCGGCTCGGTCGGATCGAGGGCGTCAGCCACGGCCCTGGCCTCCCTGCGCCGGACCGAGGAGCGCGAGCGTACGCCGCAGGAGAAGCGCCACGGAGGCCCGCTCGGCATCCGTCGCCTCCGTCGCCGTCTGGGTGGCCGCCTCCGCCGCGACCTTCTCCGACCAGCCGAGGCCCACCAGGGCGACCGAGACCTGGGCGACGACGTCGTCACCACTCGAGGCGGCAGCGGCCGACGGGGCGGCCACCGCCTGGACCTTGCCCGCGAGCTGCACGACGATGAGCTTCGCCGTCTTGGGGCCGATGCCGGAGACGCGGCGGAACGGCGCGTCGTCCTCTGCCGTCACCGCCTCCGCGATCTGGTCGGCGGTGAGGTGCGACAGCACACCGAGCGCCGACTTCGGGCCGACCCCGGTGACGCTGAGCAGCAGACCGAAGATCTCCAGCTCTCCGCGATCGGCGAAGCCGAACAGGGACAGCGAGTCCTCCCGCACGATGAGGCTCGTGTGCAGCAGGAGCTTCTCCCCCACCGTCGCGGTGTGGGCGACATCCGCCGGGACGGCGACCGCGAAGCCCACGCCTCCGACGTCGATGACGACCTGGTCCGGCGTCGTGTGCAGCACCGTGCCGTGCAGAGAGGAGATCATCCTCTCAGTCTAGGAGCCGGCTCGTAGATATGTTCGAGCGACACGCTCCGCGTCGGCCCACGCACGCTGCGCGGGAGTGAGACCGCCACCCGTGCGGCTCGTCGACGGAGCGCCGCGGCGCCAGGCGTGACACAGCGCGATCGCCAGGGCGTCCGCCGCGTCCGCGGGCTGCGGAGGCGCGTCCAGCCGGAGGATCCGCGCGATCATCGCCTGGACCTGACGCTTGTCGGCGGAGCCGTACCCGGTCACCGCGGCCTTCACCTCGCTGGGAGTGTGGGTCGCCGCCGGCAGACCCGCCTCCGCGGCGATCAGCAGCGCGACCCCGCTCGCCTGCGCGGTGCCCATCACCGTGTGCGTGTTCTGCTGCGCGAAGACCCGCTCCACGGCGACCGCGTCGGGCCGGTGCTCGGCGATCGCGGCGCGGATCCCCGCAGCGACGATCGCGAGACGGTCACCGATCTCGGCGTCCGGGGCGGAGCGGATGACCCCCACGTGGACCAACGTGCCGCGGCGGGCGCGATCGACGTCGACGATGCCCACACCGCACCGGGTCAGTCCGGGGTCGATGCCGAGCACACGCAGCGAAGTGGTCACCCGACCAGGCTAGGCCGCGTGCCCCGTGGCCGGCTCGCGCCGCGCCTAGGCGTCGTCGTTCTCGAGCTCCGCCTGGACCTCGGCGGACAGGTCGAAGTTGCTGAAGACGTTCTGCACGTCCTCGCTGTCCTCCAGCGCATCGATGAGGCGGAACACCTTGCGGGCGGTCTCGGCGTCGATCTCGACCTTGAGGTTCGGCACGAACTCGACGTCGGCCGACTCGTAGTCGATGCCGGCGTCCTGCAGCGCGGAGCGGACGGCCACCAGGTCGCTCGCCTCGGTGATGACCTCGAAGCCTTCGGCGTGCGGCTCGATCTCCTCGGCGCCGGCGTCCAGCGCCGCCATCATGACGTCGTCCTCGGTCGTGCCCTCGGAGCCGACGACGATGACGCCCTTGCGGCTGAAGTTGTACGCGACGCTGCCGGGATCGGCGAGGGTGCCGCCGTTGCGGCTGAGCGCCGTGCGCACCTCGGCCGCTGCGCGGTTCTTGTTGTCGGTCAGACACTCGATCATGAGGGCGACGCCGTTGGGCCCGTAGCCCTCGTACATGATCGAGGTGTACTCGACGGCCTCGCCGCCGATGCCGGCGCCGCGCTTGATGGCGCGGTCGATGTTGTCCTTGGGGACCGAGGTCTTCTTCGCCTTGAGCACCGCGTCGAAGAGCGTGGGGTTGCCCTGCAGATCGGCGCCGCCCAGCTTGGCCGCGACCTCGATGTTCTTGATGAGCTTGGCCCAGGACTTCGCACGGCGCGCGTCGATGACGGCCTTCTTGTGCTTGGTCGTGGCCCACTTGGAATGCCCGGACATAAGTCTCCGCTCGTCGTCTGCGCCCCGGAACGCCGCCCAGGGCGTCGTCCAGTCTATCGAACCGTGCCGCGGCGCCGCTCTGGTCGCGCTCGCACTCGCGCTGACCCAGGCAGTCGCGCGAGTTCAGGCGCGCATGCGTGGACGCGCCTGTCCTCGCGCCGATGCCTGAACTCACGGCACCCCACGGCACCGTCAGCGGCGGGCGACCCGGTCGAGGAAGCGTCGGTGGAACCGCGTCTCGTTCGTGATCTCCGGGTGGAAGCTCAACCCCAGCAGTCCGTCCTGCTCCACGGCGACCACGCGGCCGTCGGGCAGCGTCGCGAGCACCGAGGCCCGCGATCCCACCGCCTCCACGACGGGTCCGCGGATGAAGGCCGCCATGACCGGGTTGTCGAAGGCGGGCACCGTCAGCTCCGCCTCGAACGACTCGGCCTGCCGCCCGAACGCATTGCGCCGCACGACGGCATCGAGTCCACCGAAGCTCTCCTGCCCGTCGATCGCGTCCACCACCTCGTCGGCCAGCAGGATCAGCCCCGCGCAGGTGCCGAGCACCGGCATCCCGTCGGCGATCGCCTCGCGGATCGGCTGCTGCAGCCCGAACAGCCGGGACAGCTTGTCGATCACGGTCGATTCGCCTCCGGGGATCACGAGACCGTCGACGCGCGCGAGCTCCTCGGGCCGACGGACCAGGGTGACGTCGGCGCCGAGCTCTTCCAGGAGCGCGGCGTGCTCCCGCACGTCCCCCTGCAGGGCGAGGACGCCGACGCGCGGGCTACCAGCCACGCTCGGCGAGGCGATGCGGCGCAGGCAGGTCGCTCACGTTGATGCCGACCATCGCCTCGCCCAGCCCGCGGGACACCTCGGCGATCACCTTCGGGTCGTCGAAGAACGTGGTGGCCTTCACGATGGCCTTCGCCCGCTCGGCCGGGTTCCCGGACTTGAAGATGCCCGAGCCGACGAACACGCCGTCAGCGCCGAGCTGCATCATCATCGCCGCGTCGGCCGGGGTCGCGACCCCACCCGCGACGAAGAGCACCACGGGGAGCTTTCCGGTCTCGGCGATCTCCGCGACGAGCTCGTACGGCGCCTGCAGCTCCTTCGCGGCCACGAACAGCTCGTCCTTCGGCAGCGCGGTCAGTGCGGCGATCTCTCCCCGGATCTTCCGGATGTGCTTCATCGCCTCGGACACGTCGCCCGTGCCGGCCTCACCCTTGGAGCGGATCATCGCGGCGCCCTCGTTGATGCGGCGCAGCGCCTCCCCCAGGTTCGTGGCGCCGCAGACGAACGGCACGGTGAAGCCGAACTTGTCGATGTGGTTCACGTAGTCGGCCGGCGAGAGCACCTCGGACTCGTCGATGTAGTCGACGCCGAGCTCCTGCAGCACCTGGGCCTCGACGAAGTGCCCGATCCGCGCCTTCGCCATGACGGGGATGGAGACCGCGTCGATGATGCTGTCGATCATGTCGGGGTCACTCATCCGCGAGACGCCGCCCTGCGCGCGGATGTCCGCGGGGACCCGCTCCAGCGCCATGACGGCCACGGCTCCCGCGTCCTCGGCGATCTTCGCCTGCTCGGCGGTGACGACGTCCATGATGACGCCGCCCTTGAGCATCTCGGCGAGACCGCGCTTCACGCGTGCGGATCCGGTGGTGGGCTGCTCGGTCATGGGGGTCTCCTGTCGGATGATCCGAAATGTGTTTTGATCTAGATCAAAGGTAGCACTGTCCACTCCACCTAGAATCGCGGAGGAGGATCATGAGCGACCAGATCAGGGGAACCACCGCGGCGGAGATCGCGGACAGCGTACGCGCCCTCCGGGACCGCGGCACGCTCCGGCCCGGCGAGGTCCTTCCTCCCGTGCGCGAGCTCGCGGCGACCCTCGGGGTCAACCGCAACACCGCGGTCGCCGCGTACCGCCAGCTCGCGCAGGCGGGTCTCGTGCACTCGCGGGGGCGTGCGGGCACCGTCGTCGCCGGCGTCGACGTCGTGCCGCAGGAGGGCTACGCGCCCGACACCGTCCTCCGCGACATCGGCACGGGCAACCCCGACCCGGCCCGGATCCCCGACCCGTCCGCGGCTCTCGGCACGATCGGTCGCCGCCCCGTGCTCTACGGGGAGCCGGTGATCGACCGCGGGCTCGAGGACTGGGCACGGGAGTGGATGGGCGCCGATCTCGCGGGCCAGGACTTCCGGGTCACGGTCACCAGTGGAGCGGTGGACGCCGTCGAGCGCCTGCTCGCCCAGGCGCTCATGCGCGACGATGCGGTGGCCCTCGAGGATCCCTGCTTCCTCGCGAGCATCCATACCGTGCGGCTCGGCGGGTATCGCGCCATCACGGTCCCGGTGGACGGCGAGGGCATGACGGTCGAGGGGCTCCGCGCCGCTCTGGACGCGGGCGTCCGCGCCGTCATCTGCACCCCGCGCGCGCAGAATCCGACGGGGGTGAGCCTCTCCCCCGCTCGGGCGGCGGCGCTGCGCACGGTGCTCGCCGACCACCCGTACGTGCTCGTCATCGAGGACGACCACTTCTCCCTGCTCTCCCAGCGTCCGTACGAGTCGCTGATCGGCCCCGACCACCGGCGGTTCGCCCTGGTGCGCTCGGTGTCGAAGTTCCTCGGGCCGGACATGTGCCTGGCGCTCGCGGCGACCGACCCGGAGACCGCAGAGCGCCTGGCGATGCGGCTCAGCCCCGGCACCACCTGGGTCAGCCACCTGCTGCAGCGGCTCACGCTCGCCCAGCTCACCGACCCCGCCGTGCGCGAGGAGATCGCGGAGGCGGGTCGCCACTACGCCGCGCGCAACGCCGCCTTCGCGGAACGCCTGCGCGCCGCGGGGATCGACGCCCCCGACCCGGACGGCCTGAGCCTGTGGGTCGGCTTCGCGAAGCCCGCACGCACCATCGCCGACCATCTGATGCGCCGCGGGTGGCTCGCGCGCACCGGGGACGACTTCGCCCTCGACGAGCGCGACGACCCCTCACACCACCTCCGCCTCACCGTGCACGACCTCTCCGAGGACGACGCGGAGACCCTCATCGCCGACCTCGTCGCCGCCGGACGATGACCACCCGTCGCGGGCACCGGCCCGCCCAGAATGAAAGGGACCGGGTATGAAGATCCTGTCCATCCAGTCCGCCGTCGCGTACGGTCACGTCGGCAACTCCGCGGCCGTCTTCCCGCTGCAGCGCATCGGCGTGGAGGTGCTGCCGGTCTACACCGTGACCTTCTCGAACCACACCGGCTACGGCGCGTGGCGCGGACCGCTGATCGACCCCGCCGATGTCGGCGAGGTCATCACCGGCATCGAGGAACGCGGCGTGTTCGGCTCCATCGACGCCGTGCTCAGCGGCTACCAGGGCAGCGAGGGCATCGGCGACGTCATCATCGACGCGGTCTCCCGGGTGAAGGCGGCGAACCCCGAGGCGCTGTACGCCTGCGACCCGGTCATGGGCAACGCCAAGTCCGGCTGCTTCGTCGCTCCGGCGATCCCGATCCTGCTCCGTGAGCGCGTGGTGCCGGTGGCCGACATCATCACGCCGAACCAGTTCGAGCTGGGCTTCCTCACCGAGACCGAGCCGGACACGCTCGAGTCGACCCTCGCCTCCGTCGACCTCGCGCGGGCGATGGGGCCGCGCACGGTGCTCGTCACGAGCGTCGAGCGGCCGGACCGCGAAGAGGGCACGATCGAGATGCTCGCCGTGGACGACGCGGGCGCGTGGCTCGTGCAGACCCCGCACCTGCCGATGAAGGCGAACGGCTCCGGCGACGTGACGGCGGCGCTGTTCACCGCGCACTACGTCGACACCGGCAGCGCGCAGACCGCTCTGGAGCGCACCGCCTCCAGCGTCTACGACCTGTTGCAGGCCACGCTCGACTCGGGCGAGCGCGAGCTGCAGCTCGTCGAGGCGCAGGAGTTCTACGCGACCCCGCGGATGCAGTTCACCGCCCGCCAGGTGCGCTGACTCCTCCTCGACCCGGGGACGCCGACGCGACGACTCAGCGATCGGCGGCGGGCCACGCCTCCGCGACGGCCTCCCGCACTTCACCGAGGAGCTGCGGGAGCGCCTTCGTCTTGGCGATGATCGGGAAGAAGTTCGCGTCCGAGCGCCACCGCGGCACGACGTGCTGGTGCAGATGCGCGTCCACGCCCGCTCCGGCCACCGCACCCTGGTTCATGCCGAGATTGAAGCCGTCGCAGCCGGAGACCTCGCGGAGCACGCGCATCGCCGTCTGCGTGAGGGCGCCGATCTCGGCGACCTCCTCGGGCGTCGCCTGGTCGTAGGTGGCGATGTGCCGGTACGGGCACACGAGCAGGTGCCCCGAGTTGTACGGGAAGAGGTTCAGCAGCACGTACGCGGTCTCCCCGCGCGCCACGATGAGCCGCTCCGCATCCGGGTACTTCGGCGCTTCGCAGAACGGGCATTCCTCGCGCAGCGGCTCCGGCCCGGCCTGGATGTACGCCATCCGATGCGGGGTCCACAGCCGTTGGAACTCGTCGGGCACCCCGACGAGACGGGAGGCGTCCTCGAGGTCCGCCTCACCGCCCGTCATGCGAGGTCTCCCGCCTTCAGCACCAGCGCGTGCGACGCGATGGCGGCGCTGATCCGGCGCACCGCATCGGCGACCGGCACGCCGTTCTCCTGCGTGCCGTCGCGGAAGCGGAACGACACCGTGCCGGCGGCGCGGTCCTGCTCCCCCACGATGAGGATGACCGGGACCTTCGCCGTGGTGTGGGTGCGGATCTTCTTCTGCATGCGGTCGTCGGAGTGGTCGACATCGGCCCGCACGCCCGCCGCGCGCAGCTGCGCGATGACGTCGTCCAGGTAGTCGCCGTACTGCTCCGCCACCGGCACGCCCACGACCTGACTCGGTGCGAGCCAGAGCGGGAAGTCGCCGGCATAGTGCTCGAGGAGGATCGCGAAGAAGCGCTCGACGGAGCCGAGGAGCGCCCGGTGGATCATCACGGGCCGGTGCTTCTGCCCGTCGGGACCGGTGTACTCCAGCTCGAAACGGTCGGGCTGGTTGAAGTCGAGCTGGATGGTCGACATCTGCCAGGTACGGCCGATGGCGTCGCGGGCCTGCACCGAGATCTTCGGGCCGTAGAAGGCGGCGCCACCCGGGTCGGCCACGAGCTCGAGACCGGACTCGATCGCGACCTCGCGCAGCGTGTCGATCGCGGTCGACCACTGCTCGGGCTCGCCCAGGAACTTCGGGTTGCCCTCCTCGTTCGTCGAGAGCTCGAGGTAGAAGTCGTTGAGGCCGTAGTCGCGGAGCAGGTCGAGCACGAGGTTCAGGTTGGTGGTGAGCTCCTCCTTGACCTGGTCCTGGGCGACGTAGATGTGCGCGTCGTCCTGGGTCAGGCCGCGCACGCGGGTGAGCCCCGACAGCGTTCCGCTCTTCTCGTAGCGGTAGACCGTGCCGAACTCGGCCAGACGCAGCGGCAGCTCCCGGTAGGAACGCCCGCGCGAACGGAAGATGAGGTTGTGGAACGGGCAGTTCATCGGCTTGAGGTAGTAGTCCTGGCCCTGGCGGGTGACGTTGCCCTCGTCATCGACGACCTCGTCGAGGTGCATCGGGGGGAACATGCCGTCCGCGTAGGTCTGCAGGTGCCCCGACGTCATGAAGAGATCCTTCTTCGTGATGTGCGGGCTGTTGACGAGGTCGTAGCCGTTGCGCAGCAGGTGCTTGCGCAGGTTCTCCTCGATCTCGTAGCGGATGATGCCGCCCTTGGGGTGGAACACCGCCAGTCCCGAGCCGATCTCGTCCGGGAAGGAGAACAGGTCCATCTCGGCGCCGAGCTTGCGGTGGTCGCGGCGCTCGGCCTCGGCGATGCGCTCCTGGTAGGCGCGCAGCTCGTCCTTCGTCGGCCATGCGGTGCCGTAGATGCGCTGGAGCTGCGGGTTCTTCTCGCTCCCCCGCCAGTACGCGGCGGCGATGCGGGTGAGGTCCCAGCCGTTGCCGATCATGCGCGTGTTGGGCAGGTGCGGACCGCGGCAGAGGTCCTTCCAGACGACCTCGCCGTCGCGGGTGGTGTTGTCGTAGATCGTGAGCTCACCCTCGCCCACCTCGACGGATGCCCCCTCGGCGATCTCGCCCTCGGAGCCCGCCGACGGGCCCTTGAGCCCGATGAGCTCGAGCTTGAACGGCTCGTCCGCGAGCTCCGCACGAGCCTCCTCGTCGGTCACGACGCGACGGACGAAGCGCTGGCCCTCGCGGACGATGCGCTGCATCTCCTTGGAGATCGCCTTGATGTCCTCCGGCGTGAACGGGGTGTCGACGCCGAAGTCGTAGTAGAAGCCGTCGGTGATGGGCGGACCGATGCCGAGGTTCGCCTGCGGGTTGATCCGCTGCACCGCCTGCGCGAGCACATGCGCGGTCGAGTGACGCAGGATGTTCAGGCCGTCGGGGCTGTCGATCGTGACGGGCTCGACGTCGTCGGTCTCGGTGACCGTCGCAGCGAGGTCCTTCAGGACGCCGCCGACGCGCATGGCGACGACGTTTCGGTCAGAGAACAGGGCGAAGCCGTCGGTCGGCTGGGCGTTTTCAGGCACTGATCACTCCATCTGGGTCTGGATCTAGGCTACTCGTCCGCTCGCAGGTCGCCGACCGTCACGCGGCGCTCTCCGACAGCGGATCCGCGGCCGCCGGCGCGAAGATGATGATCGCCGCCCCGGCCAGAGCCACCACGGAGCCGATGACGTCCCACGAGGTGGGGCGGAATCCGTCGACGATGACGCCCCAGGCGAGGGATCCGGCGATGAAGATCCCGCCGTACGCGGCCAGGACACGGCCGAAGTTCGCATCCGGCTGCAGGGCCGCGAGGAAACCGTAGGCCCCGAGCGCCATGACCCCCAGGACCGCGAACAGCCAGCCCCTGTCCTCCTTCACCGCCTGCCAGATGAGCCAGGCGCCGCCGATCTCGGCGATGGCGGCGAGGAGGAAGAGGACGGTGATGCGCAGCACGGTCATCGCCTCAGTGTGACAGCCGCGGCGTCCGACGGGGACGATAGCGTGGGCGCATGACTCGGACGATCGCCCGCTGGCTCCTGGCTCTCGCCCTCGGGGCGATGGGCGTGCTGCACTTCACCCAGACACGCGGGTTCCGGGTCGTCGTGCCCGACTGGGCGACCCGCCTGACCCGGATGGACAAGGACACGATCGTCCTGGCGTCGGGTGCGGCCGAGGTCGCGCTCGCGGCGGGCCTGGTGGCTCTGCCGCGCGAGCGTCGACGGATGGGAGTGGCCACGGCGGGTTTCTTCGCCGCGGTCTTCCCCGGCAACTGGCATCAGTGGCGCACCGGGCGATCGACGCCCGGGCTCGACACGGACCGGCGGCGGTTCGGCCGCCTGTTCCTGCAGCCTCTGCTCATCGCCTGGGCCCTGTGGGCGACCCGATGACCTCACCCTCGATCGTCTGGTTCCGCGACGATCTCCGCCTGGCCGACAATTCCGCGCTGCGTGCCGCCGTCGAGCGCGACGAGCCGGTCATCGCGCTCTTCGTCCTCGACGAGGAGTCCCCCGGCATCCGTCCGCTGGGCGGCGCGGCGCGCTGGTGGCTGCACCATTCGCTGGCCTCGCTCGCCGGACGACTGCGTGAGAAGGGGGCGACGCTGGTGCTGCGGCGCGGGCCCGCCGACCGGGTCGTGCGAGAGCTGGTCGCCGAGTCGGGTGCGGGAGCGGTCTTCTGGAACCGTCGCT
The DNA here is from genome assembly GCF_044756645.1 of Microbacterium sp. NPDC091676. Classification (NCBI taxonomy): domain Bacteria; kingdom Bacillati; phylum Actinomycetota; class Actinomycetes; order Micrococcales; family Microbacteriaceae; genus Microbacterium; species Microbacterium sp. NPDC091676. Next base: position 450,935 of record NZ_JBIVTI010000001.1, on the reverse strand, counting down.
ACGGCGCCGCCGGGCGCGAGATCGATGCCGGGCTGAAGACGACGCTGCGCGACGAGGGGCTCCTGGTGCGATCGTTCGCCGGGTCGCTCCTGCACGAGCCGTGGACGGTCACCACCGGGAGCGGCACGCACTATTCGGTCTTCACACCGTTCTGGCGGGCCTGTCTGGCCCTTCCGGCCCCGCGCGCCCCGCTTCCCGAGCCTCGAGAGCTCCGCGGCGCCGCCAGGCGGCTCCCCTCCGACGCGCTGGACGACTGGGGGCTGCTGCCCACCGCCCCGGACTGGGCGGGCGGTCTCCGCGACACGTGGGATCCCGGCGAGCCCGCCGCGCGCCGCCGGTTGCAGCACTTCCTCGCCGAAGAACTCCGCACGTACGACCACGCTCGCGACGCGCCGGCCGCCGGTGCCACTTCCCGGCTGTCTCCGCGTCTGCGCTGGGGCGAGCTCAGCCCCTTCACCGTGTGGCACGAGGCGATCGACGTCGACGGGGCCGGCGGATTCCTCTCGGAGCTCGGCTGGCGCGAGTTCGCCTGGCACACGCTGTTCCACTTCCCGGATCTCGCGACGAAGAACCTGCGGCGCGAGTTCGACGCGTTCCCCTGGCCTCCCCTGGACCCCGCGCGGCTGGAGCTCTGGCAGCACGGCGAGACCGGAGTCCCCCTCGTCGACGCGGGCATGCGCGAGCTCTGGCACACCGGGCACATGCACAACCGGGTGCGGATGGTCACGGCATCGTTCCTCGTCAAGAACCTCCTCATCGACTGGCGGCTCGGCGAGGAGTGGTTCTGGGACACGCTGGTGGACGCCGACGACGCGAGCAACCCGTTCAACTGGCAGTGGGTCGCGGGCTCCGGTGCCGACGCCGCCCCGTACTTCCGCGTGTTCAACCCGGAGCTGCAGGCCAAGAAGTTCGACGGCGAGGGGCAGTACATCGGCCGCTGGGCTGCGGACGCCCCCGCCGAGCCGATCGTCGACCTCGGTGAGACCCGGAAGGCAGCGCTCGCCGCCTACGACGTCGTCAAGCGCTCCGGAGCACCGCGGAGCTGACGCACGGCTCCCGCCCGTCACGATCTCCGGCGCATGGCAGACTGGTGCCCGTGAGCCCGTCCCGCAAGCCCGCCGTCGTGCGGGGCTTCGCGACCTCGTCGCTCGCGATCTTCGTGGCCCTGGCGGGTCACGTGAGCGGCGGCGGCGAGATGCCGGGCCCTTTGGGGATCCTCGTGCCCTGGCTGTTCGCCTTCATGGTGAGCGTGCTCCTCGCCGGACGAAGGCTCTCCCTCACCCGACTCACCCTCTCCGTGGCCGTGAGCCAGTTCCTCTTCCACGTGCTCTTCGTGCTCGGCACGGTCACCCCGTCCGGCGCGGCGATCCGTCACGTGCACGGCGCTCCGCTCGTGCTCCCCGCAGCCGAAGGCTCCGGGGTCGTCGCGACCGCGGATGCCGCGATGTGGCTCGGGCATGCCCTCGCGGCGGTCGTCACCGTGACGGCGCTCCATCGCGGGGAGCGGCTGCTCCTCACCCTGCGCGATCTCGCCGTCCGACTGGTCCGCTGGGTGCGTCGACGGGCGGACGTGACGCTCGCCCCGCGCTCCGCCGCTTCTCCGTTCCGCCTGGCCGGTCTCTTCCTCGTCCGGACGGCCCGCCGCCTCCGTCTCCTCACCCCGCTCCTCGGACGCGCCCCGCCCGCTCTCCCCGCGCTCTGATCCGCGCCCGCGGCCTCCGGCCGCGCGGTGCGTCCTCGCGCTGTCCCGGTGACGCGCGCACGAACGCAGGTACCCCGTCGCTCGGCGACGTTCGAAGAGAGGCACTTCCCATGACCCCTGTCCGCAGATTCGCGGCCGGGGCGGTGCTGGCGGCTGTCGCGATCCTCGCGACGGCAGCGCCGGCGACCGCCCATGACCAACTCATCGAGAGCAGCCCCGCCGACGGGGAACGGCTCGACACCGCGCCCGTCAGCGTCACGATGACGTTCTCGGGCGAGCTCCTCGTCCTCGACGAGTCGACCGCCGGGGCCGTCGTCCTCGTCGTCGACGCGGAGGGTGAGGACTGGGCGACGGGCGAGGTGGAGGTCCGCGGCCGGAATGTCACCGCCGCCCTCGTCCCCGGTATGCCGGACGGCGGGTACCAGGTGCGGTGGCAGGTCGTCTCCGAGGACGGACATCCGATCGCGGGGATCATCCCCTTCGCGATCGGCGACGCCGTCCCGCTGGAGTCGACCGGGAATCCGGAGCCGACCGCCTCCGCCACGGACGACACGTCGACCGCATCGGATCAGAACGCAGACGAGACGGGCGACCCGATCCGGGTCCTGCTCGTCGGCGGGGCGGGAGCGGCACTCGCCGTCGCCGCCTTCGCCGTCCTCCTCATCCTCCGCCGCCGTCGCGCGGCCGCCATGGCGCCGGAATCCGGCGACGACACGGCAGAGAACTCCTGAAAGGCATCATCATGAACACTCGCACCTCCCTCCCCCGCCTCGGCGCGGCGATCGTCCTCGCGCTCGTCGCGCTCACCGGATGCACCACGCCCACAGCCGAGACACCGACCAGCGCCCCCGCCGGTGAGGTCCTCCGGATCGACGACGCCTGGGTCAAGTCGGCCGATGAAGGCATGTCCGCGGCCTTCGGCGTGCTCGTCAACGAGGGCGAGGAGGACGTGACGGTGACGTCGGTCACCTCCGCCGCCTCGCCGATGATCGAGCTGCACGAGACCGTCGAGAACGAGGCCGGGGAGATGGTCATGCGGGAGATCGCCGGGGGCTTCGTCGTCCCCGCCGGCGGCACCCTCGCCCTCGAGCCCGGGGGGAACCACATCATGATGATGGACCTCGCCGAGCCGCTGCGCGCCGGTGACGAGGTCGCCTTCACGGTCACCCTGTCCGATGACTCCACGTTCGACTTCCGTGCGCCGGTGAAGGACTACTCCGGCGCGAACGAGAACTACGACGGTGCCGACGACCACGAGGGCATGGACCACTGATGTCCGCGCGCGTCTCGGGCGCGCGCACCGGCCGCACCGGCTCGACCCGGCGGCAGTTCCTCCTCGGAGGGGCTGTCGCCGGTGTCGGGGCCGCCGTCGCGGTCGGGGCGGACCTCGCCCTCACGCGAGCGGACACGGAGGCTCCCGCGGCCCCCGCTCCGCTCAACGGCTCCCTCACCGTCCCGTTCCACGGCGTCCATCAGGCCGGGATCGACACCGCGGCGCAGGCGCACGGCTCGTTCGTCGCGCTCGACCTGCGCCCGGAGGTCGACCGCGACGCGCTCCGCCGGCTCCTGCGGATCCTCACGGACGATGCGGCGCGGCTCACCCGAGGACGCGGGGCGCTGGCGGACTCCGAGCCGGAGCTCGCCGTCGCCCCCGCCCGGTTGACCGTCACGTTCGGCTTCGGTCCGACGCTCGTGGCACGGGCGGGCGGTAGCGCCCCCTCGTGGCTCGCTCCCCTGCCCGCCTTCCGCGTGGACCGCCTGCAGCCGGAGTTCTCGGACGGAGACCTGCTCCTGCAGATCGCAGCCGACGACCCCTTGACCGTCGCGCACGCGCAGCGCATGCTCCTGAAGGACGCGCGCGGCTTCGCGACCGTGCGATGGATCCAGCAGGGCTTCCGCCGGGCACACGGCACCGAGCGACCGGGCACGACCATGCGCAATCTCTTCGGTCAGGTCGACGGCACGAGCAATCCGCAGCCGGGCACCGAGGACTTCGACCGGGTGGTGTGGAGCGATGACGGCTGGCTCGCCGGCGGCACGGGCATGGTCCTCCGCCGCATCCGCATGGACCTCGACACCTGGGACCGCCTGGATCGCGGGGGCCGCGAGGCCTCGGTGGGGCGGACGCTCCGCGACGGCGCGCCCCTCACGGGGACGTCGGAGTTCGACGAGCCGGACTTCGACGCGACGACGGCCATCGGGTTCCCCGTCATCCCGGCGTTCGCGCACATCCGACGCGCGCGCGGCGACGGCGCGGAGCGCATCTTCCGCCGGGCGTACAACTACGACGAGCGCCCGGCCGCAGACGGCGTCTCCGAGTCCGGACTGCTCTTCGCCGCGTTCCAGGCCGACGTCGCGCGGCAGTTCGTCCCCATGCAGCAACGGCTCGACGAGCTCGACCTGCTCAACGAGTGGACCGTCCCGATCGGATCCGCCGTGTTCGCCGTGCCCCCGGGATGCGCGGAGGGCGGCTACATCGGGGAGACGCTGCTCGACTGAGGCGCGGGGTCAGTGGGGTCCGCGTCGCCGCGCCGCAGCGACCGCGGGCCCCACACCGTCCAGCACGGGCTCTCCGTGACCCGTCAGGACGACGCGCGCGCTCGTCCGTGCCAGGGTGTCCAGCGATTCCATCGCCTCCGTGGTGTCGGCCGTGGCGGCCCTGGCGACGATCTGGGGCCCGGCCTCCCCCGTGTACGGGTCGAGCGTCACGAGGGCGTCGCCCGCGACGAGGACCCCGACCTCGGGGAAGAAGTACGCGCAGTGCCCTGCCGTGTGTCCCGGAGTCCACAGGGCGATCGGGGTCCCGGGGGCGTCGATCGGATGCTCGTGCGTCACGCGGGGCTGCGCATCGACGCCGCGGACGTTGAGCGCTCCGGCGAGAGCCATCCGGGTGATGGTGGGGATCCCCCGCGGATGGGTGAGCACGTAGGGGACGCGCGGGGAGGCGGGACGGTAGCTGTACGGGTGACGGGCCAGCTCTGCGTCGCGAGGGTGGACGAGCACGGAGACGCCCTCCTCATGCAGCCGGCGCGCGACTCCGACGTGGTCGAAGTGCCCGTGCGTCAGGACGGCCGCATCGATGTCGGTCTCCTTCGCCCCGAGGTGGCCGAGCACGTCGCGCAGCACGCCCCTGCTGCGCGGCAGCCCCGCATCGAACAGCGTCAGCCCATCCGCGGTCTGCACGAGGTAGCAATTGACCTCCGCCACGCTGATGCCGAAGAACCCCGGCACCACCTCGGTCCACTCCGGTGCTCTGCTCATCCCCGTGCCTCCCCGTCGTCGGCGGGTCCGCGCCCCGCATCGAAGGTGCGCTCGTACCGTTCCCGCGCTTCGAGCAGCACGTGTGGGCCGATGACGGCGATCGGCTCCACATCCTTCAGCAGCGGCTCGCAGTCCGGGCCGCGGCCGCAGTGCTCGCCCCGGAGGATCCAGGCGATGCGCTGCGGCTCCTTCTCGGCGAGGTGCCGGTACTGGCAGAGTTGGCGTGCCAGCCAGTCCTCCAGCGGACGCGTCCACCACCGCTCGGCGTCGAGAGGATTGACGGAGAGCCCGGGAAGCTCGAGTCCGCTCTCGGTGTCGATGCTGGAGCGGCGGGTGTCCGCGTCCGGCCCCTCGGAGTAGCGGACGTGCAGACCGGGGCACGCGCGGACGACCGCGGCCAGCTGCGCCAGGTGGTCGATGCGTCGCAGCCCGGTCGCCGCATCGCGATCGGAGGTCGAGGTGCCGCAGGTGCGGTCGAGAGCGGCGTCGGTCATGGCCTGAGCGTAGGAACCGGTCCGGCGGCTGCGAGGGGGATTGACAATCCGTGCTCCGGGCACATCGTCGCAGGAGCGCTTGCGGACGCCCGCGCGAAGCTACCGCGCGGCTTCTGATGCGTCAATGCCCTCTCAGCCGGCACACAGGAGTCCTACTTTCGGGCAACCGCACCACACCTTGGAGGGGATCATGAGCGACACCACCCGCACCACCCGCTACGCCGGGACACCGATCCAGAAGACGGCGCTGATCGTCGGCATCGTCTTCCTCATCGTCGGCATCGCCGGCTTCATCCCGGGCCTCACCCATTCGGCCGAACACCTGCACGGAGCCGGAGCAGCGTCGGAGGCCCTGCTCCTCGGCCTCTTCCAGGTCTCGGTCCTGCACAACGTCGTGCACCTGTTGTTCGCCGTCGCGGGCATCGCGCTCGCCGCCTCGCCGCGCGCCTCCCGCCTGTACCTCATCATCGGCGGACTCGCGTACCTCGTCGTCTGGTTGTACGGCCTCATCGCGGTCGGCAACGAGCAGCTGAACTTCCTGCCGGTGAACAACGCCGACAACTGGCTCCACCTCGGCCTCGCGATCGGCATGGTGCTGCTGGGCATCTTCGTCAGTCGAGAGCCGCGCGTCCCGCAGAACGGGCCCGGCACCGCGCAGGTCTGACCCCCGCACCCCCAGACGGGACGCCTCCTCCTCGCCTCGCGGAGGGGGCGTCCCGTCCGCCGCCGCCCCCTACGCGGCGTCGAGGGTGCCGGTGACCGCGCTGCCAGCCGGCTCCGGCACGAGATACAGCCCGCTCGGTGCATTGGCCGTGTACGCCAGCGCGTCGACCCAGGCCCGATTAACCTCGGGCTGGCGGCTCCCCACGTACTTGAACACCATGGAGCTCCCGGCATGGATCCAGACGGTGATCCGTCCGCCCCCGATGCTGGCGTCCTCCTTCCAGGTGTACGGGAAGGGCTCGCCCCGCCGCAGCTTCGCGGTCATCACCAGCTGCAGATGCCGCAGCGCGCGGTCCTCGACCTCGACCTTGGTGCTTCCTTCGTAGATGAACCTGCCCATGTCCGCCCTCCTGGGGTGATCGCCACGGAATCTCGTCCCACGGAGGAGCGATCGTCGATCGCGGGTGGTGATGTCGGTCCACCCTGTCAGCCGCACGCCCCCGGCGGGCCGAAGACGCCGATGTGCGGACGGGAAACGAACAGATCGTGCGAGCGGTGTCCACTCTCGGGGTCACCCCTCCACCGGCTGGACGGCGTTCCCCCAGACCCAGCAGCGGTACGTGCGCTCGCCGGCACGGAACTCGATACCCGCCGCGAGCGGAGTGGAGCGGACGACCTTGGCCTCCACGCGGATCGCCTCTGGGCCGAACCGCACCCATGCCCGCACCCGCCGCTGGAGCGCGTGCGGATAGACGGTGATGGCGGACTCGCGCAGGGCGAGCTCGCGATCGGACAGGGACTGCAGGGGGCCGCGGCGTGCGGCGGCCTCGATGGCCTGATGCTGCGACCGCATGTCGTTGTACGCGGAGAGCGCGCGACCCGAGTTCCCCACACCGGCTCCTTCCTCCGGCCTCGTCCAGGATACCGATATTCGAACACATCTTCGAACTCGGTTCAGTCAGCGCCGACACGCAGATCAGCACCGACGTCGCCGAGCTCTGCCGTGAGACTGCGCCCTCGCGCGGATCTGCGACGCCGCGCGGAGGGAGGAGCGGGAGGACTGCGTGCGGGCAAGAAAAAACCCCCGGCAGAACCGGGGGTTTCAGGTGGTGCGCGATACTGGGATCGAACCAGTGACCTCTTCCGTGTCAGGGAAGCGCGCTACCGCTGCGCCAATCGCGCCCGTTGGGGCTATTCAGTTTTCCCGTGAGGTGGCGACGGGATTCGAACCCGTGTAAACGGCTTTGCAGGCCGGTGCCTAGCCGCTCGGCCACGCCACCGTGTGGATTGACCCCACGTGCCGCCGATCTTCGAGAAGATCTACTGCACTCGAGCGGATGACGAGACTCGAACTCGCGACCCCAACCTTGGCAAGGTTGTGCGCTACCAACTGCGCTACATCCGCATTTCGTTCCCGGTTGTCCCGGGCACTTATGAAACATTAGCCGATGATCCGCGCTCCGCCAAACCCGTGGCGAATCTCGCGCGTGTCTCCGGGACTGGTCATCGAGGCGCTCGCGGGTCGGGTAGTATCGGTTGACGTACCCCACGGGTATGGGCGATTGGCGCAGTTGGTAGCGCGCTTCCTTCACACGGAAGAGGTCATCGGTTCGAGTCCGGTATCGCCCACAGAATCCCTTCGAAGGCCCCGGTCACCCGGGGCCTTCGGCGTTTCCGGATCGTCATAGGACCCTGCCGTCCCCCGGGCGCGAGACACGCAGCCACCGGTAGCCGTAGGCCGGAAGTTCCAGTTCCACCCCGCCGTCGTCGTCGAGGGGCACGCGCCGTGCGTCGAGGAGGTCGACCAGGGTGGTGCCCGCGGGCTCCTCCCCCAGCCGGAACCGCGTCGTCGCCGGCCGCTCCGCGAAGTTGTGGACGGCGATCGTGCGCCCGACATCGGCCTCCAGGGAGTGCACCAGCAGGGCGTCCTGCGGCTGGTCGATGACGCGGAACATCCCCCACCCGAGCTCGGGCGACACCCGGTAGCGCGCGGTCAGGTCGCGGACGAAGTGGAGCAGCGAACCGTGATCCTCGAGCTGGGCGGCGGCGTTCACGTGCGTGGGCGCGTACCCGTCCGTCGGCAACGGCGCGACCAGCCGGGAGGGACGCGCATCGGAGAAGCCGCCGTTGCGATCCGCCGACCACTGCATCGGGGTGCGCACGGCCTGCCGCCCCTCGACGGCGATGTTCTCGCCCATCCCGATCTCCTCGCCGTAGAACAGCACCGGCGTCCCGGGGAGCGTGAAGAGCAGGCTGTACGCCATCCGGATCCTCCGGGGGTCTCCTTCCAGCATCGGGGGGAGGCGGCGTGTGATCCCACGACCGAACACCCGCTGCCGCTCGTCCGGCGCGAAGGCGTCGAAGACCTCCTGGCGCTCGGCCTCGGTCAGCTTGTCGAGGGTGAGCTCGTCGTGGTTCCGAAGGAAGTTCGCCCACTGCACCTCCGGTCCGAGGACGGGCCGCGCGGTGAGCGCGGCGACGAGAGGGGCGGGATCGCGGCGGGTGAGCGACAGATAGAGAGCCTGCATCGCCACGAAGTCGAACTGCATGGTCAGCTCGTCGCCGTCCGCGCCGCCGAAGTAGACCCGCTGCTCCTCGTACGGGAGATTGACCTCGCCCAGCAGGATCGCCTCACTGGAGCGGCGCTGGAGGAAGCGTCGCATGTCCCGCAGCAGCTCGTGCGGGTCGGGGAGGTCGGCCGTCTTCGGGACCTCGAGGAGGAACGGCACGGCGTCCACCCGGAAACCCGAGACGCCGAGCTGCAGCCAGAATCCGATCACCTTCGCGATCTCGTCCCTGACCACGGGGTTGGCGATGTTGAGGTCGGGCTGGTGCTCGTAGAAGCTGTGCTGGTACCACTGCCCCGACTTCTCGTCCTTCGTCCAGATCCCGTCGGCCTGGCCGGGGAAGACCGTGTTCTTCTGGCCCTCGGGCGGCGCATCGTCCCGCCACACGTAGTAGTCGCGATAGGGCGAGTCGACGCTCCGGAGCGCCGCGCGGAACCACGGGTGACGGTCGGAGGTGTGGTTGACGACGAGGTCGACGATCACGCGGATGCCGCGGTCGCGGGCCGTGCGGATCACCTCCACGAGGTCGCCGTGGGTGCCCAGACGAGGGTCCACGCCGTAGAAGTCGCTGACGTCGTAGCCGTCGTCGAGGTCGGGCGAGGGATAGAACGGCATGAGCCACAGGCACGTCACACCGAGCTGTGCCAGGTAGTCGATGCGCTGCGCGAGGCCGCGGAGGTCGCCGACGCCGTCGCCGTCCGCGTCCAGGAAGGTCTCCACGTCGAGGCAGTAGACGACGGCCGTCTTCCACCAGAGGTCGCTCGTGTCGGTGATCTTCATGTGCGCTCTCTCAGGGCCGGGAGGATCTCGGAGGCGGCCGCCTTCAGGAACCCGGTCTGCTCGCGGCCCACGTGGTGCAGGTAGATCCGGTCGAAGCCGACGCCGACGAGCTCCGCCAGCCGTTCCGCGAGGGAACGGGCGTCGTGGTCGACGAGGACCGCCGCGCGCAGCCCCGCCTCGTCGACCTCGCCCACCGCCGCGTCGAAGTCCTCCGGCTGCTCGATGTTCCACGCGAGCGGCGGGGTGACGACGCCCTGCCGCCACTGCTCCTTCGCGGTCGCGTAGGCCTCGGCGTCGTCGGTGCCCCAGCTCACGTGGGTCTGCAGGATGCACGGACCCTGTCCACCGGCCGAGCGATAGGCCTCCACCACCCTCCGGAGCACGGACGGCTCCTGCGCGACGGTGGCGAGCCCGTCCGCCCAGCCGGCCGCCCACTCCGCCGTCTCCGCACTGACCGCGGTGGCGAGGAGCGGCGGCGGCTGAGCCGGGCGGGTCCAGATCCGCGCGCGGTGCACGCGCACGAGACCGTCGTGGTCGACCTCCTCACCGGCCAGCAGCCGGCGGATCACGTCCACGCTCTCGCGCAGCCGCGCGTTCCGGACGTCCTTGGCGGGCCACACCTCACCGGTCACGTGCTCGTTCATCGCCTCCCCGCTGCCGAGCGCGGCCCAGAACCGCCCGGGGAACATCTCCTCCAGCGTCCCGAAGGCCTGCGCCACGATCGCCGGGTGGTATCGCTGTCCCGGCGCGTTGACCATGCCGATGGGGAATCGCGTACGGGCCAAGGCCGCGGCGATCCAGCTGAACGCGAAACCCGACTCCCCCTGCTCGGGCAGCCACGGGGCCAGGTGGTCGGAGCACATCGCCCCGTCGAAGCCGGCCCACTCCGCGCTGACGACCGCGTCGAGCAGCGCGCTGGGCGGGACCTGCTCGTGGGACGCGTGGAATCCGATGAACACCATAGGCCGAGTCTGGCAAGGGACGACGCTCGGCGGCAGTGGTTGACAGGAGCGCCGGGTGCTGCCAGGTGCCCGCGATGTCCGAGGCACGACGTACGCTGCTGCGGTGCCGAAACCCCGACTTCTCCCCGGACCCTGCCCGCTGTGCGGCGGTCTCGCCGGGCTGCGGACGGACGACGCCTGGCACTGCGCGCTCTGCGGATGGCGCTACGGGGACTCCCCCGACCCCGACCTGCCGTTCCCGCGGATCGACGTCGTGTACTACCTCCGCTACGACCGCAGGGTGAAGATCGGCACGAGCAGGCAGCCGCGGCGCCGCCTCGCGAGCATCCGTCATGACGAGCTCCTCGCCTTCGAGAGGGGCGACCGCGTGCGCGAGCAGCAGCGGCATCGCGAGTTCGCCTCCGCCCGCGAAGGCGGCGAGTGGTTCACGCTGACGCCCGAGATCCGCGCGCACATCGCGGTCCTGCAGCAGGACTGCGACCCCTGGCACCAGTACGCGCGGTGGCTCAGCGCCGCGCTCCGGGGATGATCGCGTCTATCACTGCGCGTCCGATCGCACCAGGGGATCCCGCCCTCCGCCGACGGCAGGCAGACTCGCCTGCGAACGGGCGCACCCGGCGCCCCGCGTGAGAGGACAGGACATGAACGGACGAGAGAACATCCCCGCCGACGACGTCAGCGCGCAGGATCCGCTCGCCGGAGACGGGAGCGGCGACCCGAACAGCGACCGCCAGTTCCTGCAGGACCTGCCTCCCGCCCAGGTCGACGCCGAGCAGCAGCAGGAGCATCAGGCCGAAGCCGACGACGAGGAGTAGTCCTCACGACGACGAAGGGGCGACCGGATCGGCATCCGGTCGCCCCTTCGTCATGTCCGGCGTCAGGCGGTCGCCGCGCGTCCGCGCGTGCTCTGCGGCTGCGGCTGGGAGAACAGCACGACGACGATGACGGCGGCACCGACGACGACGTGCGGGAGCCAGACGTTCGGCGCCTCGTCCGCGAAGCCGAACAGCCACGGCGACAGGGCGAGGAAGAGGCTCGCCACGATGTCGAAGACGAGGTGCACGGGCATCGGGATCAGACCGAACGGACCCCACTCGTACTTCGTGAAGAGGCTGTAGACGATGAGGCCGATGCCGAGGACGATCGGGATGACGACGGGGGCTCCGCCCATGCCGGCGAAGCCGAAGAGCCAGGGCGCGGCGATCAGAGCGATTCCGACGACGTAGTCGAGAACACCATGGACCTTGGTCGGGATGAAACGCATGATTCCTCCTTGGGTGCCGCCGGCGGCGACTCACAGGAAGGTTCGGAGCCCCGCGTCGATCGGATGGGACTGCGGCGTCCGTCTCAGCTCTGCGCCCACCCGTATCGCCGCTGGAGCGCTGCCGCGACCCGTGCGTACCGGGTACGGTCCAGGGCCGCCGCCTCCCGGCGGAGACCACGCTCGTGGACGCTGTAGAGCTGTTCGATGTCGACCCACGACTCGCGCCCCTGCCCGTCCCACTCCCCGCTCCCGATCGAGAGGTAGTCACGGTCGCCGTCATGCGGCCTGCTGGTCATCCGCACCGCGTACACGCGCTCGGACGACTGCCGTCCGATCACCAGCACCGGTCGGTCCTTGCCTCGGCCGTCGTTCTCCTCGTACGGCACCCAGGTCCAGACCACCTCGCCCGCATCCGGAGCGCCGTCCCGCTGCGGCGCGTACGCCACGCGGACGGCCGGCATGCGTGCCGCGTCGAGCCGCACGGTCTCGGTGCCGCGGGTCCTCCCCGGCTCCGCGCCGGAGTCCGCCACAGGGGCGGACCGCCGCTCGCGTTCCTCGGCCGTCCGCAGACGCGCGTCCGGGCGCCGCGGACCGGGAGGGGTCTGCGACGCCCGGGAGGAGCCCACTGCTCGGCGCAGGAGGTCCGCGAGTGTCTTCAGGATGCCGTTGCTGGTCGTGCCCACACGGTCACCCTAACCGTCGTCACGCGTTCGCGAGAGCGTAGCCCTCCTCGCCGTGCACGACCTGGTCGACACCGGCGATCTCGTCCTCGTTCGTGATGCGGAACCCGATCGTCTTCTGGATCACGAAGCCGATCACCCAGGCCACCACGAAGGAGTAGATCAGCACTCCGGCCGCGGCGATCACCTGGACGGCGAGCTGGCGGGCGTCGCCGCCGACGAACAGGCCGGTGCCGGTCGCGAAGAAGCCGAGGTACAGGGTGCCGATGAGTCCGCCGACGAGGTGGATACCGACGACGTCGAGCGAGTCGTCGAAGCCGAGGCGGAACTTCAGCTCCACGGCGAGGGCGCAGACGATCCCGGCGACCGCGCCGAGCAGGAGGGACCACCCGGGGGTGAGGTTGGCGCACGCCGGGGTGATCGCCACGAGACCCGCCACGGCGCCGGAAGCGGCGCCGACCGAGGTGGGCTTGCCGTCCTTGATGCGCTCGATGAGGATCCAGCCGAGGATCGCGGCCGCGGTCGCGCCCAGGGTGTTCAAGCCGATGAGGCCGACGCCGCCCATGTCCTCGGCGAGCCACTCCGCACCGGCGTTGAAGCCGAACCAGCCGAACCACAGCAGGGCGGCGCCGAGCAGCGTCAGCGGCACGTTGTGCGGCTTGAGGATGCCCTTCTGGAAGCCGATGCGCTTGCCGAGCACCAGGGCGAGGGCCAGCGCCGCGGCACCCGCGTTGATGTGCACCGCGGTGCCGCCGGCGTAGTCGATCACGCCGATGCCGCTGTCCTCGCCGAACAGGGTGGTGCCGAGGTTCATGATCCAGCCACCGCCCCAGACCCAGGCGGCGACCGGGAAGTAGCCGACGGTCGCGAAGACACCCGCGAAGATCAGCCAGCTGCCGAACTTCGCCCGGTCGGCGATCGCCCCGGAGATGAGGGCGACGGTGATGATCGCGAACGTGGCGCCGTACGCGACGCTGAGGAGGGCGACGTTCGACCCCTCACCCGAGGCGAGGCTGGACAGGCCGATGTCCGCGAAGGGGTTGCCCGCGAAAGCGGTCGGGCTGTCGACGGCGCTCATCGAGAAGCCGAAGAGAATCCACAGCACGGCGACGAGTCCGATCGAGCCGAAGCTCATCATCATCATGCTGACGACGCTCTTCGCCTTGACGAGACCGCCGTAGAAGAACGCGACGCCGGGCGTCATGAGCAGCACCAGTGCCGTCGCGGTGATCGCCCACGAGATGTTGCCGGGAGCATCCATAGGAAAACCTCACATCCGAAGTAGTTGAGAGCTTCAGTGTGACCACGGGCGATTTCGCCCATGCGTGAGGTTTGTTTCCCCGCTGTTACAGCCCGGCTCCGGGTGTGAACATCGCGTTACGTCGGCCTTCGGGCTTACGCAGAATGCGTGAGTGCGTTCAACCGGGAGATGGCGCGCAGGTACTTCTTGCGGTAGCCCCCGGCGAGCATCTCGTCGGAGAAGACGGCATCGAGCCCGACGCCCGTCGCGAGGATCGGGATCTGCGCGTCGTAGACGCGATCGACGAACGCCACGAACCGCAGCGCCTCCGACTGGTCGGTGAGCTGGCGCACGCCCCGCAGGCCCACCCGATGCAACCCGTCGATGAGGCGGATGTAGCGCGAGGGGTGCACCTGGGCGAGGTGCCGGATGAGATCGTCGAACGCGTCGTCCGACACGGCGCCGTCCGCCGCGGCCACCTCCACGGCGGCCCCGTAGGCCGCGTCGTCCAGCGTCACGGCGTGCCCGTCGATCGCGCGCTGCCGGAAGTCGACGCCGTCGATGCGCAGGGTCTGGAAGCTGTCCGACATCGCGTGGATCTCCCGGAGGAAGTCCTGCGCGGCGAAGCGGCCCTCGCCGAGTGCGTTCGGCGGCGTGTTGGAGGTCGCCGCGAGCCGGGTCCCGGTGGGCACGAGCTCACCGAGCAGACGCGTCATCACCATGGTGTCGCCCGGGTCGTCGAGCTCGAACTCGTCGATGCAGAGCAGATCGGCGCCCTTCAGGAGGTCGACGGTGTTCTTGTACCCGAGGGCGCCCACCAGCGCGGTGTACTCGATGAACGAGCCGAAGTACTTCCGGCGCGCGGGCATCGCGTGGTAGATCGACGCGAGCAGGTGGGTCTTGCCCACGCCGAAGCCGCCGTCGAGGTAGACCCCCGGCTTGAGCTCCGGCTCCTTCTTCGCCCTGCTGAACAGACCGCCCCGCTTGACGGGGGCGCCGCGTCCGGCGAACCGGAGCAGCGTCTGCTTCGCCTCCTCCTGCGACGGGTAGGCCGGGTCCGCCCGGTAGCTGTCGAACGTGGCGTCGTCGAACTGCGGCGGCGGCACCAGGCTCGCGAGCATCTCGGGTCCGCTGACCGTCGGCGTGCGCTCGGTGAGGTGGACGGTTCCGGTGCGGGTGGTCGGGTCGGTCATCACGGTCCTGAATCAGGCAACGGCCTGTGTCGAAGTCTTACGGATCGGGTCCCGGAGGCGCGCGGAGGATCTATCGTCGAAGGGACGGATCCACACTACGCCGTCCGCACCGCCCGCTCGCCCGCTCACCGCTACGGAGACCCCATGGCCATCGAGTTCGACTCCTCCTCCCCCAAGTTCGCCGAGTACGCCGAGCCCGGCCGCCTTGTCACGACCGAGTGGCTCGCGGCCCACCTGGGAGAGCCCGGCCTCGTGGTCGTCGAGTCGGACGAGGACGTCCTCCTCTACGAGACGGGCCACATCGCCGGAGCGGTGAAGGTGGACTGGCACACCGAGCTCAACGACCCGGTGGTGCGGGACTACGTCGACGGCGAGGGCTTCGCCGAGCTGCTGAGCCGCAAGGGCATCGCCCGCGACGACACGGTGGTCATCTACGGCGACAAGAACAACTGGTGGGCGGCGTACGCGCTGTGGGTGTTCTCGCTGTTCGGCCACGAGGACGTCCGTCTGCTCGACGGCGGCCGTGACCGCTGGATCGCGGAGGGCCGCGAGCTCACCCGCGAGGCGACGAACCGTCCCGCCACGGAGTACCCGGTGGTGGAGCGGGACGACACGGCCATCCGTGCATACAAGGAGGACGTGCTCGCCCACCTCGGCAACCCGCTCATCGACGTCCGTTCGCCGGAGGAGTACAGCGGAGAGCGCACCACGGCTCCGGCCTACCCGGAGGAGGGGACCCTGCGGGCCGGCCACATCCCCACCGCGCAGAGCGTGCCGTGGGCGAAGGCGGTCGCCGAGGACGGCGGCTTCAAGAGCCGCGCCGAACTCGATGCCATCTACCGGGACGGCGCCGGGCTGCAGGACGGCGACGACGTCGTGGCCTACTGCCGCATCGGGGAGCGCTCGAGCCACACGTGGTTCGTGCTGAAGCACCTCCTCGGCTTCGAGAACGTCCGCAACTACGACGGCTCGTGGACGGAGTGGGGCAGCGCGGTGCGCGTCCCGATCGTCACGGGCACCGAGCCCGGCACCGTCTGAGGTGGGAGAATGGCGGGGATGAACGCCTCCGCCCTGCCCGAGACCCTCGCCGAGATCCGCGACGGATTCCTGGAGACCCCGGAATCGGACCGCCTGCTGCTGCTCCTGGAGTACGCCGACGAGCTGCCCGCCGTCTCCGATGAGGTCGCGGCGCATCCGGAGATGTGCGAGCGCGTCGCGGAATGCCAGTCGCCGGTCTACATCTACGTCGAGGTCCACGACGACGTCGTCACCATGCACGCCACGGCCCCGGAAGAGGCGCCGACGACCCGGGGCTTCGCGAGCATCCTCGTGCAGGGCCTCACCGGACTGACGGCGGACGAGGTGCTGGCGATCCCCGAGGACTACCCGCAGTCGATCGGGCTCACCAAGGCCGTGTCACCGCTGCGGATCGGCGGCATGACCGGCATGCTGATGCGAGCCAAGAACCAGGTCAGGCAGAAGCGCTGAGCCCCTGTGCCGCGAGCCACTCCGTGATGGCCGTGGTCCAGCCCTTCTCGTCGTAGTTCCAGAGCTTGGTGTGCCGGGCGACGGTGAAGCGCGGCATGGTCACGAGGTCCGGACGCGCCTCCTGCAGGGCGTGCGAGGCGTCCGCGGGGACGAAGCCGTCGTCGTCGCTGTGCAGGATGAGGATCGGCGACCGCAGCTCGTCGGCCCGCGCGACCATGTCCAGACGGTCGAACAGGATCGGTTCGTCCGCGCCGCTCAGCCTCGCCGTGAGCGGCAGCTGCAGCGCCCCCATCGCGAGGGCGGGCAGGGGTTCGCGGACCCGGGCGACCCGGGCCTGGAAGCGCAGCACGGTGCGCCAGTCCACGACCGGCGACTCGAGGATGATGCCCGCGATGCGATCCCGATGGCCGGAGTTGACCGCGGCCTGCAACGACACGGCCCCGCCCATGGACCAGCCCATCAGCACGACGCGCTCCGCGCCATGACGCAGCGCGTAGGCGATCCCGGCGTCCACGTCCCGCCACTCCGACGCCCCGAGGGCGTAGGCACCCGCCTTGGTCCGCGGTGCCTCGCCGTCGTTGCGGTACGACACGACGAGCGTGGGCAGCGCCGCCGCGTGCAGCACCGGCACGGCACGGAGGCATTCCGCCCGCGTGGTGCCGCGACCGTGCACCTGGATGACCCAGGTCGAGGAGTCCCCGGGGAAGAACCACGCGGGGCACGGTCCGGCCGGAGAGCCGATGAGCACGTTCTCCCATCGCAGATGCAGCTCGCTCGGCGACGTGTAGTAGCTGCCGCTGAACGAGGCTCCGCGGTCCACCCGGGCTCCGGGGTCGATCTTCGTGAGGAGCTTGCGCCGCACGGTCGTGCTGTCCGCGCTGAGCACCGCGCCGAGCTTGACGTACCCGTAGGTGCCCGTGGTGAAGAGGCCGTATCGCCCCGGCAGCTCGGTGTCGAGGGTGCGGCGGAGCTCGATCGTCTGCGCCCCGGTGTCGATCGCGAGGATCTCGGTGTCGAGGGTGCGACTGCGCAACGGGATGACGACACGGCGCGCCACCGCGATCACGAGGACGCCGACGGCGGCGCCCAGGGCGAGGAGCGCGGGGACAACGATCGCAACGGCGTGCCTGAGACTCTTCATCGCCTTCCGACTCTAGCCTGTTGCCGTGACCGCACACCCCGAGGCCGGGACGCCCTTCGACGCCGCCGTCGCCGAACTGCGCGCGACCATGTTCCGTGACGACATCGCGGTCCGTGAGATCCCCACCCCGCCGAATCTGGCGCCCTTCGCGATCGCCCTGTCCGCCGACGTCCGCCCGGGCGAGGACGGCGATTCCGTGTACGGCACCGGGCGGTTCATCCTCCTGCACGATCCGGACGAACCGGATGCCTGGGGCGGCGCCTGGCGCATCGTGATCTTCGCCCAGGCTCCGCTGGAGACCGAGATCGGCACCGACCCTCTGCTCGCCGACGTCACCTGGTCGTGGCTCGTGGACGCGCTGGATTCCCGGGACGCGATCTCCCACTCCCCGTCCGGCACGTCGACGAAGACGCTGTCGAAGGGATTCGGCGGCCTCGCCGACGAGGGAGACGGGGCACAGATAGAATTGCGGGCGTCCTGGACTCCGGAGGGCCCGTTCCGACCGCACGTCGAAGCATGGGCCGAGCTGGTCGGAATGCTGGCGGGACTTCCGCCGGGCTCCGAGGGCATCGCCGTGATCGGCGCGCGAAAGGCTGTACGTGACTGAATACTCCGTGATCTCCGAAACCGAGGAGTTCCGCGCCGCCTGTGCTGCGCTCGCCGCAGGCACCGGCCCCGTGGCCGTCGACGTGGAGCGGGCATCGGGATTCCGGTACTCGCAGCGGGCGTATCTGGTCCAGGTCTTCCGGCGCGACGCCGGGGTCTTCCTGTTCGACCCGCCCGCGATCGGCGACTTCGCTCCGCTGCAGGAGGCCATCGGCGAGGTCGAGTGGGTGCTCCACGCCGCCAGCCAGGACCTCCCCTCGCTGCGCGAGCTGCACCTGGAGCCGAAGGAGATCTTCGACACCGAGCTCGCCTCCCGCCTGCTCGGTCATGATCGGGTGGGTCTGGCCGCGGTCGTCGAGGACACTCTCGGCATCACCCTGAAGAAGGAGCACTCGGCGGCCGACTGGTCGACCCGTCCGCTGCCCGACTCCTGGCTGGACTACGCCGCGCTGGACGTGCTGCACCTCGTCGACGTCCGTGACGCCCTCGTCGCCGAGCTCGAGGAACAGGGCAAGACCGCCTTCGCCGCCCAGGAGTTCGCCGCCACCCTGGCCCGAGCCCCGAAGGCCCCGCGCGAAGACCCCTGGCGGCGGCTGAGCGGTCTCCACCAGGTGCGCGGCGCCCGCAACCTCGCCGTCGCCCGCGCCCTGTGGGAGGCGCGGGAGATGTACGCGCAGCAGCAGGACATCTCCCCCGGCCGCCTCGTGCCCGACCGTTCCCTCGTCGCCGCGGTCCTCGCCAACCCGGCCTCCAAGCAGGCCCTCGCGGGGGTCAAGGAGTTCCAGGGCCGCGCGAGCCGCACCCAGCTCGACCGTTGGTGGCAGGCGATCGTCGACGGCCGTGCCGCCGAGACGCTGCCGCGCGAGCGCGTGCCGAGCGACGCGCTCCCCCCGCCCCGCGCCTGGGGCGACCGCAATCCGGAGGCGGACGCCCGCCTGAAGGCGGCCCGTCCCGCCGTCGAGGCGGTCGCGGAGGAGCTGGGCATGCCCACCGAGAACCTCCTCACGCCCGAGTACCTGCGCCGGGTCGCGTGGGATGGCCCCGACGCCACGGCGGAAGAGGTCGGCGCCGCCCTGTCCGCGCTCGGGGCACGCCCCTGGCAGGTTGAACAGACTGCACAGAAGATCGCCGACGCCTTTGTAGAGGCGACGCAATCGCCCGACACCACGTCCGCGACCGCTTCGTAGGTTCGATCCAACCGATTCCTCCCGGTTTCCGGCCGTTCATAGACTGAGGCCACCGCACTAACTTGGAGGCAGAGTGGCCGAGATCTCGGACGTCTTCTTCGTCGATGGAGTGCGCACCCCCTTCGGGCGCGCCGGCGAAAAGGGCATGTACTGGAACACCCGCGCGGATGACCTCGCCGTCAAGGCGACCATCGGCCTGATGGAACGCAACGCGGCCGTGCCGGCGGATCGCATCGACGATGTCGCCATCGCGGCGACGAGCCAGACCGGCGACCAGGGGCTCACCCTCGGCCGGTCGGTGGCGATCCTCGCCGGACTCCCCCAGACCGTCCCCGGACTCGCGGTCGAGCGCATGTGCGCCGGCGCGATGACGAGCGTGACGACCATGGGCGCCTCGATCGGCGTGGGCATGTACGACCTCGCCCTCGCCGGCGGCGTCGAGCACATGGGTCACCACCCGATCGGCGCGAACGCCGACCCGAACCCGCGCTTCGTGGCGGAGAAGATGGTCGACCCGGGCGCTCTCAACATGGGCGTCACCGCGGAGCGCATCTTCGACCGCTTCCCGCACCTCACCAAGGAGCGCTCCGACCGCTACGGCATGCGCAGCCAGCAGAAGGTGCAGGCCGCGTACGACGCCGGCAAGATCCAGCCGGACCTCGTGTCCGTCGCGATCAAGGGTGCCGACGGCGCCTGGGGCCTCGCCACCGAGGACGAGGGCCGCCGTCCGCAGACCACGATGGAGGACCTCGCCGGCCTCAAGACGCCCTTCCGCCCGCACGGCCGGGTGACCGCCGGGACGTCCTCGCCGCTCACCGACGGCGCGACGATGTCCCTGCTCGCCGGCGGCGGCGCGGTCAAGGAGCTCGGACTGGCACCGAAGATGCGGATGGTCTCGTTCGCCTTCGCCGGTGTGCAGCCCGAGATCATGGGCATCGGCCCGATCCCTTCGACCGAGAAGGCGCTCAAGAAGGCCGGTCTGGACATCTCCGACATCGGGCTCTTCGAGCTCAACGAGGCGTTCGCCATCCAGGTGATCTCCCTTCTCGACCACTTCGGCATCGACGACGACGACCCTCGTGTGAACCCGTGGGGCGGCGCGATCGCCGTCGGTCACCCGCTGGCCGCCTCCGGCGTCCGCCTGATGATCCAGCTCGCGGCGCAGTTCGCCGAGCGCCCGGACGTGCGCTACGGCCTGACGGCCATGTGCGTGGGTCTCGGCCAGGGCGGTTCGGTCATCTGGGAGAACCCGCACTACGACGGAAAGAAGAAGAAGTGAGCTACGACGACGTCGACTTCTCGCCCATCCAGGCACTCACCGAGGGAGAGGTCGTCACGCACTCCCCCGTGCGCGACATCCGCCTCGCCTCGGGGAAGATCCTCGCCCTGATCACGCTGGACAACGGTCGTGACCACACCCGCCCGAACACCCTGGGCCCGGCCACCCTCACCGAGCTCGGCGCGACGCTGGACGGACTCAAGGCCCGGGCGGCGGCGGGAGAGATCCAGGCGGTCGGCATCACCGGCAAGCAGTACATCATGGCCGCCGGCGCCGACCTCTCGGACATCAGCAAGGTCGGCTCGCGCGACAACGCGCGTCTGATCGCCCAGCTCGGCCACAAGGTCCTCGGCAAGCTGAGCGAGCTCGGGGTGCCGTCGTTCGCGTTCGTGAACGGCCTCGCGCTCGGCGGCGGCCTGGAGATCGCCCTGAACTCCACGTACCGCACGGTCGACGCCTCGGCCGCGGCCGTGGCGCTGCCGGAGGTCTTCCTCGGCATCATCCCCGGTTGGGGCGGCGCCTACCTGCTGCCGAACCTCATCGGCATCGAGAACGCCCTCGAGGTGGTCATCTCCAATCCGCTCAAGCAGAACCGCATGCTGAAGCCCCAGCAGGCCTTCGACCTCGGCATCTTCGACGCCATCTTCCCTGCCGCGACCTACCTCGAGAACTCCCTCGCGTGGGCGGACGCGGTCCTCGGCGGCAAGAAGGTCGTGCGCAAGAACGAGCCGGGCAAGATCGAGCGCCTCACCAAGTGGCCGATCGCCATCAAGATGGCCCGCGGCATGCTGGAGTCGAAGATCGGCACCGTGCCGAAGTCGCCGTACGCCGCCCTCGAGCTGCTCGACAAGGCGAAGAGCGGCACCAAGGCGGAGGGCTTCGCCCGCGAGGACGAGGCGCTGGCGGAACTCGTGACCGGCGATCAGTTCGCGGCCTCGATGTACGCGTTCGACCTCGTGCAGAAGCGCGCGAAGCGTCCGGTCGGGGCCCCCGACAAGGAGCTCGCGAAGAAGGTCACCAAGGTCGGCATCATCGGCGCGGGTCTCATGGCCAGCCAGTTCGCGCTGCTGTTCGTGCGCAAGCTGCAGGTGCCGGTGCTCATCACCGACCTGGACCAGGCGCGCGTCGACAAGGGTGTCGCCTACATCCACGAGGAGATCGGCAAGCTGGAGACCAAGGGCCGGGTGGACGCGGACACCGCGAACAAGCTGCGCGGCCTCGTCACGGGCACCACCGACAAGAGCCTCTACGCGGACTGCGACTTCGTCATCGAGGCGGTCTTCGAGGAGGTCGGCGTCAAGCAGCAGGTCTTCGGCGAGATCGAGAAGATCATCGCGGAGGACGCGGTGCTCGCCACGAACACGTCGTCGCTGTCGGTCGAGGAGATCGGCGCGAAGCTGGCCCACCCGGAGCGGCTCGTCGGCTTCCACTTCTTCAACCCGGTCGCGGTCATGCCGCTGATCGAGATCGTGAAGACGCCGGCGACGGCGGACACCGCGCTGTCGACCGCGTTCGTCGTCGCCAGGAACCTCGGCAAGAACGCGGTGCTCACCGCCGACGCCCCGGGCTTCGTGGTGAACCGTCTGCTCGCGAAGGTCATGGGCGAGGCGGCGCGCGCCGTCTACGAAGGCACCCCGATCGCCGACGTCGAGAAGGCGTTCGCGCCGCTCGGCCTGCCGATGGGTCCCTTCCAGCTCATCGACCTCGTCGGCTGGAAGGTCGCCGCGCACGTGCAGGACACGATGGTGCGCGCGTTCCCCGACCGGTTCTACGCCAACGAGAACTTCCATGCCCTGGCCGAACTCGACCAGGTCGTCGAGAAGGACAAGGGCGGCCGCGTGGTCGGCTGGACGAAGCAGGCCGAGAAGGTCCTCGCTCCCGCCGTCGGCAAGAGCCCGGCGTCGGCGGCGACGATCCTGCAGCGTGTGCAGGACGGACTCGCGACCGAGATCAAGCGGATGCTCGACGAGGGCGTCGTGCCGGAGGTCGAGGACATCGACCTGTGCCTCATCCTCGGCGCGGGATGGCCGTTCATCGACGGTGGGGCGTCGCCGTACCTCGACCGCGAGGGAGCGTCCGAGCGCGCGTTCGGCGGCTCGTTCCACACGCCGCAGATCCGCGGCGTGGAGAACCGCTGATCACATCTCCGCAGGGGGTCCCGCCGAAGGCGTGGCCCCCTGTGTCGTCCCCGGCGCCGGCCGGGAATCCGGCTCCCCGCGTCGTGGCCAGTGCGACAGGGCGTGCTCCGCGAGGGCGGTGATGGTCAGGGAGGGATTCACCCCCGGATTCGCGGGCACGGCGGCTCCGTCGACGACATGCAGTCCGGGGTGTCCCCAGACGCGCTGATACTCGTCCACGACGCCGTGCTCCGGCGAACCGGAGATGACCGCCCCGCCAAGGAAGTGCGCGGTGAGCGGGATCCCGAAGACCTCCGGCCAGGAGCCGCGCGCCTCGGTGGGCACACCGCCCTCGCGCTGCAGACGGGCAGCGATGGCACGGGCGGCACGATGCGCCTCCGGGAGGTGGCTGGGGTTCGGCGCGCCGTGCCCCTGGGCGCTCGTGAGCTGCACGCGCCCGAAGCGCCGCCGCAGCGACAGCGTGAGCGAGTTGTCGGCGGTCTGCATGACGAGCGCGATGATCCCCCGCTCGCTCCAGCGTCGGAGAGAAGCGAGGCGCAGGGCCCGCGCGGGGCGGCGCAGCACCTGCCCCGCGAGCGCGACCAGGCGGCCCGGCAGGCCGCGGTCCCCGGGGACCAGCACGGTGGCGAGAGCGCCCATCAGGTTCGATCCCGGACCGTAGCGGACGTTCTCGACGTGGGTGCGCTCGTCCACGTGGAACGAGGTGGTGATCGCCACGCCGCGCGCCAGCTCCACTCCCTCGGGCACTCGGACGGCGACGGCCCCGTCCAAGGCCTCCGAATTGGTGCGCGTGAGCCGGCCCACGGCGTCGGAGATCCGTGGCAGCGCTCCGGCGTCCTTCATCCGGTGCAGGAGCTGTTGGGTGCCCCAGGTCCCCGCGGCCAGCACGACCTCTCGCGCGGTGACCGTGCGAGCCCGCCGCCGGAACCACGCCCCGCTGCGCCGCGTCGTGACGGAGAAACCGCCGTCCGGCAGCTCCCGCACCTCGGTGACGGTGCGCAGCGGCTCGATGACCGCTCCGCGGCGCTCGGCGAGGGCGAGGTAGTTCTTCACCAGGGTGTTCTTCGCACCGACGCGGCAGCCGACCATGCAGTTGCCGCAGAGCGTGCATCCCGTGCGCTCCGGACCCTCACCGCCGAAGAACGGATCGGCGACCGTCTCCCCCGGCTCCCCGAACCACACGCCGACCGGGGCTCGACGGAAGGTCGCGCCCACCCCGAGGTCCTCCGCGGCTCCGGCCATGATCCGTTCCACCGGACCCTCGTGCGGGTAGCGCTCCACGACACCGAGCATGCGCCGGGCCGTGGCGTAATGCGGTGCCAGTGCCGCGCGCCAGTCTCGGATCGACGCCCATTGAGGGTCGGCGAAGAATGCCGCGCCCGGTTCGTACAGCGTGTTCGCGTAGTTGAGCGACCCGCCGCCGACGCCCGCGCCGGCGAGGATCATGACGTGCGGCAGCCGATGGATGCGCTGCACCCCGAAGCACCCGAGCGCCGGGGCCCAGAGATAGCGACGCACGTCCCAGCTCGTCTTCGCGAAGTCCTCATCGGCGAAGCGCCGCCCGGCTTCGAACACACGGACGCGGTAGCCCTTCTCCGTGAGCCGGAGCGCCGCGACGGATCCGCCGAACCCCGACCCGACGATGACGACGTCCTCATCGAACATGCGCGTCCCTCCGCTCCGCCCGGGTCATGACGGTCAGTGCCCCCGCCCGGACCGAGATCGTGCAGGAATCCTCCCCCACGCGCTCGCCGTCCGCGTAGGCCACGAGGCCCGGAGCGGAGACCGTGACGGTGCGGGCGCGCAGGTGACGGACCTCGGGCCGTGCGAGGTGCGTCCCGCGCAGGAGGAGCGGGAACAGGCGCACCAGCCGGAGGCGGCCCAGGGGGCCCACGGCGACGACGTCCAGGGCGCCGTCGTCCGGGGCCGCACCCACGCAGACCGGCATCCCCCCGCCGTAGCTGGCCGTGTTCCCGACCGCCACGAGAGTGCCGCGGGCCGGGGTCACCGGGCCGTCATCGGCACGGATCGTGAAATCGAGGGGACGCAGCCGGATGAGCTCGATCAGCAGCGCGAGGTAGTACCGCAACGCGCCGGAGGGCCAGCGGAGGCGGTTGGTGCGATCGCTCACTTGGGCGTCGAACCCCAGAGCCGCCACGGTGAGGAACAGCGAGGTGCCCGTCGCGGTCCGCACCTCGCCGATGTCGATGGCACGGGGCACGCCGGTCAGCGCGAGCTCGACCGCCTCCGCCACGTCCGCGCGCGGCAGCCCGAGCGCGCGCGCCAGATCGTTCCCCGTGCCGGCGGGGACGACCGTGACCGGGACGCCCGCGGCGCACACGAGCTCGAGGATGCCGGAGAGGGTGCCGTCGCCGCCGACCACGACGAGTCCGTCCGGTGCCGCGTCCAGCGCGGCCCCGGCCAGCCGCCTCGTATCCGCAGCCGACTCTCCGACATAGACGCGGACGACGGCGCCCCGCTGCCGCAGATGATCGAGCGCGTCCTGCGCGACCCGCTGTCCGCGGCCCTTGCCGGACAGCGGGTTCGACAGCACCGCGATGTGACCCATGTCAGACGGTCGCCCTCTGCCCGCCGTCGACGAGGACGGCGCCCGGGTTCATGATGCCGCGAGGATCGAGTTCCCGCTTCACGGCGGTGAGGATCCGCACGCCGGTGTCCCCGATCTCCTGCGCGAGCCAGGGGGCGTGATCGCGACCCACGGCGTGATGGTGGCTGATCGTCCCGCCGTTCGCGAGGATCGCGTCGTTCACCCTGCCCTTCACGACGGTCCAGGCGCCGAGCGGATCCTGTCGCAGCCCGGCGAGCACCGTGAAGTAGAGGGACGCGCCGGTCGGGTACACGTGCGAGACATGGCACATGACGTACGTGCGCGCATCGACCGCATCGAAGCCGTCCCGCAGCGCCGCCTCGACGGCCTCCTTCAGCGTGCGCAGGTTCGACCACGTGGTCGCGGTCTCCAGCGTCTCGCAGAACACCCCGGCGTCGAGGAGAGCATCGCGCAGATACGGACCGTCGAAGCGTCCCGCCGCCCATTCCTCCGCGTCGCCGGTGCCCGCCGAGCGACCGCCGACCGCGGCGAGGATCTCCGCGGTCCGGTCCCGGCGCGCCGCGGCGTCGTCGCCCTCGAACACCGTCACGACGCTCGCCCCTTTCGCGAGAGCCTTCCCGATCCGGCCGACCTGGGCGAGGCTCACGGCGGTCTCGGCTTCATCCGAGAGCCGGATGACCGTGGGGCCGGCTCCCTGCTGGACGACCCGGCGGAGAGCGTCGGCCCCGCGGTCGAAGTCGGGAAAGGACCACGACTCGAAGATCCGCACCGTCGGTACCGGGTGCACGCGGACGCGGACCTCCGTGATCACGCCGAAGATCCCCTCGGATCCCAGGAAGAGGCGGAGGAGATCGGGCCCGGCCGCCGATCCCGGCGCGCGGCCGAGGTCGAGGTCGCCCGTCGGTGTCGCGACGCGGATCCCCGTCACCATCGCGTCGAAGCGGCCGTTGCCCGCCGAGTTCTGGCCGGACGATCGGGCAGCGGCGAAACCGCCGATGGTCGCGTACCGGAAGCTCTGCGGGAAGTGCCCCAGCTCGAACCCGTGCGCCGACAGCAGCGCTTCGGCCTCGGGTCCGGTCGTGCCTGCCGCGAGGGTCGCCTCGCCGCTGATCGCGTCGAGCCGGAGCAGCCCGGACAGCCGACGCAGGTCCAGGCTGAGGACCGCACGGTGCGCGCCGGACTGCGGGTCCAGCGCCCCGACGACGCTCGTTCCCCCGCCGAAGGGGATCACGGCGATCCCGCGCTCCCCCGCCAGCGCGAGGCAGGCGCGCACGGCGTCGTGGTCCGCGGGGAACACGACGGCGTCGGGCGCGTCCTGCTCGGCAGCCCGCCGCCGCAGGAGATCGGGCGTGGAGCGCCCCCCGGCATGCCGAAGGCGCTCCGACGACGTGGCGTCGACCGCGTCAGGACCGACCGCCGCCACCAGCGCGTCCAGGTCATCGGCCGTCAGCCGGGAGGGCGGCACACGCACGTCCTCCAGCGCGGGCGGACGCGGCGGACGGGGAACACGGCCCAGCAGCAGTGGCAGCAGTCCGCGGACCGCGAGCGGGAGGTCTTTCGCCCGTTCCGGGTCGCCCCAGCCGTTCCAGCGCATCTCGGGTCTGTCGGCTGCTCTGCCGTTCCGCTGCTCCATGGGTTACAGTGTGACACATCATGAAAGAACGTCAACCTTCGGATGTTCCCTCGGAAGCCTTCACTCCCCCCTGGGATGCCACGCAGCGCCGAGTCCTCGACGCGGCGGACGACCTGCTCGTCCGCGGCGGCGTCCACGGTGTGACCATCGCCGCACTCGCCCGGCGCTCCGGCCTCAGCCGCCCCACCATCTACCGGACCTGGCGCGATGCCGACGACGTCGTCCGTTCCGCGCTCCTGCGGCGCGTCGCCACCCTCCTCCAGGAGTTCCCCGAGAAGGTCGACTCCCGGGATGCGCTCGTCGCCGACGTGCTGCGGTTCACCTCCCTCTTCCGCGCCGATCCGGTGTACAGGCACCTCCTCGACGAGGAGCCCGAGGCGTTCACGCGGTACACGCTGCACCGGGTGGGCTCCAGCCAGCGGCTCATCCTGCGGTGGCTCGCCGACGCGATCGCCGCGGCTCAGGCCCAGGGTTCGGTGCGCGCGGGCGAACCGGGCGAGATCGCCGTCATGCTGCTCCTGATCGCCCAGTCCGCCGTCCTGTCGCACGGCACAGTGGCCGACCTCATCGACGAGCAGGCCTGGGAACGCGAGCTCCGCGCCGCGTTGAACGGCCATCTCCGGCCATGACCGCCGCCTCGACCGCCCTCCACGCGGCGCGCCGCCGCAGCGACCTCGCGGCCGCGGCCGATGACACCTGCGACCTCCTCGTCGTCGGCGGCGGGATCACCGGGACGGGCGTGGCCCTGGACGCCGCATCACGCGGGCTTCGCGTGACCCTCGTCGAGGCGGAGGACCTCGCCTTCGGGACGAGCCGGTTCAGCTCGAAGCTCGTCCACGGCGGCCTGCGGTACCTCGCGACGGGCGACGTGGCGACGGCACGCGAGAGTGCGCGCGAGCGGCATCTGCTGATGTCGGTGATCGCACCGCACCTCATCCGTCCGCTCGGACAGCTTCTCCCGTTCGCCCCGGGCGTCAGCGGCCGCCAGCGCGGGGCCGGCGCGGCGGGGATGGCCATGGGCGACCTCCTCCGCCTGCAGGCGCGCACGAGCGGGAAGGTCTTGCCGAGCCCGCACCCCGTCGGGCGGGCGAAGGCGCTGCGCCTGTTCCCCGCCCTGAACCCCCGGGGACTGCGCGGCGGCATGGTCACGTACGACGGCCAGCTCTCCGATGACGCCGCCCTCGTCGTGGCCGTTGCCCGCACGGCTGCCGGTCTCGGCGCGCGCATCCTGACCAGAGTCCGCGCTGAGCGGCTGCATGCCGATGGAGCCACGGCGACGGACATGCTCACCGGGGAACGCCTCGAGATCCGTGCACGGGCGGTCGTCAACGCCACCGGAGTCTGGGCGGCGACTCTGGACGACGGCCTCACGCTGCGCCCGAGCCGCGGCACCCACATCGTCCTCGACGCCGCCGACCTCGGCCGTCCGACCGCCGCGCTCACCATCCCGCTGGAAGGCTCCATCAGCCGCTACGTGTTCGCCCTGCCGCAGCGCGGCGGTCGGGTCATCGTCGGGCTCACGGATGTCGACGCACCGGGACCCATCCCCTCCGTCGCCGAACCCACCGAGGCGGAGATCGCCTTCCTCCTGGAGACCCTGAACCGCCTGCTCGCGGTGCCGCTGGCGCGGGACCGCGTCCGCGGGGCGTTCGCCGGCCTCCGCCCGCTCGTCGACACCGGAGCGGCCGAGACCGCGGACGTCTCCCGGCGGCATCTCGTGCGCACCTCCGCGTCGGGCGTCGTCTCCGTTCTCGGCGGCAAGCTGACGACCTACCGTCGGATGGCCGAGGACGCCGTCGACCTGGCGGTGCGGCAGCGCGGTCTCCGCGCCGGCCCCAGCAGCACCGCGTCCCTGCGCCTGATCGACGATCCCGCACCGGACGGCCCGCAGGACGCCGTCGTCGAGGGAGCCCCTCTCTCCCGCGCCGCCGTCGAGCACGCCGTCCGGTTCCAGGGCGCCCTCACCGCAGCCGATGTGCTGGACCGCCGCACGCGGATCGGTCTCGTCCTCGACGAGCGCGCCCGCGCCCTCCCTGCGGTGGAACGGATCGTCGCCGAGACGGTGGCCGACCTCCGCTGACCGACGGGAGTCCTGCGCAGGGAAGCGCGTCAGTGGCGCTCGTGCAGCGGGAGCTCGATCGCGCCGGTCTCGCCGGCGTGGCGGGCCTTCGGGATGCGGGTGCCCAGCACCTGTGCCACGACGTCCTGGGCGATCTTCGAGGCGGTCAGCCCGGCGTCGGCGAGGATCTGATCGCGCGACGCGTGGTCGATGAACTCGTCGGGAAGGCCCAGCTCGTCGACGGCCGTGTCGATGCCCGCCTCGCGGAGCACCTGCCGCACGCGCGTGCCGATGCCGCCCACGCGGATGCCGTCCTCCAGCGTGATCACCAGACGGTGGCGCGCCGCGAGCTCGACGACCGAGGGCTGCACGGGGATCGCCCACCGCGGGTCGATCACAGTCGCGCCGATGCCCTGGGCGCGCAGCCGGTCGGCCACGTCCAGAGCCAGGGCGGCGAACGGGCCGATGGCGACGATGAGGACGTCTTCGCCCTCGCCGCGGGCCAGCACGTCCACGCCGTCCGAGAGGCGCTCGAGCGCCGGCAGATCGGCGGAGACATCGCCCTTCGGGAAGCGGATGACGGTCGGAGCGTCCTCGACGGCGACCGCTTCGTCCAGGGCCTCGGTCAGCCGCGCACCGTCACGGGGTGCGGCGATGCGGATGTGCGGGACGATCTGCAGCATGGCGAGGTCCCACATGCCGTGGTGACTGGGGCCGTCGGGACCCGTGACGCCGGCCCGATCGAGCACGAAGGTCACACCGGCGCGGTGCAGCGCGACGTCCATCAGCACCTGGTCGAATGCCCGTCCCATGAACGTGGCGTAGACGGCGACGACCGGATGCAGGCCGCCGTACGCGAGTCCGGCGGCCGAGGCCACCGCGTGCTGCTCGGCGATGCCGACATCGTAGACACGGTCCGGGAAGCGCTCCGCGAACGGGGCGAGGCCGGTGGGCCGGAGCATGGCCGCGGTGATCGCGATCACGTCCGAGCGCCGCTCCCCGACCTTCACGAGAGCATCGGAGAACACGTCGGTCCATCCGCGGCCGCCCGAGGACAGGGTCTCCCCCGTCGTGGGATCGATCTTGCCGACCGCGTGGAACTGGTCGGCCTCGTCGTCGCGGGCCGGCTGGTAGCCGCGGCCCTTCTCGGTGATCGCGTGCACGATGACCGGTGCGCCGTACGACTTCGCCAGCTCCAGGGTCTCCAGCAGCGCCGGAAGATCGTGACCGTCGACGGGACCGAGGTACTTGATGTCGAGGTTGGAGTACAGGGCCTCGTTGTTCGTGAACCGGGAGAGGAAGCCGTGGGTGCCGCCGCGCACGCCACGGAACACCGCGCGGCCCACCGGCCCGAACGCGCGGAAGAGGCGGTCGGACTTGTGGTGGAGGTCCTTGTAGGCCGCCGCGGTGCGGACCCGGTTGAGGAACCGGGACATGCCGCCGATGGTCGGCGCATACGAGCGGCCGTTGTCGTTGACGACGATGACGAGGTTCCGGTCGTTGTCGTCGGAGATGTTGTTCAGCGCCTCCCAGGTCATCCCGCCGGTCAGCGCACCGTCGCCGACCACCGCGACGACGTGTCGATCCGCGCGGCCCGTGGCGGTGAGCGCCCGTGACACGCCGTCGGCCCAGCTCAGGGAGCTGGACGCGTGGGACGACTCGACGACGTCATGGGGGCTCTCCGCACGCTGTGGATAGCCGGCCAGACCCTCCCGGACGCGGAGCTTCGAGAAGTCCTGCCGACCGGTGAGGATCTTGTGGACGTAGGACTGGTGGCCGGTGTCGAAGATGAAGGGATCGTCCGGAGACGAGAACACGCGGTGCAGGGCGATCGTCAGCTCCACGACACCGAGGTTCGGACCGAGGTGCCCACCCGTCTGCGAGACGTTCTCGACGAGGAAAGCCCGGATCTCCGCAGCGAGTTCTTCCAGTTGCTCCGGTGAGAGCCGATCAAGATCGCGCGGTCCAGAGATGCTCGGAAGAATGGGCATCTGCGCCTCCTCACAGGCCTCGGCGGTGCGCCCGAACGGGTGCGGACACGCTCCCGATCCTACCGCTCGGAGCCGGGAATCCCCCGAGGGCGGCAGACCCTTGACATGCCGAAGGGGCCCGTGTCCGTGGACACGGGCCCCTTCGTCGCGGTGGCTCAGACGAGCGAGCGCAGCACGTACTGCAGGATGCTTCACGAAGTGCACGGTTACTCATCGGCATTCGATCCGCCCCTACGGCGGCTCCCGCTGTCGGGCGCGTCCGCTGGTAGGACGGCCACAGCTGGAACCAGCACATCGCGCGGTAGCAAAGCGGACGGGGGTCAGGACCCATTCCTCGTCGCCATTCCTGGGAGCGCCCAATCTGCCAACGGAATTGAGTAACTCAGCCTGCGGGTTGTCGTCGGTTAGCTCCGAGCAGGGCGTTCCACGAACTGCAACACGTCGAACGGGTAGACCACCTCGCCGTCGGGACCGTCGAGCACGTGTGCACGCATCAGCATGTGCTCACGGAACGCCGGCATCCGCCCCTCGCCGACGATCGCTTCGACCTGAGGCAAGGTGTATCCGTACTCATTCTCGGGGGCGGGGAGGTGGCGGGACGACATAGCAGAGTATCCTGCCGGGTATGGACTACGAGCGCATCGAGGGACCGGATGGGCTCGACATCTGAGTACCCACGAACGACGACTATCACAAGTGCACAGTCTGTGGCGGCGACTGCGAATCAGACACGACCTTCAGCAGTCCCCAGGTTCCGCTTACCTCGCTCGACGCCAGCAAGGTAGCGGGACGTCACCTCAAGCTGCTCGGCAAGGGCCTCCTGCGTCAATCCTCGGAAACGTCTGACCCCGCGCACTTGCGAGCCAAGTGTCGACTTGAGGGAACTTGCCACACCTCAAGGCTCCCGATAGGAAGCTATGAGTTCCAGGCACTTACAGCTTCCCATTCGCGAGCGCCCAAGAGCGACTCAGTCCGACGCGTACCACGCCGGTACAGACCGGCAGGGCACAACGCCATCGCGTCGCCGCACATACCGACCTTCGGCTGCGCCGAGCATTACTCATGGGTGGCATTGATCTTCCGCGCCAGCGCCTCGAAGTTGACCAACGTAGCTTCCGAGAGTCTCTCGACACGAGTCGGGTCTCGCAGAAGGACCTCGGCTGGACGCCAGTGATCGAACTTGGGTTCGCCAGAGTTCTCCAAGCGTTTCAGGATGCGTTCATGATGGTTGGACAAGTCCTTGGCCTTGAGCTTCTTACCGAACGCCGCGTTGTAGAGCGCGATGTAGTCATCGACTGAGAAGAGGTCTTCGATGTCGGCGTGCTTCTGCTCGAGGACAGAGCTGACGAGAACGATACGTTCGCTATCGATCTTGTTCGCGTTCATGGCTGCTTCGATCTTTCCGCCTCCCTCGGTGCCAGAGTCGAGCAGCACAGTGACCGAAACCTTGCGTCCGAGAAGCGAGACGAACGCTGGCACGTTGGATGATCCGCCGGCCGGCAGAATGCGCCACCGCTCGTCGACGCCCTCGCGTCCGAGATCGCGCAGGCGACGACTGACCAGGTCCAGGAACACTAGATCGGACGGGCCTTCGACAAGGAGGTTCCGTTCACCGATAAAGAGGTTCTGCGTCAGGTCGTAGCCAAGGGCCGCCTGAAGCGGGAACGCACTGTCGTCCCCGACCTCCAGAGCCTCGGATGTGGTCACCGAGCCGATGTCTTCACCGCGGTCCTCGACAACGCGAACTCGCTCGATCTGGTCGACCATGAACGGCGAGTGGGTGGTGTAGAGCACTTGGCCTGCCGGTGCGAGTCGCTCGTTGATGAAGCGCAGGAAGTCTCGCTGGGCCTTCGCGTGCAACGTGAGCCCCGGCTCGTCGAGCAGGATGACCACGTTGCTCTCGCGGGTCTCGAACTCGCTGAACGCGGCAAGGAACGAGAAGAACCACCGGTAACCCGACGAGCGACGCGAGAAGTTGTTGGTGAAGTCGTGCTTGCGGTCCTCGACCCGGAAGTTCAGATACCGCACGACGCTGTACTGGCCGCGCTGGTCAGAGAGAGTCTCCGGCTCCGTCATGATCTTGATGCGCAGCTCCGGGTTCGTGCTCCAGTACTCCTTCATCTCTCTGGAGAGGTCATTGGAGACCGACTCGAGCTCTGCTGTGCTCGACTCGAAGTTCGAGTCCGTCATAGCGTTCACGTCGGTGTTCGCGAGTTTCAGAAGGGCACGGGCCGTCTGCTTCGGAGAGGCACCCGGTTGCTCATCTGACTGCGTCTTCAGCTCAGTAACGTCTACCCGCCCCTCGAGGCTCTGGTAGTCGGTGAACAGGAAGAACTTCGGCAGTCGCGACCAGATTGTAGATCGGGCTACCGCGCCCGGGCTTCCGTCAGCGCCGAGGAAACCAGTGATGCGATCGAGCACGTCGCCGGTGGGCGTGCCGATAACCTCCTCGGTCGGGCTTGGTTCTTGCTCTGAAGCTTCGGCGGCAGCCGTGGCGGCCGCGTTCGCCTCCTCCTTGACGAGAGCCGTGAGAGCTGTCTTGAGCGACGCGACCGTCTCATGCACCTCCGCAAGAGCCTCGGCAGCACGATGCCCATCGAGCACGTTGCGCATGAATCGGCGTTCATCAACCTGGACACTCACCCAATGGCTGTCGTCGTAGCGTCGACCCATCTGAACCGTCTCGGGTGCGGCGACACCCGCCCCCAGCGCGTTTTCCAGCGCCTCGAGGTCATCCTGGTCAAGCTCGAAGGTCGCATCTATCGGCGAGATCTTCTGCAGGTCTTCGTTGCGACTGTCGCGACTGCGCCGCCAGCGGGGGTAGTCGTCGAGCTCGACGAATTTGTCGCCGTAAACCGGGTTGAGCCGATAGAGGGCGTCCAGCATCGTGGACTTGCCCGACTCGTTCATGCCGACAAGGGTCGTGACGTCGCTCTCCACCAACACTTCTTTCGAGTCCAGCACGTTCCTGTACCGGGACACTCGGAACGACATCAGCCTCACTATGCGACCTCTCCCTCACGCCTCTGTGAACACTCCTGAGCCTACTTGGAGGCACCGACGCTGTGCTGCCTCGGGAAGCTCCGCGGCGGCTTCGAAATAGAGTCGTCGATGAGATCTATATCTCGGCTAGGCCATAGGTTGGACAGAACTCCACCCCGGTGCACGCGGTCTGGTCGATGCGACAATCACGTAATGACCACGCTCTCCGCCCGAGCCGAACAGATCGCTGCGCACCTCGTCGGCCACGAAACTGGCGCAGAAATCATCCCCCACGACATCGACGGTCGCCAGGCAGCCGTGGACTTCCTTCTCCAGTGGCCCGACGGCCGGGTCGGCGCTCTTGAGGTCACGCTGGTGACGGAGCGGACGTCAATCGCATGGCAAGGCATGGCGATGAAGGAAGGCTGGAGCTGGCCGGCAGATACGTCGTGGGAATTCCGACCTAACGACGTTAGCTTCGCGTACAAGAAGACCAAGCGAGTGACGACCAGAGCTGTCGAACTCTGTGATCAGTGGGCCGTGGACGGCCCGTCCGACCTTCCAGCGGAGGTCGTGGCGGCTGAGCCAGAGCTCGCGAGGTTCTTGGAGGACGACATCGGGACCCTCAGGCGCACACCATTCGAACCAGGGATCAAGTTGTATCAGAGCAGCACGGCAGAGTTCGTGGAGGCCGCATCGGCAGATTTCTCGCGAGTGGCGGACTCCTGGCACGAGCATCCGCACCTGGCACCTCATCTCGAGAAGGTAAAGCGTGCATCGCAGTCCGCACAGCGGCACCTGTTTGTGGTGGTCGTGAGCGAAGCCTTGCCCGTTCGCTTCTTAACCGACGACTTCGATGCGCCCGAGACGTCGCCACAGGGATTCGACGGCTTGGACGCGTTGTGGGTCTGGTCTGACTACTGGCACCGCTACCTCGTCCACAGGGACGCGACATGGTCATGGATCGACTTCCCGCCGAAGTAGCATGACGTCGCGTGCGGCTCCGCATCCTCGCCAAGAAGTCCGCGCGAACTCGAGAAGAGCGAAACCGCCTCATGGACAACGCTGCGCTGTGGGACTCGAATACGATGCGACCATGGAAGATCCGGCCTCACCCGAACGCATCAAGTTCTATGGCCCGCATGATCTCGCGGCCAGTTGGGGTGCGGATCGAGCGGTCGGGCTGATCCGGGACTATGGGGCAGGTCGCAAGATACGGTCATTGGACGATGCCCTCGAGTTGCACAACGCGCTCGCGTTCGAGGAGCACGGCATTTTCCCGAGTTCTCTCGACCAGCGGGGGCAAGAGAGCCTGAGACCAGCAGCTCGTGAGTCCCGGCGACAGATCGCCTCATTCTTCGCAGGCTTGGATGCGTCGAACGTCGAATCAGTCTTGGTCGGCTTTGCCTTCCAGTACGCAGGTGACCTAATTCAGTTGCTCGAGAGGCATCAAGTCGCCAAGAACGTTGGCGGACAGGTGCTCTTCGACGCGCTGTTGAAAGCTCGCATGCCCTTGACCGTCATGCTCGCGGACCGCAAGTTTGTCGACCGCTACGATCGGCAACTCCGCGGCGAGCTGCTGGGCGACCCTCGCAATGGCCAGATTCTGATTAGCAGGCGGTTGATCAAAGGATCCAGGTCTTCCGGCCACCTACCAACGAGTTTCAGTAGCGAGGACTCGCAGCAACTCTTGCGTGCGTACATTGACAGCGAGTCGCCGCATCCGAACCATGTCCAGGCGATCGCGCAGGCGAAGGACAACGACGCGTTCGGCATCACTCCGAAGCTCAGGCTGCATGCGAAGAAGCGTTATGAGGCGCTCATGAAGGAACTCTTCGCAGACGACAGCAGCTCCCTGATCAAGAACGGCTACGGGGTTCGGCTCGATCCCGATCAGCGTGATCCCGTGATCGACAAGGTTGACCACGAGGACAACGGCACGACCCACATGCGGTCATTCAGCGAGCAGTACCTGTCGCCCTCTGTCGAGCCGGCCCGAGTGCTGAAGAATTTCGCCTCCGTGATTGGCTATGTGGATGGCCACGGCCTGCTGGCGATGCCTGCATTTCGATCCCAGGCCAGCGTGTTCGAGGGGATCTTCATCTCGGGAAAAGATGCATACCCCGCGGGAACCATGTTCAAGTATCTGGACTCACTGACCTTTCTCGGGACGCAGCTGTACTCAGAACTTCTCACTCGGAACGACGTCGAAGTCGAGGATGCAGTCGCGTGGCTGTTCCGAGAACACCTCGTCAACGAGTACGGGGCGGCGAACTTCTACTACGCACCTTCCAGCCCGCACAGTTCGTTCCTCGAGCGGTGCCGTCATGTCGCCGCTGAAATGGAGAGCATCGCCAAGCAGTTCGCGCTCTTTTGCGAGGAGGGTGAAATGGATCCCGAGCTCCTGCGGATGGCCTCTGGATCGCGCCCGTGGGCCGAGATTCCCAGTCTTGTCGAACGCAAGTACTTGGAGCCGAGCCCAGGTAGTGATTGCGAACGGGTGCTCGGCGTCCTCTTCAGCAGCCAGTCAGGGCTTACCTACGTCAACGAGGAGCTTCGGGCCGAGAGTTTCGTGGAGTTGGCGACAGAGAACGAGCTACTCTACGACTCTCTGCATCCGTACCAGAAGGGGACGGTCGATTGGCTGTCCGCCGAGGGACTTGTTGCAATCGAAGATGGTGCGATCGAATTCGCGCAGCCAGTCCAGGTCCTCATACTGAGCGACATCTATAAGCGTGAAGCGGCGGCCTACGGTCACTACGGAGCGGACGAATCTGCTGCGGCCCGCACCCTCGTGGACAAGGGATGGCTCACCTTCAAGTCGACCCTTCTGACATCAGCCGAGTCGAGCTACTTCAACTTCTTCCTGAACAAGAGCGAGTTCAGTGACGGTCCGGATCTTCGCAACAGATACGCGCATGGGACCAACGCCGACCCTGAGGACGTGAGTGCGCACAAGCAGTCGTACTTGCAACTACTCCGGATGGTGGTGTCGCTGGCACTCAAGATCTTGGACGATTTCCAGCGGTCCACCGCGAACCGATTGACCCCATCATCGTGAATCGATCGAAGGATCCAAGCCGCCGAAGCTAAGAGCCCCCACTGCGCCAGGCGACACTCGACGCGAGCATCGAAGAGGCGCGCCTGGCGGTACCCCTCTATAACGACGCTACGGTAGCACGTGAGTTCGTTCGTGGGCTTCATCACCACATGCGCCGCGCCTGGCTGTACTTGCGCCACGCCAGGTTCGTCAGCGACGACGGGGACTTTCGATACTGGGACCCGCAGTGCACGAATCGGCTGCAGCCTTACGCCCGCGACGCCGAAACATCTCTCGACAATGGCGTCGCGGCCCTCAGACAACCCCAGCCACGCCTTCGCAAGACAAGCTCGCACCACTCGGCATTCCCGAGTGGTGCGAGCTTGTTTTTACGACCATCTGCCGAGCGGGCATCTCTGGCACAAATTGCGCATGACCAGGTATTCAGTCAACTACCGCTGAGTTGGCGAAGCATGTTCAGGAGCAGCAATGAAGAATTCGGAAAAATCACTTCTGACCAGGCATTCAGTCAACTACCGATAAGTTAGCGAAGCATGTACCGATTTCGAGAGAACAACCTGGTCAGAAGCAATTTTGCCGCCTCTTAAACCAAGCTCCGAAGCACGTACTGCAGGATGCCGCCGTTGCGGTAGTAGTCAGCCTCACCGGGGGTGTCGATGCGGACGACCGCGTCGAACTCGACGGTCTGCTTGCCCTCGGGCGAGTGCTCGCTCGGTGTGGCGGTGACCTTGACCGTCTTCGGGGTCACGCCGTTGTTGAGCTCCTCGAGCCCCGTGATCGAGACGATCTCGGTACCGTCGAGGCCCAGCGACTCCCAGCTCTCACCGGCCGGGAACTGCAGCGGGACGACGCCCATGCCGATGAGGTTGGAGCGGTGGATGCGCTCGAAGCTCTCCGTGATGACGGCCTTGACGCCCAGGAGGCTGGTGCCCTTGGCCGCCCAGTCGCGCGACGAGCCGGAGCCGTACTCCTTGCCGCCGAAGACGACGAGCGGGGTGCCCTGCTCGGCGTAGTTCATGCACGCGTCGTAGATGTACGACTGCGGGCCGTCCGGCTGCGTGAAGTCGCGGGTGTAGCCACCCTCGACGACCTGTCCGTCGTTCACGGCCGAGACCATGAGGTTCTTCAGGCGGATGTTCGCGAAGGTGCCGCGGATCATGACCTCGTGGTTGCCGCGACGCGAGCCGAAGGAGTTGAAGTCCTTGCGGTCGACGCCGTGCTCCGTGAGGTACTGCGCCGCGGGGGTGCCCGGCTTGATGTTCCCGGCGGGCGAGATGTGGTCGGTGGTGACCGAGTCGCCGAGCGTCGCCATGACGCGCGCACCCTCGATGTCCTTCACCGGGGTGAGCTCCATCGTCATGCCGTCGAAGTACGGGGCCTTGCGCACGTAGGTCGAGTTCTCGTCCCACTGGAACGTGTCGTCGTCCGGCGTGGGCAGGTTGCGCCAGCGCTCGTCACCGTCGAAAACGGTGGCGTACTGCTTGATGAACTGGTCGCGCGAGATCGACGAGTCGACGATCTCCTGCACCTCGTCCGGCGAAGGCCAGATGTCCTTGAGGAACACGTCGTTGCCGTCCGCGTCCTTGCCGAGCGCGTCGGTCTCGAAGTCGAAGTGCATCGAGCCGGCGAGGGCGTACGCGATGACCAGCGGCGGGCTGGCCAGGTAGTTCATCTTCACGTCCGGGCTGATGCGACCCTCGAAGTTGCGGTTGCCCGAGAGGACGGCCGTGACCGCGAGGTCGTGCGAGTTGATCGCCTCGGAGACCTCTTCGATCAGCGGACCGGAGTTTCCGATGCAGATGGTGCAGCCGTAGCCGACGGTGTAGAAGCCGAGACCCTCGAGGTCCTTGTCCAGACCCGACTTCTCGTAGTAGTCGGTGACGACCTTCGAGCCGGGGCCGAGCGTGGTCTTGACCCACGGCTTCTGCTTGAGGCCCTTCTCCCGCGCCTTGCGGGCGAGGAGACCGGCGGCGATCATGACCGACGGGTTGGACGTGTTGGTGCACGACGTGATGGCGGCCAGCGTGACGGCGCCGTTGTCGAGGGTGTACTTCTCGCCCTCGGGAGTCGTGACCGGCACGGGGTTCGACACGTTGGCCGGCGCACCGCTGCTGATGTGCACGGGACGCGTGGTCGGCTCCTCCTCGCCGGGGACCTGACCGGGGTCGGACGCCGGGAAGGAGTGCTTGGACTCGAGGTCGACGATGTCGTCGCTGGTCGAGGCCGTGGCGTAGTTCAGGATGTCCTGCTCGAACTGCGTCTTCGCCTCGGAGAGGAGGATGCGGTCCTGCGGGCGCTTCGGGCCGGCGATCGACGGGACGACCGTGCTCAGGTCGAGCTCCATGTACTCGCTGAAGACCGGCTCGTGGGAGGCATCGTGCCAGAGCTTCTGCTCCTTGGCGTAGGCCTCCACCAGCGCGACGGCCTCGTCGCTGCGGCCGGTGAGGCGCAGGTAGTCGAGGGTGACGTCGTCGATCGGGAAGATCGCGGCGGTGGAGCCGAACTCGGGCGACATGTTGCCGATCGTCGCGCGGTTCGCGAGCGGCACCGAGGCGACGCCCTCGCCGTAGAACTCGACGAACTTGCCGACGACGCCGTGCTTGCGCAGCATGTCGGTGATGGTGAGCACCACGTCGGTCGCGGTGACGCCGGCGGGGATCTCGCCCGAGAGCTTGAAGCCGACGACCCGCGGGATGAGCATCGACACGGGCTGGCCGAGCATCGCGGCCTCGGCCTCGATGCCGCCGACGCCCCAGCCGAGCACGCCCAGGCCGTTGACCATCGTGGTGTGCGAGTCGGTGCCGACGCAGGTGTCGGGGTAGGCCTGGAGGACGCCGCCGTTGGTGCGGTCGTAGATGACCTTCGCCAGGTGCTCGATGTTCACCTGGTGGACGATGCCGGTGCCGGGGGGCACGACCTTGAAGTCCTGGAACGCGGTCTGGCCCCAGCGCAGGAACTGGTACCGCTCGCCGTTGCGCTCGTACTCGATCTCGACGTTGCGCTCGAGGGCGTTCTCGGTGCCGAACAGGTCGGCGATGACGGAGTGGTCGATGACCATCTCGGCCGGCGAGAGCGGGTTGATCTTGTTCGGGTCTCCACCGAGCGCCGTCACGGCCTCGCGCATCGTGGCGAGGTCGACGATGCAGGGCACACCGGTGAAGTCCTGCATGACCACGCGCGCCGGCGTGAACTGGATCTCGGTGTTGGGCTCCGCGTTGGCGTCCCAGGACCCGAGCGCCTCGATCTGCGCCTTCGTGACGTTCGCGCCGTCCTCGGTGCGAAGCAGGTTCTCCAGGAGGACCTTGAGGCTGAACGGGAGCTTGTCGAAACCGGGCACCGTGTCGATGCGGAAGATCTCGTAGTCGGTGCTGCCGACCGTCAGGGTGCTCTTGGCACCGAAGCTGTTCACC
Organism: Microbacterium sp. NPDC091676; assembly: GCF_044756645.1. Classification (NCBI taxonomy): domain Bacteria; kingdom Bacillati; phylum Actinomycetota; class Actinomycetes; order Micrococcales; family Microbacteriaceae; genus Microbacterium; species Microbacterium sp. NPDC091676. The sequence goes on along the minus strand of NZ_JBIVTI010000001.1, from coordinate 410,585 downwards.
GTGGACACGAATCCGTCTCCTTCTATTCGGATGGGAGCGACAGGCGCCTCCATCTTGCTCGCCGGTGCGGCCGCGCGGCTAGCAAGGGGGACCTAACCAGTCTGCTCCGCGCAGGTCACCGGCGAAAGCCTGTGATTTATCTTGATGTCGAGATAAATCTATCACGCCGCGGCGGCGTCGTCGTGCGACGACGCGCGGGGATAGAGCGCTCGCACGACCAGCCAGGTCACGGCGATCAGGGGCGCGAACAACGGCAGCCCCATCACGAGCTTGAGGGTTCCGAGAGCCGTCACGTCGCCGGCCAGGTACAGCGGGAACTGCACGATCAGCCGCGCGAAGAACAGTGCCGCCCAGGCGATGCCGAGCCAGAAGAACGCGCGTCGCTTGCGGCGGTCGGAGCGCCAGGCGGTGCCCTCCCCCATGAGGAAGCCGACCGCGAGCCCGATGACGGACCAGCCGATGAGGGCCGAGACGAGGATCGCCGAGCCGTAGACCGCGTTCGTGATGAGGCCGGGGACGAAGTTGTCCTCGCCGCGCCCCGTCCACAGCGCCAGCCCGGCGGCGGCCACGGCCGCGATCAGTCCGCCGAGGGCGGCCGACGGCGGCGACTTCTGCACCAGACGCACGACGGTGAACACGGCGGCCAGACCGACCGACACCCCGAGTGGCAGCAGCAGAGGCTCCGGGCGGAGGGTGAACAGGATGACGAACGCGAGGCTCGGCAGCACCGATTCCAGGATCCCGCGCCAGCCGCCCATGGCCGACCAGACGACCTTGTGCGTGCTCGCGCTCTCCGCCGGGTCGAGTCCCGCCTTGCGCGCCGCACCCCCGAGCGCTGCTCCGAGGATCTCCGACGCGCTCTGCGTGCGCGGCTCCTCGGCGTCCGGCGTCGTCACGCGGAGCCCGGCGTCGCCGGCATCTTCAGGGGAATGAGGTCGCGCGGCGGCATGGGTGCTCCCCCGCGCACGACCACGATCGAGCGGAAGAGGTCTTCGACCTTCGCCGCGGCCTCGGGGTCGGACGCCGCCGCACCGCCGATCACGCCGCGGAGGAACCAGCGCGGACCGTCGATGCCGATGAAGCGCGCCAGACGCAGGCCGGAGCCCTCGCTGGCCGTCGCGGGGACCTCGGCGAGGAGCTCCTTGCCGAGCGGCCCCTCCCGCTCCTCGACGCGACCGCCCTGCGCCTTCACCTGGTCGCGGAGCTGCACCCGCGTCTCGTCCCAGAGACCACCGCTGCGGGGAGCCGCGAACGGCTGCACCTGGAGCGAGGACTCGGCGTAGTCGAGCCCGACCGCCACGATGCGCTTGCTCTGCTCCTCCACCTCGAGCCGCAGGTTCAGGCCCTCGCGCGGCAGGATCTTGATCCCGCCGAGGTCGATGTACGGGCGGACGGGGTTCGCCTCGGAGTCGTCGAACGGGCCTTCGGTGGCGCGGTTATCCGGCGCCGACTTGGAGGGAGTCTCGTTGCTGTCGGTCATTTCGCCTGTCCTGCTTCGTTCTCGGGGATCTGTGCCTGGTAGCCGGTCGAGCCGAATCCGCCGGCGCCGCGGACGCTGTCCGGCAGCTCGTCGACCGGGAGGAACCGGGCACGGGTGACGGGCATCACGATGAGCTGTGCGATGCGATCGCCGACGGCGACATCGTACGCGCTGTGGATGTCCGTGTTGATCAGACTGACCTTGATCTCACCCCGGTAGCCGGCGTCGACGGTGCCGGGAGAGTTCACGATCGAGATGCCGTGCTTCGCCGCGAGACCGCTGCGGGGCACCACGAAGGCCGCATAGCCGTCGGGCAGCGCGATGCGCACGCCCGTGGGCACGAGAGCCCGCTCCCCCGGCTCCAGCCGCACGGCCTCGGCGGCGACGAGATCGGCTCCGGCGTCGCCCGGATGCGCGTAGCCGGGGACCACTGCGGCGATAATGGGGACATCAACGGAATCGGTCACCCCATGAGGCTAATGCAGAACCCCGCAACGGACGCACGTCCCCGCTACCACGAACGACTGGCCCCCAGCCTGTGGCTGCTGGTCACCATCGCCCTGGCGGGCCCCATGGTGTCCCTGATCTTCGTGCCGGTCGGCTCGACCTTCGCGCTGCTGCTCGGCGGAGCGGTGTCGGCGCTGCTCGTGGTGGCTGCCATCGCGCTGGCTCCGGTGGTGTCGGTGCAGGACGGCGTCTTCCGCGCCGGACGCGCTCACATCGACGTGCGCCACCTCGGCGACCCCGTGGCCCTGACCGGCCCCGAGGCGCGCGCCGCCCGGGGCACGGAGCTCCCGGCGCGCGGATGGCATCTCATCCGCGGCGGCATCGACGGGGTGGTCGTGATCCCCAACATCGACGAGGCCGATCCGGTGATCGCCTGGACCGTCTCGACCCGCACCCCGGATCGTCTCGCCGCCGTCCTCCGCGCGGCTCAGGCCTGAATCCCCCGCAGACGACAGCGCGCCCCTGACCGGGATGGTCGGGGGCGCGTGGGGCGTCGCTCGGAGGGCTGCTCAGGCAGCGCACTCCTTGCAGATGGGGCCATCGGGTCCCTCGTGGTCGAGCTGCGAGCGGTGCTTCACGAGGAAGCAGCTCATGCAGGTGAACTCGTCCTGCTGCGCGGGCAGCACGACGACATCCAGCTCGAGGTCGGAGAGGTCCGCGCCCGGGAGATCGAAGTTCGACGGGTTGTCGGAGTCCTCGTCTCCGGTCGTGCCGGACAGCTTGTCCGGCACACGCTCCTTGAGGGCTTCGATCGACTCGGAGTCGTCTTCACTCTTTCGGGGAGCGTCGTAATCGGTTGCCATGCGGTGAATCTCCACTTTCATGGTGCGAGTGGGCGGGTGCGCCGTCGGGTAATCGGCGGCCATAGTTTGCATGACCGGCGGGCGTTTCGCAAATGCCCTCCCATGCGACAGGGCAAACTCACGGCACGCCCGCCGTATTCCCTGTCCCGACGCGTCTCCCGTGACACCATGAACGCACACCCATCAGAGGGGCATTCGCATGGAAAACGTCACCATCGTCGGCACAGAAGCAGGAGTGCTCGTCCTCGCGACCGAGGCGGGCGAGCGGTTCGCGCTGCCCATCGACGCCGTGCTGCAGCGGGAGATCCGCCGCGCGACCCGCCAGGCCGAGCCTGCGGCACAGAAGCTCGCCGCGAGTCCGCGGGACATCCAGGCGCAGATCCGCGCCGGTCTCACCGCCGCGGAGGTGGCCGAACTGCTCGGGATCAGTGTCGACGACGTCGCGCGCTTCGAGGGGCCCGTCCTCGCGGAGCGTGAGCACATCATCGGTCAGGCGCTCGCTGTGCCCGTCCTCATCGGCAGCGAAGTCGAGCCCGATGCGCAGCCGACCTTCGGCGCCGCCGTGCGCGCCAAGCTCGCCGAGGTGGCCGCGTCCTCCGAGCGCTGGGCGAGCTGGAAGGAGGAATCCGGCTGGATCATCAAGCTGGAGTTCTCCGCCAACGACGTCGAGCACGACGCCCGCTGGAGCTTCGACCCGCGCCGCAGCGCGCTTTCGCCGCTGAACGCCGACGCCACGCAGCTCTCGCGTCAGGGCTCGCTGCCGGAGGGTCTGATCCCCCGGCTCCGCGCTGTGGAGGCCGACCGCGCCGCCTCGCCGTACAAGGACGACAGCCGCTTCGACTCGGGCGCCTTCGGCCCGCGCCTCGTTCCCGCCCCCGCCACGGAGGCCGAAGAGCCGGCACAGCCCGAGCGCTCGGCACCGGCGGTCCAGGACGCCGCGATCAACCGTGCTCCCGACTCCGCCTCGACGAGCCCGGAGACCGCCGACCTCCTCGAGGCCCTGCGCCGTCGTCGCGGCCAGCGGGAGCCGTCGCCGGTCGAGCACGAGGTCGAGGAGAGCCGGGACGAGTCCGACCCGATCGCCCTGTTCGCCGCGCTGGAGGAGCCGGACGACGAGCCCGAGGCCCCGGAACCCGCACCCCGCCAGCCGGCATCCGGGGACGCCGACGGCAACGGACGCCGACGACGCCGGAACGCCATGCCGTCGTGGGACGAGATCGTCTTCGGAGCACGGACCGACGAGTGATCGGTCCCGGGTCGCGCCTCAGGAGGCGAACGACCCGAACCGCAGGAAGGGGACCCGCGTCTCTTCCGGCGTGAGCGCTCCGTGCTGCCCCACCATGCCGCGATTGCGCTGGTCGTCGGCCGTGCCGTCGTAGAGCGCCCGGACTCCCGTGGCGATGACCAGCACGTCGCCGATGCGATCGAGGGCCTCGTCTCGCACGACGGGGCCGAAGAGCCCGGCCTCCACCGCGTCCTCACGGGTGACGACATCGGCCGCGCCCTCGAGGTCGCCGCGAAGGCGCGTGGTCACCAGAGCGACGTCGGCGTCCGGCTCACGGTAGAGGTGCAGCATGCGGGGCTCGCCGCCGACGTGCCGGATCCCGACGAGATGCTCCTCCTCGAGCACCACCTGTCGGTGGAACGGCACGTCGACCATCCCGTGGTCCGACGTCACGACCACGCCCACCCGCGGGGGGACGCGGATCGACAGCGCACCGTCGATCCGTTCCAGTGCGGCGACCCACTCGGCGGAGGCCACGCCGTGCTTGTGCCCGGCCTTGTCGACCTCGGGGAGGTAGCAGTACACCAGCGATCCCGGATTCTCCTCGGCCAGCGTGTAGGCGGTCTCGACCCGCTCCTCCGGCGTCGCCGCGGGGACGAACGTCGCGCCCCGCAGGGTCGCCCGGGTGAAGCCGCTGTGCGCGTAGGCCGCGAGCCCCACGGCGAAGGTCGGCCGTCCGGTCGCCGCCGCACGCTCGAAGACCGTGGGAGCCGCCTGCCAGGTCAGCGGGTCCAGGCCGTCCGTCTCCCACCCGCTGAGCTGATTGACCAGGACATCCCGCTCCGGGTCCCGCACGCGGTACCCGACGAGACCGTGCTCCCCCGGCCACACGCCGGTGGTGAGGCTCGTCAGGGCGGCGGCGGTCGTCGTCGGGAACACCGTCTGCGCGATGTCCTTCTTCGTCATCGTCGCGGTGAGCGCGCGCGCATGGCCCGCGTGCCCGCGGAGGCTGATCGCGCCGAGCCCGTCGATCACGACGAGCACGGCCGACTCGGCGCGCGGCAGCGTCGCGGATCCGCCGCGGAGAGCGGCGCACAGGTCGTCCGCCACCCCGACGACGCTCCGGGCGCCCGGCGGCGCGGACGGTAGCATGAAGGACATCCGAGCCAGTCTGACACAGGCTCCCGTACGCCCTCAGGAAGTCCATGCCGAAAACCCCGCCGCCCGAGCCTGTCGAGGAACGCATCCAGGACATCGATCTCTCCCACGAGATGCAGGGCTCGTTCCTGGAATACGCCTACTCCGTCATCTACTCGCGCGCACTCCCCGACGCCAGAGACGGCCTCAAGCCGGTGCAGCGACGGATCCTGTTCCAGATGGCGGAGATGGGGCTGCGTCCTGACCGCGGTCACGTGAAGAGCGCCCGCGTGGTGGGCGAGGTCATGGGGAAGCTGCACCCCCACGGCGACTCGGCGATCTACGACGCACTCGTCCGTCTTGCGCAGGAGTGGGCCCTCCGGGTGCCGCTGGTCGACGGCCACGGCAACTTCGGCTCCCTGGACGACGGGCCCGCCGCCGCACGGTACACCGAGGCGCGTCTCGCCGCCCCCGCCCTGTCGCTCACCGAGAACCTCGACGAGGACGTCGTCGACTTCATCCCGAACTACGACGGCCAGTTCCAGCAGCCCGCCGTGCTGCCTGCGGCCTTCCCGAACCTGCTCGTCAACGGCGCCAGCGGCATCGCCGTGGGCATGGCGACCAACATGGCGCCGCACAACCTCATCGAGGTCGTCGCCGCGGCGACCCACCTGCTCGAGAACCCGGACGCCACCACCGAGGACCTCATGGAGTACGTCCCGGGCCCCGACTTCCCCTCGGGCGGGATCCTCATGGGGCTCGACGGCGTGAAGGACGCCTACACGACCGGTCGCGGCGCCCTCAAGGTCCGCGGACGCACGTCGATCGAGCCGCTCGGCCCCCGCCGCACGGGCATCATCGTCTCGGAGCTGCCGTACATGGTCGGCCCGGAACGTCTGATCGAGAAGATCCGCGACGCGGTGCAGGCGAAGAAGCTCCAGGGCATCAGCGACGTCACCGACCTCACCGACCGCAACCACGGTCTCCGCGTCGCCATCGGGATCAAGACCGGATTCGACCCGAACGCCGTGCTGGAGCAGCTGTACCGGCTCACGCCGCTCGAGGACTCCTTCAGCATCAACAACGTCGCCCTCGTCGACGGCCAGCCCCGCACGCTCGGGCTCAAGGAGATGCTCAGCGTCTACGTCGGCCACCGCATCGAGGTCATCACCCGCCGCAGCCGCTATCGTCTCGCCCGCCGGGAGGAGCGCCTGCACCTGGTGGAGGGTCTGCTCATCGCGATCCTCGACATCGACGAGGTCATCCAGGTCATCCGGTCCTCGGACGACACTGAGCAGGCCCGCACCCGGCTCCGCTCCGTGTTCGACCTCAGCGAGCCGCAGGCCGAGTACATCCTCGAGCTGCGTCTGCGCCGCCTGACGAAGTTCTCCCGCATCGAGCTCGAAGCGGAGCGGGACGCCCTCCTCGCGGAGATCGCGTCGCTGCGCGAGCTGCTCGCCAGCCCGGCGCTGCTGCGCGCGGCCGTCGCCCAGGAGCTGGACGCCGTGGCCGAGGCCTACGGCACGCCGCGCCGCACGCTGCTGATGAACGCCGCCCCGCCGAAGCCCCGCGCGACGAAGGGCGCGGTGGATCTGCAGATCGCCGACGCGCCGACCACCGTCGTCCTCTCGACCACGGGCCGCGCCGTTCGCGTGGACCTCGGCGAAGGCCAGGAGCTCACGGCTCCTGCCCGGCGCAGCAAGCACGACGCCATCCTCGCGACCGTCGAGACGACGGTCCGCGGTGAGGTCGGTGCCCTCACGAGCACCGGGCGCGTCGTCCGCTTCTCCCCCGTCGACCTGCCTTCCGTGCCCGGCACCTCCGTGCAGCTCGCCGCGGGGACCCCGCTGCGCGACTACCTGGGGATCACGACCAAGGGCGAGCGCATCCTCGGGTTCGTCCGTTTCGACAGCGAGACCCCGATCGCCCTCGGCACCGCTCAGGGCATCGTGAAGCGGATCGTGCCGTCGACCCTCCCGGTGCGCCCCGACCTCGAGGTCATCGGCCTCAAGGCCGGCGACGCCGTGGTCGGTGCAGCCGACGCTGCGGATGACGCCGATCTCGTGTTCCTTACCACCGACGCCCAGCTCCTCCGGTTCTCGGCCTCGACGGTCCGCCCCCAGGGGGCGCCCGCAGGTGGCATGGCGGGCATCAAGCTCGGCTCCGGCGCCACGGTCCTCTTCTTCGGCGCCGTCGCCCCCGACACCGAGGCCGTGGTCGCCACGGTCTCGGGCGCGGAGAGCATCCTGCCCGGAACCGATCCGGGCCGCGCGAAGGTCTCGGCGTTCACGGAGTACCCGGCCAAGGGACGTGCGACCGGCGGCGTCCGCGCCCACGCCTTCCTCAAGGGCGAGGATCGTCTCACCGTCGCCTGGGTCGGTCCCCACCCGCCGCTCGCGGTCGACCCCACCGGCGCCGTGCGCAAGCTGCCGGACGCCGGGGCACGCCGCGACGCCTCCGGCCAGCCGATCGACGGCGTGATCGGCAGCATCGGCCGCACCCTCGTCTGATCCGTTCCACGAAGAAGGGGACTCGGCGTCGCCGAGTCCCCTTCTTCGTCGCGGTGACCGTCAGGCGTCGATGGACTCGCGCGAGAGCTGGTCGGCGGAGTCGATGATGAACTCGCGTCGCGGAGCGACCTCGTTGCCCATGAGCAGTTCGAAGACACGGCCCGCCGCCTCCGCGTCCTCCATCCGCACACGGCGGAGCAGACGACCGGAGCGGTCCATCGTCGTGTTCGCGAGCTGCTCCGCGTCCATCTCGCCGAGACCCTTGTAGCGCTGGATCGGCTCGTGCCAGCGCTTGCCGGCCTTGCGGAGCTTGGCGAGGAGCGCGTGCAGCTCCTGCTCGCTGTACGTGTAGATGGTCTCGTTCGGCTTCGATCCCGGGTTGACGACGATGATCCGGTGCAGCGGCGGCACCGCCGCGAAGACCCGCCCGTGCTCGATGAGGGGCCGCATGTAGCGGAAGAACAGCGTGAGCAGGAGGGTGCGGATGTGCGCGCCGTCGACGTCGGCGTCGCTCATGAGGATGATCTTCCCGTAGCGCGCGGCGTCGATGTCGAAGGTCCGACCGGAGCCGGCCCCGATCACCTGGATGATCGACGCGCATTCGGCGTTGGACAGCATGTCGCCGACCGAGGCCTTCTGCACGTTGAGGATCTTCCCGCGGATCGGCAGCAGCGCCTGGAACTCGCTGTTGCGCGCGTTCTTGGCCGTGCCGAGGGCCGAGTCGCCCTCGACGATGAAGAGCTCGCTGCGCTCCACGTCGTTCGTCCGGCAGTCGACGAGCTTGGTCGGCAGGGTCGAGGACTCGAGCGCGTTCTTCCGGCGCTGCGTCTCCTTGTGCGCTCGTGCCGACACGCGGGCCTTCATCTCGGAGACGATCTTGTCGAGCAGCTGCGTGGCCTGGCTCTTGTCGTCGCGCTTGGTGGAGGTGAACCGCTGCTGGAGGTCCTTCCGCATCACCTGGGCCACGATCTGGCGCACGGCGGGCGTGCCGAGCACCTCCTTCGTCTGCCCCTCGAACTGCGGCTCCGGCACGTTGACCGTGAGCACCGCAGTGAGGCCGGCGAGGACGTCGTCCTTCTCCAGCTTGTCGTTGCCGACCTTGAGCCGGCGGGCGTTCTGCTCGACCTGACTGCGCAGGACCTTCAGCAGCTCCTGTTCGAAGCCCTGCTGATGGGTGCCGCCCTTGGGCGTGGAGATGATGTTGACGAAGGAGCGGATACGGGTGTCGTAGCCCGTGCCCCAGCGCAGGGCGATGTCGACCGCGCACACGCGCTCGACCTCGGTCGCCACCATGTGCCCGTCGGGCTGCAGGACCGGGACGGTCTCGGTGAACGTGCCCTCGCCCTGGATGCGCCAGGTGTCGGTCACCGGCGGGTCGACCGCCAGGTACTCCACGAACTCGGAGATGCCGCCCTCGTAGAGGTACGAGGTCTCCACGGGGCCGGTCGGGGTGCCGTCCTCGCCCACCACGGCGCTCGCGGCGCGCTCGTCGCGCACCACGATCTCGAGCCCGGGGACCAGGAACGCCGTCTGTCGCGCCCGCGTCTCGAGCTCGGCGAGCTGGAACGCGGCGTCCTTGGTGAAGATCTGACGATCCGCCCAGTAGCGCACGCGGGTGCCGGTGACCCCGCGCGGAGCCTTCCCCACGACCCGCAGCTCGCTGTTCTCCTCGAACGGGGTGAAGGGCGCATCGGGCCGCTTCTCCCCCGAGTCGTGGAAGATACCGGGCTCGCCGCGGTGGAAGGACATCGCGTAGGTCCTGCCGCCGCGGTCGACCTCGACGTCGAGGCGCTCGGAGAGCGCGTTCACCACCGAGGCGCCCACGCCGTGGAGACCGCCCGACGCGGCGTAGGAGCCGCCGCCGAACTTCCCTCCGGCGTGCAGCTTGGTGTAGACGACCTCGACACCGGTCAGACCGGTCCGGGGCTCGACGTCGACGGGGATGCCGCGACCGCGGTCGTGCACCTCGACGCTGCCGTCGTCGTGGAGGATGACGTCGATCCGGGAGCCATTGCCGGCGACGGCCTCGTCGACGGAGTTGTCGATGATCTCCCAGAGGCAGTGCATGAGCCCGGGCGAACCGTTCGAGCCGATGTACATGCCGGGGCGCTTGCGGACCGCTTCGAGTCCTTCGAGCACCTGGAGATGATGGGCGGAGTACTCGGCATTCACAATCTCCGAGTCTATTCGCGCGCGCCTCCCGCGCTCTGCCGACACTCCCCGCAGGGCCGCCTTCGCGGGTGCGCGCGTACGCGCTGAGCGAAACACGCCGTCGACCGGGCATGCCCCCAGGTGCAGCGTGGTTGTATTGAGCACGACCAACAAGGACGCCGACACCCGAGGAGGCCCCGAGATGAATGCAACGACCGAACGTGAGACCTCCGCTGTCGAGTACCGCCTGACCGCGATGGACCGCTGCGACTCGTGTGGAGCGCAGGCCTACATCGCCGCCGAGGTCAACGGTTCCGAGCTGCTCTTCTGCGCCCACCACGGCCGCAAGTACGAAGAGAAGCTGCGCAGCGTGGCCACGAGCTGGCACGACGAGACCGCTCGTCTCATCGAGACGGTCTGATCAGCGTCTGACCCGGCCGCGCCGGTTCAGTCCACGACCCTCCGCCGAATCCGCGGACCGAGGCGGGTGAGGATCTCCTCGCCCACTGTATCGATCCGCTCGGCGAGGGTCGTTGCTGTCTCCTCCCCCTGGGCGCCGGGGCCGAAGATCGTCACCTCGTCGCCGACCGCCATCCCGGGCCAACCCTCGACGGTCATGGTGGCGACATCGATGGTCGAGACCGCACGCGAGCCGGCGGGGGTGCCCACCGTCATCCCGGTCAGCGTGGAGGGGACACCGTCCAGACTCCCGACGGCGACGATCGCCCTCTCGCCCTCCACCCGCACGACCGGGGCGACGAGACGGGCCGCAGGGCGCACGCCGTCGAGATCCGGGCCGTCCGCCGAGCGGATGCCGTAGCAGAACGCGCCGACGCGCGATACGGTGCCGCGCAGCTCGGGTCGCCACCAGGACGCCGCCGAGGCCGTGAGGTGCAGGGACGCCGGTCGCGGCCCGGAGAGGCCGACCAGTCGGACGGCGTCGAGGAACACGGCCTGTGCCGCGTCGTCCTCGGCGTCGCTCGCCTCGGCGATATGGCTCCAGACCCCGACGAGGGCGAGGGCACCGGACCGTTCCGCCTCCCGAGCTTCGGCGACCGCGCCTTCCCAATCCTCCGGCCGCACGCCGTTGCGGTGCAGCCCGGTGTCGATCTTGAGGTGCACCCGGGCGCGCGCACCGAGGACCTCCGCCCGGGCGATGATCCGTCGGAGGTATTCGACCGTGCCGACGCCGAGCTCGATGTCCTGCAGGAGCGCCTCGTCGATCTCCTCATCGGTCGAGGTCGCCCAGGCGAACACCGTCACCTCGCCGCCCGCGATACGCCGGACCTCGACGCCCCCGCGCACGTCGTAGCTGCCGAAAGATGTCACTCCGGCCTCGAGAGCCGTCTCGACCGCCCAGCGGAGCCCGTGGCCGTAGGCGTCGTCCTTGAGGACCAGCATCAGCGCGGAGTCGCCCAGGCGGTCGCGGACCGCCTGGATGTTCGTGCGGAACACGGCGCTGTCCAGACGCAGTTCGGGGCGCATCGGGCCACCCATCATGCCTCCCATCCGCGCACGGCGTGCGCCCCGGGGACGGCGACGAGCTCTGCCGGAGTCATCCCGGTGAGCGTCGCCCAACGTGCGATGGCGCCGGACCCGGGCCCAGAACCGCCGAAGAAGGTCACCGCGTCGCCCACGTCCGCCGCGGTGCCCTGGAGATCGATGACGCAGACGTCCATCGCGACACGTCCGACGATGGGACGAAGCGCACCGTCGATCTCCACGTCGACCTGATTGCCGAGGCTTCGGACGACGCCCTGGGCGTAGCCGCCCGTCACGAGCGCGACGACGGTGTCCTCCGCCGCACGGAAGGTGTAGCCGTAGGAGACGGCCTCCCCTGCCCGGAGACGCTTGGTGGACATGACCCGGCCGACCAGGCGCATGACCGGAGGCGTCGCCGGGAGTCCCTGTGCGGACGGCAGCCCGTAGAGGAGACCGGGATCGAGGTCCGGCGTTCCGGTGGTGGTGGCGGTGATGCCTTCGAGCCGGAGCGCCTCGACCTCTCCGGGAGAGTCCACGAGCACCTCCTCCGCCCCCGCGGCGGTCACCGCCTGAGCGACGGCGAGCAGTCCATGTCCCCACGCATCGCGCCGGAGGTCGGCTCTGCGCCCCCCCGCCCGGATCGCCGCGGACGCGCCGGCAGCGAGGGCCGAACGCGAGATCATCGCCTGCGGAAGCGCACTCGAACTCGTGTCACACACGTGGTCCAGCCTAGCTTCCGCGCTCCCAGGACCCTGGGGGCTCCCCGCGTAGACTGGGACGTCGATCCCTAGACCCGGAGCTCCATGTCTCGTCTTTCTCTCGCGCCCCGCATCCGCTACCTCCTCGGCCGTGCCCGCCGCATCGACGTCGGTTCGGTGTTCGAACGGGCCAGGGAGGCCTCGGCCCAGCACCACCGGCCCGTGCCCACGATCGTCGCGGACATGCTGTGGTCGGCGGCCCGTCACAACGTCGGCTTTCAGGACTACATCGACTACGACTTCGCGATGCTGAACCGCGCTGAGCGCGAGACGTACATGACGCACCCGGTGTCCAACCAGCTCTCGCAGAAGTACGACCACCCCGACTTCCGCTGGATCTTCCAGGACAAGATCGAGTTCAACCGCAAGTTCTCCGCGCACCTCCACCGGGAGTGGATGGTGGTCGAGGAGGGGAACGCCGACGAGGTCCGTGCCCTGACGGAGCGCCTCGGCACGATCGTCACGAAGGAGCCGGTCGGCCAGGCCGGAACCGGCGTGCACCGGTATCACGCGGCCGACATCACGGACTGGACCGAGTTCCACCGCGGCCTCCTCGATCGCGGCGAGCTGCTGATCGAAGAGGTCATCCGTCAGCACGACGACCTGGCGGCCGTGTGCCCCGGGACTGTGAACACCACGCGCATCACCGCGTTCTTCGACGGCGAGAAGGCGCACATCCTGGCGATGGCGCAGAAGTTCGGCCGCGGCGCGGTGAGCGACCAGATGACCTTCGGCGGCTTCTACACGATGCTCGACGAGAACGGGCACGCGGTCGGGGCCGGCTACGACTCGCACGGCCACGTCCACGAGACGCACCCGGACTCCGGGTTCCGCATCGCCGACTTCCAGCTGCCCTACATGGACGAGGTGCGCGCGTTCATCGATCAGGTCGCCCGGGTCGTCCCGCAGGTGCAGTACGTCGGGTGGGATGTCGTGGTGACCCCGGACGGCCCCGTCCTCGTCGAGGGCAACTGGGGTGCGGGCGTCTACGAGAACAAGCCCAGCGTCACCGGTATCCGGACCGGACACAAGCCGCGGTATCGCGAGGTCATCGGCTTCTGACCCTCAGCAGGCGCACCCTTCGAACGAACCGGCCCCTTGCGTGTGCACGCAAGGGGCCGGTTCGTTCGTAAAGGGGTGGTTCGCCCTGCTCAGACCGCGCGGACGATGCCGAGCGGGGTGGACTCGAGGCCCTGGCCGAGCGGGTTGTCCCCGAGGATCTTCACCAGCCGCAGCTCCCCCGCCTTGTCCAGGGTGGAGCCGAGGATGTTGCCGCCGAGATCGTTGATGTCGACCACGGCCACCTCGGCCTGGCCGCCGATCAGCGTCTTCAGGTGCGCCGCAACCCGGTCCGGGTCCTTCGGCCCGAGCACCACAGCCTCGTTGTACGGCGGGATGGTGTGCTTCGTCGGTCCGTCGATCGCGCGGGCCTTGTCCCCCGCGATGCGGTAGAAGTCGCCCTTGCGCCCGAACGCCTTGGTGACCGCCGAGACGGCCGCCGCGAAGAGGATGCGCGGCGTGCCGCACTCGCGCAATGCCATCTCCATCGTCTCCGGCATGCCGAGACCGATGCCGTACGGCGTGCGGGTGACGTACTTCGACAGGAACAGCGCGAGCTTGCGCGGCTTGATCTCGTCGAGGCGGTAGGACCGGCCCTGCGTGATCGCGACGATCTTCTCGGTCACGAAGAGCAGGTCGCCCGGCTGGACGGCGGCCTTCGCGTACTCCGTGATGATGGCGTCGAGATCGTCGTCCGGCATCACGACACGGGTGCGCAGCGGGATCCGCGCGTAGCTCTTTCCGTCGACGCTCGTCTCGAGCGCCTTGCCCTCGTTCGCCTGCATCACTCGAGGTAGTCCCGCAGCGACTGCGACCGGCTCGGGTGGCGCAGCTTGGCCATCGTCTTCGACTCGATCTGGCGGATGCGCTCACGCGTCACGCCGAACGTGTCACCGATCTGGTCGAGCGTCTTCGGCTGACCGTCGCCCAGGCCGAAGCGCATCCGGATCACGCCGGCCTCGCGCTCGGAGAGCGAGTCGAGGAGCTGCTCGAGCTGACGCTGCAGCATCGTGAAGCCCACGGCGTCGGCCGGGACCACGGCCTCGGTGTCCTCGATGAGGTCACCGAACTCGCTGTCGCCGTCCTCGCCGAGCGGGGTGTGCAGCGAGATCGGCTCGCGGCCGTACTTCTGCACCTCCACGACCTTCTCCGGCGTCATGTCGAGCTCGCGGCTCAGCTCTTCCGGAGTGGGTTCGCGACCGAGGTCCTGCAGCATCTGCCGCTGCACGCGGGCGAGCTTGTTGATGACCTCGACCATGTGCACCGGGATGCGGATCGTGCGGGCCTGGTCGGCCATGGCGCGGGTGATGGCCTGACGGATCCACCAGGTGGCGTAGGTCGAGAACTTGAAGCCCTTGGTGTAGTCGAACTTCTCGACCGCGCGGATGAGGCCGAGGTTGCCCTCCTGGATCAGATCCAGGAACTGCATGCCGCGACCCGTGTAGCGCTTGGCGAGGGAGACGACGAGGCGGAGGTTCGCGCCGAGGAGGTGGCTCTTCGCGCGCTGACCGTCGCGGGCGACCCACTGCAGGTCGAGTCCGAGCTGGCTCGTCTTCTCGGCGGGAGACATCGCGGAGAGCTTCTCCTCCGCGAACAGACCCGCTTCGATGCGCATCGCGAGCTCGACCTCTTCGGCCGCGTTCAGCAGCGCGACCTTTCCGATCTGCTTCAGGTAGTCCTTGACCGGGTCGGCGGTCGCGCCGGTGATCTGGGTCGAGTAGACCGGGACCTCTTCGTCGTCCTTGGAGGAGATGACGATCGCACCGGTCGGCAGCGGCTCGGTGAAGGTCGGCTTCGCGTCGTCCTCGTCCTCGTCGCCCGCGGCGTCTTCGGAGCCCTCGGCCGCAGCGGCATCGTCTTCTTCGACGACGTCGTCCGACTTCTTCTTCTTCGCGGGGGCGCGCTTGGCCGCGGCGCGCTTGGGCGCGGGAGCCGCTTTGGTCGCTTCGACGTCCTCGACCTCGGGATCCGCGGTGATCTGATCGGCCTTCTTCGTCCGCGTGTTCTTCGTCGTGGCAGGAGTCACGTTTCGCCTTTCACGGGGCCGCTGGGAGACCCCGGGACATTTCGGACACTAGTAAGACCCTTGTCAAGTCCAGTGCTCGAAAACACTGATTGACAACGGGTCGGACTCCTAGTATCGCACACGTATGGCGATGAGGACGCATTCGCGCCCGATCCGTGCGGACGGATTCAGCCGCGCCCCGGCTTGTCCTCGTCGCCGGACGGACGCGAGGCGAGATAGCGCTCGAGTTCGGCCGCGAGTTCATCGGCGCTGGGCAGGTCGCGTTCGCTGAATCCGCCCTCGTCGTACGAGTCGTCCTCGGGGTCACGTCCGGCCATGTAGGCGTCGTAGCGCCGCTCGAGGTTGTGCACCATCTGCTGGAGTTCCTCGTTCGCGGCGACCTGCTCGTCCACGCGCGCGATGTAGTCCGCACGCCGCTCCTGCACCGCATCCAGCATGAGCACGAGACCGGTCGACGCCATGAGCTTCTCCGCCGCGGCGCTGACCGCTTCCGGGTTCTCGGTCTCGGCGAGGTAGTGCGGCACGAGGAGGACGAAGCCGACGACACGCTCCCCGCGCTCCGCGAACCGGTACTCGAGCAGGTGACCCGCGGTCGCCGGGACCTGCGTGCGCGGACGCCACACGGAGTGCGACACCACGAGGTCGCGCCGGTTCCCGCTCACCGTCGTCCCGATGGGTCGCGTGTGCGGCACGGGCATCGCGATCGAGTGCACCCAGTGCAGTCCCGAGGCCTCGAACTCCGCAGCGAGATCCAGAACGGTCTCCGCGAAGGCGTTCCACGCGAAGTCGGGCTCATACCCCGTGAGCAGCAGGAACGGGCGTCCCAACGCATCCGTGGCGAGGGAGAGCTCGAGGCGGGGCGGGCGGAACTCGGCGAGGTGGTCCTGGTCGAACGAGATGACCGGGCGGCGCGCGCGGTAGTCGAGGAGCACATCGTTGTCGAAGATCGCGAGCGGCTGCGGCGACGTCGTCTCCCGCAGGTGATCGATGAGCCCGGACACCGCACTGCCTGCGTCGGTGAAACCGGTGAGCAGCATCACGAGAGGCAGGCCGTGGGGCACCGCGGGGGCGTTCGCGACGCGTTCGTGGATCTCTCCGGAGAAGGGCATGTCTCCATGCTACGAGCCGCACCCGGAGCCGGGCTCTGACGTGTCTCGCTGAGAGCGAACACACCCCGGCCGCCGGACCGACGACCTCGGTGCGGAGATCCTAGGATGGAGAGCATGACGCTTCCCGTGCTCTCGCACACCACCGATCAGTTCCCCGGAAGCGCTGCCGATGCCGCAGTGCTCGTCGTCCCCGATCTCTCCGAGTCGGCCGAGTCGCTGGCGGCTCACCCCGGCCTCGCCGACGTCCTGGCGGGCATCGGCTTCACCGGCGCCGCCGGTGCCTTCGCGCGGGTGTACGCACCGGAGCTGACGACCCTCCCGTTCGCCGTCGTCGGCGTCGGTTCCACCGTCGACGACGCGTCCGTGCGCAGCGCCGCGGGCTCCGCCCTGCGCGCGCTGACCGGCTTCGACACCGTCGCGCTGGGCCTCGCCGCCGGTCTCGAGGAGCACGCCGCCGCGGCCGCGGAGGGCGCCGTCCTCGGCGGCTACCGCTTCGACGACTACCGCGCCGAGAACGGCCGGAAGAAGCGGGCGACGGCGGTGGTCGTCCACGCCCCGCTCGACGACGCGACCGTCGCGCGCGCCCAGGCCACGGGTGAGGCCGTCGCCCTCATCAAGGACCTCGTGAACGTGCCCGCCGAGTGGCAGAGTCCTGCGCAGCTGGCGCAGAGCGCCGCGGACAGCGTCGCGGACCTCGACGTCACCGTGGAGATCCTCGACGAGGACGACCTCGCCGCGCAGGGCTTCGGCGGCATCCTCGGCGTCGGCCAGGGATCCGACCGGCCGCCGCGCCTCGTCCGCCTCGACTACGCACCGGCGGACGCGCAGCGCCACATCGCCCTCGTCGGCAAGGGGATCACGTTCGACACCGGTGGGCTCTCCCTGAAGCCGGCCGCGTCGATGGTCGGCATGAAGTTCGACATGGCGGGCGCCGCGACCTCCCTCGCCGCTCTCCGCGCCATCGCGGCCCTCCGCCTCCCCGTGCATGTGACGGCGTGGCTCTGCATCACCGACAACATGCCCTCCGGCCGTGCCCTGCGCCCCGGCGACGTCATCCGCATCCTCGACGGCACCACCGTCGAGGTGCTGAACACCGACGCCGAGGGGCGTCTCGTCCTCGCCGACGGGCTCGTCGCGGCGAGCCGGGAGAATCCCGACGTCATCATCGACGTCGCCACCCTCACCGGCGCGATCGTCGCCGCGCTCGGCCACCGCCACACCGGCGTCTTCGGCGACGACGAGACGGTCGCGGAGTTCCTCGCCGCCGCCGCGCGCACGGGGGAGCCGGCGTGGCACATGCCCCTGCCCGCCTACATGGAGGAGACGCTGGACTCCCCGATCGCCGACATGATCAACGCCAACATGGGAGATCGGATGGGCGGCGCCTCGTTCGCCGGCCTCTTCCTGCGGCGCTTCGTCGGCCGCACCTCGGACGCGGACGACGCGCCGCGCATCCCCTGGGTGCACCTCGACATCGCGGGCTCCGGTGAACACGCCGGCGCCCCCTACGGCTTCACCGAGAAGGGCCCCACGGGGGCGATGGTCCGATCGATCATCGCCTTCGCCGAAGCAGCATCCCACCCGGAGGCATGACACCCATGACAACCCACACCTTCGACATCGTCGTCCTGGGCGGCGGCAGCGGCGGGTACGCCGCGGCACTGCGAGCCAGCGAGCTCGGCAAGTCCGTCGCACTGATCGAGAAGGACAAGGTGGGAGGCACGTGCCTCCACCGCGGGTGCATCCCGACGAAGGCGCTGCTGCACGCCGCCGAGGTGGCGGACCACGTGCGCGACGCCTCCTCCGTGGGAGTCACGGCCTCGTTCGGCGGGATCGACCCCGCGGGTGTGCGCACGTACCGCGAGGGCATCGTCGCCAAGAAGTACAAGGGCCTCGAGGGGCTCGTGAAGGCGCGCGGGATCACGACGGTCCCCGGGCTCGGCCGCCTCAACACGGACCGGAGCATCAGCGTGGGCGACGACGTCTACGTCGGCACCGACGTGATCCTCGCCACGGGATCGTACAGCCGCTCCCTTCCCGGGCTGGAGATCGGCGGACGCATCCTGACCAGCGAGCAGGCACTCGCCCTGGACGTCATCCCCGAGCGCGTGCTCATCCTGGGCGGCGGCGTGATCGGCGTCGAGTTCGCGAGCGTATGGCGCTCCTTCGGCGCCGAGGTCACCATCGTGGAGGCGCTGCCCCACCTCGTCCCGAACGAGGACATCGCGATGAGCAAGGGCCTCGAACGCGCGTTCCGCCGGCGTGGCATCCAGTACTCGCTCGGCGTGCGCTTCCAGACCGCCACGCAGGACGACTCGTCCGTGACCGTCACCCTGGAGGACGGCAAGGATCTCACCGCCGACTACCTCCTCGTCGCCGTCGGCCGCGGCCCCGCCACCGCCGACCTGGGCTTCGAGGAGGCCGGCGTGCGCCTGGACCGGGGGTTCGTGACGGTCGACGGCGACCTCCGGACCGACGTCCCCGGCGTGTGGGCGGTCGGCGACATCGTCCCCGGCCTGCAGCTCGCCCACCGCGGGTTCCAGCAGGGGATCGCGGTCGCCGAGCGCATCGCGGGCCTCTCCCCCGTGAACGTGCCCGACGTGCAGATCCCGAAGGTCACCTACTCCAGCCCCGAGGTCGCCTCGGTCGGTCTCACGGAAGAGGCGGCTGTCGCCGCGCACGGTGCCGATGCCGTCTACTCCTACGAGTACAACCTCGCGGGGAACGGGAAGAGCGAGATCATCGGCACGGGCGGCCTCGTCAAGGTCGTCCGACTCAAGGACGGTCCGGTCCTCGGTGTACATCTCCTCGGCGACCGCGTCGGCGAGCTCATCACCGAGGGGCAGCTCGCGGTCGCGTGGGAAGCCCACCCGGAGGACATCGCGCCGCTCATCCACGCCCACCCGACCCAGAGCGAGGCCCTCGGCGAAGCCTTCCTCGCGCTGGCCGGAAAGCCCCTGCACGCCCTCTGAGCACCAACCGGTGTCCGAGTCACTAAGCTAGACAAGCGTCATACAACTTCTGAAGGAGACTCAGTCATGAGCACATCCGTGGTCCTCCCCGCTCTCGGTGAGAGCGTCACAGAGGGTACGGTCACCCGCTGGCTCAAGCAGGTGGGAGACACCGTCCAGGCGGACGAGGGCCTGCTCGAGATCTCGACCGACAAGGTCGACACCGAGATCCCCTCCCCCGTCACCGGCGTCATCGAGGAGATCCTCGTCGCCGAGGACGAGACCGTCGAGGTCGGTGCTCTGCTGGCCCGCATCGGTGACGGCAGCGGCGCGGCCCCTGCCGGCGATGCCCCTGCTGCCGCCGAGGCCGCTCCGGCCGAAGCCGCCGCCCCCGCCGCTCCGGAGCCCGCCGCGGCTCCCGCAGCGGAGCCGCAGGCTCCCGCCGAGTCCGCTCC
The DNA here is from genome assembly GCF_044756645.1 of Microbacterium sp. NPDC091676. NCBI lineage: Bacteria > Bacillati > Actinomycetota > Actinomycetes > Micrococcales > Microbacteriaceae > Microbacterium > Microbacterium sp. NPDC091676. The sequence goes on along the minus strand of NZ_JBIVTI010000001.1, from coordinate 390,932 downwards.
CGCCGAGGCCGCCCCTGCGGCACCGGCCGGCGACGCCACCGACATCGTGCTCCCCGAGCTCGGCGAGAGCGTCACCGAGGGCACGGTCACCCGCTGGCTCAAGCAGGTCGGCGACTCGGTCGAGGTCGACGAGGCGCTCCTCGAGATCTCCACCGACAAGGTCGACACCGAGATCCCGTCGCCGGTCGCCGGCGTGCTGCAGGAGATCGTCGCCGGCGAGGACGAGACCGTCGAGGTCGGCGCCGTGCTGGCGCGCGTCGGTTCCGGTGCTGCGCCCGCCGCTCAGCCCGAGGCTCCCGCCGCCCCGCAGGCCGAGGCTCCTTCCGCTCCGGCTCCGCAGGCCGAGGCTCCCGCCGCTCCCGCTCCGCAGGCCGAGGCTCCTTCCGCTCCGGCTCCGCAGGCCGAGGCTCCGGCTGCGCCCGCCGCTCCGGCGGCTCCCGCCGCTCCGGCAGCGCCCGCGCAGGCCGAGGCTCCCAAGCTGTCGCTGCCGACCGAGAACGACAACCTGTACGTGACGCCGCTCGTGCGTCGTCTGGCTTCGCAGCAGGGTGTCGACCTCGCCACCGTCAAGGGCACGGGCGTGGGAGGCCGCATCCGCAAGGAGGACGTCCTCAAGGCGGCCGAGTCCGCCACCGCAGCACCCGCTGCGGCCGCGGCCCCCGCTCCGGCTCCGCTCGAGGTGTCGCCGCTGCGCGGAACCACCCAGCCGATGTCGCGACTGCGCAAGGTCCTCGCCAAGCGCGCGGTCGAGTCGATGCAGCAGACGGCCCAGCTCACCACCGTGGTCGAGGTCGACGTCACCGCTCTCTCCGAGTACCGCGACAGCGTGAAGGCGTCGTTCCTCGAGAAGACGGGCGACAAGCTCTCCTTCCTGCCGTTCTTCGCACTCGCCGCGGCGGAGGCCCTCCAGGCCTTCCCGATCATCAACGCGACGGTCGACGGCGAGCAGATCGTCTACCCGGCCTCCGAGAACGTCTCGATCGCGGTCGACACCGAGCGCGGTCTGCTCACGCCGGTCCTCCGCGATGCCGCGTCGAAGAACATCGCCCAGATCGCCCATGAGATCGCCGATCTCGCGGCGCGCACGCGCGACAACAAGCTGAAGCCGGACGAGCTCGCCGGCGGCACGTTCACGCTGACCAACACCGGGTCGCGCGGCGCGCTGTTCGACACCCCCGTGGTGTTCCTTCCGCAGTCGGCGATCCTCGGCACCGGCACGGTCGTCAAGCGCCCGGGTCTGGTCAAGGTCGGCGGCACGGACGCGATCGCGGTGCGCTCCTACGTGTATCTGGCTCTGTCGTACGACCACCGCATCATCGACGGTGCCGACGCGGCACGCTTCCTCGGTGCGGTGAAGGCCCGCCTCGAAGCCGCGCAGTTCAGCGGTCAGCTCGGAGCCTGATCCGGCGGCTTCGCCTCACTTCGGCTGGTCCGCGACGCGATACGCGTCGCGGACCAGCCATTTTTCGTCTGCCCACACCAGCACGACCATCGTCGACGCCGCGGCCGATTCCGGGCCCGTGGGCGATGACGACAGCTCCACGACGGCGATGTCTCCATAGCGGTCCACCAGAGCGCCCTCCGCGCCCTCCAGTTCCGCGACGACGGCCGTGATCCCCGACGACCCGGCCGCCATCGCCGAGGAGCACACCGGATCCTCGTGGGCCTCGCACTCCGCGATCTGCCTCATCACCCCGGGCAGAGCGGCCAACGGGTCATCCATCCGCGGGGGGACGGCCCCCGCGCTGGCCGAGGGCGCCGACGAACCCATGGGCTCCGGCGAGGTCTCGTCCGCGGGATCCGGCGTGGACGGGCGTGCAGTGGCCGTCGAGCGGCGATCAGGGGTCCCCGCCGCGGAACCGCCTCCTCCGCTGGGCCAGAGCGAACCCGCGAGGAACACGGCGGCCGCGCAGGCTCCGGCGACGACGAAGACCCGCGTCCGTCGCGGCGGTGTGCCCCGATGGTCCTTCTGCTCGCGGGTCGCGGCCCCCCGCGAGCCTCGGAGGGTGCGTACCCGGTCGGCGAGGTGGTCTCGGAGGGCACGGAGGCGGACGGCGACCGCTCCCCGCTCCTCGGCGCGCGGACGGTCACGCGCTGCTCTGCGCTCCCTCGATCGAGTGCGGGCGGGAGGTTCGCTCCGGTCGCGTCGCAGCGCCGCGCCCACGCCGACGGCCGCACTCGCCGTCTCGTGATCGTCTGTCGTCTTCTCCAACGGGCGCGGCGCCGCGATCTCCAGCAGCTCTCGCTCTCCGTCTTCGAGCAGCCGTCGCGGCACCCGACGCTGCGCGACGGCCGTGCGGAGGCGCTCCAGGACCCTGACGAGAATCCTCACCAGCGCCTTGTCGGCGCACTCCGCAGCCAGGCGCTCGACGATCGCCACGACGGCAGGCGCCGCTTCCTGGCCTGATCCGAGGACGAAGACGGGACGGCCGCTCTCGGTGAGCCACCACACCCCCCGTATCTCCGCGGCCGGCGTCGGTCCCAACTCCGACAGCCCGCGCAGCATGCTGGCGACCACCGTGCTGACCTCGCCCGACGACAGCCCGCCACGCGTTCGCGCAGCCCGGTCCAGGAAGCTCTCCAGGGTCTCCGTGCACCACGGCAACAGCACATCGTGTCCGCGCGGCCGGCGGACGACATCGACCGGAGCGGCGACGTGCTGCGCCCCCGCGTACCGCCACCCTGCCCAGCCTCTGAGCCCCTCGGCATCGAGGCGCACGACGGGGCCATCCGGCGAGGTGACGAGTGCGCCTCCGAGCGGTCCTTCCGCGGGGCCGAGGAGTCGGATCGTGCGATGAGCCTGCGGCAGCACGGCCTGCTCGGAAGGCGGATTCTCACGCTCGTCTGTCATGCGCTCCATCCCAGTCGAACTCCGCCCTCCCGCCATCGCGTTCCGCACCTCCGGGACGGGATCCGGCGATCCGGCGCGCTGTGCAGGAGAGATGACGGGTCCTCCTCTCCGCTGCACGCGAACGACGGCATCGCAAGGCCCTCGGACTCGGTAGGCTGGTCTCCATGGCAAAGCGTGCTCCTGAACCCGAGAAGCGTCCTGGGTTCTTCTCCCAGATCAAGTCCCTCTTCCGGTTCACGCGCGAGGCCTACCCCTGGCTCCCCTGGGCGCAGGCCGCGATCCTCATCGGCGGCGTGCTGCTCGGTCTCCTTGCCGGCTACCTGATCCCACCGTTCCAGGTGTGGACGCTCGTCCTCTGGGCGATCACCGGTCTCATGCTCGGTGTGCTCGGCGCCCTCTTCCTCATGACCCGGCTCTCGACCTCGGCCATGTACACGAAGATCGACGGCATGCCCGGTGCGACGGGGCACGTGCTCAGCACCAGCCTCGGACGACGGTGGCAGGCCTCCGAGACCCCGGTGGGCATCAACCCGAAGACGCAGGAGGCCGTGTACCGGACGGTCGGCCGCGGCGGCATCGTCGTCGTCGGCGAGGGCGCGCGCGGACGCCTCACGCGACTGGTGAACGAGGAGCGCAGCCGTGCGCAGCGCGTCGCCCACGGCGTGCCCATCACGGTGCTTTACGTCGGGCACGGCGAAGACGAGGTGCCGATCGCAGATCTCGCGAAGACGATCAAGAAGCTCCCGAAGGCCATCGACAAGGCCACGATGGCGGCGGTCATCCGCCGCATCGACTCGGTCTCGCAGTCGCTGTCGTCGCTTCCCATCCCGAAGGGGATCGATCCGACGAAGGTGCGGGCGCAGCGTCCGCGCTGAGCCGCTCCCCCCGACCGCGAAGCGCGGCCGTCCTCACCGAGGGCGGCCGCGCTTCTCTCATTCCGAGAGCGGCTGCTTGGGGAGGCGGCGCACCTTCGCCCGGCGGCGACGACGCTCGGGGATCATGGAGCGCATCTCATCGAGCTTGCCGAAGCAGAGCAGGCGGTCGTCGGGTTCGAGGACCACGTGCTTCCGCGGGTTCGGGATCACGCTCACCCCGCGGTGCAGCGTGAGGACGGTGATGTCGCGCTCCCACAGGCCCGCCTCCCCCAGCGTCTTGCCGACGAGGTCGGCCGCGCCGTGGACCATGAGCTCGGCGACGCCGTATCCCGTGGAGACCGTGAGGCGCTGCCGCACGTCGATCTCCGGGAAGGCGACCTGACCGGCGATGTAGTCGATGATCGCGCCCGCGACGTCGAGCTTGGTCGCGGTCTCGATGCCCTGCAGGCCCGGGGAGGAGTTGACCTCCATCACCAGGGGTCCCTCGTCCCCCTCCAGCATGTCCACACCGGCGACGCGGAGTCCCATGATCTGCGCTGAGCGCACCGCGGCCCGCTCGTAGACCGGGTCGAGCTCGATCGCCTCGACCGAGCCGCCACGGTGCACGTTGGAACGGAACTCGTCCCCGGCCGCCGATCGGCGCATCGCGGCGACGACGCGATCGCCGACGACGAGCGCGCGGATGTCGCGCCCCCGGCTCTCGGCGATGAACTTCTGGATGAGCACGTTCTGCTTGGTGGAGTGGAGCGTCTCGATGATGGCCTCGGCCACCTTCACCTGAGGCGCGAGGATGACGCCGATGCCCTGGGTGCCCTCGAGCAGCTTGATCACCACGGGAGCACCGCCGACGCGCTCGATCGCCGGTCGCACGTCGGCGCGGTTGCGCACGAAGGCCGTCGGAGGCATCGCGATGTTGTGCCGGGAGAGGATCTGGTTCGCCCGCAGCTTGTCGCGCGCGCTGGAGATGCCGTTCGCCGTGTTGGGGGTGTAGACGTCCATCTGCTCGAACTGCCGCACCACGGCGGTGCCGAAGTACGTGATCGAGTTGCCGATGCGGGGCAGGATCGCGTCGTAGTCGCTGAGCTGCCGGCCCCGGTAGTGCAGGTCGGGCTCATCGGAGGTCAGGTCGATCGCGAAGCGCAGCGTGTTGAGCACCTTCACGTTGTGGCCCCGCTGCAGTGCGGCCGCGCGGAGGCGTTGGGTGGAGTACGCCTGCGGCGCACGGGACAGCACTGCGATCTTCACGGGGGATTTCCTGCCAGGATGTATCAGGTGAGTAGGTCTACCCATTCAAACACCCTTACGGGGTGGCGCGAGTGGGTGAGCCTGCCCGATCTCGGCGTCGACTGGATCAAAGCCAAGATCGACACCGGCGCCCGCACCTCGTCCCTGCACGCGTTCGACATCCGGGAGTTCGCACGCGACGGCGAGGCCTGGGTGCGTTTCCGCGTGAAGCCCTGGCAGGACAGCCAGGAGGACGCCGTCGTCGTGGAGTCCCCCATCCACGACCGCCGAGCCGTCCGGAGCTCGTCCGGGCACGCGCAGGAGCGTCTCGTCGTGCAGCTGATGATCCGGCTCGTCGACCGCGAGGTGATGGCCGAGGTGACCCTGAGCAACCGGGACGAGATGGGTTTCCGCATGCTGATCGGCCGCGAAGCGCTGCGTCGCGGCTACGTCGTCGATCCGGCGCGCTCCTTCCTCGGCGGCCGTGCACCCCGTGAGGCGCGTCGGCGCAACCGCGGCCGCGCCTGAGCGTCAGGCGCGGATGAGGACCGTTCCCACAGCCTTGTCGTGCAGGCCACGCTGATCCGGATCCCACACCACGGCCGGGATCACGATCAGGAGCAGCAGCGTGCGCACGATCGGGCGCCACAGGCCGACCCATCCGCCGTCGAGACGGACGACGCGCATGCCGAGGATACGGTGCCCGGGGCTGCCGCCCGCGGTCGGGATGAAGAGGATCTGCACGACGCCGAAGATGAGCAGCGTGGCGAACGGGTCGTACTGGAAGAACGCGACGGAGAGGATGACGGCTGCCGTCCAGTCGATCGCGAGGGCGCCGATCCGGCGTCCGGGGCGGCCGATGCTCCCCGGTCCGGACTCCGGGAGTCCGAGTCGCTCACCGGGGTACGTGTTCACAGCATCCGTCACCCCTCCAGCCTACCGAGGCTGTGGATGCTCTCCGATCCTGCTCACGCTGTAACACGGACGAAACAAAGCGGATACCGTGGAGAAATCCCCCGTCCGTACTGTGCAAAGTGGCCCCGAAGCCATCGATCCGCATCACAGGAGTCGTACATGTTCAAAGATTCGTCCGAGGTACTGGCCTACATCAAGGAGAACGACGTCAAATTCCTTGACATCCGTTTCACCGACCTCCCTGGTGTGCAGCAGCACTTCAACATCCCTGCGGCGACGGTCGACGAGGCCTTCTTCACGGACGGACAGCTGTTCGACGGCTCCTCCATCCGCGGCTTCGCCAGCATCCACGAGTCGGACATGCAGCTCATCCCGGATGTGACGACGGCGTACATCGACCCCTTCCGCGAGGCGAGCACCCTCGTGATGATCTTCGACATCTACAACCCGCGCACCGGCGAGATCTACTCGAAGGACCCGCGTCAGGTCGCGAAGAAGGCGGAGAAGTACCTCACCTCCACCGGCATCGCCGACACCGCGTTCTTCGCTCCCGAGGCCGAGTTCTACATCTTCGACGACGTGCGCTACTCCGTGACCGCCGGCGAGAGCTTCTACAAGGTCGACTCCGAGGAGGCTGCGTGGAACACCGGCCGCGAGGAGGAGGGCGGGAACCTCGCCAACAAGACCCCCTACAAGGGCGGCTACTTCCCCGTCAGCCCGGTCGACAAGACGGCCGACCTGCGCGACGACATCACCCTCAAGCTCATCGATGCGGGCTTCATCCTCGAGCGCTCCCACCACGAGGTGGGCACGGCCGGCCAGCAGGAGATCAACTACCGCTTCGACACCATGGTGCACGCGGCCGACGACATCCTGAAGTTCAAGTACATCGTCAAGAACACCGCCGAGGAGTGGGGCAAGGTCGCCACCTTCATGCCGAAGCCGCTGTACGGCGACAACGGCTCGGGTATGCACACCCACCAGTCGCTGTGGAACGACGGCAAGCCGCTGTTCTACGACGAGGCCGGCTACGGTCAGCTCAGCGACATCGCGCGGTGGTACATCGGCGGCATCCTGGCGCACGCGCCGGCACTGCTCGCCTTCACCAACCCGACGCTGAACAGCTACCACCGTCTGGTCAAGGGCTTCGAGGCTCCGGTCAACCTGGTCTACTCGGCCGGTAACCGCTCCGCCGCGATCCGCATCCCGATCACGGGCTCGAACCCGAAGGCCAAGCGCATCGAGTTCCGCGCCCCCGACGCCTCGGGCAACCCGTACCTCGCCTTCGCCGCGCAGCTCATGGCGGGCCTCGACGGCATCAAGAACCGCATCGAGCCGCACGAGCCCGTCGACAAGGACCTCTACGAGCTCCCGCCCGAGGAGGCCAAGAACATCCCGCAGGTGCCGAACTCCCTGCTGGACTCGCTCGAGGCGCTCCGCGCCGACCACCAGTTCCTCCTGGAGGGCGGCGTGTTCACCGAGGAGCTCATCGAGACCTGGATCTCCTACAAGTACGAGAACGAGATCCTGCCGATCGCTCAGCGCCCGCACCCGTTCGAGTACGAGCTGTACTTCGGAGTCTGAGCCGACCGCGGATCGCGAGAGAGCCCGTCCCCATCCGGGGGCGGGCTCTTTCGCCGTCTGGTGGCCCGTGCGAATACGGCACCCAGACCCCTACGTACTCATTTGGGGGTACTTCATACACAGATACAGACTTTTCACTGTCCTTTGACTTAGTAGTCGCCTATGCTCGATCCCGCAGCCGGGGGGCTCGCAGGAAGAGGGCAGCATGTCGCAGGACTATGAAGTCGACACGGACGTGTTGCGGGCGATGGCGGCGAAGACGCGACGCATCGTCGCAGACGTCGGATCGACCGACCTCGCCCCGCCGACGAGTGCCGGCCACGAGTGGGTGGTCGCAGCCTCTGAGCGGTTCGCCGAAGCCTGGTCTGCGGGCCTCGCGTCCCGGGTGACGGACTCCGACGACTTCACCGAGCGTTTGGCGACGACGGCCCGGGTCTTCGACGAGGGGACGGATGCCGCGAAGGCCGAGGTCGACGCGATGATCTGGGAAGAGTGATGGAGCTCGGGCAGACCCGCTCCGCCACCGCCCTCATTCCTGGCTCCCCCGGCGAGGTCAGGGCGACGGCCGAGGCATGGAAGGCACACGGCGTGGCTGCGGCACGGGTGCGCGACCAACTCGCGACGCTCGACGACGACGGCACCTGGACAGGCGAGGCCTACGACGCGTACCTGACGCGCTTCGATCGTCAGCTGTTGCACTGGTCGAACGCCGGAGACGGGCTCCGCGAGGGCGCTCACGCCCTGTTCACCTGGGCGGATGCGCTGGAGTGGGCACAGGAGGAGGCCGCGCGCGCCATCATCCTGTGGGACGAGGCCGAGCAGCAGGCCGCCACGGCGTTAGCCGCGCACCGCGCTTACGTCCGCGAGCTTCGGGTCGGGCAGGGCCTTCGGCACCCGGCGGTGGAGGTGCCATTCGTCGACCCGTCCGGTCCGGCGCGTGAGCAGGCCAGAGAGGTGCTGTTCAATGCCCGGGCGACGCTGGAGGTGTTCGCCCGAGACTGCGCAGTCCGGTTGGACCAGGCTGCAGAGGCCGCGCGCATGCCGCTCACCGAGGCTGAGGCCGCGACCGCAGCCCAGCATGCCGTCACCGAGGTGGTGTTCACGCTCGCTGTCGTGCAGCCGTTCCAGGCGACGATGGACATGCTCGCCGTCTCCGCGCAGACGCTGTGGGAGCACCCGGACATCATCCTCGAACTCCTCGGCGGGGCTGCAACCTTCATCGGAGGCGCCGCACTCGCTGTCGGTGGTGGAGGACTGACCATCACCGGAGCCGGCGCACTCGCCGGTGCGCCTGCCATCGCCGCCGCAGGCGTCGGCGTCGCCGGCGTCGGTGCAGGACTCATCGGCGATGCGACCGGGCGGTGGTTCCGCGAAACCGACCGAGCCGCCGACTCCCGCAAGGGTGTCGATCGCGGGGATGGGCGCGACACCGGTGGGCGCTATGCGAATGGCCAGGAGATCAGGCCCTGGGTCGACAAGGAGAAAGTCGGACTCGACGAGTATGCCTCTGAGGCAGGGGTCGACGTGATTCGAAGGAAAGTTCACGTCACCTATGAGGGCGCCCCGCAAGCGAGCCGCTCGTACGACGGGTTGGTCAAGAACAATGACGGGACGAACACCTATACCGGGATCGAGGTCAAGTCCGGCTCGGCTATCGATGAGTATGGCAGGGCATCGAGCACCCAGCGCCAGTTCGACGATGCCGTAAACGCAGGTACGCCCGCGCGCGGCAAACTAGACGGTGATGACATCATCATCACGCGAGTAGAGAGCAGGGATGTCCCATGAGAGCGCCATTTACGCATGGCGAAGAAACACCCAGCGGGCAGCGCGGCTGGATCACGGACGGCTTCCGCCCCATTCCCGCGCATCTGAGGCTCATGCTGGGCCACCTGGACGGCGAGCGAAAGCTCACCTACATAATCTGGCCCGGATCCGATCCCTCCAGCACCGTGGGCTTCCGCGAGCCTGCCAGGGATACCTTCATGCAGGCGGCAGGCTCTGCCGACGCAATGACGGTGGAGGTGAAACTGCCTGGACCTGACGGTGAGAGCCACTTGTATACGGTCGGGCGTGCCGAGCCCGTCGACGAGACGACGACGCTGATCCCGATCAGTCAGACCCGTGCGGTGCGCGTGTTCTCGAACGAGGTGTTCACCGCCGACGAAGCCGCGGTCATCTTCTACACGTACTACCTCACCGACGCCGTCGCTCAGCCGTACGTCCTCCGCGAGCTCGACCTCAGCCAGGAGCTGTCGGAGGAACGATGAGAATCGCCGTCCGTCACGACGCCATCGCCGACACCGTCGCGCGTCTCGCCCTCACCGTCCGGCAGTTCCAGGAGCAGCTCGACACCCTCGACGCGGAGGCCGCTCGACTTCGATCCTCATGGAACGGTGCGGCGCAGGCGGCATACGACCGCGCCCACCATGACTGGGACACCGCCATCCGCCGCATGAAGGCCGCCCTCGCCGAAGCCAACCGACGACTCATCACCGCCAACGCCATCTCCATGGAGACCGCCAGCACCGCCGCCCGCCTCTGGCGGTAACGAGCCTCCGGACATGACCCCCGTCAGGGCTCGTCGGCGACGATCTCGGCCTTGAACCCCGCGGAGTTCTCCAGCCATCCGGCGTAGTGATCCGGCCCGCCGGCGTGCGGGTAGCGCTCCGCGTACAACGGCCGCCAGCCGTGTTCGGGCGCCGCCGCCATGATCGCGTCCACACGGTCCTTCGGGCCCGCAGCGAAGGCGAGATGGTTCACACCCGGAGCGCGACGATCGTGTGCGCTGCCGCTGAGGTTCGGGGATGTCGTGAGGGTGACATACGCGCCGCCCGCCTCCCAGGACTCGCCCTCGGGCCATGCGCCGGCGCGGACTAAACCCACCGCACCGAGCAGCCACCCCCACTCAGCTCGCGACGACACGAGATCGGCGACCCAGACCTCCACGTGGTGAATCCCTGCCATCCGTCCAGTCTCTCAGCTCCCCGTGAATCCGCCGTTGCAGGTGTCGGCCTCCACGTCAACCCCAACGCAGCGTTTTTTCTGCGCGGATACGGTGAATACATCGTCGGGATACCCGGTCCCGCCAGTGGAGGACGCCGTGATCACCCAGGAAGCCCCGCCCACCGCCGCGCTTCTGGACGGCCGCTACCGCCTGGCGGAGGCTGTCGGCATGGGCGGGATGGCGACCGTGTATCGCGCGGAGGACATCGCCCTCGAACGCACCGTCGCGGTGAAGATGTTCCGCGAATCCGACGATGCCGTCGTGTCCGTGGAGCGGGTGCATTCGGAGAAGGCGCTCCTCGCGGGTCTCAACCACCCGGGCCTGGTCACACTCCTCGACGCGCACCTCGAGCCCGGACGACCGAAGTACCTCGTGATGGAGTACGTGCCCGGACCGACTCTGAGCAAGCGCATGGCCCGCGCGACGGTCACTCCGCGCGAGCTCGCCACGATCGGTGCGGACATCGCCTCCGCCCTCCACGCCGTGCACAGCGCCGGCATCGTGCACCGCGACATCAAGCCCTCGAATGTCCTGCTCACCCCACCCCTCGACACGAACGGCCGGTGGAGCGCGAAGCTCGCCGACTTCGGGATCGCCTGCGCCATCGACATGTCCCGTGTCACCACTCCCGGGATCGTCCTCGGGACGCTGACCTACATGGCGCCGGAGCAGCTGCGAAACGGCGACGTCCGTCCCGCGGTCGACATCTACGCGCTCGGGCTCGTGCTGTTGGAGGCGCTCACCGGCAAGCCCGGCTTCGCCCCCACCCTCAGCGTCGAATCCGCCCTCGCCCGTCTCCACACCGCGCCGGAGATCCCGTCGGCGCTGGGAACGGAGTGGACCGCACTGCTCAGCGCGATGACGGCGATCGACCCCGAGGCACGGCCGCACGCGCTGGAGGTCGAGAGCGAACTGCGCCGGTTGATCGACCTGCCTTCGGCCGAAGAAGTGACCACGGATGTCATCGTGCCACTTCCTACGCCGACCGCAGTGGCCCTCCCCCGGACCCGCGCCGAGGCTCGCGCCCGTCGTCGCGCCGCCTCGGCGCACCCCGCTGCGTCCCCGTCGCGGCGCACGCGTCGTCGTCGCGAGTCTCTGCTCATCGCCGCCGTGGTCGTGCTCGGCGCGGTGACCACGGCCTCCGCCGCACTGCTCGGTCACGGCGAGCAGGCCCTCGCCAGCTCGGGTGCCGTCTCCGACGGCGCGTCGAGGATCGTCGAGGACCTCGTGCCCGTCGAACCGGCGCCCGCCGACGCTGTCGCCGACCCGGTGCCGGCGGAGACCATCGCCGTGGAACCGGTGGCCGCGACCCCGGTGGCACCGGCGTCATCGGTCACCGAGTCGGTGCCGGATGCGAGCCTGCCCGAGAACGCCGCACCTCAGGCGCAGGAGAACCGGGGGAAGAGCCCCGGCCGCGACGGCAACAACGGCAAGGGCAACAGCAACGGGAACGGCAACAGCGGCAAGGGAAACAGCAGCCACTGACCCGCGTCCCTCGAGCACCCGCACCGCCCGCGGGTGTCGCTGAGCAGCGCGCGGGACCGGGTGGAGGATGATCGAGTGTCGAGTATCGACAGAGGGAGGGGACCATGCGTCGCAGGAAGTTGATCGCACCGCCGGACCAGGCACCGAGTGTGGCCGCGCAGCGACGGTCGCCGTCGAGCGTGGTCGCCGGTGCCAGGGCGAACCCCTTCATGTTCGGTCTCCTCGGTGCCCTCGGGGTGCTCGTCGCGCTCATGATCGGCGGCATCGTCGGCCAGCTCGCCACCGTGCTGGTCTACATCGGCGTCGCGCTCTTCCTGGCGCTCGGGCTTGACCCGATCGTGCGCTTCATCGAGCGCAAGCTCCCCCGTCCGGCCGCGGTCGCCGTGGTCGTGATCGGGGTCCTCCTCGCCTTCGCCGGGATCATCCTCGCGATCGTCCCCACCCTCGTGGAGCAGATCGGGAACCTCATCAAAGACGGTCCGAAGATGATCGAGGACTTCACGAACAGCGCCTGGTTCCAGGACGTGAGCGGACAGTTCGGCGGCACGATCAAGGACGCGGTCGACGGCGTGCTCGGCTTCGTGCAGAACCCGGACAACTTCCTCGACATCGGCGGCGGCGTCTTCGCCGTCGGTGCCGGGATCGCCGGTGGCCTGACGGGCATCACGATCGTGGTCATCCTCACGCTCTACTTCATGGCGTCGCTGCGCAGCATGAAGCGGGTGGCTGCCCGGTTCGTCCCGGCCTACCAGCGCGAGACGTTCAGCGAGCTCCTGGAGGACGTCTCGAGCGCCGTCGGGCGCTACGTCATCGGTCAGGCGAGTCTCGCGCTCATCAACGGCATCCTGAGCCTCATCTTCCTGACCATCATCGGAGCGCCGGTGCCGGCGCTGCTCGCACTGATCGCCTTCATCGGCTCGATGATCCCGCTCGTCGGAACCCTCTCGGCGTCGATCATCATCTCGCTCATCTGCCTGTTCGTCTCGCCGACGACCGCGCTGATCGCGATCATCTACTACCTGATCTACATGCAGATCGAGGCGTACGTGCTCTCTCCGCGGATCATGAACAAGGCCGTCGATGTCCCTGGCGCGCTGGTCGTCATCGCCGCAGTGGCCGGTGGTGCGCTCGGCGGGATCCTGGGTGCGCTCGTCGCCATCCCGGTGGCCGCGAGCATCATCATCATCGTGCAGAAGGTCGTCTTCCCCAATCAGGACAGGAAGAAGACGCCGCCCGCGGTGACCGTCGCCTGATCAGCGGACGAGGACGGCGCCAGGCTGCACACGGACGGTGAAGGCGTCGATCTCGCCGATCTCCTCGCCATCGATCTCGAACATCTGCGGCGCGGCGAGCTGTACCCGGATCCGCTCCGCCGAGACGTGGGTCGTGGAGTCCGTGCTGACCGCCTGATCGACGTTCCCGATCATGCGACGGATCCCGTTGTCCCAGACGACCGAGCGGACGGTGTCGAGCCACTGCAGCGCGCCGTCGGAGCTGATGAGCAGCATGTCGAGGAGGCCGTCGTCGAGGACGGCGTCCGGAAGCAGCCGGATGCCACCCTGGAGCATCCCGCAGTTGCCGACGAGCAGCGTGTGCCCGCGCACCTTCTCCGGCTCGTGGTCGTCGAGCTGCAGCGTGATGTCCGTCATCTCGGTACCGGCGAGTGCCCGCCCCATCGCCTCCACGTACGCGAGCCAGCCGGCGCGATCCTTGAGGTCGTCGTTGGTCTCCACGAGCATCTGCGCATCGACCCCGAAGCCGACCATGACGGAGAAGGCGTGCTCCTCGCCGTCGAACTCCACCCAGCCGAGGTCGATGCGGTGGGGCTCCGAATCGCGGATGTGCTCGAGCGCCGGCAGCACGCCCTCCAGCGGCACGCCCAGGTTGCGCGCCAGGAGGTTGCCGGTGCCCTGCGGCACGATCCCGAGGGCGACATCCGTGCCGACCAGAGCTTCGGCGACGGCGCGGATCGTACCGTCGCCGCCGACTGCGATGACGAGGGCGCAGCCTTCCTCGACGACCTTCGCGGCGACTCCCCGACCGGGGTCGTCCGGGGTGGTCTCCCCCCAGCGCACATCGGCTTCCTCGCCGAACGCGAGGGTGACGGCCTCCTCGAGGACATCCCGGTCGGACTTCGTCGGGTTCCAGATCACGCCGATGCGAGGAGAGGTCATACGCTCACTCTGAGCGACGGAGGGCGATCGTGCAACTCGACCGGCCGTCTAGCCATAGAAGAGCTGCTCGAAGGTCCGTCGCGCGCGCCGCGTGACCGCCAGATAGTCCTCTTCCAGCGGTGTCGCCGACCGGGGCGGATAGCCGAGCAGACGGGCCAGGGCGTCCAACTGACGGCGGTCCGCGGGGAGGACGTCGCTCGTCTGGGCCGTGAGCAGCGTGATGCCCGAACGGAGCCGACTGGACAGCAGCCACGCCGCCCGCAGGCGCTCGGCGTCGTCCTCCTCGACGAGCCCGGCCTCGACCGTGGCGTCCAGCGCCTGCAGCGTGGATGTCGTGCGGAGACCCGGAACGTCGGTCGCATGCTGAAGCTGGAGGAGCTGCACGAGCCACTCCACGTCGCTGAGAGTCCCCGGCCCGAGCTTGAGGTGACGACGCGGGTCCGTGCCCTGCGGCAGGCGCTCCCCCTCGACGCGGGCCTTGATCCGCTTGATCTCCCGGAGGCCCTGGAGGTCGACCGCCTCCGGGTACCGGATGCTGTCCGCGAGCTCCATGAACCGCCCGATGAGCTTCGTGCTCCCGGCGACACCCCGCGCCCGCAGCAGCGCCTGGGCCTCCCACGACAGCGACCAGCGGCGGTAGTAGGCCGCGTAGGCGTCGAGCGACCGCACGATCGGACCGTTGCGCCCCTCGGGGCGCAGACCCGCGTCGAGCTCGAGAGGGAGGCGATGATCGGTGAGGTGTTCACGGAGTCCCGCCACGACCCTCGTCGCGAGCTTCTCTGCTCGGCTCGGGTCGACGCCGTTCGCGTCGTACACGTACAGGACGTCGGCATCGGAGCCGAAGCCGAGCTCGGCACCGCCGAACCTCCCCATGCCGATGACCGCGAAGTCGAGCGCCGCGTCCTCGGGAGGCACGACCTCGCGGAGGACGGCGCGGAGGCCGGCCTGGATCGTCGCATCCGTGATGTCGGTGAGCGCGGTGGCCACCTCCTCGATGGTGACGACGTCGAGGACGGCCGCCATCGCGGTGCGCAGGAGCTCGCGACGCCGCAGGGCCCGCACGGCTCGCAGCGCATCGGCGACCGTCTCATGGCGCGTCTGGATCGCTCGGGCCTCGTCGTCGAGCGCCTGCGCGCTCCGCGGACGCAGCCGCTCGGTGCTGTCCAGCCACGCCACCGACTCCGGGATCCACTCCAGCAGCTCGCCGATGTACCGCGAGGACGACAGCAGCCGGGTGAGGCTCTCCGCGGCGCCGGACGAGTCCCGCAGCATGCGCAGGAACCACGAGGTGTCCCCCAGCCGCTCGCTGATGCGGCGGAACGCGAGGAGACCGTAGTCGGGGTCGCTGCCGTCCGCGAACCAGCGCACCATGACGGGCATGAGATGCCGCTGGATCGTCGCCTTGCGGCTGAGCCCGCGTGTCAGCGCGCCGATGTGCCGCAGCGCTCCCGCCGGGTCGCGGAACCCGATCGCGGCGAGCCGGTCGTGAGCCTGCTCCGCGGAGAGGGTGCGCTCCTCCTCGGGCAGTCCGGCCACGGCGCTCAGCAGCGGGCGGTAGAAGAGGCGGGTATGGATGTCGCGCACCTCGCGACGGACGCTCTCCCACCGCGCCCAGACGCCCTCCCCCGTCTCCGCCAGCTTCGTGCTGCGCGCCAGGATGCGCAGTCCGGCCGGCGTCTTGGGCATGAGGTGGGTGCGGCTGAGGTCGCGCAGCTGCAGACGGTGCTCCATGAGCCGCAGCACCCGATAGTCGTCCGCGAAGGTGCCCGCATCCGCCCGCCCGATGTAGCCCCCGGCGACCAGGGCGTCCAGACTCTCCAGCGTGCCACGCGTGCGCAGCGACTCGTCGGTGAGACCGTGCACGAGCTGCAGCAGCTGCACGGTGAACTCGATGTCGCGCAGCCCGCCCGCGCCGAGCTTGAGCTGGTACGGGGCGTCCTCCGGGTCGATGTGCTCCATGACCCGCTCGCGCATGCGCTGGACGCTCTCGACGAACTCCTCTCTGGCGGCACTCGACCACACGCGCGGCTGCACCGCATCGATGTAGGCGGCGCCCAGGTCGGGATCGCCGGCCAGCGGACGAGCCTTCAGCAGCGCCTGGAACTCCCAGCTCTTCGCCCACCGGTCGTAGTACGCGACGTGCGACGCGAGGGAACGCACGAGCGCGCCCTGCTTGCCCTCCGGGCGCAGCGCCGCGTCGACCTCCCAGAGCGGCGGCTCGACCTCGATGGCGCTGAGGTGGCGCATGGTGTCCCTGGCCAGACGCGTGGCGATGTCGATCGCCTGCGGCTCGGACAGCACCTCCTCATCCGTGGTGCCGCCGACGAAGATCACATCGACGTCGCTGACGTAGTTGAGCTCCCGCGCGCCGGCCTTCCCCATGCCGATCACGGCCAGCTGGGTGGCAGCGACGGCCTCGCGACCGGCGGACGGTGCCTGGCGGGTGCGGGCGATCGCGAGCGAGGCCTCGAGGGCGGCTCCGGCGAGATCCGCGAGGGAGGCGGCGACCGCGGCGACGACGTCTTCGGGGCGCGGATGACCGAGGTCGAAGGCGGCGATCTCCGCGAGGTTCCGCCGATACGCGACGCGGAGCGCCACGACCGTCCCGTCCTCCGCCGAGTCGGCGAACCCGTCCTGCGCTCCGACGGCAGCGAGGAGCCGATCGCGCCACACGTCCGCCGCGGGGAGCACGTCGACCGCTGCCGCCAGCACCTCCAGCTCCTCGGGATGCCGCAGGAAGAACTCCGCCAGTCCCACGGAGGCGCCGAAGACACGCCAGACGCGCCGGCGCGTCTCCTCGTCGCCGACGAGCGCCCGCAGCGGGGAGGGATCTCGTCGAGCGACCCGCAGCATCCCACGGACCGCCGCATCCGGATCCGCGGCGACGGCCGCCTCGAGCAGCATCGCGCGCGGCACGCCGAGCAGGCTCTCGAGCTCCGCCAGCGACGCCGCGGCCTCGCTCAGCTCGGCGAAGCCGAGCCGGGCGAGGGCCGAGAGCGAGACGGAGGCGTCGGGGCGAGCCATGCCGCGCTCAGAGGAGCTCGAGGTTGTTCTTCAGCTCCAGCGGCGTGACCTGGCCGCGGTACGCCTCCCACTCCTTGCGCTTGTTGAGCAGCACGTAGTTGAACACCTGCTCGCCCAGGGTCTCCGCGACGAGCTCGGAGGCCTCCATGTACTCCAGGGCGTGGTCGAGGCTGGCAGGAAGGGCGGAGTAGCCCAGCGCCCGGCGCTCGGCGTCGCTCAGCGCCCAGACGTTGTCCTCCGCCTCCGGCGGAAGCTCATACCCCTCCTCGATGCCCTTGAGACCGGCAGCGAGCATGAGCGCGTAGGCCAGGTAGGGGTTCGCCGCGGAATCGAGCGCGCGGTACTCGACGCGCGACGACTGCCCCTTGTTGGGCTTGTACATCGGGACGCGGACCAGGGCGGAGCGGTTGTTGTGGCCCCACGTGATGAAGCTCGGCGCCTCGTCGCCGCCCCAGAGCCTCTTGTACGAGTTGACGAACTGGTTCGTCACGGCGGAGATCTCGTTGGCGTGCTTGAGCAGGCCCGCGATGAAGTGGCGTCCGGTCTTGGAGAGCTGGTACTTCGCGCCCTCCTCGTAGAAGGCATTCTGATCGCCCTCGAACAGCGACATGTGCGTGTGCATGCCGCTGCCGGGCTGGCCGCTGAGCGGCTTCGGCATGAACGTGGCGTACACGCCCTGCTCGATCGCGACCTCCTTGATGACCGTGCGGAAGGTCATCACGTTGTCCGCGGTGGTGAGGGCGTCGGCGTAGCGCAGGTCGATCTCGTTCTGGCCGGGGCCGCCTTCGTGGTGGCTGAACTCCACGGAGATGCCGAGGTCCTCCAGCATGCGGACCGAACGGCGACGGAAGTCGTGCGCCGTGCCCCCGGGCACGTTGTCGAAGTAGCCGGCGGAGTCGACGGGGACGGGCCCCTCAGGGCCGAACGACGACGACTTGAGGAGGTAGAACTCGATCTCCGGGTGCGTGTAGAACGTGAAGCCCGCATCGGCGGCCTTCGCGAGCGTCCGCTTCAGCACATGACGGGGATCGGCCACCGCGGGCTGCCCGTCGGGCGTGGTGAGATCGCAGAACATGCGGGCGGTCGGGTCGATCTCCCCGCGCCACGGCAGCGTCTGGAAGGTCGTCGGATCGGGCTGGGCGAGCAGATCGGACTCGTACGTGCGGGTCAGCCCCTCGATGGCGGAGCCGTCGAAACCGATGCCCTCGGCGAAGGCGCCCTCGACCTCGGCCGGCGCGATGGCGACGGACTTGAGCGTGCCGATCACGTCGGTGAACCACAGGCGCACGAACTTGACGCCGCGCTCCTCGATCGTCCGGAGGACGAAGTCCCTCTGCTTGTCCATGGCTACTCTGCGCCCTGGCCCTTCTCCGCACCGAAGCCACTGGACGGCTTCGCATCCCAGCCCTGCTCCGCGGCCTCTTCCTCGGCCCAGGCACGCGACCTCTCCTTGAGCACCTCGGGGGCGCGGCGCGCCTCGGCCTCGGTGTCGAACGGACCGATGCGGTCGATGGACGGCGACAGCATGCCGAACTCGACCTCGCCCGTGACGGAGTTGTACCAGTACTTGTGATCGCCGTCGGTCATGGCTGCTCCTTCTTCCCGCGAGCGGTTGGGGTGATGTCATCGATCCTACTGGCGTGCACCGTGGTCGCTAAGCTATCGGCCATGGCAAAAGCGATCGGCGTCGACATCGGCGGCACGGGTATCAAAGCGGGAATCGTCGACCTCGAACACGGCACCATGGCCTCGGATCGGGTGCGCGTGCCCACTCCGGCCGGCGCGGCGCCGGAAGACGTCCTCGTCGCGGTGCAGACCGTCCTGAAGACGCTCGACGTGCACGAGTCGACCCTGCCGCTCGGCGTGGCGTTCCCCGCGATCGTCAAGCGCGGCAAGACCCTCTCCGCGGCCAACGTCTCGAAGGAGTGGATCGACTTCGACGCCGAGCGCTTCTTCCGCGACGGCCTCGGCCGCAACATCGTCTTCGTGAACGACGCCGATGCCGCCGGCGTCGCGGAGGCCCGCCACGGAGCCGCCCGCGATGTGCTCGGCTTCACGCTCCTGACCACGCTCGGCACCGGGATCGGCTCCGCGTTCCTGTACGACGGCGTCCTGCTGCCGAACACGGAGCTCGGCCACCTGAACTTCCGCGAGTACGAGTCCGTCGAGACCTATGCGGCCACCTCGGCGCGCGAGCGCGAGGGCCTGAGCTGGGCGGAGTGGGCCGAGCGCCTGCAGGCGTTCTACTCGCACATCGAGTTCCTGTTCAGCCCCGACCTGTTCGTGGTCGGCGGCGGCGTGTCGAAGAACGCGGGCGACTTCCTGCCCCTGCTCGACCTGAAGACGCCGATCGTCCCCGCGATCCACCGCAACAACTCCGGCATCATCGGCGCGGCCTCGCTCGCCGGCGACTGACCCTTCGACAGGCTCAGGGACCCAACGAGGGAAGGCCCCGATGACGTGAGTCATCGGGGCCTTTCTCGTTCGAGGCGAATGGGCCGACCTGTACGCCGGGTTCTGTTCCGGGGTTCTTCGCCCCTTCGACGGCCATCTCTCTCGGCGACACGTTGCCGTGCCGCTCCAGCGGTCTACCCGAGGACTCGGCGGGCCGCGTCATCATCCTCTGTCTGACCTTGCTCCGGGCGAGGTTTACCTGGCGGGCCGTGTCACCACGTCCCCCGGTGGTCTCTTACACCACCCTTTCACCCTTACCCCTCGCGGGGCGGTCTGCTCTCTGTGGCACTGTCTCGCGGATCACTCCGGGTGGGTGTTACCCACCGCCCTGCCCTGTGGAGCCCGGACGTTCCTCGGTGCGGTTGCCCGCCACGCGACCGTCCAGTCGACCCATTCGCCCCTCCAGTCTACGCGGCGTCACTTCTCTGCGGAGTCCGCGATGCGCAGGTCGAGCGGCACGTCGATCGGGAAGGTGCCGAACAGGCGGGTGGTGGCGACGGCAGCGGCCTCTCGGACGGCGGCGGCGGCGGCCTCCGCGTGCTCCTGCGGCGTGTGCAGGATGACCTCGTCATGCAGGAAGAACGCCAGGTGCGGCTCCCGGGCGAACGGTCCCGACGCCTCGGCGGCGCCGAAGACCTCGGGGAGCTGCGCCAGGCGGTGACGGATCTCGGCGAGCCAGATGAGCGACCACTCCGCCGCGGTGCCCTGGACGACGAAGTTCCGGGTGAAGCGCCCCCACTCCCGCGCGCGGCGGCGGGCGAGGGAGACCACGGCGGCGTCGGCATCGGCGCCCGTGGCATCGGCCTGCAGCCGCATCCACTCCGTGGACGGACGCGGCGAGGAGCGCCCGAGCCAGGTAGAGACGATGCCGCCGTCCTCCCCCACCCGCGCCGCGTCGTCGACGAGCGCCATCGCACGCGGGTACACCTTCCGCAGCCGGGGAACGAGTCGCCCGCTGTCTCCGCTGGTGGCGCCGTACATCGCTCCCAGCACCGCGTACTTCGCCTCCTCGCGGGTTGCAACGGCACCCGACGCGACGACCCCCGCGTAGAGGTCGCCGCCGCGCGCCGCGGCCGCCATCGCCTCGTCGGCAGCCATGGCCGCGAGCATCCGCGGCTCGAGCTGGGCGACGTCCGCGACGACGAGGGCCCAGCCCGGGTCCGCGCGCACCGCGGGGCGGAGGTTGCGCGGCAGTTGCAGTGCGCCGCCGCCGGCCGATGCCCACCGTCCGGTCACGACGCCCCCGGGGACGTACACCGGGCGGAAACGGCCGTCCTGCACCCACTCCGACAGCCAGCTCCAGCCGTTCGCGCTGAGCAGTCGAGACAGCTTCTTGTAGGCGAGGAGGGGTTCGATCACCGGGTGCTCGTGGGCGGACAGCTCCCACTTGCTCGTCGACTCCACCGACACTCCCACGCGGTGCAGCGCCCGCAGCAGCTTCGGCTGGCTGTCCAGGTGCAGCGTGGGGTCGTCGAGCAGGGCCCGCACCTCGTCGCCGCGCTCCACCATCCGTCGGGGCAGCCCGCCCGCGGCCGGACGAGCCCCCAAGGTCTCGGTGAGGATCGCATCGTGCACCCCGGCGTCCCACGGGAGCCCCGCGACGCGCATCTCCTCCGCGATCAGCCCGCCGGCCGACTCCGCGGCGCACAGCAGCGTCAGGCGCCCGTCCGCCGCCTCCGCCATCACGGTCCGCTGCGCGCGGTACTGCTCGAGTGCCGCGGCGATCGCATCCTCGCCGGACTCCTCGTCGAGGACGTCGAACAGGGAGGGGGTGGTGTCGACCGGGTCGCGGCGCTCCCACGCCGCGGCGGGTGCCAGCGGCGTGGACACCATGGCCGTGTCGCGCAGGATCGCGTGGCAGAGCACGAGATCATGGCTGCGCGTGATCCTGACGCCTTCGGTCAGGAGCAGCGCGTAGATCTCGGCCGCGCTGCGGATGATCCACCGCGGGGCATCGGCGGCTTCGACCGCGGCCACCCATCCGGCGAGTTCCGCCGCGGGCAGGAGCGTGCGCTGCTGCTCCTCGTCGTGTTCGTCGAGCTCGATCGCGGCGTACTCCCCCGCACCGAGGCCGACCAGCGCGAGGCGTCGCTCCGGGCCCGACGCCGGCGCCGTCACGGGCGGTGCAGGCCGGATGCGCTCATGAAGAGAGTCCCGACTCCTCGGTGCGCACGAGGATGCAGCCGCACTCGGGGCACGAGACGACCTCGTCCTCGGGCGCGCGACGGATCTCGTTGAGATCGGTGCCGGGGAGCATCATGCGGCAGCCTTCGCAGGTCCCGCGGGTGAGGAGCGCGGCTCCGGCGCTGTTCGCGGCGCGGCGATCGTACTCCGCGAGAAGAGGCGCGGGAACGGTGGCGGCGACCGCCTCCCGGTCGCGGGCGAGCTGCGCGCCGAGCTCGGTCGCCGCAGCGACGTCGGCCTTGCCCTGCGCGGTGAGGGCACTCCCCTCCGCGGTCGTCGCATCCAGCAGCGCCTGCTGCGCGGCCACGGCGGCGTCGGCTTCCTCGACCCGGCCCATGACGTCGAGCTCCGCATCCTCCAGGTCGCTCAGACGCTTGGCGAGGCTGGCGAGCTCGTGCTCCAGAGCCTGCGCCTCCTTCGGGTTGGTGGCCGCCGCGAGGCGCTGGGCGTCGCGGTCGCGCCGCTGCTCGGCCAGCGCGACGTCGGACTCCAGCCGCGAGAGCTCGGTGCGGGCGTCGTCCCTGGCGCCGGTCAGGACGGTGAGCTCGCGGAGCTGCTCCTGACGGATGGCGACGAGCTCGGCGATCCGGCCCGCCTGGCTCGGCTGCGTGCGGGCACGCTCCGCCTGCGCGATGCGCCGGTCGAGGTCCGCGATGTCGAGCAGGGTGCGCTGGGTCTCCGGGGTGGCGTTCACGCTCTCAAATCTAGTCGCTGCCGGGCCGAGCGCCGCATCACCGGATGTCGCCGTCCCGGTAGAACCACGTCCGGTCCTCGCGGACGAAGCGGCTGCGCTCGTGCAGCGATCCGCGCGTGCCGCCCTGCCGCCAGAAGGCCTCGAACTCGACCACGCCCTCCGTGTCGAAGGGGCCGCCCGCCACGCGATCCACGATCACCAGCCGACGCCACTCGAGGTCGTCCTCGAAGGCGATCGTCTTCGGTCGTGTCCCCGGGTGCCAGGTGCGGAGCAGGTGGGCTCCGTCCTCCCGCGCGAACGCGGTGTACCGGGAGCGCATCAGCCGCTCGGCGGTCGGGGCAGGAGCGCCGTCGAGGAGGGGGCCGCAGCACGCGGCGAAGGTGTCCCCCGAAGCGCAGGGGCAGCGGAAGGATGCCGTCATGAGGGCGCGACGATCAGGATCATGCCTGCCAGCATCGCGCGGAGGGCCGCGGCGCGCCAACTCGCCCTACGCTGGAGGCACGCCTACGGAGGAGCATCGATGACCACTGTCCCCACCTTCCGCGCCCACAACGGCTTCGCCCTGCCGGCACTCGGTCTCGGCACGTATCGACTGAACGGCGACGCCGGAGCCGACGCGGTCGCCCAGGCCCTCCGGGCGGGCTACCGCCTCGTGGACTCGGCGTTCAACTACGAGAACGAGGGCTCCGTCGGGCGCGGGGTCACGGCCTCCGGCGTCCCCCGCTCCGAGGTCATCGTGACGACGAAGCTCCCCGGACGGCACCATGCCCGCGCGACGGCGACCGCCAGCATCGAGGAGAGCCGCTCCCGCCTCGGCCTCGACGCGACCGACCTGCACCTCATCCACTGGCCGAACCCGAGCCAGGACGAGTACGTCGAGGCATGGGAGGCGCTCGTCGACGCCCAGTCGCGCGGCGTCGTCCGCCAAATCGGCGTCTCGAACTTCCTCCCCGAGCATCTCGAGCGCATCGAACGGGAGACCGGGGTCCGGCCGGTCGTGAATCAGATCGAGGTGCACCCGTACTTCCCGCAGGAGGAGCAGCTGGCCTATCACCGAGAGCGCGGCATCCTCACCGAGGCCTGGAGCCCGCTGGGGCGTGCGCAGGCCCTCCTCGACGAGGACGTCGTCCGCGAGGTGGCCACAGCTCACGACATCACACCCGCACAGACCGT
Source organism: Microbacterium sp. NPDC091676 (assembly GCF_044756645.1). Classification (NCBI taxonomy): domain Bacteria; kingdom Bacillati; phylum Actinomycetota; class Actinomycetes; order Micrococcales; family Microbacteriaceae; genus Microbacterium; species Microbacterium sp. NPDC091676. Next base: position 367,288 of record NZ_JBIVTI010000001.1, on the reverse strand, counting down.
CCTCGCCTGGCACGTGGCCAGGGAGACGGTCGCGATCCCGAAGGCGTCGTCCGCGGAGCACCAGGCCGCGAACCTCGCCGCCGCTGTCATCGTGCTCGACGACGCGGAGGTCGCCGCGATCACCGCACTCGGACGCGCGGACGGGCGCCTGTTCGACGGCGATCCCGCCGTGCACGAGGAGTCCTGAGCGCGAGGGCTCAGACGCTCTGCGTGCCCAGCACGCGCAGGAACTCCAGCTTCCCGGCGGCCTCGCTCCCGGGCTGCGCCGTGAGGACGATGAGCGCCTGCGACTCGTCCTCGGTGAACAGCGCCTGGCAGTCCACCTCGATCTCCCCCAGCTCCGGATGGACGATCACCTTGTGCTGCTCGAAGCGACGGGCGACCTCGTGGGCCGCCCAGAGCCGCGCGAACTCGGGGCTCCGTTCCGACAGATCCGCCACGATCTCCCCCGCCCGCGACCGCGCGCCCATGGTGCCGTACGCCGCGCGCAACGCCGCCACCAGCGCCCGTGACTGCCGGGGGTGATCGACCTCCCGGTATCGCCGCCGTTCCTCCTCGGGTCGGGCGAACCAGCGATGGATGCCGCTCCGGTCGAGCCCGGTCAGCCCGCTCGCGTCTCCGATCAGAGCCCGCGAGGCGTCGTTCTGCACCAGCACCTCGTCGAGTGCCGAGACCACGAACGCCGGGGTGTCGTGCAGACGGTCGAGCACGCGGAGGATGCCGGGACGGACGTAGTCGGTGATCACCGCGCGATCGGGAGCGCTGAGCCCGCTGAGCCGGTAGAGGTAGTCGCGCTCGTCCGAGGACAGCCGCAGCGCGCGGGCGAGGGCGGCGAGGATCTGGGCGCTCGGCTGCGGGCCCCGGCGCTGCTCGAGACGCGTGTAGTAGTCCGTCGACATGGTCGCCAGCTGCGCGACCTCCTCCCGGCGCAGCCCGGCCGTCCGCCGACGCGGCCCCTCAGGCAGACCCACATCGGCGGGACGGAGCGCCTCCCGACGGCGGAGGAGGAAGTCGGCCAGGGCATCGCGATCCATCCGTGCAGTATCCCCCGGACACGGGACGGGATCCAGGGACCGCCGATCCCCCGATCAGCCGTCTCTGGAACGGCGCCGGAACAGCGCCGAGGCTGAGGTCATGGACATCACCGGAAACACCATCTTCATCCCCGGCGCGACGAGCGGGATCGGTCTGGCCCTGGCGCTCCGCCTGCAGGAGCGCGGGAACACCGTGATCGTCGGGGGACGCCGCGGGGACCGGCTGACCGCGATCGCTGCCGCGCATCCCGAGCTGCACACCGTCCGCATCGACACCGCGGACCCGACCAGCATCAGCGAGGCCGCGGCCGCGGTCCTCGCCGCGCATCCGACGCTGAACGTGCTGATCACGATGGCGGGCATCATGCGCACGGAGGACTGGACCACGCCGGCAGGCTTCCTGTCCACCGCCGAGGAGACCGTCACGACGAACATCCTCGGCCCGATCCGTCTCATCGCCGCCTTCATCGAACACCTGCGGGCCCAGCCCGCCGCGACCATCATGACCGTCTCCTCCGGTCTCGCCTTCGCACCCCTGAAGGTCACGCCCACGTACAACGCGAGCAAGGCGGCGATCCACATGCTCAGCGAGTCGCTGCGGCTGCAGCTCACCGGCACGACCGTCGCCGTGCAGGAGCTCGAGCCGCCCGCCGTGCGTACGGACCTCATGCCCGGGCATGCGGAGAACGAGGCCGCTGTGCCGCTCGACGCGTTCGTCGACGAGGTCATGACACTCATCGAGACCCAGCCTGACGCGACCGAGATCCAGGTCGAGCGGGTGAAGTTCCTCCGCTACGGCGAGGCGCGCGGCGACTACGACGACGTCGTCGCGATGCTCAACCGCACCGATCCCCACGGCCGGTGAACCTCGGTGGGGCGGACCGCCGCCCCACCGCCGTCATCCCTCCAGGGATGCCGCGACCGTGGTGAGCGCGTCGGCGGACTGCCGCAGCAGGTGGAGCTCGCGGTCCGAGAACGCCGTCGTGCGGATCGGCACGGCCCCGGCGGCGCTGACGATCGACGGCACGGACAGGGCGACGCCGTCGATCCCGTGGAAGTCGCGGAGAACCGTGCTCACGGGCATCACCGCATGCTCGTCGCGGAGGATCGCCTCGACGATGCGCGCGCTGGAGAGCCCAATCGCGTAGTTCGTGGCGCCCTTTCCCTGGATCACCTTGTAGGCGGCGTCCCGGACGTCGACGGCGATCTCGTCCAGCTCCTCCAGGGTGAAGCGCGGGTGCTCCGGAGTCTCCCAGTCGAGGATCGGGACCGTGCCGATCGTCGCCCGCGACCAGAGCGGGAACTCGGTGTCGCCGTGCTCCCCGATGATGTGGGCGTGCACGCTGGCCGTGGACACGCCCGCCCGCTCCCCCAGCTTCCAGCGCAGCCGGGAGGTGTCGAGGACCGTTCCGGAGGCGAAGATGCGCTCCGGGGGCAGGCCCGTCTCCTGCTGAGCGATGACGGTGAGCACGTCGCACGGGTTCGTGACGATGACGTAGACCGCGTTCGGCGCGACGGACAGCAGCTCCGGCATCATGCGCCGGATGATGCCGGCGTTCACCCCGGCGAGCTCGGTGCGCGTCTGCCCCGGGTTCTGCTTCGCTCCCGCGGTGATGACCACGACGTGGGAACCGGCCGCCACCGAGATGTCGCTGCCGCCGATGATGTCGCTGCTGCCGGTGAACTGCGTCCCGTGTGCGAGGTCCAGCACCTCCGCCTCGACCTTCTCGGTCGCGATGTCGTATAGCGCGACGTGGCGGGCCGAGCCGCGGATCAGAGCCGCATAGGCCACGCTCGATCCGACGCTTCCGGCGCCGACGACGGTGAGCTTCGAGTTCTCGATGATCTCCATGCGCCCATCCTGACAGCGCGGTCGCCGTCACGGCAGGGGTCTCGCCGGGAGAATCGCGGGCTCGTCAGATCGCGGCGGCCACGGCGTCGACGGCGGTGGAATGGGCGAACCGGAAGCCGGACCGCTGGAGAGCCTCGGGGCGCACGTCGGCATCCGGGAGCAGCAACGAGTCGGCGGCATCGCCGAGGGCGAGGCGCAGGGCCCACCGGGGAGCGGGCAGCCAGAACGGCCGGTGCATCCGCTGCGCGAGCGCGCGACCGATGTCGTTCGCGGACGCCCGGGTGGGCCCGGTGAGGTTGACGGGCCCCGCGAGCTTCTCATCGAGGACATGGCGGATGCCGCGCACCTCGTCGTCCAGGGAGATCCACGGCCAGATCTGCGTACCCGGCCCCAGCGGGCCGGCGACGCCGAGCTTCGTCAGCGTGATCATGGGCCGGAGCACACCCCGGCGGTGGATCACCGGTGCCGTCCGCAGCAGGGCGACCCGCGTGTGGTCCTCCGCTCGTCGCGCGGCCGTCTCCCAGCGCACGGTGAGGTCGGCGAGGAAGGTGCTCCCGGGGCCGGAGTGCTCGGTGAGCACCTCGCCGGGCGCCGATCCGTAGTAGCCCACGGCGGAGGCGGAGAGGAAGGCGGGCGCGTCGGTGCGCAGAGCGCGCAGCGCGGTGGTGAGCGTGTTCGTCGCGTCGAGCCGCGATTCGACGAGCTGCCGGCGGTACCCGCGCGTCCACGGCAGCCGGCCGACGCTCGCGCCCCCGAGGGCGACGACGGCCTCGGCCCCGGCGAGGGCATCGGGATCCAGCGCCGCCTCTCCCGGAGCCCACTCGATCTCGCCCTCGGCCTGCGGCGGACGCCGCACGAGGGTGCTCACCTCGATGCCGTCCGCCCGCAGGGAGGCGGCGAGGGCGGAACCGATGAGGCCTGATGCCCCGCTGATGACGATGCGTCGCGCCATTGCCGCTCCCCGCTGCAAACGTTACGGGTGGGCCCTGCCGGGATCGAACCGACGACATCCACGGTGTAAACGTGGCGCTCTACCAGCTGAGCTAAAGGCCCTGGTGCGCTCAGTCTATCCGGGCGCGGATGCGCACCCGTGTCGTGGAAGAGGGATAGGCTGAGGTCGGCGCGCGTTGTGCACGGCCGACAAGGCTGCCCGTGTCGCTTCCCGTTTCCTTGGCATGACCTGCCAGCTTGACGAAAGGTTCCCCCGTGACCGTCCACGACCAGGATCCGTACTCTCAGGGCCCCCTCGACAGCGATCCGGAAGAGACCGGTGAGTGGCAGCAGTCGCTCGACGAGCTGGTGGACGCCAAGGGCCACGGCCGCGGGCGCGAGATCATGCTCAGCCTGCTCAAGCGCTCCAAGGAACTGCACCTGAACGTGCCGATGGTTCCGACCACCGACTACATCAACACCATCGCCCCGGAGAACGAGCCCGAGTTCCCCGGCGACGAGGAGATCGAGCGGCGCTACCGCGCCTGGATCCGCTGGAACGCCGCCATCACGGTGCACCGCGCCCAGCGCCCCGGCATCGGCGTCGGCGGTCACATCTCCACCTACGCGTCTTCGGCGGCGCTGTACGAGGTGGGCTTCAACCACTTCTTCAAGGGCGCGGACCACCCCGGTGGCGCCGACCAGATCTTCATCCAGGGTCACGCCTCCCCCGGCACCTACGCCCGCTCCTTCCTCGAGGGTCGCCTCTCGGAGGACCAGCTCGACGGCTTCCGCCAGGAGAAATCGCACGCGCCGAACGGCATCCCGTCCTACCCGCACCCGCGCCTCATGCCGGAGTACTGGCAGTTCCCGACGGTGTCGATGGGTCTCGGCCCGATCAACGCCATCTACCAGGCGATGTCGAACAAGTACCTCGAGAACCGCGGCATCAAGGACACCTCGCAGTCGCACGTCTGGGCCTTCCTCGGCGACGGCGAGATGGACGAGGTCGAGAGCCGCGGACAGCTGCAGGTCGCGGCGAACGAGGGCCTCGACAACCTCACCTTCGTCGTGAACTGCAACCTGCAGCGTCTCGACGGCCCGGTGCGCGGCAACGGCAAGATCGTCCAGGAGCTGGAGTCGTTCTTCCGCGGCGCCGGCTGGAACGTCATCAAGGTGGTCTGGGGCCGCGAGTGGGACGACCTGCTCGCCCGTGACACCGAGGGCGCACTGCTCAACCTCATGAACGTCACCCCCGACGGCGACTACCAGACGTACAAGGCCGAGTCCGGCGCGTACATCCGCGAGCACTTCTTCGGCCGCGACGAGCGCGCCGCCGCACTCGTCAAGGACTACTCCGACGACGACATCTGGAACCTCAAGCGGGGTGGCCACGACTACCGCAAGGTCTACGCCGCGTTCAAGGCCGCGACCGAGCACAAGGGCAAACCGACCGTCATCCTCGCGAAGACCGTCAAGGGCTACGGGCTCGGCCCGCAGTTCGAGGGCCGCAACGCGACCCACCAGATGAAGAAGATGACGCTGGACAACCTCAAGACGTTCCGCGACGCGATGCACATCCCGATCACGGACGCGCAGCTCGAGGAGAACCCGTACCTGCCCCCGTACTACAACCCGGGACCGCAGGACGAGACGATCCAGTACATGCTCGAGCGCCGCAAGGCCCTCGGCGGCTTCCTCCCGGAGCGCCGGTCGACGCACGTCGGCCTCTCCCTCCCCGAGGAGAACGCCTACGCGCTGCCGAAGAAGGGCTCCGGCACGCAGGAGATCGCCACGACCATGGCGTTCGTCCGTCTGCTGAAGGACCTGCTGCGCTCGAAGGAGTTCGGCCACCGCATCGTGCCGATCATCCCGGACGAGGCGCGCACGTTCGGCATGGACGCGTACTTCCCGACCGCGAAGATCTACAACCCCAACGGCCAGCACTACACGTCGGTCGACCGGGAGCTGCTGCTCGCCTACAAGGAGAGCCCGCAGGGCCAGATCGTCCACGTCGGCATCAACGAGGCCGGCGCTCTCGCGGCGTTCACCGCCGCGGGCACGTCCTACGCGACGCACGGCGAGCCGCTCATCCCGATCTACATCTTCTACTCGATGTTCGGTTTCCAGCGCACCGGTGACGCCCAGTGGGCCGCCGGCGACCAGATGGCGCGCGGCTTCATCATCGGCGCCACCGCCGGTCGCACCACCCTCACGGGTGAGGGCCTCCAGCACGCCGATGGCCACTCGCACCTGCTCTCCTCCACCAACCCGGCGACGGTCTCCTACGACCCGGCGTACGGCTATGAGATCGCACACATCATGCGCTCCGGTCTCGAGCGCATGTACGGCGGACAGCACGAAGACCCGAACGTCATGTACTACCTCACGGTGTACAACGAGCCGATGGTGCAGCCCGCCGAGCCGGCCGACGTGGATGTGGACGGCATCGTCCGCGGCATCCACCGCGTCGCCGTCGGCGAGGGCGACGGCCCGCGCGCTCAGCTCTTCGCCTCCGGCGTCGGTCTGCCGTGGGCCCTCGAGGCGCAGGAGCTGCTGAAGAAGGACTGGGGCGTCGTCGCCGACGTGTGGTCCGTCACCTCGTGGACCGAGCTGCGCCGCGACGGCCTCGCCGCCGACGAGCACAACTTCCTCCACCCGGAGCAGGAGCCGCGCACCGCGTACCTCACGCAGAAGCTCCAGGGCGCGGAAGGTCCCGTCGTCGCGGTGAGCGACTTCATGCACGCCGTGCAGGACCAGATCCGCCCGTGGGTCCCGAACCGCTTCGCCACCCTCGGTGCCGACGGCTTCGGCTTCTCGGACACCCGCGCCGCTGCCCGCCGCTTCTTCAAGATCGACGGCCCGTCGATCGTCGTGCGCACCCTGCAGGCACTGGCCGAGGAGGGCAAGGTCGACCGCGGCCTCTCCGCTCAGGCCATCGAGAAGTACCGCCTGCACGACGTGAACGCCGGCACGAGCGGCAACGCTGGCGGCGAAAGCTGAGCCCTCGGTGACACCCGTCTCCGCCGCCGGCATGGACAAGGCCGCCACGCTCACCTGGCTGCGCCGGATCTCCGGCGACATCGCCACGGTAACCATCAAGCGGCTGGAGGACACCCTCCCCTGGTACGCCGACATGCCACCGGCCCGCCGCTCCGCGGTCGGGCTGGTGGCGCAGGCGGGCATCACGTCGTTCATCCAGTGGTACGACGACCCGACGTCCACCCCGTGGATCGCGGCGGACATCTTCGCCGCCGCTCCCCGTGAGCTGCTGCGGAGCGTGAGCCTGCAGCAGACGCTCCAGCTCATCCGCGTCACCGTCGAGGTGACCGAGGAACGGGTCGCGGGGAAGGGTGAGGATCTCCGCGAGGCGATCCTGCTCTACTCGCGGGACGTGGCGTTCGCCGCTGCCGACGTCTACGCCCGTGCCGCCGAGGCCCGCGGGCTGTGGGACGCGCGGCTCGAGGCGCTCGTCGTCGACTCGATCCTCACGGGTGAGGCCGACGAGGAGCTGCCCAGCCGGATCGCCGCACTCGGGTGGCACGGCCATGGAGAGGTCGCGGTCCTGGTCGGCACCACGCCCCCGCAGTTCGACGTCGACCTCGTGCGCCGGACGGCGCGGAAGCTCGCGGTCGATGTGCTCATCGGCGTGCAGGGCTCGCGCCTCGTCCTCGTGCTCGGGCGCGCGCGGGTCGAGGGTCAGGAGGGCGAGGACGAGGAGCTCGGGTTCCAGGAGATCGCCTCGCGTCTGGAGCCGTCCTTCGGTCCCGGCTTCGTCGTGCTGGGCCCGGCGGTCGCCGCCCTCGTCGACGCCAGTCAGAGCGCTCGTGCCGCCCTGGCCGGGTTCGCGGTGGCCCGCGCCTGGCGGAGCGCACCGCGGCCCGTGGAGGCCGACGACCTGCTCCCGGAGCGCGCCCTCGCCGGCGACCCTCTCGCGAAGCAGACCCTCATCGAGCGCATCTACCGCCCGTTGCAGGCGCACTCCACCGATCTCGTCACGACGCTCTGGAGCTACCTCGACAACGGCCGCTCGCTCGAGGCGACGGCTCGCGAGCTCTTCGTGCATCCGAACACCGTGCGCTACCGCCTCAAGCGGGTGAGCGAGGTCATCGGGTGGGACGCGACCGGACCCCGCGAGGCCCTCATCCTGCAGACCGCGCTCATCCTCGGCTCCATCGGGGCGGCCGAGCAGGTCCGGCGCCGTCCGCCGCTGCGCCGCCCTCCGCGCTGAGCCGCGCGCGATCTGTGCGCCACACACAAGGGTTTCGCGCAATCTTGTGATGGATCATCCACCGTTCTGCCGCGATCGTTGGCAGACTGGGTGGGTGATTGTCGTCGTCTGCCCTGGACAGGGCTCGCAGACCCCCGGATTCCTCGCCCCCTGGCTCGAGCTCGACGGAGTGGAGGAGCGTCTCGCCGCCTACTCCGAGGCCGCGCAGCTCGATCTCCGCGCGCACGGCACCGAATCGGACGCGGACACCATCCGCGACACCCGCGTCGCCCAGCCGCTGATCGTGGCCGCCTCCCTCGTCGCCGGTGACGCCCTCGTGGCCGCCGCCGGCCGCCGCGCCGACGGCATCGCCGGGCACTCCGTCGGGGAGATCGCGGCGCTCGTCGGCAGCGGCGTGCTGGACGCCGAGACGGGCATGCGCCTCGTCGGCATCCGCGGGCGGGCGATGGCCGATGCCGCCGCCCAGACCCCGACGGGGATGAGCGCGGTGCTCGGCGGCGATGAGGAGGCGCTCCTCGCGCGACTCGCCGAACTCGGCCTCGCACCGGCGAACTTCAACGGCGGCGGGCAGATCGTCGTCGCCGGTCCCCTTCCGGCCCTGGCGGCTCTCGCCGAGGAGCCGGTCAAGGGCACGCGCGTGGTGCCGCTCCAGGTCGCCGGCGCGTTCCACACCGACTACATGGCCTCCGCCGTCTCGACCCTCCGCGACGGGGTCGCCGACGTGCAGCCGTCCGACCCCGGAATCACGCTCTGGACCAACCGTGACGGCTCGGTCGTGACAGACGGCCGGACAGCGCTCGACTACCTCGTCGACCAGGTCTCCTCCCCTGTCCGGTGGGACCTCTGCATGACTTCCTTCGCCGACGCCGGCGTGACCGGCGTCATCGAGCTCGCCCCCGCGGGCGCCCTCGTCGGTCTCGCCAAGCGCGGCCTGCGCGGCGTGCCGACGGTCGCCGTGAAGACCCCCGAAGACCTCGAAGCCGCCGTCGCGCTGCTGAACGGAGAAGCCGCATGACCGCCTCCCTCGCCCAGATCGCCGGGCCCGCCTACACCCGCATCTACGCGTTCGGCGCGGCTCGCGGCGAGAACGCGGTGCCCAACGAAGACCTCATCGGGCCGATCGACTCCAGCGACGAGTGGATCCGTCAGCGCACCGGCATCATCACGCGCGCGCGGGCCGACAAGGGCACCGACGCCATCGACCTCGCGACCGCGGCGGCAGCCGAGGCCATCGAGAAGTCGGGCGTCCCGGCCGACCAGGTCGACCTCGTCATCGTCGCGACCATCAGCAACCCGAAGCAGACGCCGTCCGTCTCGGCGATCGTCGCGGACCGCGTCGGGGCCAACCCGGCCGCGGCCTACGACATCAACGCGGCCTGCGCAGGCTACGCCTACGCCGTGGCGCAGGCCGACGCTCTCATCAAGGCGGGTGCGGCCCGCCACGCGCTCGTGATCGGCACGGAGAAGCTCTCCGACGTCGTCGACCCGACCGACCGCAGCATCTCGTTCCTCCTCGGCGACGGCGCCGGCGCCGCGCTCATCGGCCCGAGCGACACGCCGGGCATCGCCCCCGCGGTCTGGGGCAGCGACGGCTCCAAGGCCGACGCCGTGGGCATGAACGGCACCCTCACCGACTTCCGCGACGGTGTGGTGCCGTGGCCGACACTCCGCCAGGAGGGCCCGACGGTCTTCCGCTGGGCTGTGTGGGAGATGGCCAAGGTCGCCCGCGAGGCGCTGGAGAAGGCCGGGATCGAGGCCTCCGACCTCGCCGCCTTCATCCCGCACCAGGCCAACATGCGCATCATCGACGAGTTCGCCAAGCAGCTCGGCCTGCCGGAGACCACCGTCATCGCCCGCGACATCGAGACCACCGGCAACACGTCGGCCGCCTCGATCCCCCTCGCCAGCCACCGCCTCATGGCCGAGCACCCGGAGCTCTCCGGCGGCCTCGCCCTGCAGATCGGCTTCGGCGCCGGCCTCGTCTTCGCAGCCCAGGTCGTCGTCCTCCCCTGAAGACGCGTCGACCTTCCCTAGACTGTTCCACGGTTCCGAATACAACCCGCAAGAAAGAGGAAGACCACCATGGCTTTCACCACCGATGAGGTCCTCGCCGGCCTCGCAGGACTGATCACCGACGAGACCGGCATCAACGCCAGCGAGGTCGCCCTGGAGAAGTCGTTCACGGACGACCTCGACATCGACTCGATCTCGATGATGACGATCGTCGTCAACGCCGAGGAGAAGTTCGGCGTCACCATCCCCGACGACGAGGTCAAGAACCTGAAGACCGTCGGCGACGCCGTCAACTTCATCGTCGCGGGCCAGGAGTAATCCCGGCAGGATGCCACCCTCGCCCCGGGCGAGGAGTGGCATCCTCCGGCCCTGCCCATCCCCCGCACGACCTCGTTTCGACAAGGAACCACACCTCATGACCAAGCGCATCGTCGTCACCGGCATCGGCGCCACCTCCGCCATCGGCGGGACGGCTCCGGAGAACTGGGACAACCTTCTCGCCGGTGCCTCCGGCGCCCGCACGATCGAGCACGACTGGGTGCAGGAGTACGACCTGCCCGTCACGTTCGCCGCCTCTGCGAGCGTCCGTCCGGAAGAGGTGCTGCCCCGCCACGAGGCGAAGCGTCTCGACCCGTCTTCGCAGTTCGCCCTCATCGCGGCCCGCGAGGCCTGGGAGGACGCAGGCTCGCCGGAGGTCGCTCCCGAGCGCCTCGGCGTCGACTTCGCGACGGGGATCGGCGGCCTCTGGACGCTGCTCGACGCCTGGGACACGCTGCGCGAGAAGGGCCCCCGCCGGGTCATGCCGCTGACCGTGCCGATGCTGATGCCGAACGCGGCGGCCGGCAACCTGTCGCTGCAGTTCGAGGCCCGCGCCTACGCACAGACCGTCGTCAGCGCCTGCGCCTCCAGCACCGAGTCGATCATCCACGCCTTCCACCACCTGCAGGAGGGCCTGGCCGACGTCGTCATCGCCGGCGGTACCGAGTCGGCGATCCACCCGATCACGATGGCCGCGTTCGCCTCCGCGCAGGCGCTGTCGCGTCGGAACGACGACCCCGCCCACGCCTCCCGACCCGGCGCGATCGACCGCGACGGCTTCGTGATGGGCGAGGGCGCCGCGGCCCTCATCCTCGAGACCGAGGAGCACGCCAAGGCCCGCGGCGCGAAGATCTACGGCTACGTCCTCGGCGGTGGAGTGACCGCCGACGCCTACCACATCACCGGCAACGACCCCGAGGGCAAGGGAGCGGCCCGTGCCGTCGTCCAGGCACTCGAGGAGGCCGGCATCACCCCCGACCAGGTGACGCACATCAACGCCCACGCGACCTCGACGCCGGTCGGCGACCCCAACGAGTACGTCGCGCTGAAGAACGTCTTCGGCGACCGGATCGATGAGATCCCGGTGTCGGCGACCAAGGCGTCGACCGGACACCTCCTGGGCGGGACCGGCGCGCTGGAGGCGATCTTCTCGCTCCTCGCGCTGCGGGACCGCGTGGCCCCGCCGACGATCAACATGACCGAGCCGGACCCGGAGGTGCCGTTCCGTCTGTCTGGAGAGGCAACTCCGCTCGGCGACGGCCCGCAGATCGCCATCAGCAACTCGTTCGGCTTCGGGGGACACAACGCCGTGCTCGTGCTCGGCGGCGTCGGCTGACCGCTTCCGCATTCGCGACGAAGGCCCCCGGGATCATCTCCCCGGGGGCCTTCGTCATGCGCGGTACGCTACCCGCCCTTCGACAGGCTCAGGGACCCAGGGGCGCGCTCGCCCGGACGGCGAGGCGCTGCGAACGCTCCCGACGGCGGCGCTCGATCCGCGGGAGGAACCAGCCGATCAACGGACCGACGCCGAACGCGAACAGCACGGTGCCGACGCCCACCGGACCGCCGAGGAGGAAGCCGACGAGCAGCACGGACCCCTCGATGACCGTCCGCGCCAGCCAGACCGGCCACCGGGTCACCCGGACGAGCCCCGTCATGAGTCCGTCGCGCGGTCCGGGGCCGAAGTCCGCCGCGATGTAGAGACCGGTGGCGAACGCCAGCAGCACGAGTCCGAAGACGAACATGGGGGCCCCGACCCACACGGACGGCGGAGCAGGCAGCACGAGGAGCGTGAGATCGGCGAACGGGCCGATGAGCAACGCGTTGAGCAGGGTGCCGAGGCCCACCCGCTGACGGAGCGGGATCCACAGCAGCAGGACGACGATCGAGATCAGCACCGTGACGACTCCGTACCCGAGGCCCGTCCCGCGTGCGACGCCGAGCGACAGGACGTCCCAGGGCGCGACGCCGATGCCGCCCCGCACCATGAAGCCGAGCGCGACGCCGTAGAGGAAGAGCCCACCCACGAGCTGGGCCAGCCGCTCGACCAGGTCTCGACGGCTGGTCGCGGTGAAGGGCAGGAAGACGGCACGGAAGAGCATCTCCCCATCGTGGCCCGGACGACGGCGTCCCGAGACCGACCACTGAGCGAAAAGTGGCCTGCACATGGAAGGCCACTTTGCGGCAGGCTGGACGCATGGCCTCCCGTCTCGTCACTCAGCTCGGCACTCAGGACATCGATGACGCCTCGGCCTCGGGCCTGGCTGACCGCATCAGGGCCCTCATCCTCGACGGACGCCTCACGGTGGGCGAGCGACTGCCGAGCGAACGGGCCCTGGCCCTCGAACTAAGGCGATCACGCTCGACCATCACCCGCGCCTACGGCGTTCTCGAGGCCGGCGGCTATGTGTCCCGGCATCATGGCGGGAGCACCAGGGTGACCCTCCCGCACGGTCCGTCCGCCGCCGCTCCCGACGGGGACGACGAGGCGGTCGACCTGTCGATCGCTTCGATGGACTCGACCCCCGGCCTGTACGACGCGACCGTGCGGTCCCTCCCCCGGCTGGCAGCCCTGCGCGGGACGAGCGGCTACTCGCTGCAGGGCCTTCCCGAGCTGCGCGAAGCCGTGGCCCGCCGATTCACCGAACGCGGCGCGGCGACCTCGCCGGACGAGATCATGATCACCTCCGGCGCCCTCAACGCCGTCAACCTCATCCTCACGGCGATCGGCCGCCGTGGCGAACGCGCCCTCGTGGAGCAGCCGACCTTCCCGCACGCGCTCGAGGCTCTGCACCGGCACGGCTACCGGCTGCTCCCGACGCCGGTCGACACCGACGGCTGGGACACCCGGCACCTCACCGACACCCTGCTGACCGCACGCCCGCACGTCGCGTACCTCATCCCGGACTTCCACAACCCCACCGGCGCGACGCTGCCGCAGGAGGAGCGGTCTCGGATCGCGACGACGGCCCGCAACACCGGCACGCACCTGATCGTCGACGAGACCACGGCAGAACTCGACATCGACAGGGGTTGGGCACCGGCGCCGATGGCGGCCGAGGGCCCGAACGTGATCACGGTGGGATCGATGTCGAAGATCGCGTGGGGAGGCATGCGCATCGGCTGGATCCGCGCCGAGCGCTCGGTCATCGCCCGGCTGCTGGCCGTCCGTCCCTCGTTCGAGCTGGGCACGGCGCTCCTCGAGCAGTGCATCGCCGTGGAGCTGCTCGCCGACGTCCCCGCGCTCACCCATCACGTGCGGCGCCGCCTGAGCGCCGGGCGGAACGCGGTGGCCGCGGCGATCGCCGAGATCCCGGGGATGCGGATGCCGGAGACGCCCGGCGGCCTCTCCGCCTGGATCGATCTCGGCGCCCCGTTGTCGACCACGCTGTCCCTCGCTGCCCGGGAGCGGGGACTCATCCTCCCGCCCGGGCCGCGCTTCACCACCGGAGGCGTGCTGGAGCGGCGGCTCCGGGTCCCGATCACGCTGCCGCCGGAGCGTGCGGCGGAGGCGATGACGCGCCTGGCACAGGCCTGGGCGGACGTGCGCGGCGGTGGAGTCCGCACCGTCGACGACCTCGCGCACGCCGCCGTGATCTGACCGGCGCAGACGAAGACCCCGCCCGGTCGCCCGGGGCGGGGTCTTCGTCGAGCGGAGCGGGGATTCGTCTTCTCAGCGTCCGGGATCACTCACCGGAATCCGATACTCACGCCTCCGCGCTCCCGGTCTCAGCGGTCGGTCAGCCGACCTTGTGGAGCCAGACGACGCGCGCGTCGTCGCTGGCGTGACGGAAGGGCTCCAGCTCCTCGTCCCAGGCGGAGCCCAGGGCGATGTCGAGCTCGCGCTGCAGCTCGACGGCGTTGCCCGCGGCGATCTCCATCGCGTAGCGGATGCGGTCCTCACCGATGACGATGTTGCCGGCGGCATCGGTCTGGGCGTAGTGGATGCCGAGGTCCGGCGTGTGCAGCCACCGACCGCCGTCACTGCGCGGCGTGGGATCCTCGGTCACCTCGAACCGGAGGTGCTCCCAGCCCCGGATCGCGGTCGCGAGGGCAGCACCGGTACCGACGGGACCGTCCCAGTAGAACTCGGCGCGGCGCGCGCCGGTCAGCACGGGCTGCTCGGTCCAGTCGAAGTTCACCGCACGCCCGATAGCGCGACCCACCGCCCATTCCAGGTGCGGGCAGAGCGCGCGAGGCGCCGAGTGGATGAACACCACTCCGCGTGCGTAAGCCGTCGCCATGATCTCTCCGTTTCATCAGGTGCGTCTTCCCCTACGACCTGAACCACGAAGTGGCGAGAGTATGCGGTTGTGCGCCCATTCTCGCCGAGTTCCCGCGAAATCACAAGCATGTGATTCGACGACGAAGGCCCCGGTCCGCGGACCGGGGCCTTCGGGCGCTTCGACGAGCTCAGCGACCCAGTATGGGAACGCTCAGGCCTCGCTCATGGCCTGCTTGACCTGCTGGCCCTTCGCGGCGTAGTAGGCCGCGCGAGCGGCGTCCTTGCGGGCCTGCTCGGCATAGCCGAACTCGAGCACGTCCTGCGGGACCTCGACGTTCGGGACGTCGTCGGTGCCGTGGTACTTCTCGATGTACGCGTCGAGCTCGGGACCGGAGGTCCACGAGGTGATGAGGCAGTAGCGCGGGTCGGTGCCGTTGTGGGTGGCCGCGTGCCACAGACGCTGGGTGTCGACGATGAGCTGCGCACCGGCCGGCAGGGCGATGCGGTACTCGATGCTGGGGTCCGTGCGGTTCTCACGCAGCACGAAGTAGCTGTCCTTGTCGTCCGTCAGGTTGAAGAACCCGCGCACGACCCAGCCGGTGCCGTCCGGGTTCAGGCGGTTGTTGTCGTCCTGGTGGAGGTTGTAGAGGCAGTCGCCGTACGGGGTCGGCTGCAGCTCGATGACACGGCAGCGGCCGACGTTCGCGCCGGGCTCCTGCGCACGGCGCGTGAGGTTCGGGGCCTTGGCGGTCTGCTCGTCGATCCAGACGCCGTCCTTGTCGGTGCGCGGCGGCTTGTGGTTCCAGAAGCCGTTGCACTCGATGTCGCCGAAGGCGCTGGCGAGGGGCGCGAACCGGGTGTCGCCCGAGGACTTCCAGTCGACGTACTCGATGTCGAGCCACTCCTTGGGGTCGGCCTCCTGGTCGTAGCTGTCGAGGACGACGAAGCCCTTCTCCTCCAGCGCTGCGGACTTGATGTATCCCATGATCGAGTCATGTTCCTTTCATCGGGGGCCAGCACGTTTTAACAGGCCCTGATAAGGCAAGGCTAACAGCGGGACCTGGCGCTCCCCCGGAGGGTCGCCGTGGATAAGCGAATAGACTGGGCGGGGCACCCGGCGCGTCCGTGGCGCCTGTCGCTACGGGAGGACGAGACACCAGCATGAGCACCGCGACCAACGTCGAGGCGACGGCAGTCAACACGATCGAATGGCTCGCGGCGGGACGCACGACCATCGTCGTTCCCGTCTACCAGCGGCAGTACCGCTGGGACATCGGCGGCTGCGAGAGGCTCCTCTCCGACGTCAGGGCGGTGGCCGCGGAGGACGACGCGCATCGCCACTTCATCGGTTCGATCCTCTCCGCCGAGGACGGCTCCGGCCCGGACGCCGACCTCATCCTCATCGACGGGCAGCAGCGCCTCACCACGCTCATGCTCCTCGTCGCCGCACTTCATCACTCGGTGCGTGACCGCGACCCGGAGCTCGCCGCCGACCTCGCCCGCGTGCTGGTCCGATCCGACGACCCTGAGCGCACGAAGCTGCGTCCGCACAACGCCTGGGCCGATCTCTACGAATCGGTCGTGCTCGATCGCCGCGACGACCTCGATCGCGAGTCGCGCTTCGACGACAACTACGCCTTCTTCCGCAGCCAGATCCATGCCGACGAGGCGCCGTCGATCTGGCGGGGACTGCAGCGGCTCGAACACGTGTCGATCACGCTCGGCGCCCAGGCCAACGCGCAGCAGATCTTCGAGAGCCTGAACTCCACCGGCGAGCCGCTGCGGGATCACGAGCTGATCCACAACTACATCCTCATGGGTCTGAGCCACGCCGAGCAGATGGACGTGGAAGCGCGGTACTGGCTGCCGATCGAGCAGCACACGGGCGAGGCGATCGGGGCGTTCTGGCGTCATTACCTCGTGCTCGTGACGGGGCGAGAGGTGGCGGCGAACGGGGAGCACGGCGTGTACAGCGCCTTCCGCCAGTCGTTCCCGCGCGTCGACGCCGCCCACCTCCAGGCCGACGCCGAGACGTGGCGGCACTATGCGGAGATCTACGGCATCCTCCTCGATCCGACGAAGGAGCAGGACCCCGAGATCGCGCGGCAGCTGCGGTACGTGAATACGTTCGGACGCTCCTCCTCCCCGCTGGTCATGAGCGCCTACAGCGATCACGCGCGTGGCCTCATCGACCGGAGTCAGCTCCTCGAGACGCTCGAGTGGCTGCAGGCGATGTTCCTTCGTCGCGCGCTCGTGAACCTTCCCGCCGAACGCCTCATCGCCCGGCTCTGCCGTGCGCGTCGCGACGGACACGACGCCCTCGCCCGCGCCATCGCGCGCATCACCCCGTCGGACGAGCGGGTCAGCGCCGTGCTCAAGTACAGCGAGCTGCCGTATCCGGCCTACGTGCTCGGCCGGCTCGAGGGCGTCGACGACGTGGACGGCTTCGACGTCGAGCACATCGTGCCCGCCGTGCCCGGCGACGCCTGGTCCGGCGACGGCGTGCGCCCCTGGAGCGAGTACTCCGAGGACGAGCAGAACAGTCACCGCGCCCTCGCACCCACCCTCGGCAACCTCACGCTGCTGGAGCAGGGGCTGACGGAGCGGGTGTTCGGCGCCTCGTTCCCCGTCAAACGCGATGAGGCCTATGCACGCAGCAGCGTGCCGGCGACCCGCGCCCTCGCCGCGCAGGAGTCCTGGGGCACGGCGGCCATCACCGCACGCACGGTGGGACTGACGGCCGACCTCGTCCGCGTGTGGGCACGACCCGCGCTGCCCGAGATCGACGACGACGGCCTCACCCCGATCCTGGACGCCGTCCGCCGCCGCGGCTGGCCCGCGGGGTGGGAGCGCGAGTTCGACTACGTGGAGTATCGCGGCGAACGGTGGGAGGTCTACGACGTCAAGCACCTGTTCAACCGCGTGTTCCGCCGTGCCTGGACCGACACGACCGAGGCCGCTCTGGCGTACTGCGCGACCCACGGCGGCCCGATCTACCGCGACAAGGCATGGAAGGGGCAGTGGGACGACCTCGACGACACGCACTTCCTCTACATGGGCTGGGACTCGAACTACATGATGACGGCCGTCCAGGGAGTCCTCGACGAGTCCGGCATCGCCGCCGAGGTCTTCGTGAAGTACTCCTACATCGGGAATGTGATGTGACCATGACCACTGTCCTCCGCCGCCGCCTGCTCGACCTCGCCGTCGAGGAGCACACGCTCACGGTCCCCCTCGTCTGGGACGACCCGGCAGACACCCGCACGATCGACGTGTTCGCCCGCGTCGTCGCACGGGAGGGAGGCGAGGCCCTCCCCTATCTGGTGTTCCTGCAGGGCGGGCCGGGCCACGAGGCGCCGCGCCCCTTCCACTCCTCCACCGCGCCGGCGTGGCTGGATCAGGCCCTCGCGCACTATCGACTCGTCCTGCTGGATCAGCGCGGCACCGGGCTGTCCTCCCCGGTCGGCGACGGCGACCTCGTGCGGGGCGCCGAAGCCGTGGCCGAGCATCTGACGCACCTGCGCGCCGATGCCATCGTGCGCGACTGCGAGGCGCTGCGGGAGCACCTGGGGGCGCCGACGTGGAGCGTCCTCGGGCAGTCCTTCGGCGGGTTCACGACGCTGGCCTACCTGTCGACCCACGCGGATTCGCTCGACGACGTCTTCATCACCGGAGGCCTCAGCACGGTCCAGCGCGACCCGGACGAGGTCTACGCCCTCTGCTACGACAAGATGCGCACGGCGTCCGAGCGGTACTACCGGCGCTTCCCGGAGCACCGCGACGTCATGCGGCGCCTGATCGATCTCGCGGACGCCGGTGAACTCGTCCTCCCCGACGGCGAGGTCGTGTCGCGTTCCCGCCTGCGCTCGGTCGGCTCCGCTCTCGGCACCGACGACGGCTGGCAGACGGTCTGGTCGCTGCTGGAACGGGATCCCGCGTCCAACGCCTTCCGGCACGACCTCCAGCACGCCATGCCCTTCGGCGGCCGCAACCCGCTGTACTACGCCTTCCACGAGTCGAGCTATGCGAACGGACACACCACGCGGTGGTCCGCCGAGCGCGTCGAGCCCGCCGATTTCCGCGACGACCCGACACTGTTCACGGGCGAGCACGTCCGCCGCGAATGGGCCGACACCGTCCCGGCACTGCGACCGTGGAGCGAGGTGACGTCGATCCTGGCGGAGCACCCCTGGCCGCGGATCTACGACACCGCCGCCCTCGCCGCCTCCGGGGCGACGGGCGCGGCCGCCATCTACGTCAACGACGTGTATGTGCCCCTGGAGTTCTCCCTGGAGACCGCCCGTCTCCTCCCCGGCGTGACGCCCTGGGTGACGAGCGAGCATGAGCACAACGGCCTGCGGACGGGGCCCGTGCTGGAGCGGCTGATCGACCTCGCCCACGGACGCCGCATCCGCTGACCTCCGCCGCGTGACGGGTGCCACCCGCGCGCTCCGGGATCTATCCTGGGGCCATGGAGCATCTGCTCGGGTGGACCACCATCGTCCTCGTGCTCGGTACGGGGCCGGTGCTGTTCTTCGTGGGCATCCGGCATACCCTCTCCCGTCGTCCGGTCGAGGAGAAGTACGAGCAGGCCGGCTCCGGAGGGCTCGTCGGCGTCTTCGACGCGGTGTGGTCCCCCACCGCGCACGAGGCGGGCCAGGAGCGGGACCGGCAGACCCGGCGCACGGCCCCGGCGCCGACACCCGGAGATCCGCCGGGCCGCATCGAGCGCGGCCGCATCGTCATCGACGTCTGAGCGACGCGCCCACCCGGGCATGACGAAGGCCCCGCACTCCGAGGAGTGCGGGGCCTTCGTGGGCGGTCTTACTTGGAGGAGCCGCCGAAGCCCTTGAAGCGCTGGTTGAACTTCTCGACGCGGCCGGCCGAGTCCATGATGCGCTGCTTGCCCGTGTAGAAGGGGTGCGAGGCCGAGGAGATCTCGACGTCGATCACCGGGTACTCCACGCCGTCCAGCTCGATGGTCTTGTCGCTGGTGACGGTGGAACGGGTGAGGAAGGTCTCGCCCGAGCCCAGGTCGCGGAACACGACAGCCTTGTAGTCGGGGTGAATGTCAGTCTTCATGGGATTCCTTTGTTGCTGCCCTGGATTGTGCCAGGGACGAGGGAAGTCTGTGGTGCCGAGCGCACCAAGGATCGATTCTACCAGTACTTCGACAAGCTCAGTAACCCCGCGGGGACCGAACTCAGTAACCCAGCGGGGACCGAGGTCAGGAGGCGGCGCGGGCGGAGTAGCGCCCGTCCTCGCTGCTGAGGGCGATCGGCATCCCGAAGGTCTCGCCCAGGGCATCCGCGGTGAGCGTCTCGGCGATCGGCCCCGCCGCCACCACGGCGCCGTCACGGATCAGGAGCACATGGGTGAACCCGACCGGGATCTCCTCGACGTGATGCGTCACCATGAGCATCGCGGGCGTCGTCGGTGCGGAGGCGTAGCCGCCCAGCAGCGCGAGGAGCTCCTCGCGCGAGCCGAGGTCGAGCGAGGCGGTCGGCTCGTCGAGGAGCAGCAGCTCCGGGTCGGTCATGACCGCCCTGGCGATCTGCACACGCTTCTGCTCGCCGTCGCTCAGCGTGCCGAACGTACGGTCGGCGAGGTGCGCGAGACGCCAGTCGCCCAGCACGCGCAGCGCACGCCGCTCGTCGATGTCCTCGTAGCTCTCGTTCCAGCGTCCGAGCACCGAGTAGGCCGCGGTGAGGACGGTGTTGAGCACCGTCTCCTCCCGCGGGATGCGCTTGGCCATGGCCGACGACGCGAACCCGATCCGCGGTCGGATCTCGAAGACGTCCGCGCGCCCGAGCGTCTCGCCGAGGACCGTCACGGTGCCGGAGGTGGGGTGCATCAGCGTGTCGGCGAGCTGCAGCAGGGTCGTCTTGCCGGCACCGTTCGGCCCGAGGATCACCCATCGCTGATCGTCCGAGACCTGCCAGGTCACGTGATCGATGATGTTGCGCCCCTCTCGGCGCACGACGACGTCGGTGAACTCCAGAGCGATCGGCATACCGAAAGCCTATCGGCTCAGGCGGTCAGCTCCGCGTAGAGCGCGCGGGTCTCGTCGGCGATCGCGGCCCAGCTGAACTGCGTGCGGGCCCGCTCCCGACCGGCCTCCCCGTACTCCCGGGCCTTCTCCGGATCCGTGGCGACCTCGGTGAGGACCGCGGCGAGATCGGCGACGAAGCGCTCGGGGTCGGTCGGCGTGCCCGTCCCGTCCTGCACCTGCTCGATCGGGACCAGTCGGCCGGTCACGCCGTCGTCCACCACCTCGGGGATCCCGCCCGTCGCCGTCCCGACGACGGCGGCTCCGCAGGCCATCGCCTCGAGGTTCACGATCCCGAGCGGCTCGTAGACGGACGGGCAGACGAAGGTCGTCGCCGCCGCCAGGATCGCCGACAGCTCGTCCCGCGGCAGCATCCGCTCGATCCACACGACGCCCTCCCGGGTCTGCTGCAGCAGCCGCACCCCCTCCTGGACCTCCGCCATGATCTCCGGCGTGTCGGGCGCGCCGGCGCAGAGGATGAGCTGGACCTCCGGCGGGAGCAGTCGTGCCGCCTGCAGGAGGTAAGGCAGACCCTTCTGCCGCGTGATGCGTCCGACGAAGACCACCGAGGGCCGCTCCGGGTCCATGCCGATCGAGGAGAGGAACGCGGGGTCCTGGACAGGACGCCAGCGCTCCACGTCGATGCCGTTGTGGATCACCCGGACCCGCGCAGGGTCGACCTGCGGGTAGCTGCGGAGGATGTCCGCGCGCATGCCGGCACTCACCGCGATCACCGCGGCGGCGTTCTCGTAGGCGAGCTTCTCGATCCCGCTCGACACGGCGTAGCCGCCCCCGAGCTGCTCGGCCTTCCACGGCCGCAGCGGTTCGAGGCTGTGCGCCGTGAGCACGTGCGGGATCCCGTGGAGCTGGGAGGCGAGATGACCGGCGAAGTTCGCGTACCAGGTGTGACTGTGCACGACGTCGGCGCCCGCGATCGCGGACACGATCTCCAGGTCCGTGCCGAGCGTCTGCAGCGCCGGATTGGCGCCGGCGAGACTCTCCGGCGCCCGGTAGGCGAAGGTGCCCTCCTCGTCGCGCGGCGCACCGAACGCGCGCACCGTCACGTCGATGTCCCGACGCAGCGCGGACACGAGCTCGGCCACGTGCACACCCGCGCCTCCGTAGATCTCCGGCGGATACTCCTTGGTGATCATCTCGACTCGCATTCCTAGACGCTATCGAGCGGGTTGTCCAGATGCTAGTTCCCCGCGCCGAACGGGATCTATGGTGGAGCCATGTCCGCTCCAAAGAAGGTCTTCGGGATCATCCTCGCCGGCGGCGAGGGCAAGCGACTCATGCCGCTGACAGCCGACCGCGCGAAACCTGCCGTCCCGTTCGGCGGGCAGTATCGCCTGATCGATTTCGCCATCTCGAACCTCATCAACTCCGGGCTGAGACAGATCGTCGTGCTCACGCAGTACAAGTCGCACAGCCTCGACCGGCACATCTCCCAGACCTGGCGGATGTCGGCCCTGCTCGATTCGTACGTGACCTCGGTCCCCGCCCAGCAGCGCCTGGGCAAGCGCTGGTTCTCCGGCTCCGCGGACGCGATCCTGCAGAGCATGAACCTGATCAACGACGAGAAGCCCGACATCGTCGTCGTCATCGGCGCCGACCACGTCTATCGGATGGACTTCCGCCAGATGCTCGAGGCGCACATCGAGTCCGGGGCGAAGGCGACGGTGGCGGGCATCCGTCAGCCGCTCGCC
The DNA here is from genome assembly GCF_044756645.1 of Microbacterium sp. NPDC091676. Taxonomy (NCBI): domain Bacteria; kingdom Bacillati; phylum Actinomycetota; class Actinomycetes; order Micrococcales; family Microbacteriaceae; genus Microbacterium; species Microbacterium sp. NPDC091676. The sequence goes on along the minus strand of NZ_JBIVTI010000001.1, from coordinate 344,927 downwards.
CTGGCGTCCCAGTTCGGGGTCATCGACGCCGATCCGGAATCCGGACGGATCCGGCAGTTCCTGGAGAAGCCGACCGACGCCACGGGTCTCGCGGACTCCCCGCACGAGGTCCTGGCCTCGATGGGCAACTACATCTTCGACACCGACGCCCTGATCGCGGCCGTCGAGGCCGACGGTGAGCTGCCCACGTCGAGCCACGACATGGGCGGCGACATCGTCCCGTACTTCGTCGACCGCGGCGAGGCCGGCTACTACGACATGAAGCAGAACGAGGTCCCGGGGTCGTCGCCGCGCGACCGCTCCTACTGGCGCGACGTGGGGACGATCGACTCGTTCTTCGACGCGCACCGGGATCTGATCTCCACCCTCCCGATCTTCAACCTCTACAACATGGAGTGGCCGATCCACTCGCAGGCGGTCAACTCCCCGCCGGCGAAGTTCGTCCGCGACTCGGTGGGGAGGATCGGCAACGCCATCGACTCGATCGTGTCGCTGGGGTCGGTGCTGTCCGGCACGCACCTCGAACGCAGCGTCGTGGGCCCGTGGACGCTCGCCGGCGGCGGCTCGACCATCACCGACTCGGTGGTGTTCGATCACGTACACGTCGGCCAGGGCGCCCGCGTGCACCGCGCGATCCTCGACAAGAACGTCGTCCTCGCCGACGGCGCGACGGTCGGCGTCGACCGCGAACGGGATCTCGCCCGCGGGTTCACGGTCACGGAGTCGGGGATCACGGTCGTCGGCAAGGGCGTGTTCATCGAACGCTGACGCGTCATGCGGCACGGGCTCCGGTCCCCCGGTCGCTAGGCTCGGTGGGTGACCACCGCGCGATTCCTCGTCGTCCTCGATGCCGATTCCACGCTCATCCGGAACGAGGTGATCGAGCTGCTCGCGGACGAGGCCGGCCGCCGCGCGGAGGTGCAGGCGGCCACCGAAGCGGCGATGCGCGGCGAGATCGACTTCGCGACCAGCCTCCGCTCCCGGGTGGCGGCCCTCGCGGGCGTTCCCGTCGAGGCCTTCGCCCGGGTCCGCTCACGCATCGAGCCGACGCCGGGGGTCCGCGACCTCACCGCCGCCGTGCACGCACGCGGAGGGCTGGTCGGCGTGGTCTCGGGTGGGTTCCACGAGATCCTCGACGACGTCGCACCGGGGCTCGGCGTGGACCGGTGGCGGGCGAACCGCCTCGAGGTCGCCGACGGCGCGCTCACTGGGCGGGTGGACGGTGACATCGTCGACGGCGCGGCCAAGGCCTTCTGGCTGCGCACCTGGGCGGAGGAGCTCGGCGTGGCGCCGCACGCGACCATCGCGATCGGTGACGGCGCCAACGATCTTCCGATGATGGCGGTCGCCGGCCTGGGGCTCGCCTTCAACGCCAAGCCCGCCGTCCGCGAGTCCGCGAGCCTGGTCATCGGTCCGGTCGACCTCGGAACGGTCATCTCCCTGCTCCCCTGACCCTGGCCGATGTCCGGGGCCGGGTCTACGGTCGGGTCATGGACATCATCCTCATCCCCGGCCTCTGGCTCGACGCCATCAGCTGGGACGCCGTGGTCCCCACGCTCGAGCGCGCCGGTCACCGACCGCGGCCACTGACCATGCCCGGTCTCGACGCCTCCGCGGAGACGGCGGCGGGGATCGGGATCGACGACTGGGTCGCGGCCGCGGTCGCCGCCGTCGATGCCGCGGAGGGGGACGTGGTGGTCGTCGGACACAGCGGTGGAGGCAACGTCGCCTGGGGAGTCGCCGATGCGCGCCCGGATCGCCTGGCCCGGGTCGTCTTCGTCGACACCGTGCCCCCGCCTCCGGGCTCGGGCATCAGCGAGTTCCCCGTGCAGGACGGCGTCGTCCCGTTTCCGGGCTGGGACTTCTTCCCCGACGAGGACGTGCACGATCTGGACACCGAGACCCGCGCGAGGACGGCCCCGCTCACGCACAGCGTGCCCGCGCGGGTGCCGACGGACGAGCTCGCTCTGAGCGACCCGGCGCGGCACCGCATCCCGGTCACCCTGCTCATGGGAGGGCTGGACCAGGACGCCTTCGACGCGGTGATCAGCCAGTGGGGTCCGTACGCGGAGGAGTATCGGGCGATCGACGACGCCGAGGTCGTCCGGATCGGCTCCGGCCACTGGCCGCAGTTCTCGGCGCCCGAGCGTCTCGCGGAGCTCCTCGTGCGCGCGATCGATCGCTGACGGGGAGAGCCGGGGTCAGTGCCCCATGCCGAGACCGCCGTCGACCGGGATGACGGCGCCCGAGATGTAGCCGGCGTCGTCGCTCGCCAGCCAGGTCACGACGCCCGCGACCTCATCCGGCGTCGCGAAACGCCCGGCGGGGATGTTCGCCTTGTACTGCTTCTGCGTCTCCTCGGGCAGTTCCGCCGTCATGTCGGTCTCGATGAAGCCCGGGGCCACCACGTTGGCCGTGATGCCCCGTCCGCCGAGCTCGCGCGTGAGCGAGCGGGCGAAACCGACCAGTGCGCTCTTGGAGGCGGCGTAGTTCGTCTGCCCCGCGGAGCCGTAGAGACCCACGACGCTGGAGATGAGGATGACCCGTCCGAACCGCGCCCGCAGCATCCCCTTCGAGGCCCGCTTGACGACCCGGAAGGTGCCGCCGAGGTTCGTCGCCACGACACTGTCGAAGTCGTCCTCGCTCATGCGCATGAGCAGGGTGTCCTTGGTGATGCCGGCGTTGGCGACGACGATCTCCACCGGGCCGAGCTGCTGTTCCACCTCGGTGAAGGCCGCGTCGAGAGCGGCGGCGTCCGTGACGTCGGCGCGCACCGTCAGGGTGCCGTCCGGGCCCTCGCCGCTGCGCGCGGTCACCGCCACGCGGTATCCCTCGCGTACGAAGCGCTCCGCGATGGCGCGGCCGATGCCGCGGTTGCCTCCGGTGACGAGGACGACGCGCTCCGCGCTCATGGGACACTCCTGGGTCTGGGGTCGAGGGTCGGGAATCCGAACCGTGATCGATCCTAGCGACGTTGCCCTCTCGCCTCCGCGACAGCCGTTTGACAGACGCGGGACGTGCTGGGACTCTGAGGGCGACGAAAGGCATCAGAGTGAGCGATCCCCGTATCTCCGGTCCGTCGGGCCAGCAGCCCCCGGCCCTCCCGCCGGCCCCCGGCTCCTCGCCTGCGTACCCGGGATTCCCGCAGACGCCCCCGGCGCACGCCGCACCGCCGCAGTACGCGGCCCCGCAGCAGTACGCGGCCCCGCAGCAGTACGGCGCACCGCAGTCGTATGGGGCAGCGCCCGCTCGCCCGACCAGCGGCCTCGCCGTCGCCGCTCTCGTCTGCGGCATCGCCGGTGTCGTGCTGTTCTGGGCCCTCCTGCCGATGCTCGCCTCCATCGCCGCCGTGATCACCGGCCACATGGCCCTCGGGCAGATCCGTCGCACCCCGGGCCTCGGCGGGCGCGGCATGGCGATCGCCGGGCTCGTCATGGGGTATCTCATGATCGGCGTCCTCGTCTTCACGATCGTCTCGACGCTCATCGGCCTGGTCGTCTTCGGCGCCTTCACCCTGCCGTTCGTCTTCGCGAGCTGACGCTCCGCACGCGCATGCCGATGTCGCTGCGGCGGCGTAGGCTGGAATCATCGTGAAGAACGCACGTCGAGTCCCGGCCGTCACCTCACTGCCGCAGTCCCCGCGGGATGAGGGTGACCACCGTGTGCGCCGATACGCCCTCACGATGACGATCCGCATCGTCTGCTTCGGGTTGATGTTCTTCGTGCAGCCCTTCGGCTGGTGGACGTGGGTCTTCGCGCTGGCCGCCGCCGTGCTCCCGTACATCGCGGTGGTCTTCGCCAACGCCGGAAGCGACAGCACGGAGACCTCCGCCGAGTCGCCGATGCGCGAGATCGACGCGCCGCCCGCGCCGTCGCTCGCTCCGGAGACCGCCCCCGACGTCATCACCATCCGCGAAGGCCGCACGGACCGATGAGCGAGCTCATCTGCTCGCGCGCCGGATGCCGGAGCGCGGCCACGAAGCAGGTCGTCTGGCGCAACCCGCGCATCCACGCCGCCGACCGCGAGAAGATCTGGCTGGCGTGCGATGAGCACGTCGGCTTCCTCCACGACTACCTGGCCGCGCGGGACTTCCCGGTGACGGTTCGAGACGGGGTGCCCTCCTCATGAGCAACCGCCTGACCCGCTGGGGCGTGTACGTCCTCATCGCCATCGGATTCGCGATCGCCTGCGTCTTCCTGTCGAACTGGCAGTTCGAGCGGAACGAGTCCAGGGCCGAGCAGATCGCGCTCGTGGAGCAGAACTACGACGCCCCGGCCGTCCCCCTCGCCGACGTGGTCGCCGACGACGAGCTCGACCCCGCAGACGAATGGCGCCCCGTCACGCTGCAGGGCGAGTACCTCGCCGACGAGCAGCTCCTGGTCCGCAACCGTCCGCATGGAGGCACGAGCGCGTTCGAGGTCCTCGTCCCCTTCCGGGACGCAGACGGCCGCGTCCTCATCGTCGACCGCGGCTGGGTGCCCCCGGGTGAGGGGCAGCTCCCGGACGCCGTTCCGTCCCCGCCGTCCGGCGAGGTCACGGTGACCGTCCGCCTGCGTCCCGGCGAGCCGCTTCCCGGGTCCGGACGCGGGGCTCCGGAGGGCCAGGTGCCCACGATCCACCTCCCGTCCATCGCCGACCTCGTCGGGGACGACGTGATCACCGGAACGTACGGACGCCTGGTCGAGGAGCGCCCCGCCGCCGACACGGCGCTGGGTGGCTTCGAGTCCCCCACCGACGACCCGGGTCCGCACCTGTCCTATGCGATCCAGTGGATCCTGTTCGCCATCATGGGCTTCATCTTCATCGGGTACATCATCCGCACGGAGATCGTGAAGCACCGCGAAGAGGTCGAGGGGAAGCCGGCACCGGTGAAGGCACCGAAACGTCGCGACCGCGACGCGGACGCCGAGGACGAACTGCTCGACGCTCGTTGACCGGGCCGGGGATCGTCAGCCCCGACCCCGTCGGCGCCGCGCCGTCATCGCCACGATCCCCGTGGCGAACAGGAGAGCCCCGAGGAGCAACGTGCCCCATGGGTCCCCACCGGTGCGGGGGAGACGACCGTCGCCAGGGTCCGTTCCGGAGCCGTTCGAGGGCGGAGTGGGCGTCGGCGTCGGCGTCGCCGGCACGGGGGCGTCCTCCCAGACGGCGTAGAGGACGAGGTCGGCGGTGAGCGCCGAGATGCGGAGCCGGTCGAACGCGGGATCGGCGACCGTCGCGTCCGCGGACGTCGACCACCCGAGGAACGTGGTCCCGGGACCTCTGAAGAGCAGGTCGAATGCTCCGGGATAGGTGATGGACGCCTCCGGAGGCCCATCCCAGGTGACGGTGCCGTCGGCCCCGCCGTTCTCGCGGAAGGTCACGGTGAACGAGGGCGACGGATCGGCGTACACCGCGGTGAGCGTGATGTCCCGTCCCGCGAAGCGCACCGTACGTCCGGCCTGGAAGAGTCCGTCGGCCGCCACGGGGCTCGTGATGATGCGCGCCGCCGCGATCGTCGCGATACGCCAGCCGACGAAGACCTCGTCGCCCCGGGTCAGTCCCGCTCCGTCCACGACGATCGCGCTCGATCCGGCGTCGTAGCCGAGCGGATCCGTCGGTACGGTGCCGCCGGTGTTGCCGTCCCCGTCGTAGTGGAGAGTGAAGGGAGCGGCCTCCGGCTGCTGCCACCGGGCATAGAAGTCGAGGTCGGCGCCGACCGGCGTGTCGAAGTCATACGGCACGAAGAAGCCTGCCGTCGTCCGCTGGTACCAGCCGAGGAACGTCTGGCCGTCCGGTTGCGGGGGCAACGGATCCGGACTGGTCGCCATCCCCTGGTCCTCCACCGTCTGCGTCAGATCGTCGATCGGTTCCGGGCTGGAGGGGTGGTCGTAGAACCGGACGGTGTGCGGATCCGTCAGCCACCGCGCGTAGAGCACCAGGTTGCTGGCCGGCATCGTCGCTCCGTCGAACGCGAACGGCACGTTGAACTGGGAGTCGGTGTACCAGCCGAGGAAGACATCGCGGCCTCGGGTGGGATCGGCCGGCGCCGATGCCTCGAGCGCGGTCTCGAAGGGGATGCCCGTCACGGCGGGAATCGCTGTGCCGCCACCCGTCACGAAGCTGAGCGCATACGTGTTGCGGCTGTAGAACTGGTACCGATACCGGTCGTTGACGTTCCCGTTGTTGTTCAGCTGATAGAGCCGTCCGGACGGCTGGTCGAGCTGGAAGTAGTTGCCTTGGGTGTTCGTGCCGGTGCCGTACCCGACATACGACGTGAAGCCGTCGATGACGCTCGCCACCTGCCGATCGCCGTTCGACGCCCAGTACCAGGCGCTCCGATACTGCTGGAAGACCTGGTGACCGGCGGGGACGGCGGCGCGGACGGCGGTCTTGTTGTTGGCGTACAGCGTCTCCACCCGCAGCGGGTCGTTCGGCGTGCCGTCCGGGCCGAGGACGACGTCCGGTGCCGACTGGCCCTGGTCGAGAGCCTCGGCGTACTCGAACCGCTGCGTGAGATTCTGCGTGGAGGCGGCCGCCATCTTGCCGGTCATGGTCGTGGTGCGTCCGGCGAGATCGACGGACCCGGCATCCGCACCCGCGCCGGTGTAGACCGCGGTGAAGATCAACGGCGTGAACTGCTGGGGTCCCCAACCCCGGAGGACGCAGCTCTGGTTCTCGGTCCCGGCGTCGTAGACGGTGATCATCCCGGACCCGTCGGTCTGCGACAACGGCACCGGCGCCACGCCCGCGGCCTGCATGTCGAGACCGATCTTCTCGCGCACCGAGAACGTACCGAGCAGCTGCGCGCCACCGGACACGGTCGAGGCGAAGTAGGTGGTGCCGCCCACGTCCATGGCGACGTCGTACGTGCCGGCGGCGGCGCACGCGGCGGGCACGTTCGCCGCGCTTCCCGGGGCGATGAGCCGGAAATCCGTCCGCCACAGCGCGCGGGTCAGGTAGACGTTCACCACCGTCGAGCCGTCGCCCTGCACCGTGACATCGTGCTGGCTCACCGCGAGATCGGCGAACGTGAGCGGATCCGGCTGCACGACGGCGGGATCGAGCTGCGCGCGCACCAGCTCCTGCACGAGCGTCGGGATCTCCGCCTTCGCGGTCGGCCCTCCCACCGTGGACCCGGCCGTCGCGGACGAGGCGATGTCGTCGAGGAAGAGGAAGTTTTCCGGGTCCGCCACCTGGGCGTCGCTGAGCTTCCCGTCGTCGTCGGTCCACGCCGGCGGTGCGCCGCCCGCCGCTGTGAACACCGGGGACGGGTAGGACTCGGGAACGACGTTCGGCTTCTCCAGCCAGTAGCTCACGTGGTACTCGACGTCCTGCCCCTGCCACCCCGCGTAGAGCGTGGCGGTGTCGGTCAGGGGAAGATCCACCGGCTGCGACCGCGCCGCGTCCGCCCACCACTGCGTGAACGTGTATCCCGTCCGGGTCGGCGGCGGGATGGCGGCGAGATCCGCCGCGGTGAAGGCCGTGTCGGGCTCGACCACGAACTCCGGGGCCACGGCCGTGCCATCCGTCACGAACGACACCGCGAAACCGGAGACGAGGATCGGCACCAGCCGGAAGTCCTCCGTGACGGGATCCGCGAAGTCGTAAGGAGTCCGGGTCGGGTCGTCCTCCCGGTACCACTCCCCCGTGAAGACCTTCCCGTCCGGCACCTCGGCGACATCCGGGGCGATCTGCCCCAGCGGCTCGCCGTCGCGCACCTCGTCGGCATCGATGATCCGCTCGGCGTCCTCTCCCGCGGGACCGGCGAGGAACTGCACGACGCGGGTGTCCGCGAAGGTCGCCCGCACGACGAGATCCGCCGTGATGACCGTGCTCTCGAACCGGAAGGGCTCCTCGGCGCCGGCAGGTCCCGTGACCCAGCCGTCGAACGGCCCCTCTGCGGACGTCGGGGCGGGCTGCCGCGGCGCCAGTCCCCCGTCCACGACGGCGACCTGGGCGACGGTGCTGCCGAGGGACTCGAACGTGACGGTGTGATACCCCCAGATGCCCGGAGTCGTCGGTCCGCCCACCGGCGTGGCGGCGAGAGCAGGGGCCGCGATGACGACCGTTCCGGCGAGACCGAGGGCCAGCGCGAGCGCGGCAGCCAGAGTCCGACGTCGTGCCCTGCGCATGTGGTCGTCCCCCTCCGACGAGCAGATCGCTACAGTGTGTCACCCCGCCACTCTCCGTTCCACCCCCTCTCACCCCGCGTCTCACCCTCCCCCCTTCCCCCCTGCGGAGCTCAAAAACTCTCCGCACCTCGCCCGTCTACGCCCGTTTTCCATCCCGCGCACCCGTGCCCCGCAGGTGCGGGATCGAAAAGGGGCGTGCGGCAGCGACGGGACGCACGTGTTCGATCCCGCGCGACGACGGTGCGGGATCGGAAACGGGCCGCCGGAGTGGCGGAGCGGGGCGTTATCGCACCCGTGGGCCCGGGGCGGGGGCGACGAGCTGCCAGCGGCCGTCGACACGGCGGTAGACGATCCGGGTATGGTTCCGGTCGGACGATCCCTGCCAGAACTCGACCCGCGTCGGCACCACCCGCCACAGCACCCAGTCTCCCGGCCCGAGACCGGTGCGTGCGCTCGCGGAGCGGGCCGCGAGGTCGGCGTCGCTCTCGGCCGCCGACGCCTCGTGCACGGTTCCCCGCACCCGCACGGCACGACGCTGCGGCTGCCACCAGAAGTTCAGGGCCGCAGCCGGGTGCGCGTCGAGCTGCGCGGCCTTCCGGGAGGACCGCGCCCCGGCGAACGCCCAGCCGCGGTCGTCGACATCCTTGAGGATCAGCGTGCGCGCGTCGGGCATGCCGTCGGCGTCCACCGTCGCCAGCGTCGCGGCGTGGGGTTCGGCGACACCGGCCGCGGCCGCCCCGCGGATCCACTCGTGGAAGAGCGGCACCGGGTCGACGGGCAGGTCATCGAGGCGCAGCGGCGGCGCGGTGCCGGTGAGGGTGGGCTGAGCCCGCAGCCACGCCGCGAGTTCCGAGGGAGGAAGGATCGGATGCTCCGCCATCCTCCGACTATGCCACGATCCGCTACGCGAGCTCGATGAGGTCCTGGTACTCCTGGCTCCAGATGTCCTCGACGCCGTCGGGCAGGATGAGGACGCGCTCGGGGTTCAGCGACTGCACCGCACCGGGGTCGTGCGACACGAGCACCACCGCGCCCTCGTAGTGGGCCAGTGCCCCGAGGATCTCCTCGCGGGACGCCGGATCGAGGTTGTTCGTGGGCTCGTCGAGCAGGAGCAGATTCGCGGACGACACGACGAGCGTCGCCAGCGACAGCCGGGTCTTCTCGCCACCGGACAGCACGCCCGCCGGCTTGAGGACGTCGTCGCCGGTGAACAGGAAGGAGCCGAGGACCTTGCGGGCCTCCGTCTCCGTGATGTGCGGGGCCGCCGACACCATGTTCTCCAGGACCGAGCGGCTGACGTCGAGGTTCTCGTGCTCCTGCGCGTAGTACCCGACCTTGAGGCCGTGTCCGGGCTCGAGCTGACCGGTGTCCGGCTGGTCGACACCCGCGAGCATGCGCAGCAGCGTCGTCTTGCCCGCACCGTTCAAGCCGAGCACGACGACCTTGGAGCCGCGATCGATCGCGAGATCGACGTCGGTGAAGATCTCCAGCGAGCCGTAGGACTTCGACAGCCCGGAGGCCATGAGCGGGGTCTTGCCGCAGGGGGCCGGCTTCGGGAACCGCAGCTTCGCGACGCGGTCCTCCTGACGCACGTCCTCCAGCCCGGAGAGGAGCTTCTCGGCACGCGCGAGCATCTGGTGCGCGGCAGCCGCCTTCGACGCCTTCGCCCCGAAGCGCGCCGCCTGCTGCTGGAGCGTCGTCGCCTTCTTCTCGGCGTTGGCCCGCTCCTTCTTGCGACGCTCCTCGTCCGCAGCGCGCTGCCGCAGATAGTTCTTCCAGTTCATGTTGTAGATGTCGATGACCTGGCGATTGGCGTCGAGGTAGAACACCCGGTTGACGGTCTCGCCCACGAGCTCGACATCGTGGCTGATCACGATCAGCCCGCCCTTGTAGTTCTTGAGGAACTCCCGCAGCCACACCACGCTGTCCGCGTCGAGGTGGTTGGTGGGCTCGTCGAGGATCATCGTCTGGGCGTCGGAGAAGAGGATGCGCGCGAGCTCGATGCGGCGGCGCTGGCCGCCGGACAGCGTCGACAACGGCTGGTCGAGGATGCGGTCCGGCAGCGAGAGGTTGTGCGCGATCGAGGCCGCCTCGGCCTCGGCCGCGTAGCCGCCCTGCGCCTCGAACTTCTCGGTGAGCGCCCCGTAGCGCTTCATCGCCTTGGCGGCGACCGCGGGGTCGTCGGAGCCCATGGCGAGCGAGGCCTCCGTCATGCCGAGGTTGAGCTGGCCGAGCCCACGCGCGTCGAGGATCCGGGTACGGGCGAGGTCTTCCGGATTGCCCGAACGGGGGTCCTGCGGCAGGTAGCCGAGCTCGCCGGAACGGGTGACGGTGCCGCCGGAGGGCAGGACGTCGCCGGCGAGCACCTTGGTGAGCGTGGTCTTGCCCGCACCGTTGCGTCCGACGAGGCCGATCTTGTCGCCGTCGGACACACGGAACGAGACGTTCTCCATCAGCAGGCGCGCGCCAACGCGGATCTCGAGGTCGTGCACGGCAAGCACAGCGGACGTCCGTTCGTTCGGGAGGAGGGTGATGGCCGAGCGGCCAGCCCCCCAGTATATGCCGCCGCGACTGTGTCGACGCCCGGCACCGATATCCCTCTCCAGGGTGACCGAGGCGATACCCGGGAGTGATGCCTCCCCCCGCACCCGCTGCATACGGTGCGGGAGTGGACATCCTCAACGACCTGATCCTGCAGGCGATCGCCTCCCCCTGGCTCTACGCGGTGCTGTTCGCGGTGACCGTGATCGACGGGTTCTTCCCGCCGGTCCCGAGCGAGACGGTCCTCGTCGCCGCGGCGGCCGTGACGGCGTCCACCGGCAACGGCGACATCCTGCTGCTCGGTGCGGTCGCCGCCGTGGGGGCCGCTGTCGGCGACAACATCGCCTTCCTCATCGGACGCCGGCTGGGTACGACCAGGTTCGCCTGGATGCGGCGCCCCCGCGTCGCCGCGGCGTTCGCCTTCGCGCAGCGCGCCCTCGACCGTCGCAGTGCCACGCTGATCCTCGGGGCCCGCTACATCCCGATCGGACGCGTCGCCGTGAACATGTCCGCCGGAGCGCTCGGATTCCCGTGGCGACGATTCCTCCCGCTCAGCCTCATCGCCGGCGTCAGCTGGAGCGTGTTCAGTCTCGCGATCGGGCTGCTCGCGGGTGCCTGGCTGCACGACCAGCCCCTCCTCAGCGCGGCCATCGGCGTCGCCGTCGCCCTGATCGTCGGGGTGATCATCGACCGCGTCGCCGCCCTCCGCCGCCGCCGTACGCCGGTCGCGCACCTGGCAGGATGAGACGCATGGCACGCCGCCGAGAGCGCACCCCGCGCCCGTCACGGATCAGCCGTCGCACCGGCGCCCTCGCGGCGCTGACCGCGGCGGTCGTCGTGCTGTACGCGCTCCTGGTCCCCCTCCAGACGGTGCTCTCCGGCACGCCGCTGCCGCTGTCCTTCCTGCTCGGCGCCGCCGTCTGCGGCGCTCCCCTCCTCGTCCCCTCTCGGCCGCGGACGGCGATCGTCGTCTTCACCGCCGGCGCCTTCCTGCTGCCTCTGCTCGTCGAGCCGGCGCGCGCGATCCACTCCCCCTGGCCCTGGTCGGTGCCGGCGCTGCTCGCGTTCGTCCTCTTCGTGGGCGTGATGTCCTTCGTGCAGGGAGCCCGACTCGGCGCCCTGACTCTCGTGATCGGCGCGCTCACCTCGCTGACGGCGCCGCTGCTGCGTCCGGACATGGTCGCGACCCCGGCGAGCTCCGGCAGCGCGACAGCCAACCTCATCGTGACGACATCGGTCACCGCCGCGATGTTCCTCATCGCCGTGCTCGTCGCCGGCCGCGTGCGGGTCGCGGCCGAGCTGACCAGGGAGAAGGAGCACAGCGCGCTGGAGGAATCCCGGCGCGCCCTCGTGGAGGAGCGCACCCGGATCGCCAGGGAGCTGCACGACGTCGTGGCGCACAGCATGTCGGTGATCCAGGTGCAGGCGTCGACCGCGCGCTATCGGATCACAGGCCTCGATGCCGACGCCGCCGCCGAGTTCGACGACATCGCCGCCACCGCCCGGACCTCGCTCACCGAGATGCGGCGCATGCTGGGGGTGCTCCGCACGGAGGACCAGCATGCGGAGCTCGCACCGCAGCAGGGACTGGACGACGTCCCGGCCCTCGTCGCTACGATCCGCCGGGCCGGGGTGGAGGTCGGCCTCGTGCTCGAGGGGATCGACGCCGCGTCCGCGGCCGGACCGGGCGTGCAGATCGCCGCCTTCCGCATCGTGCAGGAGGCCCTGAGCAATGCCGTCCGCCATGCGCCGGGTGCTCGTGTCACCGTCCGCCTCCATGCCGACGCCGACAGCCTGCACATCCGCGTCCGCAACGCCGCGCCCCCGCAGCCGGCCGAGAGCCCTTCCGGCGGCTACGGCCTCCGGGGAATGCGCGAACGCGCAGAGCTGCTCGGCGGGAGTCTCGCCGCCGGGCCGTCCGACGACGGCGGCTGGACGGTCGAGGCCACCTTGCCGTTGTCCACGGCCACTGCACCGCCCGCCCCGACCGCCTCGGCGGAAGACAAGGAGAACCCGTGACCATCAGCGTGCTCATCGCCGACGACCAGGCGATGGTCCGCGCCGGTTTCGCCGCCCTGCTGGACGCGCACGAGGGGATCCGCGTGGTGGGCCAGGCGGCCGACGGTGCGGAGGCCGTGACACTCGCCGCGCGGCTCGATCCCGACGTCATCCTCATGGACGTCCGCATGCCGGAGCTCGACGGCATCGAGGCCACCCGCCGCATCCTCGGCCCGTCGTACCCGGCCGCGCACGTGCCGCGGATCCTCATGCTCACCACGTTCGACATCGACGACTACGTCTACGACGCCCTCGCCGCCGGGGCCAGTGGCTTCCTCCTCAAAGACGCTCTGCCGGAAGAGCTCGTCCATGCGGTCCGCGTGGTGGCCGGCGGCGATGCGCTCCTCGCCCCCAGCGTGACCCGGCGCATGATCGAGCAGTTCGCCGGACGGCGGCCGGCGTCGCGCCGGTCCGCGACGGCTCTCGCCGACCTCACCGACCGCGAACGGGAGGTCCTCGTCCTCATCGGCAAGGGCCGGTCGAACACCGAGATCGCCGGCGACCTGTTCATCGCGGAGCAGACCGTGAAGACCCACGTCGGCAAGGTGCTCGCGAAGCTCGGCCTCCGGGACCGCGTGCACGCCGTCATCCTCGCCTACGACACCGGCCTGGTCGAGCCGTCGGCCTGAGTCACCCCTGCGTAGGGGGCGGGACGGCACCACGGAGTGATGTCCCGCCCCCCGCCGCCTCCATAGCCTCCGAGGACACCGTTCCCAGGAGGACTCATGGTCATCGCCGCGGCTCCGCGCCTCAGCACCCCCGCTCCCGCTCCATCAGCCCTCGCGGGCCATCGCGACACCGGAATCGACTTCGTGCGCGCGCTGTGCGTGCTCGGCGTCGTCCTGCTGCACGCGGTCATGGTCGGGGTCACCGTGTCGGAGACCGGGCCGGTGTTCGAGAACGCGAGCGACGGGACGGGCTGGATCGCGCCGCTGAGCTGGCTGCTGCAGGTGATGCCGCTCTTCTTCGTGATCGGAGGGTTCTCGGGCCTCCTCGCGTACCGCCGCCTCCGCGCCCGCGGGGGGAGCCCGACCGCCTTCGTGGCCGGTCGGGTGCACCGGCTCCTGCGCCCGGCCCTGTTCACGGTCGGCGCGGTCGGGGTCGCGCTCGCGGTGCTCACCGTGATCGGCGTCGCGCCGGATCTCATCGCCGTCGCGGGCTTCCGATACGGACAGCCCCTGTGGTTCCTCGGGGTGTTCCTGCTGTGTCAGGCGCTGCTCCCCGCGTTCGTCGCCCTGCACGACCGCGCGCCCCTGCGCACGATCACCCTCCTCGCGGGTGCGGCCGTGGCGGTCGATGTCCTGCGGGCCACGACCGGGAACGACGCCGTGGGGTTCCTCAACCTCGCCTTCGTGTGGTTGACGATGCAGCAGCTCGGATTCCTCCTCGCCGACGGCCGCCTCGACGCGCTGCGTGCCCGCACGCGCGTCGTGATCGGCGCCGGCTCCCTCGCCCTCCTGGTCGCCCTGTTCCTCGTCGGGGTCTACTCCCCCGACCTCATCGCCAACATCAACCCGCCGACGTCCGCCCTGCTGCTGGTCGGGCTGATCCACACGACCCTGTTCTCCCTCCACCGCGCGCGTATCGGCCGCTGCAGTCGTCGCATCCCGGTGGCCGCGTTCACCGCTTTCGTCACCCGGCGGACGATGACGATCTACCTCTGGCACATGCCGGTGCTCCTGGGGATGGCCGGAGCGACGGCCCTGGTCGCCCTTCTCGGCGGCGTGGCCCTTCCCGCCCTCGAGAGTGCGGAGTGGTGGGCCGGCCGGCCGCTGTGGCTCCTGACGGCCGTCGTCCTCACCGCGGTGCTCGCGGTGCGCGTCGACCGGTTCGAGAATCACCCCTCGCCGGAGCCGACGGCGTCGCACCGCCGCCTGGCGCTGGGCACGCTGCTGGGTCTCGGCGGAGTGGTGCTGCTCCTGGTGCTCGGCACGACGGTCGCCACCGCCGCGCTCGCCGTCCTGCTCCTGGTCGCGGCGCTGCGGCTGGCGAGACACCCCGGCAGTGCCGTCCCCGGCACCGCCGTCGTGGCGTGACCGTCAGCCGATCCCGCGCGCGGCGAGGGCGTCGCCGACCTGATCCGCGTGGCGCAGCGTCAGCACGAGCAGCGGAACGACGCCGCGCACACCCAGGCGCACTCCTCGTGCGCGCTCCGCGTCCCGCACCCGCTGCGCGAATCCGGCGACGACGGGCACCATGGTCACCGTGAGAGACACCGCCATCGACACCGCCTCGGGATCGATCCCGACGCGGCGCACGGGACGCAGGAGGCGCTGCAGCACGGCCAGGAGATCGGACATGCGCGTGGTCAGGGTGAGGAGCGCGGCGAGCAGCAGCAGTGCAGCGACTCTTCCGGTGCTCACCCACGCGGCGACGGGAGACACGAAGACGGCGAGGGCGACCGCGAGCACGACCAGGACCGCACGCAGCCGCCACAGCTCGGTTCCGGCCGCGGAGAGCGGCACACCCGCGATCGGGTAGAGCGCGATCACGGCCGCGAGGCAGACGGCGATGCTGATCGGCCCCTGCGGCGCCACCGTCAGCGCGAGCGCCGCGACGGCGAGCCCGGCGAGCTTCGGACCGGCGGGCACCCGGTGCAGCAGTCCCGCACCGACCGGGGGCGGCAGGATCATGCGCACAGCCGACGGTAGCGAGAGACGACCGCCGCGGGATCCCCCTGATCGATGACGCGTCCGCCGTCGAAGAGGATGGCCGTGTCACAGCGGGCGGCGAGCTCGAGATCGTGGGTGACGACGAGCACCTGCGCCTCCTGCGACAGAAGGAGGTCTCCGATCCGCCGCGCGTTGCGCAGGTCGAGGAGCGTCGTCGGCTCGTCCGCCACGATCAGGGCCGGCTCGGCGAGGAGCACCGCGGCGAGGGCCAGCATCTGCTTCTGGCCTCCCGAGAGCGACGACGCCGGGACGTCGGCATGCCCCCCGAGACCATGCCGGTCCAGCGTCTCCTGCACACGGCGAGAGACCTCGTCACGGGGCCGCCCGCGGAGGGACAGAGCGAGATCCTCGGCCGGGGTCGGCATCAGGATCTGGGCATCCGGATCGGTGAAGACGAAGCCCACCCGGCGGCGGACGGCGGTCCGCTCCCGGAGCGCGTCGAAACCGTGGACGGTGACCGTTCCCGTGGTCGGCGTCATCAGGCCGTTCAGCAGCCGGGCGAACGTCGACTTCCCTGAGCCGTTCGCTCCGATCACGGCGATGCGCGGTGCGGTGAGCTCCAGCGTCACGTCGTCGAGGAGTACGCGGTCGTCGACGGTCACGCCCACGCCGTCGAGACGCAGCGTCCCCGGCTCCGCGATCGTCGTCGCGTCCCGTTCCCGCCAGCACATGCATCCTCCTGAACACCGTTCACCTGAACGCCGTTCACTATAGTGGGGGCATGAGTCCCGAGACGAATCCCGCCCGTCACGATCGGGAGAGCGTCGCTCGGACCGCCCTCGCCCTTCTCGACGAGGTGGGGTTGGCCGATCTCTCCATGCGCCGCATCGCGGCCCGGCTCGATGTGCAGCCGAGCGCCCTCTACTGGCACGTGGCGAACAAGCAGGAGCTCCTCGCCGACCTCGCCGATCGGATCACCGCAACCGTCCCGGACGGAGCAGAGGGAGTGCTCGCGACCGCCCGTGCGCTCCGCGACGCCCTCTTCGCCTACCGGGACGGCGCCGAGCTCGTCCTCAGCACGTACGCGCTCCAGCTCGGCTCGGCACACGCCCGCGACGCCCTGGTCGCCGCGCTCCGCACCGAGGGGGCCGCCGATGCCGAAGACCGCGGGGCGGCGCTCCTGCACTTCGTGCTCGGCCACGCCACCCTCGTCCAGCAGCGGATGCACGCCGACAGCCACGGCGCTCTCCCGGCATCCGGCGAGGTCGACGTCACCGCGGGCCTGGACCGGGTGTTCGACCTCGGCGTCGTCGCTCTGGCCGGCGCGCTCAGCGCGCCGGTGACTCCGCGGCGTGCCCGAGCCTGAGCCCGGGGATCACTGCGAGCAGCACCAGCGCGGTGCCGAGGACGAAGACGACCGCGAACGCGTCCGCGCCGCCGCCGAGAGACGCCACAGCCAGCCCGGCGAGGGCGATCGCCACCGCCGAGCCCGTGGCATCCGAAATCGAGAGCGCCGAGGAGTTGAACCCCTGGTTCGTCTCATCCGAGTAGGCGAGGGTCAGCACGGTGAGCCGCGGGTACAGCCGCCCCATGCCGCCCCCGGCGAACGCCCAGCCGATGATCACGAACACCGGGGAGACGTCGAACGCCGCCGCAGCCAGCACGCAGAGCATCGCCACCAGCAGTGCCCCCAGGCTGAGGGCCGTGATGCGGTGATTGCCCAGCCGCTCGCCGTAGCGACCCTGCGCGGCGGAGGCCCCGGCCCAGGCGAAGGCCGCCAGCATCAGGGCGATCCCGGCCCAGGTGGCGGAGAAGTCGAACTTCCGCATCAGCAGGTACGGGATGTAGGCCTCGGCGGCGAAGAACGCCCCAGCTGCGATCCCGCGCATGAGCACGACGCTCGGGAGCCCGGCGCCCGCGCGAAGCGTCCGCCGTGGCAGGAGGGGCAGCACGGCCACGCCGATCGCGAGCATGGCGCCCAGAGCCACCGGCCAGCCGATCCCCGGCTCCAGCTCGGCGGACAGTCCGATGGCCACCGCGAGCACCGCCACGACGACGGCCAGCAGCAGGCGGGTGAGCAGCGCACGACGGTCCTGCGGCTCGCCACGGCCGAGATCGACGCCCCGCAGTCGGATCGCGATCATCACGAACGCGACCGCGGTCAGGACCGCCACGCCCAGGAACGCCCACCGCCAATCGAGGTACTCCGCCACCGCTCCCGCGAGGAAGGGCCCGATCATCGACGGGATCACCCAGGCGGCGGCGAACGCGGCGAACACCCGCCCGTGCAGGTGCGGCGGGTACAGCCGCGCGACCACGACGTACAGGGCGACCGTCTGGCCGCCCGCGCCCAGCCCCTGCACCAGCCGCCCGATCAGGAACTGGGGCATCGTCGTCGCGAACCCGGAGATCAGCAGACCCAGGATGAAGAGGGTGACCGCGGCGTACAGCGCGCCGCGCGGGCCACGCGCATCCGACCAGGCTCCGGTGGCGACCATCCCGATCACGCTGGTCGCGAGCGTGCCCGCGAACGCGACGGCATACAGCGACTGGCCGTCCAGGGCATCGCTGACGATCGGCATGACCGTCGTCACCGCGAGGGCCTCGATCGCGGCGAGGAAGATCAGGGCGACAGCACCCAGAGTCACCCAGACCCGGCTGCGGTCCCAGATCGTGGCGGTGGGCTCCGCCGCCGCCGTCATCGCTCGACGAGCGCGGCGATGCGCTCGATCGCCTCGGTGAGGATCTCGGGGCTGGTGCCGAAGTTGAGCCGCACGTGCCCGGCCCCTTCCTCCCCGAAGGCCGGGCCGAAGTGCAGCGCGACCTTCGCCTCGCGGAGGATCTTCCGGGCGGGGTTGTCGCCCCAGCCGAGGGCGGAGAGGTCGATCCACGCGAGGTATCCCGCGTCCGGAATGCGGTAGCGGGCGGCGGGCAGGTGGCGGGCGAGGAGGTCCTCCAGCAGCACGCGGTTCTCGTCGAGGGTGCGCAGGAGGCCGTCGAGCCACGCGTCGCTCTCCTCCGAGAACGCGGCGACGGCCGCGAGCAGACCGAACTGCCCCGTCCGCCACTCCACCTCGACCGGCAGGTCGCGGACGACCGCGGACGTCTCGTCCGCGGCGGTCACCATGAGCGCGCACTTCAGTCCCGCGAGGTTGAAGGCCTTGCTCGCGCTGACGACGGCGTAGCCGACCCGGGCCGCCGCGTCGCTCGCGGCGAGGAAGGGCGTGAATCCCGTGCCCGGCTGGGCGAGCGGCGCATGGATCTCGTCCGAGACGATGGTCGCGCCGAACTCCTCGGCCAGTTCCGCCAACGCGGACAGCGTCTCCCGATCGTGCACGGTGCCGGTCGGGTTGTGCGGGTTGCAGAGGAGCATGGCCGTCGCACCGTCCTCGAACGCGGCGCGGATCCCGTCGAGGTCGAGCTCCCACCGCGTCCCCGTGTCGCGCAGCGGGACGCGCTGCACCTCGGCGCCGGCCTCGGCGACGAGGTCGTAGAAGGGCGGGTAGACCGGCGGCGTCACGACGACGCGCTCCCCCGGCTGGGTGACGCGGCGGAGGACCTCGACGATGCCCATGCTCACGTCCGCCGTGCTGCGCATCCGCGCCGGGTCGGGACGCCAGCCGAAGCGGCGCTCCGCGAAACCCGCGTACGCCGCCGCCAGCGGCGTCCGCGAGGCGATGTACCCGGTGTCCCCCAGATCCAGCGCCCGCTGCAGTGCGGCGGTGATCGCCGGAGCGAGCGGGAAGTCCGTCTCCGCGACGAAGAGGGGCAGCACGTCTTCGGGATACTCCCGCCACTTCTCGCTGGTCCGCTCGCGCAGCTCCGACAGCGACAGGGCCTTCACCGACAGCATTCGTCCTCCGATTCTCTCCGCGCCGATGCGGAGACGTCGAAGCGGGCGTGCCCGGCACGCCCGCTTCGTCTGGTGGTCAGGTGACCGGAACGCTCAGATCGCGAAACCGAGCGCACGCATCATGTCGCGCCCGTCGTCCGTGATCCGCTCGGGTCCCCACGGCGGCATCCACACCCAGTTGATGCGGAAGCGGTCCACGACGTTGTCCAGGGCCTGCGCGGTCTGGTCTTCGAGGACGTCCGTGAGCGGGCAGCCCGCACTGGTCAGCGTCATGTGGATCACGAGAGCGTCGTTCTCGTCATCCCAGGCGAGGTCGTAGATGAGTCCGAGGTCGACGACGTTGATCCCGAGCTCAGGATCCATCACGTCCTTGAGAGCCTCGGTGACCGCGTCGTACTTCTCGTCCGTCAGGGTCGCTGTCATGCGATCAGCCTACGCCTCGATGGGAGCGGAGGGGTCGAGGAACCGGTCGTAGCCCTCGTTCTCCAGACGGTCGGCGAGCTCGGGGCCGCCCTCCTCGACGATCTTGCCCGCGACGACCACGTGCACGTAGTCGGGACGGATGTAGCGGAGGATCCGGGTGTAGTGCGTGATGAGCAGCACACCGAGGCCGGTGGACTCCTTCGCACGGTTGACACCTTCGGAGACGATCTTCAGCGCGTCCACGTCGAGGCCGGAGTCGGTCTCGTCGAGCACCGCGAACTTCGGCTTGAGCACCTCGAGCTGGAGGATCTCGTGGCGCTTCTTCTCGCCGCCCGAGAAGCCCTCGTTGACGTTGCGCTGCGCGAACTTCGGGTCCATGCGGAGGTTGGCCATGGACTCCTTGACGTCCTTGGTCCACTGCCGGATCGAGGGCGCCTCGCCGTCGAGCGCGGTCTTCGCGGTGCGCAGGAAGTTCGTCACCGTCACGCCGGGGATCTCGACCGGGTACTGCATCGCGAGGAACAGACCGGCGCGGGCGCGCTCGTCGACGCTCATCGCCAGGACGTCCTCACCGTCGAAGGTGATGGAGCCGGAGGTGACGGTGTACTTCGGGTGGCCGGCGATCGTGTAGGCCAGGGTGGACTTGCCGGAGCCGTTGGGGCCCATGATGGCGTGGGTCTCACCGGTGTTCATGGTGAGGGTGATTCCGTTGAGGATCGGGGTGGTCCCCGCCTCGGTCTCGACCGTCACATGCAGGTCGCGGATCTCGAGAACAGACATTCTTCAGACTTCCTTCGTCACAGCGGGATCGATGAGCACGTCGTCGCCGTCGATCTCGACGACGTAGACCGGGACGGGCTCATATGCGGGGAGATTCTGGGGCTTGCCGGTGATCAGGGAGAACGCCGAGCCATGGGCCCAGCACTCCACCGTGTCACCTTCCACGAAGCCCTCGGACAGCGAGATGTCGCCGTGGGTGCAGGTGTCGCCGATGGCGTGGATGACGCCCTCGCCGTCCTTGATGACCGTGATCGGCACACCGTCCGGCTCGACGCGCAGCGGCGTGTCCTGCTCCAGCTCGGAGACGCCGCAGACGCGCTGCGCGGTCACGCGTCCACCTCGGCGAGCTCGGCCTCGATGGCGGCCAGCAGCTCCGACTCCAGGTCGGGGATGCCGAGGCGCAGCACGATGTCGGTGAGGAAGCCGAGCACCACCAGTCGGCGGGCCTCGTCCTCCGGGATGCCGCGGGCCTGGAGATAGAAGAGCTGCTCGTCGTCGAAGCGGCCGGTGGCACTCGCGTGCCCGGCGCCGACGATGTCGCCCGTCTCGATCTCGAGGTTCGGGATGGAGTCGGCGCGCGCGCCCTCCGTGAGCACCAGGTTGCGGTTGGCCTCGTAGGAGTCGGTGCCGGTGGCGTCCGCCCCGATCAGCACGTCGCCGATCCACACGCTGTGGGCGCTCTCGCCCTGCAGCGCGCCCTTGTAGAGCACGTCGCCGGTCGTGTGCGGGCCCTTGTGGTGCAGGTACACCTGGCTCTCCAGGTGCTGACCGGAGTCGGCGTAGGACAGCCCGTACAGGTAGCCCTCGGAGCCGGCACCGGCGAGCTCGACGCTCGGGTTCACGCGCACCACGCCGCCGCCGAAGCTCACCACGAAGTGCTTGAGGGTGGCGTCGGCCGCGACCCGCGCCTGGTGGGCGGCCGCGTGCACGGCGTCGTCGTCCCACTGCTGCACGGAGACGACGGTGAGCTTCGCCCCGTCACGGACGATGATCTCGACGTTCTGGGCGTACTGCGCCGAGCCCTTGTGCTGCAGCACCACCGTGGCGACGCTGTGCTCGAGGGCCTCGATCACGATGTGGGCGTCCGCCCGGCGGTCGGCTCCGGTGCCCGTGAGCGACAGGAAGATCGGCGCCGCGACCTCCTCCTCGCGCGGGATGCGGATGTGCAGGGCGTCGGAGGCCCCCTGCCACGCGACGGCGGCGGTGATGTCCTCGGCGAGGAAGACCTCACCGCGCGGAGCGGTTCCCGCCGTGAGCGGCGCGGCGACGTACTGCTCGCCGGACGTGAAGGAGTACCGCACGCCCTCATCGCCCTCGGCCGTGCGGAACAGCGGAGTGAGCACGGCCACCGGCGTGTGCTTCCAGTTCACCTCGCGGCCGGTCGGCGTGCCGAAGTCGTCCGGGTCGAACGAGTGCGGACGCTCGGAGCGGGTCTGCACCGGGACGAATCCGGCGTCCGCCACCTGGGCGGCCGGGTCGATGTGCGCGTTCGTGTGCTGCGCCTCGCTGGGCGCTGTCGTCGAGGCCGCCATTTAGCCGACCGATCCTTCCATGCCCATCTCGATGAGCTTGTTCAGTTCCATCGCGTACTCCATCGGCAGCTCGCGCGCGATCGGCTCGATGAAGCCGCGCACGATCATCGCCATCGCCTCGTCCTCGGGCATGCCACGGGACTGCAGGTAGAAGAGCTGCTCCTCGCTGACCTTGGAGACCGTGGCCTCGTGCCCGAGCTGCACGTCGTCGACACGGATGTCGATCGCCGGGTAGGTGTCGGAACGGGACTTCGTGTCCACGAGGAGGGCGTCGCAGCGGACGGTGTTCGCCGAGTGATGGGCAGCAGCGTCGACACGCACCTCGCCGCGGTAGCCGGCACGGCCACCGCCACGGGCGATCGACTTCGAGACGATCGACGACTGCGTGTACGGCGCCATGTGGATCATCTTCGCGCCGGCGTCCTGGTGCTGGCCGGGGCCGGCGAAGGCGACGGAGAGGGTCTCGCCCTTGGCGTGCTCACCCATCAGGTAGATCGACGGGTACTTCATCGTCACCTTGGAGCCGATGTTGCCGTCGACCCACTCCATGGTCGCGCCCTCGTGCGCCACCGCGCGCTTGGTGACCAGGTTGTAGACGTTGTTCGACCAGTTCTGGATCGTCGTGTAGCGCACGCGGGCGTTCTTCTTCACGATGATCTCGACGACGGCCGAATGCAGGGAATCCGACTTGTAGATCGGTGCCGTGCAGCCCTCGATGTAGTGGACGTAGCTGTCCTCGTCGGCGATGATCAGGGTCCGCTCGAACTGGCCCATGTTCTCGGTGTTGATGCGGAAGTAGGCCTGCAGCGGGATCTCGACGTGCACGCCCTTGGGGACGTAGACGAACGATCCGCCCGACCAGACGGCGGTGTTCAGCGCGGCGAACTTGTTGTCGCCGGCGGGGATGACCGTGCCGAAGTACTCCTCGAAGAACTCGGGGTGCTCGCGCAGGGCGGTGTCGGTGTCCATGAAGATGACGCCCTGCTGCTCCAGGTCCTCGCGGATCTGGTGGTACACGACCTCGGACTCGTACTGCGCGGCCACGCCGGCGACCAGGCGCTGACGCTCGGCCTCGGGGATGCCCAGGCGCTCGTACGTCTCGCGGATCTCCTCGGGGAGGTCTTCCCAGCTCTGCGCCTGCTTCTCGGTGGAGCGGACGAAGTACTTGATGTTGTCGAAGTCGATGTCGCTGAGGTCGGCGCCCCAGGTCGGCATCGGCTTGCGGCCGAAGAGCTGATAGCCCTTGAGACGGGTCTTCAGCATCCACTCCGGCTCGTTCTTGAGGGCCGAGATCCCGCGGACGACCTCTTCCGAGATCCCGCGTTTCGCGACGGCACCCGCGGCATCCTCATCGTGCCAGCCGAATTCGTACACCCCCAGACCATCGAGCTCCGGGCGGTCGATCAGCACATCCGACATGCAACACTCTCCTCACAGGTCCCAAACGGTGTCATCCGCCCCGACACACCTGATCCCCGTCGAGTCTGCGGGAGCGGGTGCCGTTGGTGGGGCCCTCATCACGGGCGCTTCCATCGCGCCTAAACTGTTGACGATGCTTCAGCGCTGTCAGCGCTCATCGCAACAATCCGATTCTACAGGTTCCGCCTGACGGACGGGCCGTGCGCCACGTCTTCGACGGGCCGGAGGACTTATGCCCGAGACGACCATCCCCGCCCCCTCGACGACCGGGGCGACCGCCTCCCCCCGCTCCGCGGCGTGGGGTCGCGCGCTCACCGTCTTCGCGTGGCTGTCGTTCCTCAGCGAGACGATCATCATCGGCACCGGCGGCGCCGTGCGGCTGACCGGCTCCGGCCTCGGCTGCACCGAGTGGCCGCTGTGCACGCCCGAGTCGCTCGTCCCGATCGTCGAGGTGCAGGGCATCCACGGCATGATCGAGTTCGGCAACCGGCTGATGACCGGCGTCGTCGGGATCATCGCGATCGCGGTCGTCCTGCTCGTCCTGCACACCATCAGCGGCCGCCGGGCGCTCATCGACGCCCTGTGGTTCGCCGTCGGCGGTCTCGCCGGTGCGGCCGTGGCCTTCGTCCTGGTCTCGCTCACCGACTTCCCGGCGTTCCCCGTCGCCTCCGCCGTGCTCCTGATCGCGGTGATCGCGGCGGCGGTCCACTCGGTGCGTACGACGCCCGCCCGGCGGGATCTCGTCCTCCTCGCCTGGCTCGTGCTGATCGGCGTCGTCGCGCAGGCCCTGGTCGGCGGCATCACCGTGCTCACCGGCCTGAACCCGTTCATCGTCGGGTTCCACTACACGTCGTCGCTCCTGCTCGTCTGCATCACCGCCGCGTTCCTCGTGCGGCTGGCGACTCCGGAAGGACCGCGCGAACGGGCGGTCCCCTCCTGGTTCGCGATCGTGACGCACGTCACCGGCCTCGCCCTCGCCGTGACCATCCTGTTCGGCGTGCTGACGACCGGATCCGGCCCGCACTCGGGCGACGCCGACGTGCTGCGCCGCGGCTTCGACGCCACGGTCCTCGCCCATGTCCACTCCTGGCCGGGCTACATCCTGGCCGCGCTCGTGCTCTTCCTGACGGTGGCCGCCTGGGTCCTGCGCCTCGAGCCCCGCCGGTGGCTGCTCGTGCTCGTCATCGCGATCCTCGTGCAGGTGGCCGTCGGCGTCTGGCAGGCGCGGGAGGGGCTGCCGCCCGTGCTCGTGGGCATCCACATGGTCCTGGCATCGCTGTCGGCCGCGACCTACACGGTCGTCGTGCTGCACCTCAAGCGCACCGCGTCCGTCGTACCCGCCCCCGTCGACTGACCTGCCGCACAGACGATCCATAGCGCGCGCACCGGGCGCTCATCACCGCATCGACCATGGTGGTCGACATGAACAAGACACTCACCCGCAGCGCCGGGTTCTGGCTCCTCATCGTCGTCTCCCTCGCCGCGGTCGGGGTCGGCGGCTGGATGATCGCCGGACAGGTCGGCACGATGACCACGACCCTGATGGACGGCACCGCCACCGGTGTGGAGGTGTACGTCGGTCAGTCGCTCGTCGTCGTCGGCGCGGTCGTCCTCGGTGCGGGCCTGGTGGGCCTGCTCCTGTCGCTCGGCCTCGTCGCCGCGCGCACGCTGGTCGCCACCCCCGTCACCGCCGCGACGATCGTCGAGCAGGAGGCGCCGATCATCCAGGACGAGACGGTCGAGACGGTCGAGACGGTCTCAGCCCCGCGCGAGGAGCCCGCTCTCCCGACCGCCGCCGCCGAGTTGGCAGAGCCGCAGGTCGATGCGGAGCCGGCGTCCGCGGAGCCCCAGGCCGACGAGGATCAGAAGGGCAGCAGCGGGTCGATCGCCACGGCGACGAACAGCAGCGTCAGGTAGGTGATCGAGGCGTGGAAGACTCGCATCGGCCGCGCCTCGGTCCCCCGGACCGCCTGGTTGTACAGGCGGTGCGACTCGTAGATGAACCAGCCGCCGAACACCAGGGCGGAGACGGTGTAGACGAGGCCCATGCCGGCGATCGGCACGAGCAGCAGCGAGCAGGCGACCGTGGCCCACGCGTACAGGATGACCTGCAGGCCGACCTGCGACGCGTTGCGGGTGACTCCGAGCATGGGCACGTCGACGTCGTCGTAGTCGTCCTTGTACTTCATGGACAGCGGCCAGTAGTGCGGCGGCGTCCAGAGGAAGACGAGCAGGAAGAGGATGAAGGCCGGCCAGTCGAGAGACCCGGTGACGGCAGACCAGCCGATGAGGACCGGGAAGCATCCTGCGATGCCGCCCCAGATGATGTTCTGCTCGGTGCGGCGCTTGAGGATCATCGTGTAGATCACGACGTAGAAGAAGATCGCGGAGGCCGACAGGATCGCCGTGAGCGGGTTCGTGGTGAACCAGAGCCACACGGTCGACACGATCGCGAGCGTCCACGAGAAGATCAGGGCGCCCCGCGGGCTGACCTCGCCGGTCACGAGCGGCCGGTTCTCCGTGCGGTGCATGTGCGCGTCGATGTCGCGGTCGAGGTACATGTTGAACGCGCCGGCCGAACCGGCACTCATCGACCCGCCGATGACCGTCGCGAGGACCAGCCAGAGATCGGGCAGTCCGCCCTGCGCGAGGAACATGACCGGAACGGTCGAGACGAGGAGGAGTTCGAGGACTCGGGGCTTCGTCAGAGTGACGTAGGCGCTCACCGTGCGACCGATGGACGACTTCCGTACGGTCTGATCAGACATCGTCGAGATCTCGATCGCCTCCTCCGCGCGCGTTACCGGACAACCTCTCCAGTGTATGACACGCCGTGACGCGTTCCGCGCCTTCCACCCCTCAGTCGCCGGGACCGTCCCCGCTATGCTGAGAGCACTCGCGCGCCCGGTGCTGCGCACAACCCCGCCCGTCTCCCGGACGATGCGGGATGCGCCAGGGAAGTTGCGGATGCGCCAGGGAATACCGGCGCCCTCGAAACTGTCGGAAAGGGCATGAACGTGTCGGAATTGCAGTGGGACGAGATCGATCGACGCGCGGTGGACACCGCCCGGATCCTGGCGGCCGATGCGGTCGAGAAGGTCGGCAACGGTCATCCCGGCACGGCGATGAGTCTGGCTCCCGCCGCCTATCTGCTCTACCAGCGGGTGCTGCGGCATGACCCGACCGACACCGACTGGCTCGGTCGCGACCGCTTCATCCTGTCGGTCGGCCACTCGTCGCTGACGCAGTACGTGCAGCTCTACCTGGGCGGGTTCGGGCTCGAGCTCGACGACCTCAAGGCACTCCGCACCTGGGGCTCGAAGACCCCCGGGCACCCCGAGTACGGCCACACCAAGGGCGTCGAGATCACCACGGGCCCGCTGGGCCAGGGCCTCGCCTCGGCAGTCGGCTTCGCGTACGCCGCCCGGTACGAGCGCGGGCTCTTCGACCCCGAGGCCGCAGCGGGCACGAGCCCGTTCGACCACTTCGTCTACGTGATCGCGGGCGACGGCGACCTGCAGGAGGGCGTCACCAGCGAGGCCTCCTCGCTCGCCGGCCACCAGCAGCTCGGCAACCTCATCGCGATCTACGACTCCAACCAGATCTCCATCGAGGACGACACGAACGTCGCCTTCACCGAGGACGTCGCCGCTCGCTACGAGGCTTACGGCTGGCACGTGCAGACCGTGGACTGGAAGAAGACCGGCGAGTACGTGGAGGACGTCGCCGAGCTCCACGCCGCGATCGAGGCGGCCAAGGGCGAGACCGACAAGCCGTCGCTCATCATCCTCAAGACCATCATCGGCTGGCCGGCTCCCGGCAAGCAGAACACGGGCAAGATCCACGGATCGGCGCTCGGAGCCGACGAGCTCGCCGCCACCAAGAAGGTCCTCGGGTTCGACCCGGAGCAGAGCTTCGTCGTCGCCGACGACGTGCTGGAGCGCACCCGCGGCCTCGCGGAGCGCGCCGCCGAGGCCCGCGCCACCTGGCAGGAGTCGTTCGACGCCTGGGCGGCCGCCAACCCCGAGCGCAAGGCCCTGCTCGACCGCGTCGAGGCGCACGAGCTCCCCGCCGACATCGCGGACGCGCTCCCGGTCTTCGAGGCCGGCAAGGACGTCTCCACCCGTGCCGCGTCCGGCCAGGTCATCAACGCGCTGGCGGCGCAGCTCCCCGAGCTCTGGGGCGGCTCCGCCGACCTGGCCGAGTCGAACCTCACGACGATCAAGGACGCGCCGTCGTTCATCCCCGCCGAGTGGTCGACCCACGAGTGGTCGGGCACCCCGTACGGCCGGGTGCTCCACTTCGGCATCCGCGAGCACGCGATGGGTGCGATCGTCAACGGCATCGTGCTGCACGGGCCCACGCGGGCCTTCGGGGGCACGTTCCTCATCTTCAGCGACTACATGCGTCCGGCCGTGCGCCTGGCCGCGCTGATGAACGTGCCGAGCGTCTTCGTCTGGACGCACGACTCCGTCGCCCTCGGCGAGGACGGCCCGACGCACCAGCCGATCGAGCAGCTCGCGACGCTGCGCGCGATCCCGAACCTGGCCGTCGTCCGTCCGGCCGACGCCAACGAGACGGCCGCCGTGTGGCTCGAGATCCTCCGGCGCCACGAGGGCCCGGCCGGCATCGCGCTGACCCGTCAGAACATCCCGGTGTTCCCCCGAGGCGAGGGCGAGGCTTCGGGCGATACCTTCGCCTCCGCCGCCCAGGCCGCCAAGGGCGCCTACGTCCTGGCCGAAGCCCCGGGCGGCACGCCGGACGTCATCATCGTGGCCACCGGCTCCGAGGTGCAGCTCGCGGTGAACGCCCGTGAGCTGCTCGCCGGCGAGGGCGTGAACGTCCGCGTCGTCTCCGCCCCCTCGCTGGAGTGGTTCGCGGAGCAGGACGAGGCCTACCGCGAGAGCGTGCTGCCGGCGTCCGTCACCGCCCGCGTCTCGGTCGAGGCCGGTTCCGTGCTCACGTGGCGCGGCATCGTCGGCGACCGCGGACGATCGGTCGGCATCGACCACTTCGGCGCCTCCGCCGACTACAAGACCCTCTTCGAGAAGTTCGGCATCACCACCGAGGCCGTCGTCGCGGCCGCCCGCGAGACCATCAAGGAGAACGCATGAGCACCCCCACCGCCCAGCTCGCCGCCGCCGGCGTCAGCATCTGGCTCGACGACCTCTCGCGCACCCGCATCTCCTCCGGCAACCTCGCCGAGCTGATCGCGTCGCGCAACGTCGTGGGCGTCACCACGAACCCGACCATCTTCGCGAACGCGATCACGGACAAGAACGACACGTCCTACGACGCGCAGGTCACCGAGCTCGCCGCGTCCGGAGCTTCCGCCGAGGACGCCGTGTTCGCCGCGACGACCCAGGACGTCCGTGCCGCGCTCGACGTCTTCCGCCCGGTGTGGGAGGAGTCCGGCCACGTCGACGGTCGCGTCTCGATCGAGGTCTCCCCCGACCTCGCCCACGACACCGACGGCACCGTGGCGCAGGCCAAGGAGCTGTGGAACCGGATCGACCGGCCCAACCTCCTCGTGAAGATCCCGGCGACCAAGGCCGGCCTCCCGGCCATCACCGAGGCCATCGCGAACGGCATCAGCGTCAACGTGACCCTCATCTTCAGCCTGGAGCGCTACGCCGAGGTCATCGACGCCTATCTGACGGGACTGGAGCGCGCGCACAGCGGCGACTTCGACCTGTCCAGCATCCACTCGGTCGCCTCGTTCTTCGTGTCCCGCGTCGACACCGAGACGGACAAGCGCCTGTCGGCGATCGGCACCCCCGAGGCGGAGGCTCTCAAGAGCAAGGCCGGTCTCGCGAACGCGCGCCTCGCGTACGAGCTCTTCGAGCAGAAGTTCGCCGAGAAGCGCGCGCAGGACCTCCTCGCGCTCGGCGCCAACCTCCAGCGTCCGCTGTGGGCCTCGACCGGCGTCAAGGACCCGAACCTCCCCGACACGCTGTACGTGACCGAACTGGTCGCCGACGGCGTCGTCAACACGATGCCGGAGAAGACCCTCGAGGCGACGTTCGACCACGCCGTCGTCACGGGAGACACCATCACCGGCGGCTACGAGGAGGCCCGCGAGGTCTTCGCCGGGCTCGCGGCGGTGGGCGTCGACTTCGACGCCGTGACCGAGGTGCTCGAGGAGGAGGGGGTCGCGAAGTTCATCGACTCCTGGCACGATCTGCTCGCACAGGTCACCGAGGCTCTGGAGGCACAGCGATGACCTTCGCCATCCACGCATCGGGCGCGGCGCGCGTCGCCATCGAGGAGACCGTGCCGGCCCTGGTCCACGACCTCGTCGCCTCCCGCATCACCGGTGGCGACGCCACGCTCTGGGGTCCCGCCGCCGAGGCCGAGGCTTCGGTCCGCCTCGGCTGGGTCGAGGCCGTCTCGGTCTCCCGCCCGCTGGTCGCGGAGATCGTCGCGCTGCGCGAGGAGCTCGCGGCGAAGGGCGTCACCCGCGTGGTGCTGGCCGGGATGGGCGGCTCGTCGCTCGCTCCCGAGGTCATCGCGCAGACGTCCGGCGTCCCGCTCACGATCCTCGACTCCACCGCCCCGGGGCAGGTGCTCGCCGCGCTCGACGAGGGTCTCGCCGAGACGGTCCTCGTCGTGTCGTCGAAATCGGGCTCCACGGTCGAGACCGACTCGCAGCGCCGGACCTTCGAGGCCGCCTTCCGCGACCTCGGCATCGATCCCACCGAGCGGATCGTCGTGGTCACCGACCCCGGCTCCCCGCTCGACACGTCGGCACGCGAGGCCGGCTACCGGGTCTTCAACGCCGACCCGAACGTGGGCGGCCGCTACTCGGCGCTGACCGCCTTCGGCCTCGTCCCGTCGGGACTCGCCGGCGTCGACATCGACGAGCTCCTGGACGAGGCCGAGGCCTCGATGCTCGAGGTGGCCGTGGACTCCGCCGACAACCCCGCGCTCCGTCTCGGAGCCGCGATCGCTGCCACCAGCCCCCGCCGCGACAAGCTGGGTCTGATCACCGACGGCACGCACATCAAGGGGCTGCCGGACTGGATCGAGCAGCTGATCGCCGAGTCCACCGGCAAGGAGGGCACGGGCATCCTGCCGGTCGTCCTGCTCCCGGTCTCGCCGGAGCTCGACCCGGTCCCCGCCGACCTCCAGATCGTGCGTCTCGTCGACGACGCCAACGAGTTCCACCTGCACGAGCGTCACGAGGGCGAGATCCTCGTCAGCGGCACGCTCGGCGCGCAGTTCATCGTCTGGGAGTACGCGACGGCCATCGCCGGGCATCTCCTCGGCATCAACCCGTTCGACCAGCCCGACGTCGAGTCGGCCAAGGTCGCCGCCCGGGGCCTGCTCGACGCGCGCCCGGAGCCCACGGCGCCCGCATTCGTCGAGAACGGCGTCGAGGTCCGGGTCTCCGACCCCGCCCTCGCCGCGTCGGGAACGGTCGAAGGCGTGCTGGACGCTCTCTGGGCCCAGCTCCCCGCCGACGGCTACGTGTCGATCCAGGCGTACGTCAACCGCCTCGAGGTGCCGCAGCTCCAGGGCCTGCGCGAGCTCGTCGCCGCCGATTCCGGGCGCCCGACCACGTTCGGCTGGGGACCGCGCTTCCTGCACTCCACGGGCCAGTACCACAAGGGCGGCCCCGCTCAGGGCGTGTTCCTGCAGATCCTGGAGCGCACGGACGTGGATCTCGAGATCCCCGACCGCCCGTTCACGTTCGGGCAGCTCATCCAGGCGCAGGCGGCCGGCGACGCGGGTGTGCTCGCGGAGCACGGACGGCCCGTCGTCTCGCTGACGATCACCGAGTCCTCGGACGACGTGCTCGCCCTCTTCGAAGCCGCACAGAAGTAACCGCAGGAGAGCCCCCACCGATGTCTGTACCCATCTCGCGCGGGCACAACCCGCTGCGCGACCCCGACGATCGTCGTCTCAACAGGATCGCGGGGCCGAGCGCCCTCGTGATCTTCGGCGTGACGGGTGATCTGTCCCGTAAGAAGCTCATGCCGGCGGTCTACGATCTCGCGAACCGAGGGCTGCTGCCGCCCGGCTTCGCGCTCGTGGGCTTCGCCCGCCGCGACTGGGAGGACCAGGACTTCGCCCAGGTCGTCTACGACGCGGTGAAGCAGCATGCCCGCACGCCGTTCCGCGAGGAGACCTGGACGCAGCTGCTCCAGGGCATCCGGTTCGTCTCCGGCGAGTTCGACAACCCCGACTCCTTCCGCAAGCTGCGGGAGACCGTCGAGAAGCTCGACGTGGAACGCGGGACCATGGGCAACCACGCCTACTACCTCTCGATCCCGCCGAAGGACTTCCCGCTCGTCGCGAAGCAGCTCAAGGACTCGGGTCTCGTGGGCGAGGACGCGGACGACGACGAGCGCTGGCGGCGCGTCGTCATCGAGAAGCCGTTCGGGCACGACCTCGAGTCGGCTCGCGCTCTCAACGCCGCCCTCGAGGTGGCGTTCCCCGCCGACTCGATCTTCCGCATCGACCACTACCTCGGCAAGGAGACGGTCCAGAACATCCTCGCGCTGCGCTTCGCCAACGAGCTGTACGAGCCGATCTGGAACCGCAACTACGTCGATCACGTGCAGATCACGATGGCCGAGGACATCGGCGTCGGCGGTCGCGCCGGGTACTACGACGGGATCGGCGCCGCACGCGACGTCATCCAGAACCACCTGCTCCAGCTCCTCGCGCTCACGGCGATGGAGGAGCCCATCAGCCTCTCCGCCGAGCATCTGCGGGCCGAGAAGGAGAAGGTCCTCGCCGCGGTGCACGTGCCGGAGGATCTCTCCCTCGCCACCGCGCGCGGGCAGTACGCCGGAGGCTGGCAGGGCGGCGAGAAGGTCACCGGCTTCCTCGACGAGGAGGGGATGGACCCCGAGTCGACGACGGAGACCTACGCGGCCATCAAGCTGGAGATCGACACCCGACGCTGGGCGGGCGTGCCGTTCTACCTGCGGACGGGCAAGCGCCTCGGACGTCGCGTGACGGAGATCGCCGTGGTGTTCAACCGTGCGCCGCAGCACCTGTTCGGCCGCGGCAACGCCTCGGAGCTCGGGCAGAACGCGCTCGTGATCCGCGTCCAGCCCGACGAGGGCGTGACGATCCGCTTCGGCTCGAAGGTGCCGGGCAACGGGACGAACGTCCGCGACGTGACGATGGACTTCGGCTACGGCCACGCGTTCACGGAGGCGAGCCCGGAGGCGTACGAGCGCCTGATCCTCGATGTCCTCCTGGGCGATCCGCCGCTGTTCCCGCGGCACGAGGAGGTCGAGCTCTCCTGGAAGATCCTCGACCCGGTGGAGAAGTACTGGGCCGCCCAGGGCGGTCCGGTGGAGCAGTACGCGCCCGGCTCGTGGGGACCGGCCTCGGCCGACGACCTGCTGGCCCGCGACGGACGAGTCTGGAGACGCCCGTGATCATCGACCTTCCCGACACGACCGTCAGCCAGGTCGCCAAGCAGCTCGTCAAGGTGCGCGAGGAGGGCGGCGCGGTCGCCCTCGGCCGTGTCCTCACCCTGGTCATCGCCGCCCGCAAGGGCGTCGCGGAAGCCGCGATCGACGCCGCGAACGACGCGTCGCGCGAGCACCCGATGCGTGTGATCGTGCTGACCACCGGCGACGGCGAGTCCCGCCTCGACGCGCAGATCCGCGTGGGCGGAGACGCCGGAGCGAGCGAGGTCGTCGTGCTGCACGCGCACGGCGACGCCGCGAGCAACGAGGAGAGCCTGCTCACCGGCCTGCTCCTCCCGGACGCCCCGGTGGTGGCGTGGTGGCCGGACGAGGCCCCCACCTCCCCCGCGACCTCGCCGCTCGGCCGCATCGCCCAGCGCCGGATCACCGACGCCGCCACGTCGCCGGATGTGCGCGACCGCCTCGCCCTCCTCGGGCGTACGCACGCCCCCGGCGACACCGACCTGGCCTGGACCCGTCTGACGCACTGGCGCGAGCAGCTCGCCGCGGTGCTGGACCAGCCGCCGTACGAGACCATCACCGCCGTCGAGGTCCGCGGCGGCAGCGCCTCGCCCTCCACCGCGCTGCTCGCGGCGTGGCTGCAGATGGCACTGGACGTGCCGGTGCGGTGGTCGTACGAGGACCCGGAGCACTGGCAGGAGGGCATCAAGTCGGTGCGCCTCACGCGGGAGTCCGGTGACATCCTTCTCGAGCGCCCGTCGCCCGGCGTGGCGGTGCTCACCCAGCCGGACCAGCCCGACCACGACCTCCACCTGCCGCGCCGGACGCTGCGCGAGTGCCTCGCGGAGGAGCTGCGCCGGCTCGACCCCGACGTCCTGTACGGTCGAGTGATCACGGAGGGCTGGGAGAAGCTCGGTCCGCCCGAGACAGGAGAGTGACCTCGATGCCGGGATCGTCCGCAGAGAAGCGGGTCGTGGTCGAAGCCACCCCCGCCGCCCTCGCCCTCCGGGTCGCCGATCGCTTCCTCACCCGTGTCCGCGCGCGGACGCGCAACGGCCGTCTGGCCCACGTCGCCCTCACGGGCGGGTCGATGGGCGGTGCCGTCCTGCGCGCCGTCCGGGAGAACCCGCGATCCGCCGAGATCGACTGGTCCCTCGTCCACTTCTGGTGGGGAGACGAGCGGTACGTGCCGCGGGACGATGCGGACCGGAACGCCCGGCAGTCCCGGGAGGCGCTGCTCGACCACATCGACGTCCCCGCGGACAACGTGCACGAGGTCGCCGGATCCGACAGCGGACTCGACCTCGATGAGGCCGCCGCCGCGTACGCCGCCGAGCTCGCCCGGTTCGGCACCGAGGACCATCCGTGGCCCTCGTTCGCCGTGTGCTTCCTCGGCGTCGGCCCCGACGGCCACATCGCCTCTCTCTTCCCGGATCGGGACGAGGTCACCGTGACCGACGCCGCGGCGCTCCCGGTGCGGGACTCCCCCAAGCCCCCGCCCGAGCGCGTCACCCTCACCCGTCCGGTGCTGAACGCGTCCAAGCGCGTCTGGCTCGTGCTCACGGGCGCCGACAAGGCCTCGGCGCTGGGCCTCGCCCTCGCCGGCGCGAGCTACACGAGCGTGCCGGCAGCAGGGGCGAAGGGGCGCAAGCGCACGGTCTTCTTCGTCGACGAGGCGGCGGCCTCCGAGGTCTCCCCCGACCTCATCGACCAGGCCTACTGAGCGTCGGGGTCGCGCATCTCCGGGGCGTCCGCGCGCTCCGGAGCGCTCGGGGCCGGCGGGGCGACCGGGTCGCTGCCTCGGGTGATGCCGAGGTCCTGGCTCTCGCTGAGGACCTGCGGGTGGAACCGGGCGAGCCCGACGACGCCCCAGACGGCGATGCTGCCGGCGACGCCGAAGATGATGAAGACCCACCACGGGGCCGCCGCGGCCTCGCCGAGCACGAGCATGCCGATGAGCACGGCCACCATGGGGTCGACCACGGTCAGACCGGCGATGACGAGGTCCGGTGGTCCGGAGCTGTAGGCCGTCTGCACGAAGTAGGCGCCCACGGCTCCCGCCGAGAGGAGCGCGAGCAGGCAGACCGCGGTGATCCACTCGAACTGGCCCGCCTCGATGCGCTTGATGATGACCTTCGCGAGGGTGGCGACGAAGCCGTAGAGGATGCCGGCGCCGATGATGTAGAACAGCGCCCGCATCCGGTGCCGGAGGATGAGCCAGCACGCCCCGAGCACGATGATCACGACGAGCAGGATCGCGAGGATGACGAACAGCTCGCGGTCCGTGACCTCCTTCTCCGTGGCGTAGATCGCGGCGAAGAACACGAACAGGAAGATGCCGCCGACGCAGGCGATGATCGCGGTGAGGGATTGCCGCGTGGGGGCGTGACCGGAGACGCGGGCGTTCAGCAGCGTCGTGATGACCAGGGCGATGGCGCCGAGCGGCTGCACCACGATCAGCGGCGCTTTCACGAGGGCCGCGAGCTGACAGACGATCGCGAGACCCAGCATGAGCGTCCCGACCACCCAGGACGGGCGCGTGAACAGGCGCTTGAGCTGATCGAAGCTGAGGCCGGCGGCGCCGTCGGAGCCGCTGAGCCGCTCGACCTTCTCCACGCCCCGGTGCTGGTACTGCGCGCCGAGCGACATGAACACGGCACCGGCGAGAGCCAGCGGGATCCCCAGGAGCAGGCCGGGGTTCTGGAACGCTCCGACCAGCTGGTCGCCGACGTCCTCGACCGTCCCCATCCACACCCCTGCGCTCACAGTACGACCCTACCCGGAGAGTGGCGCCGACTAGGGTTGTGACGTGGCTGTCCTTCCGATTCGCATCATGGGCGATCCCGTCCTGCACTCCCCCGCCTCCCCCGTCGAGGCGATCACCGACGAGATCCGCACCCTCGTCGCCGACATGTTCGAGACCATGGACGCCGCGCCCGGCGTCGGCCTCGCCGCTCCCCAGGTGGGGGTACCGCTGCGGATCTACACGTACTCCTATGTCGACGACGACGACCAGCCGTGGCGCGGTGTGCTCATCAATCCGGAACTGTGGATGACGCCGACGGAACCGGGCGCACCGGACCCCGAGCTGGAGTCCGAGGGCTGCCTGTCGTTCCCCGGCGAGCGGTTCCCGCTGCGCCGGTCCGACCGCGTGCGGGTGACGGCGACGGACCTGGACGGCGGACCGGTCGCGCTGGAGGTGGACGGCTGGCGCGCTCGGATCATGCAGCACGAGTTCGATCATCTGGACGGCGTGCTCTACATCGACCGTCTCTCGGACTCCGACTGGAAGACGACGCAGAAGATCGCGCGCAAGCGCGGCTGGGGGCGTCCGGGGGCCAGTTGGCTCCCCGGTGTGGACGACCTGGAGGGCTGATCACATTCAGCCCACGCACAGCATCCTTCAAGTTGCGTCATAGACTCCGGGCACTATAGCGTGTTCGCGGCGGGGATATTCAGCATGCCCCGCGTCACGCTCTGAAGGGGAAATCCATGATGAAGTCGCGCACCCGTCGCGCACTCGTGCTCACCGGTTCGGCCGTCGCCGTCTCGCTCGCTCTCACCGGTTGCAGCGCGATCAACAGCATCCTCGGCGGCGGTCGCGCCGACGCCGACCGCGACGAGGAGACCGGCCAGGTCACCGAGAGCGCGAACATCGACGTCTTCTCGGTGAAGCTCGGCGACTGCATGCTCGAGACCGGCTCCGGGATGCTCACCGACGCGAACGTCGTGCCGTGCTCCGAGCCCCACGACGAAGAGGTCTTCTACGAGATCAAGATGGACGACGGCGACTACTCCGAGGAGGCCATCGGCGCCGCGTCCGAGGACTGCATCGGCGACGCGTACACGTCCTTCGTCGGTGTCTCCTACCAGGAGTCCGCTCTGGACGTGACCACGCTCACCCCCAGCAAGGACTCGTGGGAGCAGGCCAACGACCGCGTGATCCAGTGCATCATCATCGACCCCGCCGGACAGGTCGAGGGATCGCTCAAGGGCGCCGCACGCTGATCTGAGCGCACCTTCACGGAGGGCTCCGCCACGAGGCGGGGCCCTTCGTCGTCCGTGCCACGGTTCAGCCGTCCGCAGCACGGAGGGCGAGCCACGCCGCGACGCGGTCGTCCGGATCGGACAGCGAGAGCCCCGTGAGGTCCTCGATCCGTCGGACGCGGGTCGTCAGCGTCTGCCGGTGGATGCGCAGTCGCGCGGCGCTCTCGCTCCACGCCCCGTTGCACGCGAGGAACACCCGGAGCGTCTCGAGGAGCTCGGCCGACCGCTCGGCCGCGCGCAGCGGGTCGAGCAGACGCGCGAGGCGCGTGGTCTGATCCGGGTCCAGCGCCGCGAGAACGAACGACACCGTCGGGATGGTCTCGTAGCGGACCACGCGTTCGCCGCCGGTGCGCGCGGCTTCGCAGGCGTGCCGCGCCTCGTCGATGCTGCGCGCGAGGGCATCGGTACCCGCCGGGCGTCCGAGACCGAGATAGAGGGTCGAGGCGAACGCCCTGGCGCGATGCGCGATCTGGTCGGCATGGTCCTCGCGCACGACACCCTGGACGATTCCCCGTTGCGACGTGAAGACGTGCTCGGCGCCGAGCTCGTCGAGCCAGAGGCCGAGCAGATGCTCGACGTCGACACCACTCGTGCGGGATGCGAGCGCGAAGCCCACCAGCACGCGCTCGTGCACCCCCCAGCGGCGGAGCAGACGAGTGGCCTCCTCCCCTCCCTCGCGGACGGTCTCGAACATCATCGAGCGGCCGAGGCGCTCCAGCTGGCTGCTGTCCCGGGTGCGCATCAGGAGATCGAGTAACGCCGCGGCCTGCGAGCTCAGTTCCCGACCGCGGCCGGAGCTGTCGTTGCGCGGAGCGGTCACGAGCTGCGCGGTGATGTCCTGGCCCGGACCGACCGGGTGCACCTGCAGGGCGCGATGGCGCACCCGCACCGGTCGGCCGACGGCGACGGCGATCGCATCGTCGATGTGCAGGCTTCCTGCTCCCGCGGTCGTGATGACCTCGCCATGCCGATCCAGGAGCACCGCCCACCCGTCGATGCGGTGCGCGAGCTCCGCGATGACGCCGGTGATGCCGCTGCGCCGCGCCGCCAGCGTGAGCACACGCATCGCCGAGGTGATGGCGCGAGCCTCCGCCGCCTGATCGACGGCGAGGAGCGAGGTCAGCGTCGGTACCACCAGCGGCGGCGACAGGGGGACCCCGACGATCGCCGTGATCCCCGCGTCCCGCAGAGCCTCGCGAAGGCGGGGGCTGTCGGCGCTCGTGACCACCACGGTCTCCCCCAGCGCGGCGCGGTGGTCGCCGGCGACGCCGAGGAGCGCGGCCTCCTCGGCCACGACGAGCGTCGCATGGAGCGGATCCACCGGCGGACCGAAGTCGTCGAGGGGAAGAACCGCGTTGACGGGCCGCGCACCGGGGACGGCGCCGGGCAGCAGCTCCGCGCGGAGATATCGGGCCACGGAGGCGACGTCACGAGCCACCCTCCGATCATACAGATTGTCGAAGAGCGGCCATTCCGTTCACACTTCTGTCGGATGCCGAGGCCTTCCGCTCTCTCCTAGCATCGTGCGCATCCCCACTTCCCGAAGGATGTCATGAAAGCTGTTGTCTTCAGCGACCCCCAGTCGCCCATCGAGTTCGTCGACGTCGACCTCGCTCCGCCTCGCGCCGGTGAGGTGCGGGTGCGCATCGCCGCCGCCGGCGTCTGCCACTCCGACCTGCACGTCAAGCGCGGCGAGTGGGATGCCGCCGCTCCCCTGGTCATGGGCCACGAGGGCTCGGGCGTCGTCACCGAACTCGGCGAGGGCGTCACCACGCTCGCCGTCGGCGACCACGTCGTGCTGAGCTGGGTGCCGCCGTGCGGCGAGTGCCGGTACTGCCGTGCCGGGCACGAAGCCCGGTGCCAGAAGGTCGCGACCGTGGTCGCTCCCCTCGGCGTGCTCTTCGACGGCACGTCCCGGCTGAGCCGCGACGGCGAGCAGCTGCATCACTACCTGGGCGTCTCGTCCTTCGCGGAGGAGGTCGTCGTCCCCGCATCCGGAGCCGTGAAGGTCCGTGACGACGCGCCGCTCGACGTCATCGCCGTCGTCGGCTGCGCGGTCGCGACCGGTGTCGGCGCCGTCCTGAACACCGCCGCCGTGGAACCGGGGTCGACCGTCGCCGTGATCGGCTGCGGCGGCGTCGGGCTCAACGTCGTCCAGGGCGCCCGTCTCGCCGGGGCGGAGCGCATCGTCGCGATCGA
Source organism: Microbacterium sp. NPDC091676 (assembly GCF_044756645.1). Classification (NCBI taxonomy): domain Bacteria; kingdom Bacillati; phylum Actinomycetota; class Actinomycetes; order Micrococcales; family Microbacteriaceae; genus Microbacterium; species Microbacterium sp. NPDC091676. The sequence goes on along the minus strand of NZ_JBIVTI010000001.1, from coordinate 305,956 downwards.
CGTGCGTCCGGAGAAGACGCAGATGGCCCTGCAGTTCGGGGCCACGGACCGCATCGACGCCTCCCAGGGCGATGCCGTGGCACAGCTGCGCGAACTCATCCCGGACGGCGTCGACTACGCCTTCGACGCGATCGGACGCACCTCCACGACCGAGCAGTCCATCCAGATGCTCGGACTCGGCGGCGCCGCCGTCATCGTCGGGCTGCCGCCCACGGGAGCCCGTGCCTCGTTCGAGCCGCTCGTCCTCGCCGAGGCCGACCAGCGCATCCTCGGCTCGAACTACGGCTCGGTGCGGCCGTCGATCGACGTCCCCGCGCTCGTGGACCGCTACATGGACGGGCAGCTCAAGATCGATCCGCTGATCTCCGGTCGCCGTCCGCTCTCCGAGGCCGCCGCCGCCCTGGACGACCTCGACGGCGGCTCGGCACTGCGCACCCTCCTCATCCCCTGACCGCCCCGCGCGGCTCCCATCCCTGAAACCCGAATCCAGGAGAACCATGTCAGACACCGTCGTCGCCCCGCCCGGCGCCCCGCAGGATGCCGGGCTCCGCACCGGCGTCATGAGCGGACCCGAGCTCGCCGCCCAGGCCATCGCCAACATCGCCCCCAGCGCCGTCATCGCCTTCACGGCCGCCGCCATCTTCCTCGGCGCCGGGAACGGCACCATCTACGCCTTCGCACTGGCCACCATCGTGATCCTGTGCGTCGGCTACTGCGTCGTGGTGTTCGCCCGCAAGCACGCCTCCGCGGGCTCGCTGTACACCTACGTGTCGAAGGGCCTCGGCCCGTTCGGCGCCTTCCTCGCCGGCGTGACGCTGCTGATCGGCTGCTTCGGCATCGCGGCCGCCTCGCTCAGCGGCTCGGTCAGCTACATGGGACAGTTCCTGAGCATGCTGGGCCTGCCCGCCCAGGGACTCGGCTGGGACATCGGCCTGGCGATCGTGCTCGGTGGGCTGGCGACGCTGTTCACCATCCGCGGCATCCGCCTGTCCGCCCGGGTCTCGCTCGTCCTCGAGCTGCTCTCCGTCGGCATCATCCTCGTGCTGCTCATCGCGGCGCTCGCGTGGGCGGGCCCCTCCGCGTGGGACCCCGCGCAGGTGCTCGCGACCGGCTCGTCGTTCCAGGGCATCGCGTCCGGCATGGTGCTGGGCATCCTGGGCTTCGTCGGCTTCTCCTCTGCGGACGCCCTCGGACGCGAGGCCAAGGAGCCGTACAAGGCGATCCCCCGCGCCATCATGTGGAGCGCCCTCGGCGTCGGCGTGCTCTACGTCTTCGCCGCGTACACGCAGATCGCGGTCCTCGGCGACGACCTCGCCACCGCCGCGAGCCCGCTGGAGAGCATGTCCGCCCTCATCGGCATGCCGGGGTGGTTCGCGGCAGTACTCACGTTCGGCGTCTCGGCATCGTTCTTCGCGGTCGTCGTCGCCCCGCTCAACGTGATCGGCCGCATCGTCTACGTGATGGGCAAGGAAGGGGTCGTCGCGGAGCGCTTCGGTCGCACGCACGAGCAGCACCTCACGCCGCACCGCGTGCTCATCCTCGCCGGTGCCGCGGCGATCACGGTCGACATCGTGCTGCTGGTGGCGGGAGCGGCCACGGGCGACATCCTCGTCTGGGTCAACACCTGGGGCACCTACGGCTACATGGTCGCCTACGCCCTCGTCGCCATCGCGTGCGTGGTCTACACGCAGCGGGCGAAGATGCGGAACGGTCTCGTGAAGGTGTGCGCCACGGTCGCCGTCGTGACGATGGCGTACGTCTTCTTCGCGAACGTGTGGCCCGTACCGGCCTTCCCGTACAACGTGATCCCCTACGTGTTCCTCGTGACCGTCGCTCTCGCGCTGACCCGGTACGCCTACCTCGCCCGTCGCCGCCCTGACGTGATCGCCCGGATCGGCAACACCGAGACGAGCGCCATGGAGGGCGTCGGCTGAACCCTCCACCCTGACAGGAAGAGCCTCTCCGCCAGGAGGGGCTCTTCCTGTGTCCGGGCGTGCAGACGAGCGGTCCGGGAACGAGAGAAGCCCCCTCCGTGGAGGGGGCTTCTCTCGTTGGCTCCCCGGCTTGGACTCGAACCAAGAACCTGCCGGTTAACAGCCGGCTGCTCTGCCAATTGAGCTACCGAGGAATGTGCACCGCGGTGCGGGCAACTCGTCAAGCTTAGCAAACTCGTGACGCTGTTCGTGACACCGGGCCACCTTCCGCGACCCTCGGGCGTGTCGCGCTCAGCGGCGGGAATCCGACTCCGCGTTGGGCACCCAGAGCAGGTCCTTGCCGACGCCGCGCGCGACGACGTGCCCCCCGCGCAGCATGAGCGTCTCGGCGTTCAACTCCCGGATGAAGTCCGCGTCGTTGGTGACGAGGAGAGCCGCCATCCCCTCCTCCTTGCGACGCCGGGTGATGGCGTCGAAGACGACCGGTCGCACCTCCAGATCGAGGTTCGCGAGGATCTCGTCGGCGATGAGCACCCGCGGCTCCAGCACGAAGGAGCGGGCGATCGCGACCCGCTGGCGCATGCCCGCACTGAGCTCGTAGGGGAACTTCGCCGCGGTCCCGAGCGGCAGGTGGAGCTCATCCAGGAGCGTCGCCACCCGGATGGAGAGCGCGCGGGTGTTGACGCGCTTCTCCCGGATGAGGATCGGCTCGGCGATGACCTCGTTGACCGTCAGCTGCGGCGGCAGATCCGCCCCGGCGCCCTGGGGCACGAAGCCGGTGCGATAGGTGAGGATGCGGTGCTTGCGACCCGGACGACGGATGTCGATGCCGCAGACCTGTGCCCGGCCGCCGACGACGCGCACCGAGGGATCCGTGGAACCCGCAAGTGCGGCGACGAGCGTCGACTTGCCCGAGCCGGTCGGTCCCGCGACGCAGATGAGCCCGCCGGGGGCGAGCGAGAACGTCACGCCGTCGACCGCGCGATTGGGCGTGCCGTGACCGATCCGGTCGATGACCAGATCGGAGCACTCGATCGCGTTCGAGGATTCGGGCGTACGGGGCATATCTCCATCCTGCCGTCTCGTCCGGGACCGTTCCGGTTACGACTCGGCGAAGAACCGCTGGCGCTCCACGTCGATGTCCCGCAGCCGCACCCGCAGCGCGCGTCCGCCGTCGGAGTCCGCGGGGACGCGCTGGACCGCGCCCAGCAGCTCCTGCTTCTCGTACTCGAGCTGGCGCACCACCAGCCGTCGGGCGAGATCCGTCGCGGACGCCACCGCGCCGGCCTCGTCCCGCGCCGGGAACGGCGTCATCAACAGCTCGCCGGCGAGCGAACGGTACGGCTCGCGCACGCTGTTCACCGCGTCCGTCACCCATCCGGCACGGCTGCGGTCGGGGGCCGCGGCGACCGCCTCGCGCACCGCATCGAGGCCGGGGGTGCGGAACGGCTCCGCGAGGGCTCGGGTCAGCAGCGCCGCATCGATCTGGTGACCGTACTGGAGGGCACCCATGAGCGCGTCGCGCTCCACGGCGACGTCGGGCGAACGGGGCAGGCTGGCGAGCGTCACGGCCGCGACGACCGGCCCGCCCGTGGCGGGATCGACCCGCGGCGAGGCCTCCCGACGCGTCTGAGGAGCGGCGGCCTGCGCACCGCGCGCGGCGCGCTCGACCTCCCCGTGCACCTCGGTCGGGTCCATGCCGAGACGGCGTGCCAGCACCCGCTCGTAGCCGGGCCGCAGGAGGCGGTCGCGGATCTCCGCGACGATCGGGGCCGCCGCGCGGAGGGCGCCGACCCGGCCCTCGACCGTGGCGAGGTCGAAGCCGGCGAGCTTGCGGTCGATCGCGAACTCGAACATCGGCTGCTTCGCGTCCATGAGACCGCGCACCGCCGCGTCTCCGCGCTGCAGCCGGAGGTCGCACGGATCGAGGCCGTCCGGTGCGACCGCGACGAACGTCTGCGCGTTGAACCGGTCGTCCTCGGTGAACGCCCGCAGGGCGGCCTTCTGCCCCGCCTCGTCGCCGTCGAAGGTGAACACCACCTCCCCGGACGCGTTGTCGTCGCCCATGACCCGGCGGAGGACCTTGATGTGCTCGGAGCCGAAGGCCGTGCCACAGGTCGCGACCGCGGTCGTCAGGCCGGCGAGGTGGCAGGCCATCACGTCGGTGTAGCCCTCGACGACGACGACCCGGCGGGGGTCGCCGCGAGCGATGTCCCGCTTGGCGAGGTCGAGCCCGTAGAGCACCTGCGCCTTCTTGTAGATCGGGGTCTCGGGGGTGTTGAGGTATTTGGGGCCCTGATCGTCGTCGAAGAGCTTGCGGGCGCCGAAGCCGATGGTCTGCCCCGACACGTCGCGGATCGGCCAGACGAGGCGGCCGCGGAAACGGTCGTACACGCCGCGCTGGCCCGTCGAGACGAGGCCCGCGGTGCTCAGCTCCTCGCGCGTGAACCCCTGCGCGGTCAGCGCCTTGAGCATGCCGTCCCAGCCGCGGGGGGCGAAGCCGACGCCGAAGTGCGCCGCCGCGCCGGCGTCGAAACCGCGCTCCCCGAGGAAACGGCGGGCGGCCTCGGCATCCGGGGACAGCAGCTGGGAGCGGAAGAACTCCGCCGCCGCCGTGTTCGCCGCATACAGGCGGCTGCGACCGCTGGTCTCGGGCGCCGGGCCGCCGTCTTCGTAGTGGAGGGTGTAGCCGATCCGGCCCGCGAGCCGCTCCACCGCCTCCGTGAAGCTGACGTGGTCCATGGCGCGGAGGAAGGAGTACACGTCGCCGGACTCGCCGCAGCCGAAGCAGTGGTAGTAGCCGACCTGCTGACGCACGTGGAAGCTGGGGCTCTTCTCGTCGTGGAAGGGGCAGAGCCCCTTGAGCGACCCGACTCCCGCCGATTTGAGGGCGACGCGCTCCCCCACGATGTCCGCGATGTTGGTGCGGGCCTTGACCTCGTCGACATCGGCCTGCCGGATACGGGGCATCAGCGTGCGCCTTCTGCGACGGGCCGCCTCTCGACAGGCGTGCGCGCGCCGGGGCGCGCATGACGCGGCGTCCAGATGCCGACCTCCGCCGGGTCGATCTCGCCGACCAGCCGGTTGTGCCAGTCGATCGCACTCTGATCGGTCAGGCTCGCGATCTGGTCCACGACCACGCGCGCCCGCTCCGCGTCGCCCTCGGCGGCGACGAAGTCGGCTGCGAACGCGGGCTCCAGCACGTCGGCACCGGCCGACCACAGGGTGTCCGTCGACCACAGGGCATCGGCCAGCCGCTTGAGGACCCTCCGCTGCTCCTTGTAGACGCCCTTCCTGGCCTCGATCGTGACGATCGCCTGACCCATGATCCCCTTGAGCACGGCGATCTCGACCTCGACGACGCGGGGCACGATCACGTGCGCGTTGTAGCGGACCAGGCGGGTGCCGCCGAAGGCCTCGCGCGTGGCCGAGACCGCCGCGCGGGCGAACCGGCCGATGAGGTCGCTGGTCAGGTTCTTGAGCCGGGCGAGATCCTGTCGGGAACGATCGAAGGACGCGAGCCACATCGGCTGCGAGGCGAGCCGGTAGAGCGCATCGGCGAGTTCGTCGCGCGTGAAGTCGTAGCCGACCCACTGCTGGATCCGGCTGAGCAGGGCCTCGTGCGCCGCCGGGTCGGCGAGCTGCGCGACGTCGACGTAGCCGTTGACGATCGCGTCCTCGAAGTCGTGCACCGAGTAGGCGATGTCGTCGGAGAGGTCCATGATCTCGGCCTCGATGCAGCGCAGCCGCCCCGGTGCTCCGTCGCGCATCCAGCGGAACACGGCCTCGTCCTCCGGGTAGACGCCGAACTTCAGTCGGCCGCCCGGGTCGGGGACGGGACTGTCGACCGTCCACGGGTACTTGCAGGTCGCGTCGAGGCTCGCCCTCGTGAGGTTCAGCCCGACGGAGGAGCCGTCGGCGTCGAGCGCCTTCGCCTCCAGCCGGGTGAGGATGCGCAGGGACTGGGCGTTGCCCTCGAAGCCGCCGATGTCCGCCGCCCACTCGTTCAGCGCGCGCTCCCCGTTGTGGCCGAACGGCGGGTGGCCGAGGTCGTGGCTCAAGCAGGCGGTGTCCACCACGTCCGCCGAGACGCCGAGGGCGGTGGCGAGCTCCCGGCCGACCTGAGCGACCTCGAGCGAGTGGGTCAGGCGATTGCGCGCGAAGTCGGCCGTGCTGGCGGGACTGAGCACCTGCGTCTTGGCGGCGAGTCGCCGAAGAGCGGCGGAGTGCAGCACCCGGGCCCGGTCGCGGGCGAAGTCGTCCCGCTCGGAACGATGGGTCTCCGCGAAGAAGCGCTCCGCGTCGCGAGGGTCGTAACCGTCGGCGCGTGCGCCGACCCTGGGGTCATCCGCCACTGTTCTCGATCTCCGCTCCACGCATCATCTCCGAGGCCGACGAGGCGAGCTCGCGCGACTCCAGCCACTTCTCCGGAAGCGCGGTCCTCTTCGGGTGCCCCGCGCGGCCGCGCTGCCCTTCGGCGTCCGCACCCGGGTACGGGGCCGCACGATCGAGCCGTCCGAGGAGGTCGTCGATCTCCTGCAGGCTCGACGCGGTGGCCAGGCCGGTGCGGATGTCGCCGCCCACGGGGTAGCCCTTGAAGTACCAGGAGACGTGCTTGCGGATGTCGCGGCAGCCGCGGTCCTCGTCCTCGAAGAACTCGACGAGCAGCTCCGCATGCCGGCGGAAGGCGTCGGCCACGAAGCCGAGGGTCGCATCGACCGTCTTGCCCTCTCCCCCGAACGCGAGGGCCAGCTGCCCGAACAGCCACGGCCGTCCCAGGCACCCGCGGCCGACGACCACGCCGTCGCAGTCGGTCTCCGCCATCATCCGCACGGCGTCGTCCGACGACCAGATGTCGCCGTTGCCCAGCACGGGGATGCTGGTCACGGCCTGCTTGAGCTCGCCGATCGCACTCCAGTCGGCGTGACCGGAGTAGAACTCGCTCGCGGTCCTGGCGTGCAGAGCCACGGCGGCGGCTCCGGCATCCTCCGCGGCACGGCCGGCGTCGAGGAAGGTGAGGTGGTCGCGGTCGATGCCCTTGCGCATCTTCACCGTCAACGGGATGTCGCCGGCGGCTTTGACGGCCTGATCGACGATGTCCGAGAAGAGCTTCGACTTCCACGGCAGCGCCGCTCCGCCGCCCTTGCGCGTCACCTTCGGGACCGGGCAGCCGAAGTTGAGGTCGATGTGGTCAGCGTGGTCTTCCGCGACGATGATGCGGACGGCCTCGGCGATGGTCTGGGGGTCGACGCCGTAGAGCTGGATGGACCGCGGCGTCTCGGACTCATGGTGCCGGATGAGACGCATCGTGGTCTCGTTGCGTTCGACCAGCGCGCGCGAGGTGATCATCTCGCTCACGTAGAGGCCGGCCCCGTACTCCCGGCACAGGCGTCGGAAGGCCGTGTTCGTGATCCCGGCCATCGGCGCGAGGACGACCGGCACGTCGAGGTCGATCGGGCCGATGCGGAGGGGGCGGGCGGGGGCGGTGGCGAGAGTCATGGCGTGTCCATTCTCCCAGACCCGGAGCCGGTGGGGATGCGGCGACCTAAGCTGTGCATATGACCGATCCCGCCCTCCGTTCCATCCCCTTCACCGACGCCCAGGGCCAGCAGAAGACTCTGGACGATCTCGGCGCCGACGTGGTGCTCGTGGTGAACGTCGCCTCGAAGTGCGGACTGACCCCGCAGTACGAGCAGCTGGAGGAGCTGCAGCGCCGGTTCGGCGACCGCGGCTTCACCGTGGTCGGCTTCCCCTGCAACCAGTTCTTCGGCCAGGAGCCCGGGTCGGTCGACGAGATCCTCGAGTTCTGCTCCACGACGTACGGCGTCTCCTTCCCCGTGAACGACAAGATCAAGGTCAACGGCAAGAACGCCGCCGAGCTCTACAAGGCTCTCAAGGAGACGCCGGACGCGGGGGGCAAGGCCGGCCGCGTCGAGTGGAACTTCGAGAAATTCCTCGTGCTTCCGGACGGCGACGTGCTCCGCTTCCGGCCCAAGCAGAAGCCCGACGCCCCGGAGATCGTCCAGGCGATCGAGGCCGCGCTCCCCCGCTGAGCGTCGTTCACCTCCGCGTCACGCGCGCACCGCGTCCCGGCGCTCGACGAGGCCGTCCTCGTTCATCTTCCGGTCTCCCCGTCGACATCTGGCGTCCCTAGTCTCACCGCGGCGACACGCGCCGAAGACGAAGGAGACCACGAATGCCCGACCGACTGCCCCTCAGCCGGCGAACTGTCCTCACCGCGGGAGCGCTCGGCGCGCTCGGCACCGCCCTCCCCCTCGGAGCCGCTCCCGCCGCGGCGACCGTCGTCCCCGCAGCGCCGGGTGGCGGCCAGGGACGGAGCCTGCGCTTCCGTGCGGACGGCACCTTCAAGGTCGTCCAGTTCAACGACACGCAGGACGACGAGCTCACCGACCGTCGCACCGTCGAGCTGATGGAGAAGGTGCTCGACCAGGAGAAGCCGGACTTCGTCGTCATCAACGGCGATGTGATCACGGGCGGCTGCGAGACGCGGCTGGCGGTGAAGCAGGCGATCAACAACGTCGTCATGCCGATGGAGACCCGTCGCATCCCCTGGGCCGTCACCTACGGCAACCATGACGAGGACTCGCTGCCTCAGTCCGGCGTCGATGAGGCGGGGATGCTGCAGATCTACCGGTCGTACGAGTACAACGTGAACGCCGAGAGCACGCGCGGCGTGACGGGTACGAGCAACACGATCGTGACGATCGGCTCCGCCGCCAAGAAGAACCGGGAGACGTTCGCCCTCTGGCTGATGGATTCGGGCCGGTATGCGCCGGACGCCATCGACGGCCAGGACTTCGCCGGCTACCCGGCCTGGGATTGGCTGCGGATGGACCAGGTGGCCTGGTACCGCGAGCAGTCGCAGCGGCTGGAGCAGCGCCGAGGACGCAAGGTGCCCGGCCTCATGTTCCTCCACATCGCCCTGTGGGAGCACCGCTTCATGTGGTGGGGCGGTGTGGACACCCGCACGGCGGCCGACGCCGCCCGCGGCAGAGCCCGCCACGGCATCATCGGGGAGCGCAACGAGGACGAGTGCCCCGGTCCGTTCAACTCGGGGATGTTCAACGCGATCCTCGAGCGCGGCGACGTGAAGGGCGTCTTCGTCGGCCACGATCACGTCAACGACTACATGGGCGACTACTACGGCGTGATGCTCGGGTACGCCCCCGGCACCGGCTTCGGCGCCTACGGTCTCGCCGGCGCCGAGCGCAACCGCCTCCGGGGCGGCCGGGTGTTCGAGCTGACGGAAGCCGGCGAGGACGTCACGATCGCCACGCGCGTCGTGTATGCCAGGGATCTCGGCATCGACCTGACCGCGAACGACCAGCCTATGGAGCCGCTCCCCCTCGGGCCCCGCCAGCAGCGCCTCTGAGGCCGGGCAGCAGAACGGCGGGGACCCCCGACCCGGGGTCCCCGCCGTCGTCTGCCGGTGCGGGTCAGGCGTCGACCGCGGTGCTGCGCTGCGCCCAGAGGTCGCGGATCACGTTCTCGAACGCGGCCGGCGGCTGCGCACCGCTGATGCCGTACTGGCCGTCGACCACGAAGAACGGCACCCCCTGGATGCCATACGCGCGGGCCTGCGCCTGGTCCTGACGGACATCGGCGAGGTACTGCTCGCTCTCGAGCGCGGCACGGGCACGATCGGCATCGAGACCGACCTCGGCGGCGAGGGCGACGAGGTCGTCGATGCGTCCCACGTGCTTGCCCTCGGTGAAGTAGGCGGACATGAGCCGCTCCTCCATCTCGTGCTGGCGCCCCTCGGCCTTCGCGAAGTGGAGCAGCTCGTGCGCCTTCACGGTGTTCGTGTGCTGCAGCAGGTCGAACCGGTACTGCAGGCCCGCGTTCGCGGCGACGTTCGTGACGTTGGCCAGCATCTGCTCGACCTGTGTGCGCGGCATGCCCTTGTGGCCGGAGAGGAAGTCGATCTCATCGCCGTCGAAGTCGACCGGTGTGTCCGGGGAGAGCTCGAACGAGTGGAAGGTGACCGTGACCTGCGGAGCGTCCTCGTCGGCGGAGACCGCTTCCAGACCCTTCTCGAGGTTGCGCTTGCCGATGTAGCACCAGGGGCAGGCGATGTCGGACCAGATGTCGATGGAGATGGGTTCAGTCACACCGGGGACAACCGCTCGGGCGTCCGACGTATTCCGTCAGTAGAATCCTCGGATGCTCTCCGCCGACGATCCTCTGCCCTTCCGGCCCGCGCGGGTGCTCGTCGCGGGGGTCACCGGCTCGGGGAAGACGACCCTGTCCCGCCGGCTCGCCGCGCTCTGGGACCTCCGCCACGTGGAGATCGACGGGCTGTTCCACGGCCCGGACTGGATCCCGCGCGCGGAGTTCCTCGACGACGTGCGCGCCTTCGCGGCGGAGGAGCGCTGGGTGACCGAATGGCAGTACACGAGCAAGGGCACCGACGAGATCCTCACCCCGAGGGCGCAGCTCGCTCTCTGGCTCGACTACCCGTACCGCGTGGTGCGGTCGCGTCTGCTCCGGCGCACCCTCAGCCGCAGCATCCTCCGCACCCGGATGTGGAACGGGAACGTCGAGAAGCCGATCTGGCACCTCCTGCGCAGCGATCCGGAGGCGAACATCCTGGCCTGGCAGACCAAGACGCTGCGAACCTGGGCGGAGCGCTTTCCGGAGGTCGAGGCGCGCTTCCCCCACCTCACGATCGTGCGACTGACCCATCCGCGGGAGACGGAGCGCTGGCTGCGGGCTCAGGCCGAGGTCGGGGTGTCCACGGCGCCGCCGAAGCGTCGGTCGCGGGAGAGGTAGACCCCGATCGCGCGCCAGAGCTCCTCGCGGGAGAAGTCGGGCCACAGCGTGTCAAGGAAGACCATCTCGGCGTAGGCCGACTGCCACAGCAGGAAGTTCGACGTGCGCTGTTCCCCCGAGCTGCGCAGGAACAGGTCCACGTCCGGCATGTCCGGGACGTAGAGGTGACGACGGATCGTCTTCTCGCTGATCGCGTTCGGCTTCACCCGCCCGGCCGCGACGTCGGCCGCGATGGCCCGCATCGCGTCGACGAGTTCGACCCTGCCCCCGTAGTTGACGCACATGGTGAGGGTGAGCACGTCGTTGTCACGGGTGAGCTGCTCGGCGTGCTGGAGCTCCTTTATGACGCTCCCCCACAGGCGCGGCTTGCGCCCGGCCCACCGCACGCGCACGCCCCACTCGTTGAGCTGATCCCGACGGCGATGCAGCACATCGCGGTTGTACCCCATGAGGAAGCGGACCTCCTCGGGCGAACGGGCCCAGTTCTCGGTGGAGAACGCATAGACGGAGAGGTGCTTCACGCCGGCCTGGATGGCGCCGGCGACGACGTCGAGCAGCACCTCCTCCCCGGCCTTGTGGCCCTCGATGCGGTTGAGGCCACGGCGGTTCGCCCAGCGGCCGTTGCCGTCCATGACGATGGCGACGTGCTCCGGGACGGCCGGGAACGCGGGCGGGTACACGCCGGTCCAGTCGAGCGGCCGGTACGGCACGGCGTCCTTGTGCGTGTAGGGCTTCGGGCTCACCGTGCTCCTTCTCCGGGGGTGGACGACACGTGCGCGAGCGAGCGGATGCCCCGCTCCAGGTGCCACTGGGCGTACGCCGCGACGAGGCCCGACGCGGCGGCGGTGTCGGCGTGCGGGGCCGCGTCGATGAGGTCCCAGTCGCCGCGGATCAGCGCCCGCAGCAACGTCAGGGTCTTCTCCGCGATCCGGGGGCTGCCGGCCGGTGCGTCGGCGTGGCACACGAGCCCGCCCAGCTGCGCGACGAAGACGGCGTGCGGCCCCGGAGCCCCGCAGCGCGCGCAGTCTTCGAGGGACGGTGCCCACCCCGAGAGGGACATGACCCGCAGCAGGTACGAGTCGAGGATGCTGCGCGGAGCGTGCTCGCCCCGGGACAGCGCCCGCAGCCCGCCGACGAGCAGGAGGTACTGCTCCGGGGTCGCCTCGGCGTCGCTGAGGCGGTCGGCCGTCTCGACCATGGCGTTCGCGGCGGTGAAGCGGTCGTAGTGCGCGGCGATGTCCGTGCCGTAGGCCCCGAGCGACTCTGCCTGCTGCACGATGTCGAGCGAGCGGCCTTCGTAGAGCTGCACGTCCGCGACCATGAACGGCTCGAGGCGGGAGCCGAACTTCGACGAGGTGCGACGCACACCTTTGGCGACCGCACGCACCTTGCCGTGCCGCCGGGACAGCATCGTGACGATGCGATCCGCCTCACCCAGCTTGTGGGTGCGCAGGATCACCGCTTCGTCTCGATAGGTGGGCACCCTTCGATTATCCTCCGTGCGCGACAATGGACGGGTGACCGAACCGCTCTTCACCATTCCGCTGTGGGCGGACCTCCTCGGCGTCGGGCTCGGCGGAGTGCAGGGCGCGATGTTCGCGTCAGGCTTCCAGGGCCAGCAACGACTCGACTGGCTCGGCGTGGCGATCATCGGCATCATGATCGGCATGGGCGGCGGCCTCATCCGCGACATCCTGCTCGGCCAGACCCCGGCCACTCTGCAGAACCAGTGGTACCTGGTGACCGCGGCGGGAGCGGCGCTTCTGGGAATGCTGCTGGGCGGGCTGTTCACCCGGCTCAACGCCGCCATCGTCGCGCTCGACGCCGTGGTGATCGGCATGTTCGGCGCCTTCGGCACGAGCAAGGCCCTCGCGTTCGGCATCCCCGAGGTTCCCGCGGTCTTCATCGGCGTCTGCGCCGCCGTCGGCGGGAGCGTCCTCCGGGACATGCTGATGGGGCTGCCGACCGCGATCATGCACGTCGGCTCCCTGTACGCGGTGGCCGCGGCCGCCGGGTGCACGTTCATCGTCGTCGCGAACGCGCTCGGTATGCCGATCCCGCTCGCGGCCGTCATCGGCATCGCCGTGACCGCGGTGATCCGGATCCTCGCGGTCGTGTTCGACGTCTCGCTCCCGGAGCAGCGGCGGCTCCACCGTCGCAAGGTCGCCGCGGAGACCGGTGCGATCGCGATCGTGAAGTCCCAAGACTGACTTCGAATCGCGCGACTGGTCCCATCCGGCGGCCGAATACGACCAGTCGCGCGATTCGAAAGAGGGTCAGGTGGCGGCGAGCCCGTCGATCACGCGCGCGAGACCGAAGTCCCACGCCGTTCGCGCGTCGTAGGGCGCCCCCATCGCTTCTCCGGCAGCCTGGCCCACCGACCGGGCGAGCGGCATGTCGTCACCCAGATAGGCCGCCAGACGCGGTGCCGCCTCCACCCACGAAGCCGCGAACGACTCGGCACTCTGCTGCTCCCGCATGCGCGCCGCCGCCGAGAGGCTGAAATCCAGCACGAAGCTCAATGCCGCGTCGCGCTCCACGGCGCCGAGGCCGAGGCCGTCGAAGGCGTGGAGCTCCCGGTCGTACTTGGCGATGGTGCCAGGGCCGAGCGCGACGCGCGGATCGTGGATGTCGATGAGCCACGGGTGGGTTCGGAGGAGCCGCAGATTGTCCTCGGCGACCGCCCGGACCGCCGCCCGCCACCCGGAGGCCTGCACAGGCGCGACGAGCATCCTGGCATGCACAGCGTCCGCCATCAGGACGAGCAGGTCGGCGCGGCTGTTGACGTGCGTGTAGATCGACATCGGAGTCAGCTCGAGACTCATCGCGAGGGACCGGATCGTCACCGCGCCGAGGCCGTCGGCGTCAGCCCGCGCGACGGCGCGGTCGACGACATCATCCGTCGAGTGACGCGCCTTCGGCCCGCGCCGTGGGGCCGGAGCGACGGGGCTGTGCCGCCAGAGCAGATCGACGAGGTTCTTGGTCATCGGGAATAGCCTAGACCGCTCGGGCCTTAACCCTATACGCTGTACAGACTTTCGGAATGGAGAACCGTGAACATCACGCAGACCGCCCTGTCGCTCAACGTCCCCGACGTCGCCGCCTCCGCGGCCTTCGCCATGACGCACTTCGGATTCGAGGAGGCGATGTCCGCGGAGGGCTTCGTCTCGTTGCAGCACCCGGGGCCCGTACCGAACGTCGTCTTCCTCGAGACGGGGCTGTCGACGTTCCGCCCGGAGGAGATCGCCGGATCCGCCGGCCAGGGCACCCTGATCGTCTTCGTCGTCGACGAGATCGACCGGGAGTTCGCCCGCATCGCCGCCGCGGGCGCTCGCGTGGTCACCGCTCCCGAGACCGAGCCCTGGGGCGAGCGGTACTGCCAGTTCGCCGACCCCAACGGCCTCGTCTGGCAACTGGTGCAGTGGATGGACTGATCCGTCACTTCGAATCGCGTGACTGGTCCCATCCGGCGGCCGGATACGACCAATCGCGCGATTCGAAAGAGGGTCAGACGGCGGCCAGCTCCTGCTGACGGCTGCGGATCGAACGGTTCACACCGGACACGATCGCCTTGAGCGACGCGGTCGAGATGTCGCCGTCGATGCCGACGCCCCACAGGCGCTGGTCGCCCACCTGCAGCTCGACGTAGGCCGCGGCCTGCGCGTCACCACCGGCGCTGAGAGCGTGCTCGACGTAGTCGTAGACCGTGATGTCGAAGCCCTGGCCCCGGAGCACCTCGACGAACGCCGCGACCGGACCGTTGCCGTTGCCCGAGACGGAGACCTCCTGGTCGTCGTCCCGCAGCACGACGTCGAGCACGACGTCGCCGGACATGTCACTCCGGGTCTGCGTGGCGAGCAGCTCGAACCGCCCCCACTTCGCCTCGGTATCGACGGCCGGCAGGTACTCGTCGGTGAAGATCGACCAGATCTGGTCGCTGGTGACCTCGCCGCCCTCGGCATCCGTCTTAGCCTGCACGACACCCGAGAACTCGATCTGCAGCTTGCGCGGCAGGTCGATCGCGTGGTCGGACTTCAGCAGGTACGCGACCCCGCCCTTGCCGGACTGCGAGTTCACGCGGATCACGGCCTCGTACGACCGACCGAGGTCCTTCGGGTCCACGGGCAGGTACGGCACGGCCCACTCGATCTCGTCGACCGTCACGCCCTGCGCCTCGGCCTTGGCGGCCATGGCCTCGAAGCCCTTCTTGATGGCGTCCTGGTGCGAGCCGCTGAACGCGGTGAAGACGAGGTCCCCGGCCCACGGGCTGCGCTCGGGCACCGGCAGCTGGTTGCAGTACTCGACCGTGCGCTTGACCTGGTCGATGTCGCTGAAGTCGATCTGCGGGTCGATGCCCTGCGTGAACATGTTGATGCCGAGGGCGACGAGGTCGACGTTGCCCGTGCGCTCCCCGTTGCCGAACAGGCAGCCTTCGATGCGGTCGGCTCCGGCCATGTACCCCAGCTCGGCCGCGGCGATCGCGGTGCCGCGGTCGTTGTGCGGGTGCAGCGATAGGATCACGTTCTCGCGGTGGTTCAGGTGACGGCTCATCCACTCGATCGAGTCGGCGTAGACGTTCGGCGTCGCCATCTCCACGGTCGCGGGGAGGTTGATGATGACCTTGCGGTCCGGCGTGGGCTCGAAGATCTCGATGACCTGGTTGCAGACGTCGACCGCGAACTCCAGCTCGGTGCCGGTGTAGCTCTCCGGGGAGTACTCGTAGTACACCTGCGTGTCCGGGATCGTCTTCTCGAACCGACGGCACAGCCGGGCACCCTCGAGCGCGATGTCGATGATGCCCTGCTTGTCGGTGCGGAAGACGACCTCGCGCTGCAGCACGCTCGTGGAGTTGTACAGGTGCACGATGGCCTGCTTGGCTCCCGCGATCGCCTCGTAGGTGCGCGCGATCAGGTGCTCGCGCGCCTGCGTCAGGACCTGGATCGTGACGTCATCCGGGATGACGTTCTCCTCGATGAGCTGACGCACGAAGTCGAAGTCGGTCTGGCTCGCCGAGGGGAAGCCGACCTCGATCTCCTTGTAGCCCATGCTCACGAGCAGCTCGAACATGACGCGCTTGCGCTCGGGCGACATCGGGTCGATGAGGGCCTGGTTGCCGTCGCGGAGGTCGACCGCGCACCAGCGGGGCGCCTCGGTGATGCGGGCGTCGGGCCAGGTGCGGTCAGGCAGGTGGACGGCGATCTGCTCGTGGAACGGCCGGTACTTGTGGATCGGCATCGCGGACGGGCGCTGGGTGTTCTGCATGATGGGGCTTCTTCTCTTCGTCAAGATGAACGGGCCAACACAAGCGCCGCGACGAGGAAGGCCCTAGCTTTAGGACTCGTCGCGGCAGCTAAGAAGAAGCAGACCGCCGAAAGGCATGTGGTCATGCTAGCAGGGAAGCCGCGGGCGTTTCGACGTCGGAGACGATGCGTGCGGGCGCGACACTGGTCGGTATGAGCATCTTCCGCGACCGCCCTGTCACCGCCGTCGGCGTCGCGACGGCGGTGCTGCTGCTGACCGGCTGCACCACGGCGCCGGGAGTATCCCCTCCACCGACCAGCACGACCGTCCCCTCGGACATGCTCCTGGAGGAGGCGGAGCCCGCACCGCCGCAGGACCCTGTGGTCGCCACCGGAACCGTCCTCGACGAGTCCGGGGACGTGCGGTTGTGTCTCGGCGCGATCCGCGAGTCGCACCCTCCGCAGTGCGATGGCGTCCCGCTCGAGGACTGGAGTTGGGACGGTGTGGACGGCGACGAGGCGTCCGGGGAGACGCGGTGGGGGGCCTACGCGGTCACCGGCACCTGGGACGGCGAGCGATTCACGGTGACAGAACCTCCCGCCCTCCTCGCGCTCTACGATCCGATGGCGCCGGACGACCCCACGGCGGGCGTGGACGGCACCAGCGCCGCGGCGGAGCTCGACCGCGTGCAGAACGACATCAGCGGCCGCCTCGGCGTCGAGGCGCTCACGCTGGCCACCGACCGCGGCTACGTGTGGCTCCAGGTCGTCTGGGACGACGGGACGATGCAGAAGGCCGTCGATGAGGAGTACGGCGAGGACGTCGTGGTCGTGACCTCGGCGTTGCGGGAGATCGACTAGCCCTCGGGTATCAGCGCCAGCTTGCCGCCCGGGTGACCGGTGGCGAGGAGCCGGTGGGCGTCGGGAGCCTCGCCCAGCGGGAAGGTCCGCGCGACGGGGACCACGAGGTCGCCGATCTGCGCCAGGGCGATGAGCTCGCTGCGCACCTCGTCCCGGAACCGTGCGCTGTCCGGCATCGATCCCGCGATGGCGAGGAAGCCCTCGGCGGACGCCCGCGACGGATTCGCGATCGTGACGATCCGCCGGCGGTCGGCCACCAGACCCAGGGAGACGTCGATGGCCTCGTCCGTTCCCACGGCGTCGAGAGCCGCGGCTATCGGGCCGTCCGCCAGCGCGCGCACCCGATCCGCGAGCCCGGCACCGTGGGACACCGGGATGCCGCCGAATCGCCGCACCTCGTCGAAGCGCCCCGGGCTCGCCGTGCCGATGACCCGGACGTCCCGCAGCCGCGCCTGCTGCAGCACGCTGACCCCCACCGCACCGGATGCTCCGTGCAGCAGGATCGTCTCGCCCGGGGCCGCGCCGGTGACGGCGAGCATCTCGGCAGCGGTCGTGCCGACGAGCAGCAGGTTCGCCGCCTCCGGATGCGAGAGCGTCGTCGGCTTCGCGAAGACCTTGGCAGCCGGCACCGTGACCTCGGACGCATACCCGCCCCGGACGCGGAAGGCCACCACCTCATCCCCGAGCTCGGCATCGCCGGAGCCGATGCGGGTCCCGGGGCCGATCGCCACGAGCTCACCCGAGACCTCGTATCCGATGGCGACGGGGAACTCCAGCCCCGACCGGGCCGTCGCCACGTGCTTCGCGTCGGCCGGATTCACTCCGGCGGCGCGGACCCGGATCGTGACCTCGCCCGTGCGCGGCGCCGCGGGCACGTACTCCTCGAAGGTCCACGACTCGGGAGGCCCCGCCGTCGTCGCCACCCAGTGCTCCGCCATGCTCCCGTTCCTCGTCGTCTCTCGTACGGGCTGCCGCGATGCTCAGAGGAAGCAGCGGATGTTGGTCGCGGAACCCGAGACGTTGCTCCAGGCGTTGGCGTTGACGCTCGCGAGCACCGACGTCCCGTTGCGCACCTGCATGTATCCGGAGGTGCGCGCGTTCGCGGCGGACCGCGTGGCGAAGGACGAAGGGATGGAGATGGTGGTGCAGCTTCCCCAGCTCAGCACGCCGCCCCCGAGGTTGGAGGCGTTGTACGCGCAGATCCTCCCGGTCGCGCAGGAACCGACGGCGCGCGCGGCGGCCCTCGGGGTCACTGCGGCGGGGCGGTACTCCATGTCGAGCTCCGGCCAGACAGCGCTTCCGCCGTCGATCACCACGCCACCGGGAACCTCGTCGAGCAACCGGGTGAGCTGCGGATCGACCGGCTCCTCGGTGGCCGCGACGGCGGGCCCACCCATCGCGACGAGAGCCAGAGCCAGGAGAACCGCGGTCAGCGGGCGCGAGTGCTTCATTGCACAACCTCCTCAGGGATGTCCCACATCCGGTAGTCCACGACCGCACCGGCCGGGAAGACGCCGTCGTCCTTCAGGACGGTTCGTTCGATGCCGACGATGCGGCCGGTGTCGAGGGACACCAGAAGGTCGTCGCTCACGACACCGTCCGCGGACAGCACTCGGATGCCGGCGACAGGACGCCCGAGGCGGTCGCTGGACTCGCCGAGCGCCTGCGCCCCTCCGGAGGTCTCGATGAGCGTCAGCACCTCGGCGTGCTGCGCGTTGGTGAGCGTCCACTGGCCGAAGACCGAGGTGAGGGCTGTCACCACGTCGAAAGCCGTCGGATCGTCCGGCATGCCGAACGCCTCCAGGAGCGCGCGCACGTCGGCGGCGGACTCTCCGGGCGCAGCGACGACCGGGGTCTCGAACTCGCCGGGGGCGAAGGTCACCCGCGAGGCCACCTCGCCACTGCTCACGATCTCGGAGTCGCCGTTCGCGACCGCGTCCTCGGGATCGTACGGGACCCCGTTGATGGCGACGGCTTCCCCGGAGAGATCCTCCCGCCAGGTGAACGTCGAGAACTGCGGCATGACCTCGGTGCGCCCCGTGTCCATCTCCGCGTTGAACGACCAGGAGGCGGTCCGCACCGAGCGCTCCGGGTCGGCGGGCGGCGCGAACACCGTCAGCTCGGTCTCCGCGTCGGCCACGATGTCGCTCAGGGAACCCGCGCCCTCGAAGACCAGGGGCGACGGCGTACCCGCAACGGCGGACTGCGGCGGCACGAGGACGGCGAAGGCCAGCGCAGCGGACGCGGCGACGGCGGTCAGGCCCGCCGCCCAGCCGATCGTGCGAGTCCGACGACGACGGCGCTGCGGAGCGCCGGCGGAGCGGATGATGCGGTCGCGCGCGGCGATCGCGCGCGCGTCCGGCTCCGCATCGCGCGGCGTGCGCGCGGGATCGGCCTCGACGAGCACGCGCTCGAGCAGGGCATTCTCAGGCATCACGCACTCCCCGTATCCTCCAGTCCCAGCGTCGCGCGCAGGCGTTCCTCGGCCCGCGCCAACGTCTTCCGCACCCGGGACTCGGAGGTGCGCAGCAACTCCGCAATCTCCCCCACCGCGAGTCCATCCCAGTACGTGAGCATGATGATACGCCGTTGCCCCGGAGTGAGGACACCCAAAGCTCTGAGCACCTCGCTGCGTCCGAATCCGCCGAGGGCCTCCGGGTCGCCCGAGAGCCCCGAATGCACCGCGTCGATCGCCCCGTGCACGGCGGAGGAGCGACGAGCCCGCGCGCGGAGGTGACGGTCGGTCTGACGGAGCAGCCAGACCTTCCCCGGCGGACGGCTGGGGCGCAGCCGCGACCACGCGACGAGGAAGACCTCCGACACGATCTCGCTGACCTCGTCGTCGTCGGGGACGACACCCTCGATGTGGTGGCGCACCGTCGCCCAGTGCTCGTCGAACACTCGTGTGAAGACCTCGTTCCGCAGCGAGCTCGGGTCTTCGCCGCGGCCGATCATGTCGGTGGGGTCGGCGGTCGGCCCGCCGCCTCCGACGTCCTGCTGCCCGGCATGTCAGAACCCGAGCCGCCCGAGCTGCTTCGGATCGCGCTGCCATTCCTTCGCGACCTTGACGTGGAGTCCGAGGAACACGCGGGTCCCGAGGAGCTCCTCGATGCCGGCGCGGGAGCGCGCCCCCACGTCGCGGAGGCGCTTGCCCTTGTGACCGATGATGATCGCCTTCTGGCTGTCCCGCTCGACGACGATGGAGGCATGCACGTCGGTGAGGTCGCTGTCCTCGCGCGGGGCGATGTCGTCGACGACGACGGCGATCGAGTGCGGGAGCTCGTCGCGCACGCCGTCGAGGGCCGCCTCTCGGATGATCTCGGCGATGCGGTCCTCGGTCGACTCGTCCGTGGTGACGCCCTCGGGGTACAGCGCGGGCCCCTCCGGCATGAGCTGCAGGATCTCGTCCGCGAGCACCTCGAGCTGGTCGCGCGTCAGCGCCGACAGCGGGATCACCGCGGCCCAGTCCTCCCGGAGGGAGTCCACCTCCATCAGCCGCTCGGTGATCTCGTCGCGACCCGCGGCGTCGGTCTTGGTGACGATCGCGATCTTCTGCGCGCGCGGGTACCCGTCCAGCGAGGCGGCGATGCGGCGATCGCCGGGACCGACCTTCTCCGTCGCGGGCACGCAGAAGCCGATCACGTCGACGTCGCCCAGGACCTGCTCCACGAGATCGTTCAGGCGCTCGCCCAGGAGCGTCCGCGGCTTGTGGATGCCGGGGGTGTCCACGATGACGAGCTGTCCGTCGGGGCGGTTGAGGATGCCGCGGATCGCCCGGCGGGTGGTCTGCGGCTTCTCGCTCGTGATGGCGATCTTCTCGCCGACGAGCGCGTTGGTGAGCGTCGACTTGCCCACGTTCGGCCGCCCGACGAAGGTCACGAACCCGCTCCGGGTGTCTTCAGTCATCGCGCCGTTCTCCTTCATCCTGCACATCTTCGGGCTCTGCCGCCCGCTCCACGAACACCGTCGCGATCCCGCGCCCCCGCCCGCGCGAGGCCCCGCCGGTGAGCACGAGTCCGTGGACGGTCGCCGTCGCACCGGGCTGCGGCACCTGGCCGAGCGTCTTGCCGAGCAGACCGCCGATGGAATCGACGTCCTCGTCCTCGAGCTCGAGGCCGAACAGATCGCCCACGTCTTCCAGGGAGAGCCGAGAGCTCACGCGATAACGGCCGTCGCCCAGGTCGACGAACTCGGCGGATACCTGATCGTACTCGTCCGAGATCTCCCCCACGAGCTCCTCGATGAGGTCCTCCAGGGTCACGAGGCCGGAGATGCCGCCATGCTCGTCGATCACGAGGCACACGTGCACGGCGTCGCGCTTCATCTGCTGCAGCAGGGTCTCCGCGCGCATCGACTCGGGGACGAAGGTCGCCGGTCGCGCGATCGGACGGATGGAGGCCGCACGCCAGGCGCTGTCGTCGCGGTACGCGAACTGCACGAGGTCCTTGAGGTACAGCACCCCGACGACGTCGTCGGCCTCGTCGTCGACGACGGGCATACGGGACACGCCGCGATGCAGGAAGAGCGACATCGCCTCGTCGGTCGTCGCCTCCGCACCCACGGTGACCATCTCGGTGCGCGGCACCATCACCGCCCGGACGAACTGGTCGGTGAAGTCGAACACCGAGTGGATGAGGTCGCGGTCGTCCTCCTCGATGAGGTCGTTGGACGCGGCCTCGTCGACCATGCTCAGCAGCTGGTCCTCGCTGGAGAACGAGCTGCGTCCGGTTCCCGGCGTCACCCGGTTGCCGAGGACGACGAGCCCCTGGGCGATCGGCCCGAGGATGATGCGCAGTCCGCGGACGACGTTCGCGCTGCCCCGGATCATGCTCTCGGCGTGCTGATGACCGAACGTGCGCGGACTCGCCCCGACGAGGACGAAGGTGATGCCGGTCATCAGGATCGCGGCGGCGAGCATGGCCCACCAGATGTTCTCGAAGAAGAGGGTGAACGCCACGGTCACGAGCACGGCGGCCGTCACCTCCGCGAGGACGCGGATGAAGGCGACCGCGTTGACGTGCGCGTCGAGGTCGGTGGCGATCCGCTCCAGCGCCTTCGCGCGGCGGCCCTCCGTCGCCATGTCGGCCAGACCGGCGCGGGAGGTGACGCTGTACGCCGCGTCGATCGCGGCCATGAGGCCGCCGAACGCCACCAGCAGGACGGCGGCGACGAGCAGCAGCAGCTCTGTCATCGTCGGCGGCGCTCGGACGCGGCGAAGCCCTGGATGAGCTGCTTCTGCAGCCCGAACATCTCCCGCTCCTCGTCCGGCTCGGCATGATCGAAGCCGAGAAGGTGCAGCAGTCCGTGCGTCGTGAGCAGGATGAGCTCGTCCATGAGGGTGTGGCCGGCGGCCTGGGCCTGCGTCTCCGCGACCTGCGGGCACAGCACGATGTCGCCGAGCAGCCCGGGAGGCGTCGGACGGTCCTCGGTGCCGGGCCGGAGCTCGTCCATCGGGAAGCTGAGGACGTCGGTCGGCCCCGGCTCGTCCATCCACTGCACGTGCAGCGCCTCCATGGCGCCCTCGTCGACGAGCACGATGGCCACTTCGGCGTCTGCGCTGACATGGAGCTGCGCGAGGTTGAAGTCGGTCAGCCGCTGCAGCACGGTCTCGTCGACGTCGATCGCCGACTCGTTGTTGATCTCGATCATGAGAGCCCTCGTTTCGGCATGCGGTCGCGTGGTCCTGGTCGCTGGGCGCCGCGGCGCTCGGCACGGTTGGCGAACTCGTGCGCCTGCTCGCGCTCGGCCCGCTGCGCCACGCGCCGCTCGTCGTACTCGCTGTACGCGTCGACGATGCGCCCCACCAGGGAGTGCCGGACCACGTCGTCACTGGTGAGACGGGAGAAGTGGATGTCGTCGATGCCGTCGAGCACCCGGGTGACCAGGCGGAGGCCGGAGGCACCCTGCGGCAGGTCGACCTGCGTGATGTCCCCGGTGACGACCATCCTGGTGCCGAACCCGAGACGGGTCAGGAACATCTTCATCTGCTCGGGCGTGGTGTTCTGCGCCTCGTCGAGCACGACGAAGGAGTCGTTGAGCGTGCGCCCCCGCATGTAGGCGAGCGGGGCGACCTCGATGGTGCCGGTCGCCATCAGGCGCGGCACGATCTCCGGGTCCATCATCTCGTTCAGTGCGTCGTAGAGCGGCCGCAGGTACGGGTCGATCTTGTCGGTGAGCGTTCCGGGGAGGAACCCGAGGCGCTCCCCCGCCTCGACCGCCGGACGGGTGAGGATGATGCGGGTGACCTCCTTGCGCTGCAGCGCCTGGACGGCCTTCGCCATCGCGAGGTAGGTCTTGCCCGTTCCGGCCGGACCGATGCCGAACACGATCGTGTTCTCCTCGATCGCGTCGACGTACTCCTTCTGACCGAGGGTCTTCGGCCGGATCACCTTGCCCCGCGTGGAGAGGATCGCCTCGCCCAGCACCTCGCTGGGCCGCGGGCCGCCGCCCTGGCGCAGCATGCGCGCCGAGCTCGACACGTCGCTCGGGGCGAGGTCGTGCCCGGCCTTCGTCATCGTGAGGAGCTCGTCGACGAGGTTCTTCGCCTTGGCGACGGCCTCGCGCTCGCCCGTGAGCGTGATCTCGTTGCCGCGGACGAGCACCTGCACGTCGGGGTGCTCGCGCTCCATCATCCGCAGCAGCCGGTCCTGCGGACCGAGCAGCTGCACCATCGCGACGCCGTCGGCGTAGAGCCGTTCGGTGACGTTTTCCTGATCGTCAGAAGCCAACGAGCTTGTTCTCCTCGAGGTTGCCGAGCACATGGGCGTGCACGTGGAAGACGGACTGCGCGACGCTCGCGCCGTTGTTGAAGATGAGGCGGTACTCGCCGTTCGCGTGCTCGTCGGCGATGCGCTTCGCCGCGGCGACCATCTCGGCCAGCAGTGCGGGGTCCCCGGCCGCGAGTGCGGTGACGTCGCGGTACTCCTCGGTCTTGGGGATGACGAGCACATGGAGCGGCGCCTGCGGATCGATGTCGCGGATCGCGAAGACGCGGCCCGTGTCGAGCAGGATCTCCCCCGGGATGTCACCGGTGAGGATGCGCGTGAAGATCGAGGGTTCGCTCATGCTCTCAGCTTACTGGGGGGGACGCGTGGCGCGGCCGGTCACCACCGGCCGAGGGCGGCCGACAGCACGGCGATCGCCGCGGGACCCGCGGTCGACGTGCGCAGCACGGTGTCGCCGAGGAGAACGCGCTCGGCGCCCGCCGCCGTGAGCTTCTCGAGCTCCTCCGGAGCGATCCCGCCTTCCGGCCCCACCACGAGCACGAGGTCGCGGTCATCGGGGACGAGCGCGGAGAGCCGGGCGGGAGCGGTCGGGTCGAGCAGCAGCACACGTTGCGTCGCTGCGCGGGCCGCGAGCTGCGCGGTCGATTCCGGGGCGGCCACCTCGGGCACCCAGGCCCGGTGCGCCTGCTTGGCCGCTTCGCGGACGATCGTCGCCCAGCGCTCGCGCCCCTTCACGGCTTTCGGTCCCTCCCAGCGGGACACGCTGCGCCCCGCCTGCCAGGGCACGATCTCGTCGACGCCGAGCTCGCACGCGGCCTGCACGGCGAGTTCGTCGCGGTCGCCCTTCGCCAGTGCCTGCACGAGCACGAGACGCGGACTCGCGGGCTCGTGCTCGACGCGCTCGGTGATCCGGACGTCGACGCGCGACGGCGACACCTCTTCGGCGACGCCGGTCAGCCAGACGCCCCGGCCATCGCCGACGGTCACGGCCTCACCGACGCGGAGCCGCCGGACGACGGCCGCATGCTTCGCCTCGGCCCCGGTGAGCGACACGAGACCGCCCACCGCGGCGTCACCCGCGGATTCGACGAGGAAGTGCAGCGCCACGATCAGTGGGTGCGGAACCGGTCGCGGAGCTTGGAGAACAGGCCCTGCTGGAACTGCGCGAGCTGCGGGCCCGGCGCCTTGTTCTTCTT
The DNA here is from genome assembly GCF_044756645.1 of Microbacterium sp. NPDC091676. NCBI lineage: Bacteria > Bacillati > Actinomycetota > Actinomycetes > Micrococcales > Microbacteriaceae > Microbacterium > Microbacterium sp. NPDC091676. Next base: position 281,207 of record NZ_JBIVTI010000001.1, on the reverse strand, counting down.
GGCGAAGTCCTCGATGAGCTTGCGCTGTGCGGAGTCGAGCTTGGTGGGGGTGACCACCTGCACGCCGACGCGGAGGTCGCCGCGCTGGGTGCCGCGCAGCGGCGTGATGCCCCGCCCCTTGATGGTCAGCACGTCGCCGGACTGCACGCCCGCGCGGATCTCCAGGTCGACCTCCCCGTCGAGTCCTTCGATCGAGGTCTCGGTGCCGAGGATGGCATCGGTCATGGACACCTCGAGCGTGGCGAGCAGGTCGTCGCCGTCACGGCTGAACGCGGGGTGCGGGTTGACCGTGACCTCGACGTAGAGGTCGCCGTTCGGGCCGCCCGCGCGGCCGACCTCGCCGGAACCGGGGAGCTGCAGCCGCAGGCCGGTCTCGACGCCCGCCGGGATGTCGAGGGAGACCGTGCGACGCGACCGGACCCGTCCCTGCCCGCCGCAGGTGCCGCAGGGGTACGGGATGGTCGTCCCGTAGCCCTCGCACGTGCCGCACGGCTGGGAGGTGACGACGTTGCCGAGGAGGCTCCGCACCTGACGCTGCACGTGACCGGTGCCACCGCAGATGTCGCAGGTGACCGGCGAGGTGCCCTCCTGGCAGCAGGAGCCCTGGCAGGTCTCGCAGAGCACGGCCGTGTCGACCTCGATGTCGCGGTGCGCGCCGAAGACGACGTCGCCGAGGTCGAGGGTGACCCGGACGAGCGCGTCCTGCCCGCGCTCACGCCTCGACCGCGGGCGGGCACCGCGTCCGCCACCCTGCGACGCCCCGAAGAACGTCTCGAAGATGTCGCCGAAGCCGCCGAAGCCGCCGAAGTTGTTCGCGCCGTCGCCGCCGCCCATGTCGTAGCGGCGGCGTGACTCCTCGTCGCTGAGCACGTCGTAGGCGTGCGTGACGAGCTTGAACTTCTCTGCGGCCTCCTCGCCCGGATTCACGTCCGGGTGGAGCTGCCGTGCCAGGCGCCGATACGCCTTCTTGATCTCATCGGTGGAAGCGTCCCGGGACACCCCGAGAACCTCGTAGTGGTCCGCCACAATCGCCCTTCTGCGTGTGTTTCCGTGGGGGCCGCCTCAGCGGCCGGCCTCGTCGTCGTCGAGCATCCGCGACAGGTAGCGGGCGACCGCCCGTGCCGCCGCGAGGTTGCTCGGATAGTCCATCCGGGTGGGCCCCATGACACCGACCCGCGCGGTCCCCGAGGGCGCCGCGTAGTTGCTGGCGACGATCGACGCCTCGCCGAGCCCGAAGGAGGCGTTCTCGGTGCCGATGCTCGCCGCGAGGCCGTGCTCGTCGGGCACCATCTCGCTCATCAGCCGCAGCAGCGTCACCTGTTCCTCGATGGCCTCGAGGAGGGGGTGGATGCTGCCGCGGAAGTCCTGCTCGCGCCGCGCCAGAGTCGCCGCGCCCGCCATCACGAGCCGCTCCTGCCGGAAGCCGCCGAGTTCGTCCACGACGACGGCGGCGACCGTGCGGAGCACGCGGTCCTGCGGCGTCTCGTCTGCGGCCAGGAGCGCCTGCAGCCGGTCGGAGGCCGCCGCGATCGCCTGGCCGGTGATGAGGGCGGAGAGTCGCGCGCGAAGCACCGCGAGATCCGCCTCGTCGATCATGTCCGGGAGCACGGTGATCCGCTGCGACACCCCGCCGGCGTCGGTCACCAGGACCGTGAGGAGCCGGTTGGGGGCGAGCGTCACGAGCTCCACGTGGGTCACGTGAGCCCGCGCGAACGACGGGTACTGGGCCAGGGCGACCTGTCCGGTGAGCTGTGTGAGCACGCGGACGGTCCGCGCCATCAGATCGTCGAGGTCGGCCGGGTCGGCGAGGAAGGACTCGATGGCGGAACGCTGCGCGGTGGAGAGCGGGCGGAGCTGGGCGAGGTGATTGACGAACACCCGGTACCCCTTGTCCGTCGGCACGCGTCCGGATGAGGTGTGCGGAGCCGTGATCAGCTCCTCATCCTCCAGTTGCGCCATGTCGTTGCGGATGGTCGCCGCCGAGACGCCGAAGGAATGACGGTCGACGATGGAACGGCTGCCCACCGGCTCGTGCGTCTCGACGTAGTCCTGCACGATCGCACGGAGGACCTGCAACCCTCGCTCTGTGACCATGGGTTCCCCTTCCCGCCGACCGGATGCTGGCACTCTGCCGCCCTGAGTGCCAATCCTACCTCCTGCGATCGGGAGATCTCCGAAGGCGGACAGCCCGGCGTCGCGGCTCAGTCCGTCAGCTCGCGCACCACGGCATCGGCGAGGAGACGGCCGCGGAGCGTGAGCTGGACGCGCCCGCGAATGGCCGCCGCCGCATCGATCAGGCCGTCGGCGATGAGTCCAGCGACACGCTCCCTGTTCTGCTCCGGGACGTCGCTCACCGCGATCCCCTCGCGGATGCGACTGAGGAGGAGGATGCGCTCGAGCGTCTGCGCCTCCGGGTCCGGCCGTTCGCGCCCTGCCGCCGGCGACGACGAGGCCGCCAGACGCTGCGCGTAAGCGGCGGGGTGCTTGACGTTCCACCACCGGAGCCCGGCGACATGACTGTGGGCGCCGGGGCCGAAGCCCCACCAGTCGCTCCCCCGCCAGTACGCGAGGTTGTGGCGCGACCGCTGCCCCTCGCTGCGAGCCCAGTTGCTGACCTCGTACCACTCGAACCCGGCGGCGGCGAGGCGCTCGTCCGCCAGCTCGTACATGTCGGCCTGGAGGTCGTCGTCCGGGGTCGGCACCTCACCGCGACGGATCTGACGGGCGAGCTTGGTGCCGTCCTCGATGATGAGGGCGTATGCGGAGATGTGGTCGGACTCCAGGGCCAGGGCGGCGTCGAGCGAGGCCTCCCAGTCGGCGAGGGTCTCCCCCGGTGCGCCGTAGATGAGGTCGACGCTGACGGCGAGTCCCGCCTCCTTCGCGGCGGCGACGGCGGTGCGCACATTGTCCGGGCGGTGCGTTCGGTCGAGCGCGGCGAGGACGTGCGGGACGGCCGACTGCATGCCGATGGACAGCCTCGTGACCCCTGCCTCGGCGAGGATGCGCGCAACCTCCGGCGTCACCGTGTCGGGATTGGCCTCGACCGTGACCTCGGCGCCCGGCGCGAGCCGGAACGCCGCGGTGGCCGCTCCCAGCATCCGGGCGAGGTCTCCCGCGGGGAGCAGGGTGGGCGTGCCGCCGCCGAAGAACACCGTGTCCATCGGGCGCAGCGCTCCGGCCTCGTCCAGCACCGTGCGCGCCAGGGCGATCTCGCCGATGAGGGTGGACGCGTAGTCCTCCTGCTTCGCCCCGCGCAGCTCGCCGGACGTGTACGTGTTGAAGTCGCAGTAGCCGCAGCGCACCCGGCAGAACGGGATGTGGAGGTAGGCGGAGAACGGGGTCTCCGCGGAGATCGGAAGGTCTTCGGGGAGCCGCCCGTCCGCGGGCGCCGGATCCCCGAGCGGAAGTGGTCCCGCCATCACACCGGGGTCGCGTAGAGCGGGGAGATCGCGCGGAGGTAGCGCGCGAAGAGCTCGCGACGGCGGCGCTTCATCAGAGCGGGGACGAGACGGTAGAGCAGCGTGTTCGGGGCGTCGAAGGCCCGGACCGTGAACCAGACCTCGTCGTTGTCCTCGCGCCAGTCCACGTCGAACGACTCCTCGCCGCTGACCACGGAGCCTCCGACCGTGCCCAGCACGAAGCCGATCCGCCGCGTCTCCTCGGTGACCGAGATCACACGCAGCTCGGAGTCGGCGCGCATGCCGCCCACGCGGCCCCGCAGGTGGAGCGTCATGCCCGCACCCACGAAGGGCATCCCCTCCGCGTCGTACCGCGGCTCCACGTCGCGCTTGCTCGGCGCGATGGGATTGCCCTCGGCGTCGAAGCTCACGCCCGCATAGGCGGGACCGGGAGCAGGGCGGACGTCTTCCACGGACAACCCGGCCGCACGCTGCGCCGTCCACGACAGCAGGGCTTCGCCGGCCGTCTGGAAACGCTCCTCGCCACTGCCGATCCGCCAGGATTCCTCCGCCGGGATGCTGCGCTCCGGCGGGTACTGCATCAGATCGGGGGCGTGGGTCGCACCCACGGCCGCATAGTCCACCGTGTCGTCTCGGAAAGTCCCGCGCCGCATGAGATCCAGCCTACTTCGGGTTCCCTGAGCGAACACCCCCCGCGCCGCACGCCGTCACATCCCCCGGCGTCGACCGGATCCCTGAGCCCGTCGAAGGGTGGGCCCCTGAGCCCGTGGAATCGCCGGAAGAAGATGGCGTTGATCGAGAATCGGTGGGAGGACCTTCCGTCGTTGTCGAGGTCGTACAGTGCGCTTCGACAAGCTCAGCGACCCAGCGCGAACGGACCCTGAGAACCGCGCGCTTCGACAGGCTCAGCGACCCAGCGCGAACGGACCCTGAGAACCGCGCGCGTCGACCGGCTCAGCGGGGGTGGGCTACTTCTTGTCCTTGGTCTCGACGTCGCCGGAGAGCGCGGCGATGAACGCCTCCTGCGGAACCTCGACGCGGCCCACCATCTTCATGCGCTTCTTGCCCTCCTTCTGCTTCTCGAGGAGCTTGCGCTTGCGGGTGATGTCACCGCCGTAGCACTTGGCGAGCACGTCCTTGCGGATCGCGCGGATCGTCTCGCGGGCGATGATGCGGGCACCGATCGCCGCCTGGATCGGCACCTCGAACTGCTGACGAGGGATGAGCTTGCGCAGCCGCTCCGCCATCATCGTGCCGTAGGCGTAGGCCTTGTCGCGGTGCACGATCGAGCTGAACGCGTCGACCTTCTCGCCCTGCAGGAGGATGTCGACCTTGACGAGGTCGGCCTCCTGCTGCCCCGAGGGCTCGTAGTCGAGCGAGGCGTAGCCCTGCGTCTTGGACTTGAGCTGGTCGAAGAAGTCGAAAACGATCTCGCCGAGGGGCATGTTGTAGCGCAGCTCGACCCGCTCCTCCGAGAAGTACTCCATGCCGAGCAGCGTGCCGCGCCGCGACTGGCACAGCTCCATGACGGTGCCGACGTAGTCCTTCGGCAGCAGGATCGCCGCCTTGACCATCGGCTCGGACACCGAGCCGATACGACCGTCGGGGTACTCGCTCGGGTTCGTCACGGTCACCGTCTCGCCGGTGTCGCTCGTCACGACCTCGTAGATCACGCTCGGGGCGGTGGTGATGAGGTCGAGGCCGAACTCCCGCGCGAGGCGCTCGGTGACGATCTCCAGGTGCAGCAGTCCGAGGAAGCCGCAGCGGAATCCGAAGCCGAGCGCGACCGAGGTCTCCGGCTCGTACTGCAGCGAGGCGTCGGAGAGCTTGAGCTTGTCCAGCGCCTCGCGCAGCTCGGCATAGTCGCTGCCGTCGATCGGGTAGATGCCCGAGAACACCATCGGCTTCGGGTCCGTGTAGCCGGGAAGCGCCTCCGCCGCGGGCTTGCGCGCGTTCGTGATCGTGTCACCGACCTTCGACTGCCGCACATCCTTCACGCCCGTGATGAGGTAGCCCACCTCACCGACCCCGAGACCCTTGGTCGGGGTGGGCTCCGGGCTCGACACGCCGACCTCGAGGGCCTCGTGGTTCGCGCCCGTGGACATCATCTGGATGCGCTCGCGGGGCGAGAGGCTGCCGTCGACCATCCGCACGTAGGTGACCACGCCGCGATAGGCGTCGTAGACGGAGTCGAAGATCATCGCGCGCGCCGGGGCGTCCGCGTCCCCGACGGGTGCCGGGATCTGCTCGACGATCCGGTCGAGCAGCTCCTCCACGCCCATGCCGGTCTTCCCGGAGACCCGGAGCACGTCCTCGGGCTTGCCGCCGATGAGGGACGCCAGCTCCTTCGCGTACTTCTCGGGGTCGGCCGCGGGGAGGTCGATCTTGTTGAGGACCGGGATGATGTGGAGGTCGTTCTCCAGCGCGAGGTAGAGGTTGGCCAGCGTCTGCGCCTCGATGCCCTGCGCGGCGTCGACGAGGAGGATGGCACCCTCGCACGCGGCCAGCGACCGGGACACCTCATACGTGAAGTCGACGTGACCCGGGGTGTCGATCATGTTGAGCGCGAACACCTCGTCCGGACCCTGCGCCTGACCGAGCGCCCACGGCATCCGCACCGCCTGGCTCTTGATCGTGATGCCCCGCTCGCGCTCGATGTCCATGCGGTCGAGGTACTGGGCGCGCATGTCCCGCTCCGCGACCACGCCGGTGATCTGGAGCATGCGGTCGGCCAGGGTCGACTTGCCGTGGTCGATGTGGGCGATGATGCAGAAATTACGGATCTGCGCAGCCGGCGTCGCGGCAGGCTGAAGCGGGGTGAGAGCGCGTGGGGACATGTCCCGTCGATTCTACGGTGAGGGTCCTCATAATCCCCATTCGTGCGTATCGGTGATAGTCTCCCGAAGTTGCCCGGGATCAATCCGTGACACCGGATCCCGTAAGCGATACGACTCCGTCACAGACTCCGTGAGGGCTGTCGCGTCGCGCGGAACGGCGGATGAAACCCGATCATCCGCCCGGCTCAGCGTTGCGTCGGCAGACCCCGAGCGCGTCTGGAGAAGAGAAAGACAAATCCCCCTTGATCAAGTACCTCGCGCGCCGTGCCCTCGGCTGGCTGCTCATGATCGTGGTCGCGACGAACCTCACCTACTTCCTCGCGTGGGGCTTCCTCGATCCGCGCAGCAACTATGTGGGTCGTCGCCCTCCGCTCACCGAAGAGCAGATCGTGAACACCCTCGCTCCCCGCAACCTGAGCGACACCGTCCCACTCATCGAGCGGTGGTGGACGTGGCTCACCGGCATCCTGCTCCGCTGGGACTGGGGCGTGAGCCCGACGGGCGGATCCGTCAACGAGCAGGTCGCGTACCGCATGTGGGTCAGTGCGGAGCTCGTCCTCGGCGCGACGATCCTGACCACCGTCCTCGGCATCGCGCTCGGCGTGTACACCGCCTCGCGGCAGTACAAGCTCGCCGACCGCATCGGCCAGGCGACGAGCATCATCACCCTGAACATCCCGATCGTCGTCGCGGCGTTCGCGATCGTCCTCCTCGCCATCGGCCTGAACAACGCCACCGGCACCCGCATCTTCTACGTGACCGGTAACGCCAGCCAAGGGGTCGAGGGCTTCTTCCCCACCCTCATAGACGTGCTGCAACACCTGACGCTGCCGACGATCGCGCTGGTGCTCACCGGGTACGCGAGCATCCACTTCCTGCAGCGGTCGCTCCTTCTCGACAACATCAACGCCGACTACGTCCGCACCGCCCGCGCGAAGGGCCTGACCAAGCAGCAGGCCATCCGCAAGCACGCGCTGCGCACGTCGCTCATCCCCGTCGCCACCCAGGTCGCGTTCACGATCCCCGCAATCTTCACCGGAGCGGTCCTGACCGAGACGATCTTCGCGTGGAACGGCATGGGCAGGTACTTCATCGAGACCATCACCAAGAACGACATCCACGGAACCGTCGCGATCGCCGCCTTCGGTGCGGTCCTCACGGCGATCGGCGCCATCCTCGCCGACATCGCCGTCGTCGTCCTCGACCCGCGCGTGAGAGTGAGCTGACATGAGCACCGACATGCTCGACCCGACCATCCACCCGGAGCCGGAGATCGCCGGCCCCGAGACCACACGCGTCGCGACCAAGCGGCTGTCGAAGTGGACGCTCTACTGGCGGCGCTTCGCCCGCAACCGCGGAGCCCTCATCGGCCTCGTCATCTTCGTCGTCCTCGTGCTGTTCGCCGTCCTCGGGCCCCTCATCGCCCGCTACGACCACATCGAGCTCGACTTCCTGAACCTCAGCAGCCCGCCGTCGGCGGAGCACTGGTTCGGCACGAACAACGCCGGAAACGACCTCTTCGCCCAGGTCGCCGTCGGCCTGCAGCGGTCTCTCATGATCGCCATCACGGTCTCCGTCGGCGTCACGATCGTGTCGGCGCTCGTCGGCACGGCCGCGGCCTACTTCGGCGGCTGGACCGAGCGCATCTCGCTGCTGGTCATCCACTTCATGATGGTGATCCCGAGCTTCCTGATCCTCGCGATGATCTCGAACAAGGCCGGAGGCGACTGGCGCGTCATCGCGCTCATCATGATCTTCGTGATCGGGTGGTACTTCCCCGCCCGCGTCATCTGGACGATGGCGCTGTCCCTCCGGGAACGGGAGTACGTCAGTGCGGCGCGCTACATGGGCGTCGGCGGCATGCGCATCGTGCTCCGTCACCTGCTGCCGAACATCGGCTCGCTCCTCGTCATCAACTTCACCCTCGGCGTCGTGAACGCCGTGGTGACGGAGACCGGCCTGTCCTTCCTCGGCTTCGGCGTGAAGATCCCCGACGTCTCGCTCGGTGCCCTGATCGGCGCCGGCTCGAGCTCGCTGACCACGGCGCCCTGGCTGTTCTACTTCCCGGCGGCGGCGCTGACCCTGCTCACCGTGTCGATGGCGCTGATCGCCGACGGCCTGCGCGACGCCCTCGATCCCACTTCGGCTGCAGGAGGCCGCGCATGACCAACGTCCTCTCCGTCCGCGACCTCAAGGTCAGCTTCGCCTCCGAGGCCGGCCGCGTCGACGCCGTCCGCGGCGTCTCCTTCGACCTCGAGGCCGGCAAGACGCTCGGCATCGTCGGCGAGTCCGGCTCCGGCAAGTCCGTGACCTCGCTCGCCATCATGGGCCTCCTCGACGAGAACGCCAAGGTCACCGGCTCGATCATGTACGACGGGCAGGAGCTCGTCGGCATGAACGACAAGCAGCTGTCCATCATCCGCGGCAACGGCATGTCGATGGTGTTCCAGGATCCGCTGACGTCGCTCACGCCGGTCTACACCGTCGGCGATCAGCTCATCGAGGCCCTCACGGTCCACCGCGGGCTGTCCAAGAAGGACGCCTGGGACCGCTCCGTCGAGCTGCTCAAGCTCGTCGGCATCACGGAGCCCGAGCGTCGGATGAAGTCGTTCCCGCACGAGTTCTCCGGCGGCATGCGGCAGCGCGTCGTGATCGCCATCGCGATGGCCAACGACCCCAAGCTCATCATCTGCGACGAGCCGACCACGGCGCTCGACGTCACGATCCAGGCGCAGATCCTCGACCTCATCGAGAAGGCGCAGGACGAGACCGGTGCCGCCGTGATCATGATCACGCACGACATGGGCGTGGTCGCCCGCACCGCGGACGACGTCCTCGTGATGTACGCCGGCAAGCCGGTGGAGCACGCCCCGGTGCGCGAGCTGTTCCACAAGACCCGCATGCCGTACTCGATCGGCCTGCTCGGCGCCATCCCCCGCGTGGACAAGGCCGAGAAGGAGCCGCTCACCCCCATCAAGGGCAACCCGCCGCTGCTCATCGATCTGCCGGATGCCTGCCCCTTCGCCGACCGCTGCCCGATCGTCATGGATGCCTGCCGCACCAAGGAGCCCGAGCTGCTCCCCGTGCCGACGGGCTCGGGCGACCTGCACCAGGCCGCCTGCATCCGCGCGCACGAGATCGAGGACGGCGGTCTCCTCGGCGGCCTGCCCGTCTACCCCGTCCGCCCCGTGCCGGAGAGCGACCTCACGCGGACGCCGCGCGAGGAGCGGCCGATCACGCTCGAGGTGAAGAACCTCCGCAAGACCTTCCCGTTGGTCAAGGGCGCGTTCCTGAAGCGCAAGGTGGGCGAGGTCCAGGCGATCAAGGGCATCAGCTTCGACGTGCGCGAGGGCGAGACGATGGCCATCGTCGGCGAGTCCGGCTCGGGCAAGACGACGACGCTGCTGCAGATCATGGACATGGTCAAGCAGACCGAGGGCGACATCGTGATCGCCGGCACCAGTGTCAACGACATCCACAGCCGCAAGGTGGAGCGCGCCCTGCGCCGCGACATCCAGATCGTCTTCCAGGACCCGATGGGAGCCCTGGACCCGCGTATGACGGTCGCCGACATCATCTCGGAGCCGCTGTTCGCGATCGGCACGCCGAAGGAGGAGGCGCACCGGCGGGTGGACGAGCTCATGGACCTCGTCGGCCTCAACCCCGCCCACAGCGACCGCTTCCCGCAGGCGTTCTCCGGCGGTCAGCGACAGCGCATCGGCATCGCCCGTGCCCTGTCCACGAACCCGAAGATCGTCGTGCTCGACGAGCCGGTCTCCGCGCTCGACGTGTCGATCCAGGCGGGCGTCATCAACCTGCTCGACGAGCTCAAGACCAAGCTCGGGCTGTCGTACCTCTTCGTCGCGCACGATCTCTCGGTGGTGCGTCACATCGCCGACCGCGTGGCCGTGATGTACCTCGGCGAGTTCGTGGAGCACGGTGACGTCGACCAGGTCTTCGACGCCCCGCAGCACCCCTACACGAAGGCGCTGCTGTCGGCGATCCCCGTGCCCGATCCCGACATCGAGCGCACCCGCGAGCGGGTCGTGTTCGACGCCGAGACGATGTCGACGAAGCCCGCGACGGTCTGACCCGGAACCCCTGCGCCCGTTCCTGGTCACCGTCCGATAACGGTTAGGCGGCATTCACCGCAGTGCGGTGTACCGGGATAAAGCGCGAACTAGTCTTCCCTTTATGAAACGCCGAAAGGCGAAAGGAGCACCATGAAGAACAAGAAGTTGCTGGGGGCGGTCGCGATCGGCGGCGCCCTCGCACTCGCCCTCGCGGGCTGCGCGAGCGGTTCCGGGAACACCGGTGGCGGGGACAACGGCGAGAAGGTCGAGACCAAGACCGCCGACTACAACCCGCAGGACCGCAGCAACCTCCAGGAAGGTGGCGAGGTCAACTTCCCCATCAACGAGATCCCGGAGCAGCTGAACGGCTTCAACAGCGACGCCAGTGCTGACACCGCTCGCCTGTGGTCGTGGTACATGCCGCAGATCCTCCTGGTCTCGCCGGAGGGCGAGGTCACGAAGAACGACGCGTACCTCGACGCCTACGAGATCGGCGAGGAGGATGGCAACACGACCATCACCTTCACGTTCAAGGACGAGGCGCACTTCAACGACGGCACGGACATGGACTGGACGTCCATCGACGCCACGTGGAAGGCCAACCGCTCCTACGACGAGGGCTTCAACCCGAACGCGACCGACGGCTACAAGCAGATCAAGACCGTCGAGCAGGGTGACACCGCGAAGACCGCCGTCGTGACCTTCGACGGCATCTACGCCTGGCCGTCGATGGCGTTCCTCACGGGTGGCGTGCTGCACCCGGACATCGCCGACCCGACCGTGTTCAACGAGGCCTTCATCGGCAACATGCACCCCGAGTGGGGCGCCGGCCCGTACACCGTCGACACGTTCGACGCGAACGGCGGCTTCGTCTCCTTCAAGCCGAACCCCGAGTGGTGGGGCAACGCGCCGCTGCTCGACACGGTCACCTTCACGGCCATGGAGCCCGACGCCTCGATCAACGCCTTCAAGAACGGCGAGATCGACATGGTGGGCGCCAACACCAACGACCGCCTGAAGCAGGTCCAGGAAGTGGACGACACCGTCGTCCGCCGTGCGCAGCAGACCGCCAAGACGGTCCTGCTCGTCGACGCCGACAAGCCGCAGTTCGAGGACATCGACGTGCGCAAGGCGTTCTTCCTCGGCGTGAACGTCGACCAGCAGAAGCAGATCGCGTGGAACGGCCTCGGCTACGAGGAGCCGGTCGCCGGTTCGCTCAACCTGTACTCGTTCCAGGACGGCTACAAGGACTCGTTCGCCGAAGCCGGTCTGAAGCACGACGTTGAGGGCGCCAAGAAGCTCCTCGACGACGCCGGCTGGACCGAGGGCGAGGACGGCATCCGCGAGAAGGACGGCGAGAAGCTCTCCGTCACCTTCCCGATCTTCGGTGAGGACCCGACCATCGAGGCCCTCGCGAAGTCGCTGCAGGCGCAGCAGAAGGAGATCGGCATCGACCTCAAGATCGATGTCCGCGCCTCCGCCGACTTCTCCAGCGACTTCACCACGAAGAACTGGGACGTCGTCTCGCTCCGCTTCACCGACTCCGACCCGTTCGGCCCGGCCTGGTTCTGCCAGCTCTACTGCTCGGACAGCGGTCTGAACCTGTCGGCGACCGGCACGGAGGAGATCGACCAGCAGATCGCCGACGAGGTCGAGAGCCAGAAGGACGCGGAGTCCTGGACCACCGCGGCGATGGACCTCGAGCCGAAGATCATCGAGCAGACCTGGGGCCTCATCCCGCTGTACAGCGGCCCCTCGATCTACGTGGTCAAGAACGGCCTGGCGAACCTCACGCCGGAGCCCTACGTCGGTCTCGACCTGTTCGGCGTCACGCCGGTCGAGAACGTCGGCTGGGAGAAGTAACATCCTCTGACACATCTCGTGTCGAAGCGGGGTCGGTGGTTCATCCACCGGCCCCGCTTTCCTTATGCTGAAGGCGTGACCGTCCAGACCGTCCTCGTGCACGGCATCCGCACGTCGGCGACCATGTGGCGGTCGCAGATCGAGTACCTGGAGGCGCACGGGCATCCCGTCACGGCCGTCGACCTCCCCGGCCACGGCAGCCGGATGGACGAGGACTTCAGCCTCCACGAGGCGCTGCACACGATCGACGCGGCCGTCCGCGCCGCGGCCGAGAGGGGCCCCGTGCTGCTGGTCGGGCACTCGATGGGCGGCCTGCTCTCGCTCGCGTACACCGGTGGCGCGGAGCCTCCGCCCGTCGACGGACTCGTCGCCGCCGCGTGCACCTCGCTCCCCCGCGGCGCCGGGCTGCGCGCGTACCGGCTGTTCGCCCGGGCGGTCGATTCCCTGCCCGACCGCGGCATGTGGCTGACGCGACGGATGCTCGCCGCGACGATCCCCGAGGAGAATCGCGGAGACTTCGCCGCCGGCGGGTACGCTCTGGACATCCAGGACCAGACGCTCCGCAGTCTCGCCGCCCTGGACGTCGCCGCCGCAGTCCCCCGCATCGAGGTGCCCCTCTGGTTCGTGAACGGTCAGTACGATCAGCTCCGATTGAACGAGCCCCTGTTCCGGCGCCTGGCCCCCGAGGCCGAGCTCATCGTCGTGCCGCGGACCACCCATCTCCTCACGGCCATGCGCCCGCGGGTGTTCAACGCCGTCCTCGCCGTCGCGATCGCGACGATCGAACAGCGCACGGCGTCAGGCTGAGAGCGCCCGGGGCCGCGCGGCGGCGGTGAGTGCTCCCCCGACGAGCGACAGGATGGCCGCCGCGAGGAACACGAGCCAGAACCCGCCGGCCAGCGCGACGAGCCCGGCTCCGAGGACGGGCCCGATGAGCTGTCCGAGGGCGGCGGTGACGTTCACGATGCCGAGGTCGCGCGCGTGGTCCTGCTCATCCGGGAGCAGATCGGCCGCGAACGCCAGCCCCACGGTCGAGAAGGCGCCGTAGCCGACGCCCATGAGCGCGGCGGCGATCATCGTCATCTCGAAGGTGGGTAGAGCCACGATCACCACACCCGACGCCGCCTGGACGACCGTGGCCGCCACGGCGAGTCGGCGCCGTTCTCCGGTGCGGTCGGAGACGATCCCGGTGATCACCGAGGCGAGCACGACGAACACCGTGTAGACGACGATGAGGAGCAGGAGGTTGTCCTGTGCGGTCGTGCTCTCCTGGCCGAGGCCGTGGAGGAGGAAGAAGAGGAACAGGGCCGTCCCGAGGGCATTGCCGATGTTGGTGACGAGGCGGCCGGAGAGCATCCAGGCGAAGTCGCGGTCGCGGAGCGACGCCAGGCGGGGACGCCCGATGCGCGGCGGACGCAGCGCCTCGGTGCTCGGCGGGTCCGGCAGCAGCAGCGCCGCGGCGATGCCCACCACCGCGATGATCCCTGCGAGGAGCAGATACCCGGCGACGATGTCGAGGCCCAGCAACACGACCAGGCCGACCCCCAGCACGATTCCGACCGCCTGGCTCGACCCGACCGCGGCGGACGCGGCGCCGCGCTGCGTCGTCGGGAGCTGGTCGGCGATGAGCGCGGTGAACGCGGCGGAGGAGACGGCGACGCCGATCGAGACGCCGACCCAGCCGGCGCCGACCGCCCACGGGCCGTCGGCGAACCCGGTGAGGACGAGACAGACGGCCGTGAGCGCGACCCCTCCCAGAGCCCATGGCCGCCGGCGGTGTGCGCCGGCGCGGGCGCGGTCGGAGAGCGCCCCGGCGAGCGGCCCGGCGACGACGCCGGCGAGACCACCCACTCCGAGCACGATCCCGGAGGAGACGACGCCGCGGATCCAGTCGTCCTCCGGAGTGTCGAGCTGCAGCGGGAGGAGGAGCTGGACCGGCGTGAGCTGGACGGTCCAGATCGCGAGCCAGGCGAGGGTGAACAGCGACATCCAGCGCAGGCCCGCTCGGCGGGTGACGAGGCCCGGCGTCCCGCTCATGCGCGTGCCGCCCCGGCGGTGCGGGCGGCATGAGCGCCCGCGACGAGTTCCTGGTACCAGCCGTAGGAGGCCTTCGGGGTGCGCTCCCCCGTCGAGAAGTCCACGTGCACGAGACCGAACCGCTGCGTGTAGCCGTCCGTCCACTCCCAGTTGTCGAGCAGCGACCAGACCGTGTACTCCTCGACGGGGACGCCGGCGTCGATGGCCTCGCCCACCGCGTCGATGTGCGCGGAGAGGTAGGCGATCCGATCGGTGTCCTCCACCGGGCCGGCGACGTCGGGTTCCGGGAACGATGCCCCGTTCTCCCCGATGATGATCGGTGGCATGCTCGGGTGTCGCCGGTGCAGATCGATCAGGAGGTCGCGCAGTGCGGACGGCACGATCGGCCACTCGGGACCGAACCCCGTGACGGGCGCTCCGGGGGTCGGAACGATCTCGAACGGGATGTCGTTCCCGGCGCCGGCGGCGGTGACGGTCGTCGGGTTGTAGAAGTTCACGCCGTAGAAGTCGATCGATCTCGCGATGCGAGCGAGGTCGTCGCCGAGGACGGGCAGCGGCGGGAGCCCGAGCGCTTCCAGGTCGGGTGTCGTCCCGGAGAGCAGCGGCTCGCTGAACAGCCGGTTGTGCAGGATGTCGTACATCGCCGCCGCGGCATGATCCTCCTCGGTGTCCCGCAGGGGCAGGACCCAGGTGTGGTTGTTGACGAGGCCCACGCTCTCCGCACCCTGGTGTCGCAGCGCGTCAGCGGCTCGGGAATGGGCGAGCAGCTGATGGTGCGCGGTCGGAAGCGCGCCGTAGAGGAGCTGCCTGCCGGGCGCGAGCGCGCCGACCGCGTAGCCCTGCAGGGTGGTCATGGCGGGCTCGTTCAGCGTGTACCAGGACGACACCCGATCTCCGAGGCGGGCGGCGACGAGGGTGGCGTACTCCCCGAAGCGCTCGGCGGTGTCGCGGGCCAGCCAGCCGCCGTCCGCCTCGACCCGGCTCGGCAGCTCCCAGTGATAGAGCGTCGGGAACGGGGTGACACCGGCCTCCAGCAGGGCGTCGACGACGCGGGCGTAGTGGTCCAGCGCCGCGACGTTCCCGGGTCCGCGTCCGTCCGGCTGCACGCGCGCCCACGGAATCGAGAACCGGTACCGATCGAGTCCGAGACCGGTCACCAGGGCGACGTCATCGGCCACGCGGCGATAGCTGTCGCAGGCCGGCTCCGCCGTCGAGCCGTCGCGGATGCGTCCGGGCTTGGCGATCTCGTCGTCCCAGATCGATCGTCCCGCGCCATCGGCACGGCGGGAACCCTCGATCTGGACGGAGGAGGTGGCGGCGGACCAGCGGAGCCGCGCACGCGCGGTCGGGTCGGTGCTGAGGGGGGTCATCGGGCTCCTGACGTCGTCGTCGTTGAGGATGATTCTGCACCCGGTCCCACCTTCCGCGCGACGGCGTCTCGTCCGGTCGATGTCGTTTCGCACGATCCCATCCGGTACTGGTAGACTCGACTCTTGGCTTGCGTGTGGGTTCTTCCCTCACGACCGCCGTGCAGCAGCCCTCTTCTGCTGCCGGCACTCCGAATCACTCCTGTACAGAAAGCGTCCACACGTGGCAAACATCAAGTCGCAGATCAAGCGCAACAAGACCAACGAGAAGGCTCACGAGCGCAACAAGGCCGTGAAGAGCGAGCTGAAGACTCTCGTCCGCCAGACCCGCGCGGCCGTCGCCGCCGGTGACAAGGCCGCCGCCGAGAAGAACCTGAAGAAGGCCTCGGTCAAGCTCGACAAGGCCGTCAGCAAGGGTGTCCTGCACAAGAACCAGGCGTCGAACCGCAAGTCGGCGATCGCCAAGCAGGTCTCGGCTCTCTGAGCTTCTGACTTCCGGAAAGCCCGTCTCCTCGTGAGGCGGGCTTTCTGCTTTTCCGGGAGGCGAGAGCCCTAGCCCCCGAACGGCTCACGGGTGGCGATGACCGTCACCATGCGCTCGAGCGCGAAGATCGGGTCGCGCGCCGCACCCTTCACCTCGGCGTCGGCGCGCGCGGTCGCCTGGATGGCCATGCCCAGGGAGCGCTCGTTCCAGCCCGCCAGGTCGCGGCGCGCGCGGTCGACCTGCCAGTCCTTCATCCCGAGGCGCTGGGCGAGCTGCCTGCTGGGTTCGCGGTTGCCGGCGACGCGCGCCATCGTGCGCAGCTTCATCGCGAACGCGGCGACCATCGGCACCGGGTCCGCGCCGGAGGACAGGGCATGGCGGAGCGCCACGAGAGCCTCGCCGTAGCGACCGGCGATGGCGGTGTCGGCGACGACGAACGCCGACACCTCGACTCGGCCGCCGTAGTACTTGGTGACGACCTCTTCGGTGATGTCGCCCTCGACGTCGCCGATGAGCTGCTGGCAGGCGGCGGCGAGCTCGGTGAGGTCGTCGGCGAAGGCCGAGACGAGCGCCCGCAGCGCGGGCGGAGCGATGCGCTTCTTCGCCGCCTTGAACTCGCCTGCGGCGAAGTCGACCCGGTCGCCGTCGCGCTTGATGGCGGGGCACGCGATCTCGATCCCGCCGCCGGTTCCTGCGCGCAGCGCGTCGAGGAGCTTCTTCCCGCGGACGCTGGCTCCGGTATGCCGCAGGACGACGGTCGCGCCCTCCTGCGGGTTCTCCAGATACCCGATGGCCTCCTGCAGGAACGCGTCGGAGCACTTCTCCACGCCGGACACGCGGACCAGTCGCGGCTCTCCGAACAGCGACGGCGAGGTCAGGGAGAGCAGCGTGCCGGGGGCGTAGTCGTCGGCTCGGACGTCGCTGACCTCGAGCGCCGGATCCTCGGCACGGAGGTAGTCGCGTACCCCGGCGATCGCGCGCTCGGCGCAGACCTCTTCCGGCCCTGAGACGAGCACCAGCGGTGCGGGATGCGGCTCCCGCCACGATACCTGCGGGATCTTCGTGGCCTTCGCGCCGCCGCGGGAGGGGGGACGGGAAGCTGCCATGGGACCAGCCTACCGGCGGCGTCGGACACCCGACTCAGGGCGGCGCGACGTCGGTCCAGACGCGGAGGGCATCGTCCTCGATGCCGAGCAGGGTGCGGCCGTCGTGGTCGGTGCGGTAGACGTGCGTACCGAGAGCCGACAGCATCTCCAGGGTCTCCTGACGCGGGTGCCCGTAGTCGTTGCCCGCGCCGACCGTGATGAGCGCCACGCTCGGCTGCAGAGCCTCGTAGAGGGCGGGCTCCTGGTCAGCGCTCCCATGGTGGGCGACCTTCACCACGTCGTATCGTGTCAGCGACATACCGCGGAGCAGCGCGCGTTGCGGGGCCGCGGACAGATCGCCGAGGAACAGAGCACGGGGCACTCCTCCCCCGGCGAACTCGGTGACGACGCTCGCATCGTTGCCCGACGGGAAGGCGACGCTGTCCTTCGGCGGCCAGAGCACTCGCCACGACGCTGCGCCGAGAGCGCCCCGGTCCCCGGCGCCGACCGCGCGGAGGGCCGCGCCCGCCCGCGCCAGGTCGTCGAGCACGCGCGCATCGGCGTCATCGGCGGGCGGTCCGTGCAGCACCGTACCCACCCGCCCTTCGAGCACCGCCGCACCCCCGATGTGGTCCGCGTCGAAGTGCGTGAGCACGAGGAGGTCGATGCGATCGACGCTCAGCGAGCGGAGGCAGGCATCGAGCGTCCCCGGGTCCGGTCCCGTGTCGATGAGGGCGATCGCGCCCTGCGAACGCACCAGGATCGCGTCGCCCTGGCCCACGTCGCACGCGGCGATCGCCCACGCGTGCGGCGTCACGAGCGGGGCGAGCGGACCGTCGACCAACGCGCGGGAGGTGCCGACGGACGCCACGACGATGAGGACGGCGGCCGCCACGCATCGGGCGACGGTGAGGACCCCGCCGAACGTCGAAGTCCCCCGCTGACGAGACCGCACCGCCACGACGTCGGTGCGCGCGACGTCCCTGGGGCGCGGCCTTCCGCGGCAGCACACGATGGCGATCGCGACGCTCACGAGCGCGACCAGCGCAGCGCTGCCGAGGCCGGCGGGGAGGAGCACCTGAGCGCCGGGGAGCCCGGAAGTGACGTGCGCGACCGTCGCGATCCACGCAGACGGCAGCCAGGCGGACGCGGCGAGCAGATCCGCGACGAGTGGGAGAGGCGCAGCGAGACAGGCGACGAGCCCGATCACGGTGGCGACCGGCGCAGCCGGCTCGGCGAGGAGGTTCGCGACGACCGAGACGAGCGACTGCTGTTCCGCGAACAGTGCGATCACGGGCGCGCACGCGAGCTGCGCCGCCAGAGGCACGGCGATCGCCAGGGCGAGCGGACCGGGCAGCCAGCGCCCGATCCCGTTCGCCAACGCCGGGGCGAGCAGGATGAGGGCCCCGGAGGCCACGGCGGACAGCGCGAATCCCGGGGTCGACGCGAGCCAGGGATCGGCGACGAGGAGCGCGGCCACGCACAGGGCCAGCATTCCGGCCCCTGCGCTCGGCCGCCCGACGAGGATCGACAGCATGCCCGTCGCAGCCATCGTGGAGGCCCGGACGACGCTCGGCTCCGGGGTCACGAGAACGACGAACGCCGCCAGCGCGAGGGCGGCGAGCATGACCCGCAGCGCCCGCGTCCCGCCGCTGAGCGCCACGATCCCGAACACCGCGGCGACGACGATCGCGCAGTTCGCCCCGGACACGGCGGTGAGGTGGCTGAGGCCGCTCGTGCGCATGTCGGCGTCGACCGCAGCGGGCACGGCGGTGGTGTCGCCCACCGCCAGCCCCGGGAGGAGTCCGGCACCGGGTTCCGGGAGCCGTGTCGCGCGCTCGACGAACGACCGGCGGAGGTCGGCAGCGAACCCGAAGACGCCAGGTGCGGGCCGTTCCACCGTTCCCGCGGTGACGAAGACGACGAGCACGGCCCGCTCCCCCGGGTCCGTTCGCACACTCTCTCCGGTCACCCGCACCTGCGCACCGAGGACGAACCCCCGCGCCTCCTCGATGCCGATGCGCACCGGACCGGCCGCCGGCGCCACGGCTCCCGGCGCACCGATGCCGCTCAGCTGCACGTCCATCCACAGGCGCCCGTCCCGTCCCACGGACGCCGATGACGAGACTTCACCGACCGCTTCGATGACCCTGCCGTCCCACCCGTGCAGGGCGTCACGGTCCGCGGACTGTGCAAGCGCGGTGAAGGCCACGGACGCCGCCGCGACGAGAACCACGATGACGACTCCTCCGATCGTCGCGACGGCGCGGCGCCGGATCGCGAGCGCGGCGCCGATGATCACCGCGGATGCCAGGCATCCCCCCACCAACCACCCCGCCGTTCCCGGCACGAATACGCAGACCAGGGCCGCACCCCACGCACCGACAGCCACCGGCAGCAGGCGCAGATCACGCGTCATCGCGGATCCCCACTCGAAACCCGGGGACGAACGCGGCAGCTCATGCATCCGATCAACGTAGAGTCGCGCCGACTCCCGCTCCGCCCGCCTCGAGCGCTCCCGCAGGAGCAGAGGACAACGACCCTGGAGGTCAGGGTGTGGAGGAGCACTTCTCCGATAGCGGAGACAGCCCGCTATGGTTCGCGCATGACGGAATCTCTGGGGGATTCTCCGGACGAACCCGCTGTGGCCGAGCGCAAGCTCCGCCGTCGGGGATGGCTGATTGCGCTCCTCGCAGTGGGGTGGCTCGGGATGACCGTGGGCGGAGCATTTCTCTTCGCCGGCCTCACCGGACGATGGATCCCGACCGTCTTCCTCGGGCTCACGATCGGCCTGGGTATGTTCATCCAACTGATCCGAGATCAGAAGCGGTGCCGGCGGGAGCTCATCAACGCGGGCAGCGTTCAGGGGAAGGAGGCTGCGCACGGACCGGACGCCGACACGCAGTCGTCGCACGACACCGCTGATCCCCAGGGGTAGGCGACTCTCACACGCGCACCCCGTCTCGCAGCCCCTCCAAGACCTTCTCCCCGATCCCCGGCACCGCCAGGAGATCGTCGACCGTGCGGAACCGACCGTTGTCCTCGCGCCACGCGACGATGCGCTCGGCCAGCGCCGGTCCGATTCCCGGGAGCTCCTCCAGAGCCGCCTGATCCGCCGTGTTCAGATCGACGGTGCCGTCACCGGGCGGCGCAGCCGAGGGGTCGGCGACGGCACCCACGACCGGGACCAGGATCTGCTCACCGTCCTCGACCCGGCGGGCGAGATTGACCCCCGCGAGGTCGGCGGCGTCCGTCGACCCGCCGGCGGCCGCGAGAGCGTCGACGACCCGGGAGTCGGCGCGCAGGACGTACAGGCCCGGGCGCTCGACCGCCCCGAGCACATGCACGTAGATCTCCGCGGGCGCGGGCTCGACCGACGCCGAGCTCTCCGCGAGCGGAACCGCATCGACGGACGACGGTTGACCCCGCATCAGCCCGAGGCCGACGGCCGTGGAGAGCGCGACGATCGCCAGCACGACCGCCGCGCC
This sequence comes from Microbacterium sp. NPDC091676, assembly GCF_044756645.1. Lineage (NCBI taxonomy): Bacteria > Bacillati > Actinomycetota > Actinomycetes > Micrococcales > Microbacteriaceae > Microbacterium > Microbacterium sp. NPDC091676. The sequence continues at coordinate 260,554 of NZ_JBIVTI010000001.1, read as the reverse complement.
GAGCCCGAGGCGGAGCCTCCGACGGGGCGGAGGAGGTGGAGGCGGAGGCGAGGTCATCCGGTCACACTAAGCTCCGCGCCCACCACCTTCGGGCGCCGGACACAGCGACCGTGGAGAAGCGCTCAGACGGGACTCATCGTGGAGGACTGCCGTTCCCGGTCGCGACGTGATCCGGGCATCATCCCTTCGCACCGGGGTAGGCGGAACCGCGGAGCACGCCGAGGACTCAGCCCTTGACGACGATGCTGACGATCTTCGGGGCTCGCACGACGACCTTGACGATCTCGCGATCGCCGATCGACCGGATGACGCGCTCATCGGCTCGCGCCAGCGCCTCGAGCTCGGCCTCGCCGATGCGTGCCGGCACCTCGAGCTGCGCGCGCACCTTGCCGCCGATCTGCACGACCGCGGTGACGGTGTCCTCGACGAGCAGCGCCGGGTCGGCGGAACGCCACGACACGAGTCCGACGGACGGCTCGTGTCCCAGGATCTCCCACATCTCCTCCGCGGTGTGCGGGGCGATGAGGTCGAGCATGACGGCGATGGTCTCCGCCGCCTCACGGACGGCGGGGTCGGCAGCACCGGCAGCGCCGTCGATCGTCTTGCGGGTCACGTTGACCAGCTCCATCAGACGGGCGACGAGCACGTTGAACTTCGTCTGCTCGACCAGCGCGGGCGCCTCGGCGAGCAGCTTGTGCGTCGCGCGGCGCAGCGCCGCGTCGCCCCCGTCGAAAACGACGTCGACGGGGCTGGCGACCTCGTGCGCGATCCGCAGGGCGCGCGCGAGGAACTTCTGCGCACCGGTGGTCGACACGTCCGCCCAGTCCTTGTCGTCCTCCACCGGACCGGCGAAGGCCAGACCGACGCGGAGCGCGTCGGCGCCGTGGGCGTCGAGCTCCTCCTGGAACAGCACCAGGTTGCCCTTGCTCTTCGACATCTTCTGGCCGTCGAGCAGCACCATGCCCTGGTTGATCAGGTTGGAGAACGGCTCGGTGAAGTCGATGAGTCCCATGTCGAAGAGCACCTTCGTGATGAAGCGTGCGTACAGCAGGTGCAGGATCGCGTGCTCGACACCGCCGATGTACGAGTCCACCGGGGCCCAGCGCGCCGCCTGGGCCGGGTCGAACGCCACCGTATCGCTGTTCGGCGACAGGAACCGGAGGAAGTACCAGGAGCTGTCGACGAAGGTGTCCATCGTGTCCGGATCACGCAGCACCGGGTCGCCGGTCTCCGGATCCGTCGTGCGCACCCAGCTCTCGGCCCCACCCAGCGGGGACGTGCCCTTCGGCTTGAGGTCGAGGCCCTCGACGCTCGGCAGCTTGACCGGCAGCCGGTCCTCCGGGACCGGGACGATGCGGCCGTCGTCGGTGTGCAGCATCGGGATCGGGGTCCCCCAGAACCGCTGACGCGAGATCAGCCAGTCACGCAGGCGGTAGTTCTTCGCCGCCCGACCCGTCCCCGTGGCCTCCAGCTGCTCGATGGCGCGCGCGATCGCGTTGCGCTTCGACAGTCCATTCAGCGGACCGGAGTTGATCATGCGCCCCTCGCCGGTGAGCGCGACACCGGTCTTCGCCGGGTTCTGCTCGTCGAGCGCGGCATCGGCGTCGATCGGGACGCCGTCCTCATCCACCTCGATGACCGGCATGGCACCGGTGACCGGAGCGGTGGTGTCGACGACGACCTTGACCGGCAGATCGAACGCGCGTGCGAAGTCCAGGTCGCGCTGGTCGTGCGCCGGGACCGCCATGACGGCGCCGTGCCCGTAGTCGGCCAGCACGTAGTCGGCGGCCCAGATCGGGAGCTTCTCGCCGTTGACCGGGTTGATCGCGTAGCGGCCCAGGAACACGCCCGTCTTAGGACGGTCGGTGGACTTCCGATCGATGTCCGTGGTCTTCTGCACCTCGGCCAGGTAGGCCTGGAAGCGCTCGCGCACCTCGGGCTCGGCCTCCGCGGCGATCTCGGCGGCCAAGTCGCCGTCGGGCGCGACGACGAAGAACGTCGCGCCGTGCAGCGTGTCCGGACGGGTCGAGAACACCGTCACGGGCTCCTCGCGGCCTTCGATGCGGAAGTCGACATCGGCACCGACGGAACGGCCGATCCAGTTGCGCTGCATCTGCAGCACCTTGTGCGGCCAGAACCCCTCGAGCTGGTTCAGGTCGTCGAGCAGGCGGTCCGCATAGTCGGTGATGCGGAAGTACCACTGGGTGAGCTTCTTCTTGACGACCTCGTAGCCGCAGCGCTCACAGCGCCCGTCCACGACCTGCTCGTTGGCCAGGACCGTCTGGTCGTTCGGGCACCAGTTGACCGGGCTCTTCTTCCGGTACGCCAGACCGCGCTCGTACATCTTCAGGAACAGCCACTGGTTCCAGCGGTAGTACTCGGGGTCGGACGTGTGCAGCACCCGGCTCCAGTCGAACGAGACGCCGTACTGCTGGAAGCCGACCTTCTGCTGCGCGATGTTCTGGTACGTCCACTCGCGCGGGTCGGCACCCTGACGGATCGCGGCGTTCTCCGCGGGCAGGCCGAAGGAGTCCCACCCGATCGGGTTCAGGACGTTGTGACCGCGGTGCCGCCAGAAGCGGGCGACGATGTCGGAGTACAGGTAGTTCTCCGCGTGCCCCATGTGCAGGTCACCGGAGGGGTACGGGAACATGGCCAGCACGTAGCGCCGCGGCCGCGTGTCGTCGTCGCCGCCCGTGAGGAACGTCTCGTGCTCCGCCCAGTACTTCTGCCACTTGGCCTGGATGGCGTGCGGCGAGGAGAACTCCTCGTCGACGGGAGCGGTGGACATGTTCTCGGACAACGAACGCACGACCAATCTGAAGGAAAAAACGGGATCAGTTCAGGATATCGGAACGCCAGGTGACGGGCATTTCCGCGCCGAGCGCCGCGAGAGGGGCGCGGGCCTTCGTGGCGACCTCACGCACCTCGGCCGCGGGCACCGATCCCCACGTGATCCCACCACCGGCGCCGACGAACGCCGCCTCCTCGTCCACGACGATGCTGCGGATCACCATCGCGAGATCGAGAGCGCCGTCGACGCCGATGTAGCCGAAGCAGCCGGCGTAGATGTCGCGCGGGCCTTCTTCGAGCTCGTGCAGCTGCGTCATCGCCGACAGCTTCGGCGCGCCGGTCATGCTCCCGGCGGGGAACGCCGCCTCCAGCAGCGCTCCGACCGTGGTCCCCTCCGCGGCCGTGCCGCTGATGGTGCTGACGAGCTGATGCACGGCGGGATAGCTCTCCACCTCCCAGAGCCCCTCGACCCGGATCGACCCCGGCACGCACACCCGGGAGAGGTCGTTGCGCATGAGGTCGACGATCATGACGTTCTCGGCCCGCTCCTTCGGGTCCGCGGCCAGCTCCGCGGCGAGCGCGGCATCGGTCACGGCATCGGTGCCTCGAGGGCGGGTCCCCTTGATGGGCCGGGTGCGGATGACGCCACCGCCGGCGTGGAGGAACTGCTCGGGGCTGGCGCTGAGGAGCGCACGTCCCCCGATGCGCAGGAATCCGCCATGGTGGGCGGGAGTCGCCGCCCGGAGCCGCTCGTACACGGCGACGGGGTCGTGGGACCCTGGCACGGTGAACCGCGTCGTGAGGCAGAGCTGGTAGGCGATGCCGGCGTGGATGAGGTCACGGCAGCGTTCGATGAGCTGCTCGTATGCGGCAGGGGTATGGCGGGCCTCGGCGACGTGACGGTCCTCCCGCGGCCGCGGGGTCGGCGTCTCGGGACCGGTGGCGGCCAGGAGACTCTGCAGCCAGCCCTCCCCTTCGCCCGTCTCCTCCGCCGGGGCCAGGAGCCACAAGCGGTGCGCGGCATGATCGAACGCCATGGCCATGCTCACGCGCAGCCACGTCCGGGCTTCCGGCTCCGGATCGGTGGCGACCGGAGCCCCCGCGCGGACGGCTCCGCTCTCGTAGTCGCGCCAGCCCACCCATCCCCCGCGGAACGGCGGCATCCCCGCCTCGACGGGCCCGGTATCCAGCCGCACGTCCTCCGGGAGCGGTTCCGCGACCCCGGTGCCGAGGAAGCTCCATCCCTCGACGGCGTCAGCGCCCGCATCGAGCCAGAACACGTCCGACCGCCGCGCCGCGAGCACCGGGAAGAGGCGCTCCGGAGCCACCCAGGACGACAGCGGTCGGGGGCTCAGACGGTCGGGCACCTTTCCAGCCTAGGACCGGGCCGCTCCCGTATCCTCATGGGGTGGACGACCTCCTGCTCTGGCTCCTCGACACCGTGCAGTCGATCGATCCGGTCACGCGCACGCTGGTCGCAGGTCTGGCCGTCATGCTGGAGACGAGCATCCTCATCGGCCTCATCGTCCCGGGCGACACGATCGTCATCATCGCCTCGATGGGGGTCGCCACCCCTCTGGAGGGCATCGCGATGGGCGTGGCCGTCGTCGTCGGCGCCCTCATCGGCGAGAGCATCGGCTTCTGGCTCGGCCGCTGGCTGGGCCCCTACATCCGTGCCTCCTGGCTCGGGCGGCGGATCGGCGAGCACAACTGGGTCCGTGCGGAGAACTACCTGGCCCGACGCGGCGGCATCGCCATCTTCCTCTCCCGCTTCCTCCCGGTCCTCCACTCGCTCGTCCCTCTCACGGTCGGAATGAGCGAGTACCCCTACCGGCGCTTCCTGGCCTGGACGACCCCGGCCTGCATCATCTGGGCCACGGCGTATGTGAGCGTCACCTCGCTGGCGGCCGGGAGCTTCCGTGAGCTCGTCGACCGCGTGCACTTCGCGGGCTACCTGTTCGTCGGAGTCATCGCCCTGTTCCTCGTGCTCGCCTACTTGGGCAAGCGGCTGCTGCACCGTCTCGAAGCTCGTCATCTGGAGGCCCCGGCGGCGGAGTCCGACGCCGACGTGAAAGACTGAGGCAATGGCCCCCGCACCCCCGGCGCCCAGGATCCACTGGTTCGCCCGTCTCGAGCACCGCCTGCACGTGTGGCGCGAGGGACGAGCGCGCCGCCGCGGCCGGAACGCCACCGTGCTGCCCTTCCCGGGCTACGGCGGCCCCGGATGGGTCCGTGTACTGGGTCGCGTGCTCATCGTCCCGCCGCAGCGCCGCGGTCGCGACGGGGAACCGGCGAGCATCCGCGGCTGGCGCAGCTTCGTCGGCATCCCCGTGGGCTTCGCCTCGGTCGACGTGCATGTCGGCGACAGCACGCATCGGGTGGTCGCCGACCGCGGCGGTGTCATCGACACCGTCATCCGCGCCGACCTCGAGCCCGGCTGGCAGACGTTCACCATCACCGTCGAGGGACAGGAGCCGATCGAGGCGCGGGCCTTCATCGTCGCGGAGAGCACCCGCTTCGGCGTCGTCTCCGATGTCGACGACACGGTCATGGTCACGGCGCTCCCCCGGCCCTTCATCGCCTTCTGGAACTCGTTCGTCGTCGACGAGCACGCCCGCATCCCGGTGCCGGGGATGGCCGTGCTGCTCGACCAGCTGCTCCGGGAGCATCCGGGTGCCCCGATGGTCTATCTCTCCACCGGCGCCTGGAACGTCGCCCCCACGCTGTCACGGTTCCTCGGTCGGCATCTGTTCCCCGCCGGCTCGCTGCTCCTGACCGACTGGGGACCCACCCACGATCGCTGGTTCCGCAGCGGCCGCGAGCACAAGCTCACGAACCTCCGGCGGCTGGCCACCGAGTTCCCGGACGTCAGATGGCTCCTGATCGGCGACGATGGCCAGCACGACGAGGCCATCTACACGCAGTTCCAGGAGGAGTACCCGGATTCGGTCGCCGGTGTCGCGATCCGGCGGCTGCTCCCTGCCGAGGCGGTGCTCGCCGGCGGCCGTGCCGAGATGGAGTCGCATGACGCGGACGAGGTGCCGTGGGTGAGCGCGGAGGACGGCGCGGGTCTGCGCGACCAGCTCGGCGACGCCGGCATCCTGCACTGACATGATCCTCACGCGTGACGACTGGCTCCGGCGCGAGGACGCGCATCGGGAACGGGCCGACGCGCTGACGGCCGGGCACCGAGAGCGCGTCGCACGCGGGGAGAAGCATCCCGTGTGGGATTTCCTCTTCACCTACTACGGCTACAAGCCCGCACAGCTCCGCCGGTGGCACCCCGGAGCGCGTGTGGAGCTGGAGGAGGCCCCAGAGCGGGTGGCCTGGCGCTGGTACTCCCCCGGGATCACACCCGGCGGCGCGATCCCCGACGCCCAGCGCTTCGCCGCCGAGAAGCCCGAGCTCGCTCGCCTCGTCTCGCTGATGCTGCGCCGTACCGGCTCCCGGCCCGGGCAGTTCGGCTGCTTCGGCCTGCACGAGTGGGCGATGGTCTACCGCGCCGCAGAGCATCGGCATGCCGTCCCCCTGCGGCTCGGACAGGAGGGCACGGACGCGGTGGTCGAGGGGCACGATCTCCGCTGCACGCACTTCGACGCCTTCCGGTTCTTCACTCCGGAGGCGGTGCCCCGCAACCGGGCCGCGTTGACGAGAGAGGATCAGCCGCTCCTCGAACAGCCCGGCTGTCTGCACGCCGGCATGGACCTGTACAAGTGGGCGATGAAGCTCGGCCCGCTGATCCCCGGGGAACTGCTGCTGGACACGTTCGAGCTGGCGCGCGACATCCGGCTGCTCGACATGCAGGCCGCCCCGTACGATCTGTCCGCGTGGGATGTCGAACCGGTGCGCATCGAGACGCCGGAGGGCAAGGCCGAGTACGTCCGGCGCCAGCGCGGTTTCGCAGACCGCGGCGCCGCGCTCCGCGCCTCCCTCCTCGCCGCCTGGCTCAGCCCGGACGAGCGCGCCGCAGCCTGAGCGCGTCAGCGGGCGGTGCAGTCCCCGCAGACGGCCCACGACGACGACGCGGCGGCGAGCTCCAGACGCAGGGCGAGCACACGGGTCGCCGCGTCCTCCAGACGCTCGGCGGGGAGCGTCCCGGCGTCGACCGCCGCGGTGATCCCCGCGGCCATCTCGGTCGCGGTCTGCGCCGTGGAGCCCGCGATCATGAGCACGAGGTCGTTGCCGGCCGCGACCGCGGCGACGCCGTTCGCGACGGGGTCGGCGTACGCCGGATCCCCCGAGGACAGCAGCATGCCGAGGTCGTCCGTCACGGCCACACCGTCGAACCCGAGCTCTTCCCGCGCGATGCGATGCCACTCCGCGGAGAGCGACGCCGGACGGGAGTCCACGGCGGTGTACGCGAGATGGCCGTACATGAGCACCGAGGCGCCGGCGTCGATGCCGGCGGCGAACGGGACGGCGTCCGCTTCGCGCCACGCGGCCTTCGTCATGCCGGTGCTCGGGATCGCGTGATGGGAGTCTCCCGGCGCCGCTCCGTGCCCGGGGAAGTGCTTGAGCGTCGACGCGACGAAGTGCTCCTGACCCTCTGTCGCGGCGGCGGTGCGAGCGGCGGCACCCTCCGGATCGGTGCCGAGGGCTCGTCCGAAGATGAACGAGCCGGGGTCCGCGGGGACGTCGGCGACGGTGCCGAAGTCGACCGTGATCCCGGCGCGGGCGACGAGCGCGCCGCGGGCCGCGAAGGCCGCCGAGGTCTCGGTCACCGGTCGGCTCTTCAGGGTCGTCGACGCCGGGAAGGTGTCCCAGGGCAGGCGCGAGACGATGCCGCCCTCCTGGTCCACGGCGATCAGCGGCGGGAGGGCGGGGTCGATCGTCAGCGCGGCCGTCAGTGTGCGGAGCTCTTCCTCCGTGGCCGGGATGTTCCCGCCCATGAGGATGAATCCGCCGAGCCCCGATTGCATGTAGGCACGCAGCGCCGCCGGGTCGGTCCCGCCGATGTGCCCCATCACGATGGATGACGCCTGCTCCGCGGTGCTCATGTCCGCGACGAGGGCGGCGGCCTGCTCTCGGGTCGCGCCGGGCTCTGCGGCCTGCACCGACACCGCCTCGGCAGCGGACTCGGGGCTGGACTGCGCGACCGCCGACAGCGACGTGCCCCCGGTAAGAGCGACCAGGACGAGCGCGGCACCGACGACCCGCCGCACCCGGCGCCCGAGTGACCGGCCCCGGTTCATCGTCCTCAGCGCGCGAGCGCCTCGGCGATCGGCACCGAGGTCTCCTCGTCGCCGTTGCCGAAGCGGATCGTGCGCCCGATCGTGCCGGGGTCCTCGAGGGTGGCGACGATGACCGCCGCGACGTCGGCGCGGGAGACCTCGCCGCGGCCCTCCGGGTCGATGCGGATGCGCCCGGTCGGATCATCGAAGGTCAGCGTGCCGGGGCCGAGGATCGTCCCGTCGAGACCGGAAGCGCGGAGGTGCTCGTCTGCGGCCCACTTCGCATCGGCGTACGGGAAGAAGGAGTCGTCTTCCGGGATGCCGTGCTCAGCCGTGGAGCCGATCCACGACACCATGACGTATCGGCGCACGCCGGCGCGTTCGGCCGCGTCCATGGTCCGCTCCGCCGCGTCCCGATCGACGGCGTAGGTGCGCTCGGGGCTCCCGCCCCCGGCGCCGGCGGACCACACCACGGCGTCGTGCCCGCGGATGATCTCGGTGAGGGCGTCGACGTCCATGGTCTCGATGTCGGCGACGAGAGCGATCGCGCCCCCCTCCTCCACCTCGGACACGTGATCGGGGTTGCGGATCACCCCCGTGACCTCGTGCCCGCGGGCGACGAGGAGCGGGGCGAGCAGCAGGGCGATGCGGCCGTGGCCGCCGAAGACGAGGATGCGCGACATGTCTTCACCCTACGCGCCCTCTCCGACGTCAGTCCGGGATCTGGGAACTGTCGATGACGAAGGCCTGCGGGTGCGAGGGCAGGTACCGCACGACCACCGGCGCCCCGCTCGGGAGCCACGCGTCACGGTCCGGGTACACGGCCGGAGTGAAGAAATCGCTCTCCAGCGTGTACTCGGTGCCGTCGGCAGCCGTGAACGTCACCCAGTCCCCGTCGACCGTGCCCGTCGTCGGGCGCCCGTTCTCGAAGATGTACGCGCGGGTCACCGGGACGCCGGTCAGACTCAGGATCCCGATGACGAGGAAGCCGAGCATGACGAAGGCCAGCACCCGGAAGACCACGCGGACCACGGCGCCGACGACGTTCCCGCGGGAGCGCGTGGCTGCCGGGAGCAGACCCTCGCGCTCGCGCACGGCTCTCAGCGAACCGCCGCCGCTGGTTCCCCGCGCCGAGACAGCGAACAGACCGAGGATCGAGAACGCCGCGATGAACACCATCGCGTAACCGTGCGCGGCCGGGAAGTTCACCAGCCACATCAGCGTGTCGAGGGGGTTCATCGGGCCGGCTCCTTCTCGATGGTGACGGCGACCGTGTGCGGGTCCTCCCGCCGGTAGAACGCCCAGATCGGCGCCCCCACCTGCAGGCGCGACACGGCCTGCGGGTAGACGAACACGGTGGTGTCGGCCTCCCACGGCTCTGCGCCCTCGGGGGCCACGAGCACCTTCAGCGCGAGCTCGCTCTGCCCCTCACGACGCCGGCCGGTCGGACGCACCTCCACGACGGACGCGGGCACCTGGGTCCCCGTCGTGCGCGCGCGGACCTGGGACGGGTCGATGAGGCCGCGGTCGATGCGCCACTGCAGCATCGCCTCTCGGACGCTCGGGTCGCTGAGGTCCGCGAGTTCGACCGTATCGGGGTCGTCGACGTTGTAGCGGACGGGGACGGGCTGCCCCACTTGCAGCGCTCCGACGTCGCCGGCGTCGAGCAGCATGCGCAGCTGTCCGATGAAGTCGTCGCCGATGCTGGGGCTGACCCGGATGAAGAGGTCGTACTGCGGGACGTCGTTCACGGTGACGCCGGTCCGGGACATCTCGACGACGGTGCCGACACCGATCTGGGCCGGACCACGGACCTTCTTGCGCCGCGCCAGTCCCGACATCGGCCCACCGAAGGTGAGCAGCAGACCCCACGCCACACCGATCACGATGGGGCCGCCGAGACCGTCACCGCTCGCGAACGGGAGGATCGACTCGCGCTGATCCACCCCGAACAGGCCTTCGCCGACCCAGACGAGGAGCCACGCGGAGAGAAGCAGCCAGACGACGGTCAGGACGATGCGCAGCATGCCTCCCAGCGTATCCAGAGGAGGCCTCGGGCGACGAAACGGTCAGGACGAGACCGCGGCTCCCGTCTTCGCGAGCGCGCGGACGACACCGGCCGCAGCGGCCCGCCCCGCCCGGTTCGCGCCGATGGTGCTCGCAGAGGGGCCGTACCCGACGAGCTGCACCCGGGGGTCGGCCACCGCTGTCGTGCCGCGGCCGCCGCGGTCGAGCTGGATTCCGCCGGCGGCACTGCGCAGATGGAGGGGAGCGAGGTGACCGATCGCGGGTCGGAACCCCGTCGCCCACAGGATCACGTCGACGCGCTCGAACGCTCCATCGGCCCAGCACACGCCGTCGGGTTCGATGCGCTGGAAGAGCGGCCGACGGTCGGCATACGCCCCGAGACGCTCCGCTTCCCGTTCCTGCGGTCGCAGCATCAGACCCGTGACGCTGACCACGCTCTCCGGGGGCAGTCCTGCTGCCACCCGCTTCTCGACGAGCGCGACAGCGGCCGCACCGGCCTCCGGCGTGAAGTCGTCGTCGCGCCAGACGGGCGGGCGCCGGGTGACCCACAGCGTCTCGGTGAGAGGAGCGAGGGCACCGAGGAACTGCACCGCGGACGCACCGCCGCCGACGACCAGCACCCGCTTGCCGAGGAAGTGCTCCGGACCCGGATAGTCGACGGTGTGGAACTGCTCCCCGAGGAACGTCTCCATCCCCGGATAGTGCGGGAGGAAGGGTTGCGTCCAGGTGCCCGTCGCGTTGACGAGGGTGCGGGTGCGCCACTCCCCCTCGTCGGCCTCGACGACCAGGACCCCGGCGTCGCCATGGACCCGGCGGACGTGCACCGGCCGCAGCACCGGCAGATCATGGGCCTTCTCGTACGCGGCGAAATACTCCGGCACCGCGATATTGGCCCGACGCCCGTCCCGCGGCGGCGCGGCGTCTCCCGGGAGCTCGGCGACCCCGTGCACGTCGCGCATCGTGAGGGCGTCCCACCGGTGCTGCCAGGCTCCCCCGGCCCGTGCATCGGCATCCAGCACGACGTGCTCGATCCCACGACGGCGCAGGTGGAACGACGCGGACAGCCCGGCCTGGCCGGCGCCGATCACGATGCTGTCGAGAGTGCTCACGATGGATCGAACGCCGTCGGTCCTCCGGATGTTCCTCGTGCCCCGACGCGCCCGGGCGGCCCGCCCCGATTGGTGCGGATGCGGATTCGTGTAGTAGTGTTTTCACGTTGCCCGGAGCACTCTGGAGCAGCGTCTGGGCCTGTGGCGCAGCTGGTAGCGCACCTGCATGGCATGCAGGGGGTCAGGGGTTCGAGTCCCCTCAGGTCCACGAAAAACCCCTGGTTATCCAGGGGTTTTCGTGTTTCTGGGCCGTGCCGCATCCCGCCGCATCAGGCATGCGCGCCCCATCAGGCACTCACCGTTCTCCTCGCCTGACGCCGCGCGCTCGCCTGAAGAGGAGCATACGAAATCGAACAACCTCGGCGGTAACGTGTTACATATGCACTCTTCCGTCACCCGGTCTCGCGGTCGCCGCGTGGCCCCTGTGATCCTCGGTGTTCTCGCCGTCCTCGCGCTCGGCATCGGCGGGGTGATCGCGTGGCGCCTCCTCGCCCCCACCCCGTCGGACTACGACGGGCTCGACGCCACCGACAAGGAGATGCTCACGCAGCTGTCGGAGCAGTACGACATCACGGCGGCGCATGCGGCGGAGATCTGGACGGACGCCTACCGGTACGAGGAGCAACCGCTGGTGCTGCTGCGCACGGACGGGGAGAAGAGCTCCTTCTGGTCGCACGCGATCCTCGTCAACATGAGCGGCGTCACGGACACCTCCGGCATGACGAAGATCGACGTTCCCGGAGCCACTCACCTCGATGACGTCCGCATCAGCCGGACATTCGGTGTCGGGGAGTGGCTGCTGTACGCTCCGTCGAACTTCGGCGTCATCGACGTGAGCGGAGACGATGTCCTCGCGTTCAAGTACAACCAGGCGATCCTCGACACCGAGACGACGACATCGCAGGGTTTCGCGCGCTTCTCCCTGCACGAGAACTTCCACGTCACGAAGCAGGGGCTCGATCCGGAAGCGCCCGGCGCCTGGCCCTGGGTGGCCGGTGGGCTCATCCCCGACTACCCGCACACGGAGGCGCAGTACGAGCTGCTCCGCGTCGAGGCGCGGATCTTCGACAAGGTCGAGACCGAGACGGACCCGCAGGCGCTGGCCACCCTCGCGTCCGACCTCGCCACGGTGCGCATGGCACGCTATACGACGTGGCCGACTCTGGAGCTGGAGATCCAGCTGGAGGCCATCGAAGGGACGGCGACCTACGTCGAGCGGGCTTTCGACAAGGCACGAGGCCTCACGCCCGTACAGACCACCTTCACCGACGGCCTCGACGCTCTGATCGACGACCCGGAACAGCAGATCATCCTGGAACGCGACTACTCCTACTTCTCGGGAGCCCAGCTCGGCCTGCTCCTCGACCACATCGCTCCCGACTGGAAGACGCAGATCGAGCCGGCTCCCGTCGGGTCCGCGTCGACTCCGTTCGCGACGCTGCAGCGCGTGACCGGCGTGACCACGGCACCCGACGAGGCACAACTCCGCACGATCGTGGACCGCTACCTCCCCTAGCTCATCCGCTCGGCCTCAGGCACTCGCGCGACAACAGGCCCCATTGAGCGGGAATGCCTGCTGCCGCGCGAATGCCTGGGGCGACGCGCGCCGTGCAGCTCAGTCGAGGAGGGCACGGCACGCGAGGGAGCCTGCCGTCGCGATCTCCTCGTCCGTGCGGAGGAGCTCGAGGTTCGCATCCCCGGCATCCTGCACGATCGCGCAGGTCACGCCTGCTCCCGCGTTCTCGATGACCACGGCGGCCTCCTGACCTTCGGTCACGATGGCCTCCAGGGTCATGTCGCCGGGACGGGCATCGACGACCGTCTCCTCCGTCTCCTTGGTCCCGAACACGAACCCCTCGGCGAAATCCGTGTCCTGGTAGCGGATCTTCTCGTCGCCGCTCAGGCCATGGAGCTCATACGTGATGCGGTAGTCGGTCGGCTGGTTGAACAGGTAGTAACCGGCGGCGCCCAGTCCTCCGATGACCGCCAGGCCGGCGGCGATGGACACTCCCAGGACGATTGCTCTCTTCTTCGTGGTCATACCTCCACGCTGTCATCGGCGCGCTCGTCACGAATCGGTCGGTCGGCGTACGCGGCTCCCCCGTCCGGATGAAGTCCGGGTCCTCCGAAAATGCACGGTTCCGCAGTGGTCATAGGAACCCCATCGACGGCACAAAGGATCGCCACTGATCGTCATCCTAACCTGAGGCCATGAACACGACATCCACTCCCGCACAGAAACGCCTCGCCTGGCTCTCCGGCCTCGTCCTCGCGGGCGGCCTCGTCCTCAGCGGCTGCGCGGCCGCCACCACCGCCGAACCGACGACCTCTGCCTCGTCGTCCACCTCGACCACCGCCGCCGCGTCGACGGACGCCGGAACGACGGCGGGGACGATCGCCGACACCTCCGCTGCGGCGGCGGCTTTCCTCGCCACGCTCACCGACGAGCAGCGGGAGGCCGTGCTGTACGACTTCGACGACGAGACGAAGACGACGTCGTGGTCGAACTTCCCGGTGACGTTCGTGCAGAGAGCCGGGCTGAACCTCGCTGATCTCACGGAGGAGCAGCGGGCGGCGGCGCTCGCCGTGCTGGAGTCTCTGCTGAGCGACGAGGCCTATGCCACCGTGACCGGGATCATGGGCGGCGACGAGTACCTCGCCGAGAACAGCAGCAGCACGGAGGAGTCTCTCGGGCAGTACTACATCGCCTTCTTCGGCGATCCGACGGCGACCGACAGCGCCTTCGAGGTGCAGTTCGGCGGGCACCACCTCGGTATCAACGCCACGCTGGACGGCAGTGCCGACGCGATCACGTTCGCTCCCACGCACCTCGGCGTCCAGCCCGCCGTCTACACGGACGAGGACGGCGAGGAGGTGCAGCCGTTCGACGGGATCTACACGGATGCCTTCGCGTTCTTCGACAGCCTCACCGAGGACCAGCAGGCCACGCTGACCTCCGGCGACGTGAGCATGTGCGCACCGGGCGACACGTGCGACTTCTCCACCGGCGCGGGCCTGTCCGGAGCCGATCTCTCGGACGAGCAGCGCGACCTGCTGCTCCAGCTCATCGCGAACTGGGCGGGGATGAGCGACGAGGAGACCACCGACGCGGCGCTGGCCGAGATCGAGGAGACGCTGGACGACACCGTCATCGCCTGGTCCGGGGCGACGGCGTACGACATGAGCACCGGGGACGGCATCGACTTCTCCATCTCCGGCCCGAAGGTGTACATCGCGTTCCAGGCGCAGCAGGGCTCCGCGGGCGCCGATGTCGAGGGGGTGACGACGTCCGGCTGGGGCCACGTGCACACCATCTACCGCGACCCGACCGACGACTACGCGAACAGCGTCGAGCAGCAGTCCGCGTCCGGGGTGAGCGGCGGCCCGGGAGGCGGCACGCCGCCCGCCTCCTGAGCGGCTCCGTAGCCGTCCCCGCCTCCGCACGTCAACGGTCTCCCGCCTCCGCGCGTGCCGGCGTAGACAGAGGGCATCCGACGAAAGGAGACGACATGTCCAACACGACTCCCCCGATCCCGCCTCTCCCCCCGATCAGCGACGGAGACGCCGAAGACGTCCCGACGCGCGAGGTGGACGGCGAAGAGGTGCTCGACGAGGACGCGGACGACGCCCAGATCGACAGCGCCCAGGCCGATCGCGCCGCCGTCGTCGGCGACGACTGACCCGGACACGAGAAAGGGCACCGCCTCCTCACGGAGGGGTGCCCTTTCTCGTGGGCAGCCGGCTCAGGTGGCGAGCAGCGGCGGGCGAGACGGGATCGCGATGGGCCGCGTGGCCCGGCTGGCGCCCTGCATCCGCTCGACCTCCTCCAGCACCTCGAACGCCGTACCGTAGCGGATCGCCAGCGGAAGATCGCGCAGCCACGTGACCTCGACTTCGGTGTCGGCGAGCTCGTAGACGCAGGCGACGACGTGGCGGGGATCGTTCGGTGGATAGCGCAGATCGTTGATCACCCACTCCGACGGCGTGATGCGGTGAAGCACGAAACGGGGATCAGGAACTTCTGACATCAGTCGGCCCTCCAGGACTCTCTGATGACGAGCCTCCGATACCCCGCCAGGGAAGGGAAGGGCCTTGACACCCTCACGAGGAGATGCAGGAGAATGGTGTGATCGGCTCGCTCAGCCCTGAGGCCGTATCGTCAGGTCCGTCAGGTGGGCGTCCCGCGGCAGGTCGAGCGCGGTGAGGATCGTCGTCGCCACCGCTTCCGGTGTGATGAACCGCGTCGGGTCGTACTCCTGGCCCTCCTGCCGGTGCACCCGCTCCTGCATGGGCGTCGCCGTGCGCCCCGGGTAGACCGAGGTCACGCGGAGACCGTGCTCGGCCTCCTCCTGCCGAAGGGCATCCGCGAGAGCGCGGAGGCCGTGCTTCGAGGCCGCGTAGGCCGACCACCCCGGGCTCGCCCGGAGCCCGGCGCCGGAGTTCACGAACACGACGTGCCCCCGCGAGACGCGGAGGACGGGAAGCAGGAGCCGCGTGAGCTCCGCCGGGGCGACGAGATTGACCGCGAGCTGCTGGTCCCAGAGCGCCGGGGCGAGATCCCCCACGGTCCCGAGGTCGACGACTCCGGCGGCATGCACCAGGGAGTCGATGCGATCGGGCAGGCTCTGCTTCGACAGCGCCCAGGAGAGGCGTCCCGGCTGGGCGAGGTCGCCGACCAGGGTCGAGACCCCGGGGAGCTCCTCGGCGATCTGTCGTGCCCGTCCCGCGTCGCGCGCGAGGACCAGGACGTCGTCGCCGCGCTCCAGGAGGCGTCGGGCGAGGACCGCGCCGATGCCGGAGCCCGCACCGGTCAGCAGGTGCGTGGCCATGTCAGGCGTTGTCAGCCGACGCTTCGGCCACCTCGAGCGGGATGACCGGGCAGTCCTTCCACAGGCGCTCCAGGCCGTAGTAGACCCGCTCCTCCT
Organism: Microbacterium sp. NPDC091676; assembly: GCF_044756645.1. Classification (NCBI taxonomy): domain Bacteria; kingdom Bacillati; phylum Actinomycetota; class Actinomycetes; order Micrococcales; family Microbacteriaceae; genus Microbacterium; species Microbacterium sp. NPDC091676. The sequence continues at coordinate 244,528 of NZ_JBIVTI010000001.1, read as the reverse complement.
GGTGGAAGACGTGGACGATGAGGTCTCCGAAGTCCAGCAGCACCCAGCGCGCCTCGGCTCGCCCCTCCCGGCGCACACGCTTGTGCCCGGACTCGACGAGACGATCCTCGATCTCGTCGGCGATGGCGGCGACGTTCCGCTCGCTGTTGCCGGTCACGAGGAGGAAGATGTCGACGAGCGGAAGCGGCTCGGAGACGTTCAGCGCGACGAGATCCTCACCGCCCTTGGCCACGGCGGCTTCGGCAGCGATGCGCAGCATCTCTTCGGCGGTTTCGGGTGATTGCATCAGAAGACGTTTCCTGTGAAGGCGATGACCAGGGCGGTGCCCAGGCCCAGCGCGAGGGCGCCCGCGACGATGGCGGCGATCAGCATGAGCCGGTTGCCCTTCTCGGGTGCCGGCGGACGGATCACCTCACCGGCGGGCTTGATGGTGCTGATCGCGGAGCTCGCCGCGATCGGAGTCGGAGAAGACGCGGGCGGGAGCTCGCCGTCGATGAGGACGGCGTCGACCTCTTTGCCGTCCGTCGTGCCGTGGGCGTGGCCCTGCGAGCCGAGCCCCTTCGGCAGCTCGTACGACCCCGTGACGAGGATCTCGCCGGTGGAGGCCACCGGCCCGGACAGCGAGCCCTCGCCGGCCGACGGGGTGAAGATCAACGCGTTCGGCGCCGAATGCTGAGTGCCGCCGGAGTCGTTCGAGGTGAGCAGCTCGTCGAACGAAGGACGGAACGGCGCGGGCTCGGCGGGTGCCTCCTCCTGGAGCACTCCCTCTCCGAACGTCGGGCTCACCGTCGGGCGCTCGCCCGGCTCGATGTCGTCGTCGGCCTCGTCCTCGAGGAGGTCCTCGTCCGAGGCCTCGTCCTCCGCAGGGACGCCGAGGACCTCCGAGAGGTCTTCGGAGGTCGACTCCGCCGGTGCATCCTCGTCCTCGACGAGCGGCACCGTGCCGACGGTCTCGGCGACGCCGGCGGCGCTGACGGGCTCGGCGGCGACCTCGTCGTCGACGGCGTCATCGTCCTCCACCGGTGCCGGGGGCTGCTCGTCGGCAGGGACGTCAGGTGCGTCCTGATCTTCCGCGTCGACGACCGGGACCGAGGCGGTCTTGATCTTCTCCTGCTCCCGCGCCTGACGGCGGGTCAGCGGAGCGGCACCGGGCTCGACGGGGCCTTCGGCGACCGGCGCCGGAGGGACCACGACGGGCTCGGCGGCGCGGGGCAACGGCTGGGCGGGAGGAGCGGACTCCGCGGCGGCCTTCGCCTCTTCCTCGCTGATGATCGGGGTGGATCCCGTCAACCGGATCTCCCGCAGCTGCTTCCGCGTCAGCGGACCTCGCTGATCCGATGTGCTCATGCCTTGCTCCGATACAGATGATGCTTCGCGATGTACTGGACGACCCCGTCGGGGACGAGGTACCAGACCGGTTGATCGTCACGGACGCGCTCACGACAGTCCGTCGACGAGATCGACAGCGCCGGCACCTCGAGCTGGCTGACGTCGTCGCTCGGGAGGCCGTCGATGCTCAGAACGTGTCCTGGGCGGGAGACCGCGACGAAGTGGGCCAGCTCCCACAGTTCATCATGGTCTCTCCAACTGAGAATTTGCGCCACGGCATCGGCGCCGCTGATGAAGAACAGCTCCGCGTCCGGACGCTGGGCCTTGAGATCCCGGAGGGTGTCGATCGTGTAGGTGGGTCCCGCGCGGTCGATGTCGACCCTGCTCACGGTGAACTGCGGGTTGGACGCCGTCGCGATGACGGTCATGAGATAGCGGTGCTCGCTGGGCGTCACGTCCGCCTTCTGCCACGGACGACCCGTCGGGACGAAGACCACCTCGTCGAGATCGAACGAGTGCGCGACTTCGCTGGCGGCGACCAGGTGGCCGTGATGGATCGGGTCGAAGGTGCCGCCCATCACGCCGATGCGCGGTGCGCGCGTGGTCGCGGTGCTCATGAGGGCCTAGTGGCCGTGTCCCGCCTCGTGGTCCTTGCCGTGCTTCGCCGCCCAGGCCTCGGCCTTGGCCGAGTGACGGTTCGCCACGTTCTTGTACGACAGCGTCACGATCCCGAGGGCGGCGAACACGATCGCGGCGATGACTCCGAAGATCAGGGTGTCGAGGGCCACGTTGCCGTGGTGCTCGGTCTCTGCGGCGGCCATCGCGATCTGTGCGACGAGGTTCATCCTGACTCCGTTCGTGGCGTGCTGTCTCGGGGGTCCTGTAGGGATACAGCGTCCCCCAGTCTAGCCCTCACCCGCGCGTCTGACCTGCCCCACGCGCCAGCCATTTCGTACTGGTCAGCTCGGAGAGCCCCATCGGCCCGCGCGTATGCAGCTTCTGCGTCGAGATCCCCACCTCGGCGCCGAAGCCGAACTCGGCCCCGTCGGTGAACCGGGTGGACGCGTTGGCCATCACGACGGCGGAGTCGACTTCGGCCAGGAAGCGTTCCGCGTTGCGCGCGTCGGTGGTGATGATCGACTCCGTGTGTCCCGTGCTGTAGCGGCGGATGTGGTCGAGAGCGTCATCGAGGCTGTCGACCACCTTCATGGCGACGTCGAGGCTGAGGTACTCGGTGGCCCAGTCCTCCTCCGTGGCCGGGATCACGTTGGCGACGAGCCCCGCCACGACATCGTCGCCGTGGATCGCCACGCCCTCGCTCATGAGCGCGCTCGCGACGAGGGGGATCAGCCGCGGGGCGGCCTGCCGGTGCACGAGGACGGTCTCGACCGCATTGCACACGCTCGGCCGCTGCACCTTGGCATTCACGACGATGTCGCAGGCCCAGTCGTCGGGGGCGCTCTCGTCGAGCAGGATGTGCACGTTGCCGGCGCCCGTCTCGATGACGGGCACGGTCGACTCCGTCACGACGGTCTCGATGAGGCCGGCGCTGCCGCGCGGCACCAGCACGTCGATGAAGCCGCGGCCGTGCATGAGCGCCTTCGCCCCGTCGCGACCGAAGTCGTCGACGGTCTGGATCGCCTCGGGCGTCACGCCCGCCGTTCCCAGGGCGGAGCGCATCACATCGACGAGCACCGTGTTCGACTCGCGTGCGGCACTGCCTCCGCGCAGGACCACGGCGTTCCCGGACCGCAGGGCGAGCGCCGCGATGTCGACCGTGACGTTGGGACGCGCCTCGTAGATCGCCCCGACCACTCCGAAGGGGACGCGCACCTGTTCGAGGGCGACGCCGTTGGGCATCCGATGACCACCCACGACCCGGCCGACGGGATCGGGCAACGCGGCCACCTGGCGGACGGCGTCCGCGAGAGCCGACACCCGCTTCTCGTCGAGACGGAGCCGATCGATGAGCGACTCGCCGATGCCGTCGTCCCGACCGCGCGCGACGTCGCGCTGGTTGGCCTCGATGATGCGGGCGGCGTTCTCCTCGAGGGCGACGGCGACGGCTTCGAGCGCCCGCGCCTTGTCGTCGCTGGTGAGGGCGGCGGTGTCGCGCGAGGCGTCCTTGGCCCGCTCCAGGCGCGTCTGAGGGGTGAGGTCGGTCATCCGCCCAGTCTAGGAGGTGGCCGGCTCGAACCAGGTTCCGATGTCGGCACCCGCGAGCGCCTGTGCCACGAGGTCCGCGCTGGTCACGAGGACACCGATGCCGGACGCCGCGGCCAGCCGGGCGGCGGAGACCTTCGTGGCCGCTCCCCCGGTGCCGACGCTGTTGACGACGCTGGCACCGAACTCCAGTCCGGAGAGGTCGGCGTCGGGGGCCACGATGTCGATGGGCTCCGCGCCGGGGTCGCTCGGCGGGCGGGTGTACAGCGACTCGATGTCGCTGAGCAGGATGAGCGCGTCGGCCTCGATGAGCTGGGCGACGAGAGCGCCGAGACGGTCGTTGTCGCCGAAGCGGATCTCCTGCGTCGCGACGGTGTCGTTCTCGTTGACGATCGGCAGGGTGCGCAGCCCGAGGAGGCGTTCCATCGCGCGACGCGCGTTCGAGCGCGACGTCGGGTTCTCCAGGTCTCCGGTGGTGAGCAGCACCTGGCCGGCGACGATGTCGAACGGACGCAGGGCCTCCTGATACCGGTACACGAGGATGTTCTGGCCGACCGCCGCCGCAGCCTGCTGCGTGGCGAGGTCGGTGGGTCGCGCGTCCAGACGGAGGAACGGGATGCCGGAGGCGATCGCCCCCGACGACACGAGCACGACCTCGGCGCCGCGGGCGTGCGCGGCCGCCAGTGCCTCGACGAGAACCGGGATCCGCCAGGAGGACTCGCCGCTGATGGACGACGAGCCCACCTTCACGACGATCCGCGTCGCCGTCGCGAGATCGGCGCGCGTACGTGCGGTCACGCCTCGTCCTCGCGGTACGTGGCGAGCCGCTCCGCCTCAAGCTCGGCGCGCGCCTGCGCCTTCGCGTCCATGCGCTCGTAGTACTTCTCACGACGCTCGGACGTGGTCCGGCGGGCGTTCGGAGCCAGACGCGGGTCGGTGCCTCGGGGCGCCGTCATGAGCTCGGCAGCCGAGCTCATCGTGGGCTCCCAGTCGAAGACGATGCTGTCGCCTTCGCCGATCACGACGGTCGAGCCCTGCACGGCGCCGAGACGGAAGAGCTCATCCTCGACGCCCAGCTTCTCCAGACGGTCGGCGAGGTAGCCCACGGCCTCCTCGTTCTGGAAGTCGGTCTGCTGCACCCAGCGCACCGGCTTCTCGCCGAGGATGCGGTAGACGTTGCCGTACGTGCCGCCCTCGACGCGAATGGTGAACGGCTTCACGGAGCCCTTCGGGCGGATGACGACGCGCTCGCGCGGCGCCTCGACCGCGGTCTCCTTGCGATGCTGCTCGACCAGCTCGCCGAGGGCGAGCGTGAGCGGGCGGAGCCCCTCGTGCGAGACCGTGGAGATCTCGAAGACCCGGAATCCGCGAGCCTCGAGATCGGGGCGCACGAGATCGGCGAGGTCGCGCGCCTCCGGCACGTCGACCTTGTTCAGCGCCACGAACTGCGGGCGCTCCAGCAGCGGCGTCTGCCCCTCCGGGACCTCGTACGCGGCGAGCTCGGCGAGGATCACGTCGAGGTCGGAGATCGGGTCGCGGTTCGGCTCCAGCGTCGCGCAGTCGAGCACGTGCAGCAGGGCGGAGCAGCGCTCCACGTGCCGCAGGAACTCGAGTCCGAGCCCGCGGCCCTCGCTGGCGCCCTCGATGAGGCCGGGCACATCGGCGACGGTGTAACGGAAGTCCTCCACCTGCACGACACCGAGATTCGGGTGCAGGGTCGTGAACGGGTAGTCGGCGATCTTGGGCCGCGCGGCCGAGATCGCACCGATGAGGCTCGACTTGCCCGCGGACGGGTAGCCGACGAGCGCCACGTCGGCCACGGTCTTGAGCTCGAGGACGACGTCGCCCTCGAAGCCCGGGGTGCCGAGCAGGGCGAAGCCAGGAGCCTTGCGCTTGGGGGTCGCCAGGGCGGCGTTGCCCAGTCCCCCCTGACCGCCCGCGGCCACGACGAAGCGCTCACCGGGCTCGATCATGTCGATCAGCACGTCGCCGTTCGGGTTCTTGACCACGGTGCCGACCGGGACGGGGAGCTCCAGGGTCTCGCCGTCGAAGCCGGAGCGGTGGTCGCCCATGCCGGGGCCGCCGTTGCCCGACGAGCGGTGCGGCGAGTGGTGGTACGACAGCAGCGTGCCGGTCTGCGTGTCGGCGACGAGGACGATGTCGCCGCCGTCGCCCCCGTTGCCGCCGTCCGGGCCGCCGAGGGGCTTGAACTTCTCCCGGTGCACGGAGACGCAGCCGTTGCCGCCCTTGCCCGCACGCAGGTGCAGTGTGACGGTGTCGACGAACGTGACCATGTGCGAGTCCTTCGGTTGCTCAGGGTGCCTGACGGCAGATACACGGACGGGGCGAGCCGAAGCCCGCCCCGAACCGGATGTTTAGCGTGGTGCTGTGATCACTCAGCAGCAGCGACGATGTTGACGACCTTGCGGCCGCCCTTCGCGCCGAACTCGACCGCACCGGCGGCCAGAGCGAACAGCGTGTCGTCGCCACCACGGCCGACGTTGGCGCCGGGGTGGAAGTGCGTGCCGCGCTGGCGGACGATGATCTCGCCGGCGAGGACCTGCTGACCGCCGAAGCGCTTCACGCCGAGGCGCTGTGCGTTGGAGTCACGACCGTTACGGGTGGAGCTTGCGCCCTTTTTGTGTGCCATGTCCTGGTCTCCTCGGTCTTACTTGATGCCGGTGATCTTGACGCGCGTGAGCTCCTGGCGGTGGCCCTGACGCTTCTTGTAGCCGGTCTTGTTCTTGTACTTCTGGATGACGATCTTCGGGCCGCGGAGGTTGCCGACGACCTCAGCCGTGACGGTGACCTTCGCCAGCGCGTCGGCGTCGGTGGTCACCGTGGAGCCGTCGACGAGCAGCACGGCGGGCAGCTGGATCTTGTCGCCCTGGGCAGCCTGAACACGGTCGAGCTGAACGATGGTGCCGACCTCGACCTTCTCCTGCCGGCCACCGGCGCGCACTACTGCGTAAACCACTTCATACCTGTTTCGTTGGGGAGCACGCGGCTCCGAGAATCTCACGGGAAGACTGTTGCTTGCATGCGTCGCTGGTACGACGGGCGCGAATGCAAGACTCTCCGCTTCGGCCGTCGAGGACGACGCGGCATGCGCACCAAGGGACTACTTTACCGGATGCCGGCTGACCTCGCAAAGTGAGCCGGGTGACGGGGCCGGTCGTAGGCTGACGGAGTGACCGTACTCGTCGACGACCCCCGCTGGCCCGCCCATGGACGCCTGTGGGCGCACCTGGTCAGCGACGACAACCTCGACGAGCTGCACGCGTTCGCTCGCGCGCACGGCATCCCCGCCCGGGCCTTCGACCTCGACCACTACGACGTCCCGGAGGACGCCGTCCCCCGGCTCATCGCCGGGGGTGCGCAGCATGTCCCCGGCAAGGAGCTGGTCCGGCGCCTGATCGCCTCAGGCCTCCGGGTCCGCGGACGCGACCGGCGGCACTGACGCCTCCGAGTTCACGGACACGGGCGTGCCGGAGAGGGCGGCGGTGGTGACCCGGCGCCGTCCACGGCCCTGACCCGGTGCCTTCGGCTCCGGAAGCGCGTCCAGCACCGAGTCGAGCAGCTCCTCGGTCGGCGTCTTCGGCCCCTTGCGGTCGCCGCGCTTCTTCCGGGCCTTCTTCGGGCGCTCGGGGGCCGGAGCCGGAGTGGCCTCGGTAGAGGGGACGTCGGCAGGCGCATCGCCCGCAGGCACGATCGTGGAGGCCGCGATCTGGGCGAGGGCCGACTTGGCCCCCTCGGTGATGCTGTGGGTCACCGGCGGGGCGGCGGGGGCGGACTGGTTGTTGCCTCCACCGTTGCCGTTGCCATTGCCGTTGCCGCCGTTCCCCCGCTGACGACGTCCGCCGTTGCCGTTGCCGTTGCCGCCACCGTTGCCGTTCGCGCGGTGCTTCACGACCGGGTCGTGGTGCACGATCACGCCGCGACCGGCACACACCTCGCACGCCTCGCTGAAGGTCTCCAGCAGCCCGAGACCGAGCTTCTTGCGCGTCATCTGGACGAGGCCGAGCGAGGTGACCTCGGCGACCTGGTGCTTCGTCCTGTCCCGGCTCAGGCATTCGATCAGCCGGCGCAGAACGAGGTCGCGGTTGGACTCCAGCACCATGTCGATGAAGTCGACGACGATGATGCCGCCGATGTCACGCAGACGCAGCTGGCGGACGATCTCCTCGGCCGCCTCGAGGTTGTTCTTGGTGACGGTCTCCTCGAGGTTGCCGCCGGAGCCGACGAACTTGCCGGTGTTGACGTCGACGACCGTCATGGCCTCGGTGCGGTCGATCACGAGCGAGCCGCCGGAGGGCAGCCAGACCTTGCGGTCCAGCGCCTTCTCGATCTGCTCGGTGATGCGGAACGCGTCGAACGGATCGACGTCGTCCTCGTAGGCCTCGACACGCTCCAGCAGGTCGGGCGCGACGCTCTCCAGGTACGCCCGGATCGTGCGCTGCGACTCCTCGCCCTGGATGAGCATCTTCGTGAAGTCCTCGTTGAAGACGTCACGGACGATCTTCACGAGCAGGTCGGGCTCGGCGTGCAGGAGCGCCGGAGCCTGCTGGCTCTCGACCTGCTTCTGGATGTGCTCCCACTGCGAGGTGAGGCGCTGCACGTCGCGGGTCAGCTGCTCCTCGGTGGCGCCCTCGGCCGCCGTGCGGACGATCACGCCGGACGACTCCGGCAGCACCTCCTTGAGGATGCGCTTGAGGCGTGCGCGCTCGTTGTCGGGGAGCTTGCGGCTGATGCCGTTCATCGAGCCGCCGGGCACGTACACGAGGTAGCGGCCGGGCAGCGAGATCTGGCTCGTGAGGCGGGCACCCTTGTGGCCCACCGGGTCCTTGGTGACCTGGACGAGCACGCGATCGCCCGGCTTGAGCGCCAGTTCGATGCGACGGGGCTGGTTGCCGGTCTCGACGCCGTCCCAGTCCACCTCGCCCGAGTAGAGCACGGCGTTGCGGCCGCGACCGATGTCGACGAACGCGGCCTCCATGCTGGGAAGCACGTTCTGCACGCGACCGAGGTAGACGTTGCCGATCAGCGAGGCGTCCTGGTTGCGGGCGACGTAGTGCTCCACGAGCACGCCGTCCTCCAGGACACCGATCTGGGTCCGGCCGTTCTTGGAGCGCACGACCATCTTGCGGTCGACGGACTCGCGACGCGCGAGGAACTCGGCCTCGGTCACGACCGGACGACGACGGCCGGCGTCGCGTCCGTCGCGACGGCGCTGCTTCTTGGCCTCGAGGCGGGTCGAGCCCTTGATCGCCTTCGGCTCGGTGATGTACTCGACGACCCGCTGGCGCTGGCGCGGCTCCTCGCGCTGCTCGTCCCCCTCGGAGCCGCCGCGGCGACGACGCCCGCGGCGCCCTCCCCCGGACTCCTCCTGGTCACGCTCCGGCGCACGGTCGTCACGACCGGGGCGTGCGGGAAGCGGGACGACCTCCGGCGCGTAGAAGTGCAGCTGCGTCGACACCTGCGACACGAAGACCTCGGGCAGCAGTCCGAGCGACACGGCGGTGACGGCCGCGGGCTTCTCCGGCTCGGCCGGGGCCTCAGGCTCGGCAGAAGCCTCGGACTCGGCAGGAGCATCGGGCTCAGCGGGAGCCTCAGGCTCTGCGGGAGCCTCGGGCTCTGCGGGAGCCTCGGACTCAGCCGGAGCCTCGGGCTCGGCCGGAGCCTCGGGCTCTGCGGGAGCCTCAGACTCAGCGGGAGCCTCGGGCTCGGCGGCGGCGTCGGGCTCCGCAGGGACGTCCTCGGTCGGGGCCTGCGCCGCGGAAGCGTCGCTCTCCGTCTCGACGACCGGAGCGTCGGTGGGCGCCGTCAGCGGCTCCGCGGCGTCAGCCGGGGCGTCGAGGGCGGGGGCGTTGTTGTCATTGTTCTCATCGGCCATCTCTGGCGTGCTCCCTGGCACGGTCCACTGCGTGTCCCGTGAAATCTCATGCGGCACCCGCGGGTGCCGCGAACTCAATCGGCCTGCGACCGGCTCATGGCTCTGGTCGCGTGGGGCATGGGCCCCGAAGTCTGCTCGACACGTGTCGCGGCAACGCCGTTCATCGCATCACAGGTCATTATCGCACCAAGTCGGTCCGATCGCGGCATCCCGTCGGTCCCCGCCCGTTTTCTCCGGGAGGTTCTCGCCCTTTCCATAGCCGTCGCTGGGATAATCCTGAGCATGAGCGAGCAGCGCACCCGCCCCGTCGTCTATGCCGTGTGGTTGATCATCGCGAGCGTCATCGGCTGGTACGCCGCCTTCCAGCTCACCGTCGAGAAGTTCGCGCTGCTGGAGCACCCGCAGGAAGCGCTCGGGTGCGACCTCAGCCCGTTCATCCAGTGCAGCACCAACCTGCAGTCGTGGCAGGGCTCGGTGTTCGGCTTCCCGAACCCGATCATCGGTCTCACCGGCTGGATGGCGCCGCTCGTCGTCGGCGTCGCGATCCTCGCCGGCGCGCGCTTCCCGCGCTGGTTCTGGGCCGCGTTCGGGGCCGGCATCACCTTCGCGTTCGGCCTCGTGTGCTGGCTGATCGGCCAGAGCCTCTACGACCTCTTCGTGCTCTGCCCCTGGTGCATGGTCACCTGGGCGGTCACGATCCCCACCTTCTTCGCCACCATGGTCCACCTGGCCCGCAACGGCACGTTCACGAGCAATGCGAAGGTCCGCGCGGGCGCCGAGAAGCTCATGCCGTGGGTGCCGCTGGCGACCGTCGTCGCCTACGCGCTGATCATCTTCCTCGCGCAGCTGCAGGGCCTCGACTTCCTCGGCGAGATGGCGAAGATCCTCTTCTGATCCCCTCGAACGACGAAGCCCGTCCGCCATTCCGGCGGACGGGCTTCGTCGTGAGGATCGGGGTCAGTCGAACCAGATGCCCAGTTCGCGGGCGGCCGACTCGGGGCTGTCCGAGCCGTGCACGAGGTTCTGCTGCACCTTGAGGCCCCAGTCGCGACCGAAGTCACCACGGATGGTGCCCGGCGCGGCGGTCGTGGGGTCGGTCGTGCCGGCGAGGGAGCGGAAGCCCTCGATGACGCGGTTGCCCGCGAGGCGGATCGCCACGGAGGGACCGGACATCATGAACTCGAGAAGCGGCTCGTAGAACGGCTTGCCCTCGTGCTCGGCGTAGTGCGCGGCGAGGAGGTCGCGATCGGGCTCGACGAGGCGGATGTCGACGAGGGCGTATCCCTTCGCCTCGATGCGGGCGAGGATCGTTCCGGTGAGGCCGCGGGCGACACCGTCCGGCTTGACGAGGACGAGGGTTTCTTCGGTGGCCATGTCATTCACTCTCTGTGTCTGCGTTCTGCGCGGTCGGAGACCCGCTCGGGCGTCGTGCGTCCAGGCGGGCCCCCATGATGGTCGCATACGCCCACATGCCGCCGAAAATCAGGACGACGAGAAGCACGGCGGGGACGGCGATGGCCGACAGCGCGACCACGATCTGCACGATCCACCCGGCGGGGATCGCCCAGGGCTTCGTGATCATGCCCGCGATGACGACGCAGGCCACGGCCACGACGGCGCCGCCCACGATCCCCCACCACTGCTCGATGCCGCTGGGCAGAGCCTTCAAGCCGAAGATGGTGAGGCCGACGAGGAAGACGACGATCGCCTCGAAGCCGAGCACCACCGGTGCGAGCTTCTGCACGAGGGTGCGCGGGGCACGCGGTCGACGCGGTGCGGCGGAGGCACTCATGCGCGCCACCCCGACTTCCAGTCCTCCTCCTCGGAGAGCGCGATCGCCTCGCCCGCGAGCACGACGGATCCGGCGATGACCACGGCCCGACGATCCGACGAGGCCGCCCATTCCCGGGCCGCGTCTGCGGCGTCGGCGAGCGACGGGTGCACGGTGGCGCGCTGTCCGGCCTGTTCGACGAGGTCGGCGATGAGGTCGGCATCGCTGGCGCGGTCCGACTCCGGCGCGGTCGCGAAGACGTGCGCGGCGGCCGGTGCGAGCCGCGCGACGATCCCCGCCGCGTCCTTGTCCGCGAGGACGCCGAGCACGAGGCCCCACTCGTCGAAGTCGAAGCTGTCGTCGAGCGCCTGGGCGAGCGCCGCGGCCCCGTGCGGGTTGTGCGCGGCGTCGACGATGACGGTGGGGGCGATGCCGAGGAGCTGCAGCCGGCCGGGAGACGTGCTGCCCTGGAGTCCGTCGGAGATCACTCCGCCGGCGATCGCCTGACCGGCTCCGCCGATGAGCGACTCGACCGCGGCGACGGCTAGCGCGGCGTTGTGCCCCTGGTGCGCACCGTACAGCGGCAGGTACTCCTCCTCGTACTGCCCCGCGAGGCCCCGGATGGTGAGGAGCTGACCGCCGACGGCGAGCTTCTGCTCGGCGAGCCCGAAGTCCTCGCCTTCGAAGGCGATGGTGGCATGGCGTTCCGCGGCCACACGGCGCAGCACATCGGCGGCCTCGGCGGGCTGCTGGGCGGAGACGACGGCGGCGCCCTCCTTGATGATGCCGGCCTTGACCTGGGCGATCTCGGCGATGGTACTTCCCAGACGGTCCGCGTGGTCGATGTCGATCGGAGCGAACACCGCCACGTCGCCGTCCGCGGTGTTCGTGGAGTCCCACTCGCCACCCATGCCGACCTCGAGGACGAGCACGTCGACGGGCGCGTCGGCGACCGCGACGAAGGCGAGGACCGTGAGCAGTTCGAAGAACGTCAGCGGGGCCTCCCCCGCTGCCTCGAGCTCGGCGTCGACGATCCCCACGAACGGCTCGATCTCGTCCCAGGCGTCGGCGACGGCCTCGTCGGCGATCGGCTCGCCGTCGATCATGATGCGCTCGGTGAACCGCTCCAGGTGCGGGCTCGTGAACAGACCGGTGCGCAGATCATGGGCGCGCAGCAGGCTCTCGATCATCCGCGCGGTGGACGTCTTGCCGTTGGTTCCCGTGATGTGGATGACCCGGTAGGTGCGCTGCGGATCGTCGAGGTACTCGAGGATCCGCGCCGTCCGCTCCTTGCGCGGCTGCACCCAGCGTTCCCCGGCTCGGCTCAGCAGCGTCTCGTAGACGGCGTCGGCCCGGTCTCTCGCACTCATGCGCCCACCTTCTCCAGGTTCGTGTCGATCGTGACGAGGAGCGGCGCCTTCCCGGCCCCGAGGGCCTTCGCCCCGCTCCGATGCACGCCGTCTCCCGGGCTCGCGACCTCGTCGACGAGCCGGTCGAGGCCGTCCGTCGGCTGCACGGCGATCGCGACGGCGAGCGTCTCGGCGGCGATGAGGTCGGCGTGGGTCTCCAGCGCCGCCGCTTCCGCGGGAGCGGCATTGAGTGCCAGCACGATCCGGTCGCTGACCTCGAGACCCGCGTTCTTGCGCGCCTCCTGCACGACGCGGATGGCGTCGCGGGCGATGCCCTCCGCCTCCAGCTCCGGCGTCGTGTCGGTGTCGAGCAGGACGAAGCCTCCGGACGGGACGATGGCCAGGGCCTCCCCCTCGGGGCGACCCGTGGTCTCGAGGACGAGGTCGTACTCGGCGGGCTCCAGCGCGATGCCGCCGGCGGTCACGACGCCGTCGGTCTCGGACCAGTCACCCGAGCGCGCGGCCTGGATGGCCTTCTGCACGTCCTTGCCGAGGCGCGGACCCGCAGCGCGGGCGTTCACGCTCAGCCGGTGGCTGATGCCGTACTCCCCCGCCGCCTCGTCGGTCAGCGGGACGAGCTCGACGGTCTTCACGTTGAGCTCCTCGCGGAGGATGTCCTCGAACTGGCCGAGGTCGGCCGCGAGCGGAGAGACCACCGTGAGCCGAGCGAGCGGCAGCCGCACGCGGAGCTTCTCCTTCTTGCGCAGCGCATTGCCGACGCTCGACAGCTCACGGACGGCGTCCATGGCGTCGCGGATCTCGTCGGCTGCGGGGAACTGATCCGCATCAGGCCAGTCCTGCAGGTGCACGCTGCGCCCGCCGGTGAGGCCCTGCCACACGCGCTCGCTGATGAGCGGGACGAGCGGCGCGGCCACACGGCACAGGGTCTCCAGCACCGTGTAGAGCGTGTCGAATGCCTCGCGGCTCTTCGGGTCGTCCGTCACGCCCACCCAGAACCGGTCGCGCGAGCGGCGGATGTACCAGTTCGTCAGCACCTCGGCGAAGTCGCGCAGGCGCGCGGACGCGGTGGTCGAGTCCAGACCTTCCAGATCGGCCCGCACCTCGCGGACGAGGTCGCCCAGGCGCGCGAGGATATACCGGTCGAGGACGTCGGTCGAGTCGGTGCGCCACGACGCCTCGTACCCGCCTTCCTGGGTAGCCGAGCCCGTGCCGTGCGGGGTAGCCGAGCCTGTCGACGCATTCGCATACGTCGCGAAGAAGTACCACGAGTTCCACAACGGGAGCAGGAACTCCCGCACGCCGGACCGGATGCCCTCCTCGGTGACGATGAGGTTGCCGCCGCGGAGCACGGCGCTGGACATCAGGAACCAGCGCATCGCATCGGACCCGTCGCGATCCAGCACCTCGGACACGTCCGGGTAGTTCCGCAGCGACTTCGACATCTTGTAGCCGTCGCTGCCGAGCACGATGCCGTGGCAGCTGACGCCCGTGAACGCCGGGCGGTTGAACAGCGCCGTCGAGAGCACGTGCATGACGTAGAACCAGCCGCGGGTCTGGCCGATGTACTCCACGATGAAGTCCGCCGGGGAGTGCGAGTCGAACCACTCCTGGTTCTCGAACGGATAGTGCACCTGGGCGTACGGCATCGAGCCGGAGTCGAACCACACGTCGAAGACGTCGCCGATGCGCCGCATCGTGCTCTTGCCCGTGGGGTCGTCGGGGTTCGGCCTCGTCAGGTCGTCGATGTACGGGCGGTGCAGGTCCACCTCGCCCTCGGGGTTGCGCGGCAGCGTGCCGAAGTCGCGCTCCAGCTCCTCCAGCGAGCCGTAGGCGTCGACGCGCGGGTACTCCGGGTCGTCGCTCTTCCAGATCGGGATGGGCGAGCCCCAGTAGCGGTTGCGGCTGATCGACCAGTCGCGGGCGCCCTCGAGCCACTTGCCGAACTGCCCCTCCTTCACGTTCTCCGGCACCCAGGTGATCTCCTCGTTGTTCGCGAGGAGGTCGTCCTTGATGTCGGTGACCCGGATGAACCAGCTCGACACGGCCTTGTAGATGAGGGGGTTCCGGCAGCGCCAGCAGTGCGGGTAGGAGTGCTCGTAGCTCTGCAGCCGGACCAGACGGCCGTTGTCGCGGATGATCCGCACGAGCGGGGTGTTCGCATCCATCCACAGCTCGCCCTCGACATCGGTAACGTTCGGGAGGAAGCGCCCGCCGTCGTCGAGGGACAGGATCGTGGGGATGCCCGCGGCGCCGGCGACGCGCTGGTCGTCCTCACCGTAGGCGGGTGCCTGGTGGACGATGCCGGTGCCGTCGGTGGTGGTGACGTAGTCGTCGACGAGGATGCGCCAAGCGTTCCCCGTGCCGTAGGTCTCCTCGTCCGCGTAGTAGTCGAACAGGCGGTCGTAGGTGACGTCGGCCAGCTCCGCACCGCGCAGCGTGGCGTCGACCGCGGCGAGCGCGTCCTCCGGGCTCTCGTAGCCGAGATCCTTGGCATAGCCGCCGAGCAGGTCCTTCGCGAGCAGGTAGCGGTGCGCGGAGGCCTCGACCGCGAGCTGGTCGGCCGAGGGAGCGGCGCGGCCCTGGTGCACGTCGGAGGCGCCGGCGGGACCGGCGGGCAGCACCACGTACTCGATGTCCGGGCCCACGGCGAGCGCGAGGTTGGTCGGCAGGGTCCACGGGGTCGTCGTCCAGGCGAGGGCGCGCACGCCGGTGAGGCCCAGCGCCTCGGCCTTCGCGCCGGTGAGCGGGAAGGTGACGGTGACCGACGGGTCCTGTCGCATCTGGTAGACGTCGTCGTCCATGCGCAGCTCGTGGGCGGAGAGCGGCGTCTCATCGCGCCAGCAGTACGGGAGGACGCGGTAGCCCTCGTAGGCGAGTCCCTTGTCGTACAGGGTCTTGAAGGCCCAGAGCACGCTCTCCATGTAGCCGAGGTCGAGCGTCTTGTAGCCGCGCTCGAAGTCCACCCACCGGGCCTGGCGGGTGACGTAGTCCTCCCACTCCCGCGTGTACTTCAGGACCGAGGAGCGCGCCTTCTCGTTGAAGACGTCGATCCCCATCTCCTCGATCTCGCTCTTCTCGGTGATCCCGAGCTGCTTCATCGCCTCGAGCTCGGCCGGGAGCCCGTGGGTGTCCCATCCGAAGACGCGGTCGACCTTGTGCCCGATCATGGTCTGGAAGCGCGGGAACACGTCCTTCGCGTAGCCCGTGAGCAGGTGGCCGTAGTGCGGCAGACCGTTCGCGAAGGGAGGGCCGTCGTAGAACACCCACTCGGGGGCGCCCTCGCGCTGCTCGATGGAGGCGCGGAAGGTGTCGTCGGTCTTCCAGAAGTCGAGCACCTCCTCCTCGATCTGCGGGAAGCGGGGGCTCGGGGCCACAGTGGCGGCCTGGTCGGCGGCGGGGCCGAAGGAGGAGCGCGGGTAGGTCATGGTCTCTCGCAGTGGTCGTCGTGGCGGATGCTGCTGCGAGGACGATCCTCGCGGACCGCGGTACCACCTCGCGTGCCCCTGAATCCCCTCGACAAGCTCAGAGATCCATGGACCACTCTCACTGCGGCTGTGACGGGCCTGCCCCGCTCGGTTCTACTGAGTCCGTCGCCGGACCGTTCTTCCGAGAGCTCCCCGGTGATGGCCGGATCGATGCTCGTGTGCCCATTGTACGCGTGCTCCTCCCCCCGCGGATTCTCTTCGACGTCGCAGGAACCGAAGACACCCCTGCGACCCGGGGCGGGATCTGCGACATCACGCCGTGCGCGCACGATGCAGTCCCTGGGCGACGGCGCGCATGACGAGGTCCTGCACCGCGGGCCACTCGTCCATCACCTGGTGATACCCCAGACGGATGACGTGGAAGCCGCGCAGCGAGCAGCTTCTCCCGATCGACGAGCCCTTTGTTCAATGCCGACTCCCAGGTCGCGAGCGCCTGTTCGTACGGCTCGCACGTGGACACCAGGCTCAGCACGTTCTCGATCGGGTCCTCCAGGGCATCGGGGTGTCGTGGGACCAGGGGCCGAGCCCAGTGCACGCGGGCTTCCGACGGCTTCCCGCCCCGGCTACCCGGGCTGGCGGCGAGGTGGAGGCGGGGTCTCTCGTCGTGCACCCAGATGCCCAGCCGCCGTGCCTGCGTCACGCACGTCAGCACGACACCGTGCTGCGCCGCGGCCACCCGAAGCGGATCGGCATCGGGCAGCGCCACCCACCCGACCCGCACCCGCTGGATCATCCGCTCCGAGACCGCCGTCTCGAGGTCGTACCGGCTGACCCCGCGTTCCTGGAGCCGCTCGACCCGTGCGACTCCATCGACCTCGCGCATCGCCTGCAGCAGCCGCGCCCGCCTCATCCCGTTCATGGCCCTGATACTGCTCCCCCGCCCGCTCCCTCGTTCCCTGCCTCAGCCACCTCCTCCCCTTCCCTGTGCACAACTCCCCCGCGCCCCCTCCTGTGCAGCCCGAGTCCCTCTCCTCCGGACGCCCGCTCGATGTCGCAGATTCCCACCCCCGTCGGACGTTCCCGCGGAGAGCCTGCGACGCGGCGCAGATCAGCGCGCTCCTACAGGGTGAGTCCCGGAGCCGGGGCGGGCCGGGGCGAGGGTGTCGGAGGGAGGACATAGCCTCGGAGGATGCCGAACTCCCCGACCGCACCCCGTGTGTCCGCGCCTGATCTGCCGCCCGTGCTGGAGCCGCGTGAACCCGCGCGCCGGGCCGATCTCCTCGCCGCCGTCCTGGAGCTCACGGGCACCGTCGACCTCGCGTACGCCACGCTCGAGCAGTGCGCGGTGCAGGCGGACGCCGAGAGCGTCGACCTCACCGGGGCCACGCTCCTCGACGTCGATCTCCCGGATCCGCGCATCGCGGCGCTCCGGCTGCGGAAC
Source organism: Microbacterium sp. NPDC091676 (assembly GCF_044756645.1). Classification (NCBI taxonomy): domain Bacteria; kingdom Bacillati; phylum Actinomycetota; class Actinomycetes; order Micrococcales; family Microbacteriaceae; genus Microbacterium; species Microbacterium sp. NPDC091676. The sequence goes on along the minus strand of NZ_JBIVTI010000001.1, from coordinate 227,136 downwards.
GCGAGCATCCGTCGGCTCCGGATCACCGGAGGGCGCATCGGGACCCTCGACCTCAGCGACGCCCGCGTGGCGGAGCTCGAACTGCGCGACGTGCGCATCGACTATCTGAACCTGGGCGCCGCACGCGCCGACGACGTCGACGTCGTGGGATGCGCCATCCGCACGATCGACATCCCGCAGGCCGAGCTCACGCGCGTCCGGTTCCAGGCCACGCGCAGCGACGAGGTCGACCCCCGAGGCCTGCGCGCGAAGGATGTGGACCTCCGCGGCCTCGACGCCCTCTCCTACCTCGACGTCCAGAGCCTCCGCGGCGCCACGCTCTCGTCGGTGCAGGTGCAGCAGCTCGCCCCGGTGATGGCGACGGGCCTCGGGATCATCGTCACGGACTGACGGGGCCGCTCGCCGCGAGCAGCTCCTGCGTGAACGGGTGGTGCGGGGCGGCGAACACCGCGGCCGTGGGCCCCTGCTCCACGATCCGGCCGTCCTGCATGACCAGGACGTCGTCCGCGACGGCGCCGACGACGTCGAGGTCGTGGGAGACGAAGACCATCGTCAGCCGCCGTTCCTCCTGCACCCGCGCGAGGAGCCGGAGCACCCGCTCCCGCACCGACGGGTCGAGGGCGGAGACGGGCTCGTCCAGCACCAGCACGTCCGGGTCCGCCGCGAGGGCGCGGGCCAGGGCCGCCCGCTGCCGCTGCCCACCCGACAGCGCCGCCGGTCGTCGCGCCACGACGCTCTCGTCGAGCCCGACCTCCGCGAGCAGCGCCGCGACCCGCATCCGACGGGCACCGCGCGGCACTCCCCCCGCCTCCAGCGCCTCCTCCAAGGAGCGCCCGACCGTCCACCGCGGGTCGAAGGCGCCGAGCGGGTTCTGGTGCACGAGCTGCACCCGTGGTGCCCCGGTCCACCGCAGCACTCCAGTGTCCGGCGTCTCCACGCCCACCAGCATGCGGGCGAGGGTCGTCTTGCCCGATCCGGATTCGCCGACGATGCCCAGCGTCCGACCGGCGGACACCGTGAACGACGCGTCGACGACCGCGGGCACCCCGCCGAACGTCTTGGACACCTCGTCGGCGGCGACCACGACCTCCGAGGACGCCGCACGCTCCTCCCTCGGCTCGTGCATCGTCGCCGCGAGGAGCTGCCGGGTGTACGGGTGCCGAGGGGCGGCGAGCACCTCCGCGACCGGCCCGGACTCCACGATCCGGCCGTCCTTCATCACCAGCACCCGGTCCGCCACCCGCCGCACCGCCGCGAAGTCGTGACTGATGAAGACCACGGCGGTGCCGTCGTCGACGATCTCCCGCAGGAGCACGAGGATCCGAGCTTGCACGGTCGCATCGAGGGCCGTGGTGGGCTCATCCGCGACGAGCACCGCGGGGTTCCCGGCCAGTGCCGAGGCGATGAGCGCCCGCTGCCGCAACCCTCCGGAGAGCTCCTGCGGACGCTGCTGTGCGCGGCGTTCGGGGTCGGGCATCCACACCCGCGCGAGGAGGTCCCGGACGCGCGCGGCGAGGGCCGCCCGACCGCGCACGAGGCGGTGCAGCCGCAGCGGCTCCGCGATCTCGTCCGCGATCCGTCGCAGCGGGTCCAGGGAGACGAGGGCGTCCTGCGACACGAGGCCGATCCCCGTGCCCCGGATCCGTCGCCAGCCGCGCTCGGTCAGGGCGGCGGCGTCCACCCCGTCGACGCGGAGCCGGTCGACGGCGACGTCGGCCGCGGGCGGCGTGAGGCCGAGCAGAGCGCGGGCCGAGAGCGACTTCCCCGCCCCCGACTCCCCGACGATCGCCACGCACTCGCCGGCCTCCACCGCGAACGACACGCCCTCCACGACGGGAGTCCCCGCGAAGGCGATCCGCAGGCCCTCGACCTCCATCGCCGCACTCATGCGTCCCTCCCCTCCGCCCGAGCCCGGAGGATCCGTCCGATCACGGTCGCGCACACCACCGTCAGCGTGATCGCGAGACCGGGGAAGACCGACACCCACCACGCCTGCCCGAGGACATTGCGACCGCCGGCGAGCATGAGGCCCCACTCCGGGGTCGGCTCGGACGGCCCGAGGCCCAGGAAGCTCAGTCCGGCGGCGGCGAGGATGCTCGACCCGATACCGATGGTCGCCAGCACGCTCAGCGATCCCAGCACTCCCGGGATGACGTGCCGGCGGAACGCCCGCAGCGGTGGCACGCCGAGGATGCGGGCGGCCTCGACGTGCTCGGCCACGCGGAGCGTCCGGGTCTGCACGCGGGCGAGCCGCACGTACACGGGTGCGGCCGCCAGCGTCACCGCGATGGCTATGTTCACCGGGCCCGGTCCCAGCACGGCCACCACGACGAGCGCCACCAGGAACTCCGGGAACGCCATGAGCACGTCGTTGATGCGCATGAGCGTGACGTCCACGCCCCGCGGCGACATGCCGGCGAGCGCCCCCACGAGCAGGCCGGCGGCGAGGGCGATGGCGGTGGCGAGAAGTCCGATCCCGACCGAACGCCCCGCGCCGAACACCACGCGGGAGTACACGTCGCGGCCGCTCTGATCGGTGCCGAAGAGGTGCTCGGCACTCGGCGGCAGCAACGCGGCCCGCACCTCGGTCTGCAGCGGATCGTGCGTGGCGAGCAGCCCCGGCCAGAGGGCGGCGACGGCGACGACGAGCAGCACGACCGCGGCAGAGCTCAGCAGGAGTCGCTGCCCCCGACTCATCGGACGACTCCCGGTCGGGAGGAGGCGGCGACGCGGGGGTCGATCAGCGGATGCACGAGCTCCACCACCACGTTGATGACGACGAAGACGAGAGCGCTCAGGAGGATGATGCCGGTGAGGACGGGGAGATCCCGGTCGTTGATGGCGGCGAGGGTGACCCGCCCCAGGCCGGGCCGGGCGAACACGGTCTCGACGAGAACCGCGCCCCCGAGCACGGAGCCGGTGAGATAGGCCGCGAGGGTGACCGCCGACGCGGCGCCGTGCCGCACCCCGTGCCGCAGCGTGAACCAGGTCGGCCCGGCGCCACGCGCACGGACCGTCTCCGCGAACGGCATCCGCTCGGCCTGCATCAACCCGTCGCGCAGCACCTGGCTGAGCAGCGCCGCCACCGGGAGGGCGAGCGTGATCGCCGGCAGGACGATGGTGGCCGGATTGCGGGTGCCCGAGACGGGGAACCACCCCAGTCCGAACGCGAAGACGCTGAGCAGCAGCAGCCCGATCCAGAACACCGGCGAGGAGAGCACCACGAGCTCGACGCCGGCGGCGACGGTGCGCCCGACACGGCCCCGCACGAAGACCGCGACCGCGAGGGCGAGGACGACGGCGATCCCCAGTGCCAGGGCCGAGAGCTGCACGGTCGCGCCGAGCTGTCGTCCGATGACCTCGGTCACCGGCAGCCGCAGCTGATACGACTCGCCGAGGTCGCCGCGGGCGAGCTGCCCGATGAAGCCGACGTACTGCTCCAGCGGGGGACGGTCGAGCCCGAGATCGGCGCGGATGCCGTCCTTGACCGCCTCGCTCACCTGCGCCTGCGGCCCCAGCATCACCGACACCGGATCGCCGGGGATCACCCGGAAGGCCAGGAACGCGACCGTCGCGGCGCCCCACAGCACGATGACCACCGAGGCGACGAGCCCGAGGACACGGCCGAGCACCGCCTTCACGGTTCGATCACTCCGCCCGCTCCCTCGAAACGACGGCCGCCGGATGTCAGCCGAGGCTCACATCGTAGAAGAGCGGCCGCCCGTAGAGGTCGTAGTCCAGGCCCTGCACGCGCTCGCCGACCGCCGTGATCGCCGAGGGGCTGTAGAGCGGGACGATGGCCGTGTACTCCGCGTTCCACTGCTGCAGCTGCGTGTAGAGCTCGTTGCGGGCGTCCTGATCACTCGACGCGACGGCCTCTTCCAAGAGGGCGTCGATCTCCGGATCGCTCACCTGCGAGGCGTTCTGGAAGCCGTCGGTGTGCAGGTGCGCACGGAGGAAGTCGGCGTCCACGCCGGAGAAGCCCCAGTCGGTGAGGTCGAACGTCTTCGGCTCGTACTGGGCGTTGTAGGCGCCGGGCTCCAGCTCCTCGCGCTGCACCTCGAAGCCGATCGCCTTGAGGTCAGACTGGATCGCGTTGGCCAGCGCCGCGCGGTCGTCCGGGACCGGGGTCCAGGCGATCCACCGCACGGACAGGCGCTCGCCGTCCTTCATGCGGATGCCGTCGGCGTCGCGCTCCGTCCACCCGGCCTCGTCGAGCAGGGCGTTCGCGGCGTCCTGATCGAACGGCCAGGAGTCCGCCAGCGACGCGTCGTAGCCCGGGGTCGTGCTGCCGAGGACGCTCCAGGCCCGCGGGAACTGCCCGAAGTAGATCTCCTCGACCGCCGCGTCGACGTCGATGCCGCGGGCGAACGCCTGCCGCACCTTCTCGTCGGCGAAGACGCCGTACTTCTCGTTCAGGTAGAGCGAGTAGGGCAGTCCGGGGTACTCCACCGAGTCGACCGTCACGCCGGCGTCATCCAGACCGGCGACCTGGTTCGGCGGGATGTTGCTGGCGAGGTCGGCCTCTCCGCTCTCGATCACTCCGGTGCGCACCGACGCCTCCGGCTGGATCTGCACGCGCAGCGTCTCGAACGCCGGCGCCTTCGCCTCGTGCGGGCCCCAGGCGTAGTCGTCGTTGCGCGTGTAGACGATCTCCTGGTCGGCGGTGTACTCGGTGAGCACGAAGGGTCCGGTGCCGACCGTGACGTCGGGGCCGCCCGCCTTGAGCTTGTCGGCCGACTCGGCCAGCACGGCCGGTGAGTAGAAGCCGAGCTGCGGGGTGCTGGCCGCCTGCAGGAACGGCGCATAGGGCTGCGTGAACGAGACCTTCACCGTGTGGTCGTCGACGACCTCGGTGCCGGCGTAGAAGTCCGCGCCGAGCATGCTCGCCGCCTGGGCCGAGGCGGTCTCCGGGTCGACGATCCGGTCGAAGTTCGCCTTGACGGCCTCCGCGTCGAACGGCTCGCCGTCGGTGAAGGTCACGTCGTCGCGCAGCATGAACGTGTACTCCGTGCTGTCCGGCGAGACGTCCCAGCTCTTCGCGAGCCACGGGCTGAACGTGCCGTCGTCCTCCTGGAAGACCAGGGAGTCGAGCACCGCCCGCTGCACCATGCCGGAGACGTCGAGCTGGCTCACCTGCGGGTCCATGTGCCCGGCGGACAGGTTCGCGCCCTCGATCGACCACACGAGCTCACCGCCGTCGCTCTCCGTGGACGGGCCGGCGCACGCGCTCAGCACCAGGGCGGTGGCGGCGGCGAGCGCGGCGAAGGGCAGGAGGCGACGCACAGGGGTGGCGGGCATGAGGATTCCTCAGAACGGACGGGTCGGGATGTCTCCATCCTAGGGCGGTTTTTTGGACCCGGTCGATCAGTGCCCGTCCCGGGATCAGGGGGACGGCAGGATGATCCGATGCCGCTCTGCGGCCCCGGCCCCTTCCCCCTCGACATGTGTCCGCCCTGGCGCGACGACCGCCGCGCTCACCCCCTGCACGCGAGGCTCCGGCAGCCCGACCAGCCGCATGTCGACGAGGAGGTCGCCGCGGTTCCCCGCTATCCGCCAGCGCAGCTCGGCCTCCGTCGCCGCGGCCACCACGCGATCGGGGAATGTGTCCTGTTCCGCGCGGAATCCGCCGATCTCCTGGACCTGTGCCGCCAGCCGGGCATCGCGGACGTCGGCCGGGACGTCGTCGAGCACATGGTCGGCGAGGAACGGGTATGTGGCGGCAGGCCGTCCGGAGCGGATCGCGTCGTCGAGAGCGCGCGCGGCGGCGACCGTCTCCGCCCACGGGTGCAGGACCGCGGAGGGGGCGTCCGTCCGTTCGAGCACCTGCTGGAGCGCGGCTCCCGCGATCCGCCGGGCGCCGAACTCGTCGGAGTTCCCGAAGGCCACGACGCCGACGCCGGAGGCGGCGTGCCAGCGCATGTGCGCCGAGAAGCCGGGAAGGCCGCCGGAGTGCTGCACGACCCGCCCGAACCGCCGGTCGTCTTCGACGAAGAGGCCGTAGCCGTAGCCGGCCCCCGCGAGATCGCGCCCGTCGAACATCGCCGACGGCACCGGGATGGGGGTGCGGGCCTGCTGCAGTTCCCGTCGGGACGCCGGGGCCAGCACGTCGGGCGCCAGCGGGTCGTCGGTGAAGGCCGAGCCGAGGAACCACATCCATCTCGCGATGTCGTCGACGGTGCTGAACATGCTGCCGATGCAGCCGAGCGCGCCGGACCCCACGAACGGCTCGGGGCGGAATGTGGCGCCGTCGTCGAACGTCCGGAACCCACCGGCCAGTGTCCCGGGCGCGTAGCCGTCCGCCCCGTGCGCCGTCCGGCGCAGTCCGAGGGGCTCGAGCAGGGTCTCCCGGATGACGTCCTCCACGGGCCGCCCCGTCACCGCTTCCACGACGCGGCCGAGCAGCGACTGGCCGAGGTTGGAGTACTGGTAGACGGTTCCCGGCGCGGCTGCGAGCTGCACCCCACCCGCGAAGAGCGCAGCGATCTCCGTGCGGGAAGCGCCGAGATGCCGGTCCACCCAGGCGTTGTCCTCCCCCAGACCGGACCTGTTGGAGAGGAGCAGGTCGCCGTTGACCTCCACGTCCGCACCGCGGTGCCGCAGTCGGACCTCCGGCAGATAGGTGCGGATCGGCGCGTGGAGGTCGAGCAGGCCGCGGTCTCGAAGGGAGAGCACGGTGGCGGCCAGGAAGCTCTTGGACATCGAGGCGATGCGGAAGACGGTGTCCCGCGTCGTCACGGCCTCGTCGCCGCGGGGATGCCCGTGGGTCCGTACCGCGCGGATGTTCCCCCGTTCGGCCACCGCGGCGATGGCGGCCGGGGCGGCACGACGCGCGCGCTCGCCCAGGCCGTGGCGGAGGGCCTCCGCGGCGGTCTCCTCCGTGACGAGGAGATCCGCATCCTCCCCGGTCATGCCGGGACTCCCGCGCGCACCTCGTCGGCGAAGGCCTCGATCAGCGCGCGGCTGGCCGCGGTGTTGTGATCGTGCACGCGCTCGGCGTCCGCGATGAGCGCGGGAAGAGAGCGTCCCTCCCCCCGCAGCGCCGCGTCGTCCCATCGGGCGAGGTCGGCGGCGGAGGCCTCCGGATGGAACTGGACGCCGCGCACCCGCGCTCCCAGCCGGAAGGCCTGGTTCTCGACCGCGGCGCTCGATGCCAGCAGCACCGCCGCGGGTGGGAGCCGCGTGATCATGTCCTGATGGTTCTCGATCATCGGAGCCTCGTCGCCGAACGCCGCGAACAGGGCATCCGCACGCCCGGCCGCCGTCGGGCGGATGGGGGTCGCCCCGCGCTCGATCGGTCCGGTCTTCTCCGCGACCTCGCCGCCGGCCACGTGGGCGAGCAGCTGACCGCCCAGGCAGATGCCGAGTGTGGGGAGGTCGCGGGCGATGGCCTCTGCGGCGAGCGCGCGCTCGGCGACGAGCCACGGCGCGCGGTGATCGTCGTCCGGCATGAGCCCGCCGCCCAGCATGACGAGTCCGGCGTAGCCGTCCAGGGAGGTCGGCAGCGGCTGCGCGGCTCCCACGATCTCGTCGACATCGATCGCCTTCTCCCGCAGCCAGGCGCCGAGGCGGCGCGGGCCGGAGCTCGCGGAGTTCACGATCACGAGGACGCGCGGGGTCACAGCGCCCCCTCCCGGATCGTCGTGTCGACCGCCGGCACGAGCGCGGCCGCGGCGGGCTCTCCTGCGCCGCCCGCGAGGAAGGCCTCGTGGTCGGGGTCCGACGCCTCCAGCACGCGGAGGACGTTCTCGTGCGCCGCCGCCCGGAGGTCGTCCTCCGACCAGCCGCGACGTCGCAGTTCGGCGAACAGCGCCGGGTACCCCGAAACGTCGCCGAGACCGTCCGGCATCGCATCGGAGCCGTCGTAGTCGGCACCGATCCCGACCGCATGCGCGCCGGCCACGCGACGCACGTGATCCAGGTGATCGGCGACGTCCGCGACGCCGACGCGCGGGGCCTCTCCCTCTCCCCCCGCCTCCCACCAGTCGCGACGGGCCTGCGAGACGAACGTGGGGACGAACGGCACCATCACGACGCCGCCCTGCGCGCCGATCGCGGCGAGCACGTCGTCCGGCACGTTGCGAGGGTGGTCGCACAGGGCGAAGGCGCCGGAGTGACTGACCATCACCGGGCGGGTCGTGATCTCCAGGGCGTGCCGCATGGTCGTCGGAGCGACGTGCGAGAGGTCGACGAGCACACCGATGCGGTTCATCTCGCGCACCACCTCGCGTCCGAAGTCCGTCAGACCGCCGTGGCGCGCCTCGTCGGTCGCGGAGTCCGCCCAGGCGATCGTCCGCGACCAGGTGAGCGTCAGATACCGCGCGCCGAGACGCGCGAACTGCCGCAGCACGGCCAGCGATCCGCCGAGCTGGTCGCCGCCCTCGATGCCGATGAGCGAGGCGATCCGCCCCTCGGCCATCGCCGCACGCACGTCGGCCGCCGTCCGAGCGATCGCGAAGCGCTGCGGGTGGGCGTCGACGAGCCGGTGCACGAAGTCGATCTGCTCGAGCGTGGCCACGACCTGCTCCGCCCCCTCCAGCACGGGGTCGACCCAGACCGACCAGAACTGGCCGGCGACCCCGCCCGCGACCAGTCGCGGCAGGTCGGTCTGCGTGGCCGCCACCGCCCCGGAGAGCTCCGCGACCCGGTAGCCGAGCAGGGTCCTGCTCGCCCAGGCCAGATCGTTGTGGCCGTCGATCACCCGATCGATCGGCAGGTCCGCGTCGACCATCTCAGTCCTCTCGTCCATCCAGCACCGCGTTCATCCGCGCGGTGAGTACCGGGTCCACAGCGCGCGCGACGCCGTCCAGCTCCCGCACGGGCACGGCACCCCGGGTGCTGGAGCAGAGCCAGAGGGCGTCCGCCCGCTCCAGATCGTCCCGCACCATCGGACCGACGCGGGAGGGCATCTCGGCGAGTCCCGCGAAGACGTCGGCCTGGGTCGTCCCGGGGAGCACCCCGTACTCGGGCGGTGGCGTGACCAGCGTCCCGTCGAGCAGCGCGATCAGCGTCGACCGCGGCCCCTCCAGCACGAAGCCGTCGGCGCTGACGAAGATGACATCGTCCGCACCCCGGCTCCGCGCCTCCCGCAGGGCCGCCTGGTTCACCGCGTAGGCGAGGGACTTCGCTCCCTGCAGCAGCCAGGGTGCCGTCTCCATGACGTCGTGCCGGTATCCGCGGTCGAGGACGACCGCGGCGACGCCCCGCGTACGGACGCCGGCGGGATCCTCTCCTGCGAAGCCCAGCACCCACCCCGTCGGGCCGGCCGCGTCGATCTCGTCCCCGCGGGTCATCGCGAACTTGATCGAGGCGATCTCCCCGCCCCGGAGCACTCCGGGGCGGGAGACCTCGGCGGCCGCGCGGCGCACCGCCCGTGCCCACCGCTCGTGGCCTGGCGCGGGCAGCCCCAGGAGCTGCGCCGAACGCTCCAGCCGCGCGAGGTGCGCCTCCAGCGCCTGCGGCCTGCCCCCGCGCACCACGGCGGTCTCGAACACGCCGTCGCCGCGGGTGACGCCGAGGTCGGTCGCCCGGATGATCGGCTCCCGCGGATCGACGGGGTGGATCCCGTCCTCCCCGGCCTCGGCGGCGAGATCGAGCCGGTACAGCAGCAGTGCGCGCATGGGATTCCGCTCTCGCAGGTTCGGGGCCGGTCAGCCCGCGGTCAGGACGGCCTCGGGGGCCTCGGCCGCGGAGGAGTCGAAGACACGGGACGCGTCGCGGGCGATGCGCTCGGCGAGCACCTCGTGCCCGATGCCCGGTCCGGTGGGGACCGCGACGCGACCGGCGACCGCGGTCACCGGAGGGGCGATGATGTCGGACTCGTAGTACTTGTCCGATCCCGACACATCCGACGGCAGCAGGAACCCCGGGAGCGAGGACAGCGCGACGTTCGCAGCGCGCCCGATGCCGAACTCGTGCATCCCGCCGCACCACACGGGGATGCCCGCGTCCCGCGCCACGTCGTGCGCGGCGCGGGCGACGGTGAGCCCGCCCATCCGCGACACCTTGATGTTGAGGACCCGCCCCGCTCCCAGCCGGATCATGGTCCGCAGGTCGCCGAGGTCGACGACCGACTCGTCCAGGCACACGTCCGTGTCGAGCCGCGCCTGCAGATCGGCGTGGGCCACGAGATCCCGCGGCGCGAAGGGCTGCTCGATCATGGTCAGCGCCTCGCGATCCAGGCGCGCGAACACCGCGGCCGCCCGCTCGTCATCGGCGTAGGCGCCGTTCGCGTCCACGTGGAGGTCGAGGTCGGGGTAGGCGCCGCGCACCGCACGCACCGGCTCGACATCCCATCCCGGAGCGATCTTGAGCTTGACGCGGGGGTAGCCGGCGGCGCGCTGCAGCTCCACCTGCGCGAGCAGCTCGTCGATCGACGGCTCGATGCCCAACGACACCCCCGCGACGACCTCGTCGCGCGTCCCGCCCAGGGCCGCGGCGAGCGCGACCCCCCGCCGCCGGGAGGACAGGTCCCACACCGCGCCGGAGAACCCGGCCTTCGCGAACTCGTGCCCGCGGACCCGCGCCCACGACGCCTCCAGCTCGGCCGGTTCCTCCCCCTCGGCACGGAGCAGCGCGGGCACGAGGTACCGCGTGGCGATCTCCCACGCGGTGACCGTGGTCTCCGCGCCGTAGAACGGGTCGCTCGGGGACGCGATCTCCCCCCAGCCCGTCCGGCCGTCGGCATCGGTGACCTCGACGAGCACGTGCTCGATGCCGGATTTGCGGTGCGAGCTCGTCTCGAAGCTGTGGCGCAGCGCCTGCCGCAGGGCGAACAGCCGGACGCGGACGACCCTCACGCCTCCTCCTCGGGGCGGGGGCGCGCCGTCTCGGGGCCGTAGAGACCCAGGCGGGCCACCAGCCGGTCGCGTTCGGCCAGCCGCCGACGCGCTCCCTTCGCGCTCGCCGTGGTGAGCGCGCTCAGCAGATGGCACACGGCCGCGACCGGGGTCGGCGAGTCGGCGTACGACGCCGATCCGGTGCGCACCCGGATGAGCGAGGTCGCGATCGATGCGAGCGGGGCGTCCTCGCTGTCGGTGATGACGACGAGCTGACCGCCCGCCTCATGGAAGAGCCGCCCGAGCCTGACGGTCTCCTCGCGGTAGCGCCGCAGCGAGAACGCGATGAGCACGTCGCTGGCCCGCACGTCCGTGAGCACGGTGAGCGGCTGCAGCGCGTGCCCGTCGACGAGGAACACGTTCGACAGCGTCGCCGAGAGATCCGCGTTGAGGAGCTGCGCGTACGCCGCCGCCTTGCCCTCGCCGGCCACGTACCGTCGTCGGGCGCCGAGCAGCAGCGCGGCGGCCTGCGGGACCTGCGCCGAACGGCTGAGCTCCTCGAAGGTCTGGGCGAGCGTGCGCTGCTCCGTCTCGATGATCCGCGCCTGGATGCTCTCGGCGGAGAGGTTGGTGCGGATGCGCTCGCCGTAGCGGTCCCGCGGAGAGACGAGGTCGCGATCCTCCTGGTCGTGATCGTGGTCGTTCATGCCGTGCCCTCCCCGGGTGTCGCGCGGTAGACCGCCGTGTCGTCGTCGAGGCGCGTGGCCCCGACGAGGACGTCTCCGCGGCGGAACGCCGCGGTCATCGTCCGCTCCAGATCCCGCCGGAGCACTGCGCGCGCTTCGACGTCGAGGTCGCCGGGACGGGTCGGGATCGCGATCCAGGTGCCGTCGTCCGCCGCCATGCCCCGCCCCCAGTCGTCCGGCCCGAGCACGGGTGGGACGGGAAGGGATCGCCGGGAAGGCCGGTCGGCGGCGTCCAGGTCCCACGAGACCACCAGGCGGTCGGTGTCGGGGCGGGCGTAGTAGTCCCGCTCGTAGGCGATGCCGACGGCCCCGAGAGAGCTCAGATTGAAATGGGCGTTGCGCGAGAGCAGCGGATCGAACGTCCACCGCATCGTCCGCTGCCCCCAGCGCAGGGCCACGGCACGCTGCGCCCGCTTGAGGGCCTGGCCGACGCCCCGCCCCTGATACGCGGCGTCCACGGCGGCCGCCTGCGAATAGTGGAACGAGGCGCCCGCGGTGTCGCAGCCGGCGAAACCGTACGCGAACCCGATCAGTTCCCCGTCGTCGGCGAACGCGCCGACCGCCGAACCGCCGTTGCGGGCGAGGGCGGTGAGCAGGTTGGCATTGAGGGCGTACTCGTTCTCCGTGTAGGCGAACACGCGGGCATACAACGCCGCGGCCTCACGGAACTCGGCGTACCGGGTGAGTTCGCGGCAGCCGTGGGCGACATCGGCGGCCACCGAAGAATGAGGCACGATACGTTTCCTAAGATCGAGGAGTCCTGCTGCTGTGAGCGATGCTATCGGCGGGTTGCGGGGCGATCAAGGGGCAAGATACGGTTCGTAACCGTGACGACTCCTCCGGCAGTGCGCGACGCGGACCATCCTTCCGACGACATCATCGCACTCGTGCGCGAACTCGTGCTGCTCGAGACGCCGAGCCGCGACGTCGAGGCGAGCGCCCGCATCGCCGATCTGCTGTCCGCCTGGTTCGCCGGCGTCGGCGGCACCGTCCAGCGGGTCCCGCACGAGCTCGGGACGGATCTCGTCATCGACGTCCCCGGCACCGGAGACCCGGTGCTCCTCATCGGCCACACCGATACCGTGTGGCCGGTCGGCACCCTGGCGGACGACCTGCCGTGGACCGAGGAGGACGACGTCGTGCGCGGACCGGGCTCCTACGACATGAAGGCCGGCATCGTGGTGATGCTGGAGGCCCTGCGGCACCTGCAGCCGCTGCCGCTCGCGCAGCGCCGCGCCGTGCGGATCGTGCTCGTCGCGGACGAGGAGATCGGTTCGCCCGTGTCGGGCCCCCTGCTCGAGGAACGGGCCAAGGGGGCGGCCTGCGCCATCGGGTTCGAGTCCCCGCATCCCGACGGCGCCCTCAAGGTCGGCCGCCGCGGCAGCGCCAGGGTGCGCATCGCCGTCACCGGCCGCGCGGCCCACGCCGCGCTCGACCCGGAGCACGGCGTCTCGGCGATCGACGAGCTCGTGGACCAGCTCCTCCGGGTCCGCGCGATCGTGGCCGACCCCACCCTGCCGAGCCCGGTGCTCTGCAACGTCGGCGTCATCGACGGCGGCGCCCGCACCAACGTCGTCCCCGCGCAGGCTGCAGCCGAGGTCGGCCTCCGTTTCCTCGACCCGGACTCGGAGGAGCGCGTCCTCGCCGCTCTCCACGGGCTGACCCCTGTACGCCCCGGCGCCCGCGTCGAGGTCGCCGTCCTGAGCGCCCGGCCGGCCTGGCAGGCCTCCGCGGCGGACAGCGCCCTCCTGGCACGGATCGCCGCCGCCGGTGCGGAGCTCGGCCAGCAGGTCGACGGCCGCCCCGCGGCCGGAGCCGGTGACACGAACCTCCTCGGCGGACGCGGGGTGCCGACGGTCGACGGCTTCGGTCCCCGAGGCGGTGGCGCGCATGCGGTGGACGAGCATTTCCTGCGCTCCTCTCTGCACGAGCGCATCGCGCTCCTGCGTGCCGTGCTCACCGTCACGGCGGAGTGACGATACGATTCCGGTTCCCGTGCCCGACCCGAACGGCCGGAGATACGTTCCGGATGTCTGCGACGCGTGATCGACGCCTCCGCGATCGGTTCCGGCGTGCGCATCCTGGCATCCGCGTGTTTCCGCCGTGTTACACCACCTCGACAGCCGGCGATCTTTCCCGACGTCGGCAGATTTCTTCCGCGATACGCATCGAATGTCTTGACCGCGGGGCCGTCTTCCGCTTGCATGGTCAGCACCGACCCGGCTTCACTGTGGATCCGGGCGGCGCCCGAAGGGACCTTCCATGCGTCTTGCCCCCCGCTCCAGAACCGTGCGAAGTCTGACCGCCGCCGCGATCGCCTCCGCGCTCCTCATCGCCGCTCCGGTCGGTGCCGCTCAGGCGCAGTCCGTCAGCGCCGCCACCGAATCCCCGGCGTCCGAGACCACGCTCCGGATCGCCACCTCCGGATTCGTGGACACGTTCAACCCGTTCATCTCGATCTACCTGACGCCGACGAACATCATCCGGTACGTCTACGAGTCGCTCGTGCAGAACGACGCCGAGGACGGCTCCCCCACGAAGGGCCTCGCCGACAGCTGGGAGGCGTCCGACGGCGGCCAGACGTGGACCTTCACCCTCCAGGACGACCTCGTCTGGTCGGACGGCGAGCCCATCACCTCCGCCGATGTGAAGTACACGTACGACCAGATGATGACGGTGCCCGCCCTCGGCACCGCCAACGGCAACCTCGTCTCCAACTTCGACACCGTGGAGACCCCCGACGACAAGACCGTCGTGATCACCCTGAAGACCCCGCAGGCGCCGAACCCCGGCTCGGAGATCCCGATCGTCCCGAAGCACATCTGGGAGGCGGTGGACGACCCGACGACCTTCACCAACGACGCCGACGTGGTCGGCTCCGGCCCGTTCGTCCTCGACAGCTACTCGGCCAACCAGTCCATCGTGCTGAAGGCGAACGGGAACTTCTGGCGCGGCGCCCCCAAGATCGATGCGATCCAGTACGTCTACTACACGAACTCGGACGCCCAGGTGCAGGCCCTCAAGGCGGGCGACGTCGACCTCGTCACCGGCCTCACCCCGACGCAGTTCTCGGCGCTCGAAGGCGTCGACGGCATCACCACGCACTCCGGTGAGGGCCGCCGGTACCACTCGATCAGCATCAACGTCGGCCAGCAGACGCGCGACAACGTGCCCTACGGCACCGGCAACGCCGCGCTGAAGGAGCTCGAGGTCCGCCAGGCCATCCGTCTCGGCACCGACACGGCGACCCTCCTCGACAAGGTCCTGGACGGCGAGGGCACGCTCGCGACGAGCTTCATCCCGGCGTCCTTCCCGAAGTGGCACCTCTCGGATGACGACGACGTCATCGTCGGCTTCGACCCCGAGGCCGCGCAGGCGAAGCTCGACGACGCGGGCTGGGTCCCCGGCGCCGACGGCATCCGCGAGAAGGACGGCCAGCGCCTGAGCCTGCGCCTGCTGACGGACGCGGACGACGCGAACGAGCAGTCCATCTCCGACTTCTTCGTCCCCTGGATGAAGGAGATCGGCATCGAGATCACGGTCGAGTCCACCGACTCCGACACGATCAGCGCGAAGGCCACGTCCGGCGACTACGACCTGTACTTCAGCGGCTGGTCGGTCAACCCGGACCCCGACTACCAGCTCGGCATCAACACCTGCATGAACCTGCCGACCGCGACCGACGGCACCGGCGGCACCACGCAGGACGGGTACTGCAACCCGGAGTTCGACGAGATGTACGCCGCGCAGCGCTCCGAGATCGACGCCGACAAGCGCCAGGAGATCGTGCACGACATGCTCGCGCTGAACTACACGGACACCGCGCAGGTCGCCACCTGGTACGCGAACTCGCTGGAGGCCTACCGCTCCGACCGCTTCACCGGCTTCACCCTGCAGCCGAAGGACGGCGGCATCATCGCCAACCAGGCCGGCTACTGGGGCTACCTCACCGTCGAGCCCGTCGAGGGGGCGACCGCCGGCGGCACCGGCACGAACACCGGGCTCCTCATCGGAGGCGTCGTCGTGGGGGTGGTCCTCATCGGAGGGCTCATCTTCTTCCTGATCCGTCGCCGCAACATCGCCGACGTCGAATGAGTCCGGCGAGACGCCGCGGGTGGCGGGCCTCCGCCCCCGCGGCGTCTCCCGGTCCGCTGTAAGGAGACCCCCATGTCCAACGCGGTTCCCCCGTCCACCTCCGCCATCGCGACGAGCGCCGCGGCCGAGGAGCAGCCGAAGGGCGTCGGCGCCCTCCGCTACTTCCTGGTCAAGCTCGGCGGCGCGGCCATCAGCCTGGCGATGGTGATCCTCCTCGGATTCTTCGCCTTCAAGATCCTGCCGGGCGATCCGGTCGCCTCGATCGCCCGCGAGCGCGGGATGAGCGCCGAGCAGGCCGACCAGCTGCGCGAGCAGCTCGGTCTGAACAAGCCGCTGTGGCAACAGTTCATCGACTACCTCGGCAACGTGTTCACCCTGAACTTCGGCACGAGCTACGTCTATCGCACGTCGGTGTCCGAGCTCATCGGCCAGTACTTCTGGAACACGATCCTCCTCACCGGCACGGCGGCGATCATCGCGATCGCCCTCGGGCTCTGGCTCGGGCAGAAGGCGGCCTGGAAGCACGGCTCCACCTTCGACCGCGTCGTCTCCGGCACGTCGCTCGTGTTCTGGTCGGTGCCGACCTTCTGGCTGGCGCTGCTGCTCCTGATGATCTTCGGCGGCACGCTGCACTGGTTCCCGACCGGAGGCATGGTCTCCCCCAACCCGCCCACCGATCCGGTCGGCGCGGTCCTGGACGTGATCTCGCACATGGTGCTCCCGGTGATCACGATGGTCGCGGTCGTGTACGCGCAGTACCTCATGGTGATGCGCAGCTCGCTCCTCGAGGAGATGGGCGCCGACTACCTCACCACCGCGCGGGCCAAGGGCCTGCGGGAGGACCTCGTCCGGCGTCGGCACGCCGTCCCCAACGCCCTGCTGCCGACCGTCACCCTCGTCTTCATGCACATCGGCGGCCTCATCGCCGGGGCCGTCACGGTGGAGACGGTGTTCTCCTGGCCCGGGCTCGGGAAGCTGACCTTCGAGGCCATCTCCGGCCCCGACCTCCCGCTCCTGCAGGGCACCTTCGTGGTGTTCTCCACGATCATCATCGCGATGAACCTCATCGCGGACCTCATCTACCGTCAGCTCGACCCGAGGGTGAGGCGCGCATGACCACGGCATCCCCGACCATCCGTTCGCCCCGTGCCCTGGCGTGGCATCGCCGCGGCACCGCCTTCGTCGACTTCTGCCGGCAGTTCGCCCAGCACCGGGCGGGCATGGTGGGCCTCGTCTTCCTCGTGATCGTGGCGCTCATCGCGATCTTCGCCCCCGTGATCGCCCCCGCCAGCATGCTCGACGTCACGAAGCTCGTCGACGTGCAGCGCTTCGCCCCGCCGTCCTGGGAGCATCCCCTCGGCACCGACCATCAGGGTCGCGAGATCTGGGTCCGCATGGTGTGGGGCGCCCGGGTGTCCCTGCTCGTCGGCCTCGCCGCCACCGCGATGTCGATGATCATCGGCACCCTCGTCGGCCTCTCGGCGGGCCACTTCACCGGCTTCTTCGGCGGGCTGATGATGCGCATCATCGACTTCTTCCTCGTGCTGCCGTCGCTGATCCTCGCGATCGTGCTGTCGTCGGTGCTGAGCCGCGGCGTCTGGACGATCATCATCGCGATCGGCCTGACCTCGTGGGCCGGCACCGCCCGCGTCGTCCGGGCGCAGACCCTCTCCGTGGAGTCGCGCGACTACATCGAACGCTCGCGGGCCCTCGGCGCCGGGCACTGGCACATCATCATGAAGCACCTCCTCCCCGGGGTGCTGCCGCTCGTGCTCGCCAACACGACGCTGACGGTCGGCTCGGCGATCATCTCCGAATCCACCCTGGCGTTCCTCGGCCTCGGCGACACCACACTGCAGTCCTGGGGCTCGATCCTGAAGAACGCGATGGACGTCTCCGCGGCGACCAGCGGCTACTGGTGGTACGTGCTCGTGCCCGGCATCGCCATCGTCCTCGTCGTGCTGTCGTTCACCCTCATGGGTCGCGCCGTCGAGAACATCACCAACCCGACGCTGAGGAGCCGCTGAGATGCCCGACCTGATCTTCGACGACGTCTCCATCACGTACCGCACCTCGGGGCGGTCGGGCCGCGACGAGGTGGCGGCCGTGCGCAACGTCTCGCTCACCCTCCCCGCCGGGCAGACCCTCGGCATCGCCGGCGAATCCGGCTCCGGCAAGTCCACGCTCGCCATGAGCGTGCTCCGGCTCCTGCCGCGCAACGCCCGGCTCAGCGGCCGCGTGCTGCTGGGCGACGAGGACGTCGCCACGTTGTCCTTCGGGCAGCTCCGCGCCGTGCGCTGGGCGCAGACGTCCATCGTGTTCCAGGGCGCGATGCACTCGCTCAACCCGGTCCGCACCGTCGGCTGGCAGCTCCTGGAGGCGCTGGAGCTGCACGCCTCCGACCGGTGGAAGGGCGAGAAGGCGCGCAAGGAACGGGTCAGGGAGCTGCTCGACGTCGTCGACCTGCCGCAGCAGAAGAGCGAGTCGTATCCGCACGAGCTCTCCGGCGGCCAGAAGCAGCGCGTGATGATCGCGATGGCCCTCGCGTGCGATCCGGAGGTCATCATCGCGGACGAGCCCACCACCGCGCTCGACGTGATCGTGCAGAAGCAGATCCTCGACATGATCTCGCGTCTCGTGGCGGAGCGCGGCATCTCGATGCTCATGATCAGCCACGACCTCTCGGTGCTCGCCACGGCGTGCGACCGGATCGCCATCATGCGCGACGGGGAGCTGGTCGAGGTCGGCGAGAGCTACGCGGTCTGCACGACCCCGCAGGAGGCGTACACGCGACAGCTCGCCGACGCCTTCCCCACGATCGGCGATCCGGCGTCCCGGATGGCCCCGGTGACCCGGCACGGCCGCGATGCGGACGAGGTGCCGGAGATCACCCACGGCGACGAGGTGCTGCTGGAGGCGCGCGGAGTCAACGTCACCTACCGCTCCGGCGGGCGCCCCGTGCATGCGGTCCGCGACGTCGACCTCTCCGTGCGCACAGGCGAGATCGTGGCGCTCGTCGGTCAGTCCGGCTCCGGCAAGTCGACCCTCGCCCGCGCACTCATGGGCCTGCAGCCTGCCGACCCCGGGTCGCAGATCCTCTTCGACGGCGCACCGATCCCGTCGAAAGGACGCGACCTCGCGCGGTTCCGCTCGCAGGTGCAGCTCGTGCTGCAGGATCCGTGGGCGGCTCTGAACCCGAAGCACAGCGTGTACGAGTCCGTCGCCGAGGGGCTGCGTGTGCAGCGCTTCGGCGGTGATGAACGCGAGCGTGTGGCGCAGAGCCTCGCCGACGCGGAGCTCACCCCGCCGGAGCGCTACTTCGGCGCCATCCCGCAGGAGCTCAGCGGCGGGCAGCGACAGCGCGTCGTCATCGCCGGTGCGCTCGCCGTGCAGCCGCAGATGCTCATCGCCGATGAACCCGTCGCCTCGCTCGACGCGTCCGTGCGCGGAGAGATCCTCGGACTCCTGCTGGAGCTGCGTCGCCGCCTCGGGCTCTCCGCCCTCGTCATCACGCACGACCTCGGCCTGGCCTGGAACATCGCCCACACGGTCGCGGTGATGTATCACGGACAGATCGTCGAGCACGGACCCACCGAAGAGGTGCTGTTGAACCCGCAGCACGAGTACACCCGGCACCTGCTGTCCGCGGCGCCGCGCATCGAGGAGAAGACGGCATGAGCGTCCTGACGGAGGCGGCGGTGTCGCCGTATCTCGACACGGCTCCCCTGCAACCCGGCGACACGGTGGCGATCGTCTCGCCGTCCGGCCCCGGCAACGAGGAGAACACCCAGCGCGCCGTCGGCTACTACGAGTCCTGGGGCTTGAAGGTCCGGGTGGGCGCGCACGTCCTCACGCCGCACCCGCGCGCGTCCTACCTCGCGGGGCCGGACGACCTCCGCCGCGCCGACCTCGTCGACGCCTGGCTCGATCCCGAGGTGGACGCCGTCGTCACGGCACGCGGCGGCTACGGTGCCCTGCGCCTGCTCGACGGCATCGACTGGGCCGACATGCGCCGCGGGGCGCTGCGCCGGGACGGGCGACCGAAGCTCCTCACGGGCTCGTCCGATGTGACCGCCCTGCACGAGACGTGGCGCGCGCACCTCGACGTCGCGACGCTCTTCTGCCCGATGGCGGGGAACAACGTCTTCCGCGATTCGGAGCAGGTGCGCGACGACGTGCAGCGCTGGCTCTTCGAACCCTGGCGCGGGCGGGAGCTCATCGGCCCGAAGACCGAGATCATGACGCCGGGCCGCGCCGAAGGGCGCTTCACGGGCGGCAACCTCAGCCTGCTCGCCGCCGGACTCGGCGCCCCGGAGGCGGACGTCCCCTCCCCCGGCATCCTGTTCCTGGAGGACATCACCGAGGAGCCGTACCGCCTCGACAGCTTCGTCACGCAGCTCCGGCGCGCGGGCCGTCTCGCCCAGGCGACGGGCATCGTGCTCGGCTCCTGGCACGAGTGCGGCGACCTCGACCTCGTCCACGCGCTCATGCGGGACGAGTTCCAGGACGCCGGGGTCCCCGTGCTGTGGGAGCAGGGCTTCGGCCACGACCCGCACGCCCTGACCATCCCGCTCGGTGTCGATGGAGTGCTGGACGCGACCGCCGACGAGCCCCGCCTCACGGTGGGACGGCCATGATCGCTCTTCCGCCGCTCGACCCCCGTGTCACCTGGTCGATCCGGCTCGTCGACGCCGGCAGCGGGGAGACCCTGGCCGAGCACGAGCCGCACACGCAGTGCGAGACCGCGAGCATCGGCAAGATCTTCCTGCTCCTCGAGGTCGCTCGACGGCTGGAGGCGGGCACGCTCGCCGAGGACGACCGGATCGAGATCCCGGACGAGCACCGCGTCGAGGACTCCGGGCTGCTGTACCGCATGCACGATCAGCGCATCACGGTCCACGATGCGGCGCTCCTCGTCGGGGCGGTGAGCGACAACCTCGCCACGAACGCCCTGATCCACCTCTGCGGTCTGGAGGAGGTGCGGGCCGTCGCTCCGGCACTCGGATACCGCGACACCGCCCTCCACGACTACATCCGCAACGAGCGCACCCCCGACCTGCCCTGGACGCCGTCGTTCGGCACCGCGGCGGAACTGTCCGACGTGATGCGCCGGCTCGGAGCCGGCGAGGCGTTCTCCCCCGCGGTGAGCGCACGGGTGCTGGACTGGCTCGCCGCCGACACCGACACGTCGATGACCGCAGACGCCTTCCTCCTCGACCCCCTCGCCCACGTCGAGGCCGAGTATCAGGGCATGGTGCTGCGCCACAAGACCGGCAGCGTGAGCTTCGCCCGCGTCGACGTCGGGCTGCTGCGGGGCCCGAGGGCCGCCGTCGCGTATGCGGTGGCGGCGAACTGGAAGGACTCCGCGGCCGATCTCCGCGCGCCCGTGCTCGACGGCATGCGCGCCGTCGGCGAGCTCATCCGCGCGCACGTCACCGGGCGCGCACGAGACGAGGAGGACGCATGAGCGCGATCGACGTGGAGCTCCCCGACGAGAACGGCACGGTGTGGTCGATCCTCGTCCAGGACATCGACTCCGGCGAGGTGCTGCTGCGCCATGACCCGGAGACGGTGCAGGACACGGCGAGCGTCGGCAAGATCTTCCTCCTGCACCGCCTGCTCGCCGAGGTGGACGCCGGCACGCGGACTCTCGACGAGCGCGTGATCCGACGGCCGGTCGAGGCCATCGAGGACTCCGGGCTCTGGTATCTGCTGCAGGCGTCCGAGCTGTCGCTGTACGACGTGGCCGCGCTCATCGGCGCGGTGAGCGACAACGCCGCGACCAACACGCTGGGCCGCGTCATCGGCATCCCGACCGTGCAGGAGCACACCCGCGCGCTCGGCTACACCGCCTCCGCCCTCGACGACATCGTGCGGTGGCCGATCCCGCCCGGGGCCCCGAAGACGCTGTCGCACGCGAACGCCGCGGAGCTCGTGCTCTTCATGTCGCGCCTGGCCGACGGCACCGATCTCTCCCCCGCCTCGGCCGACACGCTGCGCCGCTGGCTGGGCGCGGGCATGGATCTGTCGATGGTCGCGTCGGCCTTCGACCTCGACCCGCTCGCGCACTGGGGCTTCGATCGCGGCGTGTGGCTGCTGAACAAGACCGGCACGATCTCCCGCGTCCGCGCCGACACCGGGATCGTCATGTCCCCCACCCGCCGGATCGCGTACGCCGTCCTGGCGAACTGGGACCGGGGCGCCGACGGGCGCGGCCCGGTGCTGACCGCCATGCGCCGCATCGGCGAGGGCATCCACGCCGCGCTCGCCGACTGAGACCGCCGCGACTCAGACGACCCCGGCGCGAGCCAGGCGTTCCCGCACCCGGTCGATCGGCACCGCGTGCGCCGTCCGCCCCTCGGGGCCCACGGTGGTCTCCGCGGCGAGCACCGAGTTGACCAGGGCCTCCTCGACCGCGTCCATCGTCGCGGCGAAGAGCGGCGAGAGCTCGTCGTCCGCCGCCGGACCGCCGTCCGCCTGGTCGTGCACCGAGAAGGCGATCGCGTAGTCGCCGCTGCCCTGCGCGTAGTCGGCGCCGACACCGCGCATCGCGAACACGGCCCGGTTGGCCACGCGGCCGAGCTGCCGCCCGTCGACGGGGGCGTCCGTCGCGACGACGATCATGCAGGAATTGCCGACGGGCTGTGCCGGAGCATCGGCGAGGAGCTCCTCCGCGGGCAACGGGACGCCGGCGATCCGCAGCGTGCCGCTGAAGTTCGTCTGCACGAGGACGCCGACCGTGGCCGTCCGCCCCGCGACCTCGACCAGCCGCGATGCCGTGCCGATGCCGCCCTTGTACCCGAGGGCGACGGTCCCGGCACCGGCGCCCACGCCTCCCTCCGCGACCGCCCCCGGAGCGGCCGCAGCCAGGGCCGCCGCCACCTGCTCCTCCCCCACGGCGCGGCGACGGATGTCGGAGAGGAATCCGTCGTTCGTCTCGCCCACCACCGGGTTCAACGTGGTCGTCCGTGCGTGCGCCGGCGTCGCCAGCAGGTGCCCGAGCAGCGCATCCGCGACGCGGAACACGGACAGCGTCGAGGTCAGCAGGATCGGCGTCTCCAGCGCCCCGAGCTCGCGGAGCTGCGTGGCACCGACGAGTTTGCCGTAGCCGTTGCCGACGGAGAGGTTCGCGGGAAGGCTGCGGCGCTCGGCGGTGAGGGCGTCGGGGACGATCGCCGTCACGCCCGTGTGCAGACCGTCGCCGTGCAGCGTGGCGTGCCCCACCCGCACACCGGGGACGTCGGTGATCGCGTTCTCCGTGCCGCGCGGGAAAGCTCCGGGCGGCACACCGAGGTCGGCGAGACGGGGACGGGAGGACGAGGACGACGGCGGTGTCATGCTCCGATCCTTCCAGCGCCGGAGGGGCCGGCCGCAGCGCCGCGCCGGACGCTCCCCCGGGTCGAGCGCCCCGCCCGTGCGCTCGGTAGACTGGGCGGCACCACCCACACTCAGGCACGCTCACACAGTGCCGCATACATCGCTCGAGGAGACCTCCATGTCCGCCATTCCCGACAAGCCCGCACTCGAAGGTCTCGAAGCGAAGTGGGACGCCGCCTGGGCGGAGCAGGGCACGTACCTGTTCGACCGCCTGCGCGCCGCCGAGCTCGGCCGTGAGGGCGTCTACTCGATCGACACCCCGCCGCCCACCGCCTCCGGCAGCCTCCACATCGGTCACGTGTTCTCCTACACGCACACCGACGTCAAGGCCCGATACGAGCGCATGCGCGGCAAGACCGTGTTCTACCCGATGGGCTGGGACGACAACGGCCTTCCCACCGAGCGCCGCGTGCAGAACTACTACGGCGTGCGCTGCGACCCCTCGCTCCCCTACGACGCCGACTTCACCCCTCCCTTCGAGGGCGGCGACAACAAGTCGAGCCGGGCTGCCGACCAGCAGCCGATCAGCCGTCGCAACTTCATCGAGCTGTGCGAGCGCCTCACGATCGAGGACGAGAAGCAGTTCGAGGCGCTGTTCCGTCAGCTCGGGCTGAGCGTGGACTGGACGCAGACCTACCGCACCATCTCCGACGACACGATCCGGCAGAGCCAGCTCGCCTTCCTCCGCAACATCGAGCGCGGCGAGGCGTACCAGGCCCTCGCGCCGACCCTGTGGGACATCGACTTCCGCTCCGCGATCGCGCAGGCCGAGCTCGAGGACCGCGACCAGCAGGCCGCGTACCACACGATCGAGTTCCCCTTCGCGGACGGATCCGGCTCCATCGCGATCGACACCACGCGTCCGGAGCTCCTCCCCGCGTGCATCGCGATCGTGACCCACCCCGAGGGGCCGCACAAGCACCTCATCGGCACCAAGGTGCGCACGCCCTACTTCGGCGCCGAGATCGAGATCCACGGCCACCACCTCGCCCAGCCCGACAAGGGCACCGGCGCCGCGATGGTCTGCACCTTCGGCGATGTGACCGACATCATCTGGTGGCGCGAGCTGCGCACCACCGCCGGCGAGTCCCTGCCGAACATGACGACGATCGGTCTCGACGGCCGCTTCCTCGCCGAGGCCCCGTCGATCGTGGCCGACGCCGACGCGCGCGCCTGGTACGCGGAGAACGTGGCAGGGAAGACCGTCTTCAGCGCCCGCAAGGCGATCGTGGAGAAGCTGCAGGAGACCGGCGACATGACCGCCGTCGGCAAGCCCTTCCAGCACGCCGTGAAGTTCTTCGAGAAGGGCGACCGCCCGCTCGAGATCGTCTCGACCCGGCAGTGGTACATCCGCAACGGCGCCCGCGACGGCGAGCTGCGCGATCAGCTCCTCGCGCACGGCACCGAGCTGGCCTGGCACCCCGACTTCATGCGGGTCCGCTACGAGAACTGGGTCGGCGGCCTCACCGGCGACTGGCTCGTGTCCCGGCAGCGGTTCTTCGGCGTGCCGATCCCGCTCTGGTATGCGCTGGACGAGAACGGCGAGCGCGACTACGACCGCGTGCTCACCCCGGATGCGGCCGCGCTGCCCATCGACCCGACCACGGATGTGCCGGCCGGCTACACCGAGGCCCAGCGCGGGGTTCCTGGCGGGTTCGACGCCGAAGCCGACATCCTCGACACGTGGGCGACCTCGTCGCTGACCCCGCAGCTCGCGGGCGGCTGGCAGCGCGACGAGGAGCTGTGGCAGCTCACCGCTCCGTTCGACCTGCGCCCGCAGGGACAGGACATCATCCGCACCTGGCTCTTCTCGACCATGCTGCGCTCCACGCTCGAAGACGGCCGCGCCCCGTGGAAGAACGCCGCCATCTCCGGCTTCATCGTCGACCCCGACCGCAAGAAGATGTCGAAGTCGAAGGGCAACGTCGTCACCCCGGCCGACGTGCTCGACACCCACGGCTCTGACGCGGTGCGGTACTGGGCGGCCTCGAGCCGACTCGGCATGGACGCGGCCTTCGACCCGCAGAACCCGACCCAGGTGAAGATCGGCCGACGTCTCGCGATCAAGGTGCTCAACGCCGCCAAGTTCGTGCTGTCGTTCCCGGTGCCCGCGGGCGCTCAGGTGACGCATGCGCTCGACGCGTCGATGCTCACGGCACTCGATGGCGCGGTGGCCGAGGCGACCGCGGCCTTCGACCGGTACGACGCGGCCCGGGCGCTGGAGCTGACCGAGGCGTTCTTCTGGACGTTCTGCGACGACTACCTGGAGCTCGTGAAGGAGCGCGCCTACAACCAGAACGACGTGGGCCAGGCCTCGGCCGCCCTCGCACTGCGTCTGGCGCTGTCCACGCTGCTCCGCCTGCTCGCCCCGGTGCTCTCCTTCGCCACGGAGGAGGCCTGGTCGTGGTTCGAGGAGGGCTCCGTGCACACCGCAGCGTGGCCCGAGAAGCTCGGCATCGAGGGCGACCCGGCCGTGCTGGCTGCCGCGAGCGAGGCGCTCATCGGCATCCGGCGCGCGAAGACCGAGGCGAAGGCATCGCAGAAGACCCCGGTCTCCCGTGCCGCCATCGCCGCTCCCGCCGCGAAGGTCGAGGCCCTGCGCGCGGCGGCGGACGACCTCCGCGCGGTCGGCCGCATCGCCGAGCTCGAGATCACCGAGGCGGAGGAGTTCGCGGTCACCGCGATCGAGCTCGCCCCGGTCGAGGCCTCCTGATGCAGCTCGGCACGCGCTGGGCGGCGGGTGCGCAGCCGCCCGCGTCGGTCCCCGAGGCGCTGCGTCCCGCGATCGCCGAGGTCGAGTCCCAGGGCCTCACCGGCCACTGGACCCTCACCTGGCTCGAGGGCCGCGCGATCGCCGAGCTCGACGCCGGCTGGGAGGTCCTGCAGACCCCCTCCGGCGAGGTCATCGCCCGCCCCTTCACCTGATCCCGAGACCCCGCTTCATCGCCGAGACCCCCTCCTTCCCGCGCGGGAAGGAGGGGGTCTCGGCGCGTACCCGGGGTCTCGGGTCAGCGGCGCGGGGCTCCGAGCTGCGCGAGGAGATGATCCACGGCGTGCGGGTCGTGGCGGCGGGCCTGCTGTTCACGGAGGAGGTCGAGGGCGAGGGTCCGCCGCTGTGCGCGCCGCTCGATGCGGTGCTCGATCATGGCGGTGACCCGGTCGGCGAGGCGCAGCAGGCCGCGCTCCGTACGCGTGGGGCTGACGAGGTGCAGGGTCGCGGCGGTCATGATGCCTCCGTCGTCTCGCCCGCACCGGCGGTGGTCGCCCGCGGCGATGTCGGCAGGTCGAACAGCTCGGCCCGCACGGAGACCCGCCGGATGTCAGGCCCGGTCTGGCCACGATAGCGTTCGATGGCCTTCTCGATGAGATCTTCCATCTCCTGCCGCAGCGCCATGGCCTGCGCCGGCGTGACGTCGAGGTGGGTCGTGATGGTGATGCCCACGTCGCGCCAGCCCTCGGGGACCTCCGACTCCGGGCGGTTGAGGTACTGCATCAGCGTCTCGTGCCGGAGTCGGAAGAACTCCGACGTCACGATCTGCGCCGCGGCGCGGTTGGCCGGCGACATCTGCTCGTCCGGTCCCGGCACGTCGATGCGACCCTTCGGACGCTCCCACCATCGCTCCCGTGCCGTGCCCCGGCCCTCCACCTCGCGGATGAGGTCGTGGGCCGCGAGGGCGCGGAGGTGGTAGCTGGTGGATCCCGACGTCTCTCCCACGAGGGCCGCGAGAGAGCTGGCCGTCTGAGGACCGCGAGAGGCGAGCAGGTCGAAGATCTTGACCCGCAGCGGATGGGCGAGCGCCTTGAGCGCCCCCGCATCCAGCGTCCGTACCTGCGTCTCGTTCGTCATGAATGCAAAGATACGCTTGCAAACAACTCTTTGCAAGTATTTCTTTGCATCCGGTCAGCTCACAGTGTCCCGCGCCGCGACGAAGGCCGCCACGCAGCGCTCCACCTGGTCCGGGGTGTGCGCGGCGGAGAGCTGCACCCGGATGCGCGCCTTGCCCCGCGGCACGACCGGGAAGCTGAATGCGGTCACGTACACACCCTGCTCCTGCATCGCCGCGGCGATCCGTGCGGTGAGGGCCGCATCACCGAACATGACCGGGACGATCGGATGCGCGCCCGGAAGCAGGTCGAAGCCCTCCTCCGCCATCCGGGCGCGGAACAGGGCCGCGTTGTCCCGCAGCTGCGCCCGGAGGTCGGCGGATCCCTCGACCAGGTCGAGCGCGGTCAGCGTGCCGGCCACGATGGCCGGAGCGAGGGTGTTCGAGAACAGGTACGGACGGGAGCGCTGACGCAACAGCGCGACGATCTCCGCGTGGGAGGCGACGTACCCGCCGGAGGCGCCACCCAGCGCCTTGCCGAACGTGCCCGTGTAGATGTCGACGCG
This sequence comes from Microbacterium sp. NPDC091676, assembly GCF_044756645.1. Lineage (NCBI taxonomy): Bacteria > Bacillati > Actinomycetota > Actinomycetes > Micrococcales > Microbacteriaceae > Microbacterium > Microbacterium sp. NPDC091676. The sequence goes on along the minus strand of NZ_JBIVTI010000001.1, from coordinate 199,750 downwards.
ATCCGCGACGCCGCACAGCTCCGGCGTTCCGCGCCCGTTCTCGCCGACGAAGCCGACCGCATGCGAGTCGTCCACGAAGACGAGGGCGTCGTACCGCTCCGCGAGGTCGCAGATCTCGGCCAGCGGGGCGATGTAGCCGTCCATCGAGAAGACACCGTCGGTCACGATCACGCGGAACCGGGCATCGGCGGCCGCCCGCAGCTGCTCCTCCAGGTCCGCCATGTCGCGATTGCGGTAGCGGAGCCGGCGCGCCTTGGACAGCCGGATCCCGTCGATGATGGACGCGTGGTTCAACTCGTCCGAGATGATCGCGTCCTCCGCGGAGAACAGCGTCTCGAACACCCCGCCGTTCGCGTCGAAGCACGAGGAGTAGAGGATCGCCTCGTCGGTGCCGAGGAAGTCCGCGAGCCGACGCTCGAGTTCGAGGTGCTGCTCCTGCGTGCCGCAGATGAAGCGGACGCTCGCGAGTCCGTACCCCCACTCGTCCAGCGCCGTGCGGGCCGCAGCGAGGATCCGGGGGTCGTCGGCGAGACCGAGGTAGTTGTTGGCGCAGAAGTTGAGCACCTCGACGCCGTCGGCCGTGATCTCGGCGCGCTGCGGTCCGCGGATGCCGCGCTCGTGCTTGGTGAGGCCGGCCTCCTCGATCCCCGCCAGCTCCTGCGTCACATGGTCTTTGAAGGTGGCGTACATCACAGCTCCGTCCAGTCGAGGATGATCTTGCCCGTGCCGGCGGACTCCGCCGCCGCGAATCCGCGCTCCCAGTCGCGCGCCGGCACGACCTCGGCGATCACCCGGCCGATCGCCTCGCGCAGTGTCGCACTCGTCTGCAGCATCGCCCCCATGGCGTTCCAGGTCTCGAACATCTCGCGGCCGTAGATGCCGGTGACGGTGAGCATGTGCGTGACGAGCTTGCCCCAGTCGATGTCGAACCCGGTCGACGGCAGCCCGAGCATGGCGATCCGTCCGCCGTGGTTCATGTTGTCGATCATCGCCGGGAGCGCCGATGCCGCGCCGCTCATCTCGAAGCCGATGTCGAACCCCTCGCGCATGCCGAGCGCGCGCTGCGCGTCGCGGATCTCCTGACGGGAGACGTCGACGACCTCGTCGGCTCCCATCCCTCGTGCCATCTCCAGCCGCGGAGCGCTCACATCGGTCCCCACGATGAAGCGGGCACCGGCATGGCGGGCGACGGCGATGGCCATCAGGCCGATCGGACCGCAGCCGGTGACGAGCACGTCCTCGCCGACGAGCGGGAAGCGCAGCGCGGTGTGCACCGCGTTGCCGAGCGGGTCGAAGATCGCGCCCAGCTCCGGGGTGACGTCGGCCTGATGGACCCACACGTTCGTCGCCGGCAGCGCGAGGTACTCGGCGAAGGCGCCGTCACGCTGCAGCCCGAGCCCGATCGTGCGGATGCACATCTGCCGCCGTCCGGCGCGACAGTTCCGGCAGGTGCCGCAGACGATGTGCCCCTCGCCGGACACGCGGTCGCCGACAGCGATGTCGTGGACGAGCGGTCCGACCTCGACGACCTCGCCGTAGAACTCGTGTCCGGGGATGAGGGGCGCGGCGATCGCGGAGGCCGCCCAGTCGTCCCATCGCCGGATGTGCAGATCGGTTCCGCAGATACCGGTGCGGAGGACGCGGATCACGACCTCATCCGGACCCCCGATGGGGTCGGGACGCTCGACGAGCGCGAGACCGGCGCCGGCGTCCTGTGTGAACAGAGCCTTCATGATCCGATCTCATCGCATCCGTTGCTGTAGAACAATCGGCGCCTTCTGCACCTTTCCTGTAGCTGTGGCTAAACTCTGTCCGTGGAACTCCATCAGCTCCAGATCCTGCGCGAGCTCGGAGCGCTCGGCAGCTTGACGGCGGTCGCCGATGCGCTCCGGGTCACCCCCTCGGCCGTCTCGCAGCAGCTCGCCGCGCTGCAGCGTTCCTTCCCCGCTCCGCTCACCCGCCGTCAGGGCCGCACGCTCGTGCTGACCTCCGCCGGCGAGGTGCTCGCGGCGGCCGGGGCCGAGGCCATCGATGCCGTGGCCGCCGCGCGGCACGCCCTGGACGACTTCGAGGGCGCCGCGACGGGAGAGGTGAGCGTCAGCGGCTTCCACAGCGTCGGTCAGGCGCTCTTCGGCCCGCTCGTGCGGGAGCTGTCCGGGAAGGAGCACGCCCCGACCGTGCGTCTCACGGACGAGGATGTCGCGCAGAGCGAGTTCCCCGGGCTCACCGCGCGGTACGACCTCGTCCTCGCCCATCGGATGGAGCACTCCGCACCGTGGCCGACCGAGGGCGTCCGCGCCGTGGGTCTCGTCCGCGAGCCGCTGGACGTCGCGGTCGCCGCCGCACACCCGCTCGCCGGTCGCCGCACCCTCTCGCCGGCCGAGGTCGCCGACGAGCGCTGGGTGACGAGCAGAGTGGGCTACTCCCCCGACGACGTGCTCCGGGCCGTCGCCGCCGTCGCCTGCCGTCCGGTCGAGGTCCGCCACCGCATCAACGACTACGGCGCGGTGGCGGCAGTGGTCGCCGCCGGCGGTGTCCTGGGGATGCTCCCCCGGTTCACCTCGCGCAGCGTCGACGATCGCGACATCGTCCGCATCCCCCTGCGCGGCGTGAGCACGCACCGCATGATCGACGTCCTCGCGCGCCCGGAGAACCTCCGACGCCGCTCGGCCCGTGTCGTCGTCGACGCCCTGCGCGAGGTGATGACCCGTCTGAGCGCGGAGCGTTCCGACGGCGGTGGCTAGGCTCGGAGGATGAGCGACGCCACGAACCCGCTGCTGCAGCCGTCGACCCTCCCCTTCGGGCTCCCGGACTATCGCGCCATCCGACCGGAGCACTACCTCCCCGCCTTCCGCGCCGGGTTCGCGGAGCAGCTCACCGAGGTCGCGAACATCACCCGCGTACGGTCGATGCCGACGTTCGAGAACACCCTGGAGGCGCTGGAGAGGTCCGGCGAGCTCCTCGACCGGGTGGCGCACGCGTTCTACACGGTGAGCTCCGCCGATGCCACACCGGAGATCCAGGCGATCGATGAGGAGCTCGCTCCGCTCATGGCCGCCCATCAGGATGCGATCACGCTGGATGCGGCCCTCTACGCCCGCGTGGCCCACGTGTACGAGCAGCGTGAGGCGCTCGACCTCGATCCTGAGCAGCGGTATCTCGTGGAGCGCTACCACCGCGAGATGACGCACGCCGGCGCCGGGCTCGACGACGAGGCGAAGGCGCAGCTCACGGCTCTGAACCAGAAGCTGTCCGTGCTCACGAACACGTTCGAGCGGAACCTGTTGAGCGACACGAACGACCTCGCCGTGGTCTTCGATTCCGCCGCCGAACTGGAGGGTCTCAGCGCCGGCGAGCTCTCGTCCGCCGCGCGCGCTGCGGCCGACCGTGGACTCGACGGCCGCTACCTCCTCACGCTGCCGCTGTTCACCGGCCACCCCGCCCTCGCCCGGCTCGCGGTGCGGGAGTCCCGCCACCGGATCATGGCGGCGTCCCGTGCACGCGGATCGCGGGACAACGGCAACGACAACCGTCCGGTGCTGCGCGAGATCGTGCGCCTCCGGGCGGAGCGCGCGCGCCTCCTCGGCTACGCCTCGCACGCCGCCTCCGTCACGGCCGACGAGACGGCGGGCTCCCCGGAGGCCGTGGAGCAGATGCTGCGACGGCTGGCCGCGCCGTCCGCGCGCAACGCCCGCGCCGAGCGCGCCGCCCTCCAGGCGATCGTCGACGAGACCGAACCGGAGCCCTTCCCCGTGGAAGCCCACGACTGGGCGTTCTACACCGAGCGCGTGCGCACCGCCCGCTACGACATCGACACCGCGGCCCTGCGCCCCTGGTTCGAGGCGGAGCGCGTGCTGCAGGACGGCGTGTTCTTCGCGGCGACCCGACTGTATGGGGTGACCTTCCACGAGCGGCACGACCTCGCGGCCTACCACCCGCAGGCCCGGGTCTTCGAAGTGCGCAATGCCGACGATTCCCCCTTGGGCCTCTACGTGCTCGACCTCTACACCCGCGACTCCAAGCGCGGCGGGGCATGGATGAACGCGATCGTCAGCCAGTCCCGGCTGCGCGGCAGCGCCCCGGTCGTGGTCAACAACCTCAACGTCCCGCAGCCCGGGGACGGCGAGCCCACGCTGCTGACGCTCGACGAGGTGACGACGCTGTTCCATGAGTTCGGACACGCTCTGCACGGCCTGTTCGCCACGGTGACCTACCCGCACTTCGCCGGGACCAACGTGTTCCGCGACTTCGTCGAGTTCCCCAGTCAGGTGAACGAGATGTGGATCCTCTGGCCCGAGGTCCTCGACCACTACGCCCGGCACCACGAGACCGGGGAACCGCTGGATCCCGCCATCGTGGAGCGACTGCGGGAGACCGCGACCTTCGACCAGGGCCACGCGACCAGCGAGTATCTCGCCGCGGCGTGGCTGGATCAGGCGTGGCACCGGCTCACCGCCGACGACGCGGTGCACGACGTCGCCGGATTCGAGGCGGCCGCGCTGGCGGACATCGGGCTCGACGACCCCGCCGTTCCGACCCGGTACTCCTCCACCTACTTCGCCCACGTCTTCTCCGGGGGCTACAGCGCGGGGTACTACTCCTACATCTGGAGCGAGGTGCTCGACGCCGACACCGTGGAGTGGTTCCGGGAGAACGGCGGCCTCACCCGCGCCAATGGGGACCGCTTCCGCACCCGGCTGCTCGGGGTCGGCGGCGCGAAGGACCCGCTGGCCGCCTACCGCGACTTCCGCGGACGGGACGCCGAGATCGAGCCGCTCCTGAAACGCCGTGGACTGGATTCCTGAGTCGTGAGACCCTGAGCGCATGGACGCATTCCCCGACGCCCCGTTCGGCCCGGCGGACAGCCTGGAGCTGGACGCCGTTCCCCTGGCCGTCATCCGCCATGAGGGCATCCGGATCGCCGACCTCCGCGCTGCTTTCGACTCCGGATACGCGGCGATCGGCGCCGCCTTCGCCGCCGGCACGCTGATCCCCGCCGGCCCGGCACTCGCGATCTACCACGGCGACCCGATGGGCGTGTTCGACCTGGAGCTCGGCTTCCCCGTGCAGGCCCCGCCATCCGACCCGATCGCCACCGGCGACGGGGCCGCCATCATCGCCTCGACCCTGCCGAGCGGGCAGGCCGTCGCGAGCAGCGTCTTCGGTTCCTACGACGGCCTCGGCGCCGGGTGGGCCGGGCTGGTCGCGCGCGCCGCGGAGGCGGGGCTGCACCCGCGCGGCGTGTGGATCGAGGTCTACGTCTCGGACCCGGACGTCGCTCCGGACGAGCTCCGCACGGACCTGCTCCTGCCCGTGGCGTGAACCGCGACGTCCGCTGTCGGTACGCCGCACCGTCGACGGCTCGCTGACGCGCGGGGTTCAGGCGCTCTTGCGCTTGCGCTCCATCACGATGGTGGGCGGGGCACCCTCATCGACGGCGGCGCGGGTGATGATCACCTTGGCGACGTCGTCGGCCGACGGGATCTCGAACATCACCGGGCCGAGCACGTCCTCCAGGATCGCACGGAGTCCACGAGCACCGGTCTTGCGCTCGACGGCGAGATCCGCGATCGAGCGCAGCGCGTCCTCCTCGAACTCGAGCTGGACGCCGTCGAGCTCGAACATGCGCTGGTACTGCTTCACGAGGGCGTTGCGCGGACCCGTGAGGATGTCGATGAGGGCGGCCTGGTCGAGCGGCGACACGTTCGTCACGACGGGCAGACGACCGATGAACTCCGGGATGAGACCGAACTTGTGGAGGTCTTCCGGAAGCACCTCGCTGAACAGGTCGAGGTCCTTGCCCTTGTCGTGCAGCGGAGCACCGAAGCCGACACCGTGCTTGCCGACGCGCGCCGAGACGATGTCCTCCAGCCCGGCGAAGGCGCCGGCCACGATGAAGAGCACGTTCGAGGTGTCGATCTGCAGGAACTCCTGGTGCGGGTGTTTGCGACCGCCCTGCGGCGGCACCGAGGCGACCGTGCCCTCGATGATCTTCAGCAGCGCCTGCTGCACGCCCTCACCCGACACGTCGCGGGTGATCGACGGGTTCTCGGCCTTGCGGGCGATCTTGTCGACCTCGTCGATGTAGATGATGCCCTGCTCGGCGCGCTTCACGTCGTAGTCGGCGGCCTGGATGAGCTTGAGCAGGATGTTCTCGACGTCTTCGCCGACGTAGCCCGCCTCGGTCAGTGCCGTCGCGTCGGCGACGGCGAACGGCACGTTGAGGCGCTTGGCGAGCGTCTGCGCCAGATAGGTCTTGCCGCAGCCCGTCGGGCCGATGAGCAGGATGTTGCTCTTGGCGATCTCGATCTCTTCGGCCTTCTGCTCGGCCGGCTGCAGGGTGCCGTGCGCGCGCACGCGCTTGTAGTGGTTGTAGACGGCGACGGACAGCGCGCGCTTCGCGGGTTCCTGTCCGACGACGTACTCTTCGAGGAAAGAGAAGATCTCGCGGGGCTTCGGCAGCTCGAACTCGGCGACACCCTCGGCGGACGACTCCGCCATGCGCTCTTCGATGATCTCGTTGCAGAGCTCGACGCACTCGTCGCAGATGTACACGCCGGGTCCGGCGATGAGCTGCTGCACCTGCTTCTGGCTCTTTCCGCAGAACGAGCACTTGAACAGGTCAGCGCTTTCACCGATGCGGGCCATGCGCGTCCTCCTCGGGGGGATCAGGATCGTTCTTCGAGCCTAACCGCTGCATACGACACCGGGCCGCATTGGCGACGAGTCGTTCGGCGGGTCCGGCGGATGACGGTGTCTCCCCGTCATTCCGCGGGGAGGCAGCCACCGTCCATGATGTATCCGCCGACCTCGACACGGACCTCGTCCGGACGCACTTCTCCGAAGACGCAGCCACCCGCGGGACCGTCGGCCCCGAACGCCACTGCGCGGGCATCTCCCCGGGCGACGTGATGGACGAGCCCGGCCTCGCGCAAGGCGCCCTCGACGGCGGTCACGGAGATCGCGCTCTCCGTGCGCAGCGCTTCGAGACGCACGCGGAGATCCGCCACCGGCTGCTCGGCGGCCGCCCGCGCCTCGGCCGACGTGTCCATCCGCTCACGATGTCGGTCGTTCTGCTCCATCGCGTGTTCCGGGTCGTACGGCGCACACTCCGGCGGAAGCTCGGCGCCGTCCACCTGCGGGCAGGCGGCGGTGGGCGTCACGGTCGGCGTCGGCTCTCCTGCGCCCACGTCAGCCGGCGCGGCAGCGCATCCGCCGAGCACGAGGATCGCCGCGAGCACGAGCGTCACACGCCCAGGGCGGGCGCGAACGCCGGAGATCGCCATCATCCGGCCATGAAACCACAGCACCGGCGGCACGCGCACGCTGCGCGCACGACGAGGGCCCCGCCGTGCGGGTGCACGACGGGGCCCTCGGTCATCCGCACGCGTCGTCAGACCATGCTCTTCGTGTGCCAGACCGTCTTGACCTCGGTGAAAGCGGCGATCCGCTCGGGCGAGGCGACCACGTCACCGGGGGCGAGCACGCGCTTCAGCGTGTCTGCTGCGGCGATCTGCATGTCCACCCACTCCAGCGCACCGGCGCCGGCGAGGTCGAGGGCGTTCACATCCTGGTGCGAGGCGAGCCAGGGGGCGATCTCGGCCGGCGAACCGGTGAGCACGTTGACCACGCCGCCGGGGACGTCGCTGGTCGCGAGCACCTCGGCGAGACTGATCGCGGAGAGCGGGTACTGCTCGCTCGCGACCACGACGACGGTGTTCCCGGCGACGAGGGCCGGGGCGACGACGGAGACCAGGCCGAGCAGCGCCGAGTCCTGCGGGGCCACGATGGCGACCACACCGGTGGGCTCTGGCACCGAGATGTTGAAGTACGGACCGGAGACGGGGTTGGCGTTGCCCGCCACCTGGGCGTACTTGTCGCACCAGCCGGCGTACCAGACCCAGAGGTCGATCGCCTCGTCGACCTGGGCCGTGGCCGCCGAGGACGAGATGCCCTCCTGCGCCACGATCTCGTCGACGAACTGCGCGCGGCGCCCCTCGAGCACCTCGGCGACGCGGTAGAGCACCTGGCCGCGGTTGTAGGCCGTCGCCCCCGACCAGCCCTTGACGGCGGCGCGCGCGGCGACGACCGCATCGCGAGCGTCCTTGCGGGAGGCCTTGGCCGCGTTGGCGAGGAAGGCGCCCTTGCGGGAGACGACCTCGTACGTGCGTCCTGACTCGCTACGGGGGAAGGCCCCGCCGATGGCGAGCTTGTAGGTCTTCGGAACGGTCAGTCGCTTGCTCATGCTGCGGCTCCCTTGAGGTAGGCGGTGAGCCCCTGGCGACCGCCCTCGCGGCCGAACCCGGACTCCTTGTACCCGCCGAACGGGCTCGACGGGTCGAAACGGTTGAACGTGTTCGCCCACACGACGCCCGCCCGCAGCCGATCCGCGACCGCGAGGATGCGCGAGCCCTTGTCGGACCAGATGCCGGCGGAGAGACCGTACGGGGTGTTGTTGGCCTTCGCGATCGCCTCGGCGGGCGTCCGGAAGGTGAGGACCGACAGCACCGGGCCGAACACCTCGTCGCGGGCGATGCGGTGCGAGGCCTCGACGCCGGTGAAGATCGTCGGAGCGAACCAGAAGCCCTGCTCCGGGATCGCGCAGTCGGCGGTCCAGCGCTCCGCGCCCTCGGCCTCGCCGATGTCGCTCAGCTCGCGGATGCGGGCGAGCTGCGCCGCGGAGTTGATCGCGCCGATGTCCGTGTTCTTGTCGAGCGGGTCGCCGAGACGCAGCGTCGACAGCCGGTTCTTCAGCCGGTCGACGACCTCGTCGTGGATCGACTCCTGCACGAGCAGACGACTCCCGGCGCAGCAGACGTGGCCCTGGTTGAAGAAGATGCCGTTGACGATGCCCTCGACCGCCTGATCGATCGGCGCGTCGTCGAACACGATGTTCGCGGCCTTGCCGCCCAGCTCCAGCGTCAGCTTCTTGTTCGTCCCCGCGACAGCCCGGGCGATGTCGCGACCGACACCCGTCGAGCCGGTGAAGGCGACCTTGTCGACGTCCGGGTGACGGACCAGGGCGGCACCGGTCGCCCCGGCCCCGGTGACGATGTTCACCACACCGGCGGGAAGATCGGCCTGCTGCAGGATCTCGGCGAAGATCAGCGCCGTCAGCGGCGTGGTCTCGGCAGGCTTGAGCACGACCGTGTTGCCGGCCGCCAGCGCGGGCGCGAGCTTCCACGCGAGCATCAGCAGCGGGAAGTTCCACGGGATGACCTGCCCGGCGACGCCCAGCGCGCGCGGGTTCGCGCCCAGACCGGCGTAGTCGAGCTTGTCGGCCCACCCCGCGTAATAGAAGAACCAGGACGCGACGAGGGGCACGTCCACGTCGCGGCTCTCCTTGATCGGCTTGCCGTTGTCGAGGCTCTCGGCGACGGCCAGCTCGCGGGCGCGCTCCTGCACGAGACGGGCGATGCGGAACAGGTACTTGCCCCGGTCGCGGCCGCTCATGCGCGACCAGACCTTGTCGTAGGCGCGACGTGCCGCGGCGACGGCGCGGTCGATGTCCGCGTCGTCGGCGGAGGCGATCTCGGCGATCTCCTTCTCCGTCGCCGGGGAGATGGTGCGGAAGGGTGTGCCGGAGCCGTCGACGAACTCGCCGTCGATGAACAGCCCGTAGCTGTCCTTGAGGTTCAGCACCGCCGTGGACTCCGGAGCCGGAGCGTATTCCAGGAAGTTCATTTCAATCCCTTGGGTTGCTGAGCTTGTCGAAGCATCAGTCGATCGTGACGTAGTCGGGGCCGGAGTAGTGGCCGGTGGTGAGCTTCTGGCGCTGCAGGAGCACGTCGTTGAGAAGGCTCGAGGCGCCGAAGCGGAACAGGTGCGGCTGGAGCCACTCCTCCCCCACGGTCTCGGCGACGGTCACCAGGTACTTGACCGCGTCCTTCGACGAGCGGATGCCGCCGGCGGGCTTCACGCCGATGCGCTCGCCCGTCCCGCGATACCAGTCGCGCACCGTCTCCAGCATGAGCAGCGTGGTCGGCAGCGTCGCCGCCGGCTGCACCTTGCCGGTCGACGTCTTGATGAAGTCGCCGCCGGCGAGGATGCCGAGCCAAGAGGCGCGCTTGATGTTGTCGTACGTGTTCAGCTCGCCGGTCTCGAGGATCACCTTGAGCGAGGCGTACGAGCCGTCCTCGCGGCGGCACGCTTCCTTGACCTGGGCGATCTGGTCGTACACCAGCCCGTAGCGGCCGGACAGGAAGGCGCCGCGGTCGATGACCATGTCGATCTCGTCCGCGCCGGCCGCGACCGCCTCCGCGGTGTCGGCGAGCTTGATCGCGAGGGAGGACCGGCCGCTCGGGAAGGCGGTGGCCACGGCGGCGACCGAGATGAGGCCGTCGTCGGGGTCGCCGTGCAGGCTGCCGAGGGCCTCGACCGCGCCGGCGACCATGTCGCCGTAGACGCAGACCGCGGCGACGCGGGGCGTCGAGGGGTCGGCGGCGTCGGGGTTCTTCGCCTTGGCGACGAGGGACCGTACCTTGCCGGGGGTGTCCGCGCCCTCCAGGGTGGTCAGGTCGATCAGCTTGATGATCGTGTCCAGCGCCCACGCCTTCGACGTGGTCTTGATCGAGCGCGTGCCGAGGCCGGCAGCGCGCTGCTCCAGCCCGACGGCGTCCACGCCGGGGAGGCCGTGCAGGAAACGACGGAGGGTCGCGTCGTCCGGCTCACCGCCGAGGACGTCCACCGCCGTCCTGCGGCTGAGTTCTGTCGTCGTCACTGTTCCTCCAACAATGCTCGTGCTGTGGTCTCATCGGTCACCAGGACCCCGCACAGGCCGCTGGTCACGACCGTGCGCGCGATGTCGTGCTTGGCGGGGCCCGCCGTCACGAAGATGGCCCGCGCGGCGCCGCGCAGGCGGTCGAGCGAGACGCCGACCGTGCGGGCGTCCAGCTGCGGGTCGACGATGTTGCCCTCGGCGTCGACGTAGCGTCCGAGGACGTCGCCGACGGCGCCGCGGCGCGCGAGCTCCTCCACATCGTCGGCGGTGAGATAGCCGTTCTCGACGTGGGCGGAGGTCGCATCGCACGGTCCGGCGGTGAAGAGGAACGCCTGGGCGTCCGCGGCCTCCTCCAGCACGGCCGCGACGGTGCGGTCCCCTTCGATGGCCTGCTTCGTCTCGACGTGCTCCAGGATCGCGGGGCTCGGCAGCAGGGAGACCTGGCCGGAGGCGCGCTGGGCGATGGTCACCGCGAGTCCCGCGGCCCCGCCCGAGCGCCGGTTGAGGCTGACGCCGCCGTTGAGCTGCACGACGGTGACGCCGTTCGCCCAGCCGTCGGGCAGGGCCTCGGCCACGGCGCGGAGCGTCTTGCCCCAGCTCACCCCGAGGGTGCGCGGAACAGGGCGGAGGGCGGTCAGGAAGTCGGCGGCCGCCTGAGCGACGCGCTCCAGGGTGCCCTCGTCACCCTCGGGAGAGGGGACGACCACGGCGTCGGTGAGGCCGAAGCGCTCCACGAGCTCGCGCTCGAGGCCGAGTCGACGGGCCCGCGGGTGGACGATCTCGATGCGGACGATGCCGCGCTGCCGCGCCTGCGTGAGGAGGCGCCCGACCTTCCACCGGGAGATCTTCAGGAGACCACCGATCTCGTCCTGCGTCTTGTCCTCGTCGTAGTACAGCTCGGCGACCCGGACCATGAGCAGATCTTCTTCCACGGTGTCCTCCTTCCTCTTCCAGGGTAGGCCGGATTCAGCGTTCGCGCACCCATCTGCTCATATGCGCATTCGCGCCATCCTCCCGCGCGCATCCGCCGGAGACGCGAAGAGGACGCCCGTCGATCGACGGGCGTCCTCTTCTGCGGGTGCGGACTACGCGCGCTTGCGCGAGGTGAGCACCTGGTCGACGATGCCGTACTCCAGCGCCTCGTTGGCCGAGAGGATCTTGTCGCGATCGATGTCGCGGTTGACCTGCTCGACCGGCTTGCCGGTGTGACGGGCCATGGTCTCCTCCAGCCAGGTGCGCATGCGGAGGATCTCCGCCGCCTGGATCTCGATGTCGGAGGCCTGACCGTGCCCGGCCTCCCCCATCGCCGGCTGGTGCATCAGCACGCGGGCGTTCGGCAGCGCCAGACGCTTGCCGGGGGCACCCGCCGCGAGCAGCACGGAGGCGGCCGAGGCCGCCTGGCCGAGCACGACGGTCTGGATCTGCGGCGCGACGTACTGCATCGTGTCGTAGATCGCCGTCATCGCGGTGAAGGAGCCACCGGGCGAGTTGATGTACATGGTGATGTCGCGCTCGGAGTCCTGGCTCTCCAGGACGAGGAGCTGCGCCATGACGTCGTCGGCCGACGCGTCGTCGACCTGCACGCCGAGGAAGATCACGCGGTCTTCGAACAGCTTGTTGTACGGGTCCTGGCGCTTGAAGCCGTAGGCGGTGCGCTCCTCGAACTGCGGCAGCACATAACGGCTGGAGGGCAGGTTTCCGGCGGACTGGAACGTGGGTGTGTACATGGTGTCCTCTCGAATCCTTACTCGACGCCCGTGCCGCCGCCGCCGGTGACGTCGCTGGCGTGCTCGCGGATGTGGTCGACGAAGCCGTACTCGAGGGCCTCCTCCGCCGTGAACCAGCGGTCGCGGTCGCCGTCGGCGTTGATCTGCTCGACGGGCTTGCCGGTCTGCGACGCCGTGATCTCGGCGAGGCGCTTCTTCATCGACAGGATGAGCTGCGCCTGGGTCTGGATGTCGCTCGCGGTGCCGCCGAAGCCGCCGTGCGGCTGGTGCAGCAGCACGCGGGCGTTCGGCGTGATGTAGCGCTTGCCCTTGGTGCCGCTCGTCAGCAGCAGCTGGCCCATGGACGCGGCCATGCCGATGCCGACGGTGACGATGTCGTTCGGCACGAACTGCATCGTGTCGTAGATCGCCATGCCCGCGGTGATCGAGCCGCCGGGCGAGTTGATGTAGAGGTAGATGTCCTTCTCGGAGTCTTCGGCGGCGAGAAGGAGGATCTTCGCGCAGATCTCGTTGGCGTTGTCGTCTCGCACCTCCGAGCCGAGCCAGATGATGCGGTCCTTCAGCAACCTGTCGAAGACGCTTGTCGCGACGAGGGGTTCAGCCATGTCAGCTCCTGCTTCCGTGTTTCAGTGATTCGAATCTACCGGCGCGCGCACAGCCCCTAGGTCGTGTTCGCCGTCGGCATATCAGGTGTCGCTGCCGGCGATCTCGTGCGCATACGCCGTCATCGACCGGTGGTAGCGCGGCAGGTGCGGGACGAGCGCGAGGATGGCCACCGACAGGCCCTGCGCGGGCCGGCCGGCACTCGCGAGGATGAGGGCGTGCACCACCGCGACCGCGTCCCGATACGGCCCGTCCGCCGCGATCTCCTCTTCGGCGCGGATCACCCGCAGCGCCTCGTCGTAGTCCCCGAGGTTGCGCAGCGAGCTCGCGAGCTGGATCACGCACTGAGGGCGATGCTCCTCGTCGAGGCCGAGGGCCAGAGCGCGGCGGTACAGCTCCACGGCCTCCGCCGGGCGGCCGGCGGAATCGCGCGCACCGGCGCGCTCGAACTCGGCCCGGGCGTCGTCCGCACCCCGTTCGGCGGCGAGGGCGTCGATGCGGGCGATCGTCTCGTCGCCGACCTCCTCTCCGGAGGCCTCCGCCCACACCTGCTCGATGCGGTCGTCCCAGCTCGTCATCCTGTCGTCCTTCCCTCGATGAGAAAGAGGGCGGATGCCGCAGCACCCGCCCTCTTCACTCGACCGTGCCGATCACTCGGCGGTGTCGGCGTCCTTCTTGGCCGGAGCCTTCTTCGCCGCCGGCTTCTTGGCGGCAGGCTTCTTCTCCGCGGCGGGCTTCTTCTCCGCGGCGGGCTTCTCGTCCGCGTCGGCGTCCTTCTTGGCGGCCGCCTTCTTGGCGGGGGCCTTCTTCTTCGCGGTCGGCTTCTCCTCGGCCTCGGGGGCCTTCTCGCCCTCGGCCTCGGCCTCGTCGTCGGTCACGACGAAGTCGGAGAGATCGACGGCCTTGCCGTTGGTGTCCACGACCTTGACCTTGCCCAGGGCGATCGCGAGCGCCTTGTTCCGGGCGACCTCGCCGACCAGCGCGGGCAGCTGGTTCGAGGACTGCAGCGCCTCGACGAACTCCTGCGGAGCCATGCCGTACTGCGCCGCGGACTGGATGAGGTACTGCGAGAGCTCCTCCTGCGAGACCTGCACGTCGGCCTGCTCGGCGATCGTGTCGAGCAGCACCTGCGTGCGGAACTGCTTCTCGCTGGCCTCGGTCACCTCGGCGCGGTGCACGTCGTCCTCGAGACGGCCCTCGCCCTCGAGGTGGTTGTGCACCTCGTCCTCGATGAGCTGCGGCGGGACCGGGATCTCGATCTGCGCGAGCAGCGTCTCGACGAGCTTGTCGCGGGCGGCGGAGCCCTGCGTGAAGACGCCCTGCTGCTCCACGCGCTCGCGCAGGCTGTCGCGCAGCTCGGCGATCGTGTCGAACTCGCTCGCGATCTGCGCGAACTCGTCGTCGGCCTCGGGGAGCTCGCGCTCCTTGACGGCCTTGACGGTGACGGAGACCTCCGCCTCCTTGCCGGCGTGGTCGCCACCGACGAGGGCGGAGCGGAAGGTGGTGTCCTCACCGGCGGTGAGCGACTCGATCGCGTCGTCGATGCCCTCGAGGAGCTCGCCGGAACCGATCTCGTAGGAGACGCCCTCGGCGCGGTCGATCTCGGCGCCGTCGATGGTGGCGACGAGGTCCAGCTCGACGAAGTCGCCCTTGGCTGCCGGGCGGTCGACGGGGATGAGAGTGCCGAAGCGGGCGCGCATGTTCTCCAGCTCGGCGTCGAGGGCGGCCTCGTCGGCCTCCACGGCGTCGACCTCGAGGGTGATGCCCTCGTAGTCGGGGAGCTCGATCTCCGGGCGCACGTCGACCTCGACGTCGACGAGGAGGTCGCCCGAGAAGTCCTTCTCGTTCGGCCACTGCGTGATCTCGGCCGACGGGCGGCCGACGATGCGGAGCTTGTGCTCGGCGGTCGCCTCGCGGAAGAACTTGTCCAGGCCCTCGTTGACGGCGTGCTCGATGACGGCGCCGCGGCCGATGCGCTGGTCGATGATGGGGGCGGGCACCTTGCCCTTGCGGAAGCCGGGGATCTGGACGTCCTGCGCGATGTGCTCATAGGCGTGCGCGATGCTCGGCTTGAGGTCGTCCGGGGTGACCGTGATGGTGAGCTTGACCCGGGTCGGGGTCAGCTTCTCGACGGTGCTGTTCGCCATGCTGGTGTGTTCTCCTTGTGGTTTCCGCGCGGAACGCGGCTGGAAGGTCGTGGGATCGAGTCGGGGCGACAGGAGTTGAACCTGCGACCTCCCGCTCCCAAAGCGGGCGCTCTACCAAGCTGAGCTACGCCCCGGGGAATCCGCACGCAGATTCAGCCCCATCGAGTCTAACGGACCGGAGCACGCCCGACCGTCCGCTATGATCGATGGAGTCCGGACTCCGGTTCCGGGGGTGTAGCTCAATGGTAGAGTCTCAGTCTTCCAAACTGATTGCGCGGGTTCGATTCCCGTCACCCCCTCCACGTCGTCACCTCGGTCGAATACGCTGACAGGATCAGCTCCCGACCGGAAGGCCTGCCGAGATGAGCGCCTCGTGACCGCCCCTCCGCCGTCGGTTGCCGCGACCGCCACGGGGCCGGCTCCGGGTGGGCATCGTCTCCCGCCCGTCCTCTCCTCCGCGTCCGGCGTCCCCCGGCCGCCGCGCGACCGGCGAAGGATGAGGGGCGTCCTCGCCGTCACCATCGGCGCGGTCGTGGTGCTGAGCGGTCTCGGCATCACGCAGCTCGTCGCGAGCCAGGGATACGACGAGGCCGCCAGCGGAGTCGAGGACGCCACCCGATCGGTGACCGCCCAGCAGACGGAACTCCGGCAGCGGACCGCCGACCTGATCGCGGCGACGGACGCCGGGCATGTCATCGTCGACACCGGTGCGCCCGCCCTTGCCGTTCCCGAGGACCTCTGGGCGGCCCTGGACTCCGCCGTGGCGGAGGGCGAGACCACCGGCGGCGAGGCCGAGGACGTCCTCGCGACGCGACTTCCGGCCGACGAGGCGAAACCCGGCTGGTTCTGGGAGCTCTTCGCCGCGACGAGCCGTCTCGCCGAGGACCAGAGCATCCTGCGCGACGTCGCCGAGTCGATGGACAGCGCCTCCACGTCCGCCGCCGCGAGCGTGGACGCGGTCCGGACGAACGGCGTGGCCGTGCTCACCGCCGCGGCCGAGGCCGCCGGCGCCTTCGAGAGCGCGCATCCGTCGACCCGCAACGCCGCCGTGATCGCCCTGCGCGGAGCCGCCGCGGATGCGCGCGCCGTCACCGAGGTCGACGACGCAGCCGCGGCCGCCTACGTCGCCCTGCAGAAGGCGGCCACTGATGTCGTCGCGGCCGAGGACGCGGAGCTCGCGGAGAAGGCCGGTCCGCTGCGGAACGCCCGGCTCGAGGTCGAGGCCTTCGCACGGTCCCTCGCCCCCGGGGTCCTGCTGGAGTTCGATTGGGCCCCTGTCGTCAACGGCGCCGGGTACAACGGCAGCATGGGCGGGTACACCACCTGGTGGTGGGACGAGCCGGGACGCGCGGTCATCCAGCTGTCGGACTCGGTCGCCGAGCAGTGGCCTGCCGAACGCAGCAGGGCGCTCGTCGCCCACGAGGTGGGCCATGCCATCAGCGTGAAGTGCGAGGGCATGTACGACTCATCCACCCAGGACAGCATCGAGAAGTGGGCGACGGCCTGGGCGATCAGCATGGGCTTCACGGACGACGCGAACGGGGTCTGGGCCTACGGGTATCCCCCGCAGAACTACATCGACGCGGCCGCCGGCTGCCGCTGAGACGGAAGAAGCCGCCGTGGTCACCACGGCGGCTTCTCCTCTCGCTCAGTCGGCGGTCACTGACCCCGACGCTCGCGAAGCTGGGTGAGGGCGTCCTCCAGGAGCTGGACGGCCTCCTCGTCCGTGCGACGCTCCTTCACGTAGGCCAGGTGCGTCTTGTACGGCTCGGCCTTGGCGACGGCAGGAGGGTTCTCCTTGTCGCGCCCGGCCGGAAGACCGGACTGCGGGTGGTCGATGATCTCCGGGATCTCCTCCTCGGGGAGACCGGCGGCGAAGTAGCGGACCGTCTCGTTGCCGAGACCGTCCCAGTACGATACCGCGATGCGGTCGGCGTGGTAGCCGTGGTCCTGCTCCCCCATGGGACCGGAACCGACACGGGTACCGCGGATCGCGTTTCCACCGGTAGCCATCAGATCACCTCGAACTTCGTGATGAGGCCGAGCGCCACGATGGCGATGAACCACGTGAGCGCCAGGACGACGGTGAAGCGGTTCAGGTTCCGCTCCGCGAGACCGGAGGAGCCGACCGCAGTGGTCATGCCGCCGCCGAACATGTCGGACAGGCCGCCGCCGCGACCCTTGTGCAAGAGGATGAGGAGAGTCAGCAGGACGCTGGTGATGCCCAGCACGACCTGCAGGACGAACTCGAGAATTGCCACGGAAAGAGCCTTTCGCTGGGGCCGGAGCGCCCCCGTAACGGTCAAGTATACGGTGCAGCGGGGCCGGAGCCCCGCCGCACTCACACGCCGACGTGCTTCTCGAAGCGGATGATCGCCGCGAACTCGTCGACGACGAGGCTCGCGCCGCCGACCAGGGCGCCGTCCACGTCGGGCTCGCGCATGAAGCTGGCGATGTTCGCCGCCTTGACCGATCCGCCGTAGAGGATGCGGGTGCGGGCCGCCGCCTCGTCGCCGAGGACCTTCGCGATCACGCCGCGGAGCGCCGCGCAGACGTCCTGCGCCTGCTGCGGGGTGGCCGCCTGGCCCGATCCGATGGCCCAGACGGGCTCGTACGCCACGACGATGTCGGCCGACGGGGAGACGCCCTGGAGGGCGGCCTCGAGCTGTCCGGCCGGAACGGCGCTGGCACCGAACTTCTCCAGGTCCTCCGCCGTCTCACCGACGCAGATCACCGGGGAGAGTCCGTGCTTGAGTGCAGCCTTCACCTTGCCGGCCACGATCTCGTCCGACTCGGCGTGGTACTCGCGACGCTCGGAGTGTCCGATGATGACGTACTTCGCGTCGAGCTTCGCCAGGAAAGCCCCGGAGATCTCGCCGGTGTACGCACCGGAGTCGTGCGCCGAGACGTCCTGCGCACCGAACGCGAACGGGATCTTGTCCGCGTCGATCAGCGTCTGCACGCTGCGGATGTCGGTGAAGGGCGGGAACACCGCCACCTCCACGGATCCGTCTTCGTGCTTGGCGTCCTTCAGCGTCCAGTGCAGCTTCTGCACGAACGCCACCGCCTGCAGGTGATCCAGGTTCATCTTCCAGTTGCCCGCGATCAGCGGGGTACGGGAGCTCACGCCCATCCGAGGACCTCCAGCCCAGGTAGTTTCTTGCCCTCGAGGAATTCGAGGCTCGCGCCGCCGCCGGTCGAGATGTGCCCGAACTGGTCGTCGGTGAATCCGAGCTGACGGACGGCTGCGGCGGAATCGCCGCCACCGACCACGCTGAGGCCGTCGACCTCGGTCAGCGCCTGCGCGACGGCCTTGGTGCCCGTGGCGAACGCCGGGAACTCGAACACGCCCATCGGGCCGTTCCAGAACACGGTCTTCGACCCGCGGATGACCTCGGCGAAGCGCGCCGCGGTCTCCGGCCCGATGTCGAGGCCGATGCCCGACGAGCCGAACGCCGTCTCCTCGATCGCGTCCGCGGCGGCCACCTCGTGGTCCGCATCCGCGGCGAAGGAGGCGGCGACGACCACGTCGGTCGGGAGCACGAGCTCCACCCCGCGCTCTGCCGCTTCGGCGATGTACCCGCGCACGGTGTCGAGCTGGTCCTCCTCGAGGAGGCTCGACGCGACGGCATGACCCTGCGCCTTCAGGAAGGTGAAGAGCATGCCGCCGCCGACGAGGATGCGGTCCACCCGCGGCAGCAGGTGGGAGATGACTCCGAGCTTGTCGCTCACCTTGGACCCGCCGAGCACGACCGCGTACGGCCGCTCCGGGTTCTCCGTCAAGCGGTCGAGCACGTCGAGCTCGGTCGCGATCAGGAGGCCGGCCGCCGAGGGCAGCAGCTTCGCGAGGTCGTAGACGCTCGCCTGCTTGCGGTGCACGACGCCGAAGCCGTCGGAGACGAGCACGTCGCCGAGCTCGGCCAGCTGCGCCGCGAAGGCACCGCGCTCGGCGTCGTCCTTCGACGTCTCCCCCGGGTTGAACCGGAGGTTCTCGATCACGACGACCTGACCGTTCTCGAGGGACGCCACGGCATCCTTCGCGGCCTCGCCGACCGTGTCGCCCGCGAAGGCGACCGGCGCGCCGAGCAGCTCGGACAGCCGCTGGGCGACCGGCTCGAGACTGTACTGCGGGTCGGGGGCGCCGTCGGGACGGCCGAGGTGCGAGCAGACGACGACGCGGGCGCCCGCGTCGATGAGGGTCTTCAGGGTCGGCAACGAGGCGCGGACACGGCCATCGTCCGTGATGATCCCATCCCGCAGGGGGACGTTCAGATCACAACGGACGATGACGCGCTTGCCCTCGAGCGAACCCAGTGAGTCCAGGGTGCGCAGAGTCATGTGTCGGAGCTCAGATGCGCTCGGCGACGTACTCGGTCAGGTCGACGAGACGGTTGGAGTAGCCCCACTCGTTGTCGTACCAGCTCGAGACCTTGATCAGGTTGCCGCTGACGTTGGTGAGCGTGGAGTCGAAGATCGACGAGTGCGGGTTGTGCACGATGTCGCTCGACACGATCGGGTCCTCGTTGTACTGCAGGTACCCGGCCAGACGGCCCTCGGCCGCAGCCTTCTTGTAGGCCTCGTTGACCTCGTCCACCGTGAGGTTCTCGCGGTCCGTGATGAGGGTGAGGTCGACGATCGAGCCCGTGGGGACCGGCACGCGGTACGACGAGCCGCTGAGCTTGCCGTTCAGCTCCGGGAGGACGAGACCGATGGCCTTCGCGGCACCCGTCGAGGCCGGCGTGATGTTGATCGCGGCGGCGCGGGCGCGGCGGAGGTCCTTGTGCGGGCCGTCCTGCAGGTTCTGGTCGGCGGTGTACGCGTGGGCCGTCATCATGAAGCCGCGGTCGATGCCGAAGGCGTCGTTGAACACCTTGGCCAGCGGCGCGAGGCAGTTCGTGGTGCAGGAGGCGTTGGAGATGATGTGGTCCGTCTCCGGGTTGTACGTCTCCTCGTTCACGCCCATGACGATGGTGCGGTCGTCACCCGTGGCCGGGGCCGAGATGAGGACCTTCTTCGCACCGGCGTCGATGTGCTTGCGCGCGGCGTCGGCGTTGGTGAAGAAGCCGGTGGACTCGATGACGATGTCCACGCCCAGCTCGCCCCACGGGAGGTTGGCCGGGTCACGCTCTGCGAAGGCCTTGATCTCCTTGCCGTCGACGGTGATGCTGTCGTCGTCGTACGTGATCTCGGCGTCGAGGACGCCGCTGACCGAGTCGTACTTCAGCAGGTGTGCCAGGGTCTTGTTGTCGGTGAGGTCGTTGACCGCGACGATCTCAAGGTCTGCTCCCTGCGCGAGAGCTGCGCGGAAGTAGTTGCGTCCGATGCGGCCGAAGCCGTTGATACCGATCTTGACAGACACTCAGGTCTCCCTGTTTCTCATGCGCCGAGCGCCGCCGTCGAGCGTGCGCCATGCGCGGGTTTTTTGGCTGAGATGGCGCCCCGACGAGCCGTGGGCCCGCCGGGACGCGACCCGATTACGACAGTACCAGCAGGCCGTTCGTCTGCTGACGGGCGACCTCGAGGCGCTGGGCGACGTTCTCCCAGTTGGCGATGTTCCACGCGGCCTTGACGTAGTCGGCCTTCACGTTGAGGTAGTCGAGGTAGAAGGCGTGCTCCCACATGTCCAGCTGGAACAGCGGGATGGTGCCCTGCGCGGTGTTCGACTGCTGGTCGAAGAGCTGCTGGATGATGAGGCGCGAGCCGATCGAGTCCCAGCTCAGGACGGCCCAGCCGGAACCCTGGATCCCGGTGGCAGCGGCGGTGAAGTGCGCCTGGAACTTCTCGAAGGAGCCGAAGTACTCGTCGATGGCCGCCTTGAGCTCGCCCTCGGGCTGGCCGCCGCCGTTCGGCGAGAGGTTGGTCCAGAAGATCGAGTGGTTGACGTGTCCGCCGAGGTTGAACGCGAGGTCCTTCTCGAGCTTGTTCACGTTCGCGAGGTTGCCGCTCTCGCGGGCCTCGGCCAGCTGCTCCAGCGCGGTGTTGGCGCCCGCGACATACGTCGCGTGGTGCTTGTCGTGGTGCAGCTCCATGATCTTGCCGCTGATGTGCGGCTCGAGAGCGGCGAAGTCGTAGGGAAGGTCGGGGAGCGTGTAGGTTGCCATATCGCATTCATCCAATCCGCGCCGCGCCGCGGCGCTTGCCGATGCTCCGCGTCGCCGATGTGCGACGGAGAGCGGACGACTTTCATCCTACTGACGACAACGCCTCGGGTGTCCGGATCCTTCCGGGGGTTGACACGCCGTCCAGGGCGGCGTCACCCGGGTCAGACGTCGAGCCCGGCGGGGACGGCGGCCTCGGTCCCCGGGATGCCCTCCTGCTGCGCGCGCTTGTCCGCCATCGCCAGCAGGCGGCGGATGCGGCCGGCCACGGCGTCCTTGGTGAGCGGAGGGTCGGCGTGGTGTCCCAGCTCGTCGAGGCTGGCGTCGCGGTGCGCGAGGCGGAGCTCGCCGGCGACACGGAGGTGGTCGGGCACCTCGTCGGCCAGGATCTCCAGAGCGCGCTCGACGCGGGCGCATGCCGCCACGGCCGCCTGCGCGGAACGGCGCAGGTTCGCGTCGTCGAAGTTGACGAGGCGGTTCACGCCGGCGCGCACCTCGCGGCGCTGTCGCAGCTCTTCCCAGGCGAGGGCGGTGCGCTGGGCGCCCATCTCGCTGAGGATGGTGCGGATGGCCTCGCCCTCGCGGACGACCACGCGGGGAAGCCCGCGGACCTCGCGGGCCTTCGCGGCGACCCCGAGACGGTGAGCGGCACCCACGAGCGCCATGGCGGCCTCCGACGACGGGCAGGCGACCTCGAGCATGGCGGAGCGGCCCGGCTCGCTGAGCGTCCCCGCGGCGAGGAACGCCCCGCGCCAGAGACCGGCGACCTCCGCACGGGAACCCGTGGTGAGGCGGTTCGGGAGTCCGCGGACCGGGCGGCGACGCTGGTCGAGCAGTCCGGTCTGGCGGGCCAGGGTCTCCCCCTGCGCGATGACGCGCACGGCCCAGCGGGCGCCGTCGTTGGCGGTGCTCGACTGTACCTGGGCGATCTCCGGACGGACGCCGTAGATCTCGGCGAGGTCACGGGCCACACGGCGGGCGAGGGTCTCGGCATCGACCTCCGCTTCCACCGCCACACGGCCGGCGATGGAGTGCAGACCACCGGCGAACCGGAGGATGGCCGTCACCTCAGCGACGCGCACCGTCGGGGGTGCATTGCGGATGCTGACGAGCTCAGCCTTGACGTCGGTGGTTAGTGCCACGAGACTCCTTCACGTTCACGCGCCGGGTCGCGACGCAAACCTCCAGCTTACTCGCTCGGGGGCCTATTCCCTGCCGAGGTCACGGTGGCGGACGTTGACCGCGACGCCCGGGATCCCCGCCAGTCGACGGGCGAGCTCCTCGGACATGGCGACCGAACGGTGCTTGCCTCCCGTGCACCCGATGGCGATCGTGGAGTGGCTCTTGTTCTCGCGCTGGTACCCCTCGAGGACGGGCACGAGAGCCTTCGCGTAGGCGTCGAGGAACTCCTCCGCGCCGTCCCGGGAGAGCACGTACTCGCGTACCGTCTCGTCCTGTCCGGTGAGGCCCCGCAGGTCTTCGTTCCAGTACGGGTTGGGGAGGAATCGCATGTCGGCCACCACGTCGACGTCGGTGGGCAGACCGTACTTGAAGCCGAAGCTGAGCAGGGTGACCCGGTGTCGCGCCTCGCCCTCCTCCGAGAAGATGTCGGAGACCTTGGTCGCGAGCTGGTGGATGTTCAACGCCGAGGTGTCGATCACGAGATCCGCGGCCTCGCGGATCGGGGCGAGCCGGGCGCGCTCGGTGCGGATGCCGTCGAGGAGGGTGCCGTCGCCCTGCAGTGGATGCGGGCGCCGCACGGCCTCGAAGCGACGGACGAGGACGTCGTCCGAGGCGTCGAGGAAGAGCACGCGGATGGATCCGCGTGTACGCAGCACGCGAGCGACCCCCGGGAAGTCGTCGAAGAGGTTGCGTCCTCGCACGTCGACCACCGCGGCGACCTTCGGCAGCGAGTCTCCCCCCATACCCGTGAGATCGAGCAGCGGTCGGAGGATCTGCGGCGGCAGGTTGTCGACGACGTACCAGCTCAGATCCTCCAGCGCGTTCGCCACTGTCGTCCGACCCGCGCCGGACATCCCGGTGACGATGAGGAATTCGCCCTGTTCCCCGTCAGACATCGCTCACTGCTCCTTCTCCCCCTCGGCCTCCCAGCCTAGCGAGTGGACAGGTGCGTATGGATGTTCTGGGCGAGCACCGGACCGATCCCCTGGACCTCCTGGATCTGCTGAGGTTCGGCGGCGCGCAGCGCGGTGACCGAGCCGAAGTGCTTGAGGAGGACCTTGATCCGGGAAGCGCCGAGGCCCGGGACCTCGGCGAGCACCGTCGTGATGTCCTTCTTGCGCTTCTTCCGCTGGTGCGTGATGGCGAACCGATGCGCTTCGTCGCGAAGGCGCTGGAGCAGGTAGAGGGACTCGCTGGTCCGCGGCAGGATGACCGGGAAGTCGTCTCCCGGCAACCAGATCTCCTCCAGACGCTTGGCGATGCCGCAGACGGCGATCTCCGTGTGTCCGGCGTCGCGAAGGGCCCGCGCGGCGGCCTCGACCTGCGGCTGACCGCCGTCGACGAGCAGCAGCTGCGGCGGGTAGGCGAACCGGGGCTTCCGGCGCACCCCCGCCTCGCCGACGTCTTCCGCGACCACCTCGTCGGTGGTGGGGTCGACGGTCTCCTGTTCTTCCGGGCGGTCGAGGTAGGCGAGCCGACGACGCAGCACCTGATACATCGAGTCGGTGTCGTCGGTGGTCTCCGCGATGTTGAACGTGCGGTACTGGTCCTTGCGCGGCAGCCCGTCCTCGAACACGACCATGGACGCCACCACGTTCGTGCCCCCGAGGTGCGAGATGTCGAAGCACTCGATCCGGAGCGGCGCCTCCTCCATCCCCAGCGCCTCTTGGAGATCGGTGAGCGCTTGCGTGCGCGCGACGTAGTCGCTCGTCCGACGCGTCTTGTGCCTGATCAGCGCCTGCTGGGCGTTCAGGGTGGCCGTGCGCATGAGGTCGGCGCGCTGGCCGCGGTGCGCCACCGCGATCTCGACCTTCCGGCCCCGGCGTCCGCGCAGCCACACCTCCAGCTCGGAGGCGTCGTCGGGAAGCACGGGGACGAGGATGCGGCGCGGCACGTCCTGGGCCTCGCCGTATGCCTGCTGGAGGACCTGCTCCACGAGGTCGCCGCCCGAGATGTCGATCTCCTTCTCGATCGTCAGGGCCCGGACCCCTCGGACACGACCGCCGCGGATGACGAAGTGCTGCACGGCGGCGGCGAGCTCGTCCTCGGCGATGCCGAACAGGTCGGCGTCCTCGTCGGCGGGGAGGACGAGGGCGCTCTTGCCGAGCACGGCCTCGATCGCCGAGAGCTTGTCGCGGTACTTCGCGGCCGCTTCGTAGTCCATGGCCGCCGACGCGGCGAGCATGCGCTGCGTGAGCTCGCGGGTGAAGCGTTCGTCACCGCCCGCCATGAACGCGACGAAATCGTCGACCATGGCGCGATGCTCCTCGATCGACACCGTCATCGAGCACGGCCCGCCGCACTTGCCGATCTGCCCGGGGAAGCACGGCCGTCCGGTCTGCATCGCCCGCTTGTAGCTCGCGTCGCTGCAGGTGCGGATCGGGAACGCCTTGATCATCAGGTCGATGGTCTCGTGCACCGCCCAGACCTTCGGATAGGGACCGAAGTAGCGGGCCCCGGGGATCTTCCGGTTGCGGGTGACCAGCACCCGCGGGGCCTCGTCCCCCAGCGTGACCGCCATGAACGGGTACGACTTGTCGTCCCGGTACTTGACGTTGAACGGCGGATCGAACTCCTTGATCCACATGTACTCGAGCTGCAGAGAGTCGACGTCGGTGGGCACGACCGTCCACTCGACGGACGCGGCCGTCGTCACCATCCGGCGCGTGCGTTCGTGCAGGGTCCGCAACGGAGCGAAGTAGTTCGACAGCCGTTGACGGAGGTTCTTCGCCTTCCCGACGTACAGCACCCGTCCGTTGGCGTCGCGGAACCGGTACACCCCCGGGTCGGTCGGGATCTCGCCCGCCCGGGGCTTGTACGGCAGCACGTCGGCCATCAGCTGGCCTTCCGCGCAGAGCGCCCCTCACCCAGGATCTCGGCGAGGAACTGGCCGGTGTGGCTCTCCTCGACCCGCGCGATCTGCTCCGGCGTGCCGGTGGCGAGGATCGTGCCGCCGCCGGAACCGCCCTCCGGACCCAGGTCGATCACCCAGTCGGCCGACTTGATCACGTCGAGGTTGTGCTCGATCACGATGACCGTGTTGCCCTTGTCGACCAGACCGTTCAGCACCTCGAGGAGCTTGCGCACGTCTTCGAAGTGCAGACCCGTCGTCGGCTCGTCGAGCACGTAGATGCTCCGACCGTTGCTGCGGCGCTGGAGCTCGGTCGCGAGCTTCACGCGCTGCGCCTCACCGCCGGAGAGCGTCGTCGCCGACTGCCCGAGGCGCACGTATCCCAGCCCCACGTCGACCAGGGTCTTCATGTAGCGGTGAATGGCCTGGATCGGCTCGAAGAACTCGGCCGCCTCCTCGATGGGCATCTCCAGCACCTCGGCGATGTTCTTGCCCTTGTAGTGCACGGCCAGGGTGTCGCGGTTGTACCGCTTGCCGTGGCACACCTCGCAGTCCACGTACACGTCCGGGAGGAAGTTCATCTCGATCTTGATCGTGCCGTCACCCGAGCAGGCCTCGCAGCGTCCGCCCTTGACGTTGAAGCTGAAGCGTCCGGGCTGGTAACCGCGGACCTTCGCCTCGGGGGTCTCGCTGAAGAGCGTGCGGATGCGGTCGAAGACGCCGGTGTAGGTCGCCGGGTTCGATCGCGGGGTGCGGCCGATCGGCGCCTGGTCGACGTGCACGACCTTGTCGAGGTTGTCGAGCCCGGTCACGCGTGTGTGCTTGCCCGGCACCGTCCGGGCCCCGTTGAGCCGCGACGCGAGCACCTGATACAGGATGTCGTTCACGAGGGACGACTTCCCGGATCCGCTGACGCCGGTGACCGCGGTGAGGACACCGAGCGGGAAGTCGGCCGTGACGTTGCGGAGGTTGTTGGCGCGCGCGCCCACGACGCTCAGCATGCGCTTCTTGTCGATCTTCCGGCGCTTCGCCGGCATCGGGATCTCGCGACGGCCCGAGAGGTAATCGCCGGTCATGGAGTCGGTGTCGGCGAGAAGCGCGGAGTACGGCCCGGAGTGGACCACCGCTCCGCCGTTCACACCCGCGCCGGGGCCGATGTCGACCACCCAGTCCGCGGCCTCGATCGTCTCCTCGTCGTGCTCGACGACGATCAGGGTGTTGCCGAGATCGCGCAGCGTGAGCAGCGTCTCGATGAGTCGGCGGTTGTCGCGCTGGTGCAGTCCGATCGACGGCTCGTCGAGGACGTAGAGCACGCCGGTCAGACCGGAGCCGATCTGCGTGGCGAGGCGGATGCGCTGGGCCTCACCACCCGACAGCGAGCCCGCCGAACGGCTGAGGTTGAGGTACGACAGACCGACCTGGAGCAGGAAGTCGAGGCGCAGGCGGATCTCACGGAGCACCTGTGCGGCGATCTTGGCCTCCCGGTCGGTGAGCTGCAGCTTCTCCATGAAGCCGCGGGCGTCCGCGAGGCTGAGGTGCGAGACCTCGGCGATGGAGTGACCGTGCACCTGCACGGCCAGCACCTCGGGCTTGAGACGGTCGCCGTTGCAGACCGGGCACGGCACCTCGCGGAGGTACTCGCCCCACCGGCTGCGCTGCGTGTCGGACTCGGCCTGCAGGTACTGCCGCTCGATGTACGGCACCACGCCCTCGAAGCCGGAGGCATAGCGCATCTCACGGCCGTAGCGGTTCTTCCACTTGACGGTGACCTTGTAGTTCTCTCCGCGCAGCACGGCTTCCTTGACGTCGGAGTGCAGGTCGCGCCACGGGGTGTCGAGGGAGAAGTCGAGGTCGCGGGAGAGCCCTTCGAGCAGCCGCTCGTAGTACTGGAAGAGGCCCTTGCCCTGTGTGGTCCACGGGATGATGACGCCCTCGCGGATCGAGAGGTCTTCGTCGCCGAGCATGAGGTCCACGTCGACGGACATGCGGGTGCCGAGGCCCGAGCAGGCGGGGCAGGCGCCGAACGGCGCGTTGAAGGAGAACGTGCGCGGCTCGATCTCGGTGAGGGTGAGCGCGTGGCCGTTGGGGCACGCGAGCTTCTCCGAGAAGGTCTGCCAGGCGTCGTCGCCCTCGCCGTCGACGTAGTTGATCTGCACCACACCACCGGCGAGTCCGAGAGCGGTCTCCACCGAGTCGGTCACGCGTCCGAGGATGTCCGGCGAGGCGACGAGGCGGTCGACGACCACGGCGATGTCGTGCTTGTAGCTCTTCTTGAGCGTCGGCGGCTCGGCCAGCTGGATGAGCTCGCCGTCGACGATGGCGCGGGAGTAGCCCTTCGCTCCCAGTTCGCGGAAGAGGTCGACGAACTCGCCCTTCTTCTGCGAGACGATCGGCGCGACGACCTGGTAGCGGGTGCGCTCCGGGAGCTCCATGAGCTGATCCGCGATCTGCTGGACGGTCTGACGCTGGATCTTCTCCCCGCACACCGGACAGTGCGGAACGCCGATGCGCGCCCAGAGCAGACGCATGTAGTCGTAGATCTCGGTGATCGTGCCGACCGTCGACCGAGGGTTGCGGTTCGTCGACTTCTGATCGATCGACACCGCCGGGCTCAGCCCCTCGATGAAATCGACGTCCGGCCGGTCGACCTGGCCGAGGAACTGCCGCGCGTAGGCGCTCAGCGACTCGACGTACCGACGCTGCCCCTCGGCGAAGATCGTGTCGAAGGCGAGGCTGGACTTCCCCGACCCGGAGAGTCCGGTGAAGACCACCAGCGAGTCACGGGGGATGTCGATGTCGACGTTCTTGAGATTGTGCACGCGGGCGCCGCGGACACTGAGTTTTCCTGGGGAAGCAACGGGGACGATGGGCACCGAACAAGTCTACGAGGGGCCACGGACATCGGCTCCGAGAACGCCCAACGCCTTGGCTCCCGCGGCCGCGGCGTCGGCCCGTCTCGCAGCGCGGACCGCGAGCAGGACGCCGGCCAGCAGCATCGCGGCGGCGATGGGCGCGAGGAGCGCGGTCGTCCCGGTGAGCTGCCGCTGGGCGAGCAGCCACACTCCGAACGCGACCGGCTGCGCGAGCAGCTGGACCGTGAGGAAGCGGCCGATGGTCGGGATCAGGACCGGCAGGCCCACACGCGAGGTCAGCGGCACCACGAGACTCAGCGACGCGCACACGTGCAGAGCGTGCACGAACAGCAGCGCCCCTGCCGTCCGACCGGGATCCGGCTCCGTGAGGATCACCCCGAACGGCAGGCATGCCAGCGCCACCCAGGCGGCGAGGCTGCGCGGGATCGCGACGGCGACGAGCGCGGCGAGCACCGCGATGCCCTGCCACAGCGGGAACGGGATCAGCAGCAGGGCTCCGCCGGCGGCCACGGCGACCACCGCGAGCCGGATGACGGCGCCCGGCACCGCGGCGCCGATGTGGAACGAGCGGAGGGGACGACTCATCGGCGCCCCGTCCGCCGACGCGCGAGGCGATGCCCCGCCAGCCGCATCGCCGCATCGGCTCCGCTCGGCCACGGCACCACCTCGATGCCCGCGTGTACCAGCTCGGTCAGGATGTCCGCGCGCTCGGCGAGCAGCGTGCGGAGCGCGATGCGCTGTTCCCGGGTGAGACGGGTCTGCTCCGGCACCGGGAGCACATCGACGGCCACGACGGCGTGACCGGCGGCGCGCCAGCTCGTCGCGAGCCGCGCGGCGACGCCGTCGACGAACGTCGAGAGCACGAAGACGATCGAGCCGGGCGGCACCACCGGCGAGCGACGGTACGAGGGGTCGATGCCGAGACCGGTGGCGGCAATGGCGCGGCGGAGACGGGCGAGGTGCCGCACTCCGCCGCCGGACGGCAGCGAGACCCCGGCCGGGGAGAGCGCGTGATAGGCGACACGGTCCCCGACGCCGACGGCGGTCGTGGCGATCGCGAGGGCCGCTTCGCGCGCGTGGTCGAGCGAGGTGACTCCGGAGCGATCGGCGTCGCCGCTCCCCCACGCCGCGACGACGGCGCCCAGGTCCTCGGCGGTGTCGATCGCGATGACCACCGAGGAATCGCTCAGCGCGTCGTCCCTGCGCACCAGCAGGTCGCCGGGGCGACGGGCAGCCCTCGCGGTCGCGCGCCAGTCCACCCGTCGGAGCTCATCCCCCGGGACGAAGGGCTGGATGTCGCGGAAGTCCCCGCCCTGACCGGGACGCGTGCCCGGATGCACACCGTGGAGTCCGGTGAGTCGCGGCGCCACCGGGAGGGCGCTGATCCGCGCGTCACGCGGCGGCGCGTTCCAGGCGACGGCCGTCCGGGGAAGGAGCCCCGTGACCCAGGCACCGTCGAGGTCGAATCCCCGCGCCGTCACGCCGAGCGGCTCGCTCGGACCGGAATGCTGCAAGGTGCTGCGCGCGGTGACGCACGCGGCGCCCGGCCGCACGTCCGCGAGGCCGGTGCGCCGCCCGTCCTGATCCACGGCGACCTGCACGGCGTCGGCCGTCAGCAGCACGTCCACGGTGGTCCGCACCTCGGGACGGTCGCCGTCGCCGGCCGCCTGGGCCCGCAGCACGAGGCGCGCGTGTTCGGGACGGGGACGCGAGAGGAGCGCCCAGCCGGCGGTCAGCGCCAGCGGCAGCCCGAGGGCGACGACGTCCGGACGGGAGAGGGCGAGCCCGACACCCGCGACGATCGCCGCGCCGGCGATGCCCAGCGCGATGGCCGGTGTGCGCCGCCAGGTGAGCGCGGCGGTGGACTGCGCCGCCGTCTGGTCCGTCACGGCGTCGTCGCGACCGTCGGAGGCACCGGCGTCCGAGCGAGAGCCGCGTCCACCACCGTCCGCGGGTCCACGCCCTGTGCCCAGGCCTGCGGCGTCAGCGTCAGGCGGTGCGCGAGGACCGGCACCGCGACGCGCTTGATGTCGTCCGGGCGCACGTACGCCCGGCCGTCCAGGGCGGCGAGCGCGCGCCCGAGGAGGACGAGCGCCTGCGAGCCGCGCGGGGACACGCCGACGGATACCGTCGCCGCCTCGCGGGTCGCTCGGGCGAGATCGACGGCGTACCGCACGACATCGGGATCGACGTGGATGCGCTCGACGGCGGCCTGGAGGCGCCGGAGACCCTCGGCGTCGAGCACCGGGTCGACGTCCATGTCGGGACTCTGCCGTTCCACCCGGTCGAGGATGATGCGCGCCTCCTCCTCCGGCCCCGGGTAGCCCACCGCGAGCCGCACCATGAACCGGTCGAGCTGGGCTTCCGGCAGCGCGTACGTCCCCTCGTACTCGATCGGGTTCGAGGTCGCGATCACATGGAACGGCCGTGGGAGCGCGAACCGGTTGCCCTCCACCGTCACCTGGCGCTCGGCCATGGCCTCGAGCATGGCCGACTGCGTCTTCGGCGTCGTCCGGTTGATCTCGTCCGCGAGCAGCAGGCCTGTGAAGAGAGGGCCGGGGCGGAAGACGAACTCTCCGGTCCCGGGCGCGTACACATACGAGCCGGTGACATCGCCGGGGAGCATGTCGGGAGTGCACTGCAGCCGACGGAAGTCCAGCCCGAGCGCCCCCGCCAGACTCCGCGCGGCGAGCGTCTTGCCGAGGCCGGGGACGTCCTCGAAGAGCACGTGCCCACCGGCCAGGATCGTGGCGAGCGCGAGGGTCAGGGGCTCGTCCATCCCGACGACCGCTGTCCGGACGCCGGCGAGCACGCGGCGTCCGACGTCGGCGATCTGCCCGGTCTCGTCGTTGGTCATGATGTCTCCTCCGTGTCGGTCGGGATGCGGTCGAGGGCGTCGAGGACGCGCTCGATGTCGGCGCGCTGCACGTCACGCGCATGCAGGGAAGCGCGGACGCCGTCCCCCAGCATCGCGTCGATGCGCGGGTGATCCTCGGGATCGTCGAGGTCGAGGCCGCGATGAGCGAGACGGCGCCGGACGACGCCCTGGACGCGCCGTACGACGACATGTCCGGCGACGCCCGTACGCGTGTTGATCGCCCAGGCCATCCGTGACACGTCCGAGCCGCGCGCCTCCGCCCGCGGGGCCTGCGGTGGCCACACCACCGCCTCGTCGACGAAGACCTGCCGGGTGGCTGCGACGACCGCGAGCAGGATGAGGGCCCACGCGACGGCGAAGGGTGCGGGCACCCCGAACGCCATCAGCAGTCCGAGGAGAGCGGCCGCGACGAGGACGCCGATCACCGTCAGGACGATCCTCCCCTTCATCGCCACCCCTCCTTGATGCCCCGGAGGGCGGCCGCCGCGCTCCGGCGGTCCTGTTCCCCGGCGACCGCTCCCCCGAAGCGGACGCGCTCGTACAGACCCTGCAGCGCCAGGACCTCGGCCGCGATGCCCTGGCGGGCGCCGACCACCCGGGCCGTGAACTCCGCCGGCGTCTCGGCCGGCCCGCGACCGTGACCGGCGTCGGCGGCGGACTCCTCCAGCCCGACCCACGCGGCGACGATCGCGTCACCGGGGTCGGTCCTCTCGGTCACGGTGCGCAGCGCGGCGGACACCCCGCGGCGGATGACCTCCTCGTCCGGGGGCGCCGCGGGAGTGCTGGCACCGCCCTCCGCGGCGGCGGCGATGACCTCACGGCGATCGAGCGGACGTGCCTGCCACAGACGTCGAAGGAAGCGCAGGAGCTGGCGCAGGACCACGATGACCAGCGCGAGGACGGCCAGCGTCAGCAGCGCCCCGAAGATCACGCCGAGAACCTGCGCGAGCGCGGAATCACCCCACGACTCCGGGGGCGGTGGTGTGCCGGTCGCCGACGGCATCGGGAGGACGACGTCCTCCGGGGGCGACGGCGTGCTCTCCGGTCCCGACGACGAGAACTGCGGAGTGCCCTGTCCCGCGGCAGCGAGCATGAGGAGGCCGAACAGTCCGGCGATCGCGGCGAGGCCGAGCAGCGACGAAAGTGGCCCTGTCCGGCGCACGGTCCCCGGCCCACGGACCGGAGGCTCTGGGCGCGACATGCCTCCACCCTAGGGGTGCGGTTCGGCGCGGCCGCGTTCAGGGGCGGGGCGCCGCGGAACCGATCAGCTCTGCTCCGAGCGCCGCCCCGCGAAGGCTCCGAGCCCGTCCCGGAGAGCGGCGATCTCACCGATGCCCATCCCGACAGCGGCCATCACCTGCCGCGGCACGTCCACGGCCCTCGCGCGCAGAGCCGCGCCGGCGTCGGTGAGCGTGATCTCCAGCCGGCGCTCGTCCTCGCTGCTGCGCTGCCGGGTCACCAGGCCGTCGGCCTCGAGCCTCTTGACGAGCGGCGACGCGGTCGCGGGCTCCAGCGCGAGGTCGGCCGCGAGGTCGTTCAAGGTCCGCGGCGACCGCTCCCACAGGGCGAGCATCACCAGGTACTGCGGGTGCGTCAACCCGAGCGGCTCGAGGATCGGCCGGTAGATCGCGACGACGTTCCGCGCCGCCGTGACCACGGCGAAGCAGAGCTGGTTCTCGAGCCGGAGCAGATCATCGGTGTCAGTCACGACCCCGACTATACATCTGCACGAATCATTAGTACACTAATGAACATGTCACGCGACTCCAGCCGCCCCCCTCTTCGCACCCGCATCCGCGAGGCGGGGGGCCTTTACACCTGGGTGAACACCAACCTCGTGCGTCTCGCCGGTCCGGCCTCGGTCGGGCCCTACGAGAAGACGCCCCCGCCCAGCGCCGCGGAGCGCGCGGAACGGGCCTGTCCGCTCTGCGGTGCGCCGATGACCGAGCACGAGATCGACCGCTCCGGCCCGAAGACGCTGGTGCACTGCCCGTAGACCCCTCGGCGTCAGTCGTCGTCGTCGGCGAGGGCGGCGCCGACCGACTCCCGGGCCATGTCGATCCAGGTCATCAGCGCGCCATCGTCGGCGATCGCCGAGGCGGAGACATCGATCCACCCGGAGCCCATGGTGCGGGATCCCATCACGGCGCGCGATGCTCCGGGCAGGGTTACCGCGACGGCGCCGTTCTCCTCATCCACGCGGACGAGAAGCGTCCCGTCCTTCCGGGCGCCCACGAGGATGCGCCCCTCGTCGAGGAACGCCCTGGTCCCGAACATCCGGCGCTCCTCGATGGAAGGATCGGCCCCGAGCAGTGCGCGGACGCGGTCCGCGAGTTCCTCTCCTGCGGCATCCATCTCGACTCCGTCTACGCGTGCCCGGCCCGCTCCATCGACCGGAGCTCCTTCTTCAGATCCTGCACTTCGTCACGCAGGCGTCCGGCGAGCTCGAACTTCAGCTCGGCGGCGGCCGCGAGCATCTGATCGGTGAGGTCCTGGATCGTGGCCTCCAGCTGCTGGGCGCCTTCGGCAGCGATCCCGGTGCGCCGCAGGTTCGGTGTCGGCGACTTCCCCTTGCCCGACGCCCGGCCGCGGCCGGACATCAGCTCTGCCGTGTCCTGCCCCTCGCGCGCCAGCACCTCGGTGATGTCGGCGATGCGCTTGCGCAGCGGCTGCGGGTCGATGCCGTGCTCCTTGTTGTACGCGATCTGCTTCTCACGGCGACGGTCGGTCTCCTCGATGGCCTTGGCCATGGAGTCCGTCATGTTGTCCGCGTACATGTGCACTTCACCGGAGACGTTTCGCGCGGCGCGGCCGATGGTCTGGATGAGCGACGTCCCGGAGCGGAGGAACCCTTCCTTGTCGGCGTCGAGGATCGCGACGAGCGACACCTCCGGGAGATCCAGTCCCTCGCGCAGCAGGTTGATACCGACCAGGACGTCGTAGACCCCGGCGCGCAGTTCGCTGAGGAGCTCGACACGACGCAGGGTGTCGACGTCGGAGTGCAGGTAGCGCACCCGGACGCCGTGCTCGCCGAGGAAGTCGGTCAGCTCCTCCGCCATCTTCTTCGTGAGCGTCGTGACGAGCACGCGCTCGTCACGCTCCACGCGGAGCCTGATCTCTTCGAGGAGATCGTCGATCTGCCCCTTCGACGGCTTGACGATGATCTCCGGATCGACCAGACCGGTCGGGCGGATGATCTGCTCCACCACGCCGTCGGCGATGCCCATCTCGTACTTGCCCGGGGTCGCGGAGAGGTAGACGGTCTGCCCCACGCGGTTCTTGAACTCGTCCCAGCGCAGCGGTCGGTTGTCCATCGCGCTCGGCAGCCGGAATCCGTGATCGACCAGAGTGCGCTTGCGGGAGGCGTCGCCTTCGTACATCGCGCCGATCTGCGGCACCGTGACATGGGACTCGTCGATGACGAGCAGGAAGTCGTCCGGGAAGAAGTCGAGCAGCGTGTGCGGGGGCTCGCCCGGCATCCGTCCGTCCATGTGACGCGAGTAGTTCTCGATGCCGGAGCAGAATCCGAGCTGCTGCAGCATCTCCAGGTCGAACGTGGTCCGCATCCGGAGTCGCTGCGCCTCGAGGAGCTTGCCCTGACGTTCGAACTCCTTCAGCCGTTCCTCGAGCTCGTGCTCGATGGTGCCGATGGAGCGCTGGATGACGTCGGTACCCGCGACGTAGTGCGACGCCGGGAAGATCGGCACGGCGTCGAGCTTCTCGATGACCTCGCCCGTGAGCGGGTGCAGCGAGTAGAGCGCCTCGATCTCGTCGCCGAAGAGCTCGATGCGGATGGCGTGCTCCTCGTACACCGGGATGATCTCGATCGTGTCGCCGCGCACGCGGAAGTTGCCGCGCGAGAAGTCGACGTCGTTGCGGTTGTACTGCATCGCGATGAACTGACGGATCAGGGCGTCGCGGTCGTACCGCTCCCCCACCTGGAGCGCGACCATGGCGCGCAGGTACTCCTCCGGGGCTCCGAGCCCGTATATGCAGGAGACGGTCGACACCACGACCACGTCGCGACGGCTCAGCAGGGAGTTCGTCGTCGAGTGGCGGAGGCGCTCGACCTCCGCGTTGATCGAGGAGTCCTTCTCGATGAAGGTGTCCGTCTGCGGGACGTAGGCCTCGGGCTGGTAGTAGTCGTAGTACGAGACGAAGTACTCGACGGCGTTGTTCGGCATGAGCTCGCGGAACTCGTTGGCGAGCTGTGCGGCGAGGGTCTTGTTGTGCGCGAGCACGAGCGTGGGGCGCTGCACCTGCTCGACGAGCCAGGCCGTGGTCGCCGACTTGCCTGTTCCGGTCGCACCGAGCAGCACGATGTCGGTCTCGCCCGCGTTGATGCGGGAAGCCAGGTCGGCGATCGCCTGCGGCTGGTCACCGGCGGGGGCGTACTCGCTGATGACCTCGAAGGGGCGGACACTGCGGGTGGGCTGCATACATCAAGCGTATGCCGCCCCTCCGACATCGGGGCCGCGTCCCTGCGCTCGGAGCCGGTCCCAGAGCGCGTCCGTCTGTGCCAGCGTGTCCGCGATCGATCCCGCGGTGTCGATCACGACGTCGGCGATCGCGAGCCGCCTGTCGTCCGGGACCTGGGCGGCGATCCGCCGGCGCGCCTCCTCCGGCGTCATCCCGCGCAGCCCGATGAGCCTCTCGAGACGGACCTCCTCGGGAGCGTGCGCGACGACGATCTCATCCCACGGGTCATCGACACGCGCCTCCACGAGAAGCGGCACGTCGTAGACGACGACGGCATCCGG
Organism: Microbacterium sp. NPDC091676; assembly: GCF_044756645.1. Lineage (NCBI taxonomy): Bacteria > Bacillati > Actinomycetota > Actinomycetes > Micrococcales > Microbacteriaceae > Microbacterium > Microbacterium sp. NPDC091676. The sequence continues at coordinate 163,911 of NZ_JBIVTI010000001.1, read as the reverse complement.
ATCGGCACGGAACGCGGCGTCGAAACGGCGCTGGGACTCGGCCCGCACGGCAGGGTGCACGATGGCGTTCAGCTGCGCGAGACGGTCCGGATCGGCGAACACGGTCGCCCCGAGCGCGGCCCGGTCGAGCGATCCGTCCTCGGCGATGACCTCGTCGCCGAACGTCCGCGCGATCGCACGGAGGACCTCGGATCCCGGCGCCTGCACCTCGCGCACGATCCGATCCGCGTCGACGACCTCCGCGCCGAGCTCGGCGAGCCGGTCGGCGATGGTGGACTTCCCCGACGCGATGCCTCCGGTGAGAGCGATGAGCGGCATCCGACCATCCTGCCACGCCGGCCAGGGCCGGGCTCGCACGACGCTGCGGCAGAACAATCGGGAAAGCCTCGGTCCGTCTTGAGGAAGACTTGACCGTCCCCTGAGGTGTGCTGCGTAACGTCGGAGCCATGACCCACACGGAAGCCCGCACACGCCCTCTCCGCACTGAGCGACGCTCACGGCGGCGCCCGATCATGGCGTTCGCGCTGGCCGTCCTCGCGACGGGTGGCATCGGCGCCGCCCTCACCAGTGCCGCGTGGACCGACAACACGTTCTTCAGCGCCCCCGCCGCGGCGGCCACCTTCAACCTCCAGGGCTCCACCGACGGGACGACCTGGAAGGACTCGGCGGCCAAGAACAGCATCGAGCTCGTGGTCCCCGCCGAGAAGCTGGCGAACCTGCTCCCGGGCGAGACCCGCACCATCAAGCTCTGGGTGAAGAACGTCAGCTCGGTCAATGCCGCGCTGACGTCGACGGTCGAGTACGCCCCGGGTAACACGGCGACGGACTTCACCGTCAAGCCGACCGCGACGGTCACCGGACTCGCGGCCTCGCTGACCTCCTCCGGTTCCACGGCGACCGATGAGTTCGAACTCGTCGTCACCACGCCGGCGGACTGGGCGACGAGCAACCAGGGCAAGACCGGCACGATCCTGGTCACGGTCTCCGCCACCGCCACCAACTGACCCCTCACCCGCAGCAGAGACGAAGGACGGACCGTGGTGCAGATCCTTCGCCGCCTCGCCCTGCCCGTGCTCTGGGCGCTGGCAGCCATGGGCGTGGGCTGCGGCGTCGTCTGGGGCGCCACGGCGATCGGGCTCATCCAGCCGCTCGTCGTGATCTCGGGCTCCATGGAACCCGAGATCATGACGGGCGACCTCCTCATCGCCACGAAGGTCCCCGCCGACTCCTTGGCGGTCGGTGACGTCGTCAGCCTGCCGAGCGCGCTGACCGACTCGCTGGTGACCCACCGCATCACCGCCATCGCGGACTCCCACGGCGCGCGCACGATCACCATGAAGGGCGACCACAACGAGTTCTCCGACGCGCTCGACTATCCGGTGACCGGCGACGTGTGGAAGCCGGCGGTACAGCTTCCCGGATGGGGAACCGCCATCATGCGGATGACGACGCCGGCGGTCGCCGTCCCGCTGTTCCTCGGTCTCCTGGGGCTGCTCGGCCTCGGCATGATGAGCCCCGCCGAGCGACCGGCACGAAAGCCCCTGACCACGTGACGCCCGCACGACGGTTCTCCCCGCTGGCCGGCGTGGCGGTCGCGATGGCGCTCGTCTTCCTGGCCGTCGCCCAGGGAGGCGTCTCCACCACCAGCGCGGCGTGGACGGATCGGACCGTGGTCACGGCGACGGTGACGTCCGCCTCGGCATGGTTGTCCCCGTTCACCGGGAACACGTGCAAGGCGTACAGCAGCCCGTCGGCCGCCCCCACCACCTGCGCGATCACGGCGATCCGCTATGAGGAGATCAGCGACACCTCCGGCCACTTCTACATCAGCACCAACGCACCGGGCGGGTCGCACCACGTCGACGTCGACGTCGATCTGAAGAGGGCGACGGGCCTTCCCCGGACGTGGACTTCCTGGGCCGAAGCGGGGGTGCTCCCGGGCAGCCATGTCACGCCCGACCGCGCGTGGACGTGCTCATCGCTGCCGCGGCTCACCGGCCGCAGTCTCGACTGGCACCTCACCGACCTCCAGGTTCCCGTGACGCTGCAGCGCAGCACGGCGAACACGATCTGCGCGTGAGCACCCCGGGGACGCCGCGAGCGCCCCTCAGCGCGCGAGCAGCTGCCGCCGGGAGCTGATCACGCCGGTGTCGAAGCCGGCGAGATGCAGGCCGCCGTGGAAACGGGCGTGCTCGATCTTGATGCAGCGATCCATGACGACCGAGAGACCGGCCTCCTCCGCGAGCGCGGCCGCCTCCTCGTTCCAGGAGCCGAGCTGGAGCCACAGCGTCTTGGCACCGCTGTCGACCGCCTCCTGCGCCACCCCGGGGAGGTCGTCATGACGACGGAAGACGTCGACGATGTCGGCCTGCACCGGCAGGGCACTCAACGACGGATACACCGGCTGCCCGAGGATCTCGGTCTCCCTCGGGTTCACGAGGTAGACGTCGTAGGCCGTGCTGGAGAGCAGGTACGTCGCGACGAAGTAGGAGGCCCGCGCGGGGTTGCCCGACGCCCCGACGATGGCGATCGATCGCGCCCGCCGCAGCAGTCCGAACCGCTGCGGCTGCGTGGGGCCGGTCCAGGTGCGGCCCGGTTCGACGACCGCGGGGAGCGCGCAGCTGGCGGCATCCGTGGCCGGAGGAAGGGCGCAGGCGTCGCCGGCGGAGGTCGCGCTCATCGGTGGGCTCCCGTCGCGAGGGTGAGGGCCTGATCGAGGTCCCAGATGATGTCCTCCGCGTCCTCCAGGCCGACGGAGATGCGGATCAGGTCGGGGCGTACGCGGGCGGCGACGAGCTGCTCCTCGGTGAGCTGGCGGTGCGTGGTGGAGGCCGGGTGGATCACCAGGGTGCGGGCGTCGCCGATGTTGGCGAGGTGGGACGCGAGCTGCAGGTTCTCGATGAACGCCTCCCCCGCGGCGCGGCCGTCCTCGGCGGCGACCCCGAACGCGAACACGGATCCCGGCCCCAGCGGCAGGTACCGGGCGGCACGCTCATGATGCGGATGACCTTCGAGCCCTGCCCAGGTGACGTAGGACACGCGCGGGTCTGCGGCCAGCCACTCGGCGACGACCCGGGCGTTGGCGATGTGAGCGTCGATGCGCTGGGGCAGCGTCTCCACGCCCTGCAGGAGCGTGAAGGCCGATTGCGGGCTCAGGGCGGGCCCGATGTCGCGCAGCTGTTCGGAGCGCAGCTTGGTGAGGAATCCGTACTCGCCGAAGTTGCCCCACCAGGAGATGCCGCCGTAGGAGGCCACCGGTTCGGTCATCTGGGGGAACTTCCCGTTGCCCCAGTCGAACGTGCCCTTCTCGATGACCACACCCCCGAGGGTCGTGCCGTGGCCGCCGAGGAACTTCGTGACCGAGTGGATGACGATGTCCGCCCCGTGCTCCAGCGGGCGCGCGAGGTACGGCGTGGCCAGGGTGGCGTCGACGACGAGCGGAACCCCGGCGTCGTGGGCGACGGCGGCCAGACCCGCGATGTCGGCGATCTCGCCCGACGGGTTCCCGATCATCTCGACGTAGACGACTTTGGTCTCCGGACGGATGGCCGCGGCGAAGTCGGCAGGGTCGGAGGAGCTGACGAAGGTCGTCTCCACGCCGAAGCGCCGCAGCGACACGTCGAGCTGGGTGACGGTGCCGCCGTAGAGCTGCGCGGCGGCGACGACGTGATCGCCCGCGCCCACGAGGGCGGCGAACGTGATGAACTCCGCGCTCATCCCCGAGGCGGTCGCCACGGCTCCGATGCCGCCCTCCAGCGAGGCCAGCCGTTCCTCCAGGGCGGCGACGGTGGGGTTGCCGATGCGCGAGTAGATGTTGCCGTACTTCTGCAGCGCGAAGAGGTTCCCGGCGTCGGCCGCATCGTCGAAGACGAACGACGTCGTCTGGTAGATCGGGACCGCCCGCGCTCCGGTGGCGGCGTCCGGTGTACCCCCGGCGTGCAGGGCGCGGGTGCGGAACCCGAAGCGGTGGTCGTCGGTCATGATGTCCTCGATTCTGCGGCGAGAGCGTCGGCGATGTCGTCGACGGCCCAGGGGTTCTGCAGCGACGTCGTATCGCCGAGGGCCTGCGGGGTGCGTCCCGCCCGCCGATCCTGTTCGGCGTCCCAGAGCTGCGCGAGCAGCCGGCGCATGATCTTCCCGGAGCGCGTCTTGGGCAGGTCCGGCACGACGACGACGTGCTTCGGCTTCGCGACCGGACCGATCGAGCGCGCGACCTGCGCGCGCAGCGCGTGCGCGTCGATCTCCGCCCGGCCGGACGGGGTGACGAACGCCACGACCGCCTGGCCGGTGACAGGATCCGCCACGCCGGCGGACCCGGCTTCGCCGACCGTCTCGTGCGCGACGAGGGCCGACTCGATCTCGATCGTCGAGAGGCGATGACCCGAGACGTTCACGACGTCGTCGAGTCGTCCCAGGATCCAGATGAAGCCGTCGGCGTCCCTGGTCGCCCCGTCTCCGGCGACGTAGTAGCCGCCGTGCGCGCCCACACCGGCGTACGCAGACCAGTACGCGTCGCGGTAGCGCTCCGGATTCCCCCAGACGGTCCGCGCCATCCCCGGCCACGGACGCCGGACGACCAGCGTCCCGGACCGGCCCGGCGCCACCTCGTCACCGTTCTCGTCGACCACCGCGACGTCGATGCCCGGAAGCGGGACCGACGCGGAGCCGGGCTTCAGGGGGGTGATGCCGGGCAAGGGGGCGATCATCGCGGCACCGGTCTCCGACTGCCACCACGTGTCGATGACGGGGAGCTCGTTCCGCCCGAAGTTCCGGTGGAACCACACCCAGGCCTCCGGATTGATCGCCTCGCCCACCGTGCCGAGCAGTCGCAGGGTGGACAGGTCGTGGCCGCTCGGCAGCTCGTCGCCGAACCAGGTCATGAACGTGCGGATGAGCGTGGGGGCCGTGTAGTAGACCGTGACGCCGTAGCGCTCGATGATCTCCAGATGGCGTCCGCGGCGCGGAGTGTCCGGCGTGCCCTCGTAGATGACCTGGGTGAGCCCGTTCGACAGGGGCCCGTAGATCTCGTAGGTGTGCGCGGTGACCCAGGCGAGGTCGGCGGTACACCAGTGGACGTCGTCCGGTTTGGCGTCGAAGTGCGCCCAGTGCGCCCAGCTCGCGTGCGTCAGATAGCCGCCGGAGGTGTGCACGAGGCCCTTGGGCTTCCCCGTCGTACCGGAGGTGTAGATGAGGAAGAGCGGGTGCTCGGCATCGAAGGCCTTCGCCTGATGCGCGGTGGGGGCCGTGTCGACGACGTCATGCCACCACACGTCGCGGCCTTCGGTCCACGGGACGCTCTGTCCGGTGCGACGGAGCACGAGGACGTGTTCGAGCTCCGGCAGTCCCGCAGCGGCGGCATCGGCGGCGGATTTGACCTCGGTCGCCGTCCCCCGCCGGAACTGGCCGTCGCTGGTGACGAGCAGCTTCGCCCCGGTGTCCTCGAGCCGGAAACGCACGGCCTCTGCGGAGAACCCTCCGAAGACGAGAGAGTGGACGGCTCCGATCCGCGCGCAGGCGAGCGTGATGACCACCGTCTCCACGAGCACGGGGAGGTAGATCACCACGCGGTCCCCCGGTCGGACCCCGAGGTCTTCGAGCGCGTGCGCGGCCTGGGCCACACGGCGCTGGAGGTCGGCGTAGGTCACCGAGACCCGGTCACCGGGCTCCCCTTCGAAGTGCAGCGCCACCTTGTCTCCGCGTCCGGCGTCGACATGCCGGTCCACGCAGTTCACCGCGACGTTCAGCCGCCCGCCGAGGAACCATCGCGCTGCCGGGACCGCACCGTCGACGGGCGGCTCCCACTCGTGCACGGCCGTCCACGGCTCCGCCCACTCCAGCCGGCGGGCCGCATCTTCCCAGAAGGCCAGAGGATCAGCGGCCGCCCGGGCATAGGCTTCCGCGGTCACGTTGGCATCGAGGAACGCGGGCGACGGAGGATAGATCCGTTCCTCCCGCAGCCGAGCCTCGGTCGTCGTCACGTCCATCGCCGCAGCAGGTACTTCTCCAACAGCGCGAGCACGCCGTTGGTGATCGTGCCGAGCAGCGCGAGCAGCACGATGGAGAGCAGGATGCGGTCGACGCGACCCGTGCTCTGCGAGTCCGTCAACAGGAAGCCGAGCCCCATGGACGACGCGATCAGTTCGGCGGCAACCAGGAACAGCCACGCCTGGGCGAGCGCGAGGCGGAGGCCGGACACGACGGACGGCACGACAGCCGGGAGCTGGACCGTGCGGAACAGCGACCATCCGTGCAGGCTGAACGAGCGTCCCGCCTCGACGAGCTGCGGATCCACATGCCGGAGCGCCGAGGCGACCGTCGTGTAGACCGGGAAGAACGCACCGATCGCGATGAGGGTCACCTTGGACTCCTCGCCGATCTGCATCCACAGGATCAGCAGCGGCACCCAGGCGAGCGACGGCACCGCGCGAACCGCGGCGAGCGTCGGGCTGAGCAGCACGTCACCCCAGCGCGACAGCCCGACGATGCCGGCCGCGGCGAGGCCGACGACCGAGCCGATCGCGAACCCGAGAAGCACCCGCTGGACGGAGATGGCGATGTGGGTCCAGAGCTGTCCGGACTCGGCGAGTTCCACCCCGGCCTGGAAGACCGACGCCGGCGCCGGGAGTCGGTACGGCTCGATGAGACCGGCCGTCGTGACCACCTGCCAGGCGATGAGGATCACGGCCGGGAGCAGGAAGCCCCCGAGGACCCGCACGACGGGCGGCAGGCCACGGCGTGCTCCTCCCGTCCCCCTCCGGGGAGCGCCCTTCGCGAACGCGAGCGCGTCCCGCGAGTCCGCCGGGACGACCGCCCGCTCCTCCAGACCGGTCACTCGCTCGCGCCCGCCTTCGTCGCGAAGGTGTCGTTGATGATGCTGGACAGCGCCTTGTCGACGGATTCCTGTCCGCCCTGGACGTCGCCGGACTCGACGAGCACGGGGGCGATCTTCTCGAGCACCGCGAGCTGGTCGTCACCGGGGACGCCGTTCACGTCGAGGTTCGACCGCTCCTGGATGACCGTGGTCGCGACCTCGAGGTCGATGCCGGCGACCTCTGCCAGCAGGGCGGCGGTCTCCTCCGGGTTCTCGAGCGCCCACGCACGCGCCTCCTCGTAGGCGTCGACGACGGCCTGAGCGAGGTCGGGGTGGTTGTCGATGAAGTCCTCGGTCGCGTTGAGGAAGCCGTAGGTGTTGAAGTCGACGTTGCGGTAGATGAGCTTGTCGCCCGACTCCTGCTCCGCGGCGGCCATGATGGGGTCGAGCCCCGCCCACGCGTCGACGGAACCGCCGTCGAGCGCCGCGCGCCCGTCGGCGTGCTGGAGGTTCTGCACCTCGACGTCGGCCAGCGACAGCCCGCCCTCCTCCAGGGCCTGGAGGAGGAAGAAGTAGGGGTCGGTGCCTTTGGTGGCCGCGACGGAGGCGCCCTTGAGATCCTCCACCGAGGTGATGTCGCTGTCGGGACCGACGACGATGGCCGACCACTCGGGCTGGGAGAAGATGTCGATCACCTGGATGGGCGAACCGTTCGCGCGGGCGAGCAGCGCCGCCGAGCCCGCCGTCGATCCCACGTCGACCGAACCCGAGCGGAGGAGCTCGTTGGCCTTGTTCGACCCGGCGGACTGCACCCATTCGACGGTGACGTCGTCACCGAGGATGTCCTCCAGGATGCCCTGGTCGCGGATCACGAGGCTGAGGGGGTTGTAGGTCGCGAAGTCGATGGACAGCGTGTCCGCCGACCACTCGCCGTTCCCGGCGGGGGTGGACTCAGCCTCGGCGGACGCGTTCTCGCCGGCGACGCAGCCGGTGGCGACGAGCATCATCGTCCCGGCGACGGCGAACGCAGGGATGATGCGGCGGGTGATGGTGCTCATCGGGTCTCCTCGGGGGTGTGGTGATGCGTGTCGACGCCGAGCCCTTCGAGGAGCTCGGCGCGCAGGTCGGCGAGGCCGCGATCGGCGCGGTCTCGGGGGCGGATGCCGGGGACGCGGATCGTCCGCGCGACGGACGACGCCGTGTCGTCCGCGTCGCCGACGGTGCGCAGCAGCAGCACGCGGTCGGCGAGATAGAGGGCCTCCTCCACGTCGTGGGTCACGAGCAGCACCGTGGTGGGCTCGGCCGCGTGGATCTTCAGGAGCAGGTCGTGCATGCGGAGGCGGGTCAGGGCGTCGAGGGCGCCGAACGGCTCGTCGAGCAGCAGCACCCCGGGGTTCCTGGCGAGAGCGCGGGCGAGGGACGCCCGCTGCGCCATGCCTCCGGACACCTCGCGCGGACGCTGATCGGCGGCGTGCTCGAGACCGACGAGCTGCAGCAGTTCGCGGACCCGAGTGCGTCCGACGCTGCGGGAGACGCCACGGGGAAGACCGAGCTCGACGTTCTGCGCGAGGGTGCGCCACGGAAGCAGCCGCGGCTCCTGGAACGCGATCGCCGTGCGCTCGTCGACATCGGCGACACCGGAGCCGTCCAGGCGGATCGTCCCCCGCGTGGGGGTGTCCAGTCCGCCGATGAGGCGCAGCAGCGTCGACTTCCCGCACCCGGACGGGCCGACGACGGCGACGATCTCCCCGGCGGCGATGTCCAGGTCGAGATCGCGGAGCACCTCGCGTCGCCCCTGCGCGAGCGGGAACGAGCGCGCGATGCCGTCGAGGCGCACGGGCTGTGCGGAGCCCGCTGTCTTCGGGGCCTCAGCGGTGCGCGACGCAGCGGGCAGGAGGGCGGTCATGTCCCCATGCTGGCGGAGGCCCCGGAATGTTACGAATGCGGCCGTAATGTTGCGTCACGCAGCTGTTCCGCGGGAATCCGGGCATGCGAAAAGGGCCGCCACACCCGCCGTGAAGCGGGGTGACGACCCTTTTCGGAGTATTGCTTAGGAGTTGCCGCCCGAGAGCTTCTCGCGCAGAGCCGCGAGAGCCTCGTCATCGGCGAGCGTGCCGGCACCGGCCGACTCGCTCGAGAAGGACTGGCCGCCGAAGTCCTCGCCGGCCGCAGCCTCGGCCTCGGCCGCCTTCGCGACCTGAGCCTTGTGCGCCTCCCAGCGAGCCTGGGCCGCAGCGTACTCCTGCTCCCATGCCTCGCGCTGGGCGTCGAAGCCTTCCTTCCACGCACCGGTCTCGGCGTCGAAGCCCTCCGGGTACTTGTACTCGCCGTTCTCGTCGTACTCGGCGAGCATGCCGTACAGGGCCGGGTCGAACTCGGTGCCGTTGGGGTCGACCGACTCGTTGGCCTGCTTCAGCGACAGCGAGATGCGACGACGCTCGAGGTCGATGTCGATGACCTTGACGAAGACCTCTTCGCCGACCGACACGACCTGCTCGGCCAGCTCGACGTGCTTGCTGGAGAGCTCGGAGATGTGGACGAGGCCCTCGATGCCGTCTGCGACGCGGACGAACGCACCGAACGGAACGAGCTTGGTGACCTTACCCGGCGTGACCTGACCGATCGCGTGGGTGCGGGCGAAGACCTGCCACGGGTCCTCCTGCGTCGCCTTCAGCGACAGGGAGACGCGCTCGCGGTCGAGGTCGACCTCGAGGATCTCGACGGTGACCTCCTGGCCCACCTCGACGACCTCGGAGGCGTGCTCGATGTGCTTCCAGGACAGCTCGGAGACGTGCACGAGGCCGTCCACGCCACCCAGGTCGACGAACGCACCGAAGTTGACGATCGACGACACGACACCCTTGCGGACCTGACCCTTGTGCAGGTTGTTCAGGAACGTGGTGCGCGACTCCGACTGCGTCTGCTCGAGCAGCGCACGGCGGCTGAGGACGACGTTGTTGCGGTTCTTGTCGAGCTCGAGGATCTTCGCCTCGATCTCCTGGCCGAGGTACGGCGTGAGGTCGCGGACGCGGCGCAGCTCGATGAGCGACGCCGGGAGGAAGCCACGGAGGCCGATGTCGACGATGAGTCCACCCTTGACGACCTCGATGACCGTACCGGTGACGACGCCGTCGTTCTCCTTGATCTTCTCGACGTCCCCCCAGGCGCGCTCGTACTGCGCACGCTTCTTGGAGAGGATCAGGCGGCCTTCCTTGTCCTCCTTCTGGAGAACCAGGGCCTCGACCTCGTCGCCGACCTTGACGACCTCGTTGGGGTCGACGTCGTGCTTGATCGAGAGCTCGCGCGAGGGGATGACACCCTCGGTCTTGTAGCCGACATCGAGCAGGACCTCATCGCGGTCGATCTTGACGATCGTGCCTTCGATGATGTCGCCGTCGTTGAAGAACTTCAGGGTCTTCTCGACCGCGGCCAGGAAGTCCTCAGCAGATCCGATGTCGTTGATGGCGACCTGCTTGGTGGCCGGGGCGGTCGTTGCGGTAGTCATGTAGTGGGTTGTCCTTGTGAATGGATACTCGGGCTGCGGAGCATGGCCGCGTACGGCCGGGATGTGCTTCGCAGCAGGTGGATTGTGGTGTTTTCGTCACCTGGGCATGCGCGTACACGCCACGAGTGACAGTTCAGGCTATCAGAAGTTGCCGTCCACGAAAGAGCGGATTGGTGCGACCTTCTCTGTGGATAACGTCGGCGCCGCTCCGTCCATTCCGCGTACGGTGGCCCGGTGATGTCGTCCACCGCTCTCCGCATGCTCGCCGTGCTGGCCCTCGGCGTCTCGGCCCTGTCCGGCTGCGCCCCCACTCCGGAGCCCACCCCGACACCCTCCCCCGCCTTCACCTCCGAGGAAGAGGCCTTCGCCGCCGCCGAGGCCACCTTCGCCGAGTACATCGATGCCCTCAATCGCGTCGACACCCGCGACCCAACTTCCTTTGAACCGCTATTCGAGCTTTCCAGTGGCGCGGTCGAGGCTGCCGACCGCAAGAACTTCTCGCGGATGCATGCCGAGGGTCAGACGTTGAGCGGCGAAACCACGATTATTCGCTTCGAAGGTGTAGCCAGCGACGAGCCCTACGAACGCATCCAGGCCTACTCGTGTCTGGACGTTTCGGATGTCGAAATCACGAACCAGGATGGCTCATCAGCAGTCAGCTCGGACCGCCCCGACGTTTATGCACTCGAACTGGTTTTGCTGAGACAAGCAGGAGGAACTCTCACTATCGACTCCGCCAACCGGAACAAGGATGTTCGGTGTTCAGACTGATCGCATTACTCGCACTGCTCGTTCCGTTGAGCTCAGGCTCAGACTCTCCTGGTTTCTCTGACTTCCTCGCGGGCACTGACGCCTCAAGCGTGAGTGTGTCAGCGTCTCGTCATCCGCTCGATAAACCTTGGAAGCCTGAGACGTTGGACCCCTCCACCCCAGAACCGAAACGCGAGCCCTGCAAGACGGACACAGCGCTGAGCCGGTCGTGCGGGATGTACGGGGTGCGGGTGACGGAGGAATCCGAGCACCCCCTCACGATCGAGGATCTCGCACAGTTCGCGCCGGATCCCGTGACGACGACGGCGGAGCCGGGCAACGTGGGGGTTGAGGGGATGGCGACGAACTTCGTGGCGACCGTCGCGGCGCACACGGCGAGCGGCACGCTCCTCGACCGGCCGGTGACGGTGCGCTTCACACCCGTACGGGTCGTGTTCGACCACGGCGACGGGACGACGGCCACCGCGCCGGACGGCGGCCGCACGTGGTCGGCGCTCGGCCAAGCGCCCTTCACCGCGACCTCCACGAGCCACGTCTACACCCGACGAGGCACGTACACGACGAGCACGACCGTGGCCTACACGGCGGAGGTCGACGTCGGCGGGGGCTGGTTCCCGGTGTCCGGGGAGCTGTCGGTCGACGGCGCATCCAGGCAGATCCGCATCTACGAGGCGGCCACCGCACTCGTGGCGTGGTCGTGCGAAGAACGACCCGCGGCTGTCGGCTGCTGAACACCGGATGGGGCACGCTCTACCCTGAATCCATGACCCGCGCCGAACGCCTCATGCTGCTCGACACCGCCAGCCTCTACTTCCGAGCGTTCTACGGCGTCCCCGACAAGGTGAAGGCACCCGACGGCTCTCCCATCAACGCGGCCCGCGGGTTGCTGGACATGATCGCGAAGCTGGTGACCACCTATCACCCGACCCACGTCGTGGCGTGCTGGGACGACGACTGGCGTCCGCAGTGGCGGGTCGACCTCATCCCCAGTTACAAGACCCATCGCGTGGTGGAGGTGGTCGCGGGTGCACCGGACGTCGAAGAGGTGCCCGATCCGTTGGAGGCGCAGATCCCGCTGATCCGCGAGACGCTCGCGGTCCTCGGCATCCCGATCGTCGGCGTCGCCGAACATGAGGCGGACGACGTCATCGGCACCCTCGCGACGCACGCGACGATGCCCGTCGACATCGTCACCGGAGACCGCGACCTGTTCCAGCTCGTCGACGACGAGCGCGACGTGCGTGTGATCTACACGGCGCGCGGCATGAGCAACCTCGAGATCGTGACGGACGCCACGGTCGTCACCAAGTACGGCGTGCTCCCCACGCAGTATGCGGACTTCGCGACGATGCGCGGCGACGCGTCGGACGGGCTTCCCGGCGTCGCCGGGATCGGCGAGAAGACCGCCGCCACCCTGCTGCAGAAGCACGGTGACCTCCTCGGCATCCGGGAGGCCGCGGAAGCGGGTGAGGGCATGAGCGCCGGTATCCGCGCGAAGATCCTCGACGCGCAGGCGTATCTCGACGTCGCCCCCACCGTCGTCGCCGTCGCCACGGAGCTCCCGATCACCGCTCCCGATGTCGCGCTGCGGGCCCTCACGCCGGACGAAGCGGCGGAGGCCACGGCCCTCGCCGAGCGCTGGAACCTCGGCAGCTCGATGACACGCGCCGTCGCCGCTGTCACCGCGGCCGCGAACCAGATCACCGAGGGCTGATCCGGCCGGACGTCACTCCGCCCAGGCGAGGAGGCGCGAGAGGCCCCACGTGGTGACGATGCGCGACGCCGGCACGCCGGCACGCTCCGCACGTTCGGCACCGTGGTCCAGCAGGGACAGCTGTCCGGGGGCGTGCGCGTCGGAGTCGATGGAGAAGAGGCATCCCGCCTCCAGCGCGATCGCGATGAGCTCGTCCGGCGGGTCCTGGCGCTCGGGGCGGGAGTTGATCTCGACTGCGACCCCGTTCTCCGCGCACGCCGCGAACACCGCCGCGGCATCGAAGGCCGAGGGCGGGCGGGTGCCCCGGTCGCCCTGGACGAGCCGGCCGGTGCAGTGTCCGAGGACGTTCACCCGAGGATGCGAGACGGCCGCGATCATCCGCGCGGTCATCGCCCGTCCGTCCATGCGGAGCTTGGAGTGCACCGAGGCGACGACGATGTCCAGGTCGGCGAGGAGCGCGTCCTCCTGATCGAGACCGCCGCCTTCCAGGATGTCCACTTCGATACCGGCGAGGAGTGTGAACCCGTCCCCCGACTGCGCGCGCACCTGCGGGATCTGCTCTCGGAGTCGCTCCGCCGACAGGCCTCGCGCCACACGGAGGCGCGGAGAATGGTCCGTGATGGCCTGGTACTCGTGACCCTGCGCGCGGGCGGCAGCAGCCATCACCTCGATGGAGGTCGTCCCGTCCGACCACTCGGTGTGGGCGTGCAGGTCACCGCGCAGCTTGCCGCGGAGCTCCGACACCTTCTCTGGTTCCACGTCGCCACGGAGCTCGACCAGATACTCCGGCACCTCTCCGGCCTGCGCCTGGCGGATGACGGCGAAGGTGGATTCACCGATGCCCTTGGCCGCTCGCAGACGCGTCGGGTCGCCCTGCACGTCGGACGGAAGATCCTGGAACGTCGCCGCTGCCTGGCGGAACGCCTGGGCCCGGTATCGCGACGCCCGCTCGCGCTCCAGCAGCGAAGCGATCTCGAGCAGCGCGTCGACCGGGTCCATGGTCACTCCTTCGGGGCGGCCAGCTCGCGACTGACGCCGATCCACTGATCCAGCTTGGCCAGCGCGCGCCCGTCGTCCACCGCGGCGGACGCGCGGGCGAGCGCAGCGCGGAGCCGCTCGAGGATCGGCCGCTGCACCTGGGTCGCGTCCTGCGACAGCTCGAAGGCGACGATGCCGGCGGCGGCGTTGAGGAGGACGATGTCCCGCACCGGCCCCTGCTCCCCTGCGAGCGTCCGTCGGAGGATCTCGGCGTTGTGGGCGGGAGAGCCGCCGATGAGGTCGGACAGGTCGGCGAGCGGGATGCCCAGATCACGGGGATCGAGGTCGTGCTCGTGGATGTCTCCGCGGGTGACCTCCCAGATGCGGCTGTGCCCGGTCGTCGTGAGCTCGTCGAGGCCGTCGTCGCCTCGGAAGACCAGCGCCGTCGCTCCCCGCGTGCGGAAGACTCCGGTGATCAGCGGGACGCGCTCCATCTGGGCCACACCGACCGCGTTGGCCTCGGCGCGGGCCGGATTGCAGAGCGGCCCGAGCATGTTGAAGACGGTGGGTACGCCGAGCTGAGAGCGGACGGCACCGGCGTGCTGGAAACCGGGGTGGAAGGCTCCCGCCCAAGCGAAGGTGATGCCCGTCCGGTCGAGGATGGAGGCGACGGCCGCAGGGTCGAGAGAGAGCTCGAGGCCGAGTGCACCGAGGACGTCGGAGGAGCCGGAGGCCGAGCTCGCGGCCCGATTCCCGTGCTTGACCACGGGGATCCCGGTGGCGCCGATGATGACGGCGGCCGTCGTCGACACGTTCACGGTCCCGACGCGATCGCCTCCCGTACCCACGATGTCCAGCACGTTCGGCGAGACGGGCAGAGGCACGGCGGCCTCCAGGATCGCGTCGCGGAAGCCGACGATCTCGTCGATCGTCTCGCCCTTCGCCCGCAGCGCGACGAGGAACCCGGCGAGCTGCGCCTCGGAGACGCCGCCCTTCATGATCTGCCGCATGGCCCAGGTCGACTCCCACACACTGAGGTCGCGACGCTCCAGGAGAGAGGTGAGCACATCGGACCAGGTCAGGGAATCAGCCATGTGTGCGATCCTATCGGCGCGGAGAAAACGTGCAGATCGATACGGGCGGGCGCCCAGGCCGTTGAAGTGCGACGTTTCCCGCGTATTCACCGGGTATTCGCAGTGTTTTCTTAGGGTCCCCTAAGTCCTCGGCAGGCGAATCGAGGGGCGCGGGTGCAAGAATCACGCCTGCGGATCGGCCATAATGGAGGGGTGACGACCTCAGCGACGTATGCCCCGGCGGCGAGAACCATCAAGCGGCCCAACCCGGTAGCTGTCGGCACCATTGTGTGGCTCGGCAGCGAGGTGATGTTCTTCGCGGGACTCTTCGCGATCTACTTCACCCTCCGCAGCACATCCCCCGAGCTGTGGGCCGACCGTACCGAGCTCCTGAACGTGCCGTTCGCGGCAGTGAACACGGCGATCCTCGTGCTCTCCTCGTTCACCTGCCAGATGGGCGTGTTCGCGGCGGAAGACCTGCAGCCCTACAAGATCGGCAAGGGACAGAAGAACGGCGCCGGCCGCCGTCGCCTGTTCGGCTGGGGCATGGTCGAGTGGTTCTTCCTCACCTTCGCCCTCGGCGCGATCTTCGTGTCGGGCCAGGTCTGGGAGTACGCCCAGCTCGTCGCTGAGGGCATGCCGATCCAGGCGGACTCGTACGCCTCGGCGTTCTACCTGACCACCGGCTTCCACGCCCTCCACGTCACCGGCGGACTCGTCGCGTTCCTCCTGGTGATCGGCCGCGCGTACGCCGTCAAGAACTTCCGGCACAAGGAGGCGACCTCCTCGATCGTGGTGTCCTACTACTGGCACTTCGTCGACGTCGTCTGGATCGTGCTGTTCTTCGTTATCTACTTCCTGAAATAAGAGCGGAGCTGATCCCCGAGATGGCACGAGAGAAGAAGCGCCGTTCGAGCGGTCGTCGCAGCCCACTGGCGGCGGCCGCGCTCATCGGAGCAGGCCTCATGATCACCGGCGCGGTGTACGCCGGTGCGACGGCGGCCTTTGCGGCCAACGACGCCCCCACGGCATCGACGCAGCTGACGGTCGAAGACGGCGAGAAGCTGTTCACGGCCAACTGCGCCACCTGCCACGGCCTCGACCTGGAGGGCACCCCCAACGGACCGAGCCTCTACGGCGTCGGCGAGCTGGCGGTGGAGTTCCAGGTGTCCACCGGCCGTATGCCGCTGCAGATGCAGGGACCGCAGGCTCCGCAGAAGGAGCCGCAGTTCACCGAGGAGCAGATCCTCGCGATGGCGGCCTACGTGCAGTCCGAGGCCCCCGGCCCGACGTACCCCGCTGACGAGATCCTCGACGGCGAAGGCGACGTGGCGCACGGCGCCGAACTCTTCCGCGTCAACTGCGCGATGTGCCACAACGTGGCCGCCGCCGGTGGCGCACTGACCGAGGGCAAGTACGCTCCGGCCATCACGGAGACCAGCGCGCTGCACATCTACGCGGCCATGGTCACCGGCCCGCAGAACATGCCGGTCTTCGGCGACATGAACCTGTCCGACGAGGACAAGCGCGACATCATCTCGGCTCTGCTCTTCCAGCAGCAGTCCGTCCAGATCGGCGGCTTCTCCCTCGGCTCGCTCGGACCGGTCTCCGAGGGCCTGTTCGTGTGGATCTTCGGTATCGGCGCTCTGGTCGCCATCACCGTGTGGATCACGGCGAAGTCCAACTGACGCTTATTCATCGAAGAGGAACGTACGAGGAGCACCATGGCACACGACGACGACTCGCAGGCTCTTGACAGGGCCTACCAGCCCTCTCCGGGGCTGGGTGTCGCAGTCAGCGATCCCGTGCAGAACCCCGGTCTTCCGCCGCATCGCGAGCGGATGACCGACAAGGACCCGCGCGCCGAGAAGGCCGCCGTCCGCACCGTCTACACGCTGTTCTACCTGTCGCTCGCCGGCAGCATCTGGGCGGTCGCCGCCTACATGCTGTTCCCGATCGAGAGCGGCGCTCTCATCGACATCCGTCAGAACAACCTCTTCATCGGTCTCGGCATCGCTCTCGCGCTGCTGGCCCTGGGCATCGGCGCCATCCACTGGTCGAAGGCGCTCATGTCCGACAAGGAGCACGTCGAGCACCGCCACCCCACCCGGGGCAAGGACTCGACGCGTGAGGCGGCCATCAAGGCCTTCGCCGACGCCAACGAGGAGTCGGGCTTCGGCCGTCGCACGATGATCCGCAACTCGCTGTTCGCAGCGATCGTCGCGTCGATCATCCCCGGTGTGACGCTGTTCCGCGGCCTCGCTCCGCACTCCACGCCGGACGACCCCACTGCGGGAGACCCGGTCGCGCTGCTGAAGCACACCATGTGGGACGAGGGCATGCGCCTGGTGCGCGACCCCGACGGCACCCCCATCCGTGCCGCCGATGTCACGCTCGGCTCCGCGTTCCACGTGATCCCGGAGGATCTCGCAGAGCTCGGGCACGACGAGGGCTACCTCGAGGAGAAGGCCAAGGCCATCGTGCTGATGATGCGTCTCCGCCCGGAGCAGCTCATCGAGGCCGAGGACCGCAAGGACTGGTCCTACGACGGCATCGTCGCGTACTCCAAGGTCTGCACCCACGTCGGCTGCCCCGTCGCGTTGTACGAGCAGCAGACCCACCACCTGCTGTGCCCGTGCCACCAGTCGCAGTTCGACGTCACGGACCACGCGAAGGTCATCTTCGGCCCGGCCGCCCGGCCGCTGCCGCAGCTGCCCATCACCGTGGACGACGAGGGCTACCTCATCGCACGCAGCGACTTCACCGAACCCGTCGGCCCGAGCTTCTGGGAGCGCCATTGAGCACCGCAACGCTGTCCAAGGACGAGAAGGACACCAAGGCGCCTCTCGGCGGCCGCTTCGTCGGCGCCGCGTCGAACTACATCGATGAGCGCACGAGCCTCTCGGGCTTCGTCAAGGAGCTCGGTCGCAAGATCTTCCCCGACCACTGGTCGTTCATGCTCGGTGAGATCGCTCTCTGGAGCTTCGTCGTGGTGTTCCTGTCCGGAACCTTCCTGACGTTCTTCTTCCAGGCATCCATGGTGGAGACGCACTACACCGGCGCGTACGCGCCGATGCGCGGCATCGCGATGTCGTCCGCTCTCGAGTCGACGCTGCACATCTCGTTCGACCTCCGCGGCGGACTGCTGGTGCGTCAGATCCACCACTGGGCCGCACTCGTGTTCATCGCCGGCATCGGCGTGCACATGCTGCGCGTGTTCTTCACGGGCGCGTTCCGCAAGCCGCGCGAGCTGAACTGGGTGATCGGCTTCGTGCTGTTCGTCCTCGCGATGGCCGAGGGCTTCACCGGCTACTCGCTCCCCGACGACCTGCTCTCGGGCAACGGCCTGCGCATCATCGACGGCATGATCAAGGGTCTCCCGCTGATCGGCACCTGGACCTCGTTCCTCCTCTTCGGCGGCGAGTTCCCCGGCACCGACATCGTGGGACGCCTGTACACGCTGCACATCCTGCTGCTCCCGATGCTGGTCATCGCCTTCATCGCCGTGCACCTGATGCTCATGATCATCAACAAGCACACGCAGTTCGCCGGCCCCGGCCGCACGAACGACAACGTCGTGGGCTACCCGATGATGCCGGTCTACATGTCCAAGATGGGTGGCTACCTGTTCATCGTCTTCGGCACCATCGTGCTGATCGCGACGTTCTTCCAGATCAACCCGATCTGGAACTACGGCCCCTACGACCCGTCCCCCGTCTCGGCCGGTACGCAGCCGGACTGGTACATCGGGTTCGCGGACGGCGCGCTGCGCCTGGCACCGTCGAACTGGGACATCGTGTTCCTCGACCACACCTGGTCGTTCGGCATCCTGGCCCCGGTCGCGGTCCTCGGTCTGTTCATCGTCATCGTCGCGATCTACCCGTTCATCGAGGCGTGGGTCACCGGCGACAAGCGCGAGCACCACATCGCCCAGCGTCCGCGCAACGCGGCCACCCGTACCGCGATCGGCGTCGCCGGCGTCATCTTCTACGCAGTCCTGTGGGCGGCGGCCTCGTCCGACCTCATCGCCACGCACTTCATGCTCACCATGGAAGGCGTCATTCATACGCTGCAGGCGCTGCTGTTCCTGGGCCCGATCATCGGCTACTTCGTGACGAAGCGCATCTGCATCGCGCTCCAGAAGAAGGACCGCGAGATCGTCCTGCACGGCTTCGAGTCCGGACGCATCGTCCGCCTCCCCGGCGGCGAGTTCATCGAGGTGCACCAGCCGGTCGACGTCTACGACCGCTGGAAGCTCATCGACGTCGACGGCTACGAGCCGCTGGTCGTCCGTCCGAACGCCAAGGGCCGCATCCCGTGGACGGAGAACCTCCGCTCCGCGATGTCGCGCTGGTTCTTCGAGGACCGTCTCGCTCCGCTCACGCAGGCCGAGATCGATGCCGCCGACGCGCACCAGCACCACGTCACTGCGGGGAACGAGGAGGCGGAGGCCGCCGAGATCCAGGGCGCTCACGAGCGCGCCGGGTTCCCGGATGCGCCGCTCACCGTCGACGAGACGCACGTCGACGAGACGCCGAACACGCCCAGCACGGTGATCTCGACCGAGCCGGTCAAGAAGCCTCGGAAGAAGAAGTCGGAGGACGACGCGTAATCGTCGCTCCCCCTCGCGAAGGCCCCGTCCACTCGGACGGGGCCTTCGTCGTCCCACCCCGATGAGAGGATCGAATCATGTCCAGCGTCGTCCGTCTGCTCCCGGCACCCCCGCTCGCCGCCAGCCCCGACGCCTCTGCCGCGTTCGGCGCTCACGACGTGCCGAGCACCCTTCTCGAGGTCACCGCGCTCGCCTACGACCACCAGCTCGTGGAGATCGAGGCCGTCGCCGCTCTCCCGGAGGACCGCTCATGAGCTTCACCATCCGTCACGCCACGCCCCACGACCACATCGCCCTGGAAGAGATCGAGCGCGCCGCCGACCGCCTCCTGGTCGAGCGCTTCGATGCAGAGGCGTGGCCACCGCCGACGACCGACGCGGAGCGCGAGGGCGCCCCGGGATTCGTGCTCGTGGCCGCTCCCTCCTCCCCCGTCGACGACGAGCAGGTCGACCACACGCCGCCCATCGGCTTCGTCCAGGTGCTCGAGGTGGACGACCAGGCACACCTGGAGCAGCTCTCCGTCCATCCCGAGCACGGCCGCCAAGGCATCGGCCGTGCCCTGGTCCTGGCAGCGCAGGAGGAGGCACGTCGGCGGGGTTACAGCCGCCTCACCCTGCGCACGTACGCGGACGTGCCGTGGAACGCGCCGTTCTACAGGCGATGCGGATTCGAGGAGTCCGAGCCCGACACCGACTTCCTGAGCGCACTGGTCGCCGTGGAGGAACGCCTCGCTCTCCCCGCACACGGCCGACGGATCCAGATGACCGCTCTCCTCGGCAGCGCCGGAACGGCAGGATTCACGCGAGGGTCGACAGGATCGCTCGGGCCGCGGACCCACCTGGTTCCCTAGCCTGGAGTCATGATCGACCGCGCCGAGTACTTCGCAGCCCGCCTTTCCTACGAGACCGATCCGAGCGACGTCCACTCCGAACGTGCAGCGGGTCGAGCCCTCGTGGTCGTCGACGTGCGCTCGGCCGAGGCATGGGCGCAGGGGCGGGTCGCCGGCGCCGTCCACATGCCCCACAGCGAGGTCGCGGCCAGGGCTCCGCAGGAGATCCCCGCGGATGCGGATGTCGTCGTGTACTGCTGGAGCCCGGGATGCAACGGCGGCGTCCGCGGCGCGCTCGAGTTCGCGCGGCTCGGTTACCGGGTGCGCGAGATGATCGGAGGCTTCGAGTACTGGGTCCGAGAGGGGTACCCCGTCGAAGACGCCGAGGGGGTCCACCATCGCCCCGTCGATCCCCTCACCGGAATCCCGCGCATCCGGTCCCGCGCCTGAACACGGTATGGAGACGACGAAGGCCCCCGGAGCGATCCGGGGGCCTTCGTCGTAGGAAGAGCGTCAGCGGGCGAAGTTCCCGCGGTAGTACTCGTAGACCCAGCCGACGATCGCGACCACGAAGATCGCGAGCCCGATCGGGAGCAGGAAGTGACCGACCGCGAGGCCGACGACGAACACTCCCGCCGAAGCCGCGAGCACCAGCGGCCACCAGGACCACGGGCTGAACTCGCCGAGCTCGGGGTCACCGTCGTCGATGTCCGACGTGAGGATGTCCTCGGGCAGCTCGCCGTTCTGCGCCTTGTGCGTCCGGTCGAGGTAGAAGGCGACCATCGCGCCCATGAAGGCCGAGAAGAACAGGGCGACCGTGCCGACCCACTCGATCTGGTTCACCAGCGGAAGCCCCGGGTGAGCCAGGATGTTCCACCCCGTGTAGACGACGCCGACGAGGGCGAAGAACGCGGTGAGGACCCACCAGATGATGACGTTGTCGCGCATGGCTCAGTGGCCCTCTCGCTCGCCGGGTGCGGTGGTCGCGAACTCCGCGGCCTCCGGGTGGTTCAGGTCGAAGGCCGGACGCTCGCTGCGGATGCGCGGGATCGACGTGAAGTTGTGCCGCGGCGGCGGGCACGACGTGGCCCACTCGAGCGAGGCGCCGTAGCCCCACGGGTCGTTCACCGTCACCTTGGGAGCCTTGCGGGCCGTGATCCAGACGTTCAGGAAGAACGGCAGCATCGACGCACCGAGGATGATCGCACCGATCGTCGAGACCTGGTTCTGCCAGGTCCAGCCGTCCGCCGCGGAGTAGTCCGCGTAGCGACGCACCATGCCGTCGACACCGAGCCAGTGCTGGATGAGGAAGGTCATGTGGAAGCCGATGAACAGCATCCAAAAGTGCACGTAGCCGAGGCGCTCGTTGAGCATGCGTCCCGTCCACTTCGGCCACCAGAAGTAGAAGCCGGCGAACATCGCGAACACGACCGTACCGAACACGACGTAGTGGAAGTGCGCCACGACGAAGTACGAGTCGCTGAGGTGGAAGTCCAGCGGCGGGGCCGCGAGGATCACACCGGTCAGACCGCCGAAGACGAACGACACGAGGAAGCCGAGCGCGAAGACCATCGGCGTCTCGAACGTCACCGAACCTCGCCACAGCGTGCCGATCCAGTTGAAGATCTTCACACCCGTCGGCACCGCGATGAGCATCGTCATCAGGGCGAAGAAGGGCAGGAGCACCGAGCCCGTGACGTACATGTGGTGCGCCCACACCGCGACGGACAGGGCCGCGATCGCGATGGTCGCGTAGACCAGGGTCTTGTAACCGAAGATCGGCTTGCGGCTGAACACCGGGAAGATCTCCGAGACGATGCCGAAGAACGGCAGCGCGATGATGTACACCTCGGGGTGACCGAAGAACCAGAACAGGTGCTGCCAGAGCAGGACACCGCCGTTGGCCGGGTCGTAGATGTGGGCACCGAGCACGCGGTCGGCCGCGGCAGCGAAGATCGCCGCGGCGAGGACCGGGAAGGCCATCAGGATCAGGAGGCTGGTGATCAGCGTGTTCCAGCTGAAGATCGGCATGCGCCACATCGTCATGCCGGGCGCGCGCATCGTGATGATCGTCGTGATGAAGTTCACCGCGCCGAGGATCGTGCCGAAGCCCGAGATGCCGAGACCGAGCATCCAGAGGTTTCCACCGGCACCCGGTGAGAACGAGGCGTTGGCCAGCGGCTGGTACGCGAACCACCCGAACGAGGCGGCACCCTGCGGGGTGAGGAAGCCGGCGACCGCGATGGTCGACCCGAACAGGAACAGCCAGAAGGCGAAGGCGTTCAGACGCGGGAATGCGACGTCGGGAGCACCGATCTGCAGCGGCAGGATCGCGTTCGCGAAGCCCGCGAACAGCGGCGTCGCGAACATCAGCAGCATGATCGTGCCGTGCATCGTGAACAGCTGGTTGTACTGCTCCTTCGTCGGGATGATCTGCATGCCCGGCGCGAACAGCTCGGCGCGGATGACGAGGGCCATCACGCCGCCGAGGAGGAAGAACATCACCGAGGCGATGAGGTACATGTACCCGATCGTCTTGTGGTCCGTGGAGGTGATCCACTTGACGACGATGTTGCCCTTCTGCTCGACGCGCGAGGAGCTCATCAGAGCGGCCTGACGCGCGGGCAGGGTGGTGGGACGGGAGCGGGGTGCCTCGTCGGTGCGAGGAGCTTCAGTGGTCGACATGGCTTACTCCTCTCCTTCCTCGGTGTCGGTCTTCCCGGAGGTGCCGGGGAGGTTCGAGAGACGGTCGTACGCGTCGGTGATGTCCCCGGTGTTGCCCTCTTCCTCGAGGGTCTCGAGGTAGGCGTCGTACTCGTCCTGCGAGACGACCTTCACGTTGAAGAGCATCATCGAGTGGTACTCGCCGCAGAGCTCGGCGCACTTGCCGGCGTACTCGCCCTCGCGGGTGGGGATGAAGGACCAGGAGTTGTCCTTCCCGATGAACATGTCCTTCTTGTAGAGGAAGTCGATGATCCAGAAGGAGTGGATGACGTCACGCGACTGCAGGTTGATGGTGACCTTCTGGTCGACCGGCAGCACCAGGGTCGGCAGCTCCGCCTGGTCGATGTTGCCTTCCGCGTCGGGCTGGGCCTGGATGCCCATGGTCCACACGGTGTCTTCCTCGGTCTCGCCGTTGTACTGGAAGTCCCATGCCCACTGCTTGGCGATGGCGGTGATCTCGACGTCGGGGTCGTCCCACTTCGTCTCGATCTCGGTCTGGTCGCGAGCCGTGAAGAAGAACATGCCCAGCACGAGGATGAGCGGCACGATCGTGTAGAAGATCTCGATCGGCATGTTGTAGCGCATCTGCACCGGGAGACCGGTCTGGCCCTTGCGACGGCGGTACGCGATCGCGGCCCACGCCATGAGGCTCCAGGTGATGACGCCGACCGCGAGGAGCACGATCCAGGAGTTCACCCAGAGGGACGAGACGCGCTCCGTCTGGTTGGTTGCTGCCGGACCACCATCCACGAAGCCCGGAAGAAAGCCGTTCAGCTCGGTGGGAGTACATCCCGCCAGAGCCACAGCTGCCACAACTCCCACAGGGAGTGCGGCCCAACGAAGGCGGCGTTTCGAGGGCACGATGCACCTTTCAGATCGCGGACAAGGCATGTCCAAGTCTAGAGCAACCTCACACCTGATTCATGCCAACCATGCAGGTTGAGACGCCGAACGGCCGCCGTCACAGGACGTGACGGCGGCCGTTCGCGGGAAGTACGTGTCAGTGGAAGCTGTCGCCGCAGGCGCAGCTGCCCGCCGCGTTCGGGTTGTCGATGGTGAAACCCTGCTCCGAGATGGTGTCCTTGAAGTCGATCGAGGCACCGTCGAGGTAGGGAACGCTCATGTTGTCGACGATGACCTCGACACCGTCGAAGTCGACGGTCTCGTCGCCTTCGAGGTACCGCTCGTCGAAGTAGAGCTGGTAGATCAGGCCCGAGCAGCCGCCGGGCTGCACGGCGACGCGCAGACGGAGGTCGTCGCGGCCCTCCTGCTCCAGAAGGTTCTTCACCTTCGTGGCGGCGGCGTCCGTCAGCTTGACGCCGTGTGCGCGGGTGGTCTCTGCGGACAGGGTGGTGTCGCTCATGTCGCTCCTCGTGACGGGCCGGGTACGTGCTCTTCGACGATTCTACCGCCGGTGCGGACCGAAGGCTCAGATCTCCCGCGCGTTCATGCGTGCGAGGAGCAGGGCCTCGGTCGCCACGGCGTGCCGGAAGGTGTCGAGATGCAGGGACTCGTTCGGGCTGTGCGCACGGGAATGCGGATCCTCCACGCCCGTCACGAGGATCTGCGCTTCGGGGAACTCCCGCACGAGGTCGGCGATGAACGGGATCGAACCGCCGACGCCCAGATCCACCGGAGGGACTCCGTACCCGTCGCGCATCGCGTCGCGGGTGAGGGAGACCGCCCACCCGCTGGTGTCCACGAGGAAGGGGTTGCCGAGGTCCACATCGGAGAAGGTCAGCTCGGCGCCGAACGGCGCGTGGGCGCGGAGGTGCCGCTCGAGAGCCTCGTAGGCCTCCTGACCGGACTGCCCGGGGGCGACGCGGGCGCTGATCACCACGGTCACCTCCGGGAGCAGCGTGTTCGACGCGGCAGCGACACTCGTCGCGTCGATGCCGATGACCGTGACGGAGGGCTTGTTCCAGATGCGGCTGAGGATCGTGCCGTCGCCGATGGGCGTGGTCCCGGGGAGGAGTCCGGCCTCGTCGCGTAGCGTGTCCTCGGTGTACTCAGGGGTCTCGGCATCCCGCGCCGTCATCCCGTCGACGGCCACGGAGCCGTCCTCGTTCCACAGCGTGGCGAGGAGTCGGACGGTGGCCATCATCGCGTCGGGCACCGCTCCCCCGAACATCCCCGAGTGGGAGGCGTGGTCGAGCGTCCGCACCTTCAGGGTGAAGCGTGCGTTGCCGCGGAGGGACACGGTCAGGCCCGGCGTGACGGAGTCCCAGTTGCCGGAATCCGCGACGACGATCGCATCGGCGCGGAGGGCGTCCTTGTTGTCGGAGAGGAACTGCGCGAACGACCGCGAGCCGTACTCCTCCTCCCCCTCGACGAACATCGCGATCCCGAGGTCCAGATCGTCGCCGAGGACGTCGGCGACCGCACGGATCGCGCCGATGTGCGCCATGATGCCCGCCTTGTCGTCTGCCGCGCCGCGGCCGTAGAGGCGCCCGTCGCGCACGGTCGGCTCGAACGGCGGCGTCTCCCACAGGGCGTCGTCCCCCGGAGGCTGCACATCGTGGTGGGCGTAGAGGAGGATCGTCGGCTTGCCGTTCCGCGCGGCGCGGGTCGCCAGGACGGCCGGCTGGCCCTGCTCGTCGGTGCCGGGGATGTCCGCGCGGAGCACGGTCACCTCGTCGAACACGCCGGTGCCGCGCGCGAGGGTGGCGACGGCGTCGGCGCTGCGCTCGAGCTGCGTCTGGTCGAACGCCGGCCAGGCCATGCCGGGGATGCGCACGAGGTTCCCGAGGTCCGACAGCGCGGAGGGGATGCCGGTGGCGACGGCTTCGAGGACGGCGGCGTCGGACTCGCTGGGAAGTGCAGGTGAGGTCATGCGAGTAATCTTAAGGCGACCCACCCCAGCGAACCGAGGAACCTCGTGGCCACTACCCCCGCCTCCCCTTCGACGAACGACGACGCCCCCCAGACGCCTGCCGTCGGCAAGGGACGCGCGACGCCGACCCGCGCCGAGCAGGAGGCCGCGCGCCGCCGCCCCCTCGTGGCGAACACCAAGGAGGCGAAGGCCGCGGCTCGCGCCGAGCTCAACGAGCGTCGCGCGAAGGCGCAGGCCGGCATGGCCGCCGGCGAGGAGAAGTACCTCCCCGCGCGTGACAAGGGCCCGCAGCGCCGGTGGGTGCGCGACTACGTCGACGCCGGCTGGCACCCCGCCGAGTTCGTGATGGGTGTCATGGTGCTCGTCATCCTGGCCTCGCTGCTGCCGACGAACATGATGATCTCGTTCTACGCGTACCTGTTCATGATGGCGTACCTCGTGATCGCGATCGGCGGCATGATCCTCCTCGGCATGCGGGTCAAGCGCAAGGCGGCCGCGAAGTTCGGCAAGGACCGCGTCGAGAAGGGTCTCGGCTGGTACGCGGGCATGCGAGCCCTGCAGATGCGCTTCATGCGCCTGCCCAAGCCGCAGGTCAAGCGCGGGCAGTACCCGGACTGACCAGTCCGCGGTTGATCTCGCGGCCCCAGAACGGTCCGCGGTAGAGGAACGCCGTGTAGCCCTGGACCAGGGTGGCCCCGGCATCCAGACGCTCCTGCACGTCGGCGGCCGTCTCCACACCGCCCACCGCGATCACGCAGAAGTCCTCGGGGACGGCGGCACGGACGACCCGGAGCACCTCCAGCGACCGCTGCTTGAGCGGAGCACCGGAGAGCCCCCCGGCGCCGGCCGCCTCGACGACGGCTGCATCGGTACGCAGGCCGTCACGGCTGATCGTCGTGTTGTGGGCGATGATGCCCGCGAGCCCTTCCTCGACGGCGAGCCGCGCGATCGCGGTGATCTCGTCATCCGGCAGATCGGGGGCGATCTTCACGAGCAGCGGAGTGGAGCCGGCCGCGTCACGGACGGCGCGCAGCAGGGGCGCCAGAGTCTCGACCGCCTGCAGGCCCCGCAGCCCCGGAGTGTTCGGCGACGAGACGTTGACCGCGAGATAGTCGGCCAGCGGAGCGAGTCGAGTGGCGGAGGCGACGTAGTCGGCGACGGCATCCTCGACGTCCACCACGCGACTCTTCCCGATGTTCACGCCGATCACCGTGTCCGGTGCGCCCCGGCGGAGTCGAGCGAGGCGGCGGGCTGCGGCATCCGCACCGCGGTTGTTGAAGCCCATGCGATTGACGACCGCGCGGTCCGCGACCAGTCGGAACAGGCGCGGCTTCGGGTTGCCCTCCTGCGGGACGGCGGTGATCGTCCCGACTTCGACGTGGCCGAAGCCGAGCGCCGCGAGACCGCGCACGCCGACGGCGTTCTTGTCGAACCCGGCGGCGACGCCGAACGGCGACGGGAACGTGAGCCCGAGGGCTTCGACCCGCAGCGAGGGGTCCGGCCGGGTCATCGCACGGGTGGCCCACGAGAACGGCGGCACGCCGAGGACGCGGATCACCGCCATGCCGGCGTGGTGGGCGAACTCGGGGTCGAAGCGCGAAAGGACGGCGCGGAAGAGCAGCGGATACATCCCTGCCAGATTACCGGTCCGCCGCCTCCGCCTTCGCGTGGTCGGCCCGGAGGTCGCCGATCGCCGACTCGAAGTCCTCGAGCGAGTCGAACGCCTGGTACACGCTCGCGAAGCGGAGGAAGGCGACCTCGTCGAGCTCACGCAGCGGTCCCAGGATGGCGAGGCCGATCTCGTTCGTGTCGAGCTGGGAGACGCCGGTCTGCCGGACGGCCTCCTCCACCCGCTGCGCGAGGATCGCGAGGTCCGCCTCCGTCACGGGACGCCCCTGGCAGGCTTTCCGCACGCCGGAGATGACCTTCTCCCTGCTGAAGGGCTCCATGACGCCCGAGCGCTTGATGACGTTGAGACTCGCGGTCTCCGTCGTGGAGAACCGTCCTCCGCATTCCGGACACTGTCGACGGCGCCGGATGGACAGCCCGTCGTCGCTGGTGCGCGAGTCGATGACCCGGGAATCGGGATGACGGCAGAAGGGGCAGTGCATCTGACAGATCCTACGCGGTGAAACGGGCCTCGATCGCCTCGCCGTGCGCCGGGAGGACCTCGGTGTCGGCCAGTGCGACGACGCCCTCCCGCACCGCGGCCAGAGCGGCACGGTCGTACGACACGACCTGCTGCGGGCGCAGGAACGTGTAGGCGCCCAGACCCGGGGCGTAACGCGCCTGGCCCCCCGTGGGCAGCACGTGGTTGCTGCCGGCCATGTAGTCGCCGAGGCTGACCGGGGTCTGATCGCCGACGAAGACGGCACCCGCGCTCGTGAAGTCGGCTGCCGCCTCCTCCGCGTCCGCGAGGTGCAGTTCCAGGTGCTCCGGGGCGTAGGCGTTGCTGAACGCGACGGCCATCGCCCGGTCGTCCACGAGCACGATCGCCGACTGCGGTCCGGACAGCGCGGCCGCGACACGCTCGCTGTGCCGCGTACGCCCCGCCTGCCGTTCGACCTCTCCCCTGACCTGCTCGGCGATCTCCGGCGCGTCCGTGACGAGGACGGCCGAAGCCTGCTCGTCGTGCTCGGCCTGACTCACGAGGTCGGCAGCGATGAGGCGGGGGTCCGATGCGGCGTCCGCGACGACGAGGATCTCGGTCGCCCCGGCTTCGGAGTCCGTTCCGACCACGCCCGCGACGGCACGCTTCGCCGAGGCGACGTAGTTGTTGCCGGGCCCGGACACGACGTCGACGGGATCGAGCCCCAGGCTTCCGACGCCGTGGGCGAGGGCGCCGATGGCGCCCGCGCCGCCCATGGCATACACCTCGGAGACCCCGAGAAGCGCTGCCGCGGCGAGGATCGTCGGGTGGACACGGCCGTTCTCCGACGCCTGCGGCGGGGAGGCGAGGGCGATCTGCTGCACCCCCGCGACCTGCGCGGGGACGACGTTCATGACGACGCTCGACGGGTAGACGGCCTTGCCCCCGGGGATGTAGACCCCGACGCGGGAGACGGGCTGCCAGCGCTGCGTGATGGTCGCGCCGTCACCGATGCGGGTGACCTGCGGGGCGGGCACCTGCGCGGCCGAAGCCAGACGCACCCGACGGATCGCCTCCTCCAGAGCCGCACGCACGGCGGGGGCAAGCCCGGCCAGAGCTTCCGCGAGGTGCGATTCGGGAACCCGCACCGCGTGACCAGTGACCCGGTCGAAGCGCTCCGCCTGCTCGCGCAGAGCGTCCTCGCCGCGCTCCCGGACGTCGTCGACGAGGCGCGCCGCGGTGTCCAGGGCCTCGGCTCGCGCCTGGGTCGCGCGCGGCACGGCCGCGAGCATGTCGGCGGGCGAGAGCTCGCGCTCCCGCAGATCGATCGTGCGCATGTCAGCCCTTCGTGATGCCGGCGATGTCGTGGAGGTAGCCGATGCGGCCGTCGTCATGACGGACGACGAAGGCGCCACCGCGATCCTCGATCACGAGAGCCCACGCCGTCGGGCCGACGCGGAAGATCGGCTCACCGCGCTCGTCGTGGACGTCCCGCTCCGTCGGCGCGAGGATCCAGAAGGGCTGCGCGACGACCGCGCTGTCCCGCGGAGCCGCGGATTCGTCCTCGGTGCGGTCGTCGACGACCGGGTTCACGGCCGTGGCGTCGGCCGGCTCCGGCTCCCGGTACGCGGCGAGCTCTTCCTCGGTGAGCGCCTTGGCTCCGAGGAGAGACTCGATGCTGCCGGTGTCCGACACGATCTCGGGCTGCTCCCCACGGGAGCGACGCGAGTACGGCGGGGCGTACTCCGGCTCGGCGGACACGGGAACGGTTCCGGTCCCCCCACCGGACGCGTGCGCCGTGAGCGGGACGCGGTCGGCGTCGTCCCCTGTCGCAACCGCGGAGGCGTCATCGGAGACCTCGTCGGCCGTGCCGGCCTGCGCGGGAGCGGCATCCGTCGTCGACGGTGCGATGTCCGAAGCCGCGATGACCGCGGTCTCGTCCTCCGCCGGAGTCGCGTCGGTCTCGGAGGGCGAAGCGTCAGGCTCGGGGGCGGCGGCAGTCGCGTCCGGCGTCGTCTCGGGACGCGGACGGGGGATCACGGGGCGGACCGGGTTCGCGTTGCGGTGCGCCAGCGTCACGAGCCGCCCCTGGAAGTCCTCCTTGAGCCCCGGGATGAGCGGAGCGAAGACGGTGAGCACGACGAGCGCAGTGGAGGTGATGACCTGCACGACCGCGTTCCACGGCAGGCCCCAGTTGCCGGTCGAGATAACGGCTGACAGGGCGAGCCACAGATTGCCTGCCCACACGCACGCGGACACCGAGAAGGCCACGGAGGCGAACTGGTCGATGCCGAGCGAACCCACCCGGCGGATGCCGTCGGGCGAGAACCGTCGGAGGATGAGGAGGAAGACGGCGACGGTCGGAACGCCGATCGGCAGGATCCACTGGATGCCGATGCCCCACAGCGAGATCCCCCCGCTGAGCGGGAAGAAGGAGACGAGGAAGGAGACGAGCCAGACTCCGACGATCAGCAGCTCGCGCAGCGTGAATCCGAGGATGCCGTACTCCGGGGTCACCTCGTCGTCGTAGAGGACGCCGTCCTCGTCGCTGAACACCGCCTCGGCGTCCGGCTCGGGAAGATCCGTGCTCATAGTCGTCCTTTCCTCATCGGCGCACCACGCGTTTCCGGTGCTCTCGACGGCTCCCGATCCTACCCGCTCACCCCAGACAGGTTGGTCCGAGCAGAGACTTGAGGTCACCGAAGAGGTCAGCGGAGACCTTCACGGGCATGGGGACCTCGAACACCTTCGCGGTCCCTCCGCGGTGCACACGGAGCAGCACCTCGGTGTCGCCGCTGTGTCGGCGGAGCACCTCTGCCAGCTCGGTCATGACCCGCTCCGTCGCGCGCTGCTCGGCGAGCACGAGCGCCAGAGGACCGGCGGCGTCGAAGGAGCCGACGTCGGGCGCGAAGGCGGACTGGGCATGCAGGTTCAAGCCGTCGTCGCGGCGCGACACACGTCCGCGCACGGCGAGGATCGCATCCTGTTGCAGGGTGTGCTGGAACTCGAGGTACGTCTTGCCCATGAACATCACGGTGACCTCGCCGTTGAAGTCCTCCACGGTGATCATGCCGTAGGGGTTTCCGCTCGCCTTGGCCACCCGATGCTGCACGCTCGTGACGAGACCCGCCACGGTCACCTGATCACCGTCCTGCAGGTCCTCGGAGTTGTTGAGGTCGTGGATCGAGATCGAGGCGTGCTTCGCGAGCGGCACCTCCAGACCCGCGAGCGGATGATCCGAGACGTAGAGGCCGAGCATCTCGCGCTCGAAGGCGAGCTTGTCCTTCTTGATCCACTCCGGACGCGGCGGCACCTTCGCGGGCGCGACCTCCTCCAGACCGTCGTACAGACTGTCGAAATCGAAGCCGATGGCGCCCTGGGCCTCGTTGCGCTTCCTGTCGACCGCCGCCTCGACGGCGTCCTCATGGATCTCGAGGAGGGCCCTGCGGGTGTCCCCCATGGAGTCGAAGGCGCCGGCCTTGATGAGCGATTCGACCGTGCGCTTGTTGGCGACGTGCAGCGGCACCTTGTCGAGGAAGTGATGGAACGAGGTGAACCGCTCGTCCTTGCGCGACTGCACGATGCCGTCGACGACGTTCGTGCCGACGTTGCGGACGGCGCCGAGGCCGAAGCGGATGTCGTCGCCGACGGCCGCGAAGAAGTTGATCGACTCGGAGACGTCCGGCGGGAGCACCTTGATGCCCATCCGGCGGCACTCGTTGAGGTAGAGCGCCATCTTGTCCTTCGAGTCGCCCACGCTCGTGAGGAGGGCGGCCATGTACTCGGCCGGATAGTGCGCCTTGAGGTAGGCGGTCCAGTACGAGACGAGTCCATAGGCAGCGGAGTGCGCTTTGTTGAAGGCGTAGTCCGAGAACGGCAGGAGGATGTCCCAGAGCGCCTTGATCGCCCCTTCTCCGAAGCCGCGCTCCGTCATGCCGCCGGCGAAGCCCGCGTACTGCTTGTCCAGCTCGGACTTCTTCTTCTTGCCCATCGCACGGCGCAGGATGTCGGCTTGGCCGAGGCTGAATCCGGCCACCTTCTGCGCGATGGCCATGACCTGCTCCTGGTAGATGATGAGTCCGTAGGACTCTTCCAGGATCTCGGCGAGCGGTTCCGCCAGTTCGGGATGGATCGGGGTGATCTCCTGCTGCCCGTTCTTGCGCAGCGCGTAGTTGGTGTGGGAGTTCGCTCCCATCGGCCCCGGACGGTACAACGCGATGAGGGCCGAGATGTCGCCGAAGTTGTCCGGCTTCATGAGCCGCATGAGCGAACGCAGCGGCGGGCTGTCGAGCTGGAAGACGCCGAGGGTGTCGCCGCGGGCCAGCAGTTCGTAGACGGCGGGGTCATCGAGACCGAGGTGTTCGAGGTCGAGCTCCTCGCCCCGGTTCATCCGGATGTTGTCGAGGGCGTCGGAGATGATCGTCAGGTTCCGGAGACCCAGGAAGTCCATCTTGATGAGGCCGAGGGACTCGCACGACGGATAGTCGAACTGCGTGACGATCTGGCCGTCCTGCTCGCGGCGCATGATCGGGATGATGTCGAGCAGGGGCTCCGACGACATGATGACGCCGGCGGCGTGCACGCCCCACTGTCGCTTCAGCCCTTCGAGGCCGAGGGCCCGGTCGAAGACCGTCTTCGCCTCGGGGTCGGTCTCGATGAGGGCACGGAACTCGCTCGCCTCCTTGTAGCGCGGGTGCGCGGAGTCGAACATGCCGTCGAGGGGCATGTCCTTGCCCATCACGGCCGGGGGCATGGCCTTGGTGAGCCGCTCGCCCATGCTGAACGGGAAGCCGAGGACGCGACCGGCGTCCTTGAGGGCCTGCTTCGACTTGATCGTGCCGTACGTGACGATCTGGGCGACGCGCTCGGATCCGTACTTCCTCGTCACGTACTCGATGACCTCGCCACGACGACGGTCGTCGAAGTCGACGTCGAAGTCGGGCATCGAGACGCGGTCCGGGTTGAGGAACCGCTCGAAGATCAGACCGTGCTCGAGAGGATCGAGATCCGTGATCTTCATCGCGTAGGCGACCATCGAACCGGCACCGGAGCCTCGCCCCGGACCGACCCGGATGCCGTTGTCCTTGGCCCAGTTGATGAAGTCGGCGACGACGAGGAAGTAGCCGGGGAAGCCCATCTGCAGGATGATGCCGGTCTCGTACTCGGCCTGCTTGCGCACCTTGTCCGGGATGCCGTTCGGGTACCGGTAGTGGAGTCCCTTCTCGACCTCCTTGATGAGCCAGCTGTCCTCGGTCTCGCCGTCCGGGACCGGGAACCGCGGCATGTAGTTCGCCGAGGTGTTGAACTCGACCTCGCAGCGCTCGGCGATCAGGAGCGTGTTGTCGCAGGCTTCCGGGTGGTCGCGGAAGAGCTGCCGCATCTCGGCCGCGGTCTTGATGTAGTACCCGTCGCCGTCGAACTTGAAGCGGTTGGGGTCGTCGAGCGTGGAGCCGGACTGCACGCACAGCAGGGCCTCGTGGGCATCGGCCTCATGCTGGTGGGTGTAGTGCGAGTCGTTGGTGGCCACCAGCGGAATGCCGAGGTCTTTCGCCAGACGCAGCAGGTCGGTCATCACGCGGCGCTCGATCGACAGGCCGTGGTCCATGATCTCGGCGAAGTAGTTCTCCTTGCCGAAGATGTCCTGGAACTCCGCCGCCGCCGCGCGGGCGGCGTCGTACTGGCCGAGCCGGAGTCGCGTCTGCACCTCTCCCGACGGACATCCCGTCGTGGCGATGAGGCCCTTTCCGTAGGTCTGGAGCAGCTCGCGGTCCATACGCGGTTTGAAGTAGTACCCCTCCATGCTCGACAGCGAGCTCAGCCGGAAGAGGTTGTGCATGCCCTCGGTGCTCTGGCTCCACATCGTCATGTGGGTGTAGGCGCCGGAGCCCGAGACGTCGTCGCTGCGCTGGTCCGGCGATCCCCACTGCACGCGGGTCTTGTCGCTGCGGTGCGTCCCGGGGGTGACGTAGGCCTCGAGCCCGACGATCGGCTTGACGCCGGCGTTGCGCGCGGCGTTGTAGAACTCGAACGCCGCGAAGGTGTTCCCGTGATCGGTCACCGCGATCGCCGGCATGCCGTAGTCGGCGGCCGCCTGCGTCATGGCGTTGATCTTCGCAGCCCCGTCGAGCATCGAGTACTCGCTGTGCACGTGCAGGTGGACGAAGGAGTCGGATGCCATGCTTCGAGTCTACGTTCGGCCATCGACATCGGTCGGCCTCACGGCACCTCGTCCACCACCTCGGTGACGACGCTCGTCGTCGACTCGGGCGTGTCGCCGATGACCCCTCCGGATCCGTAGCCCTCCGCGATCGACTCCACGAGCCCACGGGATGTGTCGACGACGATGGTCGTCGTGCGGTGGCCGGGAACCGCGTAGCGCAGCGTGGCCGTGCCGCCGTCCTCCCCGATCAGCTGGAAGCCCGGGATCAGGGCGATCGCGCGGAAGAAGGCCGCTCTCAGCTCGGCCGGCATGAGGTTGATCGCGGAGGGGTCGGAGAGGCTCGCCACCACCCACCGATCGCCCTCCTCGCCGGCCAGCCCGGACCGGGCACGCAGCCAGTCCCGCAGCGCCGACGGTTCCCGTGGCATCTCGTCGTAGTGCGGGCGATAGCCGTCCGCCAGCTGCGGAACGGGCGTCGGATCGCCGTCGCCGACCGGCCAGACCCCGCCGGGAAGGACCTGCACCGTGCCGCGCTCGCGGATCGACGCTCCGGGTGACGAGGACCACTCCTGAGCGGCCCGCGCGCCCTGCCCGCCGAACGACCGCACGACTTCCGCGTTCCCCCAGTCGTAGAACCAGTCGGACGAGCGGTCGGCAGGGACGTACAGCACGCGCGTGTCCCTGACCAGGACGGCGGCGTCTCCCGTGTCCCGCGAGGCGTTGAAGGCGAAGGTGTCGTCATCGCCGTCGTCGGCCGCGTCCTCGTCCCAGAACTGGACGAACTCGTCGACGGTCCGGATCCGGATGTACTGCCCCTCCCCCGGGGTCAGGTCCTGGGCATCGACCGTGACGCTCGCCGCCTGCTCGAGAACCGCCGCTGCGGCGGCGTCGGGCGTGACAGGGAACAGGATGCCTCCGGCTCCCAGCGCCACGACCGCGGCTCCGGCCGTCAGTCCTCCGACGCCGAGGCCGGCCCACACCCGCGCCCGTCGTCGACCGCCCCGCGGAGCACGCGCTCCGGACACCGCGGTCGTCAGAGCGGCGCGGGCGCGACGGACGCTCTCCTCCGACGGCTCCGCCTGATCCGCACCGAGTTCACGCACCCGTTCCATAAGCAGCATCGCTCTCCTCCTTCGCCATCCACGTGAGTCGGGTCCGTCCCCGTGAGCCGGGCGGGGCGAGCCGTCGTCTGACCCGGTTGAGCCGCGACCGCACGGTCCCGACCGGGATGCCGAGGGCCTCGGCGATCTGGTCATAGGTGAGATCACCCCAGGCATGCAGGAGCAGCACGTCCCGGTCCCTGGCCGGGAGCCCGGCGATGCGGGGCGCGAGTGCGCGCAGGGCGGCGTCGGCGTCCAGCCGCGCGTCGGACGCCGCGTACGGGTGCTCCGCGGGTCCCTCGGCGATCGACGTGGCCTCGAAGGCCCGCCACTGCCGCGCTTCGGCCGCGCGGTGCCGCTTGATCATCCTCGTGGCGATGCCCAGGAGCCAGGGCAGCGCCGAGGGGACGTCGAGATCGAAAGACGCTCGACGTCGGAAGGCGACCAGGAACGTCTCGCTGAGCACATCGTCGACGGCGTCCTCGCCGATCCGCCGCCGGATGTATCCGCCGACCGGGCGCACGTGGCGCTCGAAGATGGCGGAGAAAGCCCGCGGCTCATCGAGCGACCGAGCGATGACCTCGCTGTCTGTGTTCACACTCTGTATTGCCCCGGAAGCGGAAGACGGTTCACGCTTTCTCGCGGAGGTCCAGTCGCATGAGCACACGGGGGAAGCCGTCGAGGACGGAACCCGTGTCCGCCGCCTTCTCGAACCCCGCGCTCTCGAAGAGACGCCGCGTCCCGACGTACGCCATCGTCAGGTTCACCTTCGCCCCGGCGTTGTCGACCGGATACCCTTCGATCGCGGGCGCGCCCCGTTCCCGCGCAGAGGCGACCGCGCCCTCGATGAGGGCGTGGGAGACACCCTGTTTGCGGTGCCCGGGGCGGACCCGGAAGCACCACAGCGACCATACGTCGAGGTCGTCGACGTGCGGGATGAGGCGATTGCGCGCGAAGCTCGTGTCGCGTCGAGGGTGCAGCGCCGCCCAGCCGACCGGCTCGTCGTCGAGGTAGGCGAGTACGCCGGGAGGAGGATCCTGGTGGCAGAGCTCACGCACCCGCTCGGCCCGTGCGGGACCGCGCAGCGAGACGTTCTCCTTGTTGCCGATCCGATAGCTCAGGCAGAAGCAGACGTTCGACGTCGGATTCTTGGGTCCCACGACCGCCGCGACGTCGTCGAAGACCGTCGCCGGGCGCACCACGATGCTCATGTGGTCAGTGTGGCGGAGACCACGGACACCGGCGGACGGACGCCCCGGCGGGTGCCGCTATTCCCCGCGCAGCACGTCCAGCGCGTGCTGGAAGTCCTCCGGATAGGGCGAGGAGAACTGCACCCACTCCCCCGTCGTCGGGTGGGCGAAGGCCAGCTGATGCGCATGCAACCACTGCCGCGTGAGTCCGAGGCGGGCGGAGAGCGTCGGATCGGCGCCGTAGAGCGGGTCCCCGACGCACGGGTGCCGATGTGCCGCCATGTGCACGCGGATCTGATGGGTGCGGCCCGTCTCCAGGTGGATCTCCAGCAGAGAGGCACCGGGAAACGCCTCGAGCGTCTCGTAGTGCGTCACGGAGGGCTTCCCGTCCGGGACGACGGCGAACTTCCAGGAGTGGTTCGGGTGCCGACCGATCGGCGCGTCGATCGTGCCCACGAGCGGGTCCGGATGCCCCTGGACCACCGCGTGATAGATCTTCTCGACCGTGCGCTCCTTGAACGCGCGCTTGAGGGCGGTGTACGCCGCCTCGCTCTTGGCGACGACCATGAGTCCGCTCGTCCCGACGTCCAGCCGGTGCACGACGCCTTGACGCTCCGGTGCGCCACTGGTGGCCACGCGGAACCCGGCGGCGGCGAGAGCGCCGACGACCGTGGGCCCCTCCCACCCGAGCGACGGGTGGGCGGCGACCCCGGTCGGCTTGTCGACCACGACGATGTCGTCGTCGTCGTAGACGATGCCCAGCTCAGGCACCGCGATGGGCACGATCTTCGGCCCCTCCTTCGGCTCCCACTCGACCTCGAGCCAGGCGCCGCCCCGCAGGCGGTCGGACTTGTCGAGCGTGACACCGTCCAGGCGGACGCCGCCGGACGCGGCCACCTCCGCCGCGAAGGTCCGCGAGAACCCGAGGAGCTTGGCGAGGGCGGCGTCGACCCGCGTGCCGTCGAGGCCGTCGGGGACGGGCAGCGAACGCGACTCCACGGTCAGCGCTCCTCGGACGCCGCAGCCGCCTCGGCGTCCTCGTCGGTCTCGATCGGGGCATGGTCCTTCTCCCGCGTGCCGTCGAATCGCAGTCCGAACACGACCAGCAGGGCGACGGAGATCATCCCCGTGACGATGAAGATGTCGGCGACGTTGAAGATGGCCGGCATCATCCAGGGCATCGAGATCATGTCGACCACGTGGCCGACGGGGAATCCGGGCTCGCGGAACAGACGGTCCGACAGGTTGCCGAGCACGCCTCCGAGCAGGCAGCCGAGGACGACGGCCCAGAGACGCGACCGCAGCCCGAACGCCTTCCAGACGATGACGCCCGCCACGATCGCGAGGGCGATGGTGAAGATCCAGGTCACGCCCGAGCCGAGGGAGAACGCCGCGCCGGGATTGCGCACGTAGTAGAGCTGCAGGAACTCTCCGAGAACGGGGACCGCCTCATGCAGCGGCAGGTTCTCGATCGTGAGGTACTTCACAAACTGATCGGCGGCCAGCACGACCGCTGCGAGAATCGCAACGATCGCACCGGCCGCCGACCGACGAAGGGGACGACGTCCTGACAAGAGGGCGCCTTACAGGCCGATCGCGGAGACCGGCGTGGAGTCCGTGGACGCCGACTTCTCGTCGAGCTCGCGGAGCTGACCCTCGATGTAGCCGCGGAGCTGCGAGCGGTAGTCGCGCTCGAAGTTGCGCAGCTCCGTGATGCGGGCCTCCAGGGTGTTGCGCTCGCGCTCCAGGCGTGCGGTCTCCTCGCGCTGCTTCGCCTCGGCCTCCGTGCGGATGCGGGCGACCTCGGCCTCGGCCTCGGAGATGAGCTGGTTGCGCTTGGCCTCACCCTCGGCCACGTGCTCGTCGTGCAGACGCTGCGCGAGCTCGATGATGCCGGCGGTGGCGGTGGCGGAGCCGGTCGGTGCGGCTTCGGCGGGGGCCTCGGCCGCGGGGGCCGGGGTGGGAGCAGCGGCGGCCGGCTCGGCGGCAGCGGCGGGAGCAGGGGTGGAACCCGACTCGTACGCGGCGAGCTTCGCCTTCAGCTCGGCGTTCTCCTCGAGGGCCTTGCGCCACTCGATGACGATCTCGTCGAGGAAGTCGTCGACCTCGTCCGGGTCGAAGCCGTCCTTGAAGCGGACGTGCTGGAACTGCTTGGTGACGACGTCATCCGGGGTAAGTGCCATGGGTGGCTCCTCTTTCGATGAGTTCGATTGCCAGTACCGATGTATGGCGTGTTCGTGATGTGGCGCGAACCCGGGGCGCGCACCTGGGTGCCAGCATAGCCCCCGAGCCTTGGGGTCGCGATGCCACGACACCCAGGCTCGGCGAACTCGCCGCCGTCCCCGGGCGCGACACGCGGGGTGGTCAGCGGATGAACAACCGGACGATGTTCATCAGGATCAGGACGACCAGAAGGGTCAGCGCGAAGCCGAAGTCCAGCGAGAGCTGACCGATACGCAGCGGCGGGATGATCCGCCGGAAGAACCGGATGGGCGGATCGGTGACGGTGTACACCGCCTCGGCGGCCACGAGACCGAAGCCCTTGGGACGCCATTCCCGATTGAACATCGGGATGTAGTCCAGGATGAGCCTCGCGAAGAGCACGAGGATGTAGACCAGCAGCACCAGATGGACGATGCTGGCGAGGACCGAGACCAGCTGCACGGTCTACGAGTGGTCGAAGCCCGCAGACTCGGCGTCTGCGTGCGCGATACCCCCGTGGCCGGACACCGCGATGTTCTCCGGCGAGAGCAGGAAGACCTTGGAGGTCACCCGCTCGATCCGGCCGTAGAGGCCGAGGGAGAGACCGCTCGCGAAGTCGATGAGGCGGCGCGCGTCGGCGTCGCTCATCTGGGAGAGGTTGATGATGACCGGGACGCCCTCGCGGAAGCTCTCCGCGATCAACTGGGCGTCGCGGTACTGCTTCGGGTGGACGGTGAGGATCTCGTTCACGGCTCCTGCTGCAGGCTGGCGGACGGCGACGGGACGACGGAGCGGCGTGACGGGAGCCGGAGCCGGCTCTTCGCGCTCACGCTCACGCTCGCGCTGGGCGCGGGCGGGCACTGGCGTCTCCTCTTCGTAGACCTCTTCCTCGTCGGCGAGGCCGAGATACACCATGGTCTTCTTCAGCGGGTTACCCATCGTGTCCTCCGGTTCGAACGTTTCGGGCTGGTCTTGTCACAGGTTATCCCCGGGCGGGGCGCGGTCCCGTGATTGCGGAACCGATCCGCAGGTGTGTCGCGCCGGCGGCGATGGCCTCGGCGAAGTCGCCGGTCATCCCGGCGGAGATCCACGTCGCGTCGGGAGCGACGGCCCGCACGTCGGCGGCGATGTGGTGCAGACGGGCGAAGGCGCTCGCGGGATCCTCGTCGAGGGGCGCGACGGCCATCACACCCCGGAGCCGCAGCGAGGACAGACCGAGCACGTGCTCGGCCAGCGCCACCGCCGACGCCGGGGCCACGCCTCCCCTGCCCTCGTCATCGGTGAGGTTCACCTGCACGAGCACGTCGAGCACCTCGTCGGTCTCCGCTGCACGGTGCAGGGCGTCGGCGAAGCGGTCACGGTCCACCGAATGCACGACGCCAGCACTCCGCCTGATCGCCGCGGCCTTGTTCGTCTGCCCTTGGCCGATGAAATGCCACTCGAGGTCGAGGGCGGAGAGCTCGCCCGCCTTGGCGGTGAGCTCCTGCTGCCGGTTCTCCCCCACCGCGTGCACGCCGAGAGCGTGCAGATCGCGCACCAGGGAGGCGGGGTGGAACTTCGTGACGACGATCCGGGTGATCCCCTCGGGGGACCGCCCGGCGGCACGCGCGGCGTCGGCGATCTTCTCGTCGATCGCCGACAGCCGCGCGGCCAGGTCCGATGGCGCCGAGGCGCCGACCGGTGTCGTCACTTCAGGAATTCGGGGATGTCGATGTCGTCGTCGGCGAAGGCCGGCTCGATGCTCGTCGTCGGCGTGCGCGGTGCCGTCGGCGCCGGGGCGGGCTCGGGCGTGCTCTTCTCGGCGGCAGGCTCGGCGGTCTCCGACAGCGCCACCTCGGGAAGGGATGCGGTCGAGGGACGCGAGACGACCATCGGGTCCAGCCGCAGCGAGGGCTCGCCGCCGTCGAAGCCCGCGGCGATCACGGTCACCCGCACCTCGTCGCCGAGCGTGTCGTCGATGACCGTACCGAAGATGATGTTGGCCTCGGGGTGCGCGGCCTCCTTGACGAGGTCCGCTGCGTCGTGGATCTCGAAGATGCCGAGGTTCGAGCCACCCTGGATCGACAGCAGCACACCGTGCGCGCCTTCGATCGAGGCCTCGAGCAGCGGCGACTCGACGGCGAGCTCGGCCGCCTTGATCGCACGGTCGGCACCGCGGGCCGAGCCGATGCCCATCAGGGCGGATCCCGCTCCCTGCATGACCGACTTCACGTCGGCGAAGTCCAGGTTGATGAGACCGGGGGTCGTGATGAGGTCGGTGATACCCTGCACACCGGCGAGGAGGACCTGGTCGGCAGTGGCGAAGGCCTCGATCATCGAGATGCCGCGGTCGCTGATCTCGAGCAGACGGTCGTTCGGGACGACGATGAGGGTGTCGACCTCTTCCTTCAGCTTCGCGACGCCCGCCTCGGCCTGGCTCTGGCGGCGACGCCCCTCGAAGGAGAACGGCTTCGTGACGACACCGATGGTCAGCGCACCGATCGACTTCGCGATGCGGGCGACGACGGGAGCGCCACCCGTTCCGGTGCCACCGCCCTCTCCGGCGGTGACGAAGACCATGTCGGCGCCGGTCAGCGCCTGCTCGATCTCCTCCGCGTGGTCCTCTGCGGCGCGACGACCCACCTCGGGGTCGGCGCCGGCACCGAGGCCGCGGGTGAGCTCGCGGCCCACGTCCAGCTTGACGTCGGCGTCGCTCATGAGCAGCGCCTGGGCGTCGGTGTTGACGGCGATGAACTCGACTCCGCGGAGACCGAGCTCGATCATGCGGTTGACGGCGTTGACGCCGCCACCGCCGACGCCGACGACCTTGATCACGGCGAGGTAGTTCTGGTTCTGGCTCATGGCCGGCCTCCGATTAGTAGAGCCTGGAAGGGGGAACCTTAAACCT
Organism: Microbacterium sp. NPDC091676; assembly: GCF_044756645.1. NCBI lineage: Bacteria > Bacillati > Actinomycetota > Actinomycetes > Micrococcales > Microbacteriaceae > Microbacterium > Microbacterium sp. NPDC091676. The sequence continues at coordinate 122,433 of NZ_JBIVTI010000001.1, read as the reverse complement.
CAACTAGAGGTGTAAAGTATTTCCCGGTATTGCGTTCTCTCAGATCGAAGGTAAGCGCCGCCCGGCCGCGCGCGCGCAACGCCGTGGGCGTGTCGCGCCATTCCCGCGGAAAGCGGTCAGCCGACGACCGCGACGTCGGGCGAGGTCACGTCGATCGACGAGGCCGTGGGGTTCTTCACGAGCGCCGCGGAGAGCGCGAGCGCCTTCAGCGCCGAGTCCTCCTCGCTCCCCCACACCACCGTGAGGCCGGAGTCGAGGGTGAGGGTCACGTCGTCCGCCGTCGACGCGCGGACGCCGGTGAGGGCGCCGCGGATATCGGCAGGCAGCGCACGCACGACGAGCCCGGCGCTACGGAACGCCGACGAGTCCACGCCGCCTTCGACCTCCACGAGCGGCTGGCCCGCCGGCCGCTCCTCGGTCGTCGAGAGCGCGACGCCCGCGGCGTCCACGAGAGTGAAGCCGGCACCGGACTCGATCACGCCGATCGGCGTGCGCTCGACGATGCGGACCGTGAGGTCGTGCGGCGGTCGTGCCTCCAGCGCGTAGGTCTCGATGAGCGGGAAGGCCAGCAACGCGGCCTTGACCTCGCTGCTGTCCACCAGCGCGAGCGGCGTGCCCATCTGGTCCGCGAGGGCGCCCTCGATCACCGCCGGATCGATCGTGGTCGTTCCGGTGACCGTGATGCGTTCCACGGCGAAGAGCGGACTGTACGCCGCCGCGACGCTTCCCCCGATCAGCAGCACGATCGCGCCGACGATGCTCAGCCAGGTGATCCGGCGCCGCCGCGAGCGCTGGGTGAAGCGACGGATCTCCGCGCGGAGAGCCTTGCGCCGCGCCCGCGCCGCGCGCCAGACGTCCATCGAGGAGCTCGGGACGGCGGCCTCTCCCCGGTCCTCTCCCGCCGCAGCGGCGACGTCCTGCGCGCCCTCCTCCGCGGGCGACGGAGCGGCGCCGCGTCGGCGGAGGCTCCGCGCGGGTGCGACGTCCGTCTCCTCCGGTGCATCCGGGGCGCTCGGGAGCGGGGGCGGCCGGCGCATGGGCTACGCCCCGTCGGTCCGGCGCAGCGAGTCCAGCACCTGCGGGATGAGCTGGTAGACGTTGCCGCAGCCGAGGGTCACGACGAAGTCCCCGTCCTTCGCGACGGACGCCGTGTAGTCGGCCGCCTCCTGCCAGTCGGCGACGAAGTGCACGCGGGAGGGGTCGTGGAACGCGCCGCTCACCAGCTCGCCCGTGACACCCGGCACCGGGTCCTCCCTGGCACCGTAGACGTCGAGCATCACGGTGTGGTCGGCGAGCTCCTCCAGCACGTCCGCGAACTCCTGGTACATGTGCTGCGTCCGGGAGTACGTGTGCGGCTGCTGGATCGCGATCAGCCGGCCGGAACCCGCCAGGCTGCGCATGGCCTCCAACGCGGCGCGCACCTCGGTGGGGTGATGGGAGTAGTCGTCGTAGACCGTGACCCCGCGCTCCTCGCCGTGGCGCTCGAGACGACGGACGGTTCCCGCGAAGCCCTCGACGGCGCGCACGGCGTCGCGGAGCGGATGGCCGAGCGCGAGGAGGACGGCGACCGCCCCGGTCGCATTGATCGCGTTGTGCACGCCGGGGACGGCGAGCTGCATGCGCTCGGTCTCGCCGCCGTGTGCGACGACGGCGGCGACGGGGCCTGCCGTGACGATCTCGCTGACGCGGACGTCGGCCTCCTCGGCCTGTCCGAAGGTGAGGATGCGCGGGTGGGACAGCCCTGCCAGGACCCGGAGCGCGCCGGGGTCGTCGCTGGAGATGACGACCGCCTCCGACGCGGCATCCGCGAACCGCACGAAGGCGTCGTGGAAGGCTTCGTCGGAGCCGTAGTGGTCGAGGTGATCGGGGTCGACGTTCGTGATGAGCGCCACGGCCGTGTCGTAGAGGAGGAAGGTGCCGTCGGACTCGTCGGCCTCGATGACGAAGAGGTCGCCGCTCCCGGTCGCGCTGGACGTGCCGAGCTGCTCGATCACGCCGCCGTTGACGAAGTGCGGATCGGCGCCGAGGTCACGCAACGCGGTGACGATCATGCCCGTCGAGGTGGTCTTGCCGTGCGCGCCCGCCACCGAGACGAGGCGCCGCGTCCCGATCAGCCAGTGCAGCGCCTGGGACCGGTGGATGACGTGGAGACCCCGCTCCTTGGCGGTGACGAACTCCGGGTTCTCCGGCCAGATGGCGCCGGTGTGCACGACCGTGTCGGCGTCGCCGAGGTGGGCGGCATCATGACCGACGTGGACCGTCGCCCCCGCGGCGGCCAGCGCCCGCAGGTTGTCGCTGTCGGCGCGGTCGCTGCCGGAGACGCGGATGCCCGCGTCGAGGAACATCTTGGCGAGTCCGCTCATCCCGGATCCACCGATGCCGATGAAGTGCGCGGAGGTGATCGTCTCGGGGATGGGGAGGGAGAGGTCGGGTCTGATCATGTCCGCTTCAGTCTACTTTTCGTTCTCGTCCGGGCGGCGGCGTCACGCCGCACCGAGGGCACGATCGATCATCGCCACGACGTTCTCGGTCCCTGTCCGGGTGCCCGCGGTCTCCGCCGCCTCCGCCATGCGCCGGATGCGGTCCGGATCGCCGAGCAGCGGCACGACGATCCGCCGGACGGCGTCGCCGTCGAAGGTCGCGTCGTCGAGGAGCTGCGCGGCACCGGCGGCCACGGCCGATCCGGCGTTCAGACGCTGCTCCCCGTTGCCCACCGAGTACGGCACGTACAGCGCGGGGATGCCGAGCGCACTGATCTCGCTCACCGTCGCCGATCCCGAACGCGACACGATGAGGTCGGCCAGCGCGAACGCGAGATCCATGCGGTCGACGTACCGGCGGAGGGCGTAGCCGGGCACTCCAGGGTCGGCGAGGTCGCTGCGCTCCCCAGTGACGTGCAGCAGCTGCCAACCGGCGGCGAGGATGTCGCGCCAGGAGTCCGCGAGGGCGTCGTTCAGCCGCTGCGCCCCGAGCGAACCGCCGAAGACGAGCAGCACAGGACGATCGGCGTCGAGTCCGAAGTACTCCGCCGCCTCGGCGCGCCGTGCCGCCCGGTCGAGAGTGATGACCTCCCGCCGCAGCGGCATGCCGACCACCTCGCTCCCGCGGAGGGGCGTCCCGGCGAACGCCACGCCCACGCCCGCCGCTGCACGGGCGCCGAGCACATTCGCCAGCCCGGGCTTCGCATTGGCCTCGTGCACGACGAAGGGCACGCGCTCGCGACGCGCGGCGACGTAGGCGGGTGCGGAGGCGTACCCGCCGAAGCCCACCACGACGTCGATGCCGTGCTGCCGGATGTGCGCACGCACCTGGGCGATCGCCCGGCGGAACCGCGCGGGGAACGCGGCGGCCTGCGCGTTCGGGCGCCGCGGGAACGGCACCTTGTCGACGATGAGCAGCTCGTAGCCGCGCTCGGGGACGAGACGGGACTCCAGCCCCTCTGCGGTGCCGAGCACCAGGATCGTCGCCGTGGAGTCACGCTCACGCAACGCGTCGGCGACGGCGAGCAGCGGGTTGACATGGCCGGCGGTGCCACCGCCGGCGAGGAGGTACGAAGTCACCTCGCGACCCTACCCCGCTCGGCTGACTGCTTCTCGGCGACCGGGATGGTCCGCGCGAAAGCCAGCAGCACACCGCAGGCGATGAGCACGGCGAAGAGCGCCGTCCCGCCCTGGGACATGAAGGGAAGGGGCACACCCATCACCGGGAAGACCCCGATGACGACGCCGACGTTCAGCACGGCCTGACCCACGATCCACACCGTGATCCCGCCGGCCGCCACACGGATGAACGGGTCGGACGTCTTGCGGATCACGTGGAAGGCACCGACCGTGAAGAACGTGAAGAGGGCGAGCACGACGATGCAGCCGATCAGGCCCAGCTCCTCACCGACGATGGCGAAGATGAAGTCGTTCCCTGCCGCCGGGAGCCACCCGTACTTCTCCTGGGAGTTGCCGAGCCCGAGGCCGAAGATGCCGCCGGTGGCCATGCCCCAGATGCCGTGGATCGACTGGTAGCAGTCCGTGTAGTACAGCGCCATGTCGTCGCACGTCGCGGTGATGCGGCGCATACGGTCCTCGCTGGAGAGCGCGTAGGCGAGCACCGCGACCACGCCGAGGATCATCGGGATGATGAAGAGGCGCAGCTTCACGCCGGAGAAGAAGAGGCAGCCGAGGAGGATGAGGACCATCACCATCGCCGTGCCGAGGTCCTTGCCCGCGAGCACCGTGCCGATCGCCAGCGCGCCGACGGGGATGACGGGGATGAAGACGTGATGCCAGGTTCCGAGCATGGTCTGCTTGCGCAGCAGGACGGCGGCGATCCACAGCGCGAGTGCCAGCTTGAGGAACTCGGACGGCTGCATCTGGAAGCCCGCCACCTGGATCCAGTTCCGGTTCCCGCCGTCGGCGATGCCGAGCGGCGTGAACACGAGCAGCTGGAGGGCCACCGCGCCGAACAGCGCCGGCCACGCCATGCGCTTGAGGAACGCCACGGGGAAGCGGCTGATGAGAAACATCATCGGGATGCCGAGCAGGGCGAAGACACCCTGCCGGAGGGCGCCGTCCAGAGGGTTCTGCGCGTTGGCCACCGCTGTCGCGCTCGTCGCCGACAGCACCATCACGAGACCGAAGATCGTCAGGAGCAGGGCGGTCGACGCGATCAGCAGGAACTCGGTGGACACCGGCGTGAACCGGCGTCCGAGCGAGACCCGCGCCGCGAGGCCTCCCGACTCAGACCGCGGAGGGCGAGCCACCTGCGTCATCGGCGCTCCCCCGATCGATCCATTCCCGCACCGCCTCGGCGAAGCGGTGGCCGCGATCCGCATAGCTGGAGAACTGGTCGAAGGACGCGGCGGCGGGAGCGAGGAGCACGGTGCCCTCCCCGTCGACGATCCCCGCCGCGATCTCCACGACGCGGTTCATGACCTGTCCAGTGTCACCAGCTTCGACCTCGAAGACCGGCACCGTCGGCGCGTGTCGCTCGAATGCCGCGACGACCGCCGCGCGGTCCACTCCGATGACGACCGCCGCGCGTGCGGTCGCGCCCGCGTCCGCGACGAGATCGCCGATGTCGACGCCCTTGAGATCGCCGCCCACGACCCACACCGCTCCGGGATACGCGCGCAGCGACGACGCGGCCGCGTGCGGGTTCGTCGCCTTGGAGTCGTCGACCCAGGTGATGCCGGCGTGGCGCGCGACGACCTCGATGCGGTGCGCGTCCAGCCGGAAGCTCTGCAGCGCCCCGTGGATGGCCTCGGGCTCGACCCCGAGAGAGCGGGCGAGAGCACTGGCGGCGAGGATGTTCTGCACGATGTGCGGGGCCGACAGGCCTGCGGCCTCCAGGTCGGCGACCGTCGTCAGCTCCAGGGCGCTGCGCGCGCGGTCGTCGAGGAAGGCCCGATCGACGAGCAGCCCCTCCACGACGCCGAGGTCGCTCGGCCCGGGGATGCCGAGGTCGAAGCCGATGGCACGAGCACCCTCGACGACCTCGGCCTCCTCCACCATCCGGCGCGTGGCCTCGTCGGCCTTGTTGTAGACGCAGGCGACGCGGGTGTTCCGATAGACCAGGGCCTTCGCGTCCCGGTAAGCCTGGGCGCTGCCGTGCCAGACCAGATGATCGTCGGCGAGGTTCAGGCAGACCGCGGCGTGCGGGAAGAGCTCCCCCTCCGGGCGCGACAGGCCGAGATACCAGAGCTGGTGGCTGGAGAGTTCGACGACGAGCACGTCGAATCCGGCGGGGTCCCGTACCGCGTCGAGCACGGGGACGCCGATGTTGCCGCACGGTGCGGCCCGGAGCCCGCCGGCGACGAGCAGCGTCGCCGTGAGCTGGGTCGTGGTCGTCTTGCCGTTGGTGCCGGTGATGAGCACCCAGTCCGCCGGCGTGCCGTCCGCGCGGAGGACCTTGTCGCGCACCCGCCAGGCGAGCTCGACGTCACCCCACAGGGCGATGCCCTCGTCCTGGACCCAGCGGATGACCGGGTGCGCCGGAGCGAACCCCGGGGACGCGATGACGACCTCGGGCGCGAACGCCGTCAGCGCCTCGGGCACGGCGTCGAGCGGTCCGAGCTCCAGCCGTGCGCCGATGACGGGCAGGAGGCGGGCGTACTCCTCTTCCGCGGACTCGCTCAGCACGAGGACGTCGGCGCCGAGCTCGGCGAGGGTGTCGGCCACGGAGAAGCCGGTCATGGAGAGCCCGAGGACGGCGACGCGCAGGCCGCGCCAGTCGGCATGCCAGCTCGTCAGCCCGGCGAGGCGCTCAGCCGACACGGGTCAGCCACTCCACGTAGAACAGTCCGACGGCGGACACCGCGAGCAGCCCCGCGATGATCCACATCCGCACCACGATCGTGACCTCCGACCATCCCCGCATCTCGAGGTGGTGGTGGAACGGACTCATGAGGAAGAGCCGCTTGCCGCGGGTGATCTTGAAGTAGGCGCGCTGGAGGATCACGGATCCGGAGGCGAGCACGAAGACGCCCGCGATGATGAGGAGCAGCAGCTCCGTCCTGGTCATGATCGCCATCGCGGTGATGACGCCGCCGATGGCCATCGAGCCCACGTCGCCCATGAAGACCTTCGCCTTCGGGGCGTTCCACCACAGGAAGCCGATGAGGCTGGCGGCGAAGGAGGCCGAGATGATGGCGAGGTTGAACGGGTCGCGCACCTCGTAGCAGCCGCCGAGGGAACCGGGGTCTCCGCCGATGCAGGGCTGCTTGAACTGCCAGAACGCGATGAGGCTGTACGCACCGACGACGATCACGCCCGCCCCGGCGGCGAGGCCGTCGAGGCCGTCGGTGAGGTTGACGCTGTTGGAGGTCGCGACCCCGATGATCGAGATCCAGGCGAGGTAGAGGATCCAGCCGAGGATGACGCCGAACGCGAAGAGGTTCAGCCAGGTGATGTCCCGGAAGAGGGAGATGGACGCGCTGGCCGGCGTCTGTCCCCACTTGTTCGGGAAGTTCAGCGCCACGATGCCGAAGGGGATCACGACGATGAGCTGACCGATCACCTTGCGCCACCCCGACAGCCCGAGGCTGCGCTGGCTGCGCACCTTCATGTAGTCGTCGATGAACCCGACCACGCCGAAGCCGACCATGAGCCAGATGACGAGGATCGCGGACAGCGCCGGGGTCTCCCCGCTGACGAGGACGCCGGTGAAGTACCCCACGATCGAGCCGAGGATGAAGATGACCCCGCCCATCGTGGGCGTGCCGCGCTTGGCCTCGTGACTCGGGTTGCCCGCGGCCTCCGGGGTGCGGATGACCTGCCCCCAGCCCCACTTCCGGAAGAGCCGGAGGAAGACGGGAGTCAGGAAGAGAGTGAAGGCGAGCGAGATGGCCGCCGCCATGATGAGGGACCTCACGAGAACAATTCTCCCAGACGATCGCCGAGATGCCGGAGGCCCACGGAATTGGACGACTTCACGAGGACGCGGTCGCCGTCGCGCAGCTCGGTGCGGAGGTACTCGAACGCGGCGTCCTGGTCCGGCAGATGCACGGCCTCGCTGTCCCACGACCCCTCGCCGACGGCGGCGAGGTAGAGCCGACGGGCCTCAGGGCCGACGACGACGATGCGCCGGATGTTGAGGCGCACGGCGAGCAGACCGATGCGGTCGTGCTCCTCCCCTGCGCTCTCGCCGAGCTCGCTCATGGCGCCGAGCACGGCGACAGTGCGCTCGTCCGGTCCGGTGATCTGCGCGAGCGTCCGCAGCGCGGCCGCCATCGAATCGGGGCTGGCGTTGTACGCGTCGTTGATGATGCGGACGCGGTCGTTGCCCAGCGGCTGCATACGCCAGCGCTCGGCGATCTCCACGGTCTCTAACCGGGACACGGCCTCCGACGGGGCCACGCCGAGCTCCACGGCGGCGGTGATCGCGGCGAGGGCGTTCGTGACGTGGTGGGCCCCGAGGACGCGCAGCCGCAGCGGCAGCTCCTCTCCCGCGGCCTCGATCACGCACTGCGTGCCGGAGGCCGACACCTCGATGTCCCGCGCGTGCACGGCGGCCGCGGCGGACTGGCCGAAGCCGACGACCCGGAGGCCTCGGCCCTCCGCCAGCTCCCGCATCGCCCAGACGCGGGGGTCGTCGGCGTTGAGCACGGCGGTGCCGGGCACGCGGGCCGCGGCGACGAGTTCGGACTTGGCCTTCGCGGTGGCCTCGATGCCGCCGAAGCCCCCGGCATGCGCCATCCCGACCATGAGCACCACGACGAGGTCGGGCTCGACGAGGCCGGCGAGCCGCGCGATGCTGCCCGGGGCGGCGGCGCCGAACTCGCTCACGAGGAAGCGGGTGTCGTGCGTCACGCGGAGCATCGTCACCGGGGCCCCGACCTCGTTGTTGAAGGACTTCACCGGGGCGACGGTCTCGCCCTCGTCCTCGAGGATGCGGGCGAGGAAGTTCTTGGTCGTCGTCTTGCCGTTGGAGCCGGTGATGCCGACGATGCGCAGGTTCCCGCCGGCCCGCACGCGCGCCACGACCTCGCGGGCGAGCTCGCCGAGCGCCGCGACGGCATCGGGTACGACGATCTGCGAGACATCGACGTCGACCGGGTGCTCGACGATCGCCAGCACGGCACCAGCTTCGACCGCGGCACCGACGAAGCGGTGCCCGTCCGTCTCGGCTCCGGGCTTGGCGACGAAGATCGACCCCGCCTCCATGGTGCGGGAATCGGTGTCGACGATGCCGTCGACCACCGTCTCCGGCGTGTGCTCTCCGGCCACGCGCAGTTCACCACCGATGGCGGCGGTGATCTCAGCGAGCGTCAGGGCGATCATGTCATCTCCATGCGCGGCTCTCGCCGGCTATCCGAACTTGGGGAGGAGCGCGTCCATCGGGACAGAGGACGGCATCACGCGATAGGTCTTCATCACCTGCGTCATCGCCTTCTGGAAGGCGGAAGCGGTGGCCGCGGACGATACAACCTTAGTCGGCTCGTCGAGGGTCACCACGACGACGTACTGGGGGTCGTCGACGGGAGCGAAGCCCACCATGCTGGTGTAGTAGACGCCCGCCTTGTACCCGCCCTTGCCGTCGGACACCTGTGCGGTACCGGTCTTGCTGGTCACGCGATAGCCGGGCACCTGGATGCGATCCGCGTTCCCGCCCTGCACGGCCACGTTCTCCAGCATCCGGGTCAGGTCTGCCGCCGTCTGCTCCTTCACGATCTGCTCGTGCTTCGGCTTCGGGGTCTCCGTGACGGTCCCGTCGGGTGCGGTGCAGGACTCGACCATCGACAGGTCGATCTTCTCCCCGCCGTTGGCGATGGCCTGGTAGGCGCCGGCGAGCTGGGGGGCCGTCACCGTGAAGTACTGGCCGAACGTCGTCGTGTAGAGCGACTGGCTGTCCCAGTCGCTCACCGGGTGGAGGATGCCGCCCACCTCGGAGGGGAAGTCCAGCGTCTTCTGACCGACGCCGAAGCGCTGCAGGTAGTCGTAGCGGACCTCGGGGGCGACCATCGTGCCGAACTTCGACAGCGCGGTGTTGGACGAGTCGATCAGTCCGCCGGCCAGCGTGTAGTTGTACGCGGGGTGGCTGAACGCGTCGTTGACCACGGCACCGTTGGGGAAGGTCTCCCGCGACGACGCGGTGACCGTGCTGAGTGGAGTGAGGCCGGCACCCTCCATGGCCGCGGCCGCGGTGATCGCCTTGAAGGTGGAGCCCGGCTCGAAGTCGCGGTGGAAGATCTGGCTGTACCGCGTCTCCGGCGTGGAGGAGTCCAGGTCGTTCGGGTCCATGGCCGGCCACTCGGCGGCGGCGCGGATCTTCCCGGTGCCCACCTCGACGACCGTCACGGTCCCGCCCTTGGCGCCCTGCTTCTGGGCCTCTTCGCCGACCATCTGCTGGAGGTACCACTGCAGGTCGCTGTTGATCGTGAGCTGGACCGTGCCGCCGTTCACGGCGTCGGTGACGGACTCGCTGCCCGGGATCACGACCCCGTCCTTGCCCTTGCGGTACGTCTTCTCGCCGTCCACGGGTGCGAGGCAGGACTGCTCGAGCTGCTCGATGCCCGCCTTGGCCTCCCCCGTGTTGTCGAGGAAGCCGAGGACGTTGCCGGCGACGGCGCCGTTCGGATAGACCCGGGTCTCCCGAGGCTTCAGCGCCAGGTAGGACCCGAGGCCCAGGTCGCGGAGCTCGATGTACTGCTCGGTGTTCAACCCGGTCTTCAGCGGCGCGTACTGGCTGTTCGGGTTCTCGGCCAGGGCGTCGGAGACCCGCTTGCGGATCTCGTCGCCCGGCACCCCCGTGATCGCCGCGATCTTCTCGGACGCCTCGGCCCACGGCAGCGCCGGGTCCTTCTCCTCCGTGAGCCTGATGACCTGCGGGCTGAGCTGGGCGTCGTAGACCATGACGCTCGACGCGAGGACCGTGCCCTGCGCATCGACGATGGAGCCCCGCTGGCCGGGGATCGTCGACCCGTCCCCGATGTGCTCGAGGGACTGGCTGACGTGCTCGTCGGCGCTCACGACCTGGATGTCGATGAGGCGGACGACGAACGCCACCAGCACCGAGAGGATGACCGCCAGTGCGACGACGGTGCGTCGCCGCGGTCCGCGCGTGGCTCGAGTCGTCATGGGATCTCTCCGTCGATCGGGATGGTCAGTGGGTCGTGGGGCTGGGGAGGCCGTCGGTGAGGGCGGGCGGCAGATCCGTCGCGGGCGGCGTGCCCCCTGTCGACTCATCCGCCGTCTGTTCCGCCGCGGGCGTCTCCTCGGTGACGAGGACGTTGCCGACGGCAGCCGGTCCGTGGGGGTCGACCGTCGAGACCCCCTCCGCGCCGGCACCGGCGCCGAACACCGCGCCGTCACTGAGGCGCAGGTAGGAGGGTGCTCCCGCGACGACCATGCCGAGGTCGGCCGCACTGCCGGCGAGCACCTGCGGAGAGCTCAGCCCCGTGAGCTCCTCCTTCAGCGCATCCGTGCGGAGGTCCAGCTCGCGCTGCTGGGAGGTCAACCCGGCGAGGGTGAACGAGTCCTGCGTGATGGCCAGGGAGAGCCCGACCTGCGCCGCACCGATCGCCAGGGCACCGCCGAGGGCGACGAGGGCGTAGGCGAGCTTCGGTTTCCGCCGCCGCGAGGGTGCCGGCGTCGTGACCGGCTGGAGGCGACGCCCCGGCGCTCTCTCCGGGGCGGCCGGCTGCAGCGGCAGGGTCGGCTTGCGGACTGCGTTCATGCTCATGCGCTCTCCCGCACCTTCTCGGCGGCGCGCAGGCGCACCGGTATCGCACGCGGGTTGCGTGCGCGTTCTTCGTCGTCGGCGAGTTCCGCCCCCTTGGTCAGGACGCGGAAGCGGGGGGCGTGCTCCGGCAGCTCGACCGGGAGTCCGGCGGGCGCCGTCGAGGAGGATGCGGCGGCGAAGGCCTGCTTGACCAGCCGGTCCTCGAGGGACTGGTACGACATCACCACGATGCGTCCGCCGACGGCGAGGGCGTCCATCGCGGAGGGGATGGCGTCCGCGAGCACGTTCAGCTCCGCGTTGACCTCGATGCGCAGTGCCTGGAACACGCGCTTCGCGGGGTGCCCCGCGCGCTGCGCCGCGGCGGGCGTCGCCGCGACGAGGATGTCGACGAGCTCCCCGGACCGGGTGATCGGCTGCTTCTGGCGGGCGTCGATGATGAAGCGCGCATACCGAGCCGCCAGCTTCTCCTCGCCGTACCGCTCGAAGATGCGGCGCAGGTTCCCCTCGCTGTACGTCGCGATGACGTCGGCGGCCGTGACCCCCTTCGTCTGGTCCATCCGCATGTCCAGCGGAGCGTCCTTGGAGTACGCGAAGCCGCGTTCGGCCTCGTCCAGCTGCAGCGACGAGACGCCGAGGTCGAAGAGGATCCCGGCGGCGCCCTGGGCGTGCAGCCCGATCTCGTCGTAGACGGTGTGGACGAGCGTGATCCGATCCCGGAACCGGGCGAGCCGCTCCCCCGCGATCTTCAGCGCGTCGGTATCCCGGTCCAGCCCGATGAGGCGGATGCCGGGGAAGCGCTCGAGCAGCGCCTCGGAATGGCCGCCCATGCCGAGGGTGGCATCGACGAGCACGGCGCCGTCCTCCTGGAGGGCCGGTGCGAGGAGCTCGACGCAGCGGTCGAGCAGGACAGGGGTGTGGATGTCGCGGAGGCTCATGATCTCTCTCGGGTCCGACCTTCGGCTCTGATCCCCCTCCGCTTCTCGACCCGGCACCGGGGAAGTGTGTCGGGGCGGGAGCGGCGGGGCATCACAGCCGTGGTCAGAACAGTCCGGGAATCACCTCCTGCTCCAGTTCGGCGTAGGACTCCTCGCCGGCGGCGAGGTAGGCGTTCCAGCTCTCCGCATCCCAGATCTCGGCGTGGGCGCCGACTCCGGTCACGATGAGCTCCTTCTGAAGACCCGCGTACTGACGCAGGTGGGCGGGGATGGTGATGCGGTTCTGGCTGTCGGGCATCTCCGCACTGGCACCGGAGAGGAACATGCGCATGAAGTCACGCGCCTGCTTGTTGGCGAGCGGAGCCTGACGGATCCGCTCGTGCATCGCCTCGAACTCGGCCGTGCTGAAGACGTAGAGGCACCGCTCCTGACCCCGGGTGACGACGATGCCGCCGCCCAGGTCCTCGCGGAACTTCGCGGGAAGGATGACCCGTCCCTTGTCGTCCAGCTTCGGTGAGTGCGTGCCCAGCAGCATCGGCCATCACCCCCTCTCCGTCCGGCCAACTCGAGGTGCGCCCCACTTTACTCCACTTTCCTCCACATTCCTACGGCGAATCCAGAGTATCGCGCGTCGGGTCCCGGCCAGCACGACCGCGACCCGCGTGATTTCGCGGTGGAGGAAGGTGGAGGGTCAGTGGAGGGCCAGTGGAGGGCTCAGGAGGCGACGACGCGTCGCAGACACGAAAAAGCCCGGATGCTCAGCATCCGGGCTTCGTGGTGGAGGAGAAGGGAGGGGGTCAGTGACCGTCCTGGCGCCGATCCCACCGATCGTTCATGCGATCCATGAAGGAGGAGGAGTCCTGCCGCTTCGGGGCGGTGCGCGTACGGGTCTCGGCCGGACCGCTGCGCCGGACCGGGGTGACGGCCAGCATCACTCCGCCGAGCATGGCCGCGAATCCGATGACGCCGACCACGATGCCCCAGACGTCGCCGAGGATGACACCCACGACCAGCCCGCCGATGCCGGCGAGCAGCAGGAGGGCCCCGTAGACGAGGTTGCGATAGCTGAGCGTGCGATCACCCGACGGCGCGCTCACGACGTCGGCGTCGTTGTGCAGGAGATGGCGTTCCATCTCGTCGAGCAGACGTTGCTCCTGTTCGGAGAGTGGCATCTCATCCCCCTCGGGTATCGTGCCCTCCAGTCTACGCGCGAGCAGCGTCCGGGGCTAGCGGTTCCCGCCTCTCATCCTTTACGTATGCTGGGAGTCGTGCCGTCCCCCTCCCCCTCCGTCGCCGAGGCCGTAGCCGCGCGGCTGGACCTCTTCCTCGACCGCATGCGAGCCGAGTCGGCCGAGTACGGCGAGGACGCCGCCGCCTTCCTCGATGCGGCCGCCGACACCCTCTCCGGCGGCAAGCGGCTGCGTGCCCGCTTCTGCCACGCCGGGTGGCGCGCGGTCGCCCGGTTCCGCGACCGTCACGCGCTCGAGGACGACCGCCTGTGGGACACGTGCGCGGCCCTCGAGATCTTCCAGTCCGCGGCGCTGGTCCACGACGACCTGATCGACAACTCGGACACGCGTCGAGGACGCCCCGCCGCCCACCGCGCGCTCGAGTCCTCGCACCGCGCCGCCGGATGGTGGGGGGACGCCGCGGCCTTCGGTCGCGCCGGAGCCGTGCTGCTCGGCGATCTCCTCGTGGCCTGGAGCGACGACCTCCTGGAGTCCGCGCTGGACGGGCACGCCGAGGCGGGGACGGTGCGGGCGGAGTACGCCCGGATGCGCCGTGACGTCACGACCGGCCAGTTCCTCGACATCGCCGAGGAGTCGGCGTGGAGCGTCAGCGACGACCGCGCGCACGCCGAGCGGGCTCTCCGCGTCGCCTCGCTGAAATCGGCGCGTTACAGCATCGAGCAACCGCTGATCCTCGGCGCGAGCCTCGCCGGCGCCGATGCCGAGCAGATGCGGGCGCTCCGCCGCTTCGGGCATCCGCTCGGTCTCGCCTTCCAGCTGCGCGACGATGTGCTCGGCGTGTTCGGCGACGCCGCCGTCACCGGGAAGCCCGCGGGCGACGACCTGCGGGAGGGCAAGCGGACCGTACTCATCGCCCTCACCAGGGAGAGCCTCGACGTCCCCGCCCGCCGGGTGCTCGACGAGATGCTCGGAGATCCCGAGCTGTCGGCGTCCCAGGTCTCGTTCCTGCAGGAGACCATCGCCGGGACCGGGGCGCTGGATCGCGTCGAGACGATGATCGCCGAGTACGCCAGGGAAGCCGACCGCGCTCTGTCCGGCGCGCACCTCGACGACGCGGCGGTCGGCGAGCTGCGCGACCTCGCCAGGGCCGCGACCGTGCGCTCCTCCTGAGAGCGCTCAGGCGAGCGTGCGCGCGAGCCGGCGCACCTCGCTCTTGTGTCCCGCGAGGAGGGAGGCGATCGGCGAACGCCCGAGGGTCTCGTCCTCGGCGAGCAGCCAGTCGATCAGCTCGTCGTCAGAGAACCCGGCGTCCTGCAGCACGATGATCGTTCCGCGCAGCGAGCTCAGCGGCTCGCCGTCCACGATGAACACCGACGGGACCGCGAAGACACCGCTGCGGCGCGAGCCGACGAGGTAGTGCTCGTCGATCAGGCGACGCACGCGACCCAGCGGCTCGCCGAGGACCTCGACGAGGTCGGGCATGGTCAGCCACTCGAGAGCGGAGTCAGGGGTTGCAGCGACGTTCTCAGACACGTTGCCACTATCTCACCTCCGTGGCTCGGTCGCATGTTCGTCACTTCCGTCTCACCAGTCACACCCGTCACTTCTGTTGACATCTCTATACATCCGTGTCAGCGTGAAGTGCTCGAAAAGGGGGCCCGACGTGATCCTGCAGACAGCCGTGGCCGGCGCTCTCGCCGCCACCCTGACGGCGACACCCGCCGCCGCACCCGCACCACCGCTCGCACCGCACGAACGCCAGCGCGTCGCTCCGGCGCGCGTCGTCCCCACGCAGGATGTGCCGCCAGGGCACGTCGTGCAGCCCGGAGACTCGGTCGCCGGTGTCGCCGGTCGCTACGGACTCCGCACCGCAGACGTGCTCAGCTGGAACGGGCTCTCGATGCGCTCCGTGATCTACCCCGGACAGACGCTCTCCCTGCGGGCACCGGCGTCGGCTCCGGCCCCGGCAGCGACGCCTGCCCCGGCCGCGGAGAAGACGCACGTCGTCGCGGCCGGCGACACGGTGTTCGCCATCGCGCGGACGTACGGGACCTCGGTGAGCGCGATCCTCGCCGCCAACGGTCTGCCCCAGGGCGCGATCATCTACCCGGGCCAGAAGCTCGTCGTCTCCGCGGGCGCACCCGCCGCCCCCGCGGCCGCGCCGGCCGCCGCGCCGTCGACGCCCGCCCCCGCGCCGGCCGCCGCCACGCACACCGTGGCCGCCGGTGAGACGCTGTTCTCGATCGCCCAGAAGTACGGCACCACGATGCAGTCCCTCTTCGCCTGGAACGGTCTCGAAGCCTCCTCGATCATCTATCCCGGTCAGAAGCTCGCCGTCCAGGCGGCTCCGGCGCCGGCGCCCGCCGCCGCCCCGAGCGGCCAGCGCACCGCCGCTTTGAATGCGGAGCAGGCGGCCAACGCGTCCCTCATCATCCGCGTCGGCCGTGAGCTGGGCGCCTCCGACCGCGCGATCGCCACCGCTCTCGCGACGGGAATGGTGGAGTCGGGTCTGCGGAACCTCGACTGGGGAGACCGCGATTCGCTCGGGCTGTTCCAGCAGCGCCCCAGCACGGGCTGGGGCACCCCGGAGCAGATCATGGATGCGGAACGGAGCACGCGGGTCTTCTACGGCGGAACCGGCGATCCCAACGGCGAGGTCACCCGCGGTCTGTTCGACATCCCCGGGTGGGAGTCGCTGTCCTTCACCGACGCGGCGCAGGCCGTGCAGATCTCCGCCTACCCCGAGCGCTACGGGCAGTGGGAGACGCAGGCGTACGCGTGGCTCGCCCAGCACGGGTGACGCATCCGGAAATCCGGATGCGTCGAGGGGTGAGGCGTTCCCGGGGCTTTCAGCCAATCGTCCATAGACTTCTGTCGTGACGACCAACCATCAGGCCGACCCCCTCATCGGGCGGCTTGTCGACGGTCGCTACCGCGTCCGCGCGCGGATCGCACGCGGCGGGATGGCCACCGTCTACGTCGCGACCGATCTCCGCCTCGAGCGCCGCATCGCACTGAAGGTCATGCACGCGCACCTCAGCGACGACTCGGCGTTCCAGAGCCGCTTCATCCAGGAGGCCCGCGCCGCCGCCCGCCTGGCCGACCCCCACGTGGTCAACGTCTTCGACCAGGGCCAGGACGGCGAGCTCGCCTACCTCGTCATGGAGTACCTGCCGGGCATCACCCTGCGCGAACTCCTCCGCGAGCAGAAGCGCCTCACGGTCGCCCAGACGATCACGATCATGGATGCGGTGCTCGCCGGTCTCTCCGCTGCGCACCGAGCCGGGATCGTCCACCGCGACGTCAAGCCGGAGAACGTGCTGCTCGCGGAAGACGGCCGCATCAAGATCGGCGACTTCGGCCTCGCCAGGGCCACCACGGCCAACACGGCGACCGGCCAGCAGCTGCTCGGGACGATCGCCTACCTCGCGCCCGAGCTCGTCACGCGCGGCACGGCCGACGCCCGCAGCGACATCTATGCGCTCGGCATCATGCTCTACGAGATGCTCGTCGGCGAGCAGCCCTACAAGGGCGAGCAGCCGATGCAGATCGCCTTCCAGCACGCCACCGAATCGGTCCCCCGCCCCAGTGTGCGCAACCCCGCGGTCCCGGAGCAGCTCGACGAGCTCGTGCTGTGGGCGACCGAGAAGTCGCCGGACGAGCGGCCCGACGACGCGCAGCAGATGCTCGAGCGCCTGCGCGAGATCGAGCGCGAGATCGGCGTCGCCCCCGCCGTGACCCGGACGACCGGCTCCACGCGGGACCAGGCGGACTCCGGCGACCTCACCAAGGTCATGCCGGGCACGATGGTCCTCCCGGAGCCGGCGACGGCCACCTCCCCCGGCATCGACAACGCGACGATCCTCCGGCGGCGGGCCTCGAAGCGACGCGCCCGCGGCACGTTCCTGCTGTCCCTCGTGCTCCTGCTCGCCGTCCTCGCCGGAGGCGTGGGCTGGTGGTTCGGCTCCGGCCCCGGCTCCCTGATCGCGGTCCCCGATGTCGCAGGACAGACCTACGACGAGGCGGCTGCCGATCTCACCGAAGCCGGGTTCGAACCGACGCAGCGCGACGAGTTCTCCGTCGACGTCGACAAGGGCACCGTCATCGAGACCGATCCGGGAGCGGGCGCCAGGGTCGACAAGGGCACGACGGTAGCCGTGGTCGTCTCCGCCGGACCGGCCTCGCACGACCTCGCCGCCGTCGCCGGGCAGTCTGCCGACGACGTCCGGGCGGCGCTGGAGGCGGCGAACCTGGAGATCACCGACGACGAGGAGTTCTTCACCGACGCGGCGAACGGAACCGTGATCAACGTGCGCATCACCCCGCGGGACGGCGGAGACGCCTTCGGCTGCGAAGAGGGCTGCACGGTGCACGAGAAGGACACCGCGACCATGCAGGTCTCCCGCGGCGCCGTTCCCGACGTCACGGACATGACCGTCGCGCAGGCCACCGAGGCGCTCACCGGCAAGGGCCTCAAGGTCGCCGAGGAGAGCATCTACCGCCCGAGCGACTCCATCGGCAAGGACCGCGTCATCGGATACGCGGACCGCACCGAGGAGGGGGCCTGGAGACCGGGCGAGACCATCCAGCTCATCATCTCGCAGGGGCCGCCGCTGTTCGACGTCCCCGACGTGTCGGGGATGACGCGCAACGAAGCGACCGCCGCCCTCCGTGACGCCGGCTTCACCTGGAGCTACACGAGCAGCACCGGACTCCCGGACTCGGTGTGGGATCTCCTCGCCAACGAGAACACCCGGGTGGAGTCGTACAGCCCGTCCGAACCCCAGCGCAAGGGCACGAGCATCACGCTCACGATGGGCTTCGCCGGCTGAGACCGAGACGACGAAGGGGCCGGAACACCGTTCCGGCCCCTTCGTGCATCCGCCTCGCGGATCAGCGCTTCTCCAGCTCCTCGGCCACGAGGAAGGCCAGCTCCAGGGACTGCATGTGGTTCAGACGAGGGTCGCACAGGCTCTCGTAGCGGGTCGCGAGCGCGGCTTCGTCGATCTGCTCCGAACCGCCCAGGCACTCGGTGACGTCGTCGCCCGTCAGCTCGACGTGGATGCCGCCGGGGAACGTGCCCACCGCGCGGTGCGCCTCGAAGAAGCCGCGGACCTCGTCGACGACGTCGTCGAAGCGCCGCGTCTTGTACCCGGTGGGAGTGGTGATGCCGTTGCCGTGCATCGGGTCGGTGACCCACAGCGGCTGCGCGCCGGATTCCCGGACGGCCTCCAGCAGCGGGGGCAGCGCGTCGCGGATGCGCCCGGCCCCCATGCGCGTGATGAAGGTCAGGCGTCCGGGCTCGCGCTCCGGGTCGAGCTTGTCGATGAGCGCCAGCGCCGTCTCCGGCGTCGTCGTCGGGCCCAGCTTCACGCCGATCGGGTTGCGGATCTTCGAGAAGTAGTCGACGTGCGCACCGTCGAGCTCGCGCGTGCGCTCCCCGATCCACAGGAAGTGGGCCGAGGTGTTGTACGGGGTGTCCGTGCGGGAGTCGATGCGGGTCATCGGGCGCTCGTAGTCCATGAGCAGGCCCTCGTGCCCGGTGAAGAACTCGACGCGCTTGAGCTCGTCGAAGTCGGCACCGGCGGCCTCCATGAACTTGATCGCCCGGTCGATCTCCGCGGCCATGCGCTCGTAGCGCTGGTTGGCGGGATTCTGGGCGAAGCCCTTGTTCCAGGAGTGCACCTCGCGGAGGTCGGCGAATCCACCCTGCGTGAAGGCCCGGATGAGGTTCAGCGTCGACGCCGCGGTGTGGTAGCCCTGCAGCAGACGACCGGGGTCGGCCTGGCGCGAGCCCTCGGTGAAGTCGTAGCCGTTGACGATGTCGCCCCGGTACGCCGGGAGCGTGACCTCGCCCCGGGTCTCCGTGTCGCTGGAGCGCGGCTTGGCGAACTGCCCGGCCATGCGTCCCATCTTGACGACCGGCATGGAGGCGCCGTACGTGAGCACGACGGCCATCTGCAGCACCGTCTTGATGCGGTTGCGGATCTGCTCCGCCGTCGCACCGGCGAAGGTCTCGGCGCAGTCGCCGCCCTGCAGCAGGAAGGCCTGCCCGGAGGCGGCGCGAGCGAGACGGTCACGGAGGTTGTCGACCTCACCCGCGAAGACCAGCGGCGGAAGGCTCGAGATCTGCCGGGAGACGTCGGCGACGCGGTCGGCGTCTGGCCACTGCGGCTGCTGCTTGATGGGAAGCGAGCGCCAGGCATCAAGGGCTTCGATGTGGTGCGGGAGCATGCGTCCAGCCTAGTGGGCGGCGACACCGCCGAGACGCGCCCCGGAGCCTATGTGACGCGCGCCGGGAGGCGGTCCTTGACGGTCGATGCGTAGACGTCCTCGTACTCCTGCTGACCGAGCCGTTGGAGCGCCACCATGATCTCGTCCGTGACGGAACGGAGGATGTAGCGGTCGTTCTCCATGCCGGCGTAGCGGGAGAAGTCGAGCGGCTCGCCGATGACGATCCCGACCCGCATGACGCGCGGGATGCGGCGGCCGATGGGCATGGCCGTGTCGGTGTCGACCATGATGACCGGGATGACGGGGACCTTCGCCTCGAGCGCCATCCGGGCGATGCCGGTGCGGCCGCGGTAGAGCTTGCCGTCGGGGCTGCGGGTGCCCTCCGGATAGATGCCGAGCAGGTCGCCCCCACCGAGGACCTGGAGGCCGGTGTTCAGGGAGGCCTCGGAGGCCTTGCCACCGGAGCGGTCGATGGGGATCTGGCCCGTCGCCTTCATGAAGAAGCGGGTGGACCACCCCTTCAGGCCCCGTCCGGTGAAGTAGTCGCTCTTCGCGAGGAACGACATCGACCGATCGATCACGAGAGGCAGGAAGATCGAGTCCGCGAAGGAGAGATGGTTGCTGGCGAGGATCGCCGCCCCGGTCGCGGGCACGTTCTTCCGCCCCACGATCCAGGGGCGGAACACGGCCTTGACCACGGGGCCGATCACGACGTACTTCATCAGCCAGTAGAACATCGAGGTGAAGTCTAGCGCCGTGTCGCGGATCCTCCCCCCGTTCCCCCTCGCGACCTCGGGAAAGCGACTCAGTTTCATCCTGACCGCGACCGGGTGCCATGCCCTAGACTCGGACCAACGCCCGTGCCCGACCGGTACCGAAGGAGCTGCCGTGGTCCAGTTTGAAGTCCCCGCGATCGTCCCCGCCGATCCCGACGCGAACGTCGCCGACCTGCTTGCGAAGCGCGTCGAGGCGACTCCCGACCGGGCGTTGTTCTCCGTCCCGCAGGGCGACGGATGGCGCGACATCTCCGCCGCCGATTTCGAGACCGCCGTGATCGCGCTCGCGAAGGGCTTCGCCGCCGCCGGCATCCAGCCCGGCGAGAAGGTGGGCTTCCTCGCCCGCACCACGTACGAGTGGAGCCTCGTCGACTTCGCCCTGTTCTATGCCGGCGCCGTGATGGTGCCGATCTACGAGACGAGCTCCCCGTCGCAGATCCAGTGGATCCTCGAGGACTCGGGCGCGATCGCGCTCCTCGTCGAGTCACCGGAGCACTTCGCCCGCGTCGACGAGGTGCGCGGCGACCTGCCGCTGCTCCGTGAGGTCTGGCAGCTGCATCTGGGCGCCATCGACACGCTCACCGCGCAGGGGGCATCGGTCTCCGATGACGAGATCCAGCGGCGCCGGAACCTCGCCGTCGGCTCCGACATCGCGACCCTCATCTACACGTCGGGCTCCACCGGACGGCCGAAGGGCTGCGTGCTCACGCACAGCAACTTCGTCGAGCTGTCCCGCAACTCCGCGAAGGCCCTCGACGAGGTCGTGCAGACCCCCGGCTCCTCCACGCTGCTCTTCATCACGACGGCGCACGTCTTCGCGCGCTTCATCTCCATCCTCAACGTCCACGCCGGGGTGCGCACCGGACACCAGCCCGACACGCGTCAGCTGCTGCCTGCCCTCGGCTCGTTCAAGCCCACCTTCCTCCTCGCGGTCCCCCGTGTGTTCGAGAAGGTCTACAACTCCGCCGAGCAGAAGGCCGAGGCGGGCGGCAAGGGCAAGATCTTCCGCGCCGCCGCCGACGTCGCGATCGAGCACTCCCGGCTGCTCGAGGAGGGCAAGAAGATCCCCTTCGGCACGAAGATGAAGTTCGCGCTCTTCAACAAGCTCGTCTACTCCAAGCTCCGCGAGGCCATGGGCGGCAACGTCGTCTATGCGGTGTCGGGCTCCGCTCCCCTGGGTGCACGCCTCGGCCACTTCTTCCACAGCCTCGGCGTGGTCATCCTCGAGGGCTACGGTCTGACCGAGACGACGGCGCCCGCGACGGTGAACCTCGCCTCGAAGTCGAAGATCGGCACGGTCGGCCCCGCCCTTCCCGGCGTCGGGGTGCGTCTCGCCGACGACGGCGAGATCGAGGTGCGCGGCATCAACGTGTTCAAGGAGTACTGGAACAACCCCGAGGCCACCGCCGAGGCGTTCAGCGAGGGCGGCTGGTTCCACACCGGCGACATCGGCAGCTTCGACGCCGACGGCTTCCTCACGATCACCGGGCGCAAGAAGGAGATCATCGTCACGGCGGGCGGCAAGAACGTCGCTCCGGCGGCACTCGAGGACCCGATCCGCGCGAACCCGATCGTCGGGCAGGTCGTCGTCGTCGGCGACCAGCGTCCGTTCATCTCGGCCCTCGTCACCCTCGACCCCGAGATGCTGCCGACCTGGCTCGCGAACAACGGTCTCGACGAGAAGATGACGCTCGCGGAGGCCTCGACCAACGCGCAGGTCCGCGCCGAGGTGCAGCGCGCCGTGGATGCGGCGAACGAGCGGGTGTCGCGCGCGGAGTCCATCCGCAAGTTCACGATCCTCGACTCGGAGTGGACGGAGGCCTCGGGCCACCTCACTCCGAAGCTGTCGATCAAGCGGAACATCATCATGAACGACTTCGCCGACGAGATCTCCGCGATCTACGACGAGCCCGTCGCCACGACCAACGTCGCGATCGGCGGTTGACCCCTCGTCGACCCACCCCCTTCTGACCGAACCGGCCCCTTGCGCGCGAGCGCAAGGGGCCGGTTCGTACGAGAAGGGGTGGGTCGGGCTTAGAACCAGGAGCTCTCGCGCACCTCGCGCATCGCGACCTTCCGCGTCTCCGGGTCGAGCCGGGAGAGGAAGAGCTTGCCGTCGAGGTGGTCGGTCTCGTGCTGGAGCGCCTGCGCGAGCAAGCCGCCCCCCTCGAGCACCACCGGCTGCCCGTCGAGGTCGATCCCCTCGACCCGGGCCCAGGGGTGGCGCTGGGCGTCGTGCCAGAGCCCGGGCACCGAGAGGCAGCCCTCCCCCGTCGGCTCGGGCTCTCCGCGCACCTCCGTGAGCACGGGGTTGAGGACGTACCCGATCTCGCCGTCGACGTTGTAGCTGAAGGCGCGGAGCGCGACGCCGATCTGCGGCGCGGCGACACCGGCGCGACCGGGGAGCTCGACGGTCTCCAGGAGATCCGCGACCAGGGCGCGCACGCCGTCGTCGATCTCCTCGATCGGCGCGCACACCGTCCGCAGGACCGGGTCGCCGAAGATGCGGATCTCGCGAACCGTCATCAGGCGGCCTTCGTCCGCAGACCCTCGACGAGATGCGCCGCGAGTTCCCGCGCCGCCTTCCGGGTCTCGGGGAGGAGGTTCGCGAAGACGATCGTCCCGCCCGCGGCGATCTGCGGGTCGTACGGCACGCGCACGACGCTGCGGGCCCGCGACGCGAAGTGCGCCTGCAGCTCTCCGAGACGCACGAGCGGCGTCCCGGGCGTGGACTGGTTGAGCACCACGATCGCGTCCCGCGCCTGCTGCGCGTACCCGTTCGTCTCCAGCCACGTGAGCGTCTCGGAGGCCAGTCGTGCCTCATCGACGCTGAGGCCGGAGACGATGACGATCTGGTCGGCGAGGTCGAGGGTCGCCGACATCACCGAGTGGACGATCCCCGTCCCGGTGTCCGTGAGGACGAGCGAGTAGTAGTGCGCGGCCACGTCGGCCACATCGCGGTAGTCGCTGTCGCTGAAGGCCTCGGCGACGCGGGGATCGGCGTCGGACGCGAGCACGTCGAGGCGCGTCGCATCCCGAGCCACGATGGCGGAGACGTCGTGGTAGCCCCGCACGTCGTCGCGGATGCGCACGAGGTCGCGCACGGACTTGCCGTGCGGCGCGCGCTGGACCCGGTCGGCGAGCGTGCCGCGGTCGGGGTTCGCGTCCACGGCGATGACGCGGTCCTCACGCGCGTCCGCGAGGGCCATGCCCAGGAGCGCCGTGACCGTGGTCTTGCCCACGCCGCCCTTGCGGGAGAGCACCGGCACGAATCGGGCACCGCCGGCGAGCGGTGCCGCGATGCGCGCGGTCAGCTCCTTGCGCTCGCGAGCGCGCCGACCGTCGCCGATGTTCAGCCGGCGACCGGACAACGTGTAGAGCAGATGGCTCCACCCGCCCTCTGGTTCCGGCTTGGCCACGCGGTGCGGGTCGAGGAGGCGATCGGTGGTGAGGAGGTCCGCGGACTCGCGGGCGGACTCCCCCAGCTCGTCGAGCCGCTTCGCGGTGAGCGTCACATCGGTGCGCGGGGCCGGACGCGCGGGCGCGGAGGCGACGGGCTTGTCGTCGGATGCGGGCATCGTGGTCTCCTTCTGCACAGGGGGCTGCGGGGCGCGCGTCGGCTTCGCAGCCGGGATCTCCGCACGGTCGGCACCGGCCTTCGCGAGGAAGAGGGCCGCAGCCTCCTCCTCGGCGACCCGGTCCGGTGCGGTCTCCGCCGTCGGCGCGGGCTCCTCCACCACGACCGCATCGATCACGTCATCGACGCGCGGCGGGTCCAGGACGGGCTTCGGCGCGGCGGGGAGCGTGAGGTCGTCGACGACGAGGTCGATGCCGACCTCTCCCTCCACCACGCCGTCGTCGGCGAGGTCGTCGTCCTCCTCCGCCGGCAGGGTCACCCGCACCTGCGCGGTCCCGCCGAGGATGCCGATGCCGGCGGTGTCGACCGACGTGACGTCGTCGAGCACCCCCAGCGGACTGTCCTCGGGATCGGCGTTGTTCTTCGCGGTCACGTGTCACTCCAACCTGTGCGGGCCTCGGGATGCGCCCAGGGTGCGCGGCCTCGCCCGGACAAGATTAGTGTGCCGGTCGGATCACGACCAAAAGATCACCCGCGTCCACCTGCTGCGTCTCGGCGATGGCATGCCGCTCCACGACCCCGTCCACCGGCGCGGTGATGGTGGCCTCCATCTTCATCGCCTCGATCGACGCGACCGGCTCGCCCGCCCGCACGGTCGCGCCCACCTCGGCCTTGAGGGTGACCACGCCGGAGAACGGCGCCGCCACCTGACCGGGCACCGACGTATCGGCCTTCTCCACCTCATGCGCGTCGACCGAGATGGAGCGATCGCGCACGAACACGGGCCGGAGTTGACCGTTCAGAGTGGTCATCACCGTGCGCATGCCCTTGTCGTCCGCCTCGCCGATGGCCTCGAGACCGACGTAGAGCTGCACGCCGCGGTCGATCTCGATGAGATGCTCCTGGCCGGGAACCAGCCCGTACAGGTAGTCGCTCGTGTCGAGCACGGACAGGTCGCCGTACTGCTCCCGTCGCTCCGTGAACTCCGCCGTGGGGGCGGGGAAGAGCAGCGTGTTCAAGCGGGACCGGCGCTGGGCGCTCGTCCCCGCCAGCTCCGCCTCGTCCTGGTCCGACAGCGCCGTGAGCCCCGTGCGCACCGAGCGGCCGGCGAGCACCTTGGAGCGGAAGGGCTCGGGCCAGCCGCCGGGGAGGTCGCCGAGCTCGCCCGCCATGAATCCGACCACGGAGTCGGGCACGTCGTACTTCTCGGGATTCGCCTCGAAGTCCGCGGGATCGGCCTTCACCGCGGCGAGGTGCAGAGCGAGGTCGCCCACGACCTTCGACGACGGGGTCACCTTCGGCACGCGTCCGAGGATGCGGTCCGCGGCGGCGTACATGTCCTCGATGAGTTCGAAGTCGTCGGCGAGACCGAGAGCCTTGGCCTGCTGCCGGAGGTTCGAGAGCTGACCGCCGGGGATCTCGTGGTGGTACACGCGTCCGGTGGGCCCCGGAAGCCCCGACTCGAACGGTGCGTACTGGCGACGCACCGCCTCCCAGTAGGGCTCCAGATCCGAGACGGCCGCGAGCGAGATGCCGCTGTCCCGCTCCGTGTGGGCGAGGGCGGCGACGAGAGACGACAACGACGGCTGGCTGGTCGTCCCGGACAGCGGCGCCGACGCCGCATCCACCGCATCCACGCCGGCGGCGCTGGCCGCGAGAAGGGTGGCCAGCTGGCCCCCAGGAGTGTCGTGGGTGTGCAGATGCACGGGCAGGTCGAAGCGCTCCCGGAGCGCTGTGACGAGCTTCGCGGCCGCGGCCGGGCGGAGCAGGCCCGCCATGTCCTTGATCGCGAGGATGTGCGCGCCGGCGGCGACGATCTGATCCGCGAGCCCGAGGTAGTAGTCGAGGGTGTAAAGGTCCTCCGCCGGATCCAGCAGATCGCCGGTGTAGCAGAGCGCGACCTCCGCCACCGCGGTCCCCGTGGCGCGGACGGCCTCGATCGCCGGGCGCATCTGCTCCACGTCGTTGAGCGCGTCGAAGATGCGGAAGATGTCGACGCCGCTCGCCGCCGCCTCCGCGACGAAGGCCTCGGTCACCGCCGTCGGGTACGGCGTGTAGCCGACCGTGTTGCGCCCGCGCAGCAGCATCTGGATCGCGACGTTCGGCAGGGCCGCGCGCAGTCTGTCGAGCCGCTCCCACGGGTCCTCGCCGAGGAAGCGCAGCGCGACGTCGTAGGTGGCGCCTCCCCAGGCCTCGACCGAGAGCAGCTCCGGTGTGAGCCGGGCGAGGTAGGGGGCGGCGGCGACGAGATCCTTCGTGCGGACCCTGGTCGCGAGCAGCGACTGGTGCGCGTCGCGGAAGGTCGTGTCGGTGATCGCGAGGGCGCTCTGCGCACGCAGGCCGCGGGCGAACTCCTCCGGGCCGACCTCGAGGAGCCGCTGCCGGGATCCGGGCACCGGTTCGGCGGCCAGGTCGATCGGCGGCAGCTTGGTCGCGGGGTCGATGACGCCGGGGTGCGCGCCGTGCGGCTTGTTCACCGTCACGTCGACGAGCCAGTTCAGGATCTTCGTCCCGCGGTCCTTCGACTCGCGTCCGCGGAGCAGCTCCGGGCGCTCGTCGATGAAGGACGTGCTGACGTCGCCCCGGACGAACGCCTCGTCGTCGAGCAGCGCCTGGAGGAAGGGGATGTTCGTGGAGACACCGCGGATGCGGAACTCGGCGAGGGCACGGCGCGCCCGGGCGACGGCGGCCGGGAAGTCGCGGCCGCGGCAGGTCAGCTTCGCCAGCATCGAGTCGAAGTGCGGGCTGATCTGGGCGCCCTGGTGAACCGTGCCGCCGTCGAGGCGGATGCCCGCGCCGCCCGGCGAGCGGTAGGTCGTGATCTTCCCGGTGTCGGGCCGGAAGCCCTGCGTCGGGTCCTCCGTGGTGATGCGGCACTGCAGCGCGGCACCACGCAGGTGCAGGTTCTCCTGCTGCAGTCCGAGCTCGGCGAGGGTCTGCCCCGCGGCGATGCGCATCTGGCTCTGCACGAGGTCGACGTCGGTCACCTCCTCGGTGACCGTGTGCTCGACCTGGATGCGCGGGTTCATCTCGATGAACACGACCTCGCCGGCGCGCTCCCCCGCCGTCTCCAGCAGGAACTCGACGGTGCCCGCGTTCTCGTAGCCGATGGAGCGGGCGAAGGCCACGGCGTAGCCGTGCAGGGCCTGGCGCACGTCGTCGTCGAGGTTGGGGGCGGGAGCGATCTCGACGACCTTCTGATGCCGCCGTTGCACGGAGCAGTCCCGCTCGAACAGGTGCACCGTCTCACCGGTCTTGTCCGCGAGGATCTGCACCTCGATGTGCCGAGGCCGCACGACGGCCTGCTCGAGGAACATGCGGGGGTCACCGAAGGCGCTGCCGGCCTCCCGCATGGCCTCGGCGAGGGCCGGTCCGAGATCGCCGAGCGTCTCGACGCGCCGCATGCCGCGGCCTCCTCCTCCGGCGACCGCCTTGGCGAAGAGGGGGAACCCGATCTCCTCCGCCTGGGCCACGAGCGCATCGACGTCGTCCGAGGCCTCGGTGGACCGGAGCACGGGGACGCCCGCTTCGACGGCATGACGCTTCGCCTCGACCTTGTTGCCGGCCATCTCGAGGACCTTCGCCGGCGGCCCGATGAACACGATGCCGTTCGCCGCGGCCTTCTCCGCGAGCTCGGGGTTCTCCGAGAGGAAGCCGTAGCCGGGGTAGATGGCGTCGGCGCCGGCCTCGGTGGCCACGCGGATGATCTCGTCGACATCCAGGTACGCGCGGACCGGGTGTCCGCGCTCGCCGATCTCGTACGCCTCGTCGGCTTTGAGTCGGTGGACCGAGCCGCGGTCCTCGTGCGGGAAGACGGCGACGGTGCGCGCCCCCACCTCGACCGCTGCCCGGAATGCCCGGATCGCGATCTCGCCACGATTCGCCACAAGGATCTTCTGGAACATGCACACCTCTGAGAGCTCGATGCACGGCCGAAGCACGCACATGGGGCGGGGCTGAGTGTTCCCCCAGCCTAGGGGAAGGTAACGTGGAGTCCGTGCACGTACTCAGCGTCAGCTCTCTCAAGGGGGGCGTCGGCAAGACGACCGTGACACTCGGGCTGGCCTCCGCGGCTTTCGCCCGGGGTGTCCGGACGCTCGTCGTCGACCTCGACCCGCAGTCCGACGTCTCCACCGGGATGGACATCCAGGTCGCGGGACGACTCAACATCGCCGATGTGCTGGCGAACCCGAAGGAGAAGACCGTCCGTCAGGCGATCACCTCCAGCGGCTGGGCCAAGGTCCACCCCGGCACGATCGACGTGCTGATCGGCAGTCCGTCCGCCATCAACTTCGACGGTCCGCACCCGAGCGTCCGCGACGTGTGGAAGCTCGAGGAGGCCCTCGCGGCGGTCGAGGCCGACTACGACCTCGTGCTCATCGACTGCGCCCCGTCGCTGAACGCCCTCACGCGGACGGCGTGGGCCGCCAGCGACCGGGTCATGGTCGTCACCGAGCCGGGCCTCTTCTCCGTGGCCGCAGCGGATCGCGCCCTCCGTGCGATCGAGGAGATCCGCCGCGGTCTCTCGCCGCGCCTCCAGCCGCTGGGCATCGTGGTCAACCGCGTCCGTCCGCAGTCGATCGAGCACCAGTTCCGCATCAAAGAGCTGCGGGACATGTTCGGCCCCCTGGTCCTCTCGCCCCAGCTGCCCGAGCGCACCTCGCTCCAGCAGGCGCAGGGCGCTGCGAAGCCGCTGCACATCTGGCCCGGCGATTCCGCTCAGGAACTCGCCGCCGACTTCGATCAGCTCCTCGACCGCATCATCCGCACGGGCCGCGTCCCGGTGCCGGAGAACGGACCGCAGAGCTGATCCCGCGGAACGACGAAACGGCCATCCTCTTCGAGGGTGGCCGTTCTTCGTGAAGCGGGACGGGACGCGTCAGGCGGTGCGCTTGGCGCGGCGGGCCGACAGCTCGTCGACGGGGTCCGGTGCGGTCGGATCGAACGCGACGAGCGTCGACTCCACCTCACGGAGGACCTTGCCCACCGCGATGCCGAACACGCCCTGACCACGGCTGACCAGGTCGATCACCTCGTCGTTCGACGTGCAGAGGTAGACGGAAGCGCCGTCGCTCATGAGGGTCGTGCCGGCGAGGTCGCGGATGCCCGCACGACGGAGCTCGTCCACCGCGGTGCGGATCTGCTGCAGGGAGATGCCGGTGTCGAGCAGGCTCTTGACGAGCTTGAGCACGAGGATGTCGCGGAAGCCGTACAGACGCTGCGATCCCGAGCCGTTCGCGCCGCGAACGGTGGGCTCCACGAGTTCGGTGCGAGCCCAGTAGTCGAGCTGGCGGTACGTGATGCCGGCGGCGCGGGCCGCCACGGCGCCGCGGTAGCCGACCTCGTCGTCCATCGCGGGCAGACCGTCCGTGAAGAGGAGTTCGGTCACGAACCGCGGGTCGCCTGCGAGCTCATCCGCATTCATCTGAAATCCTCCCTGGAACGGTTATCTCCACGGTAGAGCAGGGTCCCGGCACCGGCAACGACATCCGTGCGTGGCCGAAGGTGTGTCGCAATCAGTTCGTTACGAAAGGATCCGCGTGAGCGCGTCCTTCACGAAGAGCGTCCGGACGTCGTCGATCCGCGTGGCCAGCTCCGGGGCCAATTCGTTCGCGCGAGCACGGGACGCCGCGTCCGTGCGGCGCAGCAGTGTGGAGAGCGCCGACTCGATGAGCGACACCTCGCGCTCGGCGCCCTGCCGCAGGGAGCGCAGGTGCCGAGGCTCGATACCGTGCCGATCGAGGGCGACGAGCCCGCGGAGCAGCGAGACGGTGGACTCCGGGTACGTCTCCTGGGCGGTGATTACACCCGTGCTGATCGCGTCGTTGAGCAGCTGCGGTCCCGCTCCCGCCGCGGCGAGCAGCTCCTCGCGGCGGTAGCGACGCGGCGCGGGGGCGATCGAGGGCGGCGGCGCGAGCGCGGCGGTCTCCCCGGATGCCTCCGCCTCGTCGAGCTGCTCGCGGATCACGCTGAGGGGAAGGTAGTGATCCCGCTGCAGCGTGAGCCCCAGGCGCAGGCGTTCGATGTCGGACGCGGAGAACTTCCGGTAGCCGGACTCGGTACGGGAGGGGCGGACGATGCCCTGCACCTCGAGGAACCGCAGCTTGCTGGAGGTCAGGTCGGGGAACTCCGGAGTGAGGCGGGCGAGCACCTGACCGATACTCAGCAGGCCCGCGGACGCCGAGCGTTCGCGGGCGGGAGTCGCCGCCATCAGGCGTTCGCCGCGCGGTCGAGCGGAGAAGCGAAGAAGTTCAGACGGAACTTGCCGACACGCAGCTCGGAGCCGTCCGCGAGGGCGCTGCGATCGACGCGCTCTCCGTTCACGTAGGTGCCGTTGAGGGAGCGCTGGTCGATGATCTCGAACGTCGTCCCGGTGCGGGTGATCTCCGCGTGACGACGGGACACCGTGACGTCGTCGAAGAAGATGTCGGCCTCC
Source organism: Microbacterium sp. NPDC091676 (assembly GCF_044756645.1). NCBI lineage: Bacteria > Bacillati > Actinomycetota > Actinomycetes > Micrococcales > Microbacteriaceae > Microbacterium > Microbacterium sp. NPDC091676. The sequence continues at coordinate 92,113 of NZ_JBIVTI010000001.1, read as the reverse complement.
GGGTGACGACCGACGGTGGTGACGTCGGTGTCGAGGAGGTACCGGGCGCCGGCGAGGGCGCCGGAGCGGACGAGCAGGAGTGCGGAACCCGAGGGCAGCGCCGCGATGGCCGACTGCTCGACATCGGTCAACTCCACGCCGAACGGGACGAACGACAGATCGGAATCGTGTCCGAACGTCTGCGTCACATCGTGTCTCGGCTCGCCGGAGCGATGGATGGCGGCTTCACCGGCCGGTCGGCTGTCGCTGTCTGTCACTGTGCCCTCCTGGTCGTCCAGACTATCCGATCCGAAGGGGTGCGCGGGAGGCCGCTTTCACACTCAGCGGTCCCATACCGGGGATTCATAGGCTGGACTCGTGAAGACCACAGCCCTGCGCCGCACGGCGGCCCCGATCGCCCTCGCGGCCACCCTCCTCGCCGCGTTCCTCGTCCTCTTCTCCCCGCTGTCGGCCTCGGCCCACGACGCCCTCGTGTCGTCGTCGCCCGCGGCGGACAGCAGCGTGGAGACCCTGCCCGCGGAGCTGACCCTGACGTTCAGCGCCAAGCTCATCGACGGGGAGGGTGCGACGGAGCTCACCGTCACCGACCCGGCCGGCGAGTCCGTGATCGACGGCGCCCCGACGGTCGACGGCGCGATCGTGACCCAGCCCCTGACCGGCTCCGGGCCCGCCGGCGAGTACCGCGTCGTCTGGAAGGTCGTCTCGAGCGACGGCCACCCGACGTCCGGCGCGTTCTCCTTCACCGTCACCCTCGGCGACGAGGGCGCCGCGACGGGCGAGCCCACCACCGCTCCCCCGACCGCAGCACCGACGACGGAGCAGACCGCCACCCCCGAGGCGACCGCGACGACGGCGCCGGACGCCGGAGAAGACGCCGGAGCCGCTCCGGCGTGGATCTGGGTGCTCGTGATCCTCGGCGCGCTCGCGGTGCTGGGCGTCGTCATCTGGCTCATCGTGCGCGGTCGTCGTCGCCCCGCTCCGACCGATTCCGACGCCCCCTCGGAGCGATAGGCTTAAGGCATGCCACATTACGACGTCGTCATCCTTGGTGCAGGTCCTGGCGGATACGTCGCTGCGGTTCGCAGCGCACAGCTCGGCCTGTCCACCGCGATCATCGAGGAGAAGTACTGGGGTGGTGTCTGCCTCAACGTCGGCTGCATCCCTTCCAAGGCGCTCCTGAAGAACGCGGAGATCGCGCACACCCTGAACCACAAGGCCGACTTCTTCGGGATCTCCGGAGAGTTCACGATCGACTACGGCAAGGCGTTCGACCGCAGCCGCGTCGTCGCGGACGGCCGGGTCAAGGGCATCCACTTCCTCATGAAGAAGAACAAGGTGACCGAGTACGACGGGCGCGGCACCTTCACCGGCCCGAAGGCCATCTCGGTCGCCAAGGCGGACGGCTCCACCGAGGAGGTCACGTTCGACAACGCGATCATCGCGACCGGCTCCAAGGTGCGCCTGCTCCCCGGCGTGCAGCTGAGCGACAACGTGGTGACCTACGAGGAGCAGATCCTCTCCCGCGAGCTGCCGAAGTCCATCGTCATCGTCGGCGCCGGCGCCATCGGCATGGAGTTCGCCTATGTGATGACGAACTACGGCGTGAAGGTCACGATCATCGAGTTCCTCGACCGGGCCCTCCCCAACGAGGACGCCGACGTGTCGAAGGAGATCACGAAGCAGTACAAGAACTACGGCGTCGACATCCTCACCTCCACCAAGGTCGAGTCGGTCGTCGACAACGGTTCCTCCGTCACCGTCTCCTACACCGGCAAGGACGGTCAGCAGGCGTCGATCGAGGCCGACAAGGTGCTCATGTCGGTCGGGTTCGCCCCGAACGTCGAGGGCTTCGGACTCGACAAGACGGGTGTGAAGCTGACGGAGCGCGGCGCGATCGACATCGACGACCACATGCGCACCAACGTCGAGGGCATCTACGCCATCGGCGACGTCACCGCCAAGCTGCAGCTCGCACACGTGGCCGAGGCCCAGGGGGTCGTGGCAGCCGAGACCATCGGCGGCGCCGAGACCCAGACGCTGGGCGACTACCGCATGATGCCGCGCGCGACGTTCTGCTCCCCGCAGGTCGCCTCGTTCGGGCTCACCGAGCAGCAGGCCAAGGACGAGGGGCGCGAGATCAAGGTCGCGACCTTCCCGTTCATGGCCAACGGCAAGGCGCACGGCCTCGGCGAGCCGGTCGGCTTCGTCAAGCTCATCGCCGACGCCGAGCACCTCGAGCTCATCGGCGCGCACATGATCGGCCCCGACGTGTCGGAGCTGCTGCCCGAGCTGACCCTCGCGCAGAAGTGGGACCTCACGGCTCTCGAGCTGGCCCGCAACGTGCACACCCACCCGACGCTGTCGGAGGCGCTGCAGGAGGGCTTCCACGGCCTGGCCGGCCACATGATCAACTTCTGATCCGACGCCTCGGTGAAGGCCCGGTCCGCGCATCGCGGACCGGGCCTTCTCGTGTCACAGGCCGCGCATCGTGATGAGGCCGGTCGTCCACCCGCGCAGCGCCGAGGAACCGAGCACGCCGACCAGCGCCTCCCGGGCGGCGACGACCGGCGCGATCGTCGGGGCTCCCATCGCCATGAAGAACGTGGAACGGCGATGCGCCCTCCGCGTGGTCCTCCGGACCTCCCGGGCGAAGCCGTCCAGGTCGGGGACGGCGCCCCGGCCGGTCCGGCGCAACGCGTCCCGCAGCCGGAGCGCATCCGCCCAGCCGAGGTTCATGCCCTGACCGCCGATGGGGCTCACCTCGTGCGCGGCGTCCCCGAGCAGGACGATCCGTCCGTGATGCAGCCGTCGCGCCGTGTGCTGGGCCGCGCGGAACGACGACACGGGCGCGGCGGGGTCCACGTCGAGGGCGTGCCCCGTCCGCTGCGCGACGAGGCCTGCCAGCTCAGCGGCCGATGTCACCGTCCTGCCACGGTCTTCGCGCACCACCCAGCGGCGCCGCCCGCCCGGCAAGGGGAAGGACTCGACGAGGCCGTCGGGCTCGAAGAACAGCACGGCGCGATCGTCGGCCTGCGGGGCATCGACGTCGAGCATCGCGTAGTCCGCGCTCCCCGACCGCGGGTCCCAGCCGGCGCCGGACGCCGTCCGGAAAAGACTCCGTACGCTGTCGGCGACGACCACGATCGACGCCGTCTCCTCGCCGCGTCCCCTCTCGCCGTCGATCCCGACCCGCACGAACGGACCCTCGTCACGGAGAGACCGGACGGTGCGACCGGACTGGAGCGCATCGGGTCGCAGCGTCCGGAGACGGCCTCGCAGCAGCTCCTCGGTGCGGGGCTGCGCGAGCATGAGGATCGGACGTTCGGAGGTGAAGGTCAGGGCGGCGAGCCGTCGGCCGCGACTGCGGACCTCCCCGCCGGACAGCAGGAGCGCCTCGGAGCGCACCTCGGAGCCCACCCCGGCCTCATCGAGGGCATCGAGCCCCGGACGGTGGATCCCGATCGCGCGCGTCTGCGTGCCCGGGTCCGTGCGACGCTCGCACACGCGCACCCGGCGGCCGTCCTGCGCCACGAGGCAGGCCAGGAGCAGCCCGACCGGGCCGCCCCCGACCACGAGGACGTCATGGTCGACCATCGGCGCCCTCCCAGCGCAGCTCGAGCCGTGCGGGTAGGTGCGACCGCACCTCCCAGTCCGACGGGGCCGCGGCCGCGAGCTCCTGCGGGGTGTACGAGCGGCGGATGCTCAGGAGGCCGTCGACCCGGATGAAGGACCCGGCGAGGAGGTTCCGCGCGAACGGCCAGGTCCCTGCCGCGAACGCCCCATAGGCCAGACGGCTGCGGGCGATGTCGTGGTGGGTGACGAGTCCGCGGTCACCCACCAGCGCACGGGAGTCGTCGAGCACCGCGTGCAGCGCTGCGGCGTCGAGGTGATGGAGGACGTGGTTGGAGAGCACGACGTCATAGGTGTCCCCCGCCGCCACGAGATCGCCGGAGAACGCGTGGCGATAGCGGATCCCCGCGCCGTCGTCGTGTGCCGAGGCCCAGCGGATCGCGCGCTCGTCGGCGTCCAGAGCGGTGATGTCGGCACGGAGGCCGTCGCGTCGCAGTCTGCGGACGAGGTCGCGACACAGGTCTCCCCCGCCGGCGCCGATGTCGAGGATGCGCAGCGGACGCCCGGTCGCCGCCCGGGGACGGATGTCGCGTCGGTACAGCCGCCCGGGGCGCGAGACGACCGCGTTGACGGCGCTGAAGCGTCGGTACGTGCGCCCGAGTGCCTCGTCGTCGGCGGCGGGGTCGTCCATGAGCTCGACGAGGTCGGCGGCGCGCGCCGACAGATCCACGCTCACGGTGCGGGTGCGACGACGGTCAGCAGCGCGCTCTCGGCGGTGAGGCCCGGCCCGAAGGCCATCGCGGCGACGCGGTCGCCGGGCTCCGCGCCCTCCTGTTCGAGGATGCGTTTCAGCACGAACAGCACCGTCGCGCTCGACATGTTCCCGTACTCCCGGAGCGTCTCCCGCGCGGGCCGCAGCTGCGCATCGCTCAGCGCCATCCGCTCCTGCACGCGGTCGAGGATGCTCCGTCCGCCGGGATGGATCGCCCAGTGGCGCACCCGGTCTCCCACCCGCCCCGCGGCGAAGGCCTCCGCCAGCCCCTCCTCCCGCCCGTAGAGCGGCGCGAGTGCCCCGATGATCGACTCGCCGATGATCTGCGGGACGGCGGTCGACAGGATCATCTCGAAACCGGAGTCGCCGATCGTCCAGGCCATGTCGTCCACGCCTTCCGGCACGATCGCGGTGTGGAAGCCGTCGAGCCGGAGCGCGGGGACGGCCGTGGGCAGCTCCCGTGCCGTCACGATCCCCGCGGCCGCCCCGTCGGCGAACAAGGAGGAGGCCACGATGGTGTCCGGGTCCTCGGAGGAGCGCAGGTGCAGCGTGCACAGTTCGACGCTGACGACGAGGACGACCGCGTTATCATCGGACGCGCAGAACTGTGCGGCGGCGCGGAGAGCCGGCATCGAGGCGTAGCACCCCATGAAGCCGAGGTGGTAGCGCTGGACGGCGTCGGACAGGCCGAGCCCGCGCACGATCTCGTATTCGGGTCCCGGGGCGTGGAAGCCCGTACAGGAGACCGTGATGACGTGCGTCACGTCCGCCGCGTCCAGGTCGGGGTCCGCCTCGAGGGCGCGGCGCGCGGCCTCGACGAAGAGACGGGACGCCTCACGCGTGTAGACGTCGTTGCGCGCCTTCGTGCCCGGCGCCAACAGCCGTCCCGAACCGCGGTCGTAGAACAGCGGCTCGTCCGGCGCGGCGTCGGCGGCGAGTTCCGCGATCACGGTGTGCCGCGTGTCGATGCCGGAGACGTTGAACGACGTCGCCACGATGCGCTGCGCCAGCCGTCCCAGGCCGGGCTGCGCGGCGAAGACGTCGCGCACCTGCTCCTGCACGATGACGGTCTCGGGGACGATCGTCTGCAGCGATCGGAGCACGGGCGGTCGACTCATGTCGTCACTCAATCACCCCGGAACCCCGCCCGGAAAGGGGTTGCATCCCGAGGGCCGCCGACCTAGAAGCCGAGAGCCCGGGCGAGCTTCGAATCGGAGCCGGCCTCGCGGCCGCCCGCCGCCCGCACGGCGCGCTCGATCGCCGCGAAGAACGCCGCGCGACCGGCGTCGTCGGACGGAGCCGCCGGTCCGAGTTCGACCTCCCACTCCCGCCACGCCCGACGTGTTCCGCTGCGCAGGTCGGTCGCGTGCACATGGTCGTCGACGAACTCCGCCACGACGCCGCCCGGTCCGGTGAGGAGATAGGCCGTCCGATCGTTCTCGATGCGGGCGAGCGGCTCCAGCGGCGCGGTCGTCCAGGTGGCGATCGCCTCACGCACCGCCGTCGGGATCTCCTCGCCACCGAGAGGCCAGCACTGCTCGACCCGGCCGTCGCCCTGCCGCGGACCCTTGATGTGCCATCCCTCGTCCGGTCCTCCGGAGCGACGGCGCACCGCGACGCCGGCGCGGGCCAGCGTTCCGTCCGCGGTGTCCAGGTAGCGGGCGTCGAGAGCGCGGTGCTCGCCGGGCGAGACGGCATCGACGCCGGGGATCGCCGTCCAGTCGGGCAGGGGCGTCCCCTCGTCGACGTCGTACTTGCGCTCGACCTCGACGGTGCGAGAGGGCTCAGTCATCCTCGAGCGTGAGGTCCTCGAGGGCTTCCTCGAACCAGTAGTCGATCTCGGTGGGGCCGTCGCCCTCGCCCGTGTTCTGCGGCTCGCCGCGGCGGTTGTAGACCACCTGCGTCTCGCTGTAGGGGACGATCAGCTTGTCGTCCGCGTCGTCGTCGAGGGGGATGATCTGCCCGTCCAGCGGGCCGCCGTGAAGTCGTGCGAGTGCCATGTGCCCAGGGTAGCGCCGCCCTCCCTCATTCGGGGCGACCTGCCCGGTCAGCCGCCGAGGACGCCGAGGACCGCCCCCGCGATCATCCACGGGCCGAAGGCGATGCGGGTCCTCCGGTCGGCCCGTCCCGCGGCGAGGAGCACGAGCGCGTAGACCGCTCCGAGCACGAAGGCGGATGAGGCGCCGAGGAGGAACGCGCCCCAGCCGTGCCAGGCGAGGACGAGCCCGATCACGAGGGCGAGCTTCACATCGCCTCCGCCCATGCCCGCCCGGCTGAGCAGCCGCAGGGCCGCATAGAAGCCGCCGAGCACGAGGGCCCCGAGCAGGCCCCGCCCCAGCGCGGCCGCGTCGGCGGTGACGACGGCGTCGGCGGCCGCCGCCAGGAGCAGCAGGAACAGGGTCGGCAGCACGATGCGGTTCGGGAGGCGGTGCGTGCGGGCGTCGATCACGGTCAGCAGGATGCCGATCGCGAGGAGGCCGCCATGCACGAGACCGACGAGGGCGAGACGGATGTCCATCCCGGCAGGTTAGGGAGATCCGGGAGGGCGCGGAGAGCCTTGTGGACAACCCGCGAGGCGATGTCGGATGTACGAACTAGCGTCAGTCGCGTCACTTGCTTTATTCGTACATATCTTCGAGGATGGACACATGGGGATCGGGCTCGATGCGATGACCGCGCTCTCTCCGACCAGCGACACCCGCGCCGGAGAGGTCCTGCGCCTGCGCCGCGAGATCAGCCGGATGCAGCGGCGGCGCAGCGAGCATACGCTCCTCCCCCTCGATCCCGCCTTCGCCGCACTGCTGCCGGAGGAGGGGCTGCAGACGGGCACCTCGTACACCGTCTCCCCTTCGCCCGCCCTCGTGCTCGCGCTGCTCAGCGCCTCCTCCGACCGCGGGCACTGGTGCGCGGTGATCGGCATGCCCACCCTGGGTGTCGAGGCCGCTGCCGCCTACGGCATCGATCTGAGCCGCCTGATCCTCGTCCCCGACCCGGGGGACCGCTGGCTCGCCGTCGCATCCGCGCTGGCCGAGGTGGTGCCCCTGATCGTCGTGCAGCCCACGACGAGGGCACGGGATGCCGATGTGTCCCGGCTCAGTGCCCGCCTGCGCGACCGCGGGTCCACGCTGCTCGTGGCGGAGGAGCCGGGCGCGGGGCGCTGGGCGCAGAGCGAGGGGACCATCCGGCTCCACGACCCGGACTGGCAGGGGCTCGGTGAGGGGTGGGGACTGCTCTCGGACTGCACGGTGACGGTCACGGCGCGGACCAGGCACAGCCCTCGCGCCTCGAGCGTGCGTGTCCGACTGCCCGGCGGGCACGGAGCCGTGGAGACCGTGGTCGCAGAGCTGACCGCCCTGCCGCCGCTCGCCCCCTCTGCGGCGGACAGCGCTGAGGCCGGGTCGTCCGACCTCCTCTTCTGGGCGGAGGCAGGATGAACGCCCCTCTCCGTGTCCTCGTCCTCTGGTTCCCCGACTGGCCGCTGCGAGCGGTGCTGGGCGGAGGGTCGCATCCGCCCACGGCCCTGGTGCAGGCCAACACGGTCGTCGCCTGCACCGCATCGGCTCGCGCGCACGGCGTCCGCATCGGGCAGCGTCGCCGCGTCGCCCAGGGACTCCTCTCCTCGCTGCAGGTCCTCCCCCACGACGCCGAGAAGGACGAGCGCGCCTTCGTCCCGGTGCTGCAGCTCATCGAGAAGCATGCCCCTGGCGTCACGCTGCTGCGCCCCGGCCTCGCGATCCTGCGCGCCCGCGGGATCGCCCGCTATCACGGCGGGGAGGCCGAGGCGGCGACAGCCCTGTCCGCGATCCTCGCCGCTGCCGGCTTCCCCGAAGTGCGTGTCGGCGTCGCCGACGGACCCTTCACCGCCGAGATCGCGGCCCGAGGAACGGCGTCCTGCACGGTCGTACCCCCGGGCGGCTCCCGCGAGTTCCTGGCCCCCTATCCCGTGCAGGTGCTCCGCGACGAGCAGATCAGCGATCTCCTCCTCCGCCTCGGCGTGCGCACTCTCGGCGAGTTCACCGCACTCGCCCCTCTCGATGTCCGCGACCGTTTCGGCGAGCACGGCGCCCGCCTGCAGGCCCTCGCCGCCGGAGCCGACTCCCGACCACTGGCTCCCCGCCCGCCCGACCCCGAACTGGCCAGGACCATCGAGTTCGAGTCCCCTCTCGGAGGCACCGACCAGGTGGCCTTCGCCGTGCGGCAGACCGCCGATGCCGTGATGCTCGCTCTGGCGGACGCGTCGCTCGTGTGCACCGAGGTGCGGATCGATCTGACCGACGACGACGGCGCCGTCCACTCCCGCACCTGGCTGCACCCGACGAGCTTCGACGCCGCCGACCTCGTGGACCGCGTGCGCTGGCAGCTGGAGGCGCTGGCCGCCCTGACCGCGAGCGCGCCGGTCGACGAGGCGAGGGCATTCGGAGGCATCGTGGCCGCCCGCCTCCTCCCTGTCGCGGTGGACGATGCGGCCCATCACCAACCGGGACTCTTCGGCTCGGGCACCGATGAGCGACTGCATCACGCGGTCTCGCGGGTGCAGACCATGCTGGGGCATCAGGGCGTGGTCACCGCCGCTCTCTCCGGAGGGCGCTGGCTCGCCGATCGTCAGGTGCTCACGCCGTGGGGCGAGCGCCCGGTCCCGCCTCGTGATCCGCGGTCCCCCTGGCCGGGAAGTCTTCCCGACCCTCTCCCCTCCGAGGTGTTCCGCCCACCGCGCCCCATCGGCGTCGTCGCCGCGGACGGGAGCACGATCGACGTCGACGATCGTGGCGCCCTCACGCATGACCCCGCCCGCATCGACGGGGCGACCGTGCAGGCCTGGGCCGGCCCGTGGCCCGTGCACGAACGGCGCTGGAGCACGGGCGGCGGCAAGCGAGGCCACCGACTCCAGATCATCGACGACCGCGACCGCGCCTGGCTCGTCTTCCTGGCCGGCGAGCGCTGGTGGGCTGAGGGGAGGTACCGCTGATGGGCTGGCACAATCCGCCGTTGACCTGGGATCAGCTCGAACGCACCCTCAGCGGAGAGCCCACCCCCGCAGCGACCTCCGCGCCGCCGGGGCTCCGACCGGATCCGGGGCCGGTGAGCCGTCCGCGGAAGCGCATCCCCCCGTCCCTCCCGGAGCGTCCGGAGGAGGCGGTGCCCTATGCCGAGCTGCACGCGCACTCGTCCTACTCCTTCCTCGACGGGGCGTCCTCCCCCGAAGACCTCCTCGCGGAGGCCGAGCGTCTCGGCCTGAGCGCGCTCGCCCTCACCGACCACGACGGGTTCTACGGCGCCGCGCGCTTCGCCGAGCTGGCGGAGCTCATGGAGCTGCGCCTGCAGACCGTCTACGGCGCCGAGCTCTCCCTCGATCTGCCCTCCGCTCCGCAGGGGGCCGCCGACCCGCCGGGCACGCATCTGCTGGTGCTCGCCCGGGGCCTCGAGGGGTACCACCGTCTGTCGGGGGCGATCACGGCGGCCCAGCTCCGAGGCGGGGAGAAGGGGCGCCCGGTCTACGACCTCGACGAACTGGCGGCGACCGCCGACGGGCACTGGACGATCCTCACCGGCTGCCGCAAGGGGGCGGTACGACAGGGGCTGGAGGCCGGAGACGCCGCCGCGCCGCTGCGCCATCTCGTCGACCTCTTCGGACGCGACAATGTCTCCGTCGAGCTCTTCGACCACGGCGATCCGCTGGACACCCGGCGCAACGACGCCCTCGCCGACCTCGCCCGCCGGATGCGGCTTCCCGTCGTGGCGACCAACAACGTGCACTATGCCCGCCCGGACCAGGCCCCTCTCGCCGAAGCGGTGGCCGCGGTCCGCGCGGTCCGGAGCATGGACGAGCTCGACGGCTGGCTGCCGGCCCACGGCGGCGCGCACCTGCGCAGCGGGGCGGAGATGACCACGCGCTTCCGACGGTACCCCGGCGCGATCTCCCACGGCCTGGAGCTGGCCGCGGCCTCGGCCTTCCCGCTCCGGATGGCCCGTCCCGCCCTCCCCCGTCAGGACGTCCCACCGGGGCACACGCCGATGAGCTGGCTGCGGCACCTCGTCTGGGAGGCGGTCCCGTCGAAGTACCCGCGGCTGGACGCGGACGGCCGCCGACGCATCGCCCGCGAGCTCGACGTGATCGAGGAGAAGGACTTCCCCGGGTACTTCCTCATCGTGCACGGCATCGTGACGGAAGCCCGGCGACGCGGCATCCTCTGCCAGGGCCGGGGTTCGGCGGCGGCGAGCGCGGTCTGCTATCTGCTGGGTATCACCGCGGTCGACCCGATCCTCTACCGTCTCCCTTTCGAGCGCTTCCTCGCCACCACCCGCACGGAGGAACCGGACATCGACGTGGACTTCGACTCACGGCGACGGGAGGAGATCATCCAGTGGGTCTATCGGGAGTACGGCAGGGAGCGGGCGGCCCAGGTGGCGAACGTCATCCAGTACCGGCCGAAGAACGCGGTCCGCGACATGGCCAGAGCTCTGGGGCACTCCGCGGGACAGCAGGACTCCTGGTCGCGGCAGGTGGACGGCTGGGGATCGGGGCTCGAACCCGTCGAGGGCCACGACATCCCCGACACCGTGCTCGACTACGCGGCCGAGCTGCTGAAGGCTCCACGGCATCTGGGGATCCACTCGGGCGGCATGGTGCTCACAGCCCGGCCGGTCGGTGAGGTGGTGCCGGTCGAGCACGCCCGCATGGAGGACCGCACCGTCATCCAGTGGGACAAGGACGACGCCGCCTTCATGGGGCTGGTGAAGTTCGATCTGCTCGGTCTGGGCATGCTCGCGGCGCTGCAGCACTGCTTCGACCTGGTCCGGGAGGCGACGGGCGAGGAGTGGACGCTGGAGACCCTGCCGAAGGAGGAGGCCGGCGTCTACGACATGCTCTGCCGGGCCGACTCGATCGGCGTCTTCCAGGTGGAGTCCCGCGCGCAGATCGGGCTGCTCCCCCGGCTGCAGCCGCGACGCTTCTACGATCTCGCCATCCAGATCGCCCTCATCCGCCCTGGCCCCATCCAGGGCGGCGCCGTGCACCCGTTCGTCCGTCGGAAGATGGCGAAGGACAAGGTGGACGAGGCGAACCGGGAACGGGAGGCCAGGGGCGAGCCCCCGGAGGAGTTCCCTATCCCCTACCCGCACAGCGACCTCGAAGACATCCTCGCGCGGACTCTGGGCATCCCGATCTTCCAGGAGCAGCTGATCCAGATGGCCACGGCCGTCGGCGACTGCACGGCCGACGAGGCCGACCTGCTGCGCCGCGCGATGGGGTCGAAGCGGGGTCTGGAGAAGATCGAGAAGGTCAGGGACAAGCTGTACGCCGGGATGGCCCGCCGCGGGCTCGTCGACGAGGCCGCCGACCGGATCTACGCGCAGATCCAGGCGTTCTCGAACTTCGGCTTCGCCGAGTCGCATTCGCTGTCCTTCGCCCTGCTGGTCTACGCGAGCTCGTGGTTGAAGCTGCACTATCCGGCCGCGTTCCTCGCGGGCCTCCTGCGGTCGCAGCCGATGGGCTTCTACTCCCCCGCGACCCTCACGGCGGATGCCCGTCGGCACGGCGTGGAGGTCCGTCGCCCGGATCTCCATCTCTCCTCCGCCACCGAGACCCTCGAACCTCTCTCGCCGGACGCGGCAGGGACGACCGGGAGGGACGACTGCCTGGCCGACCCGCAACCGCCCGTGCATCGGTTCGACCGGAGCGCACCGGACGAGTCCGCGGCGCACCGGCGGGACGGACGGTTCGCGGTGCGCCTGGGACTCAGCGGCATCCGCGGGATCGGGGTGCCGATGGCGGAGCGCATCGTCGCCGAGCGGGAGGCGCACGGTCCCTACCGCGATCTGCACGACCTCGTGCGCCGGACCGACGCGACGGCCTCTCAGTTGGAGGCCCTCGCCACCGCCGGGGCCTTCGCGTGCCTCGGGTTGGAGCGCCGAGAGGCCATCTGGCTCGCCGGGGCCGCCGCGGAAGACCGCGCCCGGTTCCTCCCGGGGACCACGGTGGCGGTGCAGCCGCCGCTGTTCGCCGACCAGACCAGCTACGAGCGTCTCTCGGCCGATCTCTGGGCCACGGGCATCTCGACCGACGACCACCCGATGACGCACTTCCGCGACGACCTCCGGGCTCGCGGCGTCCTGACGGCCGCAGACCTGCAGCGCCACGAGACCGGACGACGCGTCGAGGTGGCCGGTCTCGTCACCCATCGACAGCGCCCCGCCACGGCCGCCGGCGTCACCTTCGTCAACCTCGAGGACGAGAGCGGGTTGGTCAACGTGATCTGCTCGACGGGGGTCTGGGGTCGGTTCGGTCGTATCGCCCGAGAGTCCCCGGCGCTCATCATCCGCGGCATCCTCGAGCGCTCCCCGGAGGGGGTCGTCAATGTGCTCGCCGACGCCTTCGAAGACCTCCGCACGGGGGTCATGCACCGCTCGCGGGACTTCCGATGACCCGGGCGCGCGCGGGGCCCCGGCTTCCGGCGGTCACCAGAAGCGTTCGGGCTCCTCCGGCGGGGGCCGGTCCGATCCACCCCAGCGATCCGCCTCGGCCTTGGCCGCATTGACCGCCGCGTCCGCGCCGCGCAGAGCGATGCCCGCGCCGCTGGCCGACGGCCCGATGGGGTCGATGAGCAGCGACGTCCGCGGAGCGACGCCCACGGCCACCGTGCAGTCGAGGACGCGGCCGATCCAGTGCGTCACCTCGGCTCGCGGCTCCTCGGCACGTCGGTAACGGATGCCGGTGTCCAGATCGAGCAGCGAGAGGATGACGGGCTCCTCCGTCTGCGGGTCGACGAGTTCGGAGACCTCGACCCGGTGCCCGACCGGGAGTGCGACCTGACCAGCGAAGACGAGCATCCTGTCCATGCCCCCACCCTACGGAACGGCCCGTATCGGCGACAGAGCCGGGAGCCGCGCAGAATTTTCGAAGAAATCTTTGTCCCCCAAATGGCGGACAAGAGGATTAAGGGATATTCTGCTCTTCGTAGCGGGGGCTACCGGCTGAATCTCTGGGGGATCAGCCGTAGAGACAGCGAGACTTCGCCGCCTCCCCAACCGTCCGGGTAGGACGGTGAGCCCTCTCGGCAGCACCGGGTTGGGGCGGTCCCGTCGAGAGGGCATACCCCGCGGCTAGCCGCCGTCCCGCCGAGCGTCAACCCCGGCGAGGGCGTGCACCGCTCGGGCTACGGTCGTTCGTCATGACGCCTCTCCCCTGTCTCGACCGCCGCCCCGGTGCACCTGCCACCGGAGGCCGTCAGTCGACGGTGGGCTCGTCGAGGCCGTCCTCATCCAGCGGCACTTCGATGCGCTGCTCCGCAGCGTCCGCCGGGTCCGCCTCGATGGGGTGCGGCTCCGGGGCCGAGGGGGCCGGCGCTTCCGGGTCCTCGGGAACCTCCTCCGCAAGGCGCTCCTGCTCCTGCAGGTCCGCCTCGGGCTTCACATCGTCGATCGGATGGTCATTGAGGGACATGGCTCCTCCTCCTTCGGTGTGGATGACTCCAGCCTGCCGAGGTCGAACGACAGCGACAAGGGGCTTGACCCGACGGAGGCGACCGTGACGCGCCAGAGCCGTCGAGGTCGGGTACGCATCGGCGTCTCCGGGTGGCGGTACGCCCGGTGGCGCGGTGACTTCTACCCGCGCGGCCTGCCGCAGCGTCGAGAGCTCGAGCACATCGGGTCGCAGTTCTCCACCGTGGAACTCAACGGATCGTTCTACTCTCTGCAGCGGCCCGAGAGCTACCGCCGGTGGGCCGCGAGCGTCCCCGACGACTTCGTGTTCGCCGTCAAGGGCTCGCGCTACGTCAGCCACATGCTGCGGCTGCGCCATGTCGAGCAGGCGCTGGCCAACTTCTTCGCCTCCGGCGTCCTCGCCCTCGGCCCCCGCCTCGGACCGATCCTCTGGCAGCTCCCCGCACGGCAGCATTTCGACGCCGAGCTCGTGGAGGCGTTCCTCGACGCCCTCCCGCAGACGACGGCGGAGGCCCTCTCCCTCGCCCGGCGGCACGACGAGCGGCTGCACGACCGGGCGTGGCTGGAGATCGATGCCGACCGCCCGCTCCGCTACGCCCTCGAACCGCGTTCCGATTCCTTCGCCGACCCCTCGGGCCTTCGCCTCCTGCAGGAGCACGGAACCTCTCTCGTCATCGCCGACACCGCGGGGACCTGGCCGCGGTTCGACGCCCTCACCGCGGACTTCGTCTACATCCGCCTCCACGGCGCGCAGATGCTCTACCACAGCGCCTACACCGAGGAGGAGCTGCGGGAGTGGGCGAGGCTCATCCGCGGGTGGGCCGACGGGACCGGAGCCGACGACGGGAAGCCGCGCGACGTCTTCGTGTACTTCGACAACGACGCCCGCGGGCACGCACCCCACGACGCCCTGGCATTGAGCGCCCTCGTGGCGGACGCGCCCTCCTGACGCGGCGAGCGCGGCGGCTACCGGTCGCCGACGTGACCCGGAGCGGTGAGCGACAGCACGCGCTCGACGAACGCCGCGTACTCCTCCATGTAGTGCGCGAGGAACTTCTCGGTGTCGGCGTCGTGCACCTGCCCGTCGGCGCCGAACACCTCGGGCCGGAACGTGATGTACGCCTCCGGGGCGTTCAGCTGCGGCGCATTGAGGAAGCTCAGCACGCTCCGCATCGACGACTGCATCACCGCTGTGCCGATCGCTCCGGTCGACGCGCCGATGATGCCGGTGGGCTTGCGGGCGAACGAGTTGTGGCCCCAGGGTCGCGAGCCCCAGTCGATGGCGTTCTTCAACGCCCCGGGGATGGAGCGGTTGTACTCCGGCGAGACGAGCAGCAGACCGTCCGCCCCCTCGATCGCGCTCTTGAACGCGGTGACCGCCGCGACCGGTTCGAGCTCGTCGTCGCGGTTGTAGAGGGGGAGGTCCCGGATGGGGATCTCCACGAGTTCGAGGTCCGGCGGGGCGAGCCGTACGAGCGCCGTGGCCAGGACGCGGTTGATCGAATCCGATGCGAGGCTGCCGATGAGGTAGCCGATCCGATGGGTCATGGTGAGGTCCCCTCGTCTCCGTGCATCTCCAGGATATCGCCGGGGTGGGGGCTTGCCACAAGGCCCCCCTCGAGAGGCAGAATCGACGGCTTGCGTGCCCCCGCGTGCCCCCGCATGCCCTCGCGAAGGAGACCTCCGTGCTCGACCCCTTTGACCTTTCCGCGGACCATGCGGCGAAGTCCGCAGACAACCTCATCGCCGCCGACCGCGTCCACCTCCGGCGGCTCGGCGTCGCCCTCTCCCAGGAGCGCGACGCCCTGACCGCTCGTCTCGCCCTCGTGCGTCGGCAGGCCGCGGACGCCGGCGTCACGGCGGTCGATCGCGACCTGGAGATCCGCCGCCTCACCGCGACCCTGCGCCTGCGGGAGCGCTTCGGCATCGACATATGTCTGGGGCGGATGACGCCGGCGGCCGGACCACCGGTGTACATCGGTCGCGCCGGGGTGTCCGATGCGGACGGCACCCGCCTGCTCGTCGACTGGCGGGCTCCGGCTGCGGAGCCGTACTTCGCGGCGACCTGGGAAGACCCCCGGGGGCTCCTCTCCCGGCGGCGGTACCGGTGGAAAGGTGGCAGGATCACGGACTACTGGGACGAGGCCCTGTCGCCGGAGGGTCTCGACGGCGCCGCCTCCCTCGACGACCAGTCCGCTTTCCTCGCGAGCCTGGACACGCACCGTACCGGGCGCATGCGGGACGTGCTGGCGACGATCCAGGCGGATCAGGACGCCATCGTGCGCGCCCCTTCCCCCGGCGCTCTCGTGGTGGACGGCGGTCCCGGTACCGGCAAGACGGTGGTCGCCCTGCATCGGGCGGCGCACCTCCTGTATGCCGAGCCGCAGCTGACGAAGGGCGCCGGCGGCATGCTCCTGGTGGGGCCGAACCCGCAGTACCTCGGCTACGTGGAGGACGTGCTACCGAGCCTCGGGGAGGACACGGTGAGGTTGTGCACCCTGCGCGACCTCACTCCCGAGGGGGCGGGCGCCATCCCGGAGGTGGACCCCCGCGTGGCTGAGGCCAAGCAGCGCCTCGACCCGGAGCAGGTGCTCGCCGCGGCGATCTCCGCCCTGACCCGACCGCCGACGCACGCGCTCCGCATCGAGGCGCCGTGGGCCGATCTCTGGGTGAGCCGAGAGGACTGGGCCGATCTGTTCGCCGCCGCGGATCCCGCGTCCCCGCTCAACGAGGCTCGCGACGAGGTGTGGGAGGAGGTTCTGGAGATGCTCGTCGACCAGGTCCGCGACCCGGAGATCCCGGAGTCCTCGATCCGCCGGTGGCTGCGGCAGGACGACGAGCTCACGGGGACGTTCCGGCGGGCGTGGCCGCTCCTGTCCCCGGCCGCGGTGGTCGCCGCTCTCTGGGCATCGCCGACGCTGCTCGCGCAGTGCGTCCCGGACCTCCCGTCCGAGGAGGTCGCCTTGCTGCACCGGGCCGAGGGGGCGCCGTGGACGGATGCCGATCTTCCGCTGCTGGATGCCGCACACCGCCGGATCGGCGACCCCGACCTCGTGCGCGAGCAGCACCGCCGACAGGTCACGGCCGCCGCGGCGCGGGAGCAGATGTCCGCCGTGGTGGACCACCTCGTCGCAAGCGACGACAGCGAGATGAAGGTGATGTCCATCCTGCGGGGTGAGGATGCGCGGAACGTCCTCGCCGGCGCGGACGTGCCTCCCCCACTCCCGGCGGACGAACTCGCCGGCCCCTTCGGGCACATCGTCGTCGACGAGGCGCAGGAGCTCACCGACGCCCAGTGGCGCATGCTGATCGCCCGGTGCCCCTCTCGGAGCTTCACGGTCGTGGGCGACCGGGCCCAGGCGCGGAGGGCGTTCACGGAGTCGTGGGCGGATCGCCTCGAACGCCTCGGTCTGCGGAACGTGCGGGTCGCCTCGCTCCGAGTGAACTACCGGACGCCTGCCGAGGTGATGGCGGTGGCCGCACCGACCATCCGCCAGGCTCTGCCCGACGCCAACGTCCCGGTGTCCGTGCGGGAGAGCGGCATCCCGGTCCGGCACGGGGCCGTGGCCGAGCGCGACGAGGTGGTGGCGGAATGGCTCGCGGCGAACCCGGAGGGAGTGGCCGCCGTCATCGGCGACCCGGGGTTCACTCCGCGGCCCCGGGTGCGCGCGCTGAGCCCGGAAGGGGCGAAGGGACTCGAGTTCGATCTCGTCGTCCTGGTGCGCCCGGAGGCGCTCGGCGAGGGCCGGACGGGAGCGGTCGACCGCTACGTCGCCATGACCCGTACGACGCGGGAGCTCGTGGTCCTGCGGTGAGCACCCCCTGGTCCCGACGGACCGGGAGCTCTAGCCTGGGGCGATGACGAACGGCGAGGGGGCGGCACCGCATTGCCCGGAGGACGATGTCGTGATGCTCGCCATCCACGGCGGCTGGAGGTGTCCGGAATGCGGACACCTCCAGCAGCCGCAGGATGTCGAGGAGCCGGAGGCTCCGGACGAGTTCACGCCGCGGCGGTGACGATCAGGCGTCGTCGGGTGCGCCACCGTCGGTGATCGTGCCCGTCGGCTCGCTGTGCTCGATCTCATGGCGGGCACCGTGCTCCGCCGCGAGGGCTTCCCCCTCCTCGATCGCCTCGTCGCGGCTGGTGTAGCTGCGGGAGAGCTCGGGAGCGCCCTCCACCTCGTTGACCCATTGCCCGTTCTTCGACCGGGTGACGACTGCCGTGATGGCCATCAGACGTCCCCCGGCCCCAGGTCGCCCTGTCCTTCTTCGCCGAGATCGGCGAGGACCGGGTCCTCTCCCTGGCTCTCCGGCTGCGGCGCGGAACCCGGCAGGTCCTCCGCCGGCACCTCGTCGTCGGGGTCCGGGATCTCGTCGGGATCACGGCCGGTGGCGGTCGACGCCTCCAGATCCTCCGGTGCCGCACCGTCGTCGAGGGCTTCCGTGCGCTCCCATTCCGCCTGCGCGGGATCGTTGCTCGGGTCGGCCTCGGTGGTCGCGTCGCCGTCGCGCAGCGGCTGACCGCCGACGTCGTCGGGTGTCGATTCCATGTCTCCTCCTTCGATCGGGCTGCCCCCAGTCTCCCGGCCGGAATCGGAGTCGCCGAGGGGCTTGAGGAGACCTCGCCGAGCAGCTAGGTTCCGGAGCCCCGCGGAGAGGCGGCGTCAGTTGCGCCCGGCCATGACGCCGCCGTCGGCATCCCAGACCGCCCCGGTCACCCAGCCCGCGCGGTCGGACAGCAGGAACGCGGCGACCTCGGCGATGTCCTCGGGGGTTCCCACCCGGCCGAGCGGGTGGAAGGCGTCGAAGCTCGACACGACACCGTCGACCTCGTCCTTCGGGATGAAGCCCTCGTAGATGGGCGTGCGCACGACCGCAGGAGCGATGGCGTTCACGCGGATGCCGTGCGACGCGAGCTCCATCCCCAGGTGCTGAGTGAGCGAGTGCAGGCCGGCCTTGGCCATCGAGTAGGCCGAGGACGGCGTCGCAGCCACGGCCTGGTGCGCCCACATCGAGCCGAGGTTGACGACGGCCCCACCGCGGCCCGTCGCCACCATGCCGGACACCACCGTCTGGGTGACGAAGAAGGTCGCCCGGTTGAGGTCCAGGTACGCGTCGTAGTCCGCTTCGGTGTGCTCGAGGAACGGCTTCGGTGCGAACACGCCCGCAGCGTTGACGAGGAGGTCGGCACCGGCGTGCTCCGCGGCGAGCCGAGCCCGGAGTGCTTCCACGCTCGCGGGGTCCGTCAGATCGGCCTGCAGGGTGGTCGCGTCGATGCCCTGGCCGACGAGGGAGTCTCGCGCCGTCTCCAGCTTCTCCTCACGTCGACCGACCACGACGACCGCGGCCCCCTCGCGTCCGATCCGCTCGGCGATGGCGAGACCCATCCCGCTCGTGCCCCCGATCACGATCGCGGTGCGTCCGGTGAATTCCTTGTCGAGCTCGGCCATGGTGCGGCTCCTCTCCGTCCTGGACGGCGGGTGCCGTCGCGTCTCCACGCTACGAAGCAGGAGCCGTCGGGAGTAGACGAGCGCACGTGATCGAGTGATAACCCTTGTTTATGAGTCGACAGGGGCCACGTCCAGCGAGAGCGCGGCGGTGAGGTCTGCCAGATCGTCGGCGAGCGGCGAGGAAGGGTCCCAGACCGCCTCGTAGAAGATCTCCACGTCCATGCCCCGCTCACGCAGCGGGCGGTGCGGCGCGTCCGGGGAGGCGAGCTTCGAGCGCGGGATGACCGCCGTGCCCAGGCCCAGCTTCGCCCATTCCTCGAGCACGCGGTAGGTCGCGGCCTCGCCGTCGTAGGCACTCAGCGGCACGTCGTTCGCGGCGAAGAGGTCGGTGGTGAAGGTCGTCAGCCCGCACGTGTCCGGCATCAGGATCAGGGGTGTGTCGGTGAGGTCGCTGAGCTCGACCGCGCCGCCCTGTGACGGCTCCTGGTCCACGACCACCACCGGCTCCGCATCGACGATGCGGTGCCGGAATCGGGGCATCGGCGCGACGGACGGGACGAGGATGAGGTCCAGCTCCCCGGCGGAGAGCTCGCGCCGCAGGTCGGCGACGTTCGCCTCGCGGAGGACGAGCTGCCGCGGCGCCGGCGAGGCGGGAAGCCCGCACACGGCCGTGTAGGCGCGCGCGACGATGGCCGGATTCATGAGCGGCGAGACGCCGACCCGGACCCGCGCGTCGGCCGACCGGTTCCAGCGTGCGGCCTCGGCGGCGACCTGGTCCACGGCGAGGAGTGCGCGGTCGATGACCGGGAGGAGATGCGCGCCGAAGGCTGTCGGGACGACCCCGCGGGGCGAGCGCTCGAACAGGCGCTCCCCCAGGCGGTCCTCCAACTTGGAGATCCCGGTGGAGAGGGCCGGCTGCGTCACGCCGTAGGCACGCGCGGCGGCACCGAAGGAGTGCGTCTCCGAGACGGCCTGGGCATAGCGGAGGGCTTCGAGGCTCACGCGGTCACTCATAGCCCGACGTTATCACCGGACGACGGCGGGCCGGGCCGTTCGCGTCGGTCGCCGTCGGTCAGGCGTAGCCGAGATCGGGAGCACCCACCCAGAAGAGGCCCTCCCTCGCACCGGCCGGGAGCAGGCCTTCTATCCATTCGGCGACGACCACGAGGACGGCTTCCTCCAGGCGGTCCCGCGTCCATCCGCGCGGGCGCGAGGGCACCGCGGGCTCCCAGCCGTCCGCGGTCCACTCCACACCGAACAGGTGGCGCTGATCGTCGAACCGCCGGTCCAGGTCGAAGGCATCGGCTCCGTCGAACCGCGCCCAGACGTCGAAGGGGCCCTCGCCGTCCTGGTCGACGAAGACGTCGATGAGGATCGCTTCCACACCGCTCTCCGCTTCGACGGCGGCCCGATGCAGGTCCCCCAGCGCGGCGGCGACGCGCTCGCTCTCCCCGTCGAGCACGGTGCGCAGGGCGCGAGCGTAGGACCCGGTGCCGTCCCCCTCCTCTGCTGCCTCCGGAGCGCTCATGGGAGGTGTCAAGCCTCCGAGTCGATGAGCTCGAGGAGCTTCCGCAGCTCGTCCCTGATCTCCGTGTGGTCATACTGCCCGGCGCGGCTCTCCCCCGAGATCACGCCGGAACGACGCACCTTCCGGAAGTCGCCGAACGGAAAGCTGTACGCCTTCTTCGTCTCGAGGTTCTCGCTCTTGTCGATGCCGAGGTGCCAGTGGGCGAACTCCGTCCACCCGTGCTCGTCGATGAAGCGGTTCTCTTCTTCGGCGCTGGGCGCCGCCTCGGACCAGTCGTCGCGTTCGTCCCGCACGACCTTGCCGTCGCGGACGAGGGAACGCGCGAGCTTCAGCGCCGGTCGGTTCAGTTCGATAGCCATGACTCCGACGTTAGGACGCGAGGCTGTGGCGTCGCACCCCCTTGACCAGACAGCCGCGCTCACAGTCCGACAGCCGTTGCAATGCCCTCCGATGCCCAGACCTCGGGGTTGTGGGTTGCGCCGTGGCTCCAGAAGTTCTGCTTCACGACGTACTCGACCACGTTCCCGGCGGGAGGAAGCTTCTGCGATGCGCGAGCAGCCGTGAGAACGATGTCGAAAGGGAGACGGACGTCAACGACGCGACGGACGGCACTCAGCATCCGTCTGTGGTGCGCATGCACGGGCGCACTCAAGAACACGACTTCATCGATCGTGGAACCTGCGTTGACGGCCCGGGCGATGATCTCGCCGCCGTAGCTGTGCCCGAACACCGTGCCGAGTCCGTCGGCGCCACCGACAGCTTGCACCCAACGAGCGAACCTGTTTCCGCCGATGGCCCGCTGGTTCGTGCTGTAAGCCCCCGACCATGAGAACTCCTGACCGCCGGCATAGAGAGCGGGCCGAATCCCTGAAGCGACGTACCGGTGGAAGTCGCCGCCGGGATACCACCATGCGCCCTTCCACCCCCATGTACCGTGCACCATCGTGGAAACGAGGATTGCCTCTCCGGCAGGTGCGGCCGGTGCAGCAGACGGTGGCGAGGGCGCCGCACCCCCAGGCAGGTTCAGGTACGAGGCGAAGGCCAGCTCGCGCACGATAGGGTCCGCCGACCGCTCAGCGATTTCTACCCGCACTTGTGCAAGGAAGCGCACCGCCGCCGACAAGCTGGCGGGATCCGCATCCTTGCCCACCTCGCCAAGCCAGTATGAACAGTAGCGTTGCCAGGCTTCGCCATCCCACGGGACGGTCGCGGCCGCCTCGCCGTCCTCGTCCGGGAAAGGCACGAACTCCAGCAGGGGGTCGGTGAACCGGAGCGAATCGATGTGGCGAGTCAAGAACCGATACGGCCATCCTCGCCAGCCGGCCGCCGGTGATGGTGCTTCCGGCGGAGGGACCGACGTAAGCACAGCCGACGCTGCCGTGACGGACTCCCGTTCCAGGGCGCTCCCGAGACCGGCCGCGAGGAACGCGAGGCGGGCATCGAGCCTTGCCTCCGTGTTGAGTGCGTTGAAGGCGGTGTATCGAAGTTCCGTGAGTTCCATGCCCGGGCGGTAGCTCTCGAAGAAGAACTCCGCCTCCTGGCCGGCACGCTCTCCTGCCACGAAGTCACGCGTGCGCATGAGCTCCGGGTTGAGGCCGAACTGCACCAAGTGCTCGGTCGCAACCACTCCGTCGCTTGCCTGGCTGTCTTCCCGCACCGGCCCCAGAGGTGCCATGAGCGCGAAGCGTGAGGCATTCGTGCCCTCATACTCCGTCGTCGGCGCGATCGTCTCCGGACCCTGATGAACCGTAAAGGCCGCGAGTTCTTCGTCCACGACACTCCTATGCTCCGTACAGCCGACTTTCCCCGACGGTAGCAGCGGAGGCCACCCGCACCCAGGCCGAGCCGACAAGGCCTGTCAT
The DNA here is from genome assembly GCF_044756645.1 of Microbacterium sp. NPDC091676. Classification (NCBI taxonomy): domain Bacteria; kingdom Bacillati; phylum Actinomycetota; class Actinomycetes; order Micrococcales; family Microbacteriaceae; genus Microbacterium; species Microbacterium sp. NPDC091676. The sequence continues at coordinate 69,493 of NZ_JBIVTI010000001.1, read as the reverse complement.
CAATGCTGCCCGTTCTTCCGAGAACCGTGGACTCCTGCTCATCTTCCGGACATGCAGAAGGCCCGGAGACTCTCGCGAGTTTCCGGGCCTTATCTGGTCGGGCTGACAGGATTTGAACCTGCGACCCCTTGGAGGATCCGGGCAATTTCCGGTCTCCACCGATCGTCTCGGGAACTCGCGGATTCCCTTGTGTTTACAGGGAACCGGGCGGTTCGCTTGATCCGAGTGTAGCCGGTTGGTGGCGGCTCGCGGTGGGTGATTGAGGTGGGTTACTGATGACAACTGGCTGAGCCTTTCCCAATGCACCGTCTACGTCAGCCCCTTGCCCCCAGGCGCCAGGGGTAGGGCTCATAGCCCACCTGGCCTGGGGTTCTACGATTCAGGATCGCGCTTAGCGCGTCATGTCTTGCAAGGTTTGCACGCTGTTGGTCACTTGATTGGTCCACTCAGTCAAGTTGGCTGTCCGCCGGCTGGTCGCCAAGTAGGCGCTGCTTGACACGTTCAGAATCGAGGTCGGGCACTCCGATGCGTCCACGGACCTGGCTGTGCTGCACCAGCAATGCCTCAGCGAACGGACTGACGAGTGATGCAACCCAGGCGAAGTGGTCCAGCGCTTCGACCTCCACGGCCCTCACGTTCTCTAGATCGATCACCAAGTCTGGGATCTCGCGGAACGCAGGGAGGAAGTGGAACCTCCCGTGAGTCGCCCTGAGGACATCCTGGTCCAGACTCTTCCAACGGTCCTTCTCGTTGTTACTGCCAGCATTCGCGCTCGCCCACCTCTGATACTTCGGATGCTCCGCCAGCGGGCTGGCCTTGGCGAGAAGAACGTATTCCACCTTGTCCTGCTCAAAGTCACATGCAGGCGTGAGAACTACCCACCAGGTCTGGTCTGTTGCGCGAAGTACGTCACCGGGTGATCGGCGGTCCGATGCGGGCGGATACACGTAGCGATGGCTCGGGTGAGTCGTGAACTTCTGGTCGCGATCCTCGTCAAGGATTCGAGCGAGCCTACTAAGTAGCACTTGGGTGATGCCCGCCGAGTCAGTGTCTCCGGTGTACTCCGCCCAGTTCGGGGCAAGTTCCGTCCACATGTGCTTTCGGAGCACGTCCGCGGCATGCTGTTCGATATCGCTGATCGTGGTCAGGGCTCCATCGTCGAGGCGGTTCGACGCCCGTTGAGACAGTCCTCCTCCGTCGTTGGCATCCTGGCTCCTTTAAGTTGCCGTCGTTCTCTTTATGCACTCACGGGTCTGGAAGTAGGATCGTGGCGAGGTTGACGCGTTGCTGACCGTCCTCCCGTTCCGTCAGGTAAGGGGTCAGTAGGTCGGCGAGGCCGGCCTGGATCGTTGCGAGATCCTCCCTGTTCACGTACAAGGGCGTTCGAGCGAATCCGACCAGCTCGCGGGCTTCGGGGGAATCCGCATCGAGGAAGCGATCGAAGTCACCCGTGACGTCTCCCAGGAAAGTCAGGAAGGCAGCGCTCAGCTGCGCGCTGCTCATCGCAGAAAGCTCGGCGTGGTCAATGGCGGCCATCCGGTCGCCCAGCGCCAAGGTTCGCTCGATCGCGCCACGAGATCTGCGCTCATCGACCACGGCGACAACCTTGGCATCGAGGAGGGCAGCCACATGTCGGTAGAGCGTGGCCTGCGGGATATCCGGGAGCGCCTCGCGCAACTGCGCCGTCGTGCGGTTGCGACCACCCAGCTGCTGGATGATCCGTAATCGCACCGGGTGCAGCACGACCTCTGCCAGAGCAGTATTGTCCGGCACCTTGACTCCTCACTGTTATCACGCTGATAATGTTCTCAGTACGATTCTATTCTAGCGATCGAGGAGAGCACGATGACGAACATCACATGCGACCGAACGGGAGTGCACGTGCAGTTTCCCGGCTGGGAGGCGACGATGACGGGCTTATCGAAGCTGTCGATTCCGAGGTCGGCAATCCGTGGGGTAGCGACCGAGCAGGGATGGATTTCCGAGATCCTCGGGATGAAGTCCGGTCTCGTCATCTCTGGCTACCGCAAACTGGGCACGTTCAGGCACCCTTCGGGACTGCGGCGCCTGGTCTCGATGAAGCGCGGGCTCCCGCTGCTGCGGATCGCGGTCGACCGGGCGGCGGTCGGGTTCGACGAGATTCTCCTGAGCACCGATGCTGCAGAGTCGATCGCGGCAGACCTCCGATCGGACGTGCACTCTTGAACGCTGCGATCGAGGTAGAGGCGCTCTCAAAACGTTTCGGGGCAGTCGTTGCGCTCGAAGACGTGAGCTTGAAAGTCGAGTACGGGCGCGTCGTCGGGTTCCTCGGGCCCAATGGGGCAGGGAAATCGACGTTAATGCGCGCACTACTCGGCCTGGTCCGCTCAGACAGTGGTGAGGCGCACATCGCCGGACTGCCCTACGTCCACCTGCCTGCGCCCGCGAAGACGGTGGGCGCGGTCCTGGACATTGCCTCGGCGCATCCACGCGTGACGGCACGCGCTCACCTTCACACGTACGCGGCACTCGGAGGAATGGACCGGTCGCGGGTCGAGACCGTGTTATCCCTAGTGGGGGCACAGTCGTACGCCGATCGTCGGATCGGCACCTTCTCCACCGGGATGCGCCAGCGCCTCGCGCTGGCTACCGCGATGCTCGGCGGCCCGGACATCCTCGTGCTCGATGAGCCGTCGAACGGTCTGGACCCGAGCGGAATCGCCTGGCTCCGCACATTCCTGCGCGAGTTCGCCGATGCTGGCGGCGCTGTACTGCTCTCGAGCCATGTGCTTCATGAGATCGAGCACACGATCGACGACGTCATCCTCATCGACCAGGGCCGCACCGTCTGGGCGGGCGCACTCGAACGACTCCTGGCGCAAGATGCTCCCCTCGAAGAAGCCTTCCTGCGCCTCACGCAAAAAGGACCCCTCTCATGAACGTCGTCTACGGCGAAGTCCTGCGACTGCGCGCGACCGGAGTAGCACTGTGGTCGGCACTGGTTGCGCTAGCGTGCGGTGGCGGATTGACGCTTCTCCTTGCGCTCACCGGACCGCAAAACGCCCAGCCTCCTATGCCGGATATCGATACCCCCGAAGGCGTGGGTTTCGTGCTCGGCATCGGAACCGTGCTTCTGTTCGTCCCCGCGCTGATCGGGACAACCGCGATCGCAAGTGAGTATCGACACCGCACGATCGGCACGACGCTCCTCGTCGTTCCTCGACGGGATCGAGTACTCACGGCCAAGCTCGCCGTATACACGATGCTGGGCATCGTCTATGGAATGATCACATCCCTGTCGGCCCTGCTCGCCCTGATCGTCGCAACATGGACGCGAGGTATACCGCTGGGCGTCGATGTGGCGGACCTGACACCGGCACTCATACAGCTCAGCCTCGCCGCTGCCGCCTACATGCTGCTCGGAGTGGGGGTCGGCGCGTTGGCCCGTTCACCCTTCGTCGCGATCGGCGTCGTGCTCGGCTACTTCCTGTTCGTCGAGTACGTCCTGATGATGGTTCCCGGCGTCAATGTGATCTACCCGTTCCTGCCGGGCGGCGCAACGGCATCGCTGACGAGTTTTGACTTCCTCACCGGCGCGATCGCGAGCCAGACGGCACTGACGCCTGCGACGATGGTCTCACCCATGCTCGGCGCTGCGATCCTCCTGGCATACGCGGTCATCGCGGCGATTCTCGCCGTCTTCGCTCCCCTTCGGCGAGACCTGAGATGACCGGAGCCGGGGTCTCGCCGAACGGGAGCCGCTATGGCTGCGCATACGCGCTCGCGTAGTCCTCACTGGGTGCCACGGGCTGGATGATGTCGAGCAGGACACCGTCGGGGGCGGCAACGATGAAGTGCCGCTGGCCGAAGTCCTCATCGCGAAGCGGCAACACCACGTTCACCCCTGTTCTGCCGGCCAGCTGCTTGTGGACGGCATCGACGTCGGTGACTTCGAGGTTGACGATCACCCCTCGGGGAAGCTCACGGTATTCGGCCGGCACCGTGGAGTGATCGTGAGCCAAGACTGCCAGCTCGAACTCGCCTAAGCGCAAGCTGACATACCAGTCGGATTCAAAAGTCGTCTCGAAACCCATGAAGTCGCGGTAGAAGGACGCCGCGGCGTCGACATCGCGAGACATGAGCACGGGATAGAGGCTGCTGACGGACATTGCACTCCTTTACGTACGATATGAATGTAACGAAGCCAGCATACATACACGCTGTACGTAAAGGAAGAGGACCATGCCCCGCGCCTCCGCGGCCGACGCCGCCCAGACAGCCCAACGCATCCTCGATTCGGCGAAGGAGCTCTTCTCAGCACGAGGCTTCGGTGAAGTCTCCGTCGACGACGTCGCCCGGGACGCCGGGGTCACGCGAGGAGCGGTCTACCACCACTACCGGAACAAGGTCGCACTGTTCGCCGAGGTCGTCGCCCGCCTCCAAGCCGACGTCGCACGAGCCGTCGTCACGGCAGCGGAGAATGCAGACCCGCAGCCTCTCGAACAGCTCAGGGCCGGGTCGCACGCGTTCCTCGATGCGATCACGAACGGGGCCGCCATGCGCATCCTGCTCATCGATGCACCTGCGGTGAGCGGCTGGCAGGAGTGGCGCCGACTCGACGCGGAGAATTCGGCGACTCATCTGCGAGAGGCACTACGCGAGGCAGGAGTTGCAGAAGAGATCCTCGATGCATCGACCGCGCAGCTCTCCGGCGCGATGAACGAGGCGGCCCTCTGGACAGCCCAACACGATGACACCGACCTGGCTCGCCGGCAGTCCCATAGGGTTCTCGACAGACTACTCACGGCCTACGTGTCGTAGACCCGACTCTGGGGCATGCGCGAGTTTCTCAGAGATTCGTGCGATGTCGCGGAGATCACGCGCGTCGAGCCGATCAGCGAAGCGGCGGCGCACGGATTCCAAGTGCATGGCAGTCGCTCCGCGAAGGGTGTCGAGACCGAGGGGGGCGAGTACGAGCAGACAGCCGCGACCATCTGCCGGGTCGGGGTCACGGCGAATCATCTCCCGCGCTTCCATCCTGCCGGCGTGACGCGAGAGCCTGCTCCGTGACCACCCCATCTTCTGCGCCTGCGCGTGCAGCGTGCTCGTCATCTCCGGCGCTTCGACCAGGGTGCTGAGCACTTCATAGTCGGGCTCCGAGAGACCCGACGCTGCAAGGTCGTGCACCACACCGGCCTGCACTGCGATCGTCATGCGACGGAACGCGCGCCAGGCGACTTCCTCATCCTCGCTCAGCCAAGGCGCCGCCGACCCCATCCTTTTCGTTGACATGTAATCATTCTACGATCTACCGTCGATTACATGTCAACAAAATCACCTAGAGTCGTGGTCCTCACCTGCAGCACCAGGCCCGGAGCGATAGGCCCGGCGATCGCAGACTGGCTCCTGCGAACCCTCTCCTCCCCCGCTGACGCACTCGACGTCGAGCTTCAGCATGTGTCGTTGCGCGATCTCGATCTCCCGTTCTTCGACGAGGAGGAACACCCTGCTCTCGGCGCCTATCGAAACCCGCACACCAAAGCGTGGAGCAAGATCGTCGACGACGCAGATGGCTTCATCGCGGTCACGCCTGAATACAACTACGGCATGCCCGCAACGCTCAAGAACGCCCTCGACTACCTGAGCCGTGAATGGGCATGGAAGCCCATGGGGTTCGTGAGCTACGGCAACACGTCGGCAGGCACCCGGTCCGTGCAGCACGCGAAGCAGGTGATAACGACGCTTCGTCTCGTCCCGCTCGGCTCGACCGTCGCCCTGCGCCTAAAAGACACGATCGATTCGACTGGGGTGCGTCCGAGTGCGCAGCTGACCGCGTCGGTGACCGTCTTGCTGGAGGAACTGGTCAGACTAGCTCACGCGCTCAAGCCCATGCGCGAGGCTGCACGACCCGGTATCGAAGTCGGGCCGTTGCCCGGTAGCTACACACGCCGGTTGACTCCCGACGATGCCCCGCATGTACTGGTGCTGCAGCGATGCTGCTGGGTCGACGAGGCGTTGACTAACGAAACACTAGGCCTCGCTCCGTTCACCGAGACCCTCGAAGATGTGCAGGCCTGGCTCACCGACTGGGAGAGCGTCGGTCTCTGGCTCCACGGCCGTCTCATCGGAATGGTTCGCGCTCGACGCACATCGCGAACAGGGCACATCGGCAGACTCGCCGTCGTTCCAGACCTCTACAGACGTGGACTCGGGCGCTGGCTCCTCCAGCAGGCGACGGATGCTCTCGCCAGCTCCTGCGACCGGATAGAGCTCAGTACCGGCTCGCACAGCGTGAAGAACATCCGTCTGTACACAAGCGAAGGATTCGTCCAGCAAACCGAGGATCGCGGAGGAACCGTCGAACTTGTCAAGCGTTTTTGAAGGGAGTTCCGGCGGACTGACACTCGGTTCCCTGATCACCGGTCAGAACGCTTGCTTTCGAGGAGAGCTCTTGCCGCGGGAGTGGGGTTGAAGCTGCTCCAGGCGAGGTACTCGACACGCGGGGGGCCAGCGGCGACCGGGATCGTTCGAAGACCGCTGCCGCCGGCTGGGATGACGGCAAGGAGCCCGAGGACCGGCTGCTGGTCGGCCCGAAGGGCGGCGCACTCACGACCGCGACCGTGCGGGACGCGACGAACTGGGACCAGATCGTCAGCGATCTTGGTTTGCCCGATCTCACCCGGCACGGCCTCCGCCACACCGGCGCGACCTGGATGGCAGACGCCGGCATCCCGCTGCACGTCCTCCAGGACATCCTCGGGCACGCCTCGGTGGAGACCGCCCGCGGATACCTGCATCCCGACGACCGCCACCTCGCCTCCGCTGCGGAGCAGGCCAACGCCTTCCTTGCCCGATCTGCCAAGGCCAGCAGACCGAGCCGGCGCGAGGCCTCGAGGTCACTGTGACGGGTAGCGAGGAGCCATGATCGGAGGCTCTGGTCCCCTTATCCACAGGTTGGAGCCTGCGAACGCCCGAAACAGCCGTCCGTCGCCCGAGGAGACGCAGCGGCTCGTCGGCGAGGGGACCAGAGGGGGACCAACAAAAACTCGCCCGAAGACATGACAAAGCCCTGATGAAAATAGCTTCTCATCAGGGCCTTATCTGGTCGGGCTGACAGGATTTGAACCTGCGACCCCTTGTCGAAAAACAGCGTTCCGACATCCGGCGACCACCAGGGACAATCGCCCTATTTGCGCTGCGTGATCAGCACTTTTCGGATTCACCGTGTCGACAGCGAGGGACACCTAAAGACTCCCGCGAACTTCGCCATGTGAGACGAATATGAGACACCACGTTCAGAGGACTCGCGCCGAGCGCCTCAGATCGCGACGATGAATGCGGCCGCACTCAGGGCGATCGCGGCACATTCGCGCGGCGTGACCGTCTCGACCGACGCCTAGCTCGCGCAACAGCCGTCCGCGCAGGTACCAGGCTGCCGCTCCCCAGTGAGTACCGCGACCGGCGCGGCACAGCAGGCATCGCCCTTCCACGCCTCGACACCCTCTCGAACGGCGAACACAGCGATTACCAGCGCGGCCACAGAGTCAGCCCATGCCCAACCGAACAGGCTGTTGAGCAGCAGGCCCGCTAGGAGCGCGGCCGAGAGATAGGTGCAGATAAGGGTCTGCTTCGAGTCAGCGACGGCGGAGGCCGAACCTAGCTCGCGGCCGGTGCGGCGCTCGAACCAGCTGAGGAAGGGCATCACAAGCAGGCTCAACGCCGCGATAGCGATGCCGACCGGCGAGTGCTCAGGATCTCGCAGGCCGAACAGCGACAGCACGGCGTCGACGCTCACGTATGCGGCGAGGCCGAAGAAGGACACGGCGATCACCCGCAGTGCGACCTTCTCGCGCTTCTCCGGGTCAGGCGCAGCGAATTGCCACGCGACTGCCGCCGCCGAGAGCACCTCGACAATCGAGTCCAATCCGAACCCTATGAGCGCGGCCGACGAGGCGACGCCGCCGGCGATGAGCGCGACTACCGCCTCGATGACGTTCCAGGTGATCGTGATCGCGACCACGATCCGGATGCGCCGGCGCAGCACGTCACGACGCCCAGGCGCGAGCATGACCGCGGTCAACGGGACTCCCCAGCGTCACAGCAGCCGTCAACCGAGCACGCCGGATCGACGCATGGAGCGCTCTCGTCTACCGCCAACGTCAGCGATACGAGAGCAGAGAGCGCCGCCGCAAGATGCGGGTCCGCAATCTCGTAGCGCGTCTGCCGCCCCTCCGGCTCAGCGACGACGATGCCGCAGTCGCGGAGGCATGCGAGGTGATTCGACACGTTCGACCGAGTCAGTTCGAGCCCTCGAGACAGAACCGCCGGATAGCTGGGGCCATCCAGCAGCGTGAGAAGTATCCGCGAACGCGTCGGATCGGCCATCGCCCGTCCGAGCCTGTTCATCACATCCATGCGAGAAGCAATAGTCAGCACACGCTGACTATACAGCGGCAACTGACTGATCCCAAATAGATTCGGAAACGCACGCCTGAGCCGCTGGGAGGACCAATCCCCTCGGTGCGGGGAGGCGCGGAGGGGATCAGTTCCGCCAGTACGCCGGTCAGATTGCAGCGCGGCAACGGTACGCTGAGACTTCGTCTCGGCCGGAGGAAGGACACCCGGCCATGCCCACTCGAGGCCTCTCACCCACGGTGAAGCTCAGCATCGCCCTCGACGCGATCTGCTCCCGCAACAGGTACACCACCGACCCGGCACCCGTGATCGCCGAGCTCCGCGCGACCGCCGGCGACCGCGACGACGTGCTCGCCGAAGCGGTCGGCACCTGGGTCGGCTACTTCGAGGACAAGCAGGTCGCCGTCCTCTGCACGGCGCTGCGCACGCTCCCGGGCCTCGAACCGTGGATCGCGCTTGGCCAGCACCGCCGGTCCCTCCCGAACCCGAGCACGCCCGCCATCCTGGGTCATGGTCAGGCGGCCGCGCTCCCCCTCTACATCAGCACCGCGCCGTCCTCCTGAAGCCGCAGGGTGCCCGTGGCGGGTGGCAGAGCGCCATCCGCGCACACCTTCCTATGATCCGCAATCCCCCTGGGCGCAGCCGCGGAGATGGATACGGTACAGGTTGGGTGAGGGTTCGGCCCGCGAATTTGGAGCCACCGTGCACACCACAAGAATCTCGTTCGATGCAGAGACTTACCAACTTCCAGTAGGGGCAGATCTGACCGCAATCATGGAACGTGTGGAATCCGCTGCTCGCTCGGAGCCGACATTCGTCACCTTCGCCGCAGCACATGAACTCATCAGCGTGCTTGTGGGAATGCACACCCGGGTTACGGTGACCGTGGATCCCTCCGGAGACGAGGAGGGCTCGCGCCCCGCTGCTGACGACTGGGCCGACTGGGAGTTGTGACACAGTTGTCCGAGGGAAGCACGGCGGGGATCCACGCCGGAAGCAACCTGGTTTTCAAGGACCACGGCAGCAGGCAACCCTCGATCAACCGCGCCTGGGTCGACGCTCTCGCGTTTAAAGCGAACGGCCCCACGGGCCTGTACCTCGTTCACGAGCCAACCGAAGGCGCCCCACTTGCGGCGGCGCAACCTCTTGAAGTCCCGAACGGGGAATCAGCAGAAGGCAGCGAAGCCCATCTAGGAACCTGGCTGTTCTCGACGGCTAGAGAAGGGCTCTCACTCGGGCCCGAGTCCTCGGGGTGAGAGCCCCCTACCGGAGCCGTCCCAGGGGATCTCCCCAGAGTCCCGAGCTGCGCTCTTTCGCCACTCTACTCTCCAGCAGCCCCACCGGAACCCCTATGCAGAGTTTCCGGTCCGATCGCTGCCCGGGACTGCACTAGCGGGCAGGTAAAGACATCGCGTTCGCCTAGCCCAACTCGGTTGATGTACCTGACAACGATCGCGTACGAGGTGAACAGGCCAACCTGGGTGTACGGCACCCGGTTCGTCTCGCAGTATTGCTGCACGATCGGCGCCGCCCGGCGAAGGTGAGGGCGCGGCATTGATGGAAACAGGTGGTGTTCTACCTGATAGTTCAACCCACCCATCAGCACGTCGAGGAAGCGTCCTCCGCGGATGTTCCTGCTCATTCTTACCTGACGGCTGAGGAAGTCGAGCACGAGTCCGCGCGGCACGACTGGCATTCCTTTGTGGTTGGGGGCGAACGCGATGCCCATGTAGAAGCCGAACACTCCCAACTGGACCGCCAGGAACGTGGCTGCTATGCCCGGAGAGAGCACGAAGAAGACCAGCACAGGGTAGCCGACGAGGCGCACGACCAAGAACGCGATCTCCACCCACCGGCGCTGTAGGCGGCCTCTTGAGCACACCCGTCGAACGCTGGACGCATGGAGCGAGATCCCTTCCAGTAGCAGGATCGGGAAGAACAGCAGTCCTTGGTGCGCTTGCAACCAGGCGAAGCTCCGGTTTCGTTGCGACGCGACGGATTCCGTGGTCACGGCGATAACGGGAAGTTCGATGTCTGGGTCCGAACCGAGCTTGTTGGGGTTGGCGTGATGGCGGGTGTGCTTGTGCTGCCACCACCCATAGCTCATGCCTACGAGAAGATCCCCGAGGATCAGGCTGATCCAGTCATTCCAGCGCCCCGAGATGAAGATCTGCCGATGCGCGGCGTCGTGCCCGAGAAACGCGATCTGTGTGAAAAGTACCGCCAAGACGGCGCCAGTGAACAACTGCCACCAGGAGTCTCCTATCCACGCGAAGACGAGAAGGCAAAGCCCGACCGCTGCGGGGGCGGCGACAAGCCTGGTCCAGTAATAGCCGTAGCGTCTACGCAGTAACCCGAGCTCACGCACCTGCTGAGCCAGTGGGGTGAAAGAACTGCCCTGAGAGCTTGCGGTATCGCGCGGTCGGGTCGGAGTATAACGACGGGGCGCATCCATGATGACCTGATTTCGATGTCTCCCCAGTGGCGAAGCACGCTACTGCGGTGGGCGTTGACGACGCGCTCGATTACGGACGAATCCGAAGATGAGAGTGCCGATGAACAGGATGATGCCGATCACTGCCAGCCACAGGAGCCCCTTGATGGCGAAACCGACGACGGAGAGAACGGCCCACACGACGAGCAGGATGATCAGTACGGTCCACATGCCTGTGAAGCTACGTGCAGGGTCTCGTTAACGGAGGCCCGTTGACAATTCGACGAACGAGGCGGCGGGTGTGCTTAGTTGCACCGTCAGGAGGTTACGGAGTTGTCTTCGGGACGCTCTGCGCGGTGTTGAAACACGACCGACCCCGCGAGGGCAGCAACAGAGGCAGCGCGCTCTTCTTCACGGATGGATGCTTCCTCGTGGCGTAGCGCTGTGATCTCCCGCGCAGCCACGAGAGCTCGGCTGGTTTCCGCGAGGCGATCCGCGAGGACTGCGGCGAGACCGTCGCGCAGTTCCTCGAGGTTGGTGTTGATGATCTCAAGCCTGCGATCCGAGACGTGAAGCTCGACGGTCGGAAATCCGTTCTGCGCCAGGTGGTCGCGCATGTCGAGGCCTTCGATCGCGCTCACTTCGTCTGGGTCGGCCTTCCGCGTGAACACCGCTTCGACGGTATACCGCTCAGGTGCCTCGTCGGTGAGGAGAGTGGCTGGGAGCGAGCCGACAAGAACGGCCCCGAGTCCAAGGACATCTTCGTTCTTCAGTTGTGTGTTCATGTTCGGACGGTACTCCCACAACATGTGTGCGCTCCCAGCTTGCCTCCGTCGTGCCCCATCGATGAACCGACCGCCCACAGCACTGAACAGACACCTGATGCTCTCGCCCGAGCCCGCACAAAAATGCGACCCCCACCCGGCCAGAAGGCTAGGTGGGGGTCTGAATGCGCTCAGGACTGATCCGGCTCGCGGCCGATGATCCCGCTCTCGTCGACGTGGAGGGTACCCGGCACGCCGGGGGTGCGGGGTGCGGTGAGGCTCTGCACGACGACCACGGGCTGGGCGGTGGGGTTCGCGGGGAGGGTGGCGAGGATCAGGCGGAGCAGCGAGATGAACGCGGCGCCGAGAGCGGCCTGCAGCACGACCGGCCAGTCGACGTCGGAGAGAAGGACGGCGCCGGTGAGTCCGGCGGCGAGGGACTGCCCGAACGTCTTGGTAACGCGTTCGAGGGCGGCGAGCCACCAGGGCAGGTCGACGCCGACGGATTCCGGCAGGCCGAAGAGCGACGTCGCGAAGGAGAGGATCGCGCCGACAGTGGCCGCCGATGCGGCCAGGAGCCAGGGGACGTCGGCGAACTGGACGGCGGCGACGTACGGGATCGCGATGGCGATCGCGGTGTAGAGGGCGCGCAGGAATGCGGCCTTCCACCAAGCGGGGTCGGTGAGCTTACTCATGGGGTGTCTCCTGGGTTCTGCCGGCGCTTGCCGGCGGTCGTTTCGATCGCGTCCCACTGGTCGCGTTCGCTCTTGCGGATCTGGCCGATCTCCTCGCGGATGCCGAGGATGTCGCGAGCCTGGAAGTTCTGGGTCTGCTCGACGCCGTGGAGCCGTGAGTCAGTGGCCTTGACGATCCGCTTGATCTCGTCGATGTCGTCTCGGAGATTCGTCGTGTGTGAGTTCGCGACGTGCTCCGCGGTCTGCGAGGTGTTCTTCCCGACCGCGTTGAGCTTCGGGATGATGACCGCGCCGAGACTCGACAGGAGCGCGATCAGGGCGAGCATCACCTGGTTCGGGTCGATCTCACGCCCGGACCGCAGTGACGCCACCAGGGCGACGACCACGACGGCGACCGCGACGGCTGCGCCGACGATCGCGGCGAGCCACCATCCCCAGCCGATCTTGCTCGTGTGCCGAGTCGGATGCGTTGCAGTCGCGGGCTCCGTCCCGACCATCAGCTCTTCGCCGAGGTCGAGCGCGCGAGGATCTCGCGCTCGCGCGACCAGGTGCCGTTCGCCTCGAACTTCCCAGACTGGGGGTTGAGCACCCGACCGTCGCCGTCGAGGACGGTGCGCGGGATCCCGTGAAGGTCGAGCTGCGCCCGGAGCTTCACACCGGCGGCGCTGGCAGCGTTACCGTTCCCGAGCTGGCGCGCCTTGCCGTAGGCCGCTTCGGCCTCGGAAACCTGGTTCTTGTCGTTCAGGTGCGACAGGAACTGCTTCGCGATGGCGTAGTAGTTGTTGTTCACGACGATGATGCGCATGTCCTCGTCCTCCTCATGCGGGATTGCGGTGGTGGGTGCGGAGCCGCCGGCGGATGCCGGCGCACCGATCGGGCCGAGCGGTCCCCAGTGCGTCCAGTGCCAGAGCTCGCGGAAGCTCTTGCCCTCGCGGGTGATGTTGTGCTTCGGCGCAAGTTCCTCGGCGCGGCGCGCGGCCGGGGTGTCGGAGTTGTACGGCCACTTCAGATCGTTCGACCGTCGGGCCTCGTGGTTGCTCGTCCGGGGCGGGGCGACGGTGTCGGGGTGGATCTGGTACCACTTCTGGCCCTGCCAGAAGCGGTAACCGTAGACCTTGCGGTTGCCGGGGTTGAGCGTCATCCGCTCGTGCCAGATCCGCTCCTGGTCCTCCGGCTCGCGGTCGCCGGAGATCGACACCATCGGCGGGTGCCCCTCGCGTTCGAGGTCGTTGGAGAGCGCGTCGAATGCGGCGCGCGTGCCGGAGGCGCGGTTGTACGCGTCTCCGGCGTAGCTGATGCCCATGGGTGCTCCTAGCTGATGCGGTCGATGCTGAGGAAGTTGGCCTCCGGGGCGCCGCCGACGTTGACCGTCTGCCCGGAGCCGGCGGAGTGGTAGCAGTCGACGACGAGCACGTCGCCGGCGGCGCACTGCAGCGTCGTGATGAGCTGCATCGTCACCGGGTAGGTGGTGCCGACCGGGGTGACCTGCGGTGTCTGCGCGACGACCTCGGACGTGCCGCGGCGCAGTCGGAAGACCCGCTGCCCGGTGGTGCCCTGGATCGCGAACGTGAGCTCGATGACGATCAGGTACTGGCCCGCGGACGGGATCGTGAACGTCTCCGCCCCGGTGATGCCGACCGTGCCGCCGTCGACCGGCCAGGTGACCTGCGTCCAGGTGGCGTTGTTGATGGCCTGGGCGGCGGTCTTCGTCCGCCGGGTGCGCGCGATCGCGGTCCGTGAGTCGGTGTAGTCCTTCTGCGTCTGGATCTGCGCGTCGACGTAGGTCTTGTCGGCCTTGGCCGCGACCTGCGGGCCGACGCTGTTCGCGGCGGTCGTGGCCCGGTCGGCTTCCGTCTTCGCGGTCGCCGCCGACGTCCCGGCGGCGTCCGCCCGGGTGCCGGCGAGCGTTGCGCTGTTCGCTGCCGCTGACGCGGACGCCGCGGCCTGCGTCGATGACGCGGCGGCCGCGGCGGTGGCGGCCGCGACTGCGCGGGCTTCCATCCCGGCACCCTCGGCCTGGATGTCGAGGATGATCGCCTGTCCGGCGTCGTCGATCAGACCGACCACGCCCTGCGCACGCAGGTAGGTCGACTCCCACTCGGCAAGCTCACGGCCCGGGGTCGCGGGAACGTGCGCGACGGTGGTGATGTCGCGCTCCGTTCCCGTGATCGTGTAGACGGGCAGCGTGAACCGAAATGGGGCGGGGTTACCCACCGGGCTGGTGATCGTGCACCGCCACAGCCACTCCGAGAACCCCAGCTCCGGGTCGACCGTCGCCGGCAGCTCCTGCCACCGCTGGCCGGCGCCGTTGATGAGGTAGCCGTCCTCGTCGGTGCCGCAGGTGAAGGACTGCAGCAGCAGCGAGGTCGGGTTCGACGCGCGCAGCACGCGCTGCCGCTCCTCGTCGGTGGCCGGGTCGAAGCGGATCCGCGCGCCCCGCACGGGGGTGTAGACCGGCTCCGACCCGTCGCCGGGAAGGCCCTGGACGACCTGGACGATGCGGCCGACGACGCGACCGAACGGGTACTCAGGAGGCATAGGACACTCCCCTTTCGATGAACAGCGGGACACGGAACCCGGTCAGGTCGATCCACGAGATCGACGAGTCCCCCGACGGGAGCCAGATGGACAGCTGCCCGGAGGGGTTGAGCTCCACACGGACGGCCGCGCTGGGAGAGCCGGCACCCATGGACTTCGTCGCCAGGCCGCGGCGCTGCTTGACCGGGGAGTAGTACCCGGCGCGCATCTGCCCGACGACGTTCTGCCCGGAGGTGAAGGTGCCGTTGATGCGCCCGTCCAGCTCGAGGTATCCGCCGCTGATGCGGCCCTCGAACTTCTGATCGGTGCTGGCGTCCGGCTTGAAGTCGTTGAGCCACGTCTCGACGACGGTGTCCGTCCACCCGGTCTCACCCCAGGCGCCGTCCTGCGCGTAGCGCTGGTTCACGAACGGGTCGACGCCCATGTTCACGGACCAGAACGTGTAGGAGCGGCCGCCGGTGGGGCCGGCGCTGATGCCGAGCATGAGCGACGGCTCACCCTTCGGTCCGCGCGCTGCGGCCAGCCCCTCGGGCTCGGTGAAGCCGCCCGGCACGGGACCGAGCGGGGACTTCCGGATTCCTTCGAGGTCCTTGATGCGGACGCGGGCGCCGGTGGAGTCGAGCTGCCAGATCTGGATCGGGAAGTACGGCGAGTACGTCGACCCGTTGCCCGACAGCAGGTACCAGACCCGGTCGAGCAGCGCCCACCCCTGCCCGTACCAGTCGCCGCCGGGGGTGTAGTTGATGACGTCCTGGGGGTTCCAGGTGCCGGCCTTGATCGCGGCGAGGCTGTGGCGGGAGAACTGGTAGCCGCCGGAGGCGGGGTTGTCGCGGACACCGATCTCGCCGTTGAACTCGTCGAAGTGCGCCGTGAGATAGGTCGCACGGGACAACGCGGCGACCTTGTACTGCGCCACCTGCGCCCAGGTCCGGGACGCTCCGGATGCCCACGGCACCCGGACGTAGTTGAACCGTCCGGCACTGGAGGCCACGGCGTGGTTCGTGAACGACACCCACACCCACGGGGTGCCGCTGCTGTCGACCTCGACGAACACCCCGGTACCGTGGCCGGCGTCGACGAACACCATCTCGCCCAGGTACGCCCCGGCGGGCGTGCACCGCACGACCACCGTCGACTCCCGGCCGCCGGCGGTACCGGCTCCGACCTGGGAGTACCAGATCTCCCCGCCGAGCCCGGCGACGACCTGCACCGACTGCATCACCCGGTTCTCGGACGGCGGGCGCATCGCCCGCGCCCCGTACTCGACTCGCGCCGCGGCGAGGTCGAACCGCTTCCGGTCCTGGTCGATGATCGCCCGAGCGGCATCCTTCACCGGCCCCTCGGCCGTGAGGTACTGCGCGACCGCCGACTGCGCGGGGACCGCGTTCACACCCGGCTTACCCTCCGGACCCTCCTTGCCCTCCGGACCCCGAGGCCCCTTGATGTTGCCCAAGTACGCGAGCTTGGACGGCTGGTTGCGGATCGTCTCGCCAGTCACCGAGTTGATCCACACCGCGCCCAGCGGCCACTCCGTCGGCTGCGTCGGCGAGTAGATCACCTGCGCGACCTGCCACGACTTGTCGACGAGCTCCGTGATCCAGCCGCCGGTCATCGGCACGAAGATCCGGTACAGGTCCAGCGACTCCGCCGAACCAGACGAACCGAGCCACGTCGCACGCACCTGGTAGAACGTGTCGCCCTGGATCAGGTCGTTCGGCGTCAGCCGCACCACGAACTCGCCGTTGGCATCGGGCGACACCTTCACCGGTGCCGTCGAGTACAGCGCACCGTCGGCGACGGATGCCGCCGCCCCGGTGCCGGGACGCGACAGGCGAAACTCCAGCTCGAGCTGCTCCGCCCACAGCGGCACCAGCGCGGCGTCGGTCACACTCCCACGCACAAGAACACGGGAATCGGTCATCGGTGCCTCCACCTGAAGCTCTGGCAGGCGCAAACGCGACCCGCTATCGTGAGGGCACGGAAAAGCCCCCCACCGGAAGTGCGTCCGATGAGGGGCAGAGCCGACTACGAAGGAGTCGACGTGCCCAAGGTAACAGCCGCCGCAGCGGCACTGGTACTAGTTCTCGCCCTCGCCGGATGCGGCGACGACGGAGGGGACGCCAGCGACCGCAACAATGCCGCCGACGCCGGGGCGGATCGCTCGACGAGTGCCCCGGACACTCCCAGCGCCTCGCCCGAACCACTGGTCGCGGAGTCGCCGGACACGTCGGACCCAGAGGAACTGTTCCTCGCCGAGGCACGAGCACGGTTGTTCGGGCTCGGCTCCGCAACCACGATCCCCAATGCGACTGACGAGCAACTCCTTGTGGCCGGTCACGAAGCATGTGCAGCCCTGATCGCAGAAACCCCGTTCACGGACGTCTCGGTCATCAGCGGGGAGGAGCGCGTTCAGGGTAGCTACCTTGACAGCGCCGCTATCGCCTCGGCTGGCCTGCTCTACCTCTGCCCCGAGATGAACGGCAAGACGCTCTAGGGAGCCTCATACACAAGCCCGTCGGTCCCCTTGTAGATGCAGCCGGACGGGATTCCAGCTTTGGCGACCCTGGGAAGACCTCCGAAGCCCACGCCGACGGTCTGTAGCGACAGGCTCTTCCCCCCGCCGAGGAGGGATACGCCGCTGCTGTTCAGCACGACTTGGGCGCCATCCGAGTGATTCATGCTCAGCACGTTCCCCGAGGCAAAGATCGTGTGCCCGCCGACCTCGATCGTCCCGCCGTTCGCGGAAGGGTTCAGCACTATCTGGCCGACGCGGATGCGTCCGCCGGCGAGAACTTGGACGTCGCCGAAGATCTTGCCGTCGCCGTTGAACTCCCATGTGCCGTTCTGCGTCCACTTGCCTTCCGCGACGACATCGCCGGTGATCGCCCCGTTGCCGCGGAACCGCCACTGTCCGACGAGGTCGAGCAGCGCGCCGGAGTCGAGACGGAGCACAGCGCCGATGAAGCGCATGCGGCCGCCGGTGATCGAGGAGTTCTCGAGCAGCGCGCCGCTCTCGATGCGTTCGATGCGGCGGATGAGCCGGGCGATCCAGCCCCATGCGTCGGCGAGGTTACTGAGCACTCTGGACCTCCGTGGTGATCTGCGCGCCGAATGTGCCGGAAGCGGCGATGACGCGCAGCGCGTGTGGGCCGTCGGGGATGACGGGGTGGCCGGTGGAGTGCAGGGTCCATGCGCGGCCGGTGACGGCGTGCGTGGGCGGGTACTCGTCGGAGGCGGTGAAGCTGCCCACGGTCCACTGCACGACGGGGTTCTTCGCCTCCGCGTACCAGGCGTCGGTCGCGGCCTGCAGGCGGGTTCCGGTGAGGTCGGCGAACGTCCGCTTCACGTCACGGATCGGGATCGGGTAGGGCGGTGCGCCCGCGTAGGCGACCGCCTGGTCCTGCCCGGTGCCCTGTCCGAGCCCCTGGCCGCCGGTGATCTGCTCGGCACCGCTGACCTTGTAGTGCACACCGCCGAGCGGGGTGTCGTCGGCCTGCAGGTGGAACGCGCTCGCGCCCGACGTCGGGCGCGGGCTGACGATGGTCTCGTACCGGAGCTGACGGCTCGCCGTGAGGTACGGGCGGAAGAAGATCTCGATGCCCTCGGCTTCGATCTGCGCGAGGAGGTCCTCGATGGTGAACTTCTTCCAGAACTCCCACGTCTGGGTGAAGGTGCCGACGCCGTCGGCGGGCAGGTCGATCGGGTAGTTCCAGGCTGGGGCGCGGTCCTTGAATCGGGAGAGGATGGCCCGCACGGCACCCGAGTAGGACCGGTTCGTCACGGTGAGGGTGCCGAGCTCGTACTCGTTCAGCCCGTACGTCATCCGCCACTTCGACTCGCTGCGCACGAGCTCGACGCCGGAGACTGCCAGGCGCGCGGTGTCGTAGGCGTAGTCCCAGTCGTCGATCTTCCAGGCGCCCAGCACGGCGGTGTCGAAGCGCAGTGCCAGCAGTCGAGCGTTCGGCTGGAACAGGGACCCGATGCGGGCGCCGTCCATGCCGGTGTCAGGGTCGTCGGTCTGGAAGGACCAGGCGCACTCCCCCGTCCCGCCGATGTTGGTGGACCAGGACGCGTCCTGCTCAAGCGGGTGAACCTGGGTGATCTCGTTGCCGGTGATCGCGTCGTGCACCCACAGCTCGAGCTTCATCGGCGGCCTCCTCTACACGTAGGTGTCAGCGATTCGGATCGTGCCGCCGACGGTGGTCTGGTGGTTCCAGACCGTTCCCGGAGGAACCGCCCATAGATCGCCGCGCCCCACGTCGACCTGTTCGACCCCGTTGCGGTATACGCGACCGTTGCGGAGGCTGACGACGTGCGTGCCGCCCGCGGTCGACCCGATGACGGTGAACGTCCCACCCGGCGAGGTGATGCTGTATGACGAGGGCGGCTCCTGCAGCACGAACTCGGGGGATGCCGGGAAGTTACCCTTGTGCGCCACGGGTACGGCGACGCCGCGGGAAGGGATCTCGCGGATGTCGCCGTACTTGCGTGGGTCCGCGAACACGAACTGGATCTCGAACGGCGCCTCAGTCGCCCCGCCAGGGACGTCTTCGACTTCTGCGGCCACCCGGCGCCCGAAAGCCCGCAGTGTTCGCCCGCCGCTCGTGACCACCATCTCGATGCGTTGTCCTGCTGCCCCGAGCCCGGCGATCTGATCCGCCTTGTACTCGAGGGTCTCTTCGTCGGCAGCGAGAATCCACCCGCTGAGGGTGACCACCCGCGAGGGGAGGAACACGGGAACGTCGTGCTCCCCGTGTTGCATCGCCCGGGCCAACGCTTCGCGTCGCCCTGTGGGTAGTCCCCGCCAGCCGAGGAAACCTTCGGGGCTGATCAGGAAGCACTCTCTGGTCCGGTTGGCTGCCGCCCCGTCTACGAACGTGACCCCGCCGACGTTGATCCTGAGCATCCGTCCCCCCTACCCGCGCGCCCGCTTCGCAGCGGTCGCCAGCTTCTGCCCAGCGAGTTCCGCGCCCTCTTCCGGGGGCAGGTGCTGGAAGTAGTTGTTCTGAGTGATGCCGGTCCCGTTTCCGGACAGGCCTTCCTCGAGGGCTCGGTTCATGAGGCCCGTGTCGACGACGGATTCGGGCCGCCCGGCCTCCGCAAGCACGGCGAGCGTGCCGCCTGCGCGGGGCAGGATCGTCGCGCCTGTCGCGAGGTGCGGGATGGTCCCCACCTCGAACGAGATCGACCCGCCGGTGACATCGGAGACGAAGTTCCCGACCTCGTTGAGTCCGCCGAGGAACCCGTTGATCAGGTCGATCACGCCGTTCAGGACGCCCTTGAAGATGTCGCCGAGGCCGTTCCAGATCCCCTCGAACACGGAGAGGATTCCGTTCCATGCCTTCTCCCAGTCGCCGGAGAACACCCCGGTGAGGAACTCGATCACTCCCCCGAGGATCGCGACCAGAGTCTCAACGATCGGGATGAGGATCGATGCGATCGCGTTCACGACCCCTTGGATGATCGGAATCAGCGCGGCGATCACGGTCTGCAGGATCGGGAAGATCGCCTCGATCAACATCATCAGCGGTTCGAGCAGGGGCAGGACTGCGAGGAGCACCTGTGCGATCACGCCGGCGAGCTGGGTGAAGATCGGCATCAGCGGAGGCAGGATCTGTGCGACCAGTTGCGCCAGCACGTTCACGACCTGCGCGATCACCGGCAAGAGCGCTTGCAGCACTTGGCCGAGAGCGCCACCGATGATTCCCGCGACTTCTCCGAAGGTCTCCGCGATGAGCGGCAGCATCGGGGCCAGAGCCTGGAACGCGATGCCCATCGGCGACAGTGCGGATGCCAGCTCGAGCACCTGCCCGATCAGCGGCCCGACCGCGTCGAACACTTCGCGCAGGAATCCGCCGAACTCCATCAGCCGCTGCACCATCGACAGCGGCAGGAAGGAATCCTCCTCCATCAGCTCGCCCGTGAATCCGGCCTTGATGACCGTGATGATCTCGCCGACGGTGTCGCCGAACTGGGCAGCGGACGCTTCCAGCGGAGCGAGGGCGGAGGTGATGCTCTGGAACATGGGGGCGAGCTGTCCGAAGACGCCGCCAAGGAGGCCCGCGCCGACGCGGCCCAGCGAGGCGAGGAGGTTGTCCCACGATCCCTGCACGGTGGTGCCCATCGCGGCGGCCACGTTTCCACCGGCCGCTTCGGCGGCTGCCGAGAACTCCGCGAACCCGATCTTCCCGGCCGAAGCCATGGAGAACACCTCGTCGGTGGTGACGCCGAGCTGCTCGGCGAGCTTCTGGTAGATCGGGATGCCGCGGTCGGAGAGCTGCTGCAGGGAGTCGTTCTGCGCTTTTCCGGACGAGGCGACCTTCGCGAAGATCGATCCCATCTCGTCCATGGAGCCGCCGGCCGCCGCCGCGGTGTTCGCGATCGTCTTGAGCACGGACGCCATCTCGTCGCCGGGCCCGATTCCTGTCGCGGCGAGTTGCGCGGCCACCCCGGCGGCGTCGCCGAGGCCGAAAGCCGTGCCCTTCACCGACGCGAGGGCGTTGTCCATCAGACCGGCGGTGTCCTGAGCAGAGAACCCGAGTCCCTGCATCTTCGCCGTCGCCTGATCGATCGCGTTCAGGCGCTGGAATCCCTTGGTGAGTGCGACGCCGAGAGTGCCGACGACGGCAGCACCCACGGCAGCCGCGCCCAGGAGGGCACCGGCGTTCATCCCGCCCATCAGCTTGGAGCCGACGCCGCGTCCGGCCTTGTCTCCGTCGATCGAGCCGATCTCGCGCTCGATGTCCTTCTTGATCCCCGGAGCCTTGACCGTCAGAGCGACGTAGGCGTTTGCGATCTCGATCGAATCAGCCATGCGTCCCCCTGACGGTCAGATCCGGCCCTGGGACCGTTTCAGGAAGGACTCGGCCTTCCGACGTTGCTTCGCCTCCGCGGCGCGGCGCTCGTGCGCGTATGGCGGGTCCGGGAGTGGCCTCGGGCGCTGGCCCTTGCCCTGACGCATCCGCCAGTCGAGAACACGGAGCCCGAACTCCACCGCCCGCAGCATCCGCACTTCTTCGGACAGTGCGGCGGGTCCTCCCATATCGCGCCAGAGCGCGGACCCCGGGGGGAGCCATGCGACGATGTCGGCGAACTCGCGGGCGGGCCACGTGACAGCGTCCGCGAGCCGGAGGCCGTTGCAGTCAGCGATCAGGGATGCTCGCAGCGCGCCGCGATGATGCGCGAGCGCGACTGCGAGCATCACGCATTTGGGGCGAGCTCCCGGAACACGTCCACGAAGAATGTGTTCGCCTCGGAGGCGCGCACCCGCCCGGTCTTCTCGTCCCGCAGCTCGTCGAGGATGCGCTGGAAGTCGTCCCCGAATAGGCGACGCATCGCCGACGGGATGAGGTGCGTCTGCCCGCCCTGGATGGCGGCGAAGTCCTCGATGAGCTCGAAGTCGTCGAGCGCTGCGTCCTCCACGGTGACCGTGATCCCACGCACGGTGACTGTGCGTGCTCCCGGCTTCTGCTTCGGCTTGCGGTCTTGCGGCTTCTTGGCCTCGGCCATGATCGATCCCCTGTCTGATCCCCGTGAGGTTGAGAGACCGGGCTGGTGAGGGGATCGTCACCAGCCCGGTGGTTGGGAGTGCTCAGTCGTCGGGGTTCTCGAGGTCGGTCTCGATGACCGTGATGTCGCCGATGACCGTGCCGAGCATCGGGTACCCCGCGATGTCGCTGTTGATGAAGGTGCGATCGCCGTTCGGGACGATCTCCAGACGCGGGATGCACAGGCGCACCTGCACGTTCTCGTCATCGATGTCGTAGAGGTCGATGACGGCCGTCCGCGGGCGGACCTTCTGCCCCGAGCCGCGCACCGACGTCCGCACCCCGCCCGTGGTCGACGACGACTTCACGTCGTAGCGAAGCTCGTCGGTCATCCGTTTCTGCTCGAGCGCGACGAACTGGAACTGCGTTCCTGGCGTCTCGATGCGGGTGCGGACCACGCCGGCGCCCTGGTGGCCGCGGATGTCGGTCACCGATCCGAGCAGCGTCTCCGTGACGCCGGTATCCGTGTTCAGCCACCCGATGTCCTCGTAGGCCGCGCCCGGGGACGCTGCGAGCGTTGCCGGGAGCTGCGCTCCGAGCTCAGCGAGCCAGACGGCATCGCTGTCCGACCCGAAGATTCGGGCCAGTGCTGAGTTCACACTCATGCTGGTGTTCTCCAATCGCCCGAATCTGGGCATAGACACGCCCCGCCAGACGACGGGGTCGAACGTGGGTCAGCGGCGCGCACCGCGCACGCGCAGACGGACAGCGAACGTGTAGCGGTCTTCGTTCGTGTCAGGGTCCGGGTCGTAGTACGGCCCCGAGAAGACGGACACCGATCGCACGAGCGGCATCGCCGTGTACTCGTTCAGAAGCGCGTGACGAGCGGTAGCCGCGTCAGCGGCCGCAGTGACGGCGTCCGGCGCCGCGCACGACACCGTGATGACCGGGACGTCGAGCACACGATTCTCCGCCGCTCCTCCGGTACGCCACGCACGAGTGAACCGTTTCGGGCGCGCCGCAGGGACCTTCGTTGCCGCTGGCGACTCCGCGTTTCGTGCGTTCAGGAACGGGATGACGAACGCCTCAACGTCAACAAGCTCAACGTCCGGCATCGATCGACCTCGTCAATCGCTTCTCGCGCGCTTCCTGACGAGCGCCCTTCGCGCTGCGCGGTTGGACGTAGCCACGGGCGGTACGGGAGTGCGGACGGGAGACGTACTCGAACTCCCCTCCGGCGGCCGCAGCCATGCGACGCCCACGGGCATCGAGGTCGTCTCGGACAGCCGCGCATGTCATGATCTCGTTTAGTCCACGCAGGTTGAGTCGCACGACGGTTGCCATGGTGTCCTCCTAGCCATCGACGCGGCGCAGCGTGGCGACGTTTCCGATGGGTTCGCCGCGGCGTCGCCATTCGCGGGTCTCGCCTTCGACCTGGTAGAGCCTGCCGCGGGCGGTCACGCGTCCCGCGGGTGCGAGCACGATGTCGGGCGGCATGTAGAGGGTGGGTTCGACGATGACGCGGTTCTGACCCTCACGGGGTTCCGATGTCGAGCCGGGGTCGAACTCGAAGATGCCGACATCGATGGGGTCCTCCCACTCGGTGCGGGGGTTGCCGTGGGCGTCGGTCATGGTGTGGTCGGGCGCTTCGTACAGCACGTGCTCGGTGATGTCGCGCATCGTGCTCACCCGCCCTGGGTGACAGTGCCGCCGAGTTTGACGGGTCGGAAGCTTTGGGCGGTGGCGAGGTCGGCGGGCGACATCGCGATCTTGCCGCCGACAGCCCAGGCGGCGAACGTGCCCCCGTCGCTGAATGGGCCGGTGGTGTCCTGGAACTGGGTCATGCCAGCGCGTGCGCGTTTGTCGAGTCCGAAGGTCGCGGCGACCATTTCGGCGACGGTGGTGACTACGAGTTCGGGGACCTTGTCGTCGCCAAACTCGTAGTCGACGCGGACGAAGGGTTCAGCGCACGCGCTGATATTGAGCATGACGCCGAAGTGCGTGAAGCGAAAGCGGTGCCCGTGGTCGTCGGTCACCGAGTGGACGGTGACAACGGGCGATTCGGGCAGGTGCACCTCGCCGCGGCTCACCTTCAGGCGGGCCGTCTTCCGCCCCCGGGTGAACGTGCGGCGGGCCTCGTTGCGGAACAGCTCGGATGCCTTCGCGAGGGCCACGTCGACCTTGGCCTGTTCGGAGGAGGTCAGATCGCGGCCGAGGGCCTTCACCACATCCTCGCTGGATGCGAGTGGAGTGTACGTCTCAGCCACAATCTGACCTCCTCCTGGGCTCACGCCGCGGTGATGGCCGGCGAGGTGCCGCCGGTGAACGATCCGGCCGCGGCGACGGTCGCACGCTCGGCGAGAGTGATCGTCTTCGCGTTGCCGGGGAAGGTGCCGCCGGTGACGGTGGCGCCGGAGACGCCGTCGAGCTCGTTGAGCTCCTTGGCGATGTCGGCGTTGGAGGCGTTGTACGCGATCGGGTCGGTGGTCTCGCCATCGATCGTGATCGTGAACGTACCGCCGGTCGGTGCGCCGGTGATCGTCAGCGTGTAGGTCGGCTTCTCGGAGCCGCCAGCGCCGAAGGTGACCTTGATCGCGCGCTGGAACTTCAGCACGACCTCGTCGTTCTCGTCGCGGACGATCGACCCGTCGGGTGCCTGCTCCGGGTCGAGCACGGCGGTCGCACCGGCGAACGCGTGGACGATCGAGCGGTCCTTCAGGTGGTCACTGTCGTAGTCCCACAGCTGGGTGACCGCGAGCCCCTGACCGGCTGCGACGCCTCCGCCCTTCGCCACGCCGTTCGGCACAGCGGGGGCGACGGTCGCGATGCCGATCGCGGTCTCGTGCACGAAGTAGGACTCCGTGTCGCCGAGCGCGTCGAGCTCGACGATCGTCCAGCCACCGAGGCGGCCGACGACGCCCTCGCGGAGCGCTTCAGGCAGGCCCGCGGCGTCGACCTCGAGCAGCTTGTCGTGCGTCGCGATCGCCTCGGACACATCGGCACCGACGAGCCAGTACCGACCCGTCAGCGGCCAGTGCGCCTTCTGAGCGAGCTTGCGGGCTCGCACGGCCACCTTGCGAGCGTCCTTCTCGACCGGGTTGGTCGAGTCGACGTTGAAGGTCACGCCGAAGACGAACGCGGCGACGCGCAGCGCACCGACGACGATGTTCTCGAAGAAGTCGAGAACGGCCTGCACCTGGGGTGCCTGCACGTCGCGGACGTAGTTGATCTCGTCGAGGGTCTCCTCCTCCGGCGACAGCGCCACGGCGCTGTAGATGTGCCGGTTGAGCTTCACCTGGATCTTCGAGTTCGCCAGACGGTCGACGACGATCGCGTCGTCGCCGCGCCACGGCTTCTCGCGGGCGACGAGCACAGCGGGGCGCTTGATGTTGACGACGTCACCCTCGGCTCCCTTGAAGTCGGCGATGCCGAACTTGAACGTGAAGAGCCCGGGGGCCTTCACCTGCTTGCGGAGCAGAGAGAGCGCGGTGGCCGCGAGCTTCTGCCCCTTCACGAAAATGTTCTCTGCCACGATGGCTCCTTAGTGCTGGTGTGCGAGGACCATCGCGGATTGCGATGGTCCGGGGACTACCGGGCGGTAGCCGCTGCGACGATGTCGTCAGCGGACATCTCGCCGTCGCCGATGTTCTTCCCGTTGTCGCCCTGGCCGTCGGCGGACGGTGCGGGCTTCGGCTCGGGCAGCAGAGCGAGGATCTCGTCGGCGTGGGCCTCGAGCTCCTCGCGAGTGGAGCCGCGCAGGGCAGATGCGGGAACCTTTCGTTCCTCGAAGCCCTTCGCCTTCGCGATCTCGTCGCGGAGCTTGGCGGCGTCATCCTTGGCCTTCTGGTCAGCGATAATTTTCTCCGCGGCATCCGCGCGGGCCTTCTCTCGCTCGAGCTCGGTGCGGTTCGCGTCTTCCAACTCGTCAAAGCGTTTCGCCTTGTCTGCGTTGGAGTTGGCCCGCTCCTCGTTCTTGCGCGAGAGAGCCTTCCACTTTTCGGCCTCCGCCTGGGCGTCGGCGAGCTGCTGCTCGATGGTCTTCGCCGCGGCGGCCTTTTCGGCTTCCTCGGCGGCGATCTCTTCGGGTGTCTTCGGCATGGTTTCTTTCCCCGTTTCGGGTCATGAGAAGGGCGCCCGTTTCGGGTGCCCGTTCCCGCGGGAGTGCGGGAAGTCAGTGGAGGTCGCTGGGACCTGTGAAGCGGTCGGTGCGCCAGGTGAGGGTCGGGCCGAGTTCGCCGTGCTCGCGCGTGACGATGAGGTCCAGGAAGTCGCTGACCGGGTTCTCTCCGGTGAGCAGATGGGCGCTGCGGTCGGTCGCGCCGACCTTGGCTTCGACGGCGGCATGGGTGAGCTCGAGCAGATCGGAGTCGATGATCTGGCCGGGGTCCTGCGTGGCACGAATGCCGCGTTGGCCGCAGTCGCACCCGGGGTGCATCGGCTGCAGGTCCTTCGCGAGGTATCGCTGGGTGGATGCGATCACGCACAGCGCGCAGTTCTCCGCGCCGGAGAGCACTCGGAGTGTGTAGTCGAAGCCCGATTCGCTGTACGCGGCGCGGGCCTGCCGGTTGCGCGTCTGCTGGATGTCGGTGGAGACGATCGAGCGGAGCCGATTCAGCCCCTCCTTTCGCGCGGCTTCGAACGGCTTACCGGCGCCGAGTGCCGCGTAGGTGGCGACGGCCGGGCGCCGGTAGACCTCCTCCGCCGGCACGCCGCGGTAGTCGATCACCGTGCTCGCGTCGATCGCGACGCGTGCGACGGCGACACCATCGAGCGCCGCGAGGCGCTCGATGTAGGCGTTCGTGATCGTCGCGACCTGCACCTGCCCTCCGCGCACGGCGGGGACGATGCGGGACACGAGGCGGTCGATGTCCTCGTCGCGCAGCTGCGGCGCGCCGATCCACATCGCGGAGGCGTAGGCGAGCACCCGGTCACGAACCGATGTCACCTGCGCCATGTAGGCGTCGGTGAGACGGTCAGGTGTCAGAGTCGTCGCCACTGATCGCTCCCGTCAGCGCCATCATCTGCAGCTGCTCGGCGGCGCGGTCGGCCTCTTCACGGTCGATCTCATCGGGAGACATGCCCCAGATGTGCTGATCGATCCAGCGCTGCGACTTCCCTGCGCCCTTCGCGGCCTGCGCGGCTGCGGCCTTCTCGGTGAGCGAGATGTGCTCCGGCGACTCGAAGGTCACCTGGATCGTCTCGCCCTCGTCGAGGCCGAGGATGCGCAGCGCCGACAGCAGCGCCGCCTCCATCGGGGCGCGGGCCCGGTTGATGCGGTCCTTCGCCTTCTGGATCTCGCCCTTGTGCGCGTTCGCGGCACCGGCGGCGGACTGGTTCTGCCCCTCGGGGATGAAGACGTCGATCGGGGTGCGCATGACGGCTGCGAAGTCGCGGGCGTCCTGCTTCTCCCCCTCGAGGAGTGGGCGGATGTCGACAGCTTCGGACTCCCACACGTCGATGCCCTCGGGGAGATCGATGAGCGCGCCGGGGGCGAAGTCGAGGCGCTTGCCCCAGTCGATGTCGTTGCCCTCTTCGTCCTTCTCGGGCAGGTTCTTCAGCGCGCGGGCCTTGAACGCCTGATACGCGGTCACGACGAGGCGCTGCAGCTTGCCGAGGTTGATGCGGTCGATGACGTCGATGTGCGGTTCGAACTCGGCCACTCCGTCCTCGTTCTCGACGGCGTACACGGGTACGGGCCCGTCGTAGATCTCCGGTTCGCCGTCGAGCTCCCATCCCTCGGCGATGGTGCCGCGAATGGTGCCCGTCTCGGTCTTGACGTCGCGCGAGAAGCGCTGGCGGATGCCGGGCACCCACACGTAGGCGTAGTCCTTCTGCGCGTCGTCGTCGCGCCATGCCTTCAGCGCCGCACGTGCACGCCACGGCTGGACCGGGTCGGGTGCGGTGATGACGCGCTCGGGCGGCTCGGACGTGATGACGGGCTCGCCGTCGCGGATGCCGGTGATCAGGTATCCGACGCGCACCGACAGCATGAGTCGGATGACGTCGGCGAACACGATGCTGAGGCGATTGTCACGCCACACGCGGCGCAGCGCGTCGACCGCGGCGTTCGTACGCGAGTTGCCGACGCTGACGCCGGTCGGCACGATGCGTCCGGCGAGCGACTGGCAGCCGAGGCCCGCGTAGTTGGTGCGGGCCTTCTTCTGGAATGCCTTCCAGGATGCCTTCGTGTTCGCACCCATCTCAGGCAGCACCGCGTCCCCGCTCGCGTACTTTCGGAGCTTGGCGATCGCGGGCATCCGGGCGTCCATCCGCCGCGCGAGCACCGGCAGCCATTCTTCGGGCGTGGAAGCCATGTACGAACCTCCCTCACCTGAGCTGTCGCGGCATCCGCCGTGTCGTGTTCGCCGTCACCCCCTTGCCGAGGGCGTCGGTTCCTGCGGCGAAGGCGAACATGCACCCATAGGTGGCGTCGATCTTCCCGTAGTCCTGGTTGTCGTCGGCCTTCTTCAGCACGTACCCGGCGCGGCGCGGGTCGCGGCGCGCGTTGAGGAAGTGCTGGATCAGCGTCGGGTCGCCGTCGAAGGTGACCTCGACCTGTCGGATCGCGGAGTAGAGCTGGTCGAACGTCTCGCAGGTGCGCGTGACGTCCTTCTGCCTCCACCGGATCGGCTCTTGGACGCTCATCTTCGCCTTCAGCCGCTTGTGGTGCGAGGCTTCCCACTGCTTCACCTCGCCGGCCCATCCGGCGGACGGGTCTGCGTAGTAGCCGACGACGTTGTAGTCCCGGAACGCTTTCGCGACGGCCTGCTCGATCTCGACCTTCGGCGGCCGCCACCCCTCGCCGCGCGGACCGTCGGGCTGTTCCCAGATGCCGATGCGGAAGAAGTGGCGCTGCGTCACCGAGTAGCCGATGAGCACCGTCGTGTCGGCGATGTGCTTGTCCTTGCGTCCCTCGGACCCGTCGAAGCCGAGCGTGACGGGCTCGCGCGGCCCGACGACCTTCGTCGTGTCGATGCAGGCGCGGATCTCGGGATCGGACACGTACGCGTCGCGTGCGGCGTCGATCTGGTTGAGGAAGTCCGCGCGCATCACGGCCGGGTCGTTCGCGGTGTCGAAGAAGTCCAGTGCCCCGCGGTGCACGTCGAACCAGCCGGGCTCGCAGGGCGGATCGTGCAGCAGGCATCCGTCGGGGTGCCCCGACGAGTCGCCGTAGGCGATGCGGAGGCCGTGCACGAGCGAGTCCATGTCGTCGATGCGGGTGTCGGGCGGTGCCGGGCGGTGATCGAAGTAGATCGACCGGACGTCCTCGAGGTTGGTGTACTTCCCCGACCGGATGTCGGCCCAGAACTCGAACGATGCCTCCGCGACCGACCGCTCGCCGAGCGTGTACGCGTTCGGCGTCTCGATGGTCACGCCGCCGAGCTTGGTCGCGTTGTTGCGGAGGGTCTGCGCGAGCTTCACGCCGCCATTGCCCTTCACCCATGTCTCGGTCTGGTCGAGCGACGCGGCGACGGCCTTGAAACCCTTGATCGAGTTCGGCGAGGAGGTGATCGGAACGATGCGGCCGCGCTCGAGGGCGACGAAGGAGTCCATCGGGTCGAGGTTGAACTCGTCGACCGCGCTCCCCTGCCGCAGCATTTCGAGCAGCGGTTCCCAGGTGTTCTTCGTCTGCTCCTCGGTAACCGCGGCGATCGCAACGTACGGCGTGCGTACCTTCGACCAGGGCTTCGCGACGGGCTGGCCGTCCGCGTCCCATCCGTCGGGCACGACATCGAAGATCGCCTCGGAGATCATGATGCCGCCGACGAACGGGGACTTGCCCCAACCGCGCGGGCGGATCAGGCTCCCGCGGTGAATCAGGCGCCGCCCGGTGCGCGGGTCGAGGCGGTAGAGCTCGTTCAGGAACTCCTGCTGCTCCACGGTCAGGATGAACGGGTCGAAGATGTCATCGTCGCCGGCGTCCGGCCGGCCGAGGTATGTCGCCATCTGATCAGCAACCGTCCACCCGAGCGTCGGGAAGTCGTCTTCGTGCTGCGGGACCCAGGGCATCAGGTGGTGTCCTTCCGGGTGATGCCGCGCATTCGCTCTCGCGCCGAGACCGCCCGGTCGACCTTCGTCGCCGTGTCCGCCTCGGCGCCGGTCGCGAGCGCGAACGACATGCGCAGGCGTGCGCGGTCCTCGGGGGTGAAGCCATACTTCGCCTCGCGCAGCCGCAACTCTCCGGCGAGCTTCACGTCGCCCTTCCAGAACTGCGCATGGATCATCGCGGTCTCGGCAAGGTACGCCCAGTCGAGCTCGGTGAACTCCACCGCGAGAGGGTGCCGGGCGAGCATCGCCCACCAGTCCTGCGTAGTCTTCGGCCACGTGAAGCGCTTCTTCACGACAGTGGTCTCGCCCTGTTTGTCCTTCCCGAGCGCGTCGAAGTAGATCGTCGGGAGCTTCGGCTGTGCCGTCGGCTGGATCTCCACGACGCGCAGCTCGACGACATCCTTGTTCCGGCGCGCTCGCTGCGCGGGGTTCTTCGGCGGCCGGCCCTTGCCGGGCACTACGCGACTCGTTTCTGAGGCATCCGTATCACTCCCCGTTTCGGGTGAGCGAGGGGGCCGTTTCGGTCACCTTCGCTGTCAACTACGCACGCCAGACGCCGCTCTCACGCGCCGGTCGTTCGCATCCCTTCCACGCGCCTACCTGAGGCACGATCGGCCGCTCACGCAGCGCTCGTGACCTGCCAGAGGCGAAAATCCCCAGATTCGTACACGGGGAAAATCACAGCTCCTCCCCGCGGAGCGGGACAGGGGGGCGGGGGCTCCCCCACCCCCTCAGGAGCGTCCAGGATGCTGCTCACGGGCTCGGAATGCGGACGGCGGTCGTGGACGTGAGGCGCGTGCTTCGGCGGCCTCTGTCTGCGTCTCCCGGTTGTGGTGCCAATGGCAGAGAGTGCGGACATCATCGACGGTCGTGCGCTCACCCGGAGACCAGCGCCGGACATGGGCGGCTTCGAGCTGCGTCGTCTCCGCACATCGCGTGCGGGTGTCCCTCAGGATCGCAGTGCAACGGTGGCCATCCCGGGTGAGGCAGGCGTCACGCACCCGGGACGGTACATGGGAGGGGCGGCTGTTATCCCACGCCACGAGATACCCGCCTCGTCAGATTCGATGAGCGCGAGCTGCGCGCTTCGATGCCAGCAGGAACCAGCGCGTCGCGTCTGCCGTGTCCTCGGGTGTCGCGCCGACGAGCCAGGCATCACCCGACCGCTCGGGCTGGTGATACCGCTCGTACCGGACGCCGTCGACCACCTCGGTCTCCTCGAGCCCGTGCATCGGGTTCGGGTCCTCGGGAGGAAGAATCTCGGTCGCCATGGTCAGCCCCCTTCGCTGGTGATGGTGCCCGGCTCGCTCAGCCTGCGCGCGGGAAGATGTGCGCCGCAGCGAAGGCGAGCCGGGAGATTGTGAGGGACTGCCCACCGCCTCTATGAACGGGGAGCTGTTGCCTGTACTCTGGGCGGCATCGGCTCCTCTCCGAGCCGGTCATGCCCCCGGAGGACCACCTCTCCTCGCGGGGGTCTTCTCCGCTCGCCGCGTGATCCAGTACGTTGACGTCCATGGACTCGACAGAGGAGCTCAGCGATCGGTTGCGCCGCCGAGGCCACGCTCAACGCATGGTGACCACGGCTGCCGAGGCAGAGGCCTGGCGAGCCCGGGCACGCGAGGCGGCCGACAAGTTAGGGCGGCCGGTGCGGACGATGCAGGGCGGACTCCTCGTCCTCGCCGTGTTGAAGGACTGGCCAGCGAACGAGCTTGAACGGCAGCTCACCGACCTCCAGATCGGCAACGCGATCAAGCGGATGCGCATCCCACTACCGACTGATGCACACGGAGCTTCCCAGTGAACGACGAAAGCCCCACCGGATCGGCAGGGCTTCGGTCATAGTTCAGGTGCAAGCACAGCTTAACACACCGGATTGAAGAGTTTGAAGAGTTTCCGCCTCAGCGGTGCATCCGAGGGATCCTCGGCGCAGTGGTTACCGACATGAGGCGCGGCGGCGCCTCCTAACGATCGCGCTGATCATCAGGAGTGTGATCGATGCATAGGAAAGCCTGAGGCATGAGACTCATCCCTGGCGTCCATCTGTCGTGTTTGCCCCTCCAGCGCCGCCGAAGCTTAGAGCAAGCCTGATCAATTGTCTGTAGGTCGAAGAGCCGACAGACAAGGGCGCGGGAGGCGGACAAACTGGGTTCGCCTCCACCAGGAGCGCAAACCAGAGAGGACACACATGCCACGCCCATTCAGACACGCAGAGTATGAATCCTCCGCGAAAGAGCCCAAGGCCATGAAGCGCAAGCTCTGGCAGTCGACTGCCGCCGTGGGAATCGTCGCTCTGGTCACTCTCGGATACGGCAACGCTGCTCAGGCCGCTCAACACACCGAGACCGGCACGCCGAGCGCGCCTGTAGCTTTCGTCGCTTTCGGAAGCTCGAGCTTTGAGGACGTCTACAACTCGATGCTCCAGCTCAACGACGCCGACGAGGTCGCTGAAGTTTTGGAGACCATCGCGGCGGCTGAGGAACCCGACTTGGAAGCGCTGAAGCTCGATCAGTATTCGCCGGAGCAAGCGACGGAGATACTCGAAGCTGCAGCCCAAAGCGCCCGGGACGATACGCAGCGCCTCTCACCCCTCCAAGGGCCTTCCCCGTACCCCGTCCGAGGCGAACCCACGAACGACAACTACTCCTGGGTTTACAGCGACCGAGTTGAGTACGTCGAGCTGGAGTGGGGCCAGTGGGTACCCAAGGCGTGGATCGATTTCCGTGTCACCACCGACCCCAACGATGTAAACACCGCTTCCCAGTGGAACGCTACAAAGGGCGGCGACGGACGCCTGTCCCGTTTCGAGCTCTTCTCAAACATCTGGCAGGACCAGTTCTACATCGGCCAGCAGATCTCGACCTGGAATGTCCCTGGGTTCGGGACGCAGTGGAACATCCACCCGCAGAGACCCAACGACGGGCATCGCTTCCAGGCGCAGTACGGGATGACTGTCAAGTTGCCCAACGGGGAAGAGGTCTTCGGAACCTGGAGCACGTCTCAAAGTCGCGTTTGCGGAGAACAGACGCCCGGCGGATTTAAGTGCTTCTTCCCGGCAGCATGACCTCGCCTGAGCACGATTTCCGCACGCAGATCCTTAGCGGAACCGAGCATGAAAGGTGGCAGCTCGCTGCGCGGGAAGATCTTCCTGAATTCGCATACAGGATGCTGCTTGAGGCCGGGGAAGCCAGCGTTGTCTCCAGCCTTGCGCAGAATCCAAAGTGTCCACCGGATGTGCTTGACGACATCGTCCGCGAGGCCTCCGGAGACCTCTCGATGCAAGCGCGGCTCAATCCGAACGCGTTCCCGGATACGAAAGACCCCTCTCCCGCCGGCCAGCACAGCACGCTGTCAATAGACCGTTACCTGACTGATCGCAGCGCAACTCTCGAGCAGCGGGCGTCTTTCGCGCGAAAACACAGAGAGAGCCCTGTCTTCGGCGGCCCGCTTATCCGGGATCTCTGGAGTGAGGTCATATCCAGCAAGTGATTACCCGCACCACACCAAGGGGTAGCGATTTGCATTCGGATCGCTACCCCTTGTCACGGCCCTGCCTACACGTCTCTCGGACCCGCTTTCTTGCGGGGGCGTCCAACCTTTCGACGCATCCGCCGCTCGGCGGCGAGCACCTCATCTCGATGGAATCGCCCTAGGCGTGTAGAGAGCTCGCCAGCTTCCACCCAGTTACGCACCGTGCGATCAGTGCGCCCTGCCACATCCGCAGCCTCCTGCAACGTTAACCAGATTTTCATGCGCTTTCTCCCCTCTTCCGAGCAGCAACAGCGAGCACGTCGTCCCTGCGATACCGCCCGAGGGTCTGCTCGAGGTCTCCTGCCTTCATCCAGCCGCGCACGGTGCCCGGCTCGCGTTGCACGAGGCGTGCGGCGTCGACGAGGGTCAGCATGCTCGGGTCGTGTGGGCGGATCTCGGGCGGGGCTGGCTCGGCGAAAACCGACGCCCACAGGCCGCCGTCGTCGTTCGAGTTCGCCTCCCAGTCGCACTCGGGTGTCGCGCAGCGGTACCGCGAGGGGCGGCCATTGCGACCGGGCTGGACGCGTACAGCCATCAGGTCACACTCGGGGCACGGCGCCTGCGCCCACCGGGGCGAGTCCTCCAGCGGCCAGCGCACCGCGGCGTCCGCGACAGTCCACACGTCCGGCGCGCCCTGGTGCACGACCATGACGCCCTCGCAGAGCGCCTCGATCTGGTGCGAGTCGTTCGCGAGGTCATCGAGCTCATCGAGGATCACGTCGGCGGCCATCCGGACGACGTCGTGCGCATCATCCGCCATCGCGCCGGCGGCGAGGCCCGCGCCGGGGCGGTCCTCCCCCGCGACGTGGTTCGCCCACATGTTCAGCGTGGTGGTGATGTCGTTCGAGGCGTCGATGAGGTCGGCGGCCACGGGCGCCGGGATCTCGACCGACGAGGACTGCACCCGGATCCGGTCGAAGACCGCGGCCTTCGTCGGGTCCGCGATCGAGCGGAGGTGCCGGACGACGTCGGCCGCGTCCTCGAGGTGGCGACGGAGGGTCCGGTAACAGCGCTCGCAGATGAGCACGCCGTCTCGAGCGTCCACCTGGGCACAGCCGGGGCACGGGTCGTCGCCCTTGTACGCCTCTCCGCTGCGGGTGCAGGTGGCGAAGTGCTCACCCCGGATCTTGCAATCGCGGATGCAGTAGCGGTCAGACATCGTCGGCTCCTTCCGCTGACGTCAGCGCAGGAACCGGCTCGGTGATGACCACGCGATGAGTCATCATCTTGATGCGCTTCCTGGGCTGAATCCAGAACCCGTATCCATCGGGTGCGGATGCGCGTAGCGTGAACAACATGTGGACCGTCCTCGTCATCTTGCTCATCGTGTGGGCCGTCCTGGCCGTTGTCGGCTTCGCCATCAAGGGCCTGCTCTGGCTGGCAATCATCGGAATCATCCTGTTCGTCGGCACTGTGATCTTCGGGCTCTTGAGGAACCGCAGCCGTAAGGGCCCCTCCGGGCCCTGAACGTGCTCCGCCGATCCCGGCGGAGATAACGAAGGAGCAATGCCATGTCTGTTGGAGACCACATCAAGGCGGCGTCTGAAGGCGCCTCGCACCTCACCCAGCGCGTGGTCGACGCGGTCGAACGCAGAGTCAACGATGCGACTACGGCCGTTGAAAGCGCGACGGGAACGACCGGAGAGAAGATCCGCGAGATCATCGGCCGAAGCGGGAAGGAGGAGGAAGCTGCCCGTGCGGCCGCAGACGATAGGTCCGATCGGGACGCCACCGAACACTGGGCTGACGACGGTGGTGAGACGCTTACTGCGCCTCGCGACCGTTCTCTGAAGCCCAAGCACATCGCTGGACAGCATCCGGAACGCGGATAGCGAGTTCACGCCTCGGTCCCTTCCTGCTTCACCTGCACCCGGCGGGGCGAATACCACCCCTCGGGGCCGCAGGGACCGAAGCACCCGTCCACGCGGTCCCACGGCGCCGGGGTGACGGCGGATTCAGCACGCAGAGCGGCCCGCACGAACTTCACCGGAACTCGCCCCCACTTGCGCATGTCTGC
Source organism: Microbacterium sp. NPDC091676 (assembly GCF_044756645.1). Taxonomy (NCBI): domain Bacteria; kingdom Bacillati; phylum Actinomycetota; class Actinomycetes; order Micrococcales; family Microbacteriaceae; genus Microbacterium; species Microbacterium sp. NPDC091676. The sequence continues at coordinate 33,587 of NZ_JBIVTI010000001.1, read as the reverse complement.
GTCGGTTTTGTCGCACTCCGCCAGCAAAACGCGGCGCGCGTCGGGCGGTTCGCCCTGCGGATCCGGGGTGCGGAGGTGCTCGTCGTCGGTCGGGGTGCTCACATCCTCCACGACCTTCGCCGCCTTCACCGCCAGCCCACGCACATAGTCCGTGAACTGCTCAGGCGACAGTGCACCCATCCCGCCGTCGTACACCTCATCCCGCAGCGCCTTCTCGAGCTCGTCAATGAGCTCAGAACGGTGTGTCGTCGCCATAGGTCCATCCCCCCTCCGCGGACGGCTCCGGGGTCGCCCACTGCTCCTGTGCCGGGGCCGCGGCCGCCGGCTTCTGTCCATCGGTGCGCGCGGCGCGCGTGACCTGCGCAGTCGCGTAGCGGAGGCTCGGGCCGATCTCATCGACCTCGAACTCGATCGCCGTGCGCTGGTTGCCCTCGCGGTCCTGGTAGGAGCGCTGACGGAGACGGCCCTGCGCGATGACGCGCATGCCCTTCGCCATCGTCCCGGCGACGTGCTCGGCGAACTCCCGCCAGCACGAGGCCCGGAGGAACAGCGCGTCGCCGTCCTTGTACTCGTTCGCGGCGCGGTCGAAGATGCGCGGGGTGCTCGCGATGGTGAAGTTCGCCACCGGGAGGCCGTTCTGGGTGTAGCGCAGCTCGGGGTCGGCGGTCAGATTGCCGACGACGGTCATAACGGTCTCGCCGGCCATCAGCGCTTACCCTCCGGCTTCTGGGCGCCGGCGGCTTCCCGTTGCTCGCGGGCCACTCGTGCGGCCTCGGTGCGCTCGTCGCGGACGCGCTGCTCCTCGGCGATCTCGGCGGCGATGAACTCGACATCGACGTACCCGGCGAGGATGAGTCCCTCCGCCATCCGCACGCGGGTGTCCTTCTGCGACTGGGGCGATGCCTCGCGCAGCTTGTCGACGACGCGCTCGCGCACGGCGAGCCAGTCGGATGCTGCGATCTCGGTCTGCTTGCTCATGATGCTGTCCTCCTCAGTGCCGCGGCGTGTGCCTCGGCTGCGATCTTGCGTGCGGTCTCCCGCGGGGTCTCATCGGCCTCCGCCATGAGGCGGAACCGGAAGCGCTGGTCCTTCGTGAACCTCGTGACAGTCATCTCGATGAAGTCAGCGAGGGCGTCAGAATGGGGTTCCATTCCAGGGCTCCTCTGTCTCTTGGATCTGCTCGTACTCGGTCATCTGCTCGCCGTAGCGGGCCTCCTGGACCCAGCGATCGTGACGCCGGCGCGCGGTGCCGCAGGGTCCGCAGTCCTTGAACCTGCCGAAGGGGTGATCGGGGCATCCGATGGGCGGAGCATCCAGCAGCAGCGGTCTCCGAGGCGGCCGCGGCTTGCTCTCGTGCTCGTCCGCCCACTGCGCCCACTCCGACGCCCGCTCGGCCTGCTCGGCACGCACCCGCTCCCCCGCTCTCACCCGCGCTCCCCCCACAGCCACGAACGTTCGCGAAGATTCGCGGTGAGGCGGCTCGGGGCAGTTCGACCACGCGAGGCGCGCGTCGACCCGCAGCGGGCGCCGCAGCACCAGGTACTCGGTCCCGTCGTGCTGGTAGAAGTCCAGGAACCCGGACTCGTCCAGCATCAGCAGATGCTCGAGCACGAGCTCGGTCGCCGCCTCGCCGGGATAGATCGCCGCCGCGAGCAGCTCCGGCACCACCTCGCGGCGGCCGAGGCCGTCGGTGTGCAGCCACAGGCCGATCGCCGTCGGCTTCGCGACCATCGGGGCTCGCAGATACCCCGGGAACTGCAGATCCTCCGCGCTGATCTTCCGTTGCACGTTCTTCGTTGACACCTTGATCGTTCCCTCTCGCGAATCCCTCGAAGCACAGGTCGACGGCGAGCTGCAGGTGGTGCTCGTCGACCGAGAAGCACTCGGTCCACCCGCGGCCCATGAACAGCAGCTCGCGCGCTTCGTCCTCGTTGTTGAATGCCTGCGGGAACCAGCGGCGCAGCGTGCGCAGTGCCTCGGCCTCCCAGGTCTTGTCCGTGCCGCGGGCGAGGACGACGATGTGCCCGCCGGAGCGGGTCATCATCTGCACCCGGTGGAACCGCCACGCGCGCCCCACCTTCAGCACGCCAGCCTCGGGCCAGTACACGACGTAGGTCATCGCGAACTCCGGCATCGCGCTCATCGCGTCCTCGCCTTCTTCGCGGGCGCGACGTCGCCGCGCCACTCCCGATGTGCAGGCGAGACCTTCGAGCACAGTCCGAACCGGTCGAGCCCGTTCGTGATCTGCCCGCACAGGCGGCAGGTCGGCTTGCCCTCGTGGATCATGTCGACGACACGGAGCTGCTCGAGCGTGACCTCACGGTTCGGCACCCATGGCTTCGCCTCGATCGCCGATGTCGTCGCGGCGAGCGATCGCGCGATGTTCGCCTCGAGCACGGCGGTCATGCCGCGTCCTCGATCAGTTCGGCCTCACGGCGTGCCTGCCACTGCCGTTCGAACTTCGCGAACGTGATCCGCGGGTGCGACTGCCAGTGCTCGACGAGCTCCTCCGAGGCGTACGCGAGCGCGCGGGTCTCCGTGCCCATGAACAGGGTGAACGGGTCGATGCCCTTCTCGCGGCCGCGGGCGTTCAGCATCGCGCCGCGCGTAGCCTCCTCCGCGGCGAGGAACTGCGCATAGAGGGTGTCGTCGTACTCGGCGCGCCACGCGGAGAACGCTTCGCTGATGATGCTCACGACACACCTCCGTGGACGGAATGCGGGAACATGCTCGGAGATCCGCACGTAGAGCAGTGCTTCCGCGTCTCCGGATGCCGGCGGCCGCACTGCTCGCAGTGGATGATGCGGATGCCGGTCTGGGTCGTCTGCGGCGCGCTCATGCGATCGCCTCATGCCAGCGCAGCCACTCGGCGCCGTAGACGCTGCAGCCCATCTCCATCGCGACCGCACGGGTGATCCGCACACGGATCACACCCTCGAGGCGGAACCAGGCCATCTCGAGCGGGTAGAAGACGGGAACGCGCTCCGGGTGCGCCACCCAGCGGCGGACCTTCCATCCGAAGCGAAGCGCCGTCGCCTGCAGCGCCCCCTCGCAGCCCTCGTTGCAGGGACCGCAGAGCGACAGGCCATCGACCGGTGAGGGCACGTTCTTGGAGCCGCCCATGCCCACCGCTCGACGGTGCTGGAAGGTGAGCACCAACACTCCGCAGGCGGCACACCTGCGCTCGTCGCGTCGGTAGACAGCCTCGCGAGTTGCAGGCGTAGGAGCGCTCATGCTGCCACCGCCAGGAGGAACTCGGCGACGGCGTGACCGAGGTCGCGCGCCGCGGGCGGCGTGACCGCGTTCCCGGCCTGCTTGACCTTGTCTCGCTTCGACCCGAGCAGCAGGTAGTCGGGTGCGAAGCCCATGCCCGCCTGGATCTCGTGCGGTTCGAGCATCCGGAAGCCGGCGTCCTCGACGTCGAGGCTGATCGGCTCGCTCGGCTCGATGAGCGACTGGTGCCCGGCGGTCGTGAGCGCGCGCAGCGGCTCGCCCACGGGCGTTGACATCTCGGCACCGGAGCCCCGGCCGTTGTTGTTCCGCATGACGAGGGCGTGGTGGTTGCCCTCCGCGCTGACCGTGTCGATCGGGTGCGAGGTCGGCTTCGCGACACCGTGGTTCCGCAGCGGCACGACCAGCCCGTCAGCCTCCCGCGTGGTGATCGCAGGCATCGCAGCTGACGTCGGCGTCGCGGATTCGCGCCAGGTGCCGCCCGCGGGCACCAGCAGCCCGGTCTCGTTGCGCGTCGACTGCGTGCGTAGCGGTTCGGCGGTGGAGGCGACGCTCTTGCCCTCGCGGCCCTCGACGGGCACGAGCAGCGAGGCGTGGTTCCCGCCGGCGACGAGCGACGGCAGCGCCTCGGAGATCGGTCGCGATCGCGAGTCGTCGGCACCCGAGAGGTTGTTGACGAGGAGCGCGTGGTTCGCGCCGTCGGCGACGACCGTGGGCAGAGCATCCCCGAGATCCTGAGTGCGGTCGCGCTGCCGGAACTGAGCGAGGAACGCGGGCGGGATCGCCAGCCCGTGCTCGGCGCTGCCGGTCTGCACCGGCATCGGCGCGTCGAGCTCGGACACCCGGAGGTAGTTCGACCCGGTGGTGACGCCGTCGTAGGTGTTCCCTGCGGCCTTCGCGACGATGGGCGCCCAGTGGCGTTCGATGCCGCGGCGGATCCGCTCGACGGTCTTCGCCGCGAGCGGCTTGGTACGGTCGCCGATGCGCGGCGCGGGGATCGACCAGTCGATGATCGAGGCGGCCGGGAGCCAGCCGGGCTCGACGACCTGCCAGCACTTCGGGCACCGGTAGAGGTACTGGGCGCGGTAGCGGCCCCACTGCTCGGTCTTCTTGAACGCCTGCACGGCCTGGATCTCACCGTGTTCGAGGCAGAGCGCCATCGGACTGGTCCACTTCCGGACGTTCGGACCCGTGAGACCCTTCTTCTTGCTCGCGAGGTCCTCGCGCCACATCACGATGTACATGCGGTCGCGGGACTGCGGGGCCGGGAGTCCGCCGATCTGCGCGTGCATGCTGTTGAGCCACGCGAACTGCATCCGGTAGCCGAGCTTCTCCATCGCGAGCTGCCATGCCGGGAACTGGTCCCAGCGGTACGCGTCGACGACGTTCTCGAGGATGATCGCCATGTACCGGTGGTGCTCGGCGAAGCGAGGGATGTCCCACATCGTCGCGCGGGACCGGTTCGCGGCCTCGTCGGGCAGCGGCGCGGTGCCGTCGAGCTCGAACAGAGCGAGGTCCTGCTGGCGCTGCCGCTTGATGCCCTTCGCGATCGAGTGGTTCGTGCACTCCGGGGATCCCCAGAGGACGTGCGTACGCGGGAAGTAGCGCGGGTCGACCTGCGAGATGTCCGCCTGCGAGTGGTCGGTGTCGGGGTGGTTCATCTGGTGCGATTTGATCGCGAGCGCCCAGTGGTTCGCCGCGATGACGACCTTGTATCCGGCTTCGACGAGGCCCGAGGACGAGCCGCCGGCTCCGCAGAACAGGTCCGTCACGGTGAGGCCGTTCCACGGCACCTCCGGGTGCCGGTAGCCGGCTGCGGCGCTCATCGGTGCGCTCCGTACTGCGTGGCGATCGCGCGGTTGATGTTGAGCATCGAGTTGACCTTCGTGCGCAGCGCGCGCTCCGTGCCTTCGGCGTAGTGGTACTCCGCCTTGACGTTGTGCCATGCCTCGAGTTCGGTCTGCGCGTCGGTGTCAGCCATCGCGCGGGCGAACGTGGCGGGCACGTTGTTGCGCCCGTAGTGCGCGAGCCGCGTCTGCTTCTTGGCGATGTACGCGCGTTCGGCGTCGTAGCGGCGACGGTTGATCTCGAGCATCACGTCGGGCAGCTTCTCCATGAGGCCGACGGCTTCGCGGATGAAGTACTCCATCTCGGTGGGGTTGGTGGGGTGGTAGTCGAGGAGCTGCGCGCCGGCCTTGATCGCGAACGTCGCGGCCTCGGTCGTCATCACCTCACCGGTGTTCGGGTTCGTGTACATCAGCGGCGTCCCTTCTTGCGGGCCGAGGCGCGGCGGGCCGCGCGGTTCTGCGGCGGCAGGTGATCGCGCGCGGCGGGCCGTTCGACGACGGGCGTCTCGGTGGCGGCGACGACGGGTGCGGGCTCGGCGGTGGAGAGCGCCCAGGCGGACTCGACGAGCGCCTTGCGCTGGTTGCGGGCCGTGCGGTGCAGGTCGGTGCCGGCCTTGTCGGGCGTGAACGCGCGCACGGCGCGCGCCTCCGCCTCGAGCGCGTCGATCTGCTCGATCGTTTCGGCCGCGAGGAACTCGGCCGCCCAGTCGCGCTCCGTCGCCGGCGCGGTGCTCGTGGGGGCGTCCGGGAGGTCGCGTTCGTCGACCTCCTCCTCGATGCGGATGTCGCCGAGGAGATCGCGGAACGTCTGCCGGAATGCGACCATGCGCACGGTCCGGCCGAGGTGCCGCATCGGCGAGCGGTCCCACTTCGCGGCCCACTCCTCGGACGCGGCGGGGTACTGCTCAGCCCAGCGGATGGTGACCTTGGTCGGGACGCGCACCTCCTTGCGGTACACCTCGACTCGCGCGAACTCGGGGTGCGCGATGAGCGTGCGGATGGGCTCGCCGCTCAGGCCGATCTCGAGGGTCGGCGCCCATGCTTCGGTCCAGGTCTCGCCGTCGTCGGAGAACTCGACCGGGCCGGTGCCGTCCCAGAGGCCGGAGGCATGCACGATGTGCTCGACCTCGCCGATGGTCTTCTTCTCGATGAGCTCAGTCGTTGACATGCTCGACCTCCTGGAACTTCAGAGCGGGCGCCTTGCGGGTGGTGCGGGGGAAGTGCTTCAGCGCCGATGCCTCGAGCACGGCGAGCTCGACGCGCAGCGCCTCGACGTGGGCGTGGACCTCGGGGGCGGCGGCCTTCCATGCGGCTTCGTCGATCGACACCGTCTCGGAGACGGTGGTCTGGAACCCGCCGTGCTCGGTCATGCCGACGGCGCCGAAGCGCTGAGCACCGGGGAGCTTCGCGGTCGCCGCCTTGACCTTCGCGTTCGCGGCCTTCTCCGCCTTCACTGCGGCGTCGAGGTCGCGCTTCAGCGGCGCCCAAGCGGCGACGGCTTCCGTGACGTCGTCGGGGAGGTCGTCGACGTCGGGGCATCCGGCGTCGCGCCAGGCGATGAAGTTGTCGGCGCGCTCGACGAGGTACGCGATCATCTCCTCGTCGCGGGGCACCGGGATCCAGGTCGCGCCGTTGACGGGCGGCATTTCGTCTTCGTCGCGGACCTCGAACCCGTAGAGGGCATAGTCGGCGCCGAGGACGTGGATCTGCCACTGCATCTGCGCCATGTGCTCGATGGGGATCGTCCAGGAGTCCCAGCCGAACTCGTGGGACTTCACCTCGATGACGACGAGCGCGCCGTCCTGGTCGATGCCGATCGCGTCCGGGGTGGCTCGGTGCAGGTCGTTGTCGAGCGCGGCCCACAGCGCGGCGTTGGGGGTGAGCGACGCGAGGCGCTCGGCGGCCTCGTCGAGCAGGGCGGCCTCGCGGGCGTGCCCGGCCGCCGTGGCCCGGTTGCCGCGGAAGGTCGAGCCGTTCATCTTCTGCTCGAGGATGGCGCGGCGCGCCTTGATGCCGGCGCGTGCGATGCGCCACGCGTCGGAGGCGGTGACGCCCTCGCCGCGCTCGAGCATCCACACGGTGCGGGGCGCGTCGCCGGGTACGACGACGCGGGCGGCAGTGATCTGCGGGGTCATGACTGGTCGTCCTTCTTCGGGAGCGGGATGAGGAACGCGGCGACGAACGTCGCGAGGCTGAGGAGGACGCCGAGGTCCGCGCCGTTGACTCCGGTCGTCGGGTCGGCGGCGGCGGGGCCGCAGATGGCCGTGCCGAGGAGCGCGGCGACGACGGCGACCATGCGTCCGGGAGACAACGGCCAGATGCTGCGGTGATCGGTCGCGATCGGTCCGTCGATCACGGGTGCGGTGCGCTCGGCGACGCTGAGGTGCATGTCAGCGGTCAGCGGTGCGAAATCGTCCACCGGTTCGACGTTCTCGTCGGTATCCTGTGTCTGAGGCATGTGCTTGCCTTTCGTTTTTTGGTGGGGCGTCCGTTGCCGCGGGCGCCCCGCTTTCGTGTGTGGGGTCAGGGTGTGAGGGCGCCGGCGCCGAGCCGGACGCGGAGGCGCTCGATGCCCTTCGGCGTGATCCGCACCTGCGGTGCCGAGGGCTTGAGGTCGCCGGTGTCGTGGTCGCGGTACGGGGGCATCGCGCGGACCTTCAGGTAGCCGGCGTCGACCGCGCGGGCGTACGGCGCCCAGCGACCCTTCTCGCCGCGGTAGATCCAGCCGAGCTCGTGGAGCTTGTCGAAGAGGCGCTGCGGGCCGGTCTCGATCCCGGCACGGGAGAGCATCGGGGCGACGTCGCGGACCGCGTAGTCGGTGCCCGCGTCGGCGATCTCCTCCCACGCCTCGGCCATCGGCGCGAGCACGGCGATCTGCTCGTCCTTGCGGGCGATGATCTCCTGCGCCTGCACGACGGCGCGCGCCATGAGCTGCTCCGGCGTCTCGACCGCATAGGTGCCGGTGCGGCTGATCGCGGGGATCACCTCGTGCGTGACCCACCAGCGGAAGCGGCGGGCCTCCGGCTTGTCGGACCGGATGACTACCTCGTACATGCCGGACTCGGACACGATCGTGACCGCGCGGCGCTGACCACCGGAGCTGATGTCCGTCTGGCGGATATCAGCCTCGTCGAGGCGCGCGGCGACGTTGCCGACGTTTGCGACGCCGAGCACGCCGCAGATGTCGGCGAGCACGAACCAGACCTCGCCGTCGACCGCGACGGTGCGCACCTGTCGGTCGGCGTAGTCGAAGACCTCGAGCGCGCTCACGACTCGTCCTCCTCGATCGCGGCGAGGCCGGCTGCCATCAGCCGCAGGAGGACAGCGACGGCCAGCGCGGCGAGCGTCACGATCAGGAGCAGCAGCCCCCATGGTGCGAGGACGAACGCGAAGACCGCGGCGACGACCGCGACGACGGTGTAGGCGTAGGACGTGGCCCGCACGATCGGGCTCAGCCGTCCGGCCGGGGCAGCCGTCCCCACGCTGCCCCGACCCGCCTGGTCAGACTCCCCAGCGGACCGACCGAGTTCCCATGTCTCGGAGTTCATGACTTCACCCCAGATGGTGCGCCCGGCGCGGGAGTCGAGGAAGTCTCAACCGCGCCGGGCACGTCCCCTACGATCGACTCAGAAGCGACGCGGGATTCCGGCCCCGGCGCATCGACCAAAGGGGAACTAGCGTGACCGCGAAGAGCGACATCGAAGCGATCAAGAACCAAGCAGACCTCAGCGATGCTGAGCGACTCTGGCAGGCGATTGAGAAGCTCGCCGAGCACGTCGACGCTGCGCCTGCCGCCGCAGCGAAGCTTGCGGAAGTCAGCATTGCGCAGCAGTTCCGGCGCCTGGGACGCTAGCTCCGCACGGACCACGCGGACGATCCCGTCACGGATGTCTGCCGTCAGCGCGCCATGCTCTACCTCATGGGCATGACGCGCGAGGAGCGAATCATGGCCGCGACCATCATCATGCGAGACGCCGTTGAAGAGATGCTCGCTCACGAGGCCGCCTCCGCTTCACGGCAGGCGGCGAACCACTCGATCACGTCGGTACGCGAGTAGCGGATCAGACTCGAACCCGGGATCTTGTGCCAGACCGGGCCGGCTTCCTCCCCGCGCGCCCGCGCATCGCGCCAACGCTCGAGAGTCTTCGTGCTCACTTCGAGGATCTCGGCGAGTGTCTTCGGCGACATCACCATCGGCATCTGCTCGAAGCCCTCCGGCGCTTCCGACGAGGCATCGGCCGTCGCGACCGGGAAAGCAATCGTCCTCACGATGCAACCGCCTCGGCGGACTCGATCGCACGCTCAGCGCGGGCGATGATGCTCGAAGCCGACGTGCCGAGCTCCGCCGCTACCGCCGCCAAGAGAGACGGGGTGAAGGCCGCGTGCCCGTTGACGCGAGACGACAGGGTTGCGCGGCGGATTCCGAGCTTCTCTGCAATTCCCTTCACAGACGCCGTCCGGCTCCGGGCAATCTCCGACCGCACTTCGGCGGCGACACCGGCATCAAGGCCGGTGAACCCAATTCGGTTCATCTCCATGCCGTCCACTGTGAACCGAACTCGGTTCAAAGTCAAGTTGGTTGCGCCGAGTGAACCGAAATGGGTACACTCGGGGCGTGGCCAAGAACCTGCTCCCTATGGACGCCCTAATTGCCGGATACCTTCACGAGGCGGTCCAGGATGCGGGCATTACCTACCGCAAGCTCGCCGCAGCCACGGGAATGTCGATCAACCGGATCGGGATCATTCTTCGCCAGGAGTCGCCGCCTGCAACGCTAGGCGAGATCGGCATGATCGGGTCCGCAGTCGGCCTTACCGCATCGGAACTCGTCGAGCGAGCCGAGAACGTCGTACGCACCAGACAGGATTACGACCTGGTCGCCAACGACTCGATCAACGAGTTCCCCGAAGGCGACGACGCGGATTACGACCACGCGTGACACCAGCCCTGTCGATCACGCACCGCATTTAACGACCGCCACCATGCCCGATCGAGGGGGTTACTCATGGACGTCTGGAATCTAGCTGCCGACATGGGGCTAACCGTCCGGGAGCGGCGAGGCGCACACCGAAGCGGCTACGCTCCCGACGCGAACCACATTGACCTAACTCCTGGAATGCGGGGGCGCGTGCTCCGCGGCGTCATGTGCCACGAGATCGCGCATCACGTCCTCGGGCACCGCCCGACGGATTTCGGCCTGATCCGCAACCGCCAGGAGGCCGCCGCGAACGCGTGGGCGGCGCAGGCGCTCATAACGCCAGCGGCCTATGCCGAGGCCGAGCATCACTACGGGGGTCACTTAACCTCGATGGCGATCGCGCTAGGCGTGCCTGATGAGCTCGTGGTCGCCTTCCGAAGCCTGTTGCTTCGCACGGAAGGCGCCGTCTACGTCGACCCGCGCATGGGCGCAGGGCAGTTCGCGCACCGCATCGAGGTCGGATAGTGGCGAAGGCCTGGATCTCGGACCGATGGGTGAAGGACGCGACGGTCACAATGCCCGACGGTTCCATCACGAAGATCAGCCCGACGAGTGCACAGATGAAGTCGCTCAAGACGCTTCCCGACCACTTCCGCACTGCGAAATTCGGCAAGGGCTCGCGCTGGGAGGCTGGGTGGTACGACCCCGACGGCGTCCAGAAGAAGCGCCTGTTCGCTCGCCGCACGGATGCCGAGTCGTTCATCGCAAGCATCGAAGACGACATTCGGTCCGACCGATACATCGATCCTTCGGCGCGTGAGCGCTCCTTCGCCGCAGCTGCTGAGGCGTGGCTCTCGTCGAAGAACCGGATCAAGGACTCGAGCTGGAGGCGCTACCGGCGTGAGCTCGACAACTACGTCTTGCCGCGGTGGGGATCTCGCGCCGTCGGGAGCATCACCCGCCCGCAGATCGACGAGTGGATCTCGCAGCTACGAGCCGGCACGGCCGTGTTCGAGTTCGACAAGAACAACCATCTGACCGACGCTGGTCGGAAGCCGGTCGCGATGAGCGCCGCCTACCTGCGCCACGTGGTTGGCTCCACCTTCGGCGGCGCACTGCGCTATGCGGTCGCCGAGCAATGGATCGGACGTAACCCGCTCGCGAAGGTCGAGTTCCCCCGCGACGAGGGCGACATCGAGAACGACCTGCCGTCGCTCTCCTACGTACAGCTCGACAATTTGTCCGCGGCCGTGGTTTCGATCACTCAGCGCCCGAGCGACGGCGCGCTCTTCGACATTCTCGCGCACAGCGGCCCTCGAATCGGGGAAGCGACCGCGCTCAAGATCAAGGACCTCGATCTCGACCACAAGCGCGCGCGCATCCACCGCACGTGGACGACCGATCGCGCCGGCCTGCGGAAGCTCGGCCCGGTGAAGACGTGGGAGAAGCGCTGGCTCCCTCTCGCGGATTTCGTCGTCGACGGGCTGCGCGCGATCGTCATCGGACGCGACCCCGAGGACTTCGTCTTCGTGACCGTTCGCGGAGCCGCGGTGGACGGGAAGAACTGGTACAACCGCGTCTGGCTCAAGGCGCGCCGAGCCGTCCAGGCGGCTGTCGGCTACTCGGTGCACGACCTGCGACATGTAGCGGCGACGAACGCGATCGCGGCAGGCGCGGACGTGAAGCTGGTTCAGCTCATGCTCGGGCATAAGGATGCGACCGAGACGCTGAACACCTACTCACACCTCTGGCCGAACCGTGTCGACGAGGTGATCGGAGCCGTCGAGCGCCGCCGCGCCGCGGCTCTCGACCGCGGCCAGCTTCGCGCGATTTTAGTCGGGTCGCGGATTCCCATGTGAGACGCATGTGAGACGGTCGTTTCCCGGACGCTTGGTGGGCATGAAGAAAGCCCCGGAGTTCCGCGTCATTCTGCGGTTCTCCGGGGCTTATCGGTCGGGCTGACAGGATTTGAACCTGCGACCCCTTGACCCCCAGTCAAGTGCGCTACCAAGCTGCGCCACAGCCCGTTGTTCTGCACTCTCGCGCAGGCAACTCCCCTATCTTAGCGGCACCGGAGGCCCTCTCGCGAACCGAGGCGTTGCGGGGTGTCGGAAGCTGCTTGTACCGTCGCCTGCATGTCGACGATCACGACCGCGCTGGCGACGACCGCCCGCTGGGATGACGTGCAGCACGCGCTCACCGGCGGCGGTGACGGGGCGAGCTGCCAGTGCATCTGGCCGGTACTGCCGAACAAGGACTGGAATCAGACCACCACGCCTCAGCGCACGGCGATGTTCCGCGCCGAGATCGACGAGGGTCCCCCTCCGGGACTGGTCGCGTACGTCGACGGCGGGGCCGCGGGCTGGATCCGCATCGGACCACGCACCCGTCAGGCCCGGATCCCCCGCACCCGCATGATCGCTGCCTCGAGCACCGAGCTGTTCGACGACGAGTCCGTGTGGGCCGTCACCTGCTTCGTCGTCCGCAGGGAGCATCGGGGCACCGGGCTGAACGCCGAGCTGCTCGACGCCGCGATCGCCTTCGCGCGGGAGTCGGGCGCCCGCCTCATCGAGGGGTATCCCGTCGACACCCGCGGCGAGAAGCAGCGCGCGAACGATCTGTACCACGGCACGATCGGGACGTTCCTCCGCGCGGGTTTCACGGAGAAGGCGGTGATGAAGCCGGGGCGCGTGCTCGTCGCCCTGGAAATCGCACCGAACGGGAGCGATAGCGTGAAGGCATGAGCGCCGCGAACTCCTCTCTCGACGATCCCGACCTCGGACCGCTCCATCGCGCGACCTCCGAGCTCGACGACGGCTCCGTCCTCACCCACGATTGGTTCGTCGGCAGCGTCGAGGTCGACGGCCGCACCTACGAGCTGATGGTCGAGGGCGCGTCGCCGGACGAGGTCGCACCCCTGCTCCCCCGGCTGCGTGCGGTCGCAGCCGCCCTCCCGGGCCTCCGCCGCGTCGCCTCGGACGCCGTGGTCATGACGTTCAGCACCGGCGACCCGGACCCCACCGAGCTCGACGAGGCAGCGGCCGACCTGGACCTCGAGACCATCGAGGCTTCCGGCGACGGCACCGTCGTCCTCCACTTCACGGACTCCTGCGGTGAACACTTCCCGGAGGGCTACTGGCCCGCCGTGCACCTCGATGCCGAGGGCGCCGTGGCGACGGTCACCGTCGAGTCCTGAGTCGGGCCGGTCCGATCGACCGCCTTCGAGACGACATGCCCCTCCGGTCATACGATGGAGGGATGCAGCGCCGCACCCTCCCTCCCGCGATCGTGTGGGCGTTCGTCCCCTACGCCGTGGTCTCCGCCTTGCACGTCGTGCTTCTGGCGCTCGGCCACGATCTCGCGGGTCCGACGAAGCTGTTGCTCATGCCGCTGCTCGCGGTGCCGGTCCTCGTGGCGGCGCGACGGATCCACCCGCCCGTGACGGTGGCCCTCCTCCTCGTCGCCCTGCTCTTCTCCTGGCTGGGCGACGGCGCGGGCGCGCTGTTTCCCGCGGCACCCGAGCTTCCGCTCATGCTGGGCTTCTTCGGTCTCGCGCACATCGCCTACATCGTCCTCTTCGCCCGCCACCTGGCGCGTCGCCGGCTGCCGTGGTGGACGGCGATCTACGCCGCCTGGTGGCTCGCGATGATCCTCGTCCTCGGCCCGCATACGGGCCCGCTCCTCATCGGCGTCGCCCTGTACGGCCTGCTCCTCGCGGGTACCGCCGCGTTCGCCGCACGATGCCATCCGCTGGTCGTGACGGGCGGCGCGTTCTTCCTGGCGAGCGACACGATCCTCGCCTTCCGGCTCTTCCTTCCGGATGCCCTACCGGCCTGGAGCAGCCCCGCCGTGATGCTCACCTACACGCTCGGCCAGGGCCTGATCGTCGCCGGCGCCCTCGTCTCCCTGCAGCGGAGGGCCGCCTGATGGTCGACAGCGCGCGGGTGGACAGCTGGCTCTGGGCGGTGCGCGTCTACAAGACCCGGTCCGCGGCGACCACCGCATGCCGCGCGGGGCATGTGCGCGTCAACGGCGACAAGGCGAAGGCCGCGCAGGCGGTCCGCGTGGGCGACGAGCTCCGCATCCGCATCGCGGGCTTCGATCGGATCCTGATCGTGCGTCAGTTCCTCGTCAAGCGCGTGGGGGCGCCGCTGGCCGCCCTCGCCTACGAAGATCGGACGCCGGAACGGGAGCCGCAGGCAGCCCTCGGCGTCCGAGACCGCGGCGCCGGACGACCGACGAAGCGAGAGCGTCGGGACATCGACCGCCTCCGCGGACGCGGCGATATACAACACGACTGAACCCTTCCTCGATGCGAACATACGTTCTAAACTCGAGGTATGAAGAACCCGCCGACCGTACCCCTCGATCTCGAGGAGCGGCGGCGTGTGCGAGACGCCTGGACGGAGACCCGTCGACGCATCGCAGCACTGGAGGCAGAGGCTGCGGAGCTCCTGGTGGCGCAGATGGCTTTCCATGATGAAGACGTGGCCGCGGCTCCGCACCACCGTGATGCCATTCACCGCTCGATGGTCGCCGAGTTCGCCACGGCGGCGCGTCTTTCCACCGGGACCATGGAGTTCGCCTTCGCCGACGCTCTCGCCCTGAGTACCGCGCTCCCCTGCGTGCGAGAGGCCTTCCACACCGGGTCTCTGAGCTCCGCGCATGTGCGCGAGATCGCGCGGGCGAGCGCCGTCGTGGCCGAGGCCATCCGCAACCGCGTCGTCGCGCCCGAGACGATGGCGCTGTTCGAGACGGCGGTGCTCGTCGTCGCCGAAGCCGAGACCGCGGCGCGCACGCGGGTGCATGCCCGCCGCGTCGCCTCCGCGCTCGTCGGCGAGACGATCACTGAGCGACACCGCCGCGCCGCGGACGAGCGCTGCGTCACTGTGCGATCGGTCGACGACGGCCTCGCGGTCCTGACGGCCATACTCCCGGAATGGGCGGCGGTGGCGATCGCCGACCGGCTGAGCCAGCTCACCCGCACCGTCATCCGGGCCCGTGATGCGGCTCCCACGCGTGAGTCGGGGCCGGGGTCGGGCGAGGCGACGCTTCGCCCGGCCCTGGCGCATGACGACCTGCTGACTGCTCACGGCGTCGCGACGGATCGCCCGTGCGGCGAGAGTCGATCGGACACAACGATCTCCAGCGCCGATGGCGACACGTACGCCCTCGACCCCGAGGCGGAATCGCTCCCCGCGGACACCCGCACCTGGAGCCAGGTGCAGGCCGACCTTCTGACCGATCTGCTCCTCACCGCCGACCCGAGTGCCGTCGAGGGCGACGGTCTCATCGGGGTGCGGGGCCGCCTGCAGGTGACCGTGGCGGCGACGACCCTCGCCGGACTCGACGACCGTCCGGCTGAACTGGACGGACACGGCGCTCTGCACCCGGACATCGCGCGGGCTCTCGCCGGTCGCGACGGGGGCTGGACGCGGTTGTTCCTCGACCCCCATGGGCAGGTCATCGAGACGGACGCCTACAGCCCGACCGAGAGCATGCGCCGGCTGCTCCGGGCCCGCGATCAGCACTGCCGGTTCCCGGGGTGCCGCCAGCCGGTACACCGCTGCGACCTTGACCACACCTGGGATCACGCGAAGGGCGGCCCGACCCGCGTCGACAACCTCGCGCACCTCTGCCGCGGACACCAGGTGCTGAAGCACCCCGATATCCCGGAGCCTCAGCGCTGGACGGTACGGCAGCGTCCCGGTGGGGTCCTCGAATGGCGAAGTCCCCTCGGCGCGGTCCACACCGATCACGCCCCACGTCGGGTCGCCTTCGTCTGAAGCGCGCCGCCATCACGACGACGGGTCCTTCGCGCACCTGGATCCGCGGAGCGCAGGCGACGTTGATCCCCGCCATGTCAGACCACGCGTGCCGCGCCAGACCACGCCACGCGGCTGTACGCGCACCTGGATCCGCGGAGCGAAGCGCCCGCGTCTCGCTCTAGGCGTCGAGAAGACGGAGGAGCCAGCCGCTCGAGCGCACCTGCGCCCCGGCGGCCTCGACGCGGGACTGCAGCTCGCGGTCACTGGTCACCGCGAGAACCGGCGACGCGCTCGCGACCCGGCGTTCGACCTCGGCCACGATCGCGTCGTCACCGGCGCCTTCGGCGCGCACGACGTCCATGGCCGAGCTCGCGACTCCGGCTTCTGCGGCCGCGGCGTCCGCGGGCGATCCCCCCGCAGCGGCCTCCGCGATGTCCCGGGCGCGACCTTCCACGACGAGCGAGACCTCCGGGAACCAGGCGTCCCCCGCGAGCCCGAGGTCGTCCGCGGGCACCGACAGCCCGGTCAGACGATCGCGCAGTCGTGCCGCGGCTCCGGCGCGATCCTTCCACCAGCCGTCTGGGACCGCGCCCACGACGTTGGCGGCGTCCACCACGACCACCGGATGCGCCGAGAGCTGCGCCCGCAGCAGCGGCCACGCCGCACCGAAGCCGGGGTGCAGCGGCAGCCCGTCCACGTCATCGACCAGCACCCACGACAGCGCGACGCTCTCCGGGTCGCTGATCACGGGATCGAACGGCGTCCGCACATCGGCGACGACGGTGGTGTACGACCAGATGCCGAGGTCGAGCACGCTCGTGAAGCGCGGCCGCACCGCGCCATCCGGCACTCCCGCCTCCTCCTGCGCCTCCCGCACAGCACCGACGATGGCCGCTTCGCCCTCGTGCAGCGCGCCGCCGGGCAGGCCCCAGGTGCCGCCGAAGTGGCTCCACGCCACGCGATGCTGCAGCAGGATGCCGCGCTCCGGGTCGACGGCGAGGAGACCGGCGGCACCGAAGCGCCCCCAGTAGCGCTCACCGGTGTCCGCGACCACCCAGGCATCGCCCGGATCGCGAGGCCCCTCGGGGCGACGCGGTTCACCGGCGGCGGGAGGTACGACAGTCACCCCCTCAGCTTTTCACAGCATCGGGGTTCCGGCGCCACCGCCGCGACATGCGCGGCAACGAGTCAGCGCTGGCGCTTCTCGCGCACGCGCATGTTGATGACGATCGGCGTGCCCTCGAACGGGTAGAGCTCGCGCAGGCGGCGCTGGATGAACCGACGGTAGCCCGGGTCGAGGAATCCGGTCGTGAACAGCACGAACGTCGGCGGACGAGTCGAGGCCTGCGTCCCGAAGAGGATGCGCGGCTGCTTCCCGCCTCGCAGGGGGTGCGGGTGCTCGGCGACGAGCTCGGCGAGGAACGCGTTGAACTTGCCCGTCGGGATCCGGCGGTCCCAGTTCTCCAGCGCCATCTCCAGCGCCGGGACGAGCTTGTCGAGGTGACGGCCCGTCTTCGCCGAGATGTTGACCCGCGGGGCCCAGGCCACGTGGGCGAGGTCCTGCTCGATCTCGCGCTCCAGGTAGCGGCGGCGGTCGGCGTTCTCCAGGTCGTCGTCGTTGAGGCGGTCCCACTTGTTGAACGCCAGGACGAGCGCGCGACCCGACTCGAGCACGAGGTCGATGATGCGCACGTCCTGCTCGCTGATCGACTCCGACACGTCGAGGACGACGATCGCGACCTCGGCCTTCTCCAGCGCGGCCGAGGTGCGCAGCGACGCGTAGAAGTCGGCGCCCTGCGCCATGTGCACGCGGCGACGGATACCGGCCGTGTCGACGAGGCGCCACATCTTGCCGCCCAGCTCCACGACCTCGTCCACGGGGTCGCGAGTGGTGCCGGCGAGGTCGTTGACGACGACGCGCTCCTCCCCCGCGGCCTTGTTCAGCAGCGAGGACTTGCCGACGTTCGGGCGTCCGAGGATCGCGACGCGGCGCGGACCGCCGATCTCCTGCTTCGCCACCGCGGAGATCTCCGGCAGCTTCTTCAGCACGGCGTCGAGGAGGTCCGCGACACCACGACCGTGGATCGCGGAGACCGGGTGCGGCTCCCCGAGACCCAGGTTCCACAGGGCGGCCGCCTCCGGCTCCTGACGGGCGTCGTCGATCTTGTTGGCGACGAGGAAGACCGGCTTGCCGCTCTTGCGCAGCAGCTTCACGACGTGCTCGTCGGTCGACGTGGCGCCCACCATGGCGTCCACGACGAACAGCACGACATCGGACAGGTCGATCGCGACCTCGGCCTGCGCCGCGACCGAACGGTCGATGCCGCGGGCGTCGGGCTCCCAGCCGCCGGTGTCGACGACCGTGAAGCGGCGGTCGTTCCACTCGGCCTTGTACGTGACGCGGTCGCGGGTGACACCGGGGGTGTCCTCCACGACGGCCTCACGACGGCCGAGGATCCGGTTCACGAGCGCGGACTTGCCCACGTTCGGCCGCCCGACGATCGCCACCACGGGCAGCGCAGGAAGGAACTCGATGCCGTCCTCGCCCAGCGCCACGCCGGCGAGGAGCGCCGCGTCCTCATCGTCGAGCTCGTAGTCGGCGAGCCCGGCGCGCAGTGTCTCCGCGCGCTGTTCGGCCAGCTGCTCGTCGATCTGCTCGAGCTTCTCGGCGAGCTGGTCGGGACCGCCTTCGTATTCGTCGTCAGCCACGGTCTGCTCCTCGGAGTCGTTCGATCACCGAGAGGACGGCGTCGATGGTCTGGGGGAAATCGAGTGCGGTCGAATCGACGACCTCCACGCCTTCCGCGGCGTTGAGGAAGTCGACGACGGCACTGTCGGAGGCGTCGCGCTTGTGCAGCGCGTCCGCGACGGCGGCGGCGTTCTCGCCGGCGAGCTCGCCCGCGCGGCGTGCGGCCCGCACCTCCGGCGCCGCGGTCAGCAGGATGCGCACGGGCGCATCCGGTGCCACGACGGTCGTGATGTCGCGTCCTTCGACGACGACGGCCGGGTACGGTGCCTCCGCGACCAGCGCCCGGAAGAGCTCGTTGACCTGGGTGCGCACCTCCGGCACGCGGGCCACGCCGCTCACGGCACCGGACACACGCGGTTCGCGGATCGCCTCCGTCACGTCGACGTCGCCGACGCGCACCGTGCGGTCGTCGGGGTCGAGCCCGAGACGGACGGGGAAGTCGGCGGCCGCGGCGCGCACGGCCTCGGCGTCGTCGGTGTCTGCACCGCGATCGAGCACATGCCAGGCGAGGGCCCGGTAGGCCGACCCGGTGTCGAGGTAGCCGAAGCCCTCGCGACGCGCGATCGCCTTGGAGACGCTCGACTTTCCGGACCCGGCGGGCCCGTCGATGGCGATGAACTTCGTGGCGGAGATGGTGGAGGTGTCAGTCATTGGTGTTCCCTGCGATGCGCCAGCCGCGTTCCTGGAGCCCGGTGATCGCGCCGTGCAGCGCCGCGGGGTCGACACTGATCTCGGCGAGGCCGAACTGCGCGCCCGGAGAGTGCTCCAGGCGCAGGTCCTCGACGTTGACGCCCAGCTCGCCGAGCTCGCCGAACAGGCGCCCCAGCTGACCGGCGGTGTCGTCGACCATGACGACCAGTGTCTCGAAGCGTCGGTTCTGTCCGTGCTTGCCGGGGAGGCGCTCGACGCCGTCGTTGCCCTGGCGGATGGTCTCCGCGAGCACGCGTCGGGCACCGGGGGCCGCGGGAGCGCGCAGCGCATCGGCCACCTCGCTCAGATCGGTCGCGAGCGCGTCGAGGATCTCGACCACGGGACCGGCGTTGGCCCCGAGGATCTGCACCCACAGCTCGGGAGCGGACGCGGCGATGCGCGTGGTGTCCCGCACGCCCTGCCCGGCCAGACGGAGGGCGCCTTCCTCGGCCCCGGCGAGACGACCGGCGAGGAGACTCGCGACGACCTGCGGCACATGCGAGGTGAGGGCGACGGAGCGGTCGTGCTCCTCCGGGGTCATCTCCAGCGGCATCGCGCCGACGTCGAGGGCCAGCGCCTCGACCAGCGCGAGGTCCCGCGCGGTGGTGTCCTCGTCGCGGCAGACGACCCACGGCCGCCCGATGAAGAGATCGGCCCTGGCCGAGATCGCCCCGCCGCGCTCCCGACCGGCGAGCGGGTGGGAGCCGATGTAGCGGGCGAGGTTCACGCCCCGCTCACGGAGTGTGCGGAACGGCTCCAGCTTGACACTCGCGACATCGGTCACGACGGCGTCGGGATACCGCTCGAGCTCGGCCTGGATCACGTCGGCGGTCACGTCCGGCGGCACGGCCACGACGACGAGCACAGGCGCGTCGTCGTCCTGCGGGAGGCGTCCGGCGCCGTAGTCGACGGCGAGGCGCAGCTGCGCGGGGGACGCGTCGGTGAGGACGACGTCGATGCCCTTCGCACGGAGGGCGTGGCCGACGCTGGCACCGAGCAGCCCGGCGCCGACGATGCGCACGGTGCCGGACAGACGCGGCGCCACGGCACCGGCCTTCCGCGCCGCGGGCGCACTCGTCGTCTGGGTCATTCGCTCTCCTGCTCGCCTGGCGCCTCGGCGACACCGGATTCCCGGCGCGCGAGGGTCAACAGCGCGCCGAGTTCGATTTTACTCAGTTCCCGCGTCCGACCGGCCGGGAGGGTTCCCAGGTGCAGCGGACCGAACTGTCGCCGCACGAGTTCCGTGACCGGATGGCCGACCGCCGCCATCATCCGGCGCACGATCCGATTGCGTCCCGAGTGCAGCGTGAGCTCGACGAGGCTCGAGCCGCGGGACGTGTCCAGCAGGCGGGCCTTGTCGGCGGCGATGGGGCCGTCCTCCAGCTCGATGCCCTTCGTGAGCTTCGAGATGGTCTGCGCCGTCACCGCACCCTCGACCTTCGCGATGTAGACCTTGGTGACGCCGAAGGAAGGGTGCGCGAGGACGTGCGCGAGCTCGCCGTCGTTGGTGAGCAGCAGCAGTCCGCTGGTCTCGGCGTCCAGACGCCCGACGTTGTACAGCCGCTCCTCGTAGTCCTTCGTGAAGCGTCGGAGATCGGGGCGTCCGCTCTCGTCGCGCATGCTGCTGACCACACCCGTCGGCTTGTTCAGCATCACGTAGCGCTTGGACACGTCGAGCTGCACCGCGGTGCCATCCACGTCCACGAGGTCCCGCTCCGGGTCGATTCGGCGGCCGAGCTCGGTGACCACCTGGCCGTTCACGCGGATGCGTCCCTCGACGATGTACTGCTCGACGACCCGGCGGGACGCGACACCGGCGGCCGCCAGCACCTTCTGCAGTCGCACACCCTCGGGGGCGGTGGGGTCGTGGGCATCGGTGGTCATCGGACCGTCCCTTCGTCGAAGCCGTCGGCGCCGTCGTCGAGGAGCGGCGAGATCGGCGGAAGCTCATCCAGAGAGTTGATACCGAGATGCTGGAGGAGCGCATCGGTGGTGCCGTAGTTGATCGCGCCTGTCTCGGAGTCGGCGAACAGTTCGGTGATCAGCCCCCGTGCGAGGAGGGTGCGGACCACGGAGTCGACGTTGACCGCGCGGATCGAGGCCACCTGGCTCCGGGTGACCGGCTGCTTGTACGCGATCACGGCGAGCGTCTCCAGCGCCGCCTGCGAGAGCCGGGCCGGAGCCTGACCGCCGACGAACTCCGCCACGACCGGATCCAGGTCCTCGCGGACGTAGAGCCGCCATCCGCCGCCGACCTCCCGCAGCTCGAAGCCGCGCCGCGGACCCGCGCCTCGGCCGTCATAGTCCTCGACCAGCGACTCGACCGTCTGCCGGACGGCGGGCACCGGCGCACCGACAGCCGCGGCGAGGGCCACGAGGCCGATCGGCTCGTCGACGATGAAGAGGATCGCCTCCACACGCTCGGTGAGCGGCAGCTCGGCACCCGTCACGGCGTCGCGCTCATCGTGGAGCCCGGTCTCTGCCGTGGTCACGTCATCGGTCATAGTCGGCCCCCAGGGTCGCGAGTGTCTCGTCCGACCAGGAGTCGGCGGCCCAGCGGAGCGTGAGCTCCCCGAGCGGTTCCAGTTGTTCGAAGGAGAGCGCCGCGTGCCGGTACAGCTCCAGCACCGAGATGAAGCGGGCGACGACGATGCCCGGCTCGGTGACGCCGGCGACCAGCTCGCGGAAGCTCAGCGATTCGGTGCCGCGCAGCAGAGTGACGACGATGGCGGCCTGCTCGCGGATGCTGACCAGGGGTGCATGCAGATGGTCGAGGCCGACGTGCGGGATCTCCTTCGGCGCGAAGGCCAGGAGCGCCAGCGCCGCGAAGTCGTCGGGCGTGAGCGACCAGACGAGCTCGGGCGTCTGCTTCCGGTGCTTCTCCTCCAGTGGCACCGCACGCACATGACGGCGGTCCTCCCGCTGCAGGCACCGCGAGAACCACACGGAGACCTCCTTGAACGCGCGGTACTGCAGGAGGCGGGCGAAGAGCAGATCGCGCGCTTCGAGCAGGGCGACGGCCTCGGCGTCGACGAGCTCGCCCTGCGGCAGCAGACCCGCCACCTTCATGTCGAGCAGGGTCGCGGCGACGACGAGGAACTCCGAGGCCTGGTCGAGCTCCTCCTCGTCCTCGAGATCGGCGAGGTACGCGATGAAGTCGTTGGTGACGGCGCTCAGCGACACCTCGGTGATGTCCATCTCGTGCTTCGAGATGAGGTTCAGCAGGAGGTCGAAGGGGCCGTCGAAGTTCGACAGGGAGACGCGGAACCCGGCGGCGTCGTCGGCCGAGGAGGGCTCCGCGGCGTCGACGGCGCCGGCGAGTGCCGGGACCTCAGCGGTTCCGAGCTCGTCAGGCGACGGCGCCACGGGCGACCAGCTCCCTGGCCAGCCGCAGGTATGCCTGTGCGGCCGCGTGCTCCGGAGCGAACTCGGTGATCGGGACCCCCGAGACCGAGGCATCCGGGAACTTCACGGTGCGGCCGATCACGGTCTCCAGCACGTCGTCGCCGAACGCCTCCACGACCCGCTCGAGCACCTCGCGCGAGTGCAGCGTGCGGGGGTCGTACATGGTCGCCAGCAGCCCGTCCATCTCGATGGAGGGGTTCAGGCGATCGCGGACCTTGTCGATGGTCTCGATGAGGAGCGCGACGCCGCGGAGCGCGAAGAACTCGCACTCGAGCGGGATGATGACGCCGTGCGCCGCCGTCAGCGCGTTCACGGTCAGCAGACCGAGCGACGGCTGGCAGTCGATGAGGATGACGTCGTACTCCCCCGCCACCTGCCGGAGCACGCGGGCGAGGATCGTCTCGCGGGCGACCTCGTTGACGAGGTGCACCTCCGCGGCGGAGAGGTCGATGTTCGCGGGGAGGACGTCGAGACCGGGCACGTTCGAGTGCACGATCGCGTCGTGCGCGTCGCGCTTCGTGTCGAGTAGGAGGTCGTAGACCGTCGGCACGTCGTGCGTCTGGATGCCGAGACCGGCGGACAGCGCGCCCTGCGGGTCGAAGTCCACGGCGAGCACCTTGCGGCCGTACTCCGCGAGGGCGGCGGCGAGGTTGATGGAGGTGGTCGTCTTGCCGACGCCGCCCTTCTGGTTGCAGAGGGCGATGATGCGCGCGGGGCCGTGCGACTTCAGCGGCGCCGGGATCGGGAAGCCCTGGTACGGACGGCCGGTGGGTCCCATGGGGGTGTCGTCGGCCTTCTGCGCCTTCGCCCTGGACTTCGCCACTTTCTCCGCCACCCGTTCTCCCGCTTCGTCGTGCTTGCTCGATTGTAGCGGCCAGCCCCCGGATCAGCCGCCTCGGCGCGCGGCGGGCGGTCGCGGTACGGGCCTTCGAGGGCGCGATCAGCGCGCGCGGGGATGCGAGGTCGCGTAGATGTCGCGGAGGGCGTCCACGGACACGTGCGTGTAGATCTGCGTCGTCGCGACCGAGGAGTGCCCCAGGAGCTCCTGCACCACACGGACGTCCGCGCCGCCCTGCAGGAGATGCGTCGCGAACGAATGACGCAGCGTGTGCGGAGAGACCTCGGCGGTGAGCTGTGCGCGCTCCGCCGCGGAACGGATCACCAGCCAGGCGCTCTGTCGCGAGAGCGGGGCACCGCGCGCACCGAGGAAGAGCCGAGCAGAGGCGCGCCCCTTCGCCGCGAGTTCCGGACGGACCCGGGTGAGGTAGGCGTCGACGGCCGCGCGGGCGTACGAGCCCACCGGGACGATGCGCTCCTTCGACCCCTTGCCGCGCAGGCGCAGCACCTCGCCGTGCGCCATGTCGTCGACGTCGAGCCCGACCGCCTCCGACACGCGGGCGCCGGTCGCGTAGAGGAGCTCCAGCAGCGCCCTGTCCCTGATGCCGAGCGGCTCCTCGGCCGACGGCGCGGCGAGCAGTCGCTCCACCTGGTCGATCGTGAGGGCTTTCGGCAGCCGGCGTGGGGTCTTCGGCGGACGGAGCCGTCCGGTCGGGTCGTCCGCCTCGATGCCCTCGCGGGCGAGGAACCGGTGCCAGCCGCGCACCGAGGACTGCAGGCGCGCCAGGCTCGTCGCGGCCGGTGCCGGCTCCGCCGAGGCGCGGTCGGCGACGAAGCGGTCCACGACGGCGGGTGTGATGTCCGCGGTGTCGTCGATCCCCTCCGCTGCGAGCCAGTCCCGGTAGCCCTCGAGATCCCGCCGGTAGGCGCCGACCGTGTGGGCGCTGAGCCCGCGTTCGATCGTGACATGACGCAGGTACGCGTCGAGGGCGCGATCGAGCAGCATGCTCAGCTCCGGTCGCGCAGCCTCTGCGCGGCGGCCAGCACGCCGAGGGCCAGGATGCCGTTGCGCAGGCGTCCCGCCACGACCCCGGCGACCGCATCCTCGAGCGGAAGCCAGGCGAGACGGATGTCCGCCTCCTCGTCTTCGCGCGCGTGTGCGGTCGCGGCGGCGGTGAGTCCCGTCGCGAGGAACACCTGGATGAGCTCGTCGTTACCGCCGGGCGTCGTCCACGACGACACCAGGGGCTCCCAGTCGGCGGCGACGAGGTCGGCCTCCTCCGCGAGCTCGCGTCGGGCGGCCGCCAGCGGCTCCTCCCCCGCGATGTCGAGGAGGCCGGCCGGCAGCTCCCAGTCGCGGTGGCGGATCGGGTGCCGGTACTGCTGGATGAGCAGCACCCGCCCTTCGTCGTCCAGTGCGAGGATCGCGACCGCCCCGGGGTGGGCGACGTACTGTCGCACGATCTCGCCCTCGCCGTAGCGGACCCGATCGGAGCGCACGTCCCAGACGCGCCCCTCGTAGACGAGGTCGCTGCTCAGGACCTCCGGCTCGAAGGGCTCGTCCCGCAGCGGCTCCGCGGCGCCCGGACCCTCCGACTCACTCATCGACGGGCACGTCGAACAGCTCGCTCGCCCGGTGACGGGCGATGGCCGCGCCGACGAGCCCGCGGAACAGCGGGTGCGGGTCGGTCGGACGGGAGCGGAGCTCCGGGTGGGCCTGCGTGGCGATGTAGTACGGGTGCACGTCGCGCGGCAGCTCGACGTACTCGACGAGGTCCAGCTCCGGGTTGAGGCCCGAGAAGACCAGACCGGCCTCCGACAGGCGATCGCGGTAGGCGTTGTTGACCTCGTAGCGGTGACGGTGACGCTCGGACACCTCGGCGGCACCGTAGACCTCGCGCGCCAGCGAGCCTTCCGCGAGAGCCGCCTGGTAGAGGCCGAGGCGCATGGTGCCGCCCAGGTCACCGCCGTCGAGGATCTCGATCTGCTCGGCCATGGTCGCGATGACGGGCTCGGCGGTGTCCGGATCGAACTCGCTGGACGAGGCTCCGGCGATCCCGGCCACGTCGCGCGCGTACTCGATGACCATGCACTGCAGCCCCAGGCAGAGGCCGAGGGTCGGGATGCCCTGCTCGCGGGCGAACTTCAGCGCACCCAGCTTGCCCTCGATGCCGCGGATGCCGAAGCCGCCGGGCACGCAGATGCCGTCGAGCTCGGCCAGCTGCTCCTGCGCACCCTCGGGGGTCTCGCAGAGGTCGGACGGGATCCAGCGGATGTTGACCTTGGTCTCCTGTGCGAAGCCGCCCGCCTTGAGGGCCTCGGTCACGGACAGGTAGGCGTCCGGAAGGTCGATGTACTTGCCGACGAGACCGATCGTGACCTCGTGCTTCGGGTTGTGCACCGCGTGCAGCACCTTGTTCCAGCGCGTCCAGTCGACGTCGTCCGCCTTCTGGTCGAGGCCGAGGCGACGCACGATGTAGGAATCGAGGCCCTGCTCGTTGAGGGTCGACGGGATGTCGTAGATGCTCGGCAGGTCGACGGTGTTGATGACGCCTTCGACGTCGACGTCGCACATCAGGGCGATCTTGTTGCGGTTGCTCGCGCTCACCGGGCGGTCGCTGCGGAGCACGAGCGCGTCGGGCTGGATGCCGACCTGACGGAGCGCGGCGACCGAGTGCTGGGTCGGCTTGGTCTTCTGCTCACCGGACGCACCCATGAACGGCACGAGCGAGACGTGCACGAAGAACACGCTGTCGCGGCCGAGCTCGTGACGAAGCTGGCGCGCGGCCTCGAGGAACGGCTGCGACTCGATGTCGCCGACCGTGCCGCCGACCTCGGTGATGATCACGTCGGGACGCGGGTCCTCGGTCGCCTGCAGCCGCATGCGGCGCTTGATCTCGTCGGTGATGTGCGGGATGACCTGCACGGTGTCGCCGAGGTACTCGCCGCGGCGCTCGCGGGCGATCACCTGCGAGTAGATCTGTCCGGTCGTGACGTTGGCCGCCTCGGACAGGTTGATGTCGAGGAAGCGCTCGTAGTGGCCGATGTCGAGGTCGGTCTCCGCACCGTCGTCGGTGACGAACACCTCGCCGTGCTGGAACGGGTTCATGGTGCCCGGATCGACGTTCAGATACGGGTCGAGTTTCTGCATGACCACGCGGAGTCCGCGAGCGGTCAGGAGGTTGCCCAGGCTGGCCGCGGTGAGCCCCTTGCCCAAAGACGAAACGACACCACCAGTCACGAAGATGTGCTTGGTCGTGTCGTTCTTGGGCCCCGCAGAAGAAGAGTTCATCACGGGCTTCTATCCTAACAGTTCATTCAGACGCCGAGGCTGAGAAGCTCGCGGGCGTGGGTGAGTGCGGCATCGGAATCCGCGAGTCCGGAGAGCAGACGGGCCATCTCGGCCTCGCGCTCCTCCCCGTCGAGCCGCCGCACGCTGGAGGCGGTGACGGCGCCGTCGTGCGATTTCACGACGGTGAGATGGTTGTTCGCGAAGGCGGCGACCTGCGCGAGATGGGTGACGGCGATCACCTGCGACTTCTCGGCGAGTCGGGCGAGTCGCCGCCCCACCTCGATCGCCGCCGCGCCGCCGATGCCCGCGTCGACCTCGTCGAACACGAAGGTGGGCACCGGGTCGGTCGCCGCGATGACGACCTCGATCGCGAGCATCACCCGCGACAGCTCGCCGCCGGAGGCCCCCTTGGCCACCGAACGGGGTTCGGCGCCGGGGTGCGGGGCGAGCAGGATGGCGACGTCGTCTCGTCCGTGAGTGCTCTCGGCGCCCGGGGCCACGGAGACCTCCAGGCGCGCGTCCGGCATCGCCAGCGCGTGGAGTTCGGCGGTCACGGCTTTACCGAGCCGGACGGCGGCCTCGCTCCGCGCGGCGGTGAGAGCGTCGGCGCGGGCGTCGAGCTCCGCCCTGGCCTCGTCGCGCTCGGCGGAAAGGCGCTCCAGGCGCTCCCCGTCGTCGTCGAGCTCCGCCAGCCGCGCGGACCCGGTCTGCCACAGCGCCAGCGCCTCCGCCAGCGAACCGTGCTGACGGATGAGGACGCCGAGCGCGGCCCGGCGCTCCTCGACGGCAGCGAGCTCATGGGGGCCGGACTCGTCGAGGTCGGCGAGGAAGCCGGAGAGCACACCGGCGGCGTCGGCGATCCGGTAGCCGATGTCGGCCAGGGTCTCCGCGACCTCCGCCAGCTTCGGGTCCGACACGCGCTCGATCGCTCGGCGCGCTTCCGCGACCAGCGCCGACGCATCGGGCTCGCCCTCCTCGTTCGAGAGAGTGCCGTGCGCCAGCGCGGCCGCGAGGCGGAGCTCCTCCGCGTTCGCGAGGCGCTCGGCACGAGCCGTCAGCTCCTCGTCCTCCCCCTCTTCCGGGGCGGTGGCTTCGATCAGGGCGAGATCCTCCCGCAGCCGGGCGGCCTCCTCGGCACGCCGGTCACGGTTCGCGGTGATGTCGATGATCTCGGCGTCGAGCGTTCGCCAGCGCTCGAACGCGGCCTGGTACTCCTCCAGCGCCCGAGCGATCGGTTCGCCGCCGAAGCGGTCGAGGGCGTCGCGCTGCGCGGCGGCCGACCGCAGCCGCAGCTGCTCGGATTGTCCGTGCACGACGATGAGCTCGTCCGCGAGCGAGGACAGCACTCCCGCCGGCGCGGCGCGCCCGCCGACGCTCGCACGGCTGCGGCCCTCGGCGCTGAGGGTGCGCGACACATACAGCTCGGCGGTGCCCGCACCGGCCGGCTCCAGCTCTCCCCCGGCCTCGGCCACGATGTCGGCGACCTCACCCTTCTCGGGCACGATCCACACCCCGGCCACCGAGGCCTGCGCGGCTCCCTTGCGCACGGCGCCCGAATCGGCGCGCTGGCCGAGGAGCAGCCCGAGCCCGGTGACGACCATGGTCTTGCCCGCGCCCGTCTCTCCGGTGATGGCCGTGAAGCCGGGGCCGAGCGGCAGGACGGCGTCGGCGATCACGCCGAGCCCCTGCATGCGCATCTCCTCGATCATGCGTCGCTCCTCCGCTCCTGCCCGCGCCAGCCCTCGACCGGCAGCTGGAACTTGCGGACGAGACGGTTCGTGAACGCGGTCGGATGCAGGCGCGCGAGGCGGACCGGGCGCGACGAGCGACGCACCACGACGCGGGCGCCCGGCGGGAGGTCGTGGGAACGACGGCCGTCGCACCAGAGGATGCCGGAGCCGTCCGTCCGCTCCAGCATCTCGATGGCCACGGCCGCATCGGGGCTCACCACGAGCGGCTTCGCGAACAGGGCGTGTGCCGACAGCGGGACCACCGCGATGGCCTCGACCGTCGGCCAGATGACGGGTCCGCCGGCGGAGAAGTTGTAGGCGGTCGATCCGGTCGGGGTGGAGATGACCATGCCGTCGCAGCCGAAGCTCGACAGGGGGCGCCCGTCGATCTCGAGCACCACCTCGATCATGCGCTCACGGCTCGCCTTCTCGACGGTCGCCTCGTTCAGAGCCCAGGTCTCGAAGACGACGTCGCCGGACCTGTCCTTGACGCGCACCGACAGCGCCAGGCGCTCCTCGACCTCGTAGTCGCGGGCGATGACGCGTCGCATCGCGTCGTCCATGTCGTCCCGGTCGATCTCCGCGAGGAAGCCGACGTGTCCCATGTTGATGCCGAGCACCGGGGCGCCGCTGTCGCGGACGAGTTCCGCCGCACGGAGGATCGTGCCGTCGCCGCCGAGCACGATCGCGAGCTCGAGGGACGCCGGACCGGCGGAGGCATCCAGCACCTCGACGTCCGCGAAGAACACATCGACCGCGGAGAGCTCCGCGTGGTCGTCGGCCGCCAGCACGGGGCGCACTCCCGCGCCCCGGAGGGCATCGACCACCCGACGGGCGGCCGCGACGGTGTCGACGCGGCCCGCATGGGCGACGACCAGGATCCTGCGCTCGTTCATCGTCCCCCTGCCAGCCGGTTGATGGTGTCCATCCATTCTGTCGGATTGCTCCCGCCGCCCGGCACGAGGTGCACGAGATACTCCGCATTGCCGTGAGTCCCGAGGATCGGGGAGGAGACGATCCCCGCCATCCCCAGCCCCGCGTCCCACGCGCTCCACACCACGCGGGCGACGGCGTCTGCACGGGTGGCGGGGTCGGTGACGAGACCGCCGCGCACGGCCGTCCGCCCGACCTCGAACTGCGGTTTGACCAGCAGCAGCACGTCGGCACCCGGCGCGGCGACGGAGACCACCGCGGGAAGCACGAGCTCGAGCGAGATGAAGGAGAGGTCGCCCACCACCAGATCGGGCGGCGCGGGCTCCCCCGTCGCTGCGGCGAGGCTCTCCCGGTCCATGTGCCGCACGTTGAAGCCCTCGACGGCCGTGACGCCGGGGTCGGCGGCGACCGAGGGGGCGAGCTGGCCATGCCCGACGTCCACGGCGAGCACGCGGCGCGCGCCGCGTTCGCGCAGGACCTGCGTGAATCCGCCGGTCGAGGCACCCATGTCGAGCGCGAGGCGTCCCTGCACCGGGATGCCGAAGCCGTCGAGCCCGGCGACGAGCTTGTGCGCGGCGCGGCTGACGTAGTGGTCCGCGCCGGCGACCGTGATCGTGTTCGAGTCGTCGACCGCGGTCGAGGCCTTGACGACCGGGCGGCCGTCGACGCTCACGAGGCCGTCGGCGATCAGGGTGGCGGCGTGCGTGCGCGAACGGGCGAGTCCTCGGAGAGCGAGGGCGGCGTCGAGTCGCGTCATCGTGGTCCCGGGGTCTCCCGCTGTTCCAGCCGGGATCCGCTCTCGAGCCGTCGCGAGAGGTCGTCGTGCAGGGCCGAGTAGGCGTCGGCGCGTGCGGCGAGCGGCTGCCCTTCGATCAGGCGCAGACGACTCCACAGGCCGTCCGTCGGCGCGCTGCTCGTCGTCTCGTCGCTCACGCTTCCACTGTACGCGGCGCCGCCGACGGTCGGCGGCGCCACGCGTGGCTCAGGGGCGGTGGAACGGGTCGGCGTACAGCCGCTCCGGAACCCGCAGCACGAAGACGGGCGTGCCGGAGGCCCAGATGGCGGCGGCACCGGCCCGGAGCAGGTCGAGCTGGTCGCCGGACTCCGCCACGATCTCGACATCCGCGCCGTGGACGCGGACGGCGGCACCGTTCACATCGTAGACGCCGTCGGTCACCACGGGCTCGGGATACGGCTCGTGCAGGCCGCGCAGGTCGCCGAGGATGTAGGTCGGCCGCGATCCTTCGGGCGCGGCGAGGACGTGCTTGGGACGGTCGATGCCGGTCAGCACGAGCGCGGACTCGATTCCTGCACGGCTCGCGCCCATGATGTCGGTGTCGAGACGGTCGCCGATGAAGAGCGCCTTCGTCGCCCCGAAGCGGGCGAGCGCCTCTTCGAAGATCGGAGTCTCCGGCTTGCCCGCCACCGTCGCCAGACGACCGATGGCCGTGTGGACGGCGGAGACGAGGGTGCCGTTCCCCGGCGCGACGCCGCGCTCGCGCGGGATCGTCCAGTCGGTGTTCGTGGCGATCCAGGGGATGCCGCCCTCGTCCTCGGGGACCTTGAGGGCGAACGCCGCCTCGGCGAGATCGGTCCAGGCCACCTCGGGGGCGAACCCCTGGACCACGGCCTCCGGTGCATCCTCGGCGCTGCGGGTCACCGTGTAGCCGGCCTTCTGCACCTCGTCGACGAGGCCGTCGCCGCCCACCACGAGGATGGTCGCCGGCGCCGGCACGATCCCGGACAGCAGGCGCATCGCCGCCTGCGGGCTCGTGACGACGTCCTGCGGAGCGACATCGAGTCCGAGACTCGTGAGGTGCGCGGCCACGGAGGCGTCGGTGCGGGAGGCGTTGTTGGTGATGTAGCCGAGACGCACCGCGTGCGCCGCCGCGTTCAGGCTCTCCACCGCATGCGGCAGCGCGCCGGGACCGGCGTAGACCACGCCGTCCAGATCAGCGAGGACGGTGTCCACGCCCTGGAGGGGCGTCTGTCCCGCGGGTCGCTTCCGCGCCTTCGGTGTGAAGAGTCCCACTACGCCTCCGGTTTCTCGGGCGCGGAGGGCGAGTCGTCCTCCGTCTCGTCGTCTTCCGTCTCGTCGTCCTCGCCGAGCAGCTCGCGCACCTCGTCCTCGATGGACGGCTCCGCGGGCTCGGGGGTATCGGTCGCGTCGGGAGCTTCGGTCGCGTCGTCGGCGTCGGTCGCGTCGTCGGCGTCGGTCGCGTCGTCGGCGTCGGTCGCGTCGTCGGCGACGTCCTCGACAGAAGCGACGTCCTCGACAGAAGCGACGTCCTCGACAGAAGCGACGTCCTCGGAGGACTCGTCGTCGGAGAACTCGTCCTCGATGAGACCGTCCTCCACGTAGAGCTCCTCGTCGCCGGCCTCATCGACGCCGAGGGCTTCGGCGGCGACTTCGGCACGGTGCGCCCAGAACTCCGCTTCCTCCCCGCGCCCGAGGTCTTCCAGGACGGCGGCGCGCGCAGAGAACAGTGCCGGGCTCCACTCGAACGCACGGTCCGGGTCCAGCTCCGGGATCTCGAGCTCTCCGAGCGCCAGCTCGAGGTCTCCCTGGTCGAGCCGGGCACCCGACATCGCGATCGCGAGGGCGACCCGCACGGGCGTGGTGAGGGCCGATCGGTCCACGGCACGGCCGGTCTCGAGGGCGCGGTCGGGACGCCCGATGCCGCGCTCGCTGTCGACCATGAGGGCGATCTGGTCGTCCTTGCCGGAGATCCGGCGATAGGTGCGCAGCTCGCGCAGCGCCAGCGCGAAGTCGCCCGTCGCGTAGGCGGTGATGCCGAGAGTCTCGCGGACGATCGCAATCCGGCCGGCACGGCGCGAGGCCGCCAGCGCATGCTCGTGCGCCAGAGCGGGATCCTCGTCGATCAGCCGGGACGCCATCGCCAGGTGCCGGGCGACGAACTCGGCGTTCTCCTTGCTGAGGGTCTTCAGCTCGTTGCGCGCGGACGGGTGCAGGTCGCGCGCGGTGACCTCATCCGGAAGGCGGGGCTCATCGAACCGCGGACGCTCGTTGGCCGCGTTGGCCGGACGTTCCCGCCCGGCGCCGCCACGCTGCGGGAAAGACCGCGAACGGTCGCTCCCCCGCTCACGCTCGAACCCGCCCTCACGACGAGGGGCACCACCATCGCGGCTGTAACCACCCTCACGGCGGGGGCCGGAGTCCCGGTTATAGCCACCCTCGCGACGAGGCGCACCACCATCGCGGTTGTAGCCACCCTCGCGACGAGGCGCACCACCATCGCGGTTGTAGCCACCCTCGCGACGCGGGGCACCACCGTCACGGTTGTAGCCACCCTCGCGACGGGGGCCGGAGTCCCGGTTATAGCCACCCTCGCGACGAGGCGCACCACCGTCACGGTTGTAGCCACCCTCACGACGAGGCGCACCACCATCGCGGTTGTAGCCACCTTCGCGACGCGGAGCGCTGTCGCGGTTGTAGCTACCTTCGCGACGAGGCGCACCACCATCACGGTTGTAACCACCCTCACGACGAGGCGCACCACCATCGCGGTTGTAGCCACCTTCGCGACGCGGAGCGCTGTCGCGGTTGTAACCACCTTCGCGACGCGGAGCACCACCATCGCGGTTGTTGTAGCCACCCTCGCGACGCGGAGCACCACCGTCACGGTTGTAGCCACCCTCACGGCGGGGCGCACCACCGTCGCGGTTGTAGCTGCCCTCGCGGCGGGGCGCACCGTCGCGGTTGTTGTAGCCGCCTTCACGACGCGGGGCACCGTCACGGTTGTAGCCGCCCTCACGACGCGGGGCACCGTCACGGTTGTTGTAGCCGCCCTCACGACGCGGGGCACCGTCACGGTTGTTGTAGCCACCCTCACGACGAGGGGCACCACCGTCGCGGTTGTAGCCACCTTCGCGACGCGGGGCGCGGTCACCGGAGCCGGCACGAGATCCGCCGTCACGGTATACGGGGCGACCTCCGGAAGGACGTTCGTTGCGCTGGTTCCTGTCGTCGTTGCGACGCGGACGGCGCTCTTCCTCTTCCGGCATGGTGCTCCCTGTTCTCTTCGTTCTGTAAACGCAAAATGGCCACCCAACGATGGGTGGCCATTTCGACTAAAAGGAGTCCGGCGGTGTCCTACTCTCCCACAGGGTCCCCCCTGCAGTACCATCGGCGCTGTGAGGCTTAGCTTCCGGGTTCGGAATGTGAC